>NZ_JSAK01000015.1:0-195333 GCF_000802965.1 Pseudomonas fluorescens | reverse complement strand
GAAGGCTGCGATCTTTTTTTTGCTTGTGCACCGCCGCAATGCACCGTGAACCGCAATCGCGCACGCCAACTGATCCGAAAACCCGCCAACGTTCGTAACCGAACCCTTATCGAAAAAACACGAAAGCCCCGTTTTACGGGGCTTTCGGCGTATCGAAACGACTTTTTATTTCCATTTATTAAATTCTGGCATGCCCCCTGCAATAGTCCTTTCAGTGATTCAGTTCACTACCCAGTTTCGGGGACCTTGGTACAGGCAGGCCGGGGATTCCCCTCTTTACACCGGGCTCACACCGCACTAGCGACGAGCCTTCCCGTTTTGGGGTCCTTGGTACAGGCAGGCCGGGGATTCCTTCTTTACACCGGGCTCACGCCGAAATGCGAGAACCCTCCCGTTTCGGGAACCTTGGTACAGGCAGGCCGGGGATTCCCTCTTTTATTGCTCTCGGAGATGGATCTCCAACCGCCAGCGGTCATCGACCTCGCTACCGGCCCAGTCGCCCTGCAGCGGTCGGGCCGCCACCAGCGTCAGCAACAATCCCCCGTCACTCAATCGCGTTCGCCAATTCACGTCCTTGCCGTTGAGCTTGAGCTGACCTTTTTGCGCCTTGCCTTCTGCTTCGAACAACAGCGCGATGCTGCCTTCCACTATCTCGCCGTGGGTCTTGGGTTCATTGTTGAACCACACCACCAGGCCGTCGTCCGTCACTTCAACCTGCTGCAATTGACTGGAGTCCGGGGTGGTCAGGCGACCGATCATCAGCCCCACCATCACACCGACAATCGCCAGCGATCCCATTACGCGCGGTAATAGTTTCGAACGAGGGTCGGCTTGCGGCGTAGAATGCCGCTCATCTTTACCTTCGGAGCCGTGCATGTTTCACGTCATCCTTTTCCAACCAGAAATTCCGCC
Organism: Pseudomonas fluorescens; assembly: GCF_000802965.1. Lineage (GTDB taxonomy): Bacteria > Pseudomonadota > Gammaproteobacteria > Pseudomonadales > Pseudomonadaceae > Aquipseudomonas > Aquipseudomonas fluorescens_A. The sequence goes on along the minus strand of NZ_JSAK01000015.1, from coordinate 194,421 downwards.
GAATACCGGCAACGTTATCAGGCTGTGCGCCAACAGTGGCTGCCACCTGCATTTGATCGAACCGCTGGGCTTCGAGATGGACGACAAGCGCCTGCGCCGGGCCGGCCTCGACTATCACGAGTATGCCACCCTGCAGCGCCACGCCGACTTGGCCAGTTGCCTGGAAAGCCTCGGTCATCCACGGGTGTTCGCCTTCACCACCAAGGGCTCGCGGCCGTTTCACGACGCCAGCTTCGCCCCGGGTGATGCGTTCCTGTTCGGTCCGGAAAGCCGTGGCTTGCCGGCCGACGTTCTGGACGCTCTGCCCGCCGAGCAACGCTTGCGATTGCCGATGCGCGAAGGTTGCCGCAGCCTGAATCTGTCGAACACCGTGGCGGTGGCCGTGTACGAAGCCTGGCGCCAAAACGACTTCAAGTAACCCCACGGTCCAATGTAGGAGCTGCCGCAGGCTGCGATCTTTTGATCTTGATTTTTTAAGATCAAAAGATCGCAGCCTGCGGCAGCTCCTACAGGAGGATGCGGAGCAGTCCATAAAAAAAGCGCCTGTTACGGCGCTTTTTTCATGGAGCAAACGAAGCTTTTATTGCACGGTCGGAGTCTCGCCCGCCGCTTGCATGCGTTGCAGCTCTTGCGCGTACAGGGCGTCGAAATTCACCGGTGCCAGCATCAGGGCCGGGAACGAGCCACGGGTCACCAGGCTGTCCAGCGCTTCACGAGCGTACGGGAACAGGATGTTCGGGCAGAACGCGCCGAGGGTGTGGCTCATCGAAGCGTCGTCGAGGTTCTTGATCAGGAAGATACCGGCCTGTTGCACCTCAGCGATGAAGGCCACTTCGTCGCCGTTCTTCACGGTCACCGACAGGGTCAGGACGACTTCGTGGAAATCGTTTTCCAGAGCCTTTTGACGAGTGTTCAGATCCAGACCGACGCTCGGCTCCCACTGCTGGCGGAAGATCGCCGGGCTTTTCGGGGCTTCGAAGGACAAGTCACGTACGTAGATGCGCTGCAAGGAGAATTGCGGTGCGGTTTCTTCTTCGCTAGCTGCAGTGTTCTGTTGGTCAGTCATCTCAGATCCTTTCTGATCTTGGGTCTTTTATAGGGTACGGAGTTCAGGCCTTGAGCATCGCGTCGAGCTTGCCGGCGCGCTCCAGGGCAAACAAATCATCACAACCACCCACGTGGGTGCTGCCGATCCAGATCTGCGGCACGGACGTGCGTCCGGCTTTCTGAGCCATTGCGGCACGCACCTGCGGCTTGCCATCGACCTTGATCTCTTCGAAGGCCACGCCTTTGTTCTCGAGCAGGTACTTGGCTCGCGAGCAGTAAGGGCAGTAATCGCTGGAATAGACGACGACGTTGTTCATATCACTTCACCAGCGGCAGGTTGTCGGCTTTCCAGCTGGACACACCACCGGACAGCTTGGCGGCAGTGAAGCCAGCCTTCACCAGCTCACGGGCGTGAGTGCCGGCGGTCTGGCCCATGGCGTCGACCAGGATGATGGTCTTGGCCTTGTGCTTTTCCAGCTCGCCAACGCGTGCGGCCAGTTTGTCGTGAGGAATGTTCAACGCGCCAACAATGTGACCGGCGGCGAAGTCCTTGGTCGGACGAATGTCGATCACCACGCCTGCGTCTTTGTTGACCAGGCCAGTCAGTTCGCCCGTGCTCAGGCTACGGCCGCCACCTTGCATCTGATAGGCGATCAGCGCGGCCAGCAGTACGACGAAGATACCGACGAGAATGTAGTGGTTAGTGGCAAATTCAATCAGGTGAGCAACCATCGAAGGAGGTTCCAGGGCGTTAAAATGTCGGCCAGTATACACAGCCCCTAGGGTGGGCCAAACCCCGTCCGGCGGTGACGTGGCCGGAACTTCGCATTAAACTGCGACTCCCTTTTTCCATTACTCCTTTTTACCTCAGCCACGAGTGGATTCCATGACTACCACGCCTAAACCTTTGGTCCTGATGATTCTCGACGGCTTCGGTCACAGCGATAACCCCGAATCCAACGCGATCTTTGCCGCGAAGAAGCCCGTACTGGACCGCTTGTGGGCCACCGTGCCCAACGGCCTGATTTCGGGCAGTGGCATGGACGTCGGCTTGCCGGATGGCCAGATGGGCAACTCCGAAGTCGGCCACATGAACCTCGGCGCCGGTCGCGTGGTGTATCAAGACTTCACTCGCGTGACCAAATCGATCCGCGACGGCGAGTTTTTCGAGAACCCGACCATCTGCGCCGCAGTGGATAAAGCCGTTGCTGCCGGCAAAGCCGTGCACTTCATGGGCCTGCTGTCCGATGGCGGCGTGCACAGCCACCAGGATCACCTGGTCGCCATGGCCGAACTGGCTGCCAAGCGTGGCGCCGAAAAAATCTACCTGCACGCCTTCCTCGACGGCCGCGACACCCCGCCGAAAAGCGCGCAATCGTCCATCGAGCTGCTGGACGCCACGTTCCAGGCATTGGGCAAAGGTCGCATCGCCAGCCTCATCGGCCGTTATTTCGCGATGGACCGCGACAACCGTTGGGACCGTGTATCCCAGGCCTACAACCTGATCGTCGACGGCAATGGCGAATTCAACGCCGCCACCGCTCAGGAAGGCCTGCAAGCCGCTTACGAGCGTGGCGAGAGCGACGAATTCGTCAAAGCCACCTCCATCGGTGAGCCGGTAAAAGTCGAAGACGGCGATGCCGTGGTGTTCATGAACTTCCGCGCCGACCGCGCCCGTGAACTGACCCGTGTATTCGTCGAAGACGACTTCAAGGAATTCGAACGCACCCGCCAGCCGAAACTGGCTGGTTTCGTCATGCTGACCCAATACGCCGCCAGCATTCCCGCGCCATCGGCCTTCGCCGCCGGCAGCCTGGAAAACGTGCTGGGCGATTACCTGGCGAAAAACGGCAAGACCCAGCTGCGCATCGCTGAAACCGAGAAGTACGCCCACGTGACCTTCTTCTTCTCCGGCGGTCGCGAAGAACCGTTCCCGGGCGAAGAGCGCATCCTGATCCCGTCGCCGAAAGTCGCCACTTACGACTTGCAGCCGGAAATGAGTGCACCGGAAGTCACCGACCGTATCGTCGACGCCATCGAAAACCAGCGTTACGACGTGATCGTGGTCAACTACGCCAACGGCGACATGGTTGGCCACAGTGGCGTGTTCGACGCGGCGGTGAAAGCCGTTGAATGCCTGGACCAGTGCGTCGGTCGTATCGTCGAGGCGCTGGAAAAAGTCGGTGGCGAAGCGCTGATCACCGCCGACCACGGCAACGTCGAGCAAATGTCCGACGCATCCACTGGCCAGGCGCACACCGCGCACACCACAGAGCCAGTGCCGTTCATCTATGTCGGCAAGCGCGACCTGAAGGTCCGTGAAGGTGGCGTTCTGGCGGACGTAGCGCCGACCATGCTGAAGCTGCTGGGCCTGGAACAGCCGGCGGAAATGACCGGGACTTCGATTCTGGTGTAACGCCGGCTCTCAAACGCCGCTTAAACCCTGTGGGAGCGGGCTTGCCCGCGATAGCAATCTGACAGCCAACTTCTATGTTGAATGTCAGGCCATCATCGCTGGCAAGCCAGCTCCCACATTGGTTTGTGGTGGTTTTAAAGATTAAAGCTGCCCACATCTTGCTCCAGTTATCACACAGTCAGAAATGGGCATTTTTTTTGCTGCGCATGGCGGGCATACTAGGCCGTCCCTTTCCCTGGTGCCGCCCGCCTCTATGCTCCGCGTCCTGATAGCCCTCGCCCTGACTTGCCTGCTCCAACCGGCCTTCGCTGACGAGCGCACGCAAACCCAACAACAGTTGGACGCTACGCGTCAGGACATTGCCGAGCTGAAAAAGCTGCTGGGCAAGCTCCAGGAAGAAAAATCCGGGGTGCAGAAGGATCTCAAAGGCACCGAGACCGAAATGGGCAAGCTCGAGAAGCAGGTCGATGCCCTGCAAAAAGAGCTGAAGAAGAGCGAATCCGAGCTGCAGCGGCTCGATGCAGAGAAAAAAAAACTCCAGAGCGCGCGCACTGAACAGCAACGACTGATCGCCATCCAGGCCCGGGCGGCCTATCAGAACGGTCGTCAGGAATACCTGAAGCTGCTGCTCAACCAGCAGAACCCCGAAAAATTTGCCCGCACCCTCACCTATTACGACTACCTGAGCCAGGCCCGCCTGGAGCAGCTGAAGAATTTCAACGAAACCCTGCGCCAATTGGCCAATGTCGAAAAAGACATCGCCATGCAGCAAGCGCAATTGCTGGTGCAGCAAAGCAGCCTCGAATCCCAGCGTGGCGAACTCGAGAAAGTTCGCCAGGAGCGCCAGCAAGTTCTGGCCAAGCTCAACGACGACGTGAAAGCGCGCGACCAGAAACTGGCAGCCCGCGAGCAGGATCAGGCAGACCTGTCTAAAGTCCTTAAAACCATTGAAGAAACCCTGGCTCGCCAGGCTCGTGAGGCAGAAGAAGCGCGGCAAAAAGCGCTGATCGCCCAGCAGGAAGCCGAAAAAAAGCGTTTACGTGAGGCCCAGGCTCAAGCAGATGAGACTGACGCCCCACGCAAACCGGTTAAATCAACACCTGGCGCATTGGTTTCAAGCTCCGGCGAAACCTTTGGCGGTGCATTTGCGTCAACTCGCGGCAAACTTCCATGGCCTGTCGATGGTCGACTGTTGGCGCGCTTCGGCGAAAGCCGTGGCGACGACGCCCGGACCAAATGGGACGGCGTGATGATCGGTGCTTCCGCTGGTAGCACCGTGCATGCGGTGCATGGCGGGCGCGTGGTGTTCGCCGACTGGTTGCGCGGCGCGGGGCTGCTGGTGATCCTCGATCACGGCAACGGTTTTTTGAGTCTTTACGGTCACAACCAGACACTGCTCAAGTCTGCGGGTGACGTGGTTAAAGCCGGTGAGTCCATTTCCACTGTCGGTAGCAGTGGTGGCCAGGACACACCGGCTCTGTATTTCGCGATTCGTCAGCAGGGTCACCCGAGTGACCCGGCACAATGGTGTCGCGCGCAAGGATAAGCGCGCTGCCTACATTCAGGAGTTCGTTCGACATGCTGCATTTGTCCCGCCTTACCTCGCTCGCCCTGACGATTGCCCTGGTGATCGGCGCGCCGTTGGCGTTCGCCGCTCAACCGGCCCCGGCAGTCGCGCCTGCGGGCACTGCTGCAACCACCAAGGCGCCATTGCCGCTGGAAGAGTTGCGCACCTTTGCCGAGGTCATGGATCGGATCAAAGCGGCGTATGTCGAGCCGGTAGACGATAAAACCCTGCTGGAAAATGCCATCAAAGGCATGCTCAGCAACCTTGACCCGCACTCCGCCTACCTCGGCCCGGAAGACTTCGCTGAATTGCAGGAAAGCACCAGCGGCGAATTCGGTGGCCTGGGCATCGAAGTCGGCGCCGAAGACGGATTCATCAAAGTGGTGTCGCCAATCGACGACACCCCGGCATCCAAGGCTGGCATTCAGGCCGGCGACTTCATCGTCAAGATCAACGGTCAGCCAACCCGTGGCCAGACCATGACCGAAGCCGTGGACAAGATGCGCGGCAAGATCGGCGAAAAAATCACCCTGACCCTGGTCCGCGACGGTGGCACACCGTTCGACGTGACACTGGCCCGCGCGATCATTCAAGTGAAGAGCGTGAAGAGCCAGTTGCTGGAGTCCGGCTACGGCTACATCCGCATCACCCAGTTCCAGGTCAAGACCGGCGAAGAGGTCTCCAAGGCCTTGGCCAAATTGCGCAAAGACAACGGCAAGAAGCTCAAAGGCATCATCCTCGACCTGCGCAACAACCCGGGTGGCGTGCTGCAATCGGCAGTTGAAGTGGTCGACCACTTCATCACCAAAGGCCTGATCGTTTACACCAAGGGCCGAATCGCCAACTCCGAGCTGCGCTTCAACGCCACCGGCAAGGATGAAAGCGAAGCCGTGCCAATGGTCGTGCTGATCAATGGTGGCAGCGCCTCGGCGTCGGAAATTGTCGCGGGCGCCTTGCAGGATCAGAAACGTGCAGTGGTCATGGGCACCACCAGTTTCGGTAAAGGCTCGGTACAAACCGTGTTGCCACTGAACAATGACCGCGCCCTGAAAATCACCACGGCGCTGTATTTCACGCCGAACGGCCGCTCGATCCAGGCCCAGGGCATCGTCCCGGACATCGAAGTGCGCAAGGCCAAGATCACCAGCGAGCAGGACGGCGAATACTTCAAGGAAGCCGACCTGCAAGGTCACCTCGGCAACGGCAACGGCGGCGCCGACAAACCAACCGGTTCCAGCGGCAAAGCCAAGCCTATGCCGCAGGATGACGACTACCAATTGGCCCAGGCCCTGAGCCTGCTCAAAGGGCTGAGCATCACCTCCGGCCGTTGAGAATGGGTCTGCGCTTAATCCTCATCCTGTTGTGCTGCCTGGCGGGTACTGCTCACGCAGAATCCGCCGGGTCGACGCCTCACAAGGCCTATCTGACACTGATCATCGATGACCTTGGGCAGAGCCTGCCCCGGGATCGCCGTGTATTGGCGCTGCCCGGCCCAGTGACGGCGGCGATCATGCCCGACACGCCCCACGCCACCGAGTTCGCCCGCGAAGCCCATCGCGCCGGCAAAATCGTCATCCTGCACATGCCCATGGACCCGGCCACCGGACCGTTCGCCTGGCATCCCGAGTTGCCCCTCGGAGAACTTGAGAAGCGCCTCGACGCGGCTTTCAAAGCGGTGCCCTACACCGCAGGCATCAATAATCACATGGGCAGTCGCATGACCGCCCAGCAACCGGCGATGGCCTGGTTGATGGCGAATCTGCAAAGTCGACACAAAATCTTCCTGGACAGCCGCACCAGCGCACAGACTGTCGCCGCCGCAGAAGCACAGAAGATTGGTTTGGCGAGCGTTTCGCGGGATGTGTTTCTCGATGACGAGCGCACGGAAGCAGCAATCTTCACGCAGTTACGGACAGCGATCAGCCTGGCGCACAAGCAGGGTTCGGCGGTGATGATCGGGCATCCGTATCCGCAGACGCTGGCGGTGCTGGAGCGTGAGTTGCCAAAGTTGAAGGCACAGGGGATTGAGTGGATCGATATCAAGCAGATGGTCAGCGTGCGCGGTAATCGGGCGATGGCAGCGCATGGAAAGGATGGCGTTTACCGCTGATTGGCTCGTCGCCGATCACTGTAGGAGCCGGCTTGCTGGCGATGCGGCCTCGAGATTTGCATTGCCCTTTCGGCCGCCATCGCTGGCAAGCCAGCTCCTACAGGGATTACAAATACCGCGCCATGATCTCGTCGACCTTGCCTTCCTTGCGCAACTGATCCAGCGCTGCCTGAAGTCTGGCAACCGTTTCGTCCGGCACATCCTTGTTCAGTGCCAGGTACAGCTCGGCGCTGTTAAAGCGCAAAACGGTCTTGAGCCCGCTCACGCCTTCCTGACGCGCCAGATAGCGCCCGGCCGGATCGCCGGTGGCCCACAGGTCAATCTGCCCGTTGACCAGTTTCTTCGCATTGTCCTGATCGCGCAGCACCACCACCGGCTTCAAGCCCTGCTTGGCCAGGGTCATGGCAATGGCGTCACCCTTGTACGCACCGATCTTGTACTTTCGCGCGTCATCCAGGGTTTCGAGGGTGATTTTGCTGTCAGCCTTGGCCAGCATGATCCAGTCGTCCGGACCGATCGGCCCGACCCACTTGAAGAGTTTCTCTCGGTCGGGCAACCGCGCCATCACGAACGCGCCGTAACCGGGGTTTTCCAGGGCGAGTTTGTACACTCGCTCCCAAGGAAAGCGCAGGGTCAGGCTATAGGTAATGTCGGTACGCTTGAATATTTCACGAACGATGTCCGTAGCAATGCCATCGATGTTCTCGCCCTGGGCGAAATTCTTTCCATTCTTCGCCATGTTGTACGGCGGGAAGTTTTCCGTCAGCAACACAATGTCGGTGTCGGGACTGTCTGCAGCTTGCGCTGTGCTGATAAACAACAGGGAAGTGCTGGCGAGGGCTAGAAGAAGGCGTTTAAGCATGTCTGGCTACCGAAATCCATGGCGTACCCAAGAGTGCCTTGAGCCCGCCATGATGTCTACTGGCCTGCATCGGTTTGTTTAACGCATCACGATTCCGCGATGGGCCATATACGCCTTGGCTTCCTGAACGGTGTATTCGCCGAAGTGGAAAATACTCGCCGCCAATACCGCGCTGGCGTGACCTTCGAGAATGCCGTCAGCCAAGTGCTGAAGATTGCCGACGCCGCCGGAGGCGATCACCGGAATGCTCAAGGCATCGCTGATGGCGCGGGTGACGCCGAGGTCGAAGCCGTTCTTCATGCCGTCCTGATCCATGCTGGTCAGGAGGATTTCGCCGGCACCCAGGCCTTCCATCTTCTTCGCCCACTCAACGGCATCGAGCCCGGTCGGCTTGCGGCCACCGTGGGTGAAGATTTCCCAGCGCGGGGTTTCGCCCGGAGCGGAGACCTTCTTCGCATCGATGGCAACAACGATGCACTGCGAGCCGAAATGCTGTGCGGCTTCGCCGACGAACTCCGGATTGAACACCGCTGCGGTGTTGATCGAGACCTTGTCCGCGCCAGCGTTCAGCAGGTTGCGAATGTCTTGCACGGTACGCACGCCACCACCCACGGTCAGCGGAATGAACACCTGGCTGGCCATGCGCTCGACGGTGTGCAACGTGGTGTCGCGGCCATCGACGCTGGCGGTGATGTCGAGAAAGGTAATCTCGTCGGCACCCTGCTCGTCGTAACGACGGGCGATTTCCACCGGGTCACCGGCGTCGCGGATGTTTTCGAATTTCACACCCTTGACCACCCGGCCGTTGTCCACGTCCAGGCAAGGGATGATGCGTTTGGCCAGCGCCATGGTCAGTCCTCAGCCTTTGTACGAATCGCAGAAAGCTTGCGCTTCAGCGACGTCGAGGGTGCCTTCGTAGATCGCCCGGCCGGTGATTGCGCCGATGATGCCTGGCGCCTTGGCGTCAAGCAGGGTCTTGATGTCACCCAGGTTGTGGATGCCACCGGAAGCAATCACCGGGATCGATGTGGCAGCGGCCAGCGCGGCGGTGAACGGAACGTTGCAGCCCTGCATCATGCCGTCTTTGGCGATGTCGGTATAAACGATCGCGGACACGCCGTCGGCTTCAAATTGCTTGGCCAGGTCGATCACCTGAATGGTGCTGATTTCAGCCCAGCCGTCGGTTGCGACGAAACCGTCCTTGGCATCCAGGCCAACAATCACTTTGCCCGGGAACGCACGGCAGGCTTCAGCGACGAAGGCCGGATCTTTAACGGCTTTGGTGCCGATGATCACGTAGCTCACGCCAGCCTTGACGTAGTGCTCGATGGTTTCCAGGGAGCGGATACCGCCGCCGATCTGGATCGGCAGGTTCGGGTAGCGCTTGGCGATGGCGGTGACCACTTCGCCGTTGACCGGCTGGCCTTCGAAGGCGCCGTTCAGGTCGACCAGATGCAGACGGCGGCAACCGCCCTCCACCCACTTGGCAGCCATGCTCACCGGGTCATCGGAGAACACCGTGGAATCTTCCATGCGGCCCTGGCGCAGACGAACACAGGCACCGTCTTTAAGATCGATAGCGGGAATAATCAGCATCTGGCAAACCTTCAAATTCGAATGTTCAGCTTGGCTCGGAAATCAGTTTTTCTCGAGCGCCCACAAGTCGCTTTCGATGCTTTCGAACCTCTCTTTGAGGTGCGCCTGCACATCGAAAATCGCCCTGTTGTAATAGTGCGGAGCAATTTCGCGGGTAAACAGCTCAAGGATTTCGGCCGCTTCGAACGAACCCAGGTCCAGTTCGAAGCGATCCTCCATGAAGCGCTTGATCTTGTGATTGGCCTCGCTCTCCTGCTCGGGAGTGAGGGTCAGGATCGGCGGCTTCTTCTTGACGGCCATTTACCAGCGACCATCCCACGCAGCGAAGTTCTGCAGCAATTGCAGGCCATGGGTATGGCTTTTCTCCGGGTGGAACTGCACGGCGAAACGCGAACCATCGGCCAGCGCTGCGGCGAAATCGACACCGTAGTGACCGCCACCCACCACCTGACGCGCGTTGGCGGCGGCGATGTAGTAGCTGTGCACGAAGTAGAAACGCGCCATGTCCGGAATGTCGTGCCACAGCGGGTGACTGACCTTCTGCTTCACTTCGTTCCAGCCCATGTGCGGGACTTTCAGGTGCTCGCCGTCTTCATGCAGGTCTTTGCCGAAGAACTTCACCGCGCCCGGGAACAGGCCGATGCAGTCGACACCGTCGTTCTCTTCGCTGGTGTCGAGCAAGGCTTGCATGCCGACACAGATGCCAAGGAACGGACGGTCCTGGCTGACTTCACGCACCAGCGAATCGAAACCGAGACGACGGATCTCCGCCATGCAATCGCGAATCGCACCGACACCGGGGAAAACTACCCGGTCGGCTTCGCGAATCACGTTGGCATCGCTGGTGATCAAAACCTTGCCGGCACCGACGTGCTCGAGGGCCTTGGCCACCGAGTGCAGGTTGCCCATGCCGTAATCGATTACCGCGACTGTCTGCATTACAGAACGCCCTTGGTCGATGGCATTTGCCCGGCCATGCGGTCATCGAGCTCAACGGCCATGCGCAGGGCGCGGCCGAAAGCCTTGAACACGGTTTCGATCTGGTGGTGAGTGTTGTGCCCACGCAGGTTGTCGATGTGCAGGGTGACGTTGGCGTGGTTGACGAAGCCCTGGAAGAACTCCTGGAACAGGTCAACGTCGAAACCGCCGACGGTGGCGCGGGTGTACGGAACGTGCATCTGCAGGCCTGGACGGCCGGAGAAGTCGATCACCACGCGCGACAGCGCCTCATCGAGCGGCACGTAGGCGTGACCGTAGCGACGGATGCCTTTCTTGTCGCCGATGGCTTTGGTGAAGGCCTGGCCGAGGGTGATACCGACGTCTTCCACGGTATGGTGGTCATCGATATGCAGGTCGCCCTTGCTGACAATATCCAGGTCGATCAGCCCGTGGCGGGCGATCTGGTCCAGCATGTGCTCAAGAAAAGGAACACCGATATCGAATCGGGCCTTTCCGGTGCCATCAAGGTTGATCGAGGCTTTGATCTGGGTTTCCAGAGTGTCGCGCTCGACAGACGCCATACGTTCGGCCATCACCAGCTCCGCAAAATCATTGGGCGAAAAAGGCAACCATTATAGGGGCGCGGGCGCGAAACAGAAACACGGGAGGTGATATCGCTGACGGACAGAAACCCGTGCTGTCGGGGCTGTACATGTCAGTACAAGTCGGCGCTCATTGCGAACGCACGGCTTTTAACCCCGTAGGAGCCGACTTGCTGGCGATCCAGACGCCGCGGTTTTGCAAGCATACCGCGTGATCGTTCATCGCCAGCAAGCCGGCTCCTACAGGAGGTCGGTGTTAGTGGAACAGTACTGCCGTCTTCTGCAGGGTCACCCACACACCCCACGCCAAAGGAATACCCACCGCCAGCCAGGCAGCAAGCGCCAGAGGTTTGGTGCCCGGCGCAGCTTTCCACTCCAGCGACGTGCTGGCGTCAGCACCCTTGTCGTGACCCAGCGCCTGTTCGGCAGCCAGTTCAGCGTCGGTCATGAAGTACTTGTCAGCCACCGGACGCACCAGCAGGTTGCAAATGAAACCCAGCACCAGCAGGCCGGCAAGGATGTACAAGGTGATGTCGTAAGCTGCCGCACGCTCAACGCCGATGCTCAGCTGATATTCACGCAGGTAGTTCACCAGCACCGGACCCAACACGCCCGCCGCTGCCCACGCCGTCAGCAGACGACCGTGAATCGCGCCGACCATTTGCGTACCGAACAGGTCCGCCAGGTACGCCGGAACCGTCGCGAAACCACCGCCGTACATCGACAGAATGATGCAGAACGCCGCCACGAACAGCGCGACGCTGCCCAGATGACCCAGGTTTGGAATCAGTCCATACAGGGCAAAGCCCAGGGCGAAGAACACGAAGTAGGTGTTTTTGCGACCCAGGTAGTCCGAGAACGAGGCCCAGAAGAAGCGGCCACCGATGTTGAACAGGCTCAGCAAACCGGTGAAACCGGCAGCGATGGCCGCGATAGAAGCCAATTGCCCGGCGTCCAGCTGACCGAACGCCTGGTCCGTGCCCAGCAACTTGCCGCCAAACACTTCCTGCAACAGCGGCGAAGCCATGCCGAGGATGCCGATACCGGCCGATACGTTCAGGCACAGCACCAGCCATACCAGGCGGAACTGCGGGGTTTTCCACGCCACGTTCACGTGCACGTGACGGTGAGTGATCATCGCGTTCGCAGCTTTTTTCGCCGGAGCGGTCCAGCCTTCAGGCTTCCAGCCGGTTGGCGGAACGCGATAAGACAGCGCGCCACCGATCATGAACACGAAGTAGATCGCCGCCATCGCCACGAAGCTCTGCCATACGCCAACGCCTTCTGGCGAACCGAAGTGGCTCATCAGCGCTGTCGCCAACGGTGCACCAACCATCGCACCACCGCCGAAGCCCATGATCGCCATGCCGGTCGCCATGCCGCGCTTGTCCGGGAACCACTTGATCAGGGTCGACACCGGCGAGATGTAGCCCAGGCCCAGGCCGATACCACCAATAACCCCGGAGCCGATCCACATCAGCCAGATCTGGTGGGTATAGATACCCAACGCCGAAATCAGCAGACCGCCACACCAGCACAGCGCCGATACAACGCCAGCCTTGCGCGGCCCGGCGTGTTCCAGCCAGCCGCCCCAGATCGCTGCCGAGCAACCGAGGAAGATGAAGAACAGGGTGTAGATCCAGCCGAGCATCGAAATCGGCCAGTCGCATTGCGACGAGAAGACTTGAGCGATGAAGCTCATGTCCGGCGCGCAAGTCACCGCCTTGGTAACGCCCAGCGCCTTGGACAGTGGCAGCCAGAACACCGAGAAGCCGTAAGCCATGCCGATGCACAGGTGGATGGCCAGAGCGGCCGGTGGCACCAGCCAACGGTTGAAACCGGGCTTGGCGATGATTCGCTCCTTGGACAGGAACGAGGGCTGGTCGGCATAGCCGTCCGCCGTGATACTCGTGGTCATTGTTTATCCCCCAATTATTAGTATGGTTCGCCAGCCAGCCACTCTTTACCCCCAGCCTTAAATGCAACGCAGGCATGACTGTGTTATTCCGGGTAAAGCTCCATTTTGGTGCGGCATCACGTCGCAGAAGGACGGACGAACGGGCGAAGGTTACCATTTGCACGTGACAGAAAAACCAAACTGATATCACGTTTTGTACGTTATCCGATCTCGTTACCTGTAGGAGCTGCCGAAGGCTGCGATCTTTTGATTTTGCTTCTGGTTACAAAAGATCAAAGGATCGCAGCCTTCGGCAGCCCCTACAGAGCGTGTGTACAACTTCACAGGAACCACCATGCCGATCATTGTCGAGTCGTTGCAACAAATCACTCCTCAGGACCAACAAGACCTCCAGAAGATTTACCGCGACGCTCCGGATTGGCTGTTCAGCCCATTTACCGGAGATGAACATCTGATCGAAGACTGCCTGCGTGATGGCTCGCTGATCGCCGGGCGCTTCAATGATCGGCTACTGGGCGCGGCACGCCTGCAACGGCACGCTGACGTCTGGCATTTGTCTCAAATATGCGTACGAAAAATCACCCGTCGTCGTGGCGTTGCCGAGCGACTGGTGCACGAAGCACAAAGAATGGCCGCACAATCGGGCGCCATCTTGCGCCTGCTGGCACCCGCCGGACACCTGGAAGCACAGGCATTGGCGGCCAAGCTGCACATTCCGCTGGATACAGAGTCAGCGTGATCGCCGACCGGTCGTCCGTTCTGGAGCGCTATACTCCTCGGCTAAATTTCGAATTCGACTAATTACAAGGACTCGCCCATGAAAGCGTTCGGCAAAATCCTGGGTCTGGTACTTCTCGGGCTGTTGCTGATCATTGTGGCGCTGGGCTTTGCCCTGACCCACCTCTTCGATCCCAACGACTACAAAGACGAGATCCGCCAGATTGCCCGCGACAAGGCCCACATCGAGCTGACGCTCAATGGCGATATCGGCTGGAGCCTGTTCCCGTGGCTGGGCCTGGAATTGCACGATGCCGGTGTTGCGACCCTGGCCAAGCCCACCGAACCGTTCGCTGATTTGCAGATGCTTGGCTTGTCGGTGCGCGTGTTGCCACTGTTGCGCCGTGAAGTGCAGATGAGCGATGTACGCGTCGAAGGTCTGAACCTGCGCCTCAACCGCGACAAGGACGGCCACGGCAACTGGGAAGACATCGGCAAGGTGCCGGTCGCTACCAGCCCCGCTGGCACGCCTCCCGCCACCCCGGGTGAACCTGCATCGCAAACCACCGTCCAGGTGGAAAAACCGGCCCAGCCGATTCGCCTGGACATCGACAGCCTGACCGTCAACAACGCCCGCGTTGAATACAACGATGAGAAGACCGGCAAGCAGTTCAGCGCCGAAAGCATCCAGCTGAGCACCGGCCCGGTGCATGATTCCACCAACATCCCGGTCAAACTCACCGCGTTCCTGGGCACCAACCAGCCAGTTCTGCGAGTCCGAACCGAACTGAATGGTGAAGTGCGTTTCGAACGCGCGTTGCAGCGTTACAAACTCGAAGACATGAAGTTGTCCGGCGAAGTCGCCGGCGATCCGCTGCAAGGCAAAACCATGACCTTCGCCGCTCAGGGTCAATTGCTGCTGGACCGCGCCGCCAACGTTGCCGAATGGACCGGCATCAAAATTTCCGCCAACCAACTGCGCGCGTTGGGTGAACTGAAAGTCAACGACCTCGACAAGACGCCACAGATCAGCGGCGGAATTTCCATCGCGCAATTCGATTTGGCGAAATTCGTCGACAGCATCGGCCAGAAACTCCCGGCCATGGCTGAAGGCAGCCTGAGCAAAGTCGAACTGGCCACACGCCTCGCGGGCACGCCGACCAGCGTGGTGCTGGATGACATCAATCTGAAAGTCGACGACAGCACCTTCAATGGCCGCATCGCCGTCGAAGATTTCGCCAAGCAATCACTTCGGGCAAACCTCAAGGCCGACACTTTCAACGTTGACCGTTACCTGCCGCCGAAATCGGCCGAAGCCAATAGCGCAACACAAGTGCGTCAGGCCGAAGTCGCCAGCACCGAAGCCGATGCCATGGCCGGCGCCGGCAGTACGCCGTTGCCGCAAGCACCGACCAAAGACGCATGGAGCAACGAGCGCCTGCTGCCGGTGGAGCGCCTGAGTAAGCTGGACGTTGACGCCGACCTGGCCTTCGGCCAACTGACCCTGGAAAAACTGCCGATTCAAAACGCAACGCTCAAGGCCAACGGCCAGGGCGGACTGCTGACTTTGGCAAACCTGCGCGGCGATCTGTACGCCGGCAACTTCGAAGCCACCGGCACCCTCGACGTGCGCCAGCCAGTGCCCGCGCTGAACTTGCAGACGAAAATCAGCCGCGTACCGGTAGAAAAAATCCTCGAAAGCCAGGGCAAGAATCCCCCGGTCAAAGGTCTGGTCACGCTCAATAGCAACGTCACCGGCAACGGCAACAGCCAGAAAGCGCTGATCGAAACCCTCAATGGCACCACCAGTTTCGTCATCAACAATGGCGTACTGCTCAATGCCAACCTCGAACAACAGCTGTGCAAAGGCATCGCCACGCTCAACCGCAAAACCCTTAGCGGCGAGCCACGGGGCAAGGACACACCGTTCGAGGAGCTCAAGGGCAACCTGACGTTCCGCAACGGCGTGGCCAGCAACCCGGACCTGAAAGTGCGCATCCCGGGCATGACCGTCAAAGGTGACGGCGATGTCGACCTGCGTGTGCTGGGCATGGACTACCGCGTGGGCATCGTTGTCGAAGGCGATACCAGCGCCATGCCGGACCCGGCTTGCCAGGTTGGCGAGAAGTTTGTCGGCATAGAGTGGCCGCTGCGTTGCCGTGGACCGTTGGAGCTCGGTGCCAAGGCATGCCGCCTCGATAACGAACGCATGGGTCAGGTGGCGAGCAAACTGGCGGGCGAACGCATCAGCGAGAAAATCGACGAGAAGCTGGGCGACAAGGTCAGCCCGGAACTGAAAGATGCGCTCAAGGGGCTGTTCAAGCGATGAGAGCCGAGCAGTTTTCAACGGCGGTGCTGGAATGGTTCGACCGCCACGGCCGTCACGATTTGCCCTGGCAGCAGGACATCAACCCGTATCGGGTGTGGGTCTCGGAAATCATGTTGCAGCAAACTCAGGTCAGCACCGTGCTGAATTACTTCGACCGTTTCATGGCCTCGTTGCCGACGGTCGAAGACCTGGCCGCCGCGCCGGAAGATGAAGTGCTGCACCTGTGGACCGGCCTGGGTTACTACACCCGCGCGCGCAATTTGCAGAAGACCGCAAAAATCGTCGTCGAGCAGTACGGCGGTGAGTTTCCCCGTGATGTGGAAAAACTTACCGACTTGCCGGGTATCGGCCTGTCCACCGCCGGGGCCATTGCCAGCATCAGCATGGGCCTGCGCGCGCCGATCCTCGACGGCAACGTCAAACGCGTACTGGCGCGATTTACCGCTCAAGAGGGCTATCCGGGCGAGCCGAAGGTGGCCAAACAGCTCTGGGCCAACGCTGAGCGCTTTACGCCGCATGATCGGGTCAACGCCTACACCCAGGCGATGATGGATCTGGGCGCCACGCTCTGCACCCGCAGTAAACCGAGTTGCCTGCTCTGCCCGCTGGAAAAGGGCTGCGAAGCGCACATGCTCGGCCTGGAGACGCGCTACCCGATTCCCAAACCGCGCAAAGCCGTGCCACAGAAACGCACGCTGATGCCGTTGCTCGCCAACGGTGACGGCGCGATTCTGCTTTACCGTCGCCCTTCCACGGGTCTGTGGGGCGGTTTGTGGAGCTTGCCGGAACTCGACGACCTCGACGACCTGCAACACCTCGCCTCGCAACACTCGCTGGAGCTGGGCGACCAACAGGCACTGCCGAACCTGATACACACCTTCAGCCATTTTCAATTGTCCATCGAACCCTGGCTGGTTCAGGTCCAGGAGGCCAGCCATCACGTGGCCGAGGCCGACTGGCTCTGGTATAACCTCGCCACCCCGCCGCGCCTGGGCCTTGCCGCCCCGGTCAAAACCTTGCTCGAACGCGCGGCCGCCGTATTGAACGCAGGAGAGTCGTCATGACCCGCACCATCATGTGCCGCAAGTACAAAGAAGAATTGCCAGCCCTGGAGCGCGCCCCATTCCCCGGCGCCAAAGGTCAGGACATTTTTGACCACGTCTCGGCCAAGGCCTGGGCTGACTGGCAAAAGCACCAGACGCTGCTGATCAACGAAAAACGCCTGAACATGATGAACGCTGAAGATCGCAAATATCTTCAGGGCGAGATGGACAAGTACTTCTCCGGCGAGGATTACGCCAAGGCCGAAGGCTACGTTCCGCCTGCCGAGTAAGCCCGTAAAATCGGGGGTCGGATCGTAAGCGACGGTAATAATTAAATATTTTTTGAAAACTTGCTTGACGACCCCCTGAAAAACCCGTTTAATGCGCCCCGTTGCCCAGATAGCTCAGTCGGTAGAGCAGGGGATTGAAAATCCCCGTGTCGGCGGTTCGATTCCGTCTCTGGGCACCACCTTTCGTTTTCAGGTGATGCCAAGCACACCTGAAGACACACAGAAAGCCCGCCTCGTGCGGGCTTTTTGCTTTCTACGGTTCCCAACCGCTCTCTTGTAAGCCCAAACAGATGTGAGTAGATTCGTGAGTAGATCCAGTTCGGTCTACAAATCTACTCACACCACGGCGGCAAACTGCCCGCATTGTGCGGCCGGCGAGGGGGATGCAATGCCACTGTCAGACACCACCATCCGCACCGCCAAACCGAAGGACAAGCTCTATCGGCTGACCGACGCTAACGGCTTGTGCCTAGAAGTCACCACGACTGGCTCCAAGCTTTGGCGATACCGGTATCGCTTCAACGGCAACGCAAAAATGCTGGCGCTGGGCAAATACCCTGCTGTCACTCTGCTGAAGGCCCGCCAGCTGCGCGATGAGGCCCGCCAACTTCTGATCGAAGGCGCAGATCCAGGCGAGCACAAGAAAGCCGCCAAACAGGCTCAGAAGGTCCATGGACTGACTTTTGAGACGCTAGCGTGGGAGTGGTACGACTACAACTCGCCGCGATGGGCAGAGGCCACCACCTACAAAGCAAAGCTGTACTTGGACAACGACATTATTCCCGGCATCGGCGCACGCCCGGTTAAAGCCATCACCAGACCCGAGTTGGTGGAGTTGGTACGCACAGTCGAGGCAAGGGGCACGCTCAATGCCGCAGGCAAGATCCGCCAATGGTTACACCAGATATTCCGATATGGGTTAGCCAAGGGCGTCGTAGAGGTAAATCCGGCCACTGATCTGAACGTGGTGGCCGCGCCAGCAAAAGCCGCCCGCCACCACCCACATGTAACCTTTGCCGAATTTCCCGAGCTACTGAGCAAAGTCGAGGCCGCGAACATTCACACCTTGACCCGACATGCCATTCGGCTGCTGACGTTGACCGCGGTTCGCCCTGGTGAATTACGCCAAGCGCCGTGGTCTGAGTTCGATCTTGACGCCGCCGTTTGGACGATACCCGCCGCCCGCATGAAAGCCCGCCGCCCCCATATCGTCCCCCTGCCCCGCCAAGCCGTAGCTATTTTGCGCCAGCTTCACGAAATCACCGGGCGTTACTCTCTGGTCTTTACTGGCACCAACCCTGAACGCCCTATGAGTGAGAACACGATAAACAAGGCTTTGCGGCTGGCTGGGTACGAAGGCCGGCAAACAGGTCACGGCTTCCGCCACCTGTTGAGCACCGAGCTCAACGGACGCGGGTACAACAAGGATTGGATTGAGCGCCAGCTCGCCCACGGTGACAGTGACGAGATCCGCGGCACATACAACCACGCGGCCTATGTCGAGCAGCGCCGGGAAATGATGCAAGCGTGGGCGGATTCAATCGACTCCCTTTGCGCTGGCGCTAACGTGGTGAGTATCAAGCGCAAGGCATAGTTTCCTCTGGATGCGCCGGGGTTGGTTTGGGTCTGGTTGGGATTTGCTGATAACATAATGGCCATCGCTGTACATTCGTACAGCTGTCATATATGAGCTTGGCAGATGTCGGGATCTGGTGGAGACGAGCAGTTGGAACCTTTCGGGCGTGTAAAGCTCGACGGGATCTATTCTGACTGGGCGTCAAGCCACCATCTGAATCCCCGTCTCTTGGCCTCCGAACTCGCTGCAACTCTCGAGACATTGGCACCGTTAGACCAGCCGATTCAGTCTCTACATGTGAGCGTCTTTTCGGGTGGACGCTCCGACAGGAATATTCAAATCACTCATGGTGCACTGGCCGACTACTTCACAGCGACCAGCGCCGGCAGAGCTAGCGCGACGATTTCAACCAATTCGGGCCCGATACCAACAGCTAACGTCCTGATATGGCGGAAATGGATTGAGCGCCTTGTTGATGAGGCTACCACCCGTACCGAGATGGCGGCTGGGTTTGCTCAACCAGCAAATGACGGCGTTTCGTTCTCAATGGCAGTTAATGGCTCTGCTGCAACAAGCTTCCCACCTCAATCCGTCATACCCAGCAACTCATCGATAGTTCTCAAAACGCAACAAGCGCAGTTGCGCCGCGAAGGTGAAAAAAGCGCCAGCGAACAACTTGACGAGCATCGAATCGCCCGGCAAATGGCAGAACAAAAAGCGATAGAGCTTTCGGCGCAACTCGAAATCAAGACAACTCAATACCAGCATCTTATGGACGAGTTAGAACTGCAGCGCCGCGAACTTAACGACGAGCGCAGGGCCAGACGAGATGCTGAAGATGAAAGCATCCGCCTAGAGGAGCAGCTTGAGCAGGTCATGGGGCTTTCCGAGCTCATGAGGCAAGACAACCCACTTTCACCACCCGAACTAATTCTCGCCTTACAGTGCTGGCGAGAGCTGACCCAGGACGGCATTCACAACCCGGCGGCCGCAGGCGGGCGAGGGGTTCATCCATTGGTTGAAGCTTGGTTAGAACGTAACGGCTACCGGCTCAACAAAACCGAAACTGAAAGACTCTGCGCCATAGTTAGCTGGCGTAAACGAGGATCTGGCGCCATCCGTTCACAATAAAATACCCAGCCTATTTAAGAGGCACGCTGTACCTGGCCTCGGGCTTGCTCCCCAGATCTGAAAGAGCCAAATGCCCGGCCTATTTCATGGAATACCCGGCCTATTCTGTGGATAAGTCAGCCGCCAGCATTAGCCATGTTCTCAACGCCACCCAAGGAGGCGCACAACATGGCAAGCCCTACTCCCTCCCAGCTTCACCAAAACTCGAAAGCCGAACTTGAACAACGCACTGAAGTCGCCCCTGCCCGCCGCTTCATCAAGCTGGCTGCAGTCCGCAGTCTGACCACCCTCTCCACATCCGAGATTTACCGACGCATTGCGGCCGGGCGCTTTCCCAAACAAGTAATGCTCGGGCCAAAGTCCGCAGTTTGGATCGAGGCCGAGGTCATTGCGTGGTGCGAATCCCTCGTCGCTTTGCGAGTGGAGGCTGCCTAATATGAGCTCAAAAAAAATGGCCGACCAACAGGCCAGCCACGAAAATACTCACGTAGAGAATACCAGCGGAACAGCCCAGCGCGCTCGTCTTTTGGAGCGCCTGAAAGCTGGTCCGATTGACACCTTCACCGCTGTTCGCGAGCTGAATATCGTTCGCCCTGGCGCCCGCATCAGCGAGTTGCGTTCCCTCGGCCACAAGATCCACACACACCTCCGGACATTGACTGATGATCAGGGTCGCAGTCACGGTCGCGTGGCGCTGTACTACCTCAGCACCAACCCGCCTGCCGAGGTAACCGTATGAGCATCCGCATTATTCCCTTCGCCTTCAAAGGCGAGGCCGTGAGCTTCAATACTGACGGCTGGATCAACGCCACTGAAGCTGCAGGACGCTTTGCCAAGCTCCCACACGAATGGCTGCGCCTTCCCGAAACCACTGCGTACCTGGAGGCCTTGGCTAAATGCGGGAAATTCCCGCAATTAGTCCGCACCCAGCGTGGACGCAACGGCGGCACTTGGCTCCATCCCAAGCTGGCAGTAGCTTTTGCCCGGTGGCTTTCTGTCGACTTCGCCGTCTGGTGCGATGAGCAGGTAGACGCCCTGCTGCGCGGTGAACCCAAGCCATGGGCCAGCGCTCGCCGTGAGGCTGCGGTTGGGCACAAGGCCGTCTGTGACGCCATCGCTTTCAACTGCGAAGCTCAGGGCAAGACGCCACAGCGGCACCACTTCATCAACGAGGCGCGGCTTATCAACGAGGTCATCACGGGGACTTTTGCTGGTCGCAACCGTGACCTGCTGAGCACAGGCGAGTTGGAGCTCGTCACCATGGTGGAGATCCGCGACGTACTACTCATGGGCCAAGGCCTGAGCTTTGCCGAACGCAAAGTTGCATTGCTTCAATACGTCCGTGGCCTGCAGAGCAAGCACCAGCGGAGGATTGCTGCATGACCCTCATATCTTGCGATCAATGGTCTATAACTTCTCTTGCCAGCAATCACGCCCGCCGGTATCGTTCAAATTGTCACATTGCTGACAACGACCTTGGCGGGTCGAATAGTAAAGGCGCAACAGCGCCCCCATTACGATTGCAGGCGCTTTTTTTACGCCCGCATTCTTGTGTTATGGCGGGTTGCGCAGGAGCACCTTCGGGTGCGTCGGGCTCCTTTACCCCGATCCGCCAATCCTGTGCGACTCGCCACCCTTCCCTGCTTGGCGGCAGAAAGGAGTGGCTCCAAAGTAAAGGAGCTACACCCATGAAACACGCCCTCATTCCGTCCGCAATCCGCGCTTTTGCTCACCGCCGCATGGCCCTGAGCGCTCTCCGCGCAAACCTGTCCCTCTCCTCTCGCCTCGCCCGTTACAACGCCAACATGGCCATCGTTCGCACCTTGGAAAATGCCGGGGGCGCCAAATGAACACCAATCAAAAAGCAGACGTTGTGAGCGACGTCGCAGGTGCCGCAGTTGACCAACTGCACTGTGACAAGGAGTACGCCGAGTGGCTTAACGCCCTGATGCGCACCATCAAACACAACGCAAAACACTGTGAGGGGCGTGACTGCGCGGCCCTCGCAGCGATCGGCTCCTACCTGACTGAAGGCATGCTGGCAGGTCTTGGCAACGTGGACGAAATGACCAGAAAGTTGGAGAGCGCAGGGGGTGGAGCATGACCTTCCCTATCCAGCCCATCGCAAAGCCAACAAGTTGCACTCTTGATGAGCTACGCGACGTGCAAGACATCCTGGTCCTTCTCAGCATGGCCTTGGCCGTCATCGCCTCGCCCACCACGCCGATCATCGCCGCCCGTGTCGCTGCCGTTATTGGGCAACACACAGCAATGGCTTGGGCTGAGCAGCTTGAGGACATGATCGAGTTGCAAGGAGGTGTGCAATGAGCCGGATATCCACCTCAAAGACATTCTTCATCGTTCAGGTTGAGGATGGTCAAGGCGTCTTCGGCTTTCAAATCTGTCTCACCGATCAGGCATTTGCTCGCCACGTATATGAGGTGCTGGGGCGTGATCTGTTGGGTCGTCGAGTCATTTTGCACAGCCTGGAACAGCCACCCGAGACCGTCCAGGACGTGGCGGTTTTTCGATCTATGACGCAGCGTATGAAGCATCTGATGGAGCGCTGCCAAGCAGAAACCTCGCCCGGGCAGACGTTCCTAGTCGCGTACGTAGAGCACTGGCGCGAGCAGATGCCATTGAGCGTCATCGAGGCGTTCCTTGAGCACGCGAATTACGAGCTAGACCTCGACCAGTGCGTCTACATCCAATGCTCCAGTCGGAAATTTGGAGGGCCTATTCATGCTCGTCCTTAACCACGTTCGGTTTCGCGTAGCCAAGCAAGAGGCTTGATCACCATGAACAACCAAACCTGCAAATCAGCCGGTGCGAACTCGGCTTGCCCGGAAAAAGCCACAGAGCTGTTCTATGTGACCCATCCGAAAGCGTTGAAGGCGTTGCTTGGCCCGTTCCTGACAGAGTCAGACGCCGAGTGTGGACGCGTTGTTATGCGTAGCGCTGACGCTCAAGTGACGGCCTGTCTCGTTGAATCAATCGACGACATCACGCACTGGCACGCAGTGAACAACGGCCGGGTTTGCCGCGCTTTCGCTGGGGGTGCCAACCATGGGTGATGTGATCCAGTTCGACCCACTCACCAATATCGTGCGCGACGACGTGCCACCACACATGGACGACTTTGGGCACGCATTGCTGATCGGTGCATTCAGCGACCTGGTGAAGCTACGAGACTGCGCGACGGACGAACACAGCCGTAACAAGGTCGACGTAATCATCAAGCAGATCGGCCGTGTGCTGTCGCGATACGAACCGGAAGGCGCGGCATGACTGACGCCACGATCCTTTTCCGTAAGGCGCTCCAGTCGGTCTATGGGCAGCTTGATTGGCTCCCTGTGCCCGATGGCAGCATTCACCGCTTTCGCGTGCCCGACGACAAGCCCGGCACGCTCAACGGCTGGTATTGCCTGTTTGCCGATGGCATCGCCTCGGGCGCGTTCGGTAGCTGGAAAATGGGTAGTTCCAACACTTGGTGCAGCCGCGAGCCGGTGGACGCCCGCGAGGCCGAACAATTGCGCCAGCGCATCGAGCAGGCCAGGCGCCAGCGGGAGGCCGAGCAGCACCAGCGCCAGCAGCAGGCCGCCGAACTGGCCAACCGTTGGTGGTGCAATTCACGGCGCGCGGCACCTGATCACCCCTATCTCACCGCCAAAGGAGTTCGCCCCCACAGTCTGCGTCAGCGTGGCGCTGATCTTCTCGTCCCGCTGTACCTCGATGGTCGCCTGGTCAATCTGCAACGAATTGCCCCGGACGGCGCTAAGCGTTTCTTGCCCGGTGGCCGCGTGAAGGGTACCTACTCGCCGCTGGGCATCATCGAACCGGGTTCTGTGCTTTGCATCTGCGAAGGATGGGCGACAGGCGCCAGCCTTCACGAACATGGCGGCTATGTCGTCGCCGCTGCCATGAACGCGGGCAACCTGACCCCCGCAGCAATGGGCCTTCGCTCGCGCTACCCGGACCAGCCATTTGTTATTGCCGGCGACGATGACCGACTCACCGACGGTAACCCGGGGCGCACTGCAGCGAACGCAGCCGCGGCAGCAGTGGGTGCTCAAGTGGCTTTCCCCGAGTGGCCAGAGAATGCGCCCGATGACCTTACCGACTTCAACGACCTCGCAAACTGGAAGCTCGCCAATGGCCAAGCCTGATACCAACGTAATCAACCTTCGGCCAGACGCCGCGACCATCGCCCCTGCTCGTCCTTGCTGGGCTGTGTACGAGCACTGGGTGATCAATGAGAACGGTCGCAAGCTGCGCCCCGGCGTATACCGACACAGCTTCAAGCGCAGCGCTGCGGATCAGGATGAGGCGGAGAACGACGCTACCGACCAGCCGATCACTGATGAGTGGATCTCCACCCCTGTCACGGTCGTAGCGCGCACCACCAACAGTGACGACGGCAGCGAGGGCCGGCTGCTTCGCTTGGTCACCGAGGGCGGGATCAAGGAATGGATCATCGCCATGGAAGTATTCGGCGGCAGCGGAGAGGACGCCCGGCGCGCATTGTTCGGCATGGGCGTAATCATAGCTTTGAAGAAGCGCGGCACGTTCATGGAGTACCTGCTCGATCAGCATCCCGCCGAAGTGTTCGCCACCACCTGCCGACCAGGCTGGCATGAATCTGGCGCGTTCGTGCTGCCCGGGCGAACGATCGGCAGTGCCAATGTGCGGTACCAAGCCAGCAACAAGGCACAAGTACTTTTCAGTCAGCGAGGCGAGTTGGCGCTCTGGCAGTCGGAGGTTGCCTCCAAGTGCGCGGGCAATCCGGTACTGACACTGGCGATTGGCTGCTCGCTGGCCGGCCCTCTGCTGAGCTTGGTCGGCGTGCTGGGTGGTGGTGTTCACCTGGTGGGCGACAGTTCAAGCGGCAAATCGCTGGCGCAACTGATCGGCTCGTCGGTTTGGGGTGACCCGGGCGTGTTCGCGGCAAGTTGGGATATGACCAAGGGCGGACTGGAGATCGAGGCGTCGAGCCGTAACGACACCATCTTGCCGCTGGACGAGATCAAGCGCGCCGACCCTAAACGGGTGCAGGAAATGGCCTACTCCCTCGCCAACGGCCAGGGTAAGGGCACCATGACCCGAGAGCGTGAAGGCCGTGCAAAATTGAGCTGGCGGCTGCTGACACTTTCCAGCGGCGAGCGCTCCCTCTCCGAGCACGCTGCAATATCCGGCAATGCTGCCCACGCCGGCGCTGAACTGCGCATGGTCGATGTGAACGCCGGCACCCGCACGCACCGGGCCTTCGATGAATTGCATGGGCTCGAGGGGGCGGACTTCCACCGTCAGCTCACCGTTGCTGTCGGCGCCCACCATGGTCACCTTGGGCCAGCCTTTGTGGAGCACTTGGTTGCCGCCGACGACAAGCCCGGCCTGCTCAGCGACTTTGACGGCATTCGCGCCCAGTTCGTCGAGGACAACGCCCAAGCTGGACGAGTGGCTGACCGATTCGCCGTGATCGCGCTGGCAGGCGAAATGGCCATCGCTTATGGCTTGCTGCCTTGGGAGCCGGGTACCGCCCTCGCCGACTGCCGCCTGCTCTATGGCGAATGGCTCTCCCGTGTCGGCGGGGGTAACGCCGAGGATCGCCAGATCCTGGCCGGCATCATCGACTTTATCGACAAGCACGGCAGCAGCCGGTTCTCCGATGTCGACGCCACTGAGGTCGACGCCAAGGTCTTCAACCGCGCAGGTTATTGGGAGCTGGTGGCGGGCAAACGGCTCTACCTGTTCAACAAGTCCGCACTCACCGAAGCCGCTCACGGGTTCGGCCTCACCCGCGTGATCAAGGCGCTAGAGATCGGCGGGGCTCTGGCCAAGCGAGACACCGACCGGGATAGCCGCAAAACCAAAAAGTACCGCATCCCCGCCGGCGGTTCGGCGCGCCTGTACGTGATCGATCCCGAAGCCCTGGACAGCGAAGGAGGCGGCGCATGAGCACCATCGCCATCAAATGCGAATGCCCGAGTTCATAGGAACCTACAAACGTGGGGAACAGGGGGAACGGGGGAACAGCCAGTAAAACCGTGGGCTGTAGCCGTTCCCCCTATTTGAATGTATGGGGAACAGGGGGAACACAAACATGTTTTTGAATATAGAACCTCAAGTCTTTCTGAACGTTTGGTTATCACTGTTCCCCACAAAAAAACATGGGGAACGGAATCCCCCTCTGAAAGCCCCGGAAACATTGGTTGTTCCCACTGTTCCCCCGTTCCCCCGATTTTTTTCTAGAGAGACATATGGGCAATGGAGCAATCAGGGTGAGGTGACGGCATGAGTCTACTTTCCGGCCTGCTCGATCACATGCCGCCACCCCTTGCGTCAGAGCCATCAGGAAAGCCCTCACCAGTATCGACGCCCCCTCACACTATCGAGTGTGCCCCTGCCACATCCCGCCATATGAGCGCCGCCACCGCCACGCCTGAATGGCGCCACGCCCGCGACCAATACCTCAACCACATCATGGCGTGTCGAGCCTGTTATGCGCCGACAGCCCGTTACTGCCTGGTTGGTGTCGACCTGCGCGCCATCTACGAAAAAACCACGATGGAGCAGCCCCAAAAGCTGGACAAGTGACAACTCAAACTACTGTACAAACGTACAGATCAGGCCTAATCTGATCAAATCTGGCCTTATTAGGTTATAACCTTACGTCGGAGAATTAGGATGACCACAAGTACCAAGATCCGAGGTCACCAGACCAAGCCAACCCGCGCAGAGATCAGCGCCGCTTATGAGCGCCTGCGCATCGCAGCGAGCTCAGGAAGCGTACAAGCGAACGCCGCACTGATCGCCCTGGCGGAACGTCGCCCTCTGCTTCCTATGGAGGTCTTAGTCGCATGACCCTTCGTCAACTTACCCAAGGCCCTCAAGCCTCCCCTCTCCCGAGCCGTCAGCAAATGATGGCCCAGCATCGCACCACGTGGAGCTGATATGGACGGACTACTCGATTTCGTGAAAACCCCGGAAGGCCAAGGCCTTCTTTCGGCTGCGTTTGGCGCGGCGGCGACGGCTGGGCGCGGTGGGCCTGTAAATACGCTGGGCGCAGCGGGCCTGTCCGGAATTGCTGGATATTCGGCAGCCAGCTCGAACGCCTTTAAGCGGCAGAAGGCAGAATTGGCTCAACGTCAAATGCAAGCACTCCCAAGCCTTTACGTGACAGATGATCAGGGCAACACCACGTTCGACTGGAAGGCTGCTGCGCCGCTCGGGTTTGATCCGGACACCCTGCTCAAGTATTCCCAGCTCCCGAATGCAAATAAGTCCAAGGTCGCGCGCACCGTCGAGGTACCGGGTGCCAACGGCGGCAAACAAACCATGCAATACGACGAATTTGGTCGGCCTGTGGGGCAGGCCATCGACTCCTACGTTGCCCCGCAGCAGGTGGACCTCGGCAACGAGAAGCGCTTTGTCATCCCAACTGCAGGCCAATCCTTCAACGTCGGCATGTCGCCAGAAGCGAGGGCCACAGATGCCAGGGGCTGGGCTGGCATCCAGAATCAGCGGCAGCAGAACAACATCCTTCAAAACACCAACGAAATCCAAAAAGAAGCTCAGCGCATCCAAATCATTACCGGCCCCGACGGCACTACCTATCGAGTCGACAAAGGGACTGGACAAGCTACACCCGTGGTTACGCAGAATGGCGCACCATTTCAGGATGGCACGGCCTCCAAACTCACCGAGTCGGAAGGCAAGAGCACGCTGTACCTGAGTCAAATGATCGACGCATCCAACACTCTTGAAAAAGTCGGTGGGAAAGTTTCACCTGCGCGGGTAGCACTCACCAACAGCCCTTATACCAACGCGCTTGCCGGTGAGACTGCGCAGCTCGTCGCCCAGACGCAACGGCAGTGGGCAGAAGGCTTCCTGCGCGCCAAGACTGGGGCTGCGGCGACACCGGGCGAAGTGGATAACAACATTCGCACCTTTTTCCCAGTGGTGGGTGACAGCGAAGCAGTGATAAAGCAGAAGTCAGTCGCACGCCGGCAAGCAGAAAGGGACATGGCGATACCGGCCGGCCGCGGCGCGGAAAAAGCCACGCAACGCAATGCTCCGCCTCAGGTGCCTATGACTATGCCGCAAGCGGGCTCGTTCTCCGATCCGGACAAAGAAGCCCGTTACCAAGAGTTCAAACGGCGTCAGGGGCAATAAACCATGACCGAACATGAAGAATTTGAATTTCGCATGCGCCTGGAGCAAGAACAGGCAGCCCAATCTGCCGAGCAGCCTCAAGTTCAAGCGACCTCGGCTCAGCGCCAAAATTCGCCGCCAGATCGCCTCAAGGGGCGTGGCTGGCTTGAAAAAGGCACGCTCGGCGCAGGTAAGGCTGTGGCTGACCTGATGGAAGGTGTCGGCCTCGGTGGAGTGCTCTGGCCGCGTGGCTGGCAACGCGCCCCTGGCGCGGATGACGACCTGATGTCTGACCCGGCAGGCCTCGGTGGCAATATCGGCGGTCAGATTGGTCTTGCATACCTGGGTGGTCGAGGACTGCAGGCCGGCGGCAAAGCGATCCAAGCGGCGAGCGCAGCCCGCGCCATGCCAGCGGTAAAGACCGTTGGTGGTCTAGTTGAGGGGGCTGGCAATGCCTTGATCAATCCTGGGAGCTATAAGCAAGCAGCAGGCGGTGGGGCAGCCTTTGGCGTACTTTCTCAGCCTGGTGATGCTGCTACTCGCGCCACTAACGCAGTGACTGGCGCTGTGGGCGGGAGTTTAGGTATGGCAGTTGGGAGAGGGATCGGCAAAGTAGCTGGCGGCGTTAAATCTATGATCACGCCTGTCGCGCCTGTTGAAACACAGATTGCTACGAAGCTTGCGCAAAATGGCATCGATTACAGCTCTTTGCCCCAGGCCACCAAAGATCAGATGATTTCAATTGCCAAGCGCAATATGGACGATATCGGGCTGGTGAATACTGATCAGCTCGCGCGTATGGCAGATTTTAACAAGTTAGAAATCACCCCTATGCGCGGCTGGGTGACGCGTGATCCCAAAGACTGGTGGAAGGCAAACAACCTAAACACCGTCGACAGCCAGGTCGCTGCACGCTTCAAGGATGCAAACACCTCATTGCTGCAGCAGGTTTCGAAGGGAGCCGGAGATGCTACCGATTATGAGCGCGGCCGGGTGCTGCAAAATGCCGTGACTGGCTATGATGATACGCTCAAAGCGAAAGCCGACAATTTGTATCAGGCTGCGCGTAACACTGCAGGTCGTGACATCCCCCTCGATGCAGCTCGGTTCGTAAACAATGCCTCGCTTGAACTCGATCAGCAGATGCTCGGCTCGAAGCTACCGGCAGATACGTTGTCATGGTTCCAGAAAGCTACTGGGGGCCAGGAACCGTTTGAAATGGGAACGGCCCTGCAGCGTCTCCAGGCATTGAATGGGCGCATCTACGGCACGAACGATCCGGCTGAAGCTAAGGCGCTAGGGATCGTCAAGAAGCACTTGGTCAACGAAATTGAAGGCCACGGTGCGTCACCAACAGGCGCTCAGGCTGACCTGTCGAATGCATTTAAGGAGGCCAGGGGCGCCGCAGCTGACCGCTTCCGCTTTCAGGAAGCCAGCCCCCTGATCGAGAAAATCCTGAAGGGCAATTACGCGCCCGAGGATTTGCCTGCTCTTGTTGGGAAAATGAAGGTCGATCAGCTCAAAAACCTTTCCTTGCTTGAACAGCAGCGCGGCGTGCCGATTATGAGCTCATTGCAGGATGCCGCTCGTGTCTACATACGCGACGCCTCGACGCTTCAGAGCGAAACCGGAGGTGCCTTCTCCGTCAATGGCATGCGTAAAGCGCTGGATAAGATCGGCCCTGAAAAAGGCCAAGCATTGTTTGGAAAGGATGGTTGGGAAGACTACCAAGCCGCGCTCCGGGCTGCCGGAAATATCCATAACGCGCCGCTGAAGCCAGTAGGTTCAAGCACATTCCCCAACTACCTGCGCATGCCGCTGGGCGTTCTGAAAAAACTTCCGGTGCTCCCTGGTTTGTTGGATGTAGTCGCGTCAGGGGCCGGGAAGGTGAAACAAATGGCAGACGCCAATGCAGCCTTGAATCCATCGATGAAAATTAACGTTCCGCGCCGACCACAGCAAAGCCTACTGCCACTGCTCACTGCGCCAGGCTTGCTGGGAATCACGGAACAGTAGTCGCTCAGTCTTCATCGGGGTTGATCAGGACGATTTTCCTGATCCTGCTGCCTTTCGGGAGGTGCTTTTTGGCCAGATAGGTCAGCAGGTCCTCTAGCTTCACCAGCAGTTGAACGCCGATGAATACGGCTGAAAGTTGGAGTGCATGCAGCAGATGCTGGCTCAAACGAACCTCCTAGGCATAACGCCCTCACTCAACCAAGCCCGCTGAAGTGGGCTTTTTTACTGAGATGACCAAAACGTCGATCCATGTTTCGACCACTGCAGTCCACCGCGGCTGGAACCACCTGCCCGACCGGCACCCTATTCGTCAGTTAGTCTAGCCGTTCAGAGGCACCAGGAAGGTCAATAAGATTGACCTTTAATCGGGCTAGTCGCGCTTCGGTAACCAGTAAAAGTAACCAGTTCACAGCGGTTCCCAGCCCGCATCAAACCCGTTTCAACCTTTCGCCACTGATAAAAACTACGAACTCTGAATCACTGATTTGGCTGACCGGGCCAAAATTCAGCGCTCTAAGAAATCTTGAACCGTCCGCCCAAAGCGTCCTGCCATCCTTCGTTGCATCCAATGAGACCTGCTGTGTTGACTCAACGATTATGTAGCGCTGACCG
Source organism: Pseudomonas fluorescens (assembly GCF_000802965.1). Taxonomy (GTDB): domain Bacteria; phylum Pseudomonadota; class Gammaproteobacteria; order Pseudomonadales; family Pseudomonadaceae; genus Aquipseudomonas; species Aquipseudomonas fluorescens_A. Next base: position 163,499 of record NZ_JSAK01000015.1, on the reverse strand, counting down.
GAATTTCCCACTGCCTCAAAGCGGTTAGTCTCTTGGAGTCGAGTCGCCATTTCCTAGGCCTCTCTATCGGTTGCAATAGCTTCAAAATTAGCAGCGACATAGCACTCTGCCTTCACATGCCTCTACTGACCGACAGATGGCGGTTCCCAGCGCTGCGCAACCTTGACAATTGTTAACAGATTGGCGGGCCGCGCCCCGGCCTGGACACTAACATTTACTAACAGGCTGACGGGTTGACCAAAGCTCGATAGCTCGCCCGACACTGCTATTTCCGTAGCATTTCAATGTCAAATTTTGACAAGTTTTCGCGCTGAAAAAAGGTTAAGTTTTGTTAAGTCGCTGGTGCCAACCAGATCATCCGGCACCCATAAATTCATAGCTCGCGAAACAGGATGGCTTTAGTGAACGAAAGAGTAATCCCAGAGGCAATGGCAAGTATGCTTCGTCTAATAATGCCTGATGGAATTGGCAACCTCGTCGTTGAGGTAAATGAGATCGCTGGCATCCCGGCAGTTACGGAGGATCAGCGATATGGCTTCACCCTTTTTCATGATTACTTCACCAACCCCCAGCCGGATTGGGTGACAGAGCTGCGACAGAATGAAAGATCGATGAAGTGGTATTTGAGATTAGCGGAAGGCTTGTTCGGTCACACTCAAGGAGCCAGGAAAGCAGTGGAGTACCACCTGTGCCGCATTGGCGAAATCGAGAGCGAGGTGGAAACCTACTTAGGGCGCCAAGACCTCTCAAAAATTCCCAAAGGCAGCTGCCACGCGATCGGAAACACTCAAAAGCTCGATGTGGAATACCACGCATTTGTTTACGCTTATCGACGCACATTGGAATATTTCGCTGCAGGTTTAGCGGCATACTTCAGGACTGAATGTAATTCATTCAAGGATTTGCCGAAGGCTTTAAACCGGCCGAAAGCTGCCCCGGAAATACATGAGCCACTTCTTCAAGTTTACGAAAAACACAAACCCAGCTTTGACTTTGTGCTCTCCTCCGAAAATGGTCGTTCAGTTCGGGATACGATTTCTCATTACGAGTTCGTTCCTGCGGGGATATTCAACCTAACGTGTGAGGGATTTAGGCTTGTTGGTGGTGGTGAAAACCTCGCTCATTCCAACTCCCCTGGCAGATTATGCGATGTACTCTCGGAGAGGACCGCCATTTTGGATGCGTATCTGAATGAAAGTCTCACTGCTTTCACGGACGCGCTTCGCGCTCATCATTGACCTCTAAACACCGGCACCAGTCACGTAAAAGGCATTTTGGCAATGCGAGGTCACCCATCAGCGGAATCTTTGGCAACCGGGTGGTATCCACTTCGGTATCCACGGAAAGCGGCAGTTATGGAGGTTACCAGGGCGATGGTTACCACGCGAGTTACCACGCGAGTTACCACGGTTGGTTACCATTCTGGAGCGGGAACCAAGGCAAGTTTTCAGGTGATGCTTCCAATCCGCAGAGAGGCGAAGGCATGAGTAAAAACCGTATGTTCAACGGTAAGGCCAAAACCCGATTGATCGTATCAGTGGGGGCTGAAACCGTGAGCGTCATCGACCAACTGATTCGCCACCCTAGCGAAGGGCTACACGCCGCCAAGGGTAATCGCTCTGAATTCGTGCGTCTGGCCATCGAGGAGAAGCTGTTGAGGGACAACTCTGATGATTTTTGATGTCCATAAAAAGGGAAAGCTCCGACACCAGACCGACCGATGCTGACGACCTGTAACATGGCAGTCTGTTACAGAGTCTGTTACAGCAAAACGCGCTGTTTCACGCAGTGATTTCACGCACTCTGGATCGCGTGAAATCCTTACGACCTTGTAAGCAGGCCATTGGTACGCAGGTCGGTACGCAGTAAACGTACGCACTCGCCAATGCATACCGCAGCTAGTTCGCACCGCGGTTCGCACCTCTGGTTCGCAGAGCGGGCGCGAACCTGGTTGGTGGTTTCCCCCAATGGTTGCCACCTTTACACCTGTCGTGGCGTGTCACCATCTTCACCCGAGGAGCAAGAGCGGTTACCTTTTGCGGCAGAGCATTCGCCCGCCAGCTAAGGAAGCGCTACGTGTCCAGCTATACGCCAGAAGACCTGAAACAACGCGCATTCGAGCGAGCAGCTTGGGTACTGAAACATCACTGGGAAGAGCAAAAGGATTTGTTGCCCCGCGCGGCTCGTGTGCACTCCAGGATATTCGATACCCTCATCCACTCAAGCTTCATCCTCTATGGGGTTTCTGAAAAAGGGACTGGGCACACAGAACACCTTGTCCCCTGCTCACTGATCCGTGACCAAGCTTTCAGGATGTTCTGGGCTGGCAAAGTTGTCGATGAGGTTGCCCTCATGCTTCAGCGAACGCTAAAAATTGCCCATATCACCAAAGAGGAAGCAAGGCTCCTCGATGTCGACCTTGGCCTTAAAACAACTATGCCCGGGAACTGGTGCTTTGAAACAGGCGCAGTGACGGCGCGTCTAGATTTGGCTGGAATCAAACTGACATTGGTTGAACCTGGCTAACAGCTGGCGCCCCCTCAGGTTCGCCTCCTCCTGCGTGATCCTGGAGCAAACCTGACCGACAAGGTTGCCAAGGCGGTTGCCAGAGATAGTTGCCAGTCAGGAGTAGGTACCAAAGCCTAATTCCATGCCGTATCGCGTCATTTTCACTGGTTGCCAAACGTAAGATTTCCACTCTGGTTTCCACGGTATTACATTGTTTTTCACTGGCAAGGTGGTTAGTTTCCGAACAAGCCCACGGAGGTGACGCGGCAGCGTTGGAGGCCCTTCACAAAAGCCCGCGGATACGTAGGATCAGGATGCGCAAATCGAGGGCGCCCTAATGAAATTGATCATGAACTTCAAGGCAGACTGGCACGACACACTCAAAGAAATAATGAGTAATGAATGGGGGATGGACACAACAGGGCTTACTACGGATGTCCCCGTTCATTACTTCAACGCAGCACAAAGACGCATACCCACCAAGCCCAGGACGCTACTTGTATCGGATACCTTCCGGTGCCCCGCAACACACCAAGCTGGTTGGGATCTAATTCAGCAAAAAGTGAAGGATGGACAAGATTTAACCCCGCACCTGAGCAAGCTGATCGAAAAAACGACAAAAACAGACCTGATGCTGAACGATTGGGGGGTTTACCACTTACACCTTGGAACTCAGATCAAAAACGGTTTTGTCGAAAGGGCAGGCCCTTTGCTCTTCGCCAGAATCACTGACAAGTATTTTTATGCGATCGATGTTTACGACCATCATTCGTGGACGAACAGCGAAATCGTGGAAACAGTTCATCGCAACTGGCCAGCTTCGGTTGCTCGCTGGGTCATGCAAGGCGTGAAAGGGGAAAGGCTCACCGATGAAGAGCGCGCTGCGTTAAGAAAAGTCCATGTCAACGCCTTCTTCCTTACCAAGGATGAAACTACATACGGCTCGCTCGGCGGTGGCACGGTGGCGTCAGGGCACAACGTATTCTCAGTTATCCAAATGGACATCGAGCATGATCGCCTCGAATGCTTGGAGCGGCGGCTGGTTGCAGTTACCGACGAGCTTATATGTGAGCTCAAAAAAGCTGGTTACAAAGACGAGGCAGAAGTTACGGCCAAACTAGTTCTCGCGGAAGGTTTTTACGCTGCCTTCTTCCCAGAATACGGGCTCCTAGTGAACGTCTTTCCCCGCACCGCTTGAGCTATCCGCGCCAGTCTCAAGTGTTTGATTGAATGCTAATACTTTGACCACGCTTTGGCGGAATGTGAGACAGGCATAAGACGAAACCTACCCCAGGTGCGTTTCGGCCCGAACTGGCGCTAGACCTTTAACGATGGCCGCTCGCTGAGCCAGGCTGACCGTTATCTCCATTGAGTGTTGAAATCTACACTCTGTGTAGATCCCAACACGTTAGCGCCGGCTCTCATTTGTGAAAACAATCCCCAGAAATGAACTGGGTCAATTTCCGACCTCGCCCCGGAATCAGGGTGGTGGGAACGCCACTTTGTGGCGCGGGGACCACACTCGAGTTCATGTGAAATAGGTCAATCTGGTCGCTTCTGAATAGGCTCCTGCGCCGGCTATACACACCCCCCCCAGGCATCGTTTAAACAATGGCTATACACAACCCCCCAGGCATCGCGCATTTCACCGGTTGAAAATAGCCGCCGAGCAGTGAGCAGTGAGCAGCTTGTTTCATGCCCCGATCGAACCAGCGCTGCTACGCTTTGTTTTTCTCGAATGGAGTCGAAGCGATGCCTACCCCTGAATACTCTCTCCCGGATGTGCTTGAACGCATGTATCACAACCAGCTCGCCTTGGAAGCCGCACTAATGGAGCTGACCCTGTTAGTCGAAAGCCAAGGGCATGTCGCGGCCGGCGACAATATCCGGACTGTCTTGGACGTGATCGGCGAAAACGCCGGGCATATCAATCAAGGGCTGGCCAGACTCAAGTCACAAGGCACTGTTTGAACCGACGTCAGCAGGGGCGTGTATGGACGATGACTGCGAAGTGTTGTTTGTTGCCGACCTGGCAACGATGCTTGGCCGAACTGAGGCGTCGGTCAGAGAGGGAATGCGCCGGGGCGTGGACTGGTTGCCAAAGAGCTTCAGGATGGGCACCAGACACTGCTGGCTTAAGGAAGACGTGCGGGAGTTTCTGCGTGAGTGTCGCGATGGGAAAAACAAGGTGCCGAGGGTTGGTAGACCGCGGCAAACACCGCCAGCGCTGAGGGATATTAGAAGATGACAGAGGGCATTGATCGTTTTCTACGCCTTGATGAGGTACTTCATATTACCGGCCTCAGTCGCGCCACAATCTACCGCCGGATTCGGGAAGGCACCTTCCCCAAGCAATTTCGACTAGGCCCTAACTCGGTGGCCTGGCGTCAATCAACAATCGCTAAATGGATGTTCGATCTAAACCCAGGCGATTGAATGGCTTGAAGGCGGGGCCTAGTCAGGAAACAACGCTTGGCGCTGGGGCCGGGCTTTTCGTTAATCGCTATCCAACGTTTTTTCCCCGACAGACATAACGCTTGTTGAGATATCTGCCCTATCGTAACGGGAAGTCAGGACCGTGACTTGAGCCTCTTTCTCCGGCTCATAAGCCACGGTCCAACCTTCTTATGCACGTCTACATATAGCCACGATGAACCATCAGGTGATATTGTTTTGTCACCATCATGAAGCAAACGGAGTGCTTCATGATGGTGCCGAAAAAGTGAATTTGCCTTTCTTCGGTAGGTCGCATGGAGATGATGCGATTCCCTCAATTTCAGGACATCCCACGCCTCATGAATGAACGGTTCGATAATCCACCACTCGTAGAGCTAGTAGCCGAGCTCCGTTGGAAGGACTTGTCTTTGCCTGCTGGTTTGCCGCCTGGCTTCCCTCCCGGCTTCCCTTTTCCAGGGAGCCAAGTCGCATTTGATCAACAGCTACCAGAAATGAACAGCGCGATGACCTCGATTGGTTATGGGCAATCTGAGAGGTTGATGCCGGCTGGATTTCCCGCGCCCGCAGAAGCGCCGATCGTTCGTTACCGTTATTCGGGGGTAACTGAAAAAAATCGGGAACACCTGCCGTCTACGCTTTTTCAAATTGGCAGCGGAATTTTCACTGCGAACGCGGTTAAACCGTACAAATCATGGGACGACTTTAGGCCGGTAGTGGAGCATGGCGTTCGAATTCTGTTGGAAACACAGAAAGCAAAAGTAGGCGGATACTCTTTGACCCTACGTTACATCGACGCATTCCGTGAAGATCTGACTGACGACATGACTCATATGCAGTTTTTGAAGAATGTCCTAGGCTTTGGAATAGATCTACCACCGGTCTTGCTCACCCATGCCGAGGATCGCCTTATTGATATACCTATGTCGCAAATCATCGTTCCGTTGAAATTCGGGTCACTTCAATTACAGATGACACAAGGCGAAATCGACGGCGGCCGAGCTTTCATTTTAGAAAATGTGGTGATAATTGACGGCCTGATCGAGCCAAGGGTTGAGCCCATTATGGAAAGCTTCTCCAAAGCACGCGATGTGATTCACGATGTTTTCGTTAATCTGTCCGCACCGCTCAGAGATAAGATGGTGCCAGTGGAGGTACAGGGATGAACGCTTATAGGGCCACAAGCAGTGCAGCGTACTTCACCGCTGGCGCAGCGGCATTTGGCAGCACGTCAACGTCCATAAGTATTACTTTGGGTGGTAATAGCGTTTTGCAACGCGGATATGACGCACTGAGCCATCTTTGGACATTGATGAAGGCAGGATGGGTTAGTCCTACCAACTCGAAAAGCCAACCAAGCAGCGCGGAGTTGATTGAGTTTGCTTACTCGGAACGGTTGAAAACCGTCTCAGCGTATCCAAGTCTGGCGAGCGTGCTCACCATGGAAATGGCTGCGAAGGCTGCATATCTTGTTATGGCCGGACAAAAACTCAGCAACCCTTCAGTCGCCAGGCTCTCGCGGCTCGCGCGATCTCTCGACAATTGGGACGGTGAGGGTTCAAAGGCGATGTCTCTTTCATCGCTGATCAACTTCGTGAGCTTTTTGGAAAAGAACCGCGAAGTACCTTCAGACATCCATATATTCCTTGGATTCTATGGTGAGATCGTGACCTCTTGGGGGCTTAAAGATGGATCTACATTGGACATGTCCTTTGGAGATCACCAGATTGAACTGGCCACGGATGAGCACGATGAGGTCTTCGCCATTGGTGATAATGGCCTCTACAGATTGATAGCCGAGCTTTAATCATACATGACCTCTAATTCATCGCCGGATCAAGAATATCCGGCTAGGCAGGTATTGCTTGCCGATAATGAAACAGTTATCCGTGCAATAGTTGAAGAGGAATGGGTGCCTGATACCAATAGGGGATCACCGAGCATCTTTCGTCGTCCTAATACCTCTGTAACTCGGATTGATACGCTCGGTCTTCATCCTGCCATTGTTGTCGTTAAGAGAGACATCGAACGGCCCGGTCGGCCTGCACGAGATGTTAAGGGTGTCGGCAAGATAACTGTCTCCCTTTTAAAAATTGTAGGCAAATCTCCAGTCCCAGTACCAAAGCCAGGCGCTTGTATCTATTTGCAGGTTTGGGAAGAAAAGGTCAAAGCCAACGGCGACTACCCCGGCAATGAAAATCATGCCGAAATTGTTGCGTATGATGACGATACCCACAAAACTGAGAGGCGGTCGATTTCTCTCGGTTACAGCCGCATGCTATCGAAAGCCCTGCATGTATATGCAGTGGACGCTGATGGCAATGTTACTGGCGAATCTTTGCCTTTAGAGTGGGCGAAAGCAGATGAGAATCAATAGGTACATTGATGATAGCGCTCTTCTGCCTGAGATGTATGTGCCTTGCGTTATGTGACGGTCAGAAAGTTTTCCAGTGAGTCGGGATACACAGAGGCCGCGATTCGATCAAAGATCGCTGACGGCACCTGGGAAAAAGATTACGTTTGGCGAAAGGCGCCTGATGGTCGGGTGCTGATCGATGTCGATGGCTACGAAGCTTGGGTAGAGATGGGCGCACCATCCAAGGCTGATTGCGTGAATTGGTACCGGCCGGCGATAAGTCCCGCGACGCCGTTGAGCAAAGCCTCAAAACTCGGAAGTCCAAAGCCGCTAGTTTGATACCGTCTGTCCGACTGACAGGACTACGAAAACACTCTTGGCGGTGACGCGTTGATGATGGGAAAACGATGCAAGATTGTGAAAAGCGAGTAGATTTGTGAGTAGATTACATTTTCCACATACAGATTGTTAAACAAATACAGTAAGTTAGATATAAAGTTCGATTCCGTCTCTGGCACCAAATACCGAAAACCCTGAATCGCAAGATTCAGGGTTTTTTTATGCCTGCCGGAAATGGAAGCAGGCTTGGCGACTCGCCGCTCCCTAACTGTCACCATTCCAATGGAAGACCAAATTGCGAGCAGCGCCGCTGCTAACATCCGCAGTGTCACGCCGCTCCTCACCATTGCGTGTCGCGACGACAATGTATTTGCCGGCAGGCAATTTCACATACACCAGTGGACCAGCTTCATTCAGCGTCAGCACGGTCTGACCTTGGGCTTTCTGGATAACTACGCTCACATCAGGAATGTATTCATTCCCTGCCCCGACAGAGAACGTCATGTGCAGGTTATAGCCAGTGGTCTGCTGGATGGCCTTTGACTCATCCTCACCTATACCGCCGGACAGGTAAGTAATCCCGTTTTGCTCCTGCCGTTGAACCTGCACGGCCGAACTGTCGATGGGCTCAAGGCTGGCGGCAGGCAACACAGCTGGAAACATCAGCACGCTGAAGGCGGTGATGGGCAACATCAGTGAATGGAAGAATTTCATGATGGTGACTCCCGGGCTCTTTAGAACCCATTCGTTACCTACGTTTGATTGGCTGCTGAAGGGTTGTGTTTTAGATTGATTCAACCTTGGGTTGAGTACGAAACGTACTACATGAGGCACTCCCAGGATCTGACCCGGTGTCAGCTCCGTCCTGCAAGCGAACCCGGTATTTCTGGCCGATTTCTCAGCGTCGCCCTGCATCTTTGCCCCAAGCCCTTTTGCCATTCTCTTCTGCCTGATCAAACCGATGCGGAAGTCTTCATGAGCGCGCTGAAACCCGGCGACACCCAAGACCCACAAATCAATTCACTGCTTGGCAATCCCGGCGAATTGATCCGCCAGGCACGCCGGAAAGTGTTGCGTGCAGTCGATACCATTCAAGTACAAACCTGCTGGCAAATCGGTCGGCATATCGTTGAGTTCGAGCAGGAAGGGGCTCGGCGGGCGGGTTACGGGAAACAACTGCTGTCGACTCTGGCAACGGCGCTGACAGCGGAGTTTGGCAAGGGCTTTGATGCCTCCAACCTTCGCTACATGCGCCTTTTCTATCAAGCCTTTCCCATTCGTGACGCACTGCGTCACGAATTGAGCTGGACCCACTACCGCAGACTGTTGAGAGTCGACAACGCAAGCGCTCGTCTCTGGTACATGAACGAGTCAGCCAGCCAGAACTGGTCAAGCCGGGCACTGGAACGCCAGATCAACACGCTCTACTACGAACGCCTGTTGGCCAGCCGCGACCGCTGCGCCGTCAAGCAAGAGGCCGCGGTCAATATTCAGCAAATGAAGGGCAGCCCTCGGGACTTCATTCGTGATCCGGTGGTGGCGGAGTTTCTTGGCTTACCCCACGCGGGCAGACTTCAGGAAAGTGAGATCGAACTAGCACTGATCGAGCAGCTCCAGGGCTTCCTGCTCGAACGGGGCAAAGGCTTTGCCTTCATCGCTCGCCAGCAGCGCATCAGCACTGACAGCAAGGACTTCTACATCGATCTGGTGTTCTACAACTACCTGCTCAAGTGCTTCGTCATCTTCGATATCAAACGCGGTGAGCTGACCCATCAGGATGTGGACCAGATGGATATGTACGTGCGCATGTACGACGACCTCAAACGCGGCGTGGAAGACGGCCCCACTGTCGGCATCATTCTCTGCGCACAAAAGGATGAGTCCGTGGTGCGTTACTCGGTGCTGGAGGGCAACGAACAATTGTTTGCCAGCAAATACCAGCTAGTACTGCCCAGCGAAGAAGAGTTGCGTGCGGAGCTGGATCGAGAGCGGGCGGTACTGGAAGAACGGCTCAATCAAAATCAGTGATGGTTCCGGTGGATTGTTCATCTGCAACTCGAAGACTATCGTTGGCAGCTATCCGCAAAGGAACGGCGCCGATGAATTTGCAGGAAACACCACCACTGGCCTCCACTCAAATCGAGTTGCCGTTGACGGCAGATGCCCTTGGCGAGCCCTTCAAGGAGCCCGCCGCGGATGGCTTCGCACTCGGTGGTTTCACATGGAGGCACGCGGCCCAGGACACCACTCGGCCCGTCGTCGTCATCAACGCCGCCACCTCGGTCCGCTGCCGGCATTACTCACGCTTCGCCGATTATCTGTTCGCCAACGGCTTCGATGTCATCACTTATGACTACCGAGGTATCGGCGAATCGCGTCCGGCCTCGATCAAAGGGCTTCGGGCTTCATGGACAGACTGGGGCGCGCTGGACTTCGAGGCCATGCTCAAGCGCGCACAGCGAGAATTCCCCGGTCAGCCTGTCGATGTGGTCGGTCACAGCTTTGGCGGCTGTGCAGCGGGACTGGGAGCCTCGGGAGATATGATCCGGCGCTTGGTGACCGTTGGCGCTCAATTCGCTTATTGGCGCGACTATGCGCCCGCCCATCGCTGGCGGATGTTTGGCAAGTGGCATGTGGTAATGCCTTTGGTGACGATGATGTGCGGTTACTTTCCCGGCAAACGCCTCGGCTGGCTGGAAGACACGCCCGCGGGCGTGGTGCGCGATTGGAGCACGCCCACAGCCCGCTACGAAACTCGCCCAAGTGGCCGCGTAATCAACGATCGCCTGCCCTTCGCCAGCGTCACCGCAAAAACCCTCGCGATCAGCATCAGCGACGATCCCTACGGCACAATCCCTGCCATCGAACGCCTGCTCGGCTACTTCACCGGCAGCACAAACACTCACCTGCGCATTGCCCCCGAAGACATCGGAGAACAAGAAGTCGGACATTTCGCCTTTTTTCGCAGCGCATACCAAGCCACACTATGGCCCATTGCATTGTCCTGGCTGCAAACCGGCGAACTGCCCCCCGACACACCCGGGCGGACAGTGCCTCGCAGCTAGCCCTCTGCCCTTTCAACGAATTACGGAATGAAGCCCATGGCCTCCGCCAACAAGCAGCAGAAACGCGCCACTCGCGCAAAGGCCAAGGCCAAGCAGAACCGCACCCAACGTGCTGCCGCGCCGGTCGAGCTGGATCCGAATGACGATCGCATTGATTTCGAGTCGGTGGACCTGACCGAACTGTTCAAGAAAATGATCGACGCCGAAAAAATCAGCCAGCAAGCCCTGTGCACGGCTTTCCTCGAAGACCCGCTGCTGGAACTGGTCTACGAGCAGGAAGGCGAAGAAGGCGCGATGGACTTCATCCTCGCTGCGCTGATCGAGTATCGCCAATGGTCCACCGAAACCGACGAAGCCGGTGCCCTGGCGTGGATCGAATCCCCCGCCTTCCAGGCTGACTACGTGGCGGCGTCCGACGCGATCGCCGCGCAAACCCAACAGAAACCGAACTGAGTTCCCATGGCCTCCCTGAACAAGCAGCAGAAACGCGCCAAGCGCGCAAAAGCCAAAGCTAAACAAATCAATATCCACGGCCGCAAACCCGCCGCGCTGGACGATGACCTCGGCCACCTCGCCGAGCCGATCCCGGAATACACCCTGGCGATGTTCAGCAAAATGCGCGATGCGGAAGCCGTCAGCCGCGGCGAGATGCTCTCGGTTTTACTCTCGGATCTCGCCTTTATCATCGTCGACCATCCTGAATTGCTGGACATGGAAAACGCCGACGACGAAGGCATGGCCGCCACCCACCTGGCCGCTGACATGCTGATCGACTACCGCATGTGGGCCGACGGCATGGACCGCGAGACCGCCCAGGCCTGGCTGAGCGAACCGCAGTTCATCGCCGATTTCGGCATTGCACTGGACGCTTATCGAGAGTCGCTGGATGCGCCGGAAGAGAAAGGCGAGTAAATACTCACCGCCAGAAACAAAAACGGCCGCTTGTCATCACTGACAGCGGCCGTTTTGCGTCATGCGGTACGAATCAGTTCAGTACCACTGCACCCGCTTTCTGCACCTTGCGACGTCGAGCAACCAGCAAACCGGAAGCCACCACCAGAGCGCTGAGCAGGCCGGTCGCGAGGATTTCCACGCGGTGGGCGTCCTGGAACAGCATGATGGTCAGGGCTGCGACGATGAACACGATCACCGCGTAGGTCAGGCCCGGGAACAACCACATGCTGAAGACGATTTTCTCTCCGCGAGCCATACGCTGCTTGCGCATGCGCAGTTGCGAGATCGCGATCACCAGGTACACCAGCAGCGCAATGGCGCCGGAGCTGGCCAGCAGGAATTCGAACACCGCGGCCGGGGCGACGTAGTTGGCGAAAGTTGCCAGGAACGCTGCGCCAGTGGACAGCATTACCGCCCAGTATGGCGTGCCACTTTTGTTGGTACGGGTGGAAACGGCTGGTGCATCACCGCGCTTGCCCAGGGAGAACAACATGCGGGACGAGGTGTAGAGCGCCGAGTTCAGGCAGCTAGTCACGGCGACCAGTACCACGATGTCGACGATCATCTTGGCGTTCGGGATGCCCATGCGCTCAAGCACGGTCTGGTAAGAACCAAGGCTGGCCAGGACCGGATCGTTCCATGGCACCAGGGCCACGACGATAAAAATCGATACGAGGTAGAACAAGCCGATCCGCCAGATCACCGAGTTGGTGGCCTTGGAGATTTGCTTGCCTGGGTTCTTCGATTCCGCGGCCGCGATGGTCACGATCTCGGTACCCATGAAGGAAAACATGGTGGTCAGGATGGCACCCAATACTGCGCCCATGCCGTTTGGCAGGAAGCCTTGGGTGTCGAACAGGTGTGATACCCCGCTCACCTGGCTGCCTGGCAGGAAGCCGAAGATGGCCATGACGCCAAGGACAATGAAGCCGATGATCGCCAGAACCTTGATCAGGGCGAACCAGAACTCGAACTCGCCGTAGTTCTTAACGCTGAACAGGTTGGTGACGGTCAGCAGCATGGTGATGACCAGGGCGAAGGCCCAGATGTCCACGCCCGGGAACCAGGCATGCAGGATAGTCGCGGCGGCGTTGGCTTCCAACGGGATGACGAGCACCCAGAACCACCAGTACAGCCAGCCGATGGTGAAGCCGGCCCAGTGACCGATCGCGCGATCGGCGTATGTCGAGAAGGAGCCCGTGTCCGGCGAGGCAACAGCCATTTCACCGAGCATGCGCATCACCAACACCACTAGCATGCCGGCGGCGGCGTAAGCCAGGAGCACGGCCGGGCCTGCTGCAGCAATGGCGTGGCCCGAGCCAACGAACAGGCCGGCACCGATAACCCCGGCGATCGACAGCATGGTGACATGCCGCGGTTTGAGCCCCTGTTCGAGGCCGTTAGAGCTTTGGGTACTGCTCATTGAAACTACCTTTGTAAGGAAAAGCGAATGCGTGCATCCCGCTTGTGTTCGCTCTTGTAAAAAGAAACAAACGGGGCGTTCCGGAATCTGCACGCAATATTTGCGCCAAAATGTTTCAAAACCATCTAACACGGGAATTCCGCCCTGACCGGACAGTCATCGCAAGCCATTGAAATTAATGGCACTTTGCCAGAGCGTTACCCAGCGACTCACTTTATTGAACGAAGCAGCGCACCGGAAACACACCTGAAAACGGTACGACGCACGATAAAAGTGCGGATCTGCAACCTTTGGCCCGTTAGCGCTTCCAACCCCCCGCCAAAGCTGGCAACATCGCGCCTTTTTTTACGCGACAGCCCGGAAAACTCTCGTTCAAACGGCTGTTCGGTTGTTGATGGGGCGACAGTCTGCTGTGCCGATGCGACAACCTGCCACACGCCACCCGTTTACTGCCCGTAGCGCTGTTGGCTGCCTTTGAAACGCTATGCTAGCTTGGCCGCCTCGCCAGGAAGGCCACCCAACAGCAGGAGCGAATACACAATGAGGAACGCACATGGCTGAGGCCACGCCCGCGCTTGAAATCCGCAACTTGCACAAACGCTACGGCTCGCTGGAGGTGCTCAAAGGCATCTCGCTGACCGCCCGCGACGGCGATGTGATCTCGATCCTGGGTTCTTCCGGCTCCGGCAAGTCAACATTCCTGCGCTGCATCAACCTGCTGGAGAACCCGCATCAGGGCCAGATTCTGGTGGCCGGCGAAGAGCTCAAGCTCAAAGCCGCGAAGAACGGTGAACTGGTCGCAGCCGACGGCAAGCAGATCAACCGCCTGCGCAGCGAGATTGGTTTTGTGTTTCAAAACTTTAATCTGTGGCCGCACATGAGCGTGCTCGACAACATCATCGAAGCCCCGCGCCGCGTACTCGGCCAGAGCAAGGCCGAGGCTATCGAAGGCGCCGAAGCGTTACTGAACAAGGTCGGCATCTTCGACAAGCGCCACGCCTACCCGGCGCAATTGTCCGGCGGTCAACAACAACGCGCGGCCATCGCCCGCACCCTGGCCATGCGGCCGAAGGTCATCCTGTTCGACGAGCCCACCTCCGCGCTTGACCCGGAAATGGTCCAGGAAGTACTTAATGTCATCCGTGCACTGGCCGAAGAAGGCCGCACCATGTTGCTCGTGACCCACGAAATGGGCTTTGCCCGTCAGGTCTCCAGCGAAGTGGTGTTCCTCCACCAGGGCTTGGTAGAAGAGCAAGGATCGCCACAGCAGGTGTTTGAAAACCCGCTTTCGGCGCGCTGCAAACAATTCATGTCCAGCAACCGCTAACGGAGCTACCCGCATGCAGAACTACAAAAAGGTCTTCCTGGCTGCCGCCGTCACCCTGGCGTTCAGTGCCGGTGCCATGGCCGAAACCCTGAAGATGGGCATCGAAGCGGCCTACCCGCCGTTCAACAATAAAGATGCCAGTGGCAATGTCGTTGGCTTCGACAAGGAAATCGGCGACGCCCTGTGCGCCAAGATGAAAGTCGAGTGCACCGTCGTGACCTCCGACTGGGACGGCATCATCCCGGCCCTGAACGCCAAGAAGTTCGACTTCCTGATTTCCTCGATGTCGATCACCGACGAGCGCAAGCAAGCGGTGGACTTCACCGACCCGTACTACTCCAACAAACTGCAATTCATCGCCAAGAAAGACGTCGACTTCAAAACCGACAAGGCTTCCCTGCAAGGAAAAGTGATCGGCGCACAACGTGCGACCCTCGCCGGCACCTGGCTGGAAGACAACATGGAAGGCGTTGAAGTCAAACTCTATGACACCCAGGAAAACGCCTATCTCGATCTGACCTCCGGTCGTCTGGACGGCATCCTGGCTGACAAATACGTCAACTACGAGTGGCTGAAAAGCGACGCCGGCCGTTCTTACGAATTCAAGGGCGACCCGGTGGAAGAAAGCGACAAGATCGGTATCGCGGTGCGTAAGAACGACCCGATCCGCGAGAAGCTGAACATCGCGCTGAAAGAAATTGTCGCTGACGGCACTTACAAGAAGATCAACGACAAGTACTTCCCGTTCAGCATCTATTGATACTGACCTGCCGGACCGCCGCCTTCAGACGGCGCCGGTCCCCGGCCTTGCCTGCCGCGATTTGAAAAGAAATCCATGATTATCGACCTCTACGGATTCGGCCCGGCGCTCGCCGCTGGCGCGCTGATGACTGTGAAACTGGCGCTCTCGGCCCTGTGCCTGGGGCTGGTGCTCGGTCTGCTTGGCGCCTTGGCCAAGACTTCCCCGTACAAGCCGCTGCAATGGCTTGGCGGCACTTATTCGACTTTGGTTCGCGGTATCCCGGAATTGCTCTGGGTGCTGTTGATCTATTTCGGCACCGTGAATCTGATGCGTGCCCTGGGCGAGTTTTTCGGCAACCCCGACCTTGAACTCAACGCCTTCGCCGCTGGCGTGATTGCGCTGGGCCTGTGCTTTGGCGCCTACGCCACGGAAGTGTTTCGCGGCGCGATCCTCGCCATTCCGAAAGGCCATCGTGAGGCCGGCGTGGCCCTGGGCCTTTCGAAGTGGCGGATCTTCACCAAGTTGATCATGCCGCAGATGTGGCGCATCGCCCTGCCCGGCCTGGGCAACCTGTTCATGATCCTGATGAAGGACACCGCACTGGTGTCGGTGATCGGCCTGGAAGAAATCATGCGTCACGCGCAAATCGGCGTGACCGTGTCCAAGCAACCGTTCACCTTCTATATGGTCGCGGCGTTCATGTACCTGAGCCTGACGATCCTGGCCATGACCGGCATGCACTTCCTGGAAAGACGCGCCGCTCGCGGCTTCGCGAGGAGCACCCAATGAACTGGGAA
This sequence comes from Pseudomonas fluorescens, assembly GCF_000802965.1. Lineage (GTDB taxonomy): Bacteria > Pseudomonadota > Gammaproteobacteria > Pseudomonadales > Pseudomonadaceae > Aquipseudomonas > Aquipseudomonas fluorescens_A. Next base: position 147,534 of record NZ_JSAK01000015.1, on the reverse strand, counting down.
GTCATCATCAAGTGGCTGCCGAAACTGGCCCAGGGCGCAACCCTGACCCTGGAACTGGTGGCGATCGCCGTGATCGCCGGCCTGCTGCTGGCGATTCCACTGGGCATCGCACGCTCGTCGCGCCTGTGGTGGGTGCGGGCGTTTCCTTACGGCTACATCTTCTTTTTCCGTGGCACGCCGTTACTGGTTCAGCTGTTCCTGGTCTACTACGGCCTGGCGCAGTTCGACGCGATCCGTAACAGTTCGATGTGGCCCTACTTGCGCGATCCGTTCTGGTGCGCCACCGCCACCATGACCCTGCACACCGCGGCCTACATCGCCGAGATCCTGCGCGGTGCGATTCAGGCGATTCCACCGGGCGAGATCGAAGCGGCGCGAGCGCTGGGCATGTCCAAGGCCAAGGCAATGATCTACATCATGCTGCCCCGCGCCGCGCGCATCGGCCTGCCGGCCTACAGCAACGAAGTGATCCTGATGCTCAAGGCCAGCGCCCTGGCCAGCACCGTAACCTTGCTGGAACTGACCGGCATGGCCCGTACCATCATTGCCCGCACTTACCTGCCGGTGGAGATCTTTTTCGCCGCCGGCATGTTCTACCTGGTGATGGCTTATGTGCTGGTGCGCGGCTTCAAGCTGCTGGAGCGCTGGTTGCGCGTCGATGCCTGCCAAGGACGCTGATTCCCACGTACTGACGGGCGAGACCCTACTCGCCCGTTTCACGGCGCTCGATGCTTTTCTGACACAGCATCAGGCGCTGTGGAAACCTCGACCGTTCACTCATCTGCAACTTCCTTGGGAAACCTCCTACCCCGAGTTGGCCACTTGGCTACGCGGGCGCTCGCTGGAAGACGCGGAAAACGCTCACAACCAACCCGCCCTTCTGGATGCGCCGGAGCCTTTTGCTTCGTTGGCTGCGATGTCACTGGAATTGAGCACGATAGGTGAACTGCCCGCGCATGCGCTAGAAGCACCGGGTCATCGCCTGAATGTTGATGTGCCAGGACGCAAGTGGGAGCAAATCGAAGCCTTCGCCAGTCGTTTGTCGTTTGCTTCTGCCCCCACACATTGGCTGGATTGGTGCTCGGGTAAAGGACACTTGGGGCGTCGCCTGCTACAAACCGGCCAACAGCTGACATGCCTGGAATATGACCCGGCGCTAGTTGCCAGCGGCCAAGCCCTCAGCCAACGTCACCAGTTGCATGCGCTGCATGTCGAGCAGGATGTGCTCGCGAGTGAAGTGGCCGCCCTGATAAAGGCTGACCACACACCCGTCGCCCTGCATGCCTGCGGGGATTTGCATGTGAGATTGATCCAGCTCGCCAGCGCGGGAGGCTGCGCGCAACTCGCCGTCGCACCCTGTTGCTACAACCGGATCAGTCTGTCCCAGTACTCACCGATTTCCTCGTCCGCCCAAAAATCCGGCCTACAGCTGTCCCTCGACGATCTCGCGCTGCCAATGAGTGAAACCGTCACCGCCGGCGCTCGCGTCCGACGTCAGCGCGACACCTCCATGGCGCGGCGCCTGGCTTTTGACCTGCTACAACGGCAACTGCGCGGCATTGACGAATACTTGCCAACTCCGTCCCTTTCCAGCACCTGGCTTGATAAACCGTTCACCGAGTACTGCCATCATTTGGCCCGACTAAAAGACTTATCCACAATCGGCTCGCAAGACTGGTCAGCCCTGGAGGCTGCCGGTTGGCAGCGCCTGGCGCAAGTCCGCAACCTGGAGCTGCTGCGCGGGCTTTTCCGACGCCCGCTGGAGCTTTGGCTGGTTCTCGATCGAGCGCTTTTTCTCCTTGAGCAGGGCTACACCGTTCAACTCGGCACCTTCTGCAAAACCCCGCTCACACCGCGCAATTTGCTGATATTGGCGGAACGCGATTAATCCATCACAGCCTGTGGATAACTCTGTTGATGAAAATATCGTGGATCCAATATTTACAGCTGTTTCAGGGGTGAAACGATACTGTTCAGTTTTCGTACACAAAATAAAAAACCCGTAAAACAGTGATTTGCGCACAAATGAGAACGGATCCACAAATCCGTCATATAGACGGCCCGACACAAATCCCGTTGTGCATAAGCATTCGACGAAAAGGACATAACCGCCGTTCTAAAGGGCTGCTTGAGCAGAAAACGAGAATTCTCTGCGACTGATAAACCTGTAAAGGTTTTCCACTAAAAGCGTGGAAAGTAGAGGAGCGATTACCGCGCTAGATCACAAGCGGAGAGCGCTATTAATCCTCGACAAAGGCTTACGCAAAAATAGTCAGAATTCAGGGGTTTACAGAACCAACCCAATCGCTATAATCGTCGCCCTGACACGCCGGTATAGCTCAGATGGTAGAGCAACTGACTTGTAATCAGTAGGTCCCGGGTTCGATTCCTGGTGCCGGCACCATACAAAACAAAGCCCTCGTAGCAATACGAGGGCTTTGTTGTTTCCGGGATTTGAATTTCCTACGCCAACGGTTTCGATCAATCGAACTCCGTCGATGCCGAAAGATGCTCCCAGGCATCGATTTCCGCCTGCAGGTTTGCAATTTTTTGGCGCACCAGCCCCACCGCATCCTTACCCAGTAACAAATGAACCGGCGGCTTCTCTGCAGCCACCAGGGTCAACAATGCCTGCGCAGCTTTGTGGGGATCGCCCGCCTGCTTGCCGCTCTTTTCTTCTCGCGCCTTGCGGACCGGATTGAACACTGCGTCGTAGTCATCCAGCGTGCGACCCGATCGGATCATCGAGCGGCCTGCCCATTCGGTTCGAAACGAGCCCGGGGCCACGGCCGTCACGTGGATGCCCAGACCTTCTACTTCTTTGGCCAGCGCTTCACTGACACCTTCAAGGGCGAATTTGCTGCCGCTGTAGTAAGCGATCCCCGGCAAGGTGATGAAGCCAGCCATGGAAGTGATGTTGACGATATGCCCGCTGCGCCGTTCTCGCATACCAGGCAGAACCGCCTTGATCATTGCCACCGCGCCAAACACATTGACGTCGAACTGACGTTGCATTTCAGTCAGCGGCGACTCTTCGAGAATGCCTTCATGACCGTAACCGGCGTTGTTCACCAGCACGTCTATCCGGCCTACCTCACGAAGGATATCGGCCACCAAGGGTTCAATCGCCGCAAAGTCTGTGACGTCGAGTACTAACGCTTTGGCGCGATGTGCGTGCAGGGCTTCGAACGCAGCCCGCTCGGCTTCGCGCCGCACCGTCCCCACCACCGTGTGCCCCGCCGCCAGCGCTGCTTGTGAAAAAGCCAGGCCGAAGCCCGAGCTGACCCCGGTGATCAGGAAAACCTTGTGAACGTGGGCGTTCATGGTGCGCTCTCCAAATAAAAACGCCGTCGATATCGATCGACGGCGTTGTGGACAGGTGAGGTCTTAGTGACCTGCGCTCTGACCACCATCCACGTGCAGGATTTCGCCGGTGACAAACTTGGCGTTGTCCAGGTACACGACCGCCTGAGCAATGTCTTCGATCTCGCCCATGTGCCCGACCGGGTGCAGTGCGCCGAGTGCGGCGTGGGTTTCTTGGCCGTGCATCGGGGTTTTGATGATGCCCGGGGAAACCGCGTTCACCCGAATACCGCGTTTGGCGTATTCGATGGCCAGGGATTTAGTTGCTGCGTTCAAGCCACCTTTGGTCAGCGAGGCCAGTACCGATGGCACGCCGTCGATGGCGTGGTCTACCAGGCTGGTGGTGATGTTGACCACGTGACCGCTGCCCTGTTTTTCCATTTCGGCGATAGCCAGTTGGGTGATGTAGAAGAAGCCGTTGACGTTCACCGACAACACGTTCGCGTAGTCTTCTGCGGTGTACGCGGTGAACGGCTTGGCGATGAAGATCCCGGCGTTGTTGATCAGGGTGTCGACGCGGCCGAAACGGGCGATCGCTTCACGAATCACGCGCTGTGCCGTCTCTGGTTCGCCGATGTCGCCAGCCACGGTGAGGATGTCCGGATCGGTCGATGGCTTGATCGAACGCGAGGTCGCGACGATCTGGTAACCGAGTTCACGGAAGGCCTTGACCATGCCGTCGCCGAGACCTTGGGATGCGCCAGTGATGACAACGACTTTTTTCGAATTGCTCATGATGAACCTCTACTAATTAAATGATGGTTTGAAAAAGCAACTAATCAGGCCTGCGCCATTTGTCTCAACATCTGTTCGTAGTACTCGACCGACTGCGATCCGGACACCAGGTGGCGGCCATTGAGCACCATGGCCGGCACCGAATTGATGCCGTGCTGCCGGTAAAACTCCTCAAGCTCACGCACCTCGTCGGCAAACTCGCCAGACGCCAACACCTGGCGTGCACGCTTCTCGTCCAACCCTGCTTCTACGGCCAAGCGCACCAGCGTCGGCTGATCACTCGGGTTCTGGCCTTCGCTGAAGTAAGCGCGCAGCAGGATCTTTTTCAGCGCCACCTGACGCCCTTCCTCTAGCGCCCAAAGCAACAACCGGTGAGCGTCGAAGGTGTTGTAGAAGTGGGTGCGCTTCTCCAGGTCGAACTTGAAGCCGATGGCATTGCCGCGTTCGATCTGCATCGCTTTGCCATTGGCGACGTCCTGGGCGGTACGTCCGTATTTGCGCATCAAGTGCTCGACCGCTTTTTCGCCTTCGGCCGGCATGTTCGGGTTGAGTTCGAAAGGCTTGTAGGTCAGCTCGACCGACACCTCACCCGCCACGTTCTCGATCGCCTGCTCCAGCGCCGTCGCCCCCAGTGCGCACCACGGACACACCACGTCGGAGACGAAATCGACGGTGACCGACGGCGTCATGACTGCCCCTCTTCCGCCAGTTGCTTGCGGTACTGAGTGGTGGTGATCCCGGCGTAACCCCAGTTATCGGTGTCGACTTCTTCGATGACGATATGGGTCAGGTCCGGACGCTTGTTGAGGACGCGTTCCAGTGTTCCAGTGATTTCCGCGATCACCTGAGCTTTCTGCTCAGTGGTAACGCCATCGCGGGTGATGCGTACGCTTACGAAAGGCATGAGGGAAACTCCAGTGACCTTCCCGTCGGGATGATGGGAGAGGCGTTGGAGCTCAATGTATGGAGTTAGCTGGAGGGGATAAAGGTGGGAACGGGAACATCATTAGTTACGCGGTGTAATGGGTTGCGGTGCCGATGATGGGCTGAAAACGCCTGCACCCATCCTGGATCATTGGCGCCAGAACCAACCCCCATAAAAGATGGCACCTTGACATCAGCCATCGCATTCACTTAAAACGTCGGCTCATTTGACTTTATCGAGACAGGGATGTCGGCCAGACCACCACTATTTTCTCGATGGCAGTACGTGCTTGGAGCCCTTGTCGTCGCCCTCGCTGTGCTTGACCCTTTCGGGCTTTCAAGTTCGAGCAACAATGCCTCCGCGCAATGGCTGAATCGGGTATTTGCCAGCAGCTACAAAGACACCGGGCAACAGCAAATCGCGGTCATTCTGATCGACGACGCGTACCTGATGCGCAACAACACACACTGGCCAATGCCATACGGCGAGCAAAGCAAGCTGTTCAAGCGCTTGCTGGCTTACAAGCCGAAGGCCGTATTCGTGGATTTCCTGTATAGCCACGATCACTCCGTGGGCGACCCGGCTCAGGGTAGTCAGTTACTGGCCAATGTCTTCGAACGCTACCGCCATCAGGGCATTCCATTGTTGTTGGCCAATACGGGCCAGGAACGCGGCGAAGAGGGACAGGCCAACACGCTGGCCAATCTGGCCAGGGTCAGCAGTCCGGCATTGGTCGTGTGGAGCGGGTTGGGCGATAAGTACCCGCTGGCGTTCGAAACGCCGCTGGGTCCCATGGAAACACCGGCGCTCTCAATGTATCGCCAGTATTGCCAGGCCAATTCCTGCGTTGATCTTCCAAGCGATATGCAAGCCGCCATTGAGGCGCCCCCCATGGCCATTCAGTGGGGAGTCAATCTCGCCCCACAACAGATGCGCATCGCCGATATCGCTCACTGCTCCGCCCCCAAAGGCTTCTTCGTCGATATGGCGAAAGAGTTTTTCCAGGCGATTTTCTGGAAGCTCGCCGGGCCCGATCAATCGCGCTGCCTCTATAACTTCACACTTTCGGCCAGCGACTTGGAGGCCAGTACACCCGAGGACCGAGCCCTGCTCGCCGAACTGCTGCGTGATCGCCTGGTACTGGTCGGCGCCAACATCACCTCCACCGGCGATCTGGTCCATTCGCCCGTGCACGGCAAAATCCCCGGCATTTACCTGCATGCCATGGCGCTGGATAACCTCATCACATTGGGCATGAACTATAACCGTGAGCCGGCCAACCTGCCGAGATCCGATGTCAATTGGCTCGACCTGGTGGAGATTGCGCTGCTTGGGCTGATCGCGCTGCTGAAAGCGTTACATGAGCGACAGAGTCCAGCGTCGGGAATCATCGGAATGAACGTCGGAAGAAGCGGTTTTTTCAGCTCGTCGCTCCTGTCCTTCGCACTGGTCGTTAGCGTGCTCCTGCTACTGAGCTACGGGCTTCACAAGTTCCACTACACACCCGTCAATGTGCTCGCTGTCCTGATGATTTCGCTGGCGATATTCAGCGAAAAAATCCAGGAATTTTTTGCCCGCAAGAACTGATTGCCCACGCATTCTCATCAAATAAAAAAGGAATCAAGGATGACCAGAACAGCCCTGTTTTTGCTCGCCGCCGTATTCAGCCAGGCAGTTTTGGCCGCCGCGCCCACTGTTGAAGCATTTCTCGCCGATCCGATCGCGTTGCTCGACGAACAAGGAAAACTCGAACGCGAACTGCCGTTGAAGGACGCACCGAAAAATCCGCTCCCGGTGCTGCAATACAACGAGTCGCTGGAACTGGTGCAGGTTGAACTGGCGGGCCGGAAAGTCTGGCTGGACACCATGGACTTGCGCTTGAACCCCAGCAAAATGGTGAAGCTGCCGTGCCAGAAAATGCCGGCAAGCAAGATTGCCGACAGCCAGAACAACTCGACCATCGGTTTTGGTGCGGGCTGCAAACAATAAGGGGTCGGTCATGAAAAGGTCTGTCCTTGCGCTGTCGATCCTCGCCGGTTCGTTGCTCAGCGGCTGTAGCACCCTCAATGGCGCCAATGATGCGGTGATGAACCTGGTAGGTCCTTCGACTCAATCCAGAGTCGCCGGTAAGTACGTCGAAAACGCAGACGTTCGTCAGCACTACAAACTCGACGTGCAGCAACAGAGCAAACAGCGCTTGAGCTATGACGGCCACGCCATTCCCGCCCATGAGACCCGCCAGAACAATCTGGTGGATATCCCGATGCTGCAGAACTACTTGCAGGGCATCGTCACCAGGTTGTCCAAGGGCTGGCCCGGCGAGATGCCTGCGTTGCAGGTACGGATCACCGACAGCTACAGCTTCGGGCCGTCGGCGGATTCGGTAGGTAATGTGTTCGTTCCGCTGGGCATGCTGGATAACGTCGAAAGCGAAGACGAAATCGCGGCCATGCTGGGGCACGAAATGAGCCATGTGCTGCTGCGCCACCACGATCGCGTGGCGGCCTTCAAGGAGCAGAAAGAACTGATGACCAACATCGCCACGACGGTGGTGTTCGCCGCGATGGCCTCCAACACCGGCGTGGACCGCAGTTCCGGAACGATGAAGTTGATCAGCAAGGATCCCCTCGGTACGCAAAAGACCATTGGCAATACGGTTTTATACACCGCACTGGCCAACAGCTTTTCGGACAACATCTGGAGCACGGCCTGGGGTCGTAGCCAGGAAGATCAGGCGGATCTGTTGGGCACCGACTTGATGATCCGTGCCGGATATGCGCCTCGTGCCGCCAGTTACAGCCTGCAACGCCTGAACGACTTCCAGGGCAAACAAAAGCCGCTGCTCGGCAGCTTTCTCAGTGAACGCAAGACCGCGATGCAGCAATCACTTGAGCACTTCAATCTCAATAGTTTCACCAAAGAACTGGATGTACTGATCAATCAGGGGCTGACCACCAGCATCACCGCGACAAGTGAGTACTTCAATCGCTCGCACATGTCACCCATAGACCGCGATGAGGAACTTCGACAGTACCTGCAACGTGAGTACCGCCAGGAGCGCCGAGCCCGGGTTGATACACGCAGCTGGCCGAAGGTCCGCGATGCCGCGCCCGTCGTTGCCGCCACGCAGGCTTACAAGGACGCTTACGCGGCGACCGCCGCACTGGAGCAAGGCAAGCTGAGTGAGGCCGACGCACTTAACCAGCGTGCGCTGTCCTCGCCGGTAAAAGACCAGCCCGGCATTCGTCGAACCGCATTTGCCGTGCATATTGCGCAAGGCAAGAGCGCCGAAGCACTGAAAGATCTTGAGTCAATCAAGGATTGGTCACTGGCCGGCCCGTCCATCTATGACCTGATGATCGGTTACCACCTCAAGCGCGGTGATGCTCAATCGGCACTGGCCATGATCGACAAGGCAGAGCGGAACCTGGGTTCGGAAGAATTGTTCATTACCGAAAAGCTGCTGGCCAACCAGCAACTCAAAAACGCTGCACAGGTGCAGGCGGTTCTCAGTAAGTGCGAGCAGTACCCCACCCGCAAGGAAAGCTGCAAAAAACTGGCTCCGGTAAAAGCCTGAAGCCACAGTCACTGCAAAACCTTAAGCAAAAAGAAGCCCCGAACCAGTCGGGGCTTCTTTTTTCCAGCCTTGAGTCAGGCCTCGATACTGCAATCGATCATCAGAAAATATTGATCGGGTAATCCACAAACACACGCACTTCGTTACCGCTGACGTTGTACTCGCTCGACTTCTGCGACACGCGCAGGATCGAGCTGCGCAGTTTCACGCTCAGGTCTTTGGCCGGGCCGCTTTGTACGACGTACTTGAACTGGTTGAAGATTTCGCGCTCGGTGCCGCCTTCGCTGGTGGAGGTGGTGATGTTGTCACCGCGCACGTAAGCGAAGTTGTAGCTCAGGCCCGGAACACCGAAGGTGCTGAAGTCCAGGCCGTAGCCCAGCTGCCAGCTGCGTTCGTCTTCAGCGTTGAAGTCGGACCAGTAGGAGTTGGCCAGGTAGATGGTGTTGCCACCGTCACCGACGCGGTTTTGATCTTTCTGGTAGCCGCCGTAGGCGTAGCCCAGGTTGCTGTCGCCGGTGCTGCGCTGGTGAGCGAGGGTGAACGAGTGCGGGCCGGTGGCGAAGGTCGCTGCCAGGCTCCAGATCTTGTTGTCGTCACCGGTGACGATGCTTTCGCCGGGGATGGTGTTTTCGCGGACGTACGCACTATCCAGTTTGGTGCGGTAGCCGTTGAAGTCCAGGGTCAGGGACTGATCCTTGTCGATCGGGAAAACGTAGTTGGCGTTCACGTACTGCTTCTTCAACACGTCTTCAACGTCGGACGCATACAGCGCAGCCTTGAATTGTTCGGTGAACTGATAGCTACCGCCCAACACGTTGATCGACTTCAAGCCACCACTATCACGGCCTTCAGCGCTTTTACGCGATTCGGCGGTGAAGCGACCGGCGTCCAGTTGCAGGCCCTTGATCTCCTTGGAGGTGATCAGGGTGCCGGTGTAGCTTTCCGGCAGCAGACGCCCGTTGTCGTAGCTCAGCACCGGCAGGGCCGGCATCTGGTCACCGTAGGTCAGCGTCGTGCTGGACAGGCGGAATTTGACGGCTGCGCCGCCTTTGGCCAAGTCATCAGCCGGCTCGCCGCTGGCACCTTTCTTGAAGAAATCGATACCTTGTGCGCCGCTACGGTCTTCATTGCGCTCCAGATTGAGTGCGTACAGACCGAAGGCATCCACACCCACACCAACGGTGCCTTGGGTGAAGCCGGAGGAGAACGTACCGATGGCGGCTTGGCCCCACTCGGATTTATCCGGGTTGCCATCTTTGTAGTCGCGGTTCATGTAGGCGTTGCGCAGTAGCACTTTGAGGCTGCTGTCTTCAACAAATCCCTTGGATTCGGCCTGGTCGTTAGCCATGGCCTGTGTAGCGCTCAAAATCCCCAGAGCGATCAGACTGATTCGCTTGTTCAACATGTTGTTTTCCTTATTACGGGTTGAAACGCGCTGTGTCGAACGGCTGAAACGGCACTATTGCGCTCTTTTTTCATTCCGCAAACAAAAAGGCCCGCCCACGATCACTCGCGGCGGGCCTTTTTATTATTTTAGGGTCATGGCGGTCAGCCACAGGCGTTGGCCGAATCGTAGCCGCGCCCTTATTGATGTGTCAATTTCGTGAATCGTCTGTTACCAGGCAAAAATCGTCTAAGAAATGCCTTTACTTGGCAGAAAAACTCAATCGGCGCGCGGCATGAAGAGTTTGAATCCACACAATCTCCTGTAGGCGCTGGCTTGCCAGCGATAGCGGTTTTTCATCCGACATCAACGTTGGATGGGATGGCCTCATCGCTGGCAAGCCAGCTCCTACAGGTGGGGTGTCCGCGTCTTCGCCCATAAAAAAAGCGCTGCCATCCTGGCAGCGCTTTTCTTTTATCAATCCGTTGTTTTTTCTTCTTATCCTTCCATCACATCCCACAACGCATCCAGTTCCGCTTCGCTGAATAAACCAGCGGGGTAGCGCTCGATCATCGTCCGGCGCGGATCACATTCTGCGATCTGACGCGTTCCATTGGACTTGAACCAGTGCGCCAGGATCTGGAGCGATTCACCATTGACTGCCAGGGGATGCAACGTCCGCTCGCTCACCACATTCACTTCGGCGTTCATTTCAGCGCTCTCTCCTGGTTTGTGAGCGGCCTAACTTATCCAAGGTTTATGACAGAACAACTAAGTTCTCCCCCTCCCTGCATTGCACCATCGCAGATACAAGAGCTATGCCAAGGTCTGCGAACTGTCGACAAGCGGATACAAAAAAACCCGCAGTCCTGAAGGGCTGCGGGCTTGCCAGGAGGCAGTGCGCGAAAACGTTTGCCTGAATGATTTCGCCGCTAACTCAAGCTGTTACAACTGCACTCACTCTTTGTGCGGCGCTGGCTGTTGTTGGGTAAGGCAGTGAATGTTACCGCCTCCCAGTAACAGTTCACGGCCAGGCACCATCACCACTTCGTGCTGCGGGAACAGGGTCTGCAAAATCTCTTTTGCCGGACCATCCAGCGGGTCGTCGAAACTCGGGGCGATGATGCCGCCGTTGACGATCAGGAAGTTCACGTAGGAACCCGCCAAACGCACGGACGGATTACGTTCCTGAGTGCCATCCACCGGGTCGACACCGGCGCATTCTTCCTCGGTCGCATACAGCGGCCCTGGAATCGGCATCTTGTGCACCGTAAATGGGCGACCTTTGGCATCGGTGCTGCTTTGCAGCACTTTCATTGCAGCCTGGCAGCGTGGGTAGTTTGGATCCTGCGGGTCATCGGTCCAGGCCAACAGCACTTCACCCGGACGCACGTAGCAGCAGAAGTTATCCACATGACCGTCGGTTTCGTCGTTGTACAAACCGTCCGGCAACCAGATGATTTTATCCACAGCCAGGTTGGCGCTGAGCACCGCTTCGATTTCCGCGCGGTTCAGGTGCGGGTTGCGATTGCGGTTGAGCAGACACTCTTCGGTGGTGATCAGCGTGCCTTCGCCATCCACGTGGATCGAACCACCTTCAAGCACGAAGCCTTCAGTGCGATAGCGTTGGCTGCGCTCGATCTCAAGGATCTTGCCGCCCACCTGCGAGTCGCGGTTCCAAGGCGAATACAGTCCGCCATCAAAGCCGCCCCAGGAGTTGAAATCCCAGTTCACGCCGCGGACTTCGCCGCTGTTATTAATGACGAATGTCGGGCCGGTATCGCGGACCCAGGCGTCGTCGCTGGACATTTCTACGACGCGGATATTCGGCACGTCCAAACGGGCACGGGCGTTTTCGTATTGGCCGGCGGAGACTGCCACCGTGACCGGTTCAAAACGGGCGATGGCTTTGGCCACCGCGACGTGCGCGGCTTGCGCCGGTTTGCCGCCCAGGCGCCAGTTGTCCGGGCGCTCGGGCCAGATCATCCAGGTCTGGGTTTGGGGTGCCCACTCGGCCGGCATGTAGAAGCCGTCTGCGCGAGGGGTGCTGCTCAAAGTGGTCATGTCGATCAGGACTCCAGGGTACCGTCGAGGGTTTTCAGCGCGCTGTACAGGTTCGGACGACGGTCACGGAACGAGCCCCACGCGCTACGGATGTGTTCCAGTTGGTCGAGGTCGAAGGTGTGAACCAGAATGCCTTCTTCGGTTTCGTTAAGTTCCTGCACCTTCTCGCCGAACTGGTTGGCGATGAACGACGAACCATAGAAGGTAATGTCGTAGCCGTCTTGTTCTTCGTTGCCGATGCGGTTACTGGCGATCAGCGGCATCAGGTTAGCGCCGGCGTGGCCCTGTTGCACGCGTTGCCAGTGATCGCGGGACGAAATGGTCTTGTCGTGCGGCTCGCTGCCGATGGCGGTCGGGTAGAACAAGATTTCCGCGCCTTGCAGCGCCATGCTGCGCGCAGCCTCTGGGAACCACTGGTCCCAGCAGATGCCCACGCCGATTTTCGCGTAACGGGTGTTCCACACTTTGAAGCCGGTATCGCCCGGGTTGAAGTAATACTTTTCGTGGTAGCCAGGGCCGTCCGGGATGTGGCTTTTCCGATAAATCCCGAGGTTGCTGCCGTCGGCATCGATGATCGCGATGCTATTGAAACGCGCGCGGCCCGCCAGCTCATAGAAGCTGATCGGCAGCACCACTTGCAGTTCCTTGGCGACTTTCTGGAAATGCTTGATGGCGACGTTGTCTTCCACCGTCGTGGCCAGTTGCAGGTAATCCGGGTTCGGCTTCTGGCAGAAGTACGGCGCTTCAAACAGTTCCTGGATCAGGATGATCTGTGCACCTTTGGCAGCGGCTTCGCGCACCAGCCTTTCAGCGACTTCGATGTTGCCTTCGAGGTCCCAGGAACAGGCCATCTGAGTGGCGGCGACGGTAACGTTACGGCTCATGAATCATCTCCGGGCAAGTGCGTGACGGTCGGGCATGGTTCATCCACGCCCTGGCATTGGCGACTTTATAGCCGATAAAAATCGGCTTTAGAAGCTAATAATCTGCAATTCGTCTAAATCTAAGCGCTTATTCCCGATAACAATCGAATTACCACCCAGAAATGTAGGAGCTGCCGAAGGCTGCGATCTTTTGATCTTCAGCGCCATGAATGGCAAAGAAAAATCAAAAGATCGCAGCCTGCGGCAGCTCCTACAGGGGCGGATCAGAGGTCTTCGTTTAATACTTTCGAGAGCATGTCGACGAAGAAATCCACACTCTGGCGCGAGGTCACCATCGGCGGTTTGATTTTCAGGACGTTCAGGTAATCACCGGTCGGCTGCATGAAGATTCCCAACTCACGCAAGCGGTCGCACAGCGCTGTGGTTTCTTCGGTAGCCGGCTCCAGGGTTTCGCGGTTGCGGATCAACTCCACCCCCAGATAAAACCCGGAACCATGCACCGCGCCTACCAACGGATGAATATCGATCAGCGCTTCAAGACGCTCCTTGAAATAGCCGCCAACGACCTGAGCGTTTTCCCAGAGTTTTTCTTCTTCCATCACATCCAGCACCGCCATGCCGACCTGGCAACTGACCGGGCTGCCACCCGCGGACGAGAAGAAATAACCCTCGGCTTCCAGCGCTTCGGCGATTTCCCGGCGGGTGATCACCGCGCCCAGCGGCTGGCCGTTGCCCATGCCTTTGGCCATGGTGATGATGTCCGGCACCACGCCCTGCTCTTCAAAACCCCAGAAGAAATGGCCCATACGCCCGTAGCCGACTTGCACTTCATCGGCAATGCACACACCGCCCCGGGCGCGAACCATGGCGTACACCTGCTGCAAGTAACCCGGCGGCAGCGAAATACCACCGGCATTGCCGTACACCGGCTCGCAAATGAAACCGGCCAGCTGACGTTTTTGTTCGGCGATTTTCGCCAGGTTGTGTTCGACGCTGCGCACGTAATCCGGCGCACTGTCCGGGCCGCGGAATTCGCCGCGATAGGTATTCGGCGCAATCACCGGGTGCACCCAGTCCGGACGGCTGCTCAAGGCCTTGGGGTTGTCGGCAATCGAAGTCGACACCGCGTCCGCGCCCACGGTCCAGCCGTGGTAAGCCTCCAGCACACTGAGCATGTCGCGCCCGCCGCTGTAGGCCCACGCCAGGCGAATCGCCAGGTCATTGGCCTCGCTGCCGCTGTTGACCAGGAACACGCGGTCCATGGAGTCCGGCGCCAGCTTCAGCAAGCGTTCGGAAAATTCGGCGACGGCGGCGTAGTTGAACCGCGAGTTGGTGTTGAGCAGCGACCACTGACGGCTGGCTACCTCCGCCATACGCGGATGGCCGTGGCCGAGCACCGCGACGTTGTTGAGCATGTCGAGGTAGGAGCGGCCCTGCATGTCAATCAGGTGATTGCGCCAGCCGCGCTCGATGCGCGGCGGGTCGACGTAATAGTGTTTTTGCGTGCGGGCGAAACTGGCGTCGCGACGGGCCAGCAAGGTGGGCGCGTCGAGTTCTTCTTCCGCATCGCAGGCCAGCCCCAGCAGCGCCGCCGGTGACGGGCACAACGCTTTCCAGGCATCTGCGCGCGACGGGGTACAAAACAATGGCGTCGTTAGCGTCGCACCACGACTCAACTGCACAATCAGTGGCCCGCTGACCGAACCCAGCACCTGGCCTTTGACCAGCGCAGCGCCCGCGTGCAGCGACGGCGTTACGCCCCACAGCCGAACACTCAGTTGCGGGCCGTCGAGTTGCAGCACGCCCGGCGCCGGCTGATGGACGATGCCGGCAAACGGCGATTCCACCGCCGTGCCATCAGGCACACGCAACTCGACGTGCAACGGACAGGTGTCCGGTTCGATGGCGCTGTCCGGCCGGGTGCGGGATAAACGGTATTGCCCGTAACGACTGGCCGCCAGACCGTGCGCAGCGGCGGCCTCGTTCAACAACCGCTGGTCGATACCCTCCTGCTCCCAGTTACCGGCCTCGAAATGCGGGCTGAGTACACCCAAATCGATCAAGGCAAATTCACGCCCGACCAGGCTTGGCAGCAGCGGCGCGAAATCTTCGCTGCCGATGGCAGGAAGGTTTTGCCCGACAGAACTCAGAATCGCGGCTTCCATCAACGCCAGCGGCACCGATGTCGCCACACTGAAAATCTCCCACTCATGGGTCAGGTTGTCGCGGCTGTAGTCGTTACCCGGATCGATGCTGACTTGCTGCTCACCGCTGAGCACCAGCACCGCCGCGCGAGCGACGATCAGCGGCCACAGCGCCAGCAACTCTTCATGGGTCAGCGGATTGACCGCGTGATAGGCCTGCACCGCCGGCAAGATGCAAAACGGATCGCCATCGGCGTGGTGCAGCAATGCGGCGCAGGTCACCGACAGATCGGTGATACGCCAGGTGCGAATCAAATCGCCGAAATCGATCACGCCCTGCAACTGCCATTGACGCTCAGCGTCGCGCTGCCACACCACGTTGTCGTCGGTGATGTCCATATGGATGGCCTGTACCGGCAACTTATCCACCAGAGGTTGCAGATGGCGCTCGGCTTGCTCCGCCGCTTCGGCGATCAGCTTGCGCTGGGCATCATCCTGGATCACCGGCAGCAAATGCGTGATCAACGCCTGGGCATGGCGGGCATCCCACTGCAGTGTGCGCTCCAGCCCCGGATGGTCGAACGCCGCCAGCGCCAGGTCCATCTCGCCGCACAAGCGACCGAAGCCGGCCACCACCGTGCGGTTGAAATGATCAAGGTGGGTCAGGGACTGGCCTTCGATGTAGTCCAGCAGGCGCACGTGCACCGCTTGCCCGCCGACTTCAAGGGACAGTAAGTCCGCGCCGTTTTTCGCCGGGATCACCCGCGGTACGTGCACGTCCGGGTGTTCGCCCAAATGCTTGAGCCCGGCGTGCTGGGCTTGCAGTTCCAGCGCCGAATAGTCGCCACGGCAGATTTTCAGGACAAAACGGCCCTGGTCGCTGTCGACGCGATAGTTCAGGTCCTGCTGGCTGCCGAGGGCCTGCAACCTGCCGCTGAGCCCGTAATGGTTCTGCAACAGCTCGAGCGCTTGCTCCGCAGAGACTTGCGGGCTGGGCAAACTGGCGCGATGAATCAACGTGGCGAGCGGCATACAACGACCCCTGAAGTTTTATTAGGCGCCTATATCGCCACTGCTCGGGGCGTTACGCAACCCCCCGTTCACCGGTCTGACGACCAACCGGCCTCACACATGAACAAGGAAAAAATGACCCGCCACTCGCCTTGATCAAGACTCTGCGCAAGAATGTTGACCATCAACGCCCATTACTGGAGTAACACCATGAATGTAGTCACCACCGACCTGCCCGGTGTTCTGATCATCGAACCCAAGGTATTTGGTGACGAGCGAGGTTTTTTTTACGAAAGCTTCAACGCAAAGGTTTTCCAGGAAGCTACCGGCCTGAACGTCAGGTTCGTTCAGGACAACCATTCCCGCTCGCAAAAAGGCGTAGTTCGTGGCCTGCATTACCAACTGGAAAATACCCAGGGCAAACTGGTTCGAGTCACGGTCGGTGAAGTACTCGATGTGGCAGTGGATATCCGCCGCAGCTCGCCACATTTCGGCAAATGGGTGGCGGTACGCCTGTCCGCCGAGAATCACCGCCAGCTCTGGGTACCGGAAGGTTTTGCCCATGGATTCGTGGTGTTGAGCGAGTACGCCGAGTTCCTCTACAAGACCACCGACTACTACAGCCCGTCATCCGAGCGCTGCATTCTGTGGAACGACCCGGACCTGGCGATCGACTGGCATTTGGACGCCGAACCGCAACTGTCAGGCAAGGATAAGGCCGGGGTACTGTTCAAGGACGCTGAAGTTTTTGCCTGAAACGCAGGTTGAAGCTTCACCCCGCAGCCTCAAGGTGCGCAGACTGCGCCCGCAAGCCTAGGCATAATGCGCCTGTACCCACAGGCGCTCGATGCTCATGACCCCGACTCTCCCCCGCAGACCTCGATGGCGCAGCCTGGCATTGCTCGCCTTATGCCTGGCGCCGTTGCTGTGGCCGCTGGAGCATCTGGCCGAGCGCTACTACCGCAGCGAACTCGCCGGCCAGAACCGTCAGACCCTCGACCTCTACGTCGCCAACTTGCTGGGCACCCTGCACCGCTATGAAGTGTTGCCGCAGATCCTCGGCGATCTGCCTGCCCTGCGCGCGGTGCTTGGGGCGCCGGACGACAGCGTCACCCAAGGCAACGCCAATCGCCTGCTGAAAAACATCAGCACCCAGACCGGTGCCGAAGTGATGTACCTGATGGACACCACGGGCAAAACCCTGGCCGCGTCCAACTGGGACAAACACGACAGTTTCGTCGGGCGCAATTTTGCCTTCCGCCCTTACTTCAGCGAAGCCATGGCCGGGCGACTCGGGCGCTTTTTCGGGCTGGGTACCACTTCCGCCAAACGCGGGTACTTTTTCGCCGCTGCCGTACGTAATGGCGAGAAAATTACTGGTGTGCTGGTGGTCAAAGTCGACCTTGATCACACCGAAAGCCTGTGGGGCAAAACCCCGGAACAATTGCTTCTGACCGACCATAACGGCGTGGTCATCCTCACCTCGCGGCCGGAATGGCGCTTCCGCTCGACCCGGCCATTGAGCGAAGACGAGCGCAAGGCCATCACCGCGATCCAGCCTTATCCAACCCGCGATCCGAAGCCGTTGAGGCTCAATCCCAACGCCTGGCTGACCCAGACCCAGCCGATCGCGGAAACCGGCTGGAATGTCAGCATCCTCGCGCCGCGAACTTTGATCGATCGCCCGGTGCGCACCGTACTCGCCATCGGTGGCGCGACGTTGTTGGTGGTGATGCTGTTGCTCGGCCTGATGATGCAACGCCGCCGCCATTACCTTGAACGAATCGCCTTCGAAGCCAAGGCACGGCGCGAACTGGAAGGCCGGGTCGCCGAGCGCACCAGCGATCTGGAAGGCCTCAACCGTCGACTGAAACAGGAAGTGTTGGAGCGCGAGCAGGCCCAACAAGAGCTGGTGCGCGCCCAGGATGACCTGGTGCAGGCCGGCAAATTGTCGGCACTGGGGACGATGTCAGCGAGCATCAGCCACGAACTCAACCAGCCGCTGGCGGCCATTCGCAGCTATGCGGAAAACGCCGAAGTGCTGCTCGATCATCAGCGCACCGACGATGCCCGCGGCAACCTCAAGCTGATCAGCGAATTGACCGGGCGCATGGCCTCGATCATCGCTCACCTGCGCGCCTTCGCCCGCCGCGATCGCCACGCCCCGGAAAGCGTCGCCCTGCAACCGGCGCTGGACGATGCCCTGGCGTTGCTGGCCAAGCGTCGGCGCAGCATGGAAGTCGAACTGATCCGCGACTTGCCCGCCGCCACGTTGTGGGTCGAGGCCGGGGAAACCCGTCTGCGCCAGGTGCTCGGCAATCTGCTCGCCAATGCTTTGGATGCCCTCACCGAAAAAGGTCCGCCGCGTAAACTCTGGCTGAGTGCCCAGTCCACCGCCGATGGCGTCAACCTGTACATTCGCGACAATGGCCCCGGTTTCTGCCTGGAGGCACTGGGTCGCGCCAGCGAGCCCTTCTACACCACCAAGACCCGCACGCAGGGTCTGGGTTTGGGCTTGGCGATCTGCGAAACACTGATGCGCGCCTTCGGCGGTGAACTGTCGTTCGCCAACCACAAGGAAGGTGGCGCGTTGATTACCCTGAAGCTGCGCGCCGGCGCACCGGGTGTGAGCCTGCAACCGTCCGAGGACCGAAGTGCATGACCATCGACAACCGCATCCAGGTCGTGTTGATCGACGACGATCCCCATCTGCGCCAGGCCTTGAGCCAGACGCTGGATCTGGCCGGCCTGAAGATTCTGCCGCTGGCCGAAGCCAAGGGCCTGGCCGCGCAACTGGAGCGTGACTGGCCGGGCGTTGTCGTCAGTGATATCCGCATGCCGGGCATGGACGGTCTGGAACTGTTGACCGAACTCCACGCCCAGGACCCGGAACTGCCGGTTCTGCTGATCACCGGTCATGGCGACGTGCCGCTGGCGGTGCAAGCCATGCGCGCCGGGGCCTATGACTTCCTGGAAAAACCCTTCGCCAGCGACGCCCTGCTCGACAGCGTGCGCCGCGCCTTGGCCCTGCGCCGCTTGGTGCTGGACAACCGTAGCCTGCGTCTGGCCCTGAGCGATCGCAATGAGTTGAGCACCCGTCTGGTTGGCCATTCGCCGTCGATGCTGCGCCTGCGCGAGCAAATCGGTGCGTTGGCGGCGACCAAGGCTGACGTGTTGATCCTCGGTGAAACCGGTGCCGGTAAAGAAGTGGTGGCTCGGGCGCTGCATGACTTGTCGAGCCGACGCAACGGACCGTTCGTAGCGATCAACGCCGGAGCACTGGCCGAATCGGTGGTCGAGAGCGAGCTGTTCGGGCACGAGCCGGGCGCCTTCACCGGCGCGCAGAAGCGACGCATCGGCAAGTTCGAATTCGCCAACGGCGGCACATTGTTCCTTGATGAAATCGAAAGCATGAGCCTGGATGTGCAGGTGAAATTGCTGCGTTTGCTGCAAGAGCGTGTGGTCGAACGCCTGGGTGGCAATCAGCTGATTCCGCTGGACATCCGCATCATCGCCGCCACCAAGGAAGACCTGCGTCAGTCCGCCGATCAGGGACGTTTCCGCGCCGACCTGTATTACCGCCTGAACGTCGCACCGCTGCGCATTCCACCCCTGCGCGAGCGCGGCGAAGATGCCTTGATGTTGTTCCAGCACTTTGCCGATGAAGCCAGTGCCCGGCACGGCTTGCCGCCCCACGAACTGCAACCGGGACAACGCGCCATGCTGCTGCGCCACACCTGGCCCGGTAACGTGCGCGAACTGCAGAATGCCGCCGAGCGCTTTGCTTTGGGCCTGGAATTGGCGCTGGATAACAACGAATCGCAAAACCCGTCCGGCGCGCCGATCGAAATGGTCAGCGGCGGCCTGAGCGAGCAAGTGGAAAACTTCGAAAAAACCTTGATCGCCGCTGAACTGGCACGCTCGCACAGCTCGGTGCGCAGCGTCGCCGAAGCGCTGGGCGTTCCCCGCAAGACCTTGCACGACAAACTGCGTAAGCACGGTCTGAGCTTCGCCGACAGCGGTGCCGCCAGTCACACCGACGAACTCGATTGAGCCACCGTCAAATCATCAACTGCCAATAAGAGGCCCTGAATGAGCCGCGAAAGTCGTCAACTGGAATCAGTCCTCCACCACGACATCCCCCTCACCCGGGACATGGGACTCAAGGTGCTCGACTGGCATGACCAGCAACTGCGCCTGCACTTGCCGCTGGACGCCAACGTCAATCACAAGAGCACCATGTTCGGCGGCAGCCTGTACTGCGGCGCGGTGCTGGCGGGTTGGGGCTGGCTGCATTTGCGCTTGAAGGAAGAAGGCATTACTGACGGGCACATCGTGATTCAGGAAGGGCAGATCAGCTATCCGCTGCCGGTGACGGGCGACGCCCATGCCATTTGCCAGGCGCCGAGTGCACAGGTGTGGAAGAAGTTTCTGACGATGTACCAGCGCTATGGACGCGCGCGACTGACGTTGGCTACGCGGGTGTTGAATGCGGGGAGTGATGAGGATGCGGTGCGGTTTGTCGGGCAGTACGTCCTGCACCGGTAATCATCAACACCTACAAAAAACCTGTGGCGAGGGAGCTTGCTCCCGCTCGGCTGCGCAGCAGCCGCAAATCACGCAACCGGGTTTACTGATGTTGCTCGGTGCCTGGGTTTGGGGCCGCTACGCGCCCCAGCGGGAGCAAGCTCCCTCGCCACAATATGTTGTGAAGTTCAGGCCCGGGCCAGTTCCAATAATTTTTCGCGCCACGCCGCCTTCGCAGGCAGCGCCAAAAAGAACTCGTTCAACAACGACTCCCGCGCCGGATAGCTGAAAGGCACGCCGCTCAACTCCAGCACCTCACCGCCCGCGCCTTCCAGCACGCCTTGCGCTGCCGCTGTGTCCCACTGCGAAGTCGGCGCCAGGCGTGGATAACAATCCGCGGCGCCTTCCGCCAGTAGGCAAAATTTCAATGAGCTGCCGATATTCGCCAGTTCCAGCTCACCCAGACTGGCACTCAATCCCGCCAGCAAACGCTCCTGCTCAGGGCTGGAATGCCGCCGGCTGGCAACCACTGTAAAGGCCTCGCCCGGTGCCGGTACGTCACGCACTTGAATGGCCACCGGCGTGCTGCCCTTGTCACTCCGCCACGCCCCCAGTCCGGCACCGCCCACGTAAAAGCGCCCATTGGTAGGCATCGAAACCACACCAAACACCACACGCCCCTGCTCGATCAAAGCGATGTTGACGGTGAATTCTTCACTACC
Source organism: Pseudomonas fluorescens (assembly GCF_000802965.1). Lineage (GTDB taxonomy): Bacteria > Pseudomonadota > Gammaproteobacteria > Pseudomonadales > Pseudomonadaceae > Aquipseudomonas > Aquipseudomonas fluorescens_A. The sequence continues at coordinate 126,198 of NZ_JSAK01000015.1, read as the reverse complement.
GGAAATGAATTCCTTGGTCCCGTCCAGCGGGTCGACAAGCCACCAGCGTTGCCACCCGGCGCGCACGCTCTGGGGGATATTGGCGTCCTCTTCGGACAACACCGGAATACTCGGATCAAGCGCCGTGAGCCCGGCCAGAATCAGGTGATGAGCCGCCAGGTCTGCCGCAGTGACGGGCGAGTCGTCCGATTTGGCAGTTACCGCTGTGCCCGTGCGCCAGAACGGCAGGATCGCGTCACCGGCCTGCAACGCCAGTTCAATCACCGACGCCATCAATGGATGTGGGAAATTCATGGCAGAAACACTCCACGTTGAGTCAGCAGATCACGAGCCAGATACAGAGCCGCCAAAGCGCGGCCCTCGGTGAATTGAGGGTTTTGCGCCAAGGCCGAGAGTTCGCGCAGATTGACCTTGCCCAGGCCCATCGGCTCAGGCTCATCGCCCTCAAGACGTTCTTCATAGAGATCGGTGGCCAGCACCACCTGGATTTTCTGGCTCATGTAACCGGGCGACAGTGACAGCTCGGTCAGATGCTCCAGTTGCCGGGCACCGAAACCGGCTTCTTCCTTGAGCTCACGCTCAGCCGCTGCCAACACGTCTTCACCGGGCTCGATCAAACCTTTTGGCAGCGACAGCTCGTAGGCATCGGTGCCGCCGCAATACTCTTCGACCAACACGGCGTGATCCGCATCGAGCATCGCCACGATCATCACCGCGCCATAACCCGCGCCCTTGCCGACCAAACGCTCATAGGTGCGTTCCACGCCGTTGGAAAAGCGCAGCTTCAGCTCTTCGACGCAGAATAAACGGCTGGTGGCGACAATCTCGCGGGCGAGGATGGTGGGTTTCTGGCGCATGAGCGGCTCCTGGGCAATAGCGGGTTACTATACCCGGCCTATCCTGATTGTTGTCTTCGGATACCTTTTTTTACCGCTGGAGAAGTTTTTTATGTCCCTGCTGCCCTGGCGCGACATCGACACTGTTCTGCTGGACATGGATGGCACGCTGCTGGACCTGCACTTCGACAACCATTTCTGGCTGGAGCACCTGCCTCAGCGTTATGCCGAGTTGCACGGGGTGAGCCGGGCCATGGCCGAGCTGGAACTGCAGCCGTTGTTCGAACGCAATGCCGGCCAGTTGCAGTGGTACTGCCTGGATTTCTGGAGCGCCGAACTGAAGCTGCCGGTGCGCGAATTGAAATTGGAAACCGCGCACCTCATCGCCCTGCGCCCAGATGCCGATACGTTCCTGGCGGCGATCAAACAGGCTGGCAAGCGTGTGGTGCTGATCACCAACGCGCACCGCGATTCCCTGTCATTGAAACTGGAGAAAATCGAACTGGCGCCGTACTTCGAGCGTTTGATCAGCTCCCACGATTACGGCTTTCCCAAGGAAAACCCGCAGTTCTGGGAGGCGTTGCAGGCAGACATCGACTTCGAGCCGGCGCGTAGCCTGTTTATCGACGATACGCTGCCAATCCTGCGCAGTGCCCGGGATTTTGGCGTGGCCCATCTGTTGGCCGTGCGCGAGCCGGACAGCCGCAAGGGGCCGAAGGACACGGCAGAGTTTGCGGCGGTGGGGGATTATCGGGAGCTCATTACCGGGCTTTAGACCCGACACGTCATTGTGGCGAGGGAGCTTGCTCCCGCTCGGCTGCGCAGCAGTCGCAATTCAACTGACGCGATCTATTAGATAGAACGCATTGGCCGGATTGGGAGTGCTTCGCACTCCAGCGGGAGCAAGCTCCCTCGCCACAGGTGTTATGTTATTCAGGAATACGTAACGACTGCCCTGGATAGATCTTGTTCACGTCCTTGAGCATCGGTTTGTTGGCCTCGAAGATTTTCTGATATTTGTTGGCATCGCCATACACACGCAGGGAAATGGCGCTCAGGGTGTCGCCCTTCTCGACCACCACAAATTTTGCGGCCACTACCACAGGCCCAGTCACGGTGATCTGATCATCCACACTGCCGACACCGGCAATATTGCCCACTGCAAGCAGGATCTTTTCTTTCTCTTCCTGACTTGCCACTTCACCGGTCACAGTGACCTTGTCACCATCGACTGTCGCCTGCACATTTGGATTACCCAGGCCGACTTTGCTGATGTGTTCCTTCAACTGCTCGCTGGCATTAGCGTTTCCCGGTGTCAGTAAATCCAACAGTTTTTCGCCGGCTTCTTTCACAAAGCTCAAAAGACTCATGGTGCACTCTCCTTGGGTTTCGGGTTCCAGACGCAAAAGCCTAGACCACACCCGTCACTTGCGGATTCAACCCGACCAATGACGCCGCTTCCCGCCAAGCGATAGAATCCGCCCCTTCCCGAACACTGGAGCGAAGATGGACATCAAGCAGCTGAAATTCCTCATCGCTCTCGACGAAACCCGGCATTTCGGCCAGGCCGCCGCGCGCTGCCACATCACCCAGCCAACCCTGTCGATGCGCCTGCGCAGTCTCGAAGAAGAACTCGACCTGCCGCTGGTCAATCGCGGTCAGCGTTTCGAAGGTTTTACCGCACCGGGTGAGCGGGTTCTGGCCTGGGCGCGCACGGTATTGGCGGCCTACGACGGCTTGTACGCCGAGGCCGCCGCTTGTCGCGGCAATCTGGTCGGTACGTTGCGTTTGGGCGTTGTGCCACTGTCGAGTTTCGACCCGCTGCCGCTCATGCAACGCCTGCACGCCGAGCACCCGAACCTGCGCTTCGAACTCTCGGCGCTGAGCTCCGAGCAGATCCTCGAACAATTGGCGAACAATCGGCTGGATATCGGCGTCTCTTATCTGGAACGTCTGGACAGCGAACGCTTCGAGTCGCTGACCTTCAGCGAAGCACGTATGGGCCTGCTCTACGATCAGCGCTTCTTTACCTTCAGTGAGGCGTCGCTAAGTTGGGAATCGTTGATGGAGCTGCCATTGGGCATGCTCACCAGCGGCATGCACTTTCGCCAGTCCATCGACCACAACTTCCACATCCGCGGCCTGACACCGCAACCGCTGTTGCAGACCGATGCGGTGCATCAACTGTTACAAGCTGTGCACGGCGGCCTGTGCTGCGCCGTGATGCCGCTGGACGGTGGCCTGGAAAACCTCACCGATCATCTGCGCCTGCACCCCATCGAAAATGCCCAGACCCTCGCCCGGCTGGGGCTGATCATGCGTCGTAGCGCCCCTCGCTCAGCGTTGGCGGAAGCTTGTTTCGCGATTTTTCAGCAATCGCTGCCTAGCGCTTGATCGACGCCATCTATCGGTAGATCAGTATTAGCGATTAGACGCGACAAGTTGTCGCGCCTAGTCTTAAAGCTGACCAAACCGCCGGTGATGCCATGAACGCCAAGCGCCCTGACTGCTCGGCGCCCGCCCCAAAAACGCCCGAGCCCGCTGCCAGCCAGACCTACAGCTACAGCAACCTTGAATACTCCGAATCGGCCAGCACTGCCTTGGCCGAGGAAGTCGCGTTGGCGATTGCCTATAACGGCATCAGCCAGGCGGTGATGCTGGTGACTCCGACGGATCTCGAAGACTTCATCGTCGGGTTCAGCCTGGGCAGCGGCATCATCCAGGACGCCACTGATATCTACGACCTGCAACTCAGCGGCTCGGGGTCGGCGCAGTACGCGCAAGTGACCATCGCCAACCGCGCCTTCTGGAACCTCAAGCAGCAGCGTCGGCAACTGGCCGGCACCAGCGGTTGCGGGCTCTGTGGCGTGGAAGCGGTGGAGCAGGCGTTGCCGGACCTCCAGGTGTTGCCCGGAGCGCCACTACCACCTGGAGAATGGCTCGACGGCCTGCGCCAGCGCATCAATGAATTTCAGCCGCTCGGCCAGTATTGCGGCGCGGTGCATGCGGCCGTGTTCATGAACGACAAGGGCGAACTGCTGCTGGGTCGAGAAGACATCGGCCGGCACAACGCTCTCGACAAACTGATCGGCGGCTTGATCCGCCGCAACATCCCGATCACTGGCGGGCTGGCGATTGTCACCAGCCGGTGCAGCCTCGAATTGATCCAGAAAGTCTTGCGCGCCGGTATCCAGACACTGGTCAGCCTGTCGTCGCCCACGGGCCTCGCCGTGCAATGGGCCCGTCGCCACAACCTCAATCTCATCCATTTGCCACAAAAGAATGCGCCGCGGGTGTACAGCCCGGCTTTGGAGAATCAAGCGTGAGTCAACACCGTCAAGCCGATCAGACACCCGTACCTCGCTACAAACCCTACAAAGGCCCGGCCGGTGGCTGGGGTGCACTGATCAGCGTGGCCCAGGCCTGGTTGACCAGCGACAACGCCCTGAAAAACCTGCGCATGATGCTCAAGACCAACAAGAACGGCGGCTTCGACTGCCCGGGTTGCGCCTGGGGCGATTCCAATGAAGCCGGCATGGTGGCGTTCTGCGAGAACGGCGCCAAAGCGGTGAACTGGGAAGCGACCAAACGGCGTGTCGATGGCAAATTCTTCGCCAGGCACAGCGTCACTTCGTTGCTGGAACAGAGCGACTATTGGCTTGAGTATCAGGGTCGCCTGACCGAGCCGTTGAGCTATAACGCCGAAACCGATCGTTACCAGCCCATCAGCTGGGACGATGCCTTCGCTCTGATCGCCAAACACCTGCAAGGCTTGTCGAGCCCGGATCAAGCCGAGTTCTACACCTCGGGCCGCGCCAGCAACGAAGCGGCGTTTCTCTATCAATTGTTCGTGCGCGCCTATGGCACCAACAACTTCCCCGACTGCTCGAACATGTGCCACGAAGCCAGCGGTGTGGCGTTGTCGCAAAGTGTCGGTGTTGGCAAAGGCACCGTGACCTTCGACGACTTCGAACACGCTGATGCGATTTTTGTCTGGGGTCAGAACCCTGGCACCAATCACCCACGGATGCTCGAACCGTTGCGCGAAGCGGTGAAACGTGGCGCGCAAGTGGTGTGCATCAACCCGCTGAAAGAGCGCGGGCTGGAACGTTTCCAGCATCCGCAGCATCCGATCGAAATGCTCACCAACGGTTTTAAAGCGACCAATACCGCTTACTTCCGTCCAGCCTTGGGCGGTGACATGGCAATCATGCGTGGCATGGCCAAGTTCCTGTTGCAATGGGAGCGCGACGCGCAGAAGGCCGGTGAGCCTGCCGTGTTCGATCACGATTTCCTCAACGAACACAGCGCCAACGTGCTGGAGTACCTCGGCATCGTCGACGACACGCAATGGGAACAGATCGTCGAGCAATCCGGCCTGACCCTTGTTGAAATCGAGCAAGCGGCGCGGATGTACCTCAAGGGCAAGAACGTCATCATGTGCTGGGCGATGGGCATCACCCAGCATCGCCATTCGGTAGCGACCATTCAGGAAATCGCCAACCTGATGCTGCTGCGCGGCAACATCGGCCGGCCGGGCGCGGGCCTGTGCCCGGTGCGTGGCCACAGCAACGTGCAGGGCGACCGGACCATGGGCATCAACGAACGCCCGCCGGCGGCGTTCCTCGATGCGCTGGAGCGGCGCTTCCAGTTCAAGGTGCCGCGTGAAAATGGCCACAACGTGGTCGAGGCGATTCATGCCATGGCCGAAGGTCGCGCCAAAGTGTTTATCGCCCTGGGCGGCAACTTCGCCCAGGCCACCCCGGACAGCCCACGGACCTTCCAGGCCCTGAGCAATTGCGACCTGACCGTGCAGATCAGCACCAAGCTCAACCGCAGCCATTTGGCTCACGGCAAAGACGCGCTGATCCTGCCGTGCCTGGGCCGTACCGACATCGACCGACAGACCGAAGGTCCCCAAGCGGTGACTGTCGAAGACTCGTTCAGCATGGTCCACGCCTCCAACGGCCAATTGGAACCGCTGTCGAACCAGATGCGCTCTGAGCCGGCGATCCTGGCCGGCATCGCCGCCGCCACGCTGGGCAGCAAACCCGTGGACTGGAACTGGCTGGTCGCCGACTACCGGCGCATCCGCGACCTGATCGCCGACACCATTCCCAACTTCAAGGACTTCAACGAGAAGATCAAGAACCCGGGTGGCTTCTATCTGGGCAACAGTGCCGGTGCGCGCAATTGGAACACGGCGTCGGGTCGAGCCAATTTCAAGCCGAACCTTTTGCCCAAGGATCTGGTACACGAACGCACCCGTGCCACCGGCAAGCTGCCGGACCTGATCATGCAATCGATGCGTTCCCACGATCAGTACAACACCACGATCTATGGCCTCAACGATCGTTATCGCGGAGTGAAGGGGCAACGTGATGTGCTGTTCGTCAACGAAGCCGACATCATTCGCCTGGGCTTCAAGCCGGGGCAGAAAGCTGACATCGTGTCGATCTGGAATGATGGCGTGGAACGTCGGGTGAAGGGCTTTACGCTACTGGCGTTTGATATCCCGGCGGGGCAAGCGGCGGCTTACTACCCGGAAGTGAACCCGCTGGTGCCGCTGGAAAGCACCGGGGATGGCAGCCATACGCCGACGTCGAAGTTCGTGGCGATCCGGTTGGAAGCGGCGAGTGAGACCGGGTTGATTTTGGCCAGATCGGCTTAAAGCAAAAACAAAAGATCGCAGCCTGCGGCAGCTCCTACACCGATACCTGTAGGAGCTGCCGCAGGCTGCGATCTTTTGACATTATTGCTGGCACAACAACTTTTCAACCGCCCACAAAAAAGGCCGTTTTTTCACAAAAACGGCCTGTCCGAAGTAACTAAAGACCGGCGAAAAACCGTTAAGTTCCGCCCAAAAAACAGCAACTTATAGAAATGTGCTGAAGTCGTGTTACTCGTCGGATTTCGATTGTCACACCTCTGACACAGCCTCAGGATCGCGTCGTCATCCCCTTGAGGTTCCTTTATGAAGTTCTCCTCGATTCTCTTGTTGTCCCTTGGCCTGGTCAGTGGCATCGCTTCTGCTGGCGGCAACACCGAAGCCGGTGTGGGCGGCGCATTGGGCGGGGTTTTGGGCTCGGTCGTCGGTCAGTCACTGGGCGGCAATACAGGTTCCACCATCGGCGCGGCCCTGGGCGGCGCGGGTGGTAGTGCAGTCGGCGCAGACAAACACAGCCGTGGCGAAGCCGCCATTGGCGGTGCGTTGGGCGCAGCGGGCGGTAACGTGGTCGGCCGTAGCGTGGGCGGCACCACCGGCAGCCTGATCGGCTCCGCAGCAGGCGGCGGCGCCGGTGGCGCGCTGGGTAACTACATGGGCAACAAGGCCGATGATGACGACGACGATGATCGTCGTTATCGTGGCCATGATGGTCGTCGTTACTACCGTGACGGCCACCCAGGTCGCGGTCATGCCTACGGCCATCGCAAGCACCACAAGTACTATCGTCATCGTGACTGATCCCGGAACACCGGAATGTTCACTGACAAACAGAAATCGCAGCCCGAGGGCTGCGATTTTTTTTGCCTGATTTAAACCATCAGACGTTCCATCGCACTGCGCAGGTTGTCCGGTATCGCCACCGGCTGATTCGAAGCCCGGTCGACAAACACATGCACAAAGCGCCCCGCTGCACAGGCTTCGTCCTCGCCTTGCTTGAACACCGCCAACTCATATTGCACCGAACTGTTGCCCAGTTTGCCGACCCGCAAACCGATCTCGATCCGCTCCGGGAATGCGATGGAGGCAAAGTAATCGCAAGCTGAGCTCACCACGAACCCCACCACCTCACCGTCATGGATATCCAGACCACCAACTTCGATCAGGTAAGTGTTCACCGCCGTATCGAAGAAGCTGTAGTAGGTGACGTTGTTGACGTGGCCGTAGGCGTCGTTGTCGTGCCAGCGGGTGGTGATGGGTTGGAAGTGTGGATATTCGGTGCGTTGGGGCATCAGTATTGGTTCCTGGAGTTGGGTTGCCAGTCTATGTCGAAAACCGTGTCGCATTCATCGCTGGCAAGCCAGCTCCCACAGAACATTGCTCCCCCTGTAGGAGCTGGCTTGCCAGCGAAGCATCGGTTCAGGCAATTCATCACTCAACGATCAGCAAACCCCTTACCCGCCACCGCCAACTCCCCAATCAACCGCGCCGGCTGCCAGTGGTCACCTTGGCGCGTTTCCAGCGCCAGCAGGCGCTGATGAATATCCGCCAGCCCTTGCTGATCCGCCCAAGCCATCGGACCACCCTTTTCCGCAGGGAAGCCATAACCATTGAGGTACACCAGATCGATATCATGAGCCGATCCGGCGATCCCTTCCTGCAGGATTTTCGCGCCTTCGTTGACCAGCGCCAGCAAGCAGCGCTCCAGAATTTCCTCCTGGCTGATCTCACGACGATGGAAGCCCAAACCTTCACTCACTTCCAATACCAATGCATCAACTAGCGGGTCGTGTTCCGCCTGACGACTGCCCGGCTCATAATGGTAAAAGCCGTTGCCGCTCTTCTGGCCGAAACGGCCCAGCTCACACAATCGGTTATCCACCTGCACTTCTGGCGCATCCTGCCCCACGCCGGACAGCTGCCGGGCGCGCCATTGCAGGTCGACACCCACTACGTCGAACATGCGGAACGGCCCCATGGCAAAACCGAAACCTTGCAGCGCCGCATCCACCTGATACGGATAAGCGCCCTCCAGCAGCATCTTGCGCGCCTCAAGCACGTAGGTATTGAGCATGCGATTGCCGATAAATCCGTCGCAGTTGCCCGCCACCACACTGACCTTGCCCATGCGCTTGCCCAACGCCAGCGCGGCCTCAAGCACCGCCGGAGCAGTCTGGGCACCGCGGACGATTTCGAGCAGTTTCATGATGTGTGCCGGGCTGAAAAAGTGCAGGCCCAGGACTTGTTGCGGACGGCGCGTAACGGCAGCGATCGCGTCGATGTCCAGCGCTGAAGTGTTGCTCGCCAGAATCGCTTCAGGTTTGAGCAGGCCATCCAGTTCGCGGAAGATTGACTGCTTGAGTTCGAGGTTTTCGTAAACCGCTTCGATCACCAGGTCGACGTCGCGGATGGCCGCGTAATCGGCGGCTGCCGTGACTCGGGCGATACGGGCTTCTGCCTCGGCCTGATCAATACGCTCCTGTCGCACGCTGTGGGCGTAGGTGTCGGCGACGGCAACCAGAGCCTGCTCAAGCATCTGCGGATTGTTATCGACCCATTGCACCGCCACGCCGGCGTTGGCCAGGCACATGACAATGCCACGGCCCATGGTGCCCGCGCCGATCACGGCTGCGCGCTGAATGTTGAACGGTGTCTGGTTCATCTCTTGTTCTCTTGTTGGCGATCCAAAGACAGCCCTCACCATAGTCAGCCACCGCGCATTTTTGAAATTTATTCCTGTGATGAGCAACATTCAGCGCGTGGATGCAACCGATGATCCCCTGTAGGAGCTGCCGAAGGCTGCGATCTTTTGATCTTAAAAAGCAAAGTCAAAAGATCGCAGCCTTCGGCAGCTCCTACAGGTTAGAGATTCGCTTCGGCCCACCCCCGCACCTCGGCATACGGATAATCTTCCAGCACCGCAAACCCCGATATCGTCCGCGCCTTGAGCTTGGTGAACAGCGGCACACTGATCCCGCACAGAAACCGCGTCACTCGCTCTGCCGAGGGCAGGCTGCCAGTGTGCTGCTCATGCTTGTGGATAAACTCGCCACACAGCGCCTCGAAGTTTTTATCCACAAGCGCCGACAACTCCGGCGGTGTCGGGAGCCGTGCAACCTGCCCATGGCACACCGAGCAATGCCCGCATTGCTGCGGGGCGTTGCTGTCGCCGAAATACTCGGCCAACCGGAAACCGAGGCAACGCTCGGTGGCAAACAAATCCAGCATGGCGTGGATTCGCGCGATCTCGGTTTGTTCGTGCCGGGTGAAACCGGCGTGAAGTTCAGCGCTGAGTGTCTGCGGGTCAAAGTCTGTTTGCAGCAGGGTATAGACCTCGGTCATCAACTTGCTTTCAAGCTCGACCCAGCCCTTCTCCTGGAAATAATCCAGCGCCTTGACCACCCGGTTGCGCTCGGCCTGGTGTTGCTCGTACAACGCGTCGAAGTTAACCGTGGCCCAGCTCCGTGCACGCTTGGAGGTCTGGATGATCGCCGCGACGAAATCCTTGCGCTCGCCTTCGAAACGGGCCAGCAACGCCTCGGGTTCCTCCAGGTATTTGAAACGGTACTCAGCGTAATAGGCATAACGCGGGGCAATGATTCCACGCAGCTCCAGTTGCACCAGCAACGTCTTGAGCGGCAGCTGGCGGATGTTGCTGTTATCCGCCAAAGGTCCCAACAGAAACTCCCACTCCCCTTGCGGCGCACACGCTTGCAACTCGTCGACGACATGGCGGATACCGTCGAGCTCAGGGGTATCACCGTAAACAAAGTTTTCCAGCACGTTGAGGCTGTCGCGATTGGCCAGCACCAGGCAATCGGACGTCTGCCCATCACGCCCGGCACGGCCGATTTCCTGGCTGTAGTTTTCGATGGATTTGGGCAGGTCGAAATGCACGACGTTGCGGATATTGCTCTTGTCGATGCCCATGCCGAAGGCGATGGTCGCGACGATGCAATTGGACTGCCCGCCCATGAAGCGTTTCTGGATGCCGTCACGTTGGTCATGGGGCAAACCGGCGTGATAGGCCTCGGCCTGTATGCCGTTGCGTTGCAGATGTTCGGCAATGTGCTCGGCGGTTTTCTGCAGGGTGACGTAGACGATGCTCGGCTGATCGGGACGTTCACTCATCCACTCGACAAGACGTCGGCGTTTGTCCGGACCGCGCACCGGTTCTACCCACAGATTGAGGTTCGGTCGATAGAAACCCGTGGTCACCACGTCATCGGGAGCGATGGCGAATTTCGTCTGCATGTCGACAATGACCTTGGGTGTCGCCGTAGCCGTCAGCAGCAAGACCTGCGGGATGTTGAACTGGCGTTGGTAGTCCGGCAGCTTGAGGTAATCCGGGCGGAAGTTGTGGCCCCATTCCGAGATGCAATGGGCCTCATCCACCACTAGCAACGAGATCGGCACTTGCTGCAGGAAATTGCGGAAACGCTCGTTCTTCAGGCGCTCCACCGAGATCATCAAGATTTTCAATTCGCCGGACCTGGCGCGGGCCATCACATCGCTTGCGTCATCGCGGCTCTGGGCCGAGTCGATACTGCCCGCGGCAATGCCATGACGCTGCAGGAACGCCAACTGATCCTGCATCAATGCCAACAACGGCGAGACCACCAGCGTCAGATGCGGCAGCAACACTGCCGACAATTGATAGCACAGGGACTTGCCGGAACCGGTGGGAAAAATAGCCGCCGCCGAACGCCCCGCCAGCACGGCGCTGACGGTTTTCTCCTGACCGGGTCGAAACTGTGGATAACCGAAAACCTGTTCCAGGGTGTTGTGCATAAGCTGTCACTCCGTTGACTGCTGCGATGAGCAAAGCCTAGCCGGCGATCGCAGCGAGTCGAGAAAAGGTCGGGGCAAAAAACGATACGGGATGATACAGCGGATGGCGGGCCGGCATGCCAGGCTTGAAGAATTGGCTGAATGACAAATCGCTATCGCGGGCAAGCCCGCTCCCATAGTTGATCTTCAGCGAACGTATATTTTGTGCTCAATCGAAATATCTGTGGGAGCGGGCTTGCCCGCGAAGAGGCCGGAACATCCACCACACATCCCGAAATGACCTACAGCGTCTGAAGCCCCTTCAACCAAGACGTAATCCGTTTCCTCACACCCAATCAAATACCCTACAAAACCTGTCGACCTCAGCCGTCTTGTCGCACAGCGCCGCGCCCTTCTATAGTTTCCGGCACGGCTGAAAACAGTGTCTCGGCCTGCCGGGCACACTTGCCGATTTCGCACAGGACCTACCTCGATGACCACCCCCGATCCACTGACCCACCGCTACCGCCCACTCAAAACCCGCTACGGCGAAACCCCGGTATTGGTCATCGACACCGAAGCCGACCCCTTCGAAATCCTCGACGCCGCCCGCCAACGCATCCGCGCCGCCAGCGACCTGCTCGAAACCCTGTATTGCCTGTGCTTCAAACAGGCCGACACCAGCGACATCCCCAACATCGTCAGCGCCCTGTACCTGCTAACCCAGGACGGCAACGACCTGCTCGACATCGCCCGCCAACGCCTGCCGAAACTCACCGGCTAAGTCCCACCCCATTTTCCTGTGGGAGCTGGCTTGCCAGCGATGAACGATAACGCGGTGCCATGTGGACAAGTCCGTCAGCAACGCCCTATCAAAGCTTCGGCAACGTCCTACAAAAGAAGACACCTTGTCGGCTATCGCTGACTGGCAACGAACATTTACTGTCCCTGCATCGCTGCAAATTCAGCGATCAGGTTTGGTCACCTGAGAACAACGCACACATGTGTGCCATCATTCGCGCCGCGGACATCTATGTCCTCGTAGTGTTTTGTTATGGCGGCTGTGTGTGGGACGCCCTCGGGCGAGCCGATTTGTTGTTTTCGGTTGACCAAGCCTGCGCACAGTCCGCCTCCTATCGTTTGGTCACGGTGTTGGCGGTTACTAAACAACAAACCGAGTACCTCTTATGCCAACTCTTAATCCGTTTCCAAATCGCTACCGCCCACTCCAAACCAACCTCACCGACACCACCCCGCTAATTATCGACACAGAAGCCAACCCCCAAGACATTCTCGAATCCGCTCTCCAGCGCATCCGAGCGTCCAGCGATCTGCTCCGAACCCTGCACTGCCAAAGCTTCCTCGACGGCGACATCGAAGACATCCCGCACATCACCCACGCGCTCTACCTGCTAACCCAGGACGGCTGCGACCTGCTCAAAGTCGCCCAGCAACGCATGCTCAACTGGAAAGCTCCGATCTAACATCAACTTCAGATCGCTCCCACGCACTGCGCAGGAGCGATCAAGTAACAAGATTTGCTCCGATGGGAAACAAAGTCGTCGAACGCTGGAGATAGCCATGAGCAGATTTTTTTATGACCTAATGGAAAGCGTGCAACAGATGAATGAGATTCTGCGGAACGAAAGTCTGCTCCGATCCTTCCACTCTATTCCAACGACCAATAAGATCAGTCCAAGCCTACCCGGACACCCCGCAATGAACCTCGCCCCCAACCTCCCCGACGACCCAACCCTCCACCAGCTCATCCAGCTCCTGCACGAAGAACTCGGCTTCCCCGAGCGCAAAGCCATCAGCCTCAGCACCTCGATCAATTTCGACCTCGGCTGCAACGGTGCCGACGCACAACACCTGATCGAAACCCTGGAAGAACACTTCACCATCGACTTCGTGGATTTCGACAGCTATCGCTATTTCCAGCCCGACGGCTACGATGTGAATCTAAAGCGAAAAGCCAAGGGACGCGGCGAGAAGGTGCCATTGACCATCGGCATGCTCTACCGGGCTATCAAGGCCCTGCGCTGGGACACGGATGGCTAGAAGGCCTATAACGTCCCCGGCGCATAACGATAAGGACATTGCGTGGACGTACTGATGGGCTTGTTGGCTGCCTTGTTATGGGGCGGCACGGATTTTCTGGTGGGTTTGAACGCCCGCGCTGTAGGCGTCAAACGCGCCGTGTATTTCGGTCAGGCGCTGGGCTTCGCCATTATGAGCCTGCTGCTGATCGCCTTCCCCGTATTCATTCTGCGATCGATGGCCGCACCGCTTGATGTCTGGTTGATTGGCGTCGCTGCCGCCGTGCTAACCGTGTCCGGCGCGCTGGCCTTATCCAAGGCCTTCGCCCTCGGCAAAGCCTCCATTGTGGCGCCGCTGGTGACCTCTTACGGCGTAGTCACCACGTTGTTGTCCTGGGCTGGCGGCGAGCAGATCAGCCTGCTCCAGTTACTGTGCATCGTTCTGTGCGTCATTGGTGTGATCCTCTCCAGCACTCATTCCGACCCGAAAGTGCCACACACCACGCAGGCAAGCAGTTCCATTGCCTATGCGTTGCTGGCGGCGGTCTTCTACGGCATCAGTTTCTGGCTACAAGGTCGTTTTGTACTGCCGATACTTGGGCCGGTGACGATGCTCTGGCTAGCGTATCTGGTCGGGCTGATGGTGCTGGTGGTGATCGTAGTAAGGATCCACGACGGCCTGAAAATACCACCGCTGAAAAACTGCCTGACACTGACGGGTGCCAGCCTGATGAACCTCGGCGGTTTTTCATCGTTTGCCTGGGGTGCGGTAGCCGGCTCGGTGTCGGTGGTGACCGTCATCAGCACCTTGTCGGGCGGGATTGCGGCGATTCTGGGGTATGTATTTTTCAAGGAGCGACTGGGCAAGGTGCAGGTGCTGGGGGTCATGCTGGTGCTGGTCGGAGCGTTTGTATTGCACCTTAAAACCTGAAACCCCCGCGCACAAAAAAGCCGCCCCGAAGGGCGGCTTTTTCATTGCATCAAACCAACACTTACAACTTAGGGCCCGCAGCCTTGATCGCGTCGCTCACTTCGAACTTCTTGAAGTTCTCGATGAACAGGCCGGCCAGTGCTTTGGCGGCTTCGTCGTAGGCGGCTTTATCAGCCCAGGTGTTGCGTGGGTTCAGCAGGCCAGTCTCAACGCCCGGTACGGCCAGTGGCACGTCGAGGTTGATGGTGTCCAGGTGCTCGGTCTCGGTGCCGATCAGCGCGCCGCTCTGGATCGCTGCGATCACCGCACGGGTGGTCGGGATGTTGAAACGCTTGCCGACGCCGTATCCACCGCCGGTCCAGCCGGTGTTGACCAGGTAGACCTTGGAGCCGAAGCCGCGGATGCGCTTGATCAGCAGTTCAGCATATTCGCCGGCCGGACGCGGGAAGAACGGTGCGCCGAAGCAGGTGGAGAAGGTCGACTTGATGCCGGTGCCCGAACCCATTTCAGTCGAGCCCACCAGAGCGGTGTAGCCGGACAGGAAGTGGTAGGCCGCTTGTTCTTCGTTGAGAATCGACACTGGCGGCAGCACGCCGGTCAGGTCGCAGGTCAGGAAGATTACAGCGTTCGGCTCGCCGCCCAGGTTCTTCTCGGAACGCTTGGCAACGTGCTCCAGCGGGTAAGCGGCGCGGCTGTTCTGGGTCAGGCTGACATCAGCGTAGTCGGCGTGCTTGGCATCGTCGATGACGACGTTTTCCAGGACTGCGCCGTGCTTGATGGCTTTCCAGATTACTGGCTCGTTCTTCTCGGACAGGTCGATGCACTTGGCATAGCAACCGCCTTCGATGTTGAACACCACGCCTTCGCCCCAACCGTGTTCGTCGTCACCGATCAGGTAACGGCTTTCGTCGGCGGACAGGGTGGTTTTACCAGTGCCGGACAGACCGAAGAACAGGGTCACGTCGCCTTCTTCGCCGATGTTGGCAGCGCAGTGCATCGGCAGCACATCGGCGGCCGGCAGCAGGAAGTTCTGCACGGAGAACATGGCTTTCTTCATTTCACCGGCGTAACGCATGCCGGCAATCAGCACTTTCTTCGCAGCGAAGTTGAGGATCACGCAACCGTCGGAGTTGGTGCCGTCACGCTCAGGCACGCACTCGAAGTTGGCGACGTTAAGCACTTGCCATTCTTCACGGCCAGCCGGGTTGTACTGGGCCGGATTGATGAACAGGCAACGACCAAACAGGTTCTGCCAGGCAGTCTGGGTGGTCATCTTCACGGCCAGGTAGTGCTCGGAAGCCGCACCTACATGCACGTGGGAAACGAAGTGCTCTTGCGCGTTGTTGAAAGCCTCAACGCGGTTCCACAGGGCATCGAACTTGTCGGCCGGGAACTTGCGGTTGATCGGGCCCCAGGCGATAGCGCCTGTGGTGCTCGGCTCATCAACGATGAAACGATCGACTGGCGAACGGCCGGTACGGTGACCGGTACGAACAACCAGTGCGCCGGTATCGGCAAGCTCGCCTTCACCGCGGTTGAGGGCTTCTTTAACCAGATCATCAACACTCAGATCGGTGTACACGGCGTTATTGGCTTGCGTCATGAGGTTCCCCGTCGGCCAGTGGCCGAGTGCTCCAAACGTTTTTGTAGTAGAAAGTCGTGCACTACTACCGCGAAAAAAGTGGCCCGGATTATGCCAGAAAAGCCCAAAAAGAGTAGGCCCCTCCTGTCGTAACGGCGTTATTCCGGCGCTAACCAGTGAATCTACCTGCGCTGAAACGTTTTAGTGACGGGTAACTGACGGCGTATCGACACCCGCGCCGGCGAACAATTGAGTGACATCGGCGGCGTCGAACAGGTACTGCTGGTTGCAAAACTGGCAGTCGATCTCGATTTTTCCACCGTGCTCGACCACCAGGTTCTGCGCGTCTTCCATACCCAGACTGACCAGCGCATTGGCCGAGCGTTCGCGCGAGCAGCTGCAACGGAAACGCAGTTTTTGCACATCGAACAGTCGCACCTGCTCTTCGTGGTAGAGGCGATGGAGCACGGTTTCGTTGTCCAGGCTCAGCAGTTCGTCGGCGGTCAACGTCCCACTCAACGCGGTGAGGTGCTGCCAGCTGGCGGCGCGTTCTTCTTCGTCTTTCAAGCGGTCGGCGGGCAGTTGCTGCAGCAACAGGCCACGGGCGCGACGGCCATCGGCGCAGAGCTTGATGCGCGTGCCGATCTGCTGGGACATGACGAAGTAGTTGGTGAAGCAATCGGACAAGGTTTCACCATCCAGATCGACCACGCCCTGGTAGCGCTGGCCCTGTTTCGGGTCGATGGTCAAAGTCAGCGAACCGTCGGGCATCAGGTCGGCCAGGGTGGCGTCGGGGGCGATCCGGTCGGCCTCGTAACGGGCCAGGCCACGGATGTCGCGCTCGCTGGAGCATTCGATCATCAGCAACGGGATCGGGCCTTCGGAACGGGCCTGAAGAATCAGCAGACCATCGAACTTCAAGGTGCCGACCAGCAACGCCGCAGCCGCCATCAGTTCGCCGAGCAGTTGCGCAACCGGCTCCGGATAGGCGTGTTTGGCCAGGACTTCAGCGTAGCTGAGTTCCAGCGAAACCATCTCGCCGCGGGTGTCGCTGTCATCGAAGATGAAGCGTTGGGTGAAGTCGTTATCCGGTAGGTCGGTCATAAGTCTGGGTATCTGAAGTGGTGACAAAAGTGGTGACAGAATTCGAAGTTACGCCTTAGCCACAGAGTTTCGCTGTCTGGTTATGGCTTACAGGCCAGTGACTGTGTGCGCTTTACGACGAACGGCACATGCACGGCAGGCGAATTACCTCATATGGCTACGCAAAGGCGCAATTACAAGTCTTGGGCGGATTGATGTGATCGGCGGCCCCGGTGAATCATTCGTTGCTGCCGCCTCGAAACTTGAACAGATCGCGGCGCTGTTTCTTGCTCGGTTTGCCATCGGTGCTCACACCCAGGGCGCCTGCCTTGCGCTCAGCGGCGGCGTTTTCGCGCTTGGCGATGCTGGCTTCGGTTTCGGCGTACAGCGTCTGCGCTTCCGGCGCGCCACGGCGCACGATCGACAGCGCCTGGACCACCACGGTGCGTTCCTCAAAACCGGTGCGGATCACGAATTCATCGCCAATGCGCGGCTCCTTGCCAGGTTTGCAGCGCTCGCCCCGACAATGCACCTTGCCGCTTTCAATCGCCGCTTTGGCCAAGGCGCGGGTTTTGTAAAACCGCGCAGCCCACAACCATTTATCGAGGCGGACTTTGTCGTCCTCATCGTTTTTTTGTGCCATGGGATTTCCTCGCTCTGAAATATTAGTGAACTGTACTACCGTTCTGTCGTACCAAGAATTACTCCGTCCCGGACTACAATGCTGACATTCCAGAACCGCCTTGCGGGGCTGGAAATCCGGGCCGTAGATATCTGTCGCCTTTTAACCATTATTCTGCGTGAATACCGCGAAATCGGCCCCCTGCGGCCAACGCGGTATCTACCGGTTGAGCAATTTTGAAGACATTTGACCATTTGACCGTTGTCGGTCTGCGCGAGTGGGTGGCGCTCCCGGATTTGGGAGTCGCCGGCCTTCGGGCAAAAATCGACACCGGCGCCAGCACCTCCAGCCTGCACGCCACCGATATCGAGACATTCGATCGCGATGGCGAGCAGTGGGTGCGTTTCACGGCGCACCTGGGCACGGTGGTGCAGTTGCGGCACCGCCGTTGCGAGGCACCGCTGGTGACGAGAAAAACCATTAAAAGCTCTAACGGTCACGCGCAGGTGCGATACGTGATCAGCACCACCCTGGCCCTCGGTGACCGGGTCTTTCGGGTCGAGTTCACCCTCGCCTGCCGCAAGTCCATGCGTTATCGCCTGCTATTGGGTTCCAAAGCCCTGATCGACGGCCAGTTGGTGGTCAATCCAGGCATTAAATATGTACAAGACAAGCCGGTGTTCCCGGTATCTACCTCCTCCACAGGTGTTGCATGAAGATCGCTGTGCTGTCGCGGAACCCGCGTCTGTATTCCACCCGTCGCCTGGTCGAAGCCGGTACCGAACGCGGCCATGAAATGGTGGTGGTCGATACCCTGCGCGCCTATATGAACATCGCCAGCCACAAGCCTCAGATCCATTATCGCGGCAAACCGCTGGAAGGTTTCGATGCAGTGATCCCGCGGATTGGTGCATCAGTGACGTTTTATGGCTGCGCGGTATTGCGCCAGTTTGAAATGATGGGGGTATTTCCGCTCAACGAATCAGTGGCCATCGCCCGTTCGCGGGACAAACTGCGCTCGTTGCAATTGTTGTCTCGCCGCGGGATCGGTTTGCCGGTCACCGGTTTTGCCCACTCCCCCGACGACATTCCCGACCTGATTGCGATGGTCAACGGCGCGCCGCTGGTGATCAAAGTGCTGGAAGGCACCCAGGGTATCGGCGTGGTGCTGTGCGAAACCGCTACGGCTGCAGAATCGGTGATTGAGGCGTTCATGGGCCTCAAGCAAAACATCATGGTTCAGGAATACATCAAGGAAGCGGGTGGCGCCGACATTCGTTGCTTCGTGGTGGGCGACAAAGTGATTGCAGCGATGAAGCGCCAGGCCAAACCTGGGGAGTTTCGCTCCAACCTGCATCGCGGCGGCAGCGCCAGCCTGATCAAGATCACACCGGAAGAGCGCATGACCGCACTGCGTGCGGCGAAGGTCATGGGGTTGGCGGTGGCGGGTGTGGATATCCTGCGCTCCAATCACGGGCCATTGGTGATGGAAGTGAACTCGTCACCAGGACTTGAAGGGATTGAGACCACCACTGGCAAGAACGTGGCGGGGATCATCATCGAGCATCTGGAGAAGAATGGCGGGCCGAATATGACCCGGACCAAAGGGAAAGGTTAACGCAAAGCTTTTGTGGCGAGGGAGCTTGCTCCCGCTGGAGGCCGAAGGACTCCCGATTCCGGCAACCGTGTTGTTTCATTGAAATACGGTTGCCAGGTCTCGCGGCTGCTACGCAACCGAGCGGGAGCAAGCTCCCTCGCCACAAGGACGACTCCTAAACCGCGTCTCTAGGCAACATCAGACCCAGTGGCAAGCGCACCCGCGCTTCAAGACCTCCACCGGTACGGTTGCGCAGCTCAACGTTGCCGCCGTGCATCGAAGCAATCCGCTTCACAATCGCCAAGCCCAATCCAGTGCCCTTGCCGCCCCGGGCACGATCACCCCGGGTAAACGGGTTGAAGATGGCTTCCAGCTCCGACGGATCGATACCGGCGCCGCGGTCCATGACGCTTAGCACCACGTACGGCGCGGCAGTGTCACCCGAAACATAGGCGGCCACTTCCACGCCACTGCCTGCGTGATGCAACGCATTGCCGATCAGGTTATTCAGCAGTCGCTTCATCGACACCCGGCGCAGCGGAAACGGCTGGATAGGCTCCAGACGCAAGTGCACTTTTTCTTCGGTCTGGTTGTACGGCGCGGCGACTTCACGAACAAGATCGCTCAGGTCCACCTCTTCCACTGTCTCATCGCGGCCATCGCGAATGAACGCCAGGAACTGGTCGAGAATCGCATCCATGTCTTCGATGTCACGGACCATGTCGTCGGTGAGGTCGTTGCGGTCGCCCATCAACTCCAAAGACAACCGCAAACGGGTCAGCGGCGTACGCAAATCATGTGAAACCCCGGCCAGCATCAACTCACGCTCGCGACCGGCCTGTTCGACGTCTTCGGCCATCTGGTTGAAGGCGCGATAAACCTCGGTCATTTCACTCGGCGTATCGCTGATCGGCAGACGCACGCTGCGACCCTGACCGAGTTGCCGTGCGGCATACACCAGACGTTTCAATGGTTGGTTGAGCTGGCTGACGAAGATCCATGCCGCGGCAGTGGACAGCAAGCCAATGGCGAGGAACCAGCCGAGGACATTCCAGATTTTCTGACCGCGCAATGGGTGCGGGTATAGCGGTACTTTCAGCCAGCCTTCACCCAGGCTTGGCGCTCGCACCCACAACGCCGGCGGTGCATGCATGCGCAATCGCACCTCAGTGTCCGCGCCCAGCTCGGCCTGCATCTGCCGTTGGTAGATCTCGCTGTAAGGCCAGTGTTGTTCACCTTCCGGCACACCGGCGCCTACTACGCGTATCAAAGGTACGGAGTCGGCAATCTTGTCGCGGTTCTGTTCGTCGGCGGCCCAATAGGCGCGCAGCGTCAGGGCGACGCCGTGGCTGTACTGGCGGTCCACCAGCACGTCTTCGTTCATCAGCAGATAAACCAGCGTCAGTGCCTTGGAGAACAGGACGACGATCAGCACCAGCCACAGGGTGCGGGAGAAGAAGCTCTGGGGGAACCAAACCGGGGTTTTCATGGATAACCGCTACACACTTGCAGGAGCGAGCGATGCTCGCATATTGCGGATCGCGAGTCTGCGGACAATGTCATCCGCACGACCCGCTCCTACAAATCGCCGATCACTTGGTGGCGGCGCCATCCGGCACGAATACGTAACCCACGCCCCAGACAGTCTGGATGTAACGCGGCTTGGACGGATCAGGTTCGATCATCCGGCGCAGGCGGGAGATCTGCACGTCGATGGAACGCTCCAGGGCATCCCACTCGCGACCACGGGCCAGGTTCATCAACTTGTCACGGGTCAATGGCTGACGGGCGTTCATCACCAGGGCCTTGAGCACCGCGAACTCACCGGTGGTGAGCATGTGCACTTCTTCGCCGCGCTTGAGCTCGCGGGTGGCCAGTGACAGCTCGTAATCACCGAAGGTCACGCTTTCGTCTTCGCTGCCCGGGGCGCCTGGCACCGGGGCCGATTGACGACGCAACACCGCTTTGACGCGAGCCATCAGCTCGTCCGGGTTGAACGGCTTGGCCAGGTAATCGTCGGCGCCCAGCTCCAGGCCCTTGATGCGGCTCAGCTCGTCGCCCTTGGCGGTGAGCATGATGATCGGAATCTGATTATTCGCGCCGCGCAGGCGGCGGCAGGCGGTCAGGCCGTCTTCGCCGGGCAGCATCAGGTCGAGGACGACCAGGTTGAACACTTCGCGCGCCAGCAGGCGATCCATTTGCTCGGTGTTCGGTACGGCGCGGGCACGGTAGCCCTTGCTGACGAAAAAACGCTCCAGCAGGCTGCTGAGGCCCGGATCGTCGTCAACAATTAGAATTTTTTCGCCTTCAGCAATGTTTGCAGTGCTGCTCATTGGATGCTCCTTTGATCTCGGCGCGCATTATGGCGTAGCTGCCGTTATACGCACCGTGTGCATTGTTAGCAGATTTTTCCTTTACCGCCAGAAAACCGGCCATTGTGCCCGCAGCCTGCGATGCCCCCGAACGGCAGAACGCTGGTTATAATGCGCGGCCATTTGTGTCAGGCAACATCAGACAGGTACTACAGACAGGCGCCATTTATTTTCATGGCGTCGGCAGTAATTGTTCGATTTCACGGGTCAACGGAGTGCCTGTTGACCCAGGTAGCGGCGCAGCCCGGGCCGCTCAACCAGACTCGCCAAGCCTCTATCTCTGCGCCTGCGAGCCTGCTTTCACAATTTGTCAGGTGGTTTTATGGACAGCATCAACAGCCGCATCGCCGAGGAACTCGGTGTACGCCCACAACAGGTCGAAGCGGCCGTCGCGCTACTCGATGAAGGCTCTACCGTTCCCTTCATCGCCCGTTACCGGAAAGAAGTGACCGGCAGCCTCGATGACACCCAGCTGCGTCATCTGGAAGAGCGTCTGCGCTACCTGCGAGAACTCGACGAACGGCGCATCAGCATCCTTGCCAGCATCCAGGAGCAAGGCAAGCTGACCCCGCAACTCGAACGCGACATCAAACTCGCCGACACCAAGACCCGCCTCGAAGACTTGTACCTGCCGTACAAGCAGAAGCGCCGCACCAAGGGCCAGATTGCCCTGGAAGCCGGCCTCGGCGACTTGGCTGACGGCTTGTTCAACGACCCGAGCCTGAGCCCGGAATCCGAAGCCGCTCGCTTCGTCGATGCCGAAAAAGGCGTGGCTGACGTGAAGGCCGCCCTCGAAGGCGCCAAGTACATCCTCATGGAGCGCTTCGCCGAAGACGCCGGCCTGCTCGACAAACTACGCAACTACCTCAAGCAGGAAGCCACCCTCAGTGCCCGCGTGATCGCCGGCAAGGAAGAGGAAGGCGCCAAGTTCCGCGACTACTTCGAACACGACGAACCGCTGAAAAGCATGCCGTCGCACCGTGCGCTGGCGATTTTCCGTGGCCGCAACGAAGGCATTCTCAGCTCCGCGCTGAAAGTCGGCGATGAACTGCCAGGCACCATGCACCCGTGCGAAGGCATGATCGGCCAGCAATTCGGCATCCAGAACCAGAATCGCGCCGCTGACAAATGGCTGGGTGAAGTGGTGCGCTGGACCTGGAAGGTCAAGCTCTACACCCACCTCGAAACCGACCTGCTGGGCGAGCTGCGCGATGGCGCGGAAACCGAAGCGATCAATGTGTTCGCCCACAACCTGCACGACCTGCTGCTGTCCGCCCCGGCCGGCCCTCGCGCCACCCTGGGCCTCGACCCGGGCCTGCGCACCGGTTGCAAGGTGGCCGTGGTCGATTCCACCGGCAAACTGCTGGATCACGCCACGGTTTACCCGCACGTACCGCACAACAAGTGGGATCAGACCCTCGCGATTCTTGCCGCCCTGTGCGCCAAGCATGCGGTGGACCTGATCGCCATCGGCAACGGCACCGCCAGCCGTGAGACCGACAAGCTCGCTGCCGAGCTGATCAAAAAATACCCAGCGATGAAGATGACCAAGGTCATGGTTTCCGAGGCCGGCGCATCGGTTTACTCGGCATCGGAGCTGGCTTCCAAGGAATTTCCGGACCTCGACGTGTCGATCCGTGGCGCGGTGTCGATTGCCCGTCGCCTGCAAGACCCGTTGGCGGAACTGGTGAAAATCGATCCGAAATCCATCGGTGTCGGCCAGTACCAGCACGACGTGTCGCAATTGAAACTGGCGCGCGGCCTGGATGCGGTGGTGGAGGATTGCGTGAACGCCGTGGGCGTGGACGTGAACACCGCTTCCGTGGCGCTGCTGGCACGGATCTCTGGCCTCAACGCGACCCTGGCGCAAAACATCGTCAGCCACCGCGACGAACACGGCGCTTTCAAAACCCGCGCTGCGTTGAAGAAAGTCGCGCGTCTGGGCGAAAAAACCTTCGAACAGGCTGCCGGTTTCTTGCGTGTCATGAACGGTGACAACCCGCTGGATTCGTCGGCGGTTCACCCGGAAGCCTATCCGCTGGTGCAGCGCATTGCCGCTGAAACCGACCGCGACATCCGCTCGCTGATTGGTGACGCCGCGTTCCTCAAGCGCCTTGATCCGAAAAAATACACCGACGAAACGTTCGGTTTGCCGACCGTAACCGACATCCTGCAAGAGCTGGAAAAGCCGGGTCGCGACCCGCGTCCCGAGTTCAAGACCGCCGAGTTCCAGGAAGGCGTCGAAGACCTCAAGGACCTGCAACTGGGCATGATCCTCGAAGGCGTGGTGACCAACGTGACCAATTTTGGCGCGTTCGTCGACATCGGCGTGCATCAGGACGGTTTGGTGCACATCTCTGCGCTTTCGGAGAAATTCATCAAGGATCCACGGGAAGCGGTGAAGGCCGGTGATGTGGTGAAAGTGAAGGTCATGGAAATCGACATCCCGCGTAAACGCGTGGGCCTGTCGATGCGCATGAGCGACACCCCGGGCGAGAAAATCGACGGCGCTCGCGGTGCACGTCCGGGTTCGGCGCCACGCCAATCCCAAAACACTGCACCGCGCATGGAAACCACGGCGGCGGCTCCGGCCAACAATGCCATGGCTTCGCTGTTCGCCAACGCCAAGCAGTTGAAGAAGCGTTGATGGAGATCCCTGCCGGGTATACCGAAAGCGCTTTTTTCAAGCTGCTGGGCTGTCGCCTGCACAGCCTGGAAACCGGGGTGGCGCAAGTCGCCCTGGCGCTGGAACCGGAGCTGCGCAATCGCGCCAACAAGATGCACGGCGGGGCCTTGTTCAGTCTGGTGGACATTGCCATGGGGCTGGCCTGTTCCAGCACCCACGGCTTTGACCAGCAGAGCGCGACTATCGAGTGCAAGATCAACTACATCCGCGCCGTCGCTGACGGCGAGGTGATGTGCACGGCGCGGGTGATTCACCCGGGCCGTCGCACGCTGGTGGTCGAAGCTGATGTGATGCAAGGCGACAAACTGGTCGCAAAAGCACAAGGCACGTTCGCTGTCCTGTAGCTAGTCGCCACCGATTTGAGTTAATTTCGGCGCAATGAATCCTGTGGGAGCGAGCCTGCTCGCGATGGCGGTGTGTCAGACGGCAAAAATATTGCCTGACACTCCCTCATCGCGAGCAAGCTCGCTCCCACAGGGATTGTGCGGTTATTGACTGACCGGCATATGGCCTGAGCGGCTCCAAAACCAGGCGAAAACGCCAGTTTTAACTTCACCCTTGTAGACCGTCTTGCCCACCCCCATATTGGGGCGACTGACGCGTGAAGGAATCCAACTTGAGCGAACTTCTCAACCGCCGCCTGGCTCTGCTCGGCGAGCGCGCTAACCTCTCTCTGCTCGAACAGTGCCTTCACGGCATCGAACGTGAATGCCTGCGCGTGACCGATGAAGGTCGCCTGGCGCAAACGCCGCACCCGGAAGCTTTGGGTTCCGCGCTGACCAACGAACAAATCACCACCGACTATTCCGAGTCGCTGCTGGAGTTCATCACCCCGGCCCTGCCCGATCCTGCCGATACGCTGGCGAGCCTGGACAGCATTCACCGCTTTGCCTACAGCAAGCTCGGCAACGAGTACCTGTGGAGTCCATCGATGCCGTGCCCGTTGCCGGCCGAGGAAGATATCCCGATCGCCTATTACGGCACGTCCAACATCGGTCAGCTCAAGTACGTCTACCGCAAGGGCCTGGCCCTGCGTTATGGCAAGACCATGCAGTGCATCGCCGGGATTCACTACAACTTTTCCCTGCCGGAAAAACTCTGGCCGTTGCTTAAAGAGGCCGAAGGCTTTGTCGGCACCGATCGCGACTTCCAGTCGGTGTCCTACATCGCACTGATCCGCAACTTCCGTCGCTACAGCTGGCTGCTGATGTACCTGTTCGGCGCGTCGCCCGCGCTGGACGCCGGTTTCCTGCGCGGTCGCTCGCATCAGTTGGAACAACTCGATCCGCACACCCTGTATTTGCCGTACGCCACCAGCCTGCGCATGAGCGATCTGGGTTACCAGAGCAACGCCCAGGCTGGCCTGACGCCGTGCTACAACGACTTGACCAGCTACATCGACAGCCTGCGCAAAGCGGTGGCCACGCCGTACGCGCCCTACGTCGAAGTCGGCACCCACAAGGACGGTGAGTGGGTTCAGCTCAACACCAACATCCTGCAGATCGAAAACGAGTACTACTCCAACATCCGCCCGAAACGCGTGACCTACACCGGCGAGCGGCCGATTCAGGCGCTGATGGCCCGTGGCATCCAGTACGTCGAAGTACGCTGCCTGGACATCAACCCGTTCCTGCCGACGGGCATCGACCTCACCGAATCGCGTTTTCTCGACGCCTTCTTGCTGTATTGCGCGCTGAACGACAGCCCGTTATTGACCAACACCAGCTGCAACAATGCGACCTCCAACTTCCTCAGCGTGGTCAAGGAAGG
Organism: Pseudomonas fluorescens; assembly: GCF_000802965.1. Taxonomy (GTDB): domain Bacteria; phylum Pseudomonadota; class Gammaproteobacteria; order Pseudomonadales; family Pseudomonadaceae; genus Aquipseudomonas; species Aquipseudomonas fluorescens_A. Next base: position 100,245 of record NZ_JSAK01000015.1, on the reverse strand, counting down.
TCGTCGTCCCGGCTTGCAACTGCAACGCAACGGGCAACCGGTCGACCTGAAAGAGTGGGCAGGCGAATTGCTGGAAAACATCGCGCCACTGGCGGCGTTGCTGGATCAGAGCCACGGTGGTGATGCTCACAGCAAAGCGCTGGATGCGCAGCTGGCCAAGGTCAAGGACCCGTCTTTGACGCCTTCGGCCCAAGTGTTGGCGGCGATGGCCGAGCACAAGGAAAGCTTCGCCGAGTTCTCCCTGCGCCAGAGCCGCGCCCATGCCGAGTTTTTCCGTAGCGAGCCGTTGCCGGCCGAGGAACAGGCCAAGTTTGAAGAACTGGCGCGTTCGTCGCTGGCTCAACAGACCGAGCTGGAACAGAATGAAGTCGGCGACTTCGATGTGTTTGTCGGGTCGTATCAGGCGAGCATTCTGGCGATCAGTAACTAGCTGCTATCCCCTGTGGCGAGGGAGCTTGCTCCCGCTCGGCTGCGCAGCAGCCGCAAAATCAGACGACCGAAGAATTTGATTGTCTGGAATGGGAGTCCTTCGGCCTCCAGCGGGAGCAAGCTCCCTCGCCACAAAAGCGATCTGGTTCTTAGAATTTTCCGCTCATAAGCTCATTCGAAAAAGTTATTTATTTTCGGATTCTTAGATCATTTAGTCTCCTTTCACGCCGACTCTCGGTCGCCTGACAAGGAGCTTCCCAATGAAACTGCATTTCCCTCTTCGCTTGCTGGCGGCCGCGTCTTTGGCTGCGGCGAGTTTGTTTGCCCAGGCGGCTGACGTGACTGTCGCCTACCAGACCACCGTTGACCCGGCGAAAGTCGCCCAGGCCGACGGCGCTTACGAAAAAGCCACCAAGGCCGACATCAGCTGGCGCAAGTTCGACAACGGTGCCGACATCATCGCCGCCATCGCCTCCGGTGACGTGCAGATCGGCTACCTCGGTTCCAGTCCCCTGACAGCGGCAATCACCCGAAAAGTACCGGTGGAAACCTTCCTCATCGCCACCCAGATCGGCGCCGCCGAAGCGCTGGTCGCTCGCGACGGTTCGGGGATCAAGACGCCACAAGACCTGATCGGCAAGAAAATCGCCGTGCCATTCGTATCCACCGGCCACTACAGCCTGTTGGCCGCGCTGAAGCACTGGAACATCGACCCATCGAAAGTCACCGTCCTCAACCTCGCCCCGCCAGCCATCATCGCTGCGTGGAAACGCGGTGATATCGACGCCACCTACGTTTGGGACCCGGCGCTCGGTGTGGCCAAGGAAAACGGCAAAGTGCTGATCACCTCCGGCGAACTGGCCAAGTTCGGTGCGCCGACCTTCGACGCCTGGATCGTGCGTAAAGACTTCGCAGAGAAGCACCCGGACATCGTCACCGCGTTCGCCAAAGTGACCCTGGATGCCTACGCCGATTACCGCAAAGACCCGAAAGCCTGGCTCGCCGATCAAAGCAACGTCGACAAATTGGTAAAACTGTCCGGCGCCAAGGCCAGCGACATTCCACTGCTGCTACAAGGCAACGTCTACCCGCTGGCGGCTGATCAAGTAACCACCCTCGGCGCACCGACCACCAAAGCGATCACCGACACCGCCGTATTTCTCAAGGAACAAGGCAAGGTCGAAGCCGTGCTGCCGGACTACGCCCCTTACGTCAGCGCCAAGTTCATCACCAACTGATCGGGAGTTAACCGCGATGGCCTTGCTACAGCTGGAGCGCATCAGCGCACAGTACCCCGGTGCAGCAGAACCTGTGCTGGCGGATATTTCCCTGACCCTGGGGCCCCAGCAATTGCTGGTCGCCCTTGGCCCGTCCGGCAGTGGCAAGACTTCGCTGTTGAACCTGATTGCCGGTTTCGTCGAGCCCAGCGCCGGGCGCATTACCCTCGACGGTGTGCCGGTCAAAGGCCCAAGCGCCGAACGCGGCGTAGTGTTCCAGGACGACGCCCTGCTACCGTGGCAAGACGTGCTGGCCAACGTTGGTTTTGGTCTGGAGTTGGCTGGCATTGCTCGGGACAAACGCGAAATCCGTGCAAGGGAAATGCTCGCACTGGTGGACCTTTCCGGTTTTGAAAACCGTCGCATCTGGCAACTCTCTGGCGGACAGAAGCAGCGTGTCGGCCTGGCCCGTGCGCTCGCCGCCGACCCTCGCGTTTTGCTGATGGACGAACCCTTCGGCGCCCTCGACGCCTTCACCCGCGAACAGATGCAAGAGCTGCTGCTGCAAGTCTGGCGCCGCACTGCCAAACCGGTGTTCCTGATAACCCACGACATTGAAGAAGCGGTGTTTCTTGCCACGGATCTGATTTTGCTGGCACCGAATCCGGGGCAGATCGTCGAGCGGCTGAGCCTGGATTTCGGTCAGCGTTACGCCGCCGGTGAGTCGGCGCGCTCGATCAAGTCCGACCCACGTTTTATCGAAACCCGCGAACACGTACTCGCCAAAGTGTTCTCCCAACGCAGCGCCGCCCAGCGGCAGGAGCGCGCATGAGCAGCTACGAAATTCCTGCCACAGCGGTAAAAACAGGTTCTACGGTCATCCCGGTGCGCCGCCGTTTGAGCACTCGCTGGATCAGTGTGCTGACGCTCATCGCGCTCGTGTCCCTTTGGTGGGCCGTTACGGCGACCGGACTCATTGAACCGCTGTTCCTGCCACCACCGTCTGCCGTTCTGCAAAAAGGCTGGCTGCTGGTGACCACAGGCTACATGGATTCGACTCTGTGGCAGCACCTGGGCGCGAGCCTCAGCCGCATCGGTTTGGGGCTTGGCTTCGCCGTACTGACGGCCGTTCCCGTCGGTATCGCCATCGGCCACAACCGCATCGCTCGCGGCGTTCTCGATCCGCTGATCGAGTTCTACCGTCCTATTCCACCGCTGGCTTATCTGCCACTGATCGTGATCTGGTGCGGCATCGGTGAATTGTCGAAAGTGCTGCTGATCTACCTGGCGATTTTCGCCCCGATTGCCATCGCTACCGCTACCGGTGTGCGCACGGTCGACCCGGCGAAATTGCGCGCTGCGCAGTCGCTGGGTGCGACCCGGGCGCAGTTGATTCGTCACGTAATTTTGCCCAGCGCCCTGCCGGACATTTTGACCGGCGTGCGCATTGGCCTCGGCGTCGGTTGGTCGACACTGGTCGCCGCAGAATTGATCGCCGCCACCAGCGGCCTGGGTTTCATGGTGCAGTCGGCCGCGCAATTCCTGGTCACCGATGTGGTGGTGCTGGGGATTCTGGTAATCGCGCTGATTGCCTTCGCCATGGAGATGGGCTTGCGTAAATTGCAGCGCAAACTGGTGCCATGGCACGGCCAGGCACACTGAAGCTTTTTTCAATGTGGGATCAGCTACCTTGATGCCCCCCTTTTTTGAATCAACCCTGTAGGAGCTGCCGAAGGCTGCGATCTTTTGCTTTTCGGTTGAAGAGCAAGATCAAAAGATCGCAGCCTGCGGCAGCTCCTACAGGGGCAGTGTTGTTCACAAAATTGATGTACGACACCCAGAATTGAAGAGATCCAACATGAGCAACTTGACCATCGTCCCTCTAAGCTCTGCCCTCGGCGCCCAGATCAGCGGCGTCGATGTCAGCCAGCCGCTGAACCTGGAACAGCGTGACGCCATCGAACAAGCCCTGCTCAAGCATCAGGTGCTGTTCTTCCGCGACCAGCCAATCACCCCGCAGCAGCAAGCGCGATTCGCCGCTAATTTCGGCGACCTGCACATTCATCCGATCTACCCGAACGTGCCGGAACAACCGGAAGTGCTGATCCTCGATACCGCCGTCACCGACGTGCGCGACAACGCGATCTGGCACACCGACGTGACCTTCCTGCCGACCCCAGCCATGGGCGCGGTGCTCAGCGCCAAGCTGTTGCCGGCGTTTGGTGGCGATACGTTGTGGGCCAGCGGGATTGCGGCGTATGAAGCGTTGTCGGCACCGATGAAAACCTTGCTCGAAGGCCTGACCGCCACCCATGACTTCACCCGTTCATTTCCGCTGGAGCGCTATGGCAATACGCCTGAAGCGTTGGCCCAGTGGGAAGAGACTCGACGCAAGAATCCGCCACTGTCGCATCCGGTGATCCGCACGCATCCGGTGAGCGGGCGCCGTTCGTTGTTCGTCAATGAAGGCTTCACTTCGAAGATCAACGAACTGTCGGAAACCGAAAGCGAGGCGATTCTGAAATTTCTGTTCGCCCATTCCACGCGCCCGGAATTCACCATTCGCTGGCGCTGGCAGCAAGACGACATCGCGTTCTGGGACAACCGCGTGACTCAGCATTACGCGGTGGACGATTACCGCCCGGCGCGGCGGGTGATGCAGCGTGCGACGGTGTTGGGGGATGTGCCGTTTTTTTAAGATCAAAAGATCGCAGCCTGCGGCAGCTCCTACATGGAAATCCGATCCCTGTAGGAGCTGCCGCAGGCTGCGATCTTTTGCTTTAAAGCCATGACGGTGGATCAATCGGCAATGATGGCGCCTGATTCACCGCTATCGCCAGCAAGCCGGATCCTGCAGAGACTGGATCGCGTTACTCAGCGGTAGAAGGCTTCTCCCACAGATTGATCCCGCCCTCTTGGGCGAACCGGTCAATCTCCGCCAGCTCTTCAGCACTGAAGCTCAAATTCTTCAACGCCCCGACGTTCTCGATGATCTGCTCCGGCCGGCTCGCGCCGATCAACGCCGAGGTCACGCGCGGGTCGCGCAGGGTCCAGGCCAGCGCCAGTTGCGCCAGGCTCTGGCCGCGACGTTTGGCGATCTCATTGAGCGCTCGCACGTGGGCAATGTTGGCATCCGACAAATGCGAAGCCTGCAACGAACCACCGCCCGGACGATTGACCCGCGCATCCGCTGGTACGCCGTTGAGGTACTTGTCGGTGAGCAAACCCTGCGCCAGCGGCGTGAAGGCAATGACGCCGGTGCCGAGCTCGTCGGTGGTATCGAGCAGGTCCTTTTCTACCCAGCGATTGAGCAGGTTGTAGGCCGGTTGATGGATCAACAACGGGACTTTCCACTCTTTGAGCAGCGCCGCTATTTCACGGGTTTTCACGCCGGAGTACGAAGAGATGCCGATGTACAACGCCTTGCCCTGTTGTACGGCCGTGGCCAGTGCGCTGGCGGTTTCTTCCAGCGGGGTGTCCGGGTCGAATCGGTGCGAGTAGAAAATGTCGACGTAGTCCAGACCCAGGCGTTGCAAACTCTGGTCGAGGCTGGCGAGCACATACTTGCGTGAACCGCCGCCCTGGCCGTAAGGACCGGGCCACATGTCCCAACCGGCCTTGCTGGAGATGATCAGTTCGTCGCGGTACTGCTTGAAATCTTCACGCAGCAAACGGCCGAAATTGATCTCGGCGCTGCCGTACGGCGGGCCATAGTTGTTGGCCAGGTCGAAGTGGTTGATGCCCAGGTCGAAAGCCGTGCGTAGCAATGCACGTTGGGTATCGATCGGCGTGCTGTCGCCGAAGTTGTGCCACAAGCCCAGGGACAGCGCCGGCAGCACCAGACCGCTGCGACCTACGCGGCGGTAAGGAATGGAGTCGTAGCGGTTTTCGGCAGCGGTGTAAGTCATCGAATCCTCTCTTGTTGAGGTTACTTTTATCCGGAATCAGACATTAATCCTGTGGCGAGGGAGCTTGCTCCCGTTCGGGTGCGCAGCAGCCGCTGTCTTGACAGAGCGTGCCAACGACTTTCGGGGGCCGCTTCGCGCCCCAGCGGGAGCAAGCTCCCTCGCCACAAAAAACCTTTTTCACACAAATCTGTTGGAAGGCCTGGCCAACCCGAGGTTCTGGCGCAAGGTCCGGCCTTCGTATTCGGTTCTGAACAATCCACGCCGTTGCAGTTCCGGCACCACGCCTTGGGCGAAGTCCTCCAGGCCACCAGGCAGGTGCGGCACCAGCACGTTGAAGCCATCCGCGGCGCCCTGCTCAAACCACTCCTGCAAACGGTCGGCAATCTGCACCGGCGTTCCCACCAGGCTGTAATGCCCGCGCCCACCGGCAATCCTGCGACCCAATTCGGCGAGGCTGAGGTTCTCCTTGCCGGCCAGTTCCGTCAGCAGTTTCTGACGGCTTTGCTGCCCGCTTTCCGTCAGCGGCAAGTCGGGCAACGGCCCGTCCAGCGGGTACTTCGATAAATCGAAGTTGCCCAGCATACGCCCAAGCAAGGCCACGCCAACCTCGGGTTCGACTAATTGCTGAAACGTTTCACACTTTTCCTGCGCTTCGCTCTCGGACTGACCGACGATCACAAAAACACCGGGCATGATTTTCAGGGAGTCGGCGCTGCGACCGTATCGACTCAAACGTCCCTTCAAGTCGTTATAAAACGCCTGGGCATTGGCCAGCGACGTCTGCGCGGTGAACACCACTTCGGCCGTTTGCGCCGCCAGTTCACGACCGGTTTCAGAAGAACCGGCCTGCACGATCACCGGTTGCCCCTGCGGCGAGCGCGCCACGTTTAGCGGGCCTTTGACCCGGAAATGTTCGCCGACATGCTCCAGTGCGTGGACTTTTTCCGGATCGTAGTACGTACCACTGGTTTTATCGCGGACAAAAGCGTCGTCTTCCCAACTGTCCCAGAGCCCGGTGACCACCTGATGAAACTCCCGCGCCCGGCTGTAGCGCTCAGCGTGACCGAGATGCTCGACGCGACCAAAATTTTGCGCTTCGGCAGCATTGTCGGACGTCACCAGATTCCACCCCGCGCGCCCCCCTGAAAGATGATCCAGCGAAGCGAATTTGCGTGCGAGGTGGTACGGCTCGTTGTAGCTGGTGGTGGCCGTGGCGATCAGTCCGATACGCTCGGTCACGACGCTCAACGCCGAGAGCAGCGTCAGCGGCTCGAAGTGGTCGGAACGGGCCATGCGGCTGGCAATGTCCCCGGTCGGTGCGGCGATGCTGTCAGCGAGGAACAATGCGTCGAATTTCGCCGCTTCGGCAATCTGCGCCAGGCGCTTGTAGTGGGCGAAATCCAGGCCAGCGTCAGCCGGCACTTGCGGATGACGCCAGGCGGCGACGTGGTGCCCGGTCGCCATCAGGAAGGCGCCGAGCTTGAGCTGACGAGTCATGGTCAGAAATCCTTGCGCAGTTGCACGCCGAAGTAGCGCTCGTCGTCACGGGGCACGGCGCGGTAGATGTAGTTGCCGCCACTGGCCAGCAGCGGTGAGTAGGACTTGTCGGCGAGGTTCTTGCCTAGCAGCGCCACACGCCAGCCGTTGTTGTAGTCGGCCAGGGCGACGCTGGCGTTCCAGATGCCGTAGGCGCCTTGTTTGGTGTCGACGTTCTGGCTGATGTCGTACTGCACTTCGCTCTGCCAGCTGAAATCGGTACCCAGCTCGATATCCAGGCCGTTATCCAGCGGGATGCTGTAATCGGCACGCACGTAGCTTTTCCAGTCCGGGCTGTACGGCAGTGGCTTGCCGTCGACGTTGCACGAGGCCGCCGCACCGGCCGGGCAGGCGAATTCGTCGATGCGTGCGCGGGTGTAGGCCAGGGCGCCGGAGAACTTCAGTTGCTGGGTGGCCTGCAACGCGTAATCGAGTTCGACGCCTTCAGTGCTGACACTGCCGGCGTTGATCAGGCGGGTCACCACTTGCCCTGCCACGGTGTCGAAGAAGTTCGCCTGGTAGTTGTCGTAGTCGCTGTGGAACACCGCCAGGTTGGTGGTCAGGCGATTGTTCCAGCTGGTGGCCTTGATACCAGCCTCCCAGGTGTTTGAGGTTTCCGGTTTCAGCGCCTCGGTGTCCCGGGGCTGCATGTTGAAGAACACGTTGTAGGCCGGACCTTTGTAGCCACGCGAGTAGGTCAGGTAGGTGGTGACGGCGTCGCTCAAGTCGTACTGCACGCCGAGCCGTCCGGACCAGCCGTCTTCATCCACTGATCCCGAGCTGCTGGTGCCCGGCTGAATACCGCTGACAGCGACGGCCGAGGTCGAGACCCGGCGGTGATCGTATTCCAGTTCGTCGTGGGTGTAGCGCAGGCCGGCGATGCCGCGAAAATCCGAAGTGAAATTGAGCGTGCTTTCACCGAACACCGCGTAGCTGTCGCTGGTGGTGCTGTAATCGGCGACGCCACGGTTAACGCTGGTGGGCGTGGTCAAGGTCCGCTGGTACGTCTCGTCGTCCTTGCCGTGCATGTAGAACAAACCGCCGACGTATTCGAGGAACTCACCTTTCGGCGAAGCCAGGCGCAGCTCTTGCGAGTATTGGTCGAAGGCCAGGTCACCCTTGTCGGCCGTGCCGGGGAACGCCGCGGTCACCGTGCTCAAACGGTCGCCGTCCTGATACTGGGTGTTGTCCCAGCCGCGCCATGCGGTGATCGAGGTCAGGGTGTAATCGCCCAGTTGCCAGTCGAGTTGGCCGGACAAGCCTTTGTTGATGTCATCGACGTGGGTGCGGGTCTCGGTGTTGATGTCGCGGTTGTCGCTGGAAGCCCGCACCGGGCTCAGGGCATTGGCGAACGCCGGGGTCAGGGACTGGCTGACCACGCCATTGGGCGCGTCGTCGTGGGACTGCATGTAGTCGGCAATCAGGGTGAAGGTCACGTCGTCATTCGGGGTGAACTCCAGTTTGCCGCGCGCGCCTTTGTGGTTGTAGCCGTTGACCTCCTGACCGTTGTATTCGTTGTCGACATTGCCGTCGTAGGTGCCGAACAGCGTGGTGATCGAGCCCTTGAGCGTGTCCGGAATCAGGCTGCCGCCGAGGCCGAAACGGGTGCGACTTTCGTTGCCGCTGTAGAACGACTGATCGATGTAGCCGTGGGTTTCTGCGGTCGGGGCCCGGCTGGTGATGTTGAGCACGCCGGCCGAAGCGTTCTTGCCAAACAGCGTGCCTTGCGGGCCGCGCAGCACTTCGACGCGCTCCAGATCCAGCAGGTCCAGGGTCGATTGGCCCGGACGGGCATAGACCACGCCGTCGATCACCGTGGCCACGGTCGGCTCGACGCCCGGCGAGGTGGAAATGGTGCCGACGCCCCGGATGAACAGCGACGTGTCTTTGTTCGACGCGCCGGTGCGGAAATTCAGCGATGGCACTTCCTGGACGATGCTAGATACGCTGGTGCGGTTGTCGCGTTCAAGTTGCTCGCCATCGAGCACAGTTACCGCCACCGGGATTTTCTGCAGCGACTCTTCGCGGCGGGTCGCAGTGACTGTCACGGATTTGAGGGTGGGCTCTTGATCGCTGCTGTCAGCGGCGAAAGCGCCCGGCACGGGCAGCGCGGCCAATCCGGCGAGCAGCCAGCCCAGATGCTTGCGGCGTGGTGTGGCGGCGCGAATCGACTGCGCCAGTTTTTGTGATTCCCCAAGAATGAAATGCATGGTCTGCCCGCTCGAAAAATTGCCCTGATCCGCTGCCGTTCTGCGTCGACAGCGCCTGTGAAGTTGTCTTGGGCATTCGCTCGAGCGAGTAGCAGACAGAACGCTTTGTTAGCGCTAACATCGCCAGTATTGGCAACCCCCACATAGAGCGTCCAATACTGAAAAATTACTTTTATATGCCATTTGGTTTTTAAGAGGAATCGCCCGTTGAATGAAGACAAGCCCCGCAAACGCCGTGGTGCCGGCCGCGTCACCCTCAATACCGTGGCTCGGCAGGCGGGTGTGTCGGCGATCACGGTGTCGCGCTACTTCAATCAGCCAGACCAGGTGTCGCCGGAACGACGCGAGCGCATCGCCGCCGTGGTGGCAGCGCTGGGTTATGTCCCCAACCTGGTGGCCGGGGGGCTGGCGTCGGCCCGTGGCAAGATCGTCGGCATGGTGATCCCGAACATCTCCGGGCCGATCTTCGCCAACACCATTCAGGGTTTCAGCGACACCCTCAGTCGCCATGGTTATCAGCTGTTGCTGGCGTCGAGTTACTTCGATGCCGTGCAGGAAGAAAGCGCCGTGCGCGCGTTTCTCGGCTGGTCGCCGGCAGCGCTGGTGCTGACCAGTCACTTCCACAGCGCTGGCACCGAAAAGATGATTGCCGAAGCGGATATCCCAGTGATCGAAACCTGGGACTACCAACCCGAGCGCGAACCGCTGCAGATCGGGTTTTCGCATTTTGAAGTAGGCGTAACAGCCGCACGTTACCTGCACGGCAAGGGTTACCGGCGGATTGCTTTTGTACAGAACAGCGCGCCGGGGGACTTCAGTGCGCTGGAGCGGCGTGACGGCTACGCGGCCACCGTGCGTGAGTTGGGGCTGGAGCCCTGGGTGTTTGCCCCGAATGCCGATCGCCCACCGTTCGAAGCCGGCAAGCAAGCGATGCAAGCCCTGATGAACACCTCACCACGCCCCGACGCCATCATCTTCGCCAACGACAACCTCGCCGCCGGCGGTTTGCTGGCCGGGCAACGGGCCGGCCTGAACATCCCGCAAGACTGCGCGGTACTTGGGTTTGGCGATTACCCCTTCGCCGAAATGCTCCTGCCAAGCCTTAGCACCATCAAGCCACCGGCACTGGAGATCGGCGTCCTCGCCGCCACCCGAGTGCTGGAAAGCCTAGGGGTGTTGCCGGTGGCGGATGAGGTGCAGCGTTTGAATCTGCTGGAGTGCCGGGTGATTGAGCGGGAGAGTGCTTGAACAATAAGCAACCTTCATTGATCAGCCCAGCTTCGGTGTCAGGCTGATAACTCGCGCAAAGCTGCCGCCGCCAAAAAACCAGATCTTGAGCTGTAACGCTGGTCCCGTCTGACGGTCTGGTCAATTCGCTCAAGCAGCTGCTCAGGCAACGTTGCATTGAAACGTATCGACTTGCCGAAATAAGGTGTGATATCGAAATCCACCACGCCCCACACACCGCCAGCATATTCGGGGTTTTCGATATGGGCATCGATCTCGCGTACCTGAGGCAGCGGATCCCCATCGGCGACCAGACCTTCGTAGTGCAGGGACAATGCCTCTTTCACGTTTTCGAACGCCTCGGCAACTGTGCCGCCTGCGGAGAAGCAACCCGGTACATCCGGGACGATCACTCCGTAGTCTGAGTCGGCATCCTTGTGCAGAACAACCGGAAATTTCATGTAGATGAATCCTTCCTGAGACAAGTCCGCATCGGGACTCTCGTATCCGATGACAGGCCTCATTACAGACCTGCCTGTTTCAATATGCTGTTGATCGTTCCCTTTGGAAGATCAGAATCAGGGTGATTGATTGTCACCCTGCCTGGCTTATGCAAATGCTTGTATTGATGGTGGCTGCCTTTTACAGCCACCGGATACAACCATCCTCCTCGATCATCCTGATCATTTCCCTACTTCGCATTTCCTTCGCCCTTTTTCGACAGCAATGGCTGCGTACTTTAGGTAGGTCGAAGCGATAGCAATACACACAATACACACAATACACACTTGGCAAAATAATAGCCGCTCAGGACGGAGTCGACTTTTTCTCTCGGACCGGCGGCTACCGCGCTTTAGCAAACACCTCCCCCAACCAATCCACGAACACCCGGACCCGTGGCGACATGTGTCGGTTGTGTGGGTACAGCACTGAAACAGGCATGGGCGGTGGCGGTGTCTCGGTGAGGATTTCCTTGATCAGGCCTTGGGCGATCTGCGTTTCCATCCGGTAATGCGGGCACTGGATCAGGCCCAATCCGGCTATCGCCGAAGCGGCGTAGATTTCCGCGCCGAATACGGAAACGGCGCCATCGATGGCGACTTCCTTGAGCTCGCCATTGACCATGAATTCGAACGGGAACAACTTGGCGGTGGTGCGAGAAACGTAATTCACCGCGCGATGGTTTTTCAGGTCGTCGAGGTTTTTCGGTTCGCCGTATTTGCGCAGGTAGGCCGGGCTGGCACAGGTGATCTGGCGCAGGTTGGCGACGCGTTTGCCGATCAGCGTGGAATCGCTCAAGGTGCCGGCGCGCAGCACGCAATCGATGCCTTCGCTGATGAGGTCGACCTGGCGGTCGGCCTCGCTGATGGACAGTTCGATGTCCGGGTAACGCGCCATGAATTGCGGCAGGGCCGGGATTACGAAATGCCGGGCCAGGGTGCCATGCAAATCCACCCGCAAGCGCCCTTTCGGCGCCACGCTGCGAAACGCCAGTTCGGCTTCTTCCAGTTCCGCCAGCAACTGCACACACCGCTGGTAGTACGCCTCGCCATCCAGCGTCGGACGTACCTTGCGTGTGCTGCGCTCCAGTAGTCGTGTGCCGAGCCAGGCTTCAAATTGATTGAGCGTGTGGGTCAGCGTGGCTCGTGGCAGGTTCAGGTCGTCCGCCGCCAGGGTGAAACTCGAGCGCTCGTAGATCCGCACAAACACTTTCATCGCTTTGACTTGATCCACGGCGAGCACTCGATTGTTGGCGATTTTTGAACAGTCAAGGCAACTCTGGTGCATTTATCGGCCTGAGTAAACATGTGAAATTGGCTTCACACCCAATCAACAGGATCACCGCCATGACTCATCAAACTTCGAAAGTTGCCATCGTGACCGGCGCCGCCCGCGGCATCGGCGCAGTCATTGCCAAACAACTGGCGAGCGAAGGTTTCGCCGTCGCCATCAACTACGCCAGCAGCGCCACCGAAGCCTCGAAGCTGGTGGTGGAACTGCGTCAGGCGGGTCATCAGGCTTTAGCGATCAAGGCTGACGTGGCCAACGCCGACGACGTGCGGCGGATGTTCGACGAGACCGAAACGCAACTGGGCAAGGTCGATGTGCTGGTCAACAACGCCGGCATTCTCAAGGTGCTGCCGTTGGCGCAGCACAGTGATGAACTGTTCGAGCAAACTTTCAATATCCATGCACGTGGCACCTTCAACACCCTGCGCGAAGCCGCCACGCGCCTGAACGATGGTGGGCGGATCATTAATTTTTCCAGCAGCACCGTCGGCCTGAACCTGCCGGGCTATGCGGTGTACATCGCCAGCAAGGCGGCGGTGGAATCGCTGACCCAGGTGTTTGCCAAAGAGATGCGAGGGCGCAATATCACCGTCAATGCAGTAGCACCTGGGCCGGTGGCGACTGATCTGTTTCTGCACGGCAAGAGCGAAGAGCAGATCCAGACGTTCGCCAAGATGGCGCCGCTGGAGCGTCTGGGTCAGCCAGAAGATATTGCTCGCGTTGTGTCGTTTCTGGCGGGACCGGATTCGGCTTGGGTCAATGGGCAGATTCTGCGGGTCAATGGCGGGTTGGTTTAAGCTGCTGTGGAGGCAGGCTCGACGCCATCGCTGGCAAGCCAGCTCCTACAAGGGTTGAACACAAAACCTGTAGGAGCTGGCTTGCCGGCGAAGGCGGCCTCAAAAGCAGCACCCCACTGGAGGAAATCCGCCATGCACACATCCATCATCATCACCTTCGGCCTGATCCTCCTGGCGCTGATGCTGTTCATCGGCGAGAAAATCGGTTTCACCCGCCAAACCCTGGCCTACAGTTTTATCGTGCTGTGGCTGGCCCTGACATTGATCAACGGCGCCGTCGGCATGGTGCATGCCGGCCAGCCATTGGGCACGGAGCTGGCCGTTGGCAGCGCCGTGTTCGGTATCCCGGTGGCGGCGCTGGTGTTGTTCATGGTGCTGACCACCGAGACCTGAATCAACGCACCAGATGCAAGAACTGCATGTGTCGCTCGTACTGATCAAGGATGTCGTTGATTACCTGCTCCTTGGTGTAGCCCACCAGATCGTAGTCCTGACTGCCCTCGCTCAAATGCACTTCGGCCCGGTAATAACGACGGTTGTTGAGCTCCTTGGAGCCCATGCCGCCACGGGCGAATGACGGCGTGAAATAACCGCGCATCTGCACTTGATAGATGAACGGATGCTCTTCACCGTGACCAACTTCCAGGCTGACGCTGTCATTCACCGGCTCCGGGTGAGTGATGACACTCAAGCCCTTCTCAACGAACACCGCCGAAACCTCTTCGATGGCCGGACGCACCGTCGAGTCGAGGAAGCGATAAACCTCGTCCCGCGATGGAAAATGCACGGCCTGACTCAAACGCTGACGCCAGCCACCGCGCCGCGAGCCTGACACCGGCGCGAGGGAATGCAGTTGCGCGATCTGCTTTTGCGATTCCAGATAAAACGCCTTGTGCAGGCCCCACATCATCAACAGCAGAATCAGCGAGAACGGCAACGAGGTCAGCACCACTGCGGACTTCAGCGCATCGATGCTGCCGGAAAACAGCAGCGCACTGGTCACCAGCGCGGTCATCGCGCCCCAGAACACCCGCAGCCATTTCGGTCCGTCTTCATCGGGGTTGCCGCCCTTGGCGGACAGGGTCGACAACACCACCGTGCCAGAGTCGGCCGAGGTGACGAAGAACACAAAGCTGATGAACACCGTGACCGCGATAACGGTTTTGCTCCACGGGTAGGTTTCCAGCAGCAGGTAAAGGGTCATCGATGGATTGTCGATGGCCGACATGCCCAGCGCACTCATGCCGTGATTGAGCACCTGGTCGATGGCGCTGTTGCCGAAGATCGACATCCACGCCAGGGTGAAACCGAGCGGGATCAACAGCACGCCGAAGACGAATTCACGGATGGTGCGCCCACGGGAAATCCGTGCGATGAACAGGCCCACGAACGGCGACCACGCAATCCACCAGGCCCAATAGAACACCGTCCAGCCGCCCAACCAGTCGCTGGGTTTGTCGTAGGCGTAGAGGTCGAAACTCTTCATCGGCAACGCGCCGAGGTAGTCACCAACGTTTTGGATCAAGGTGTTGAGCAGGTGCTGCGTCGGGCCGGCGAACAACACGAACAGCAGCAACGCGCAGGCCAGCAGCATGTTGATGTCGGACATCACCCGCACGCCTTTGTCGACGCCGGATACGGCGACGATGATCGCCGCGCCCATCATCAGCGTGATCAGACCGACCTGAATCCACTGGGTGTGGGCGATGCCAAACAGATAATCCAGGCCCGAGTTGAGGTGCAACACGCCGAAACCCATGTCGGCACCGAGGCCGAACACCGTGGCAATGATGCCGAAACCGTCCACTGCGTAACCGATCGGGCCATTGATGCGCTTGCCGATCAGCGGGTACAGCGCCGAGCGCAACGCCAGCGGCAGGTTGTGGCGATAGGCGAAATAAGCCAGCGCCATGCCGACGAAGGCGAACACGCCCCAGCCATGCAGGCCCCAATGCAGAAACAGAATCTGCATCGCCTGACGCGCCGCCTCCGCCGTGCCTGCCTCGCCTTGCGGTGGCTGGAGCATGTGGGTCAGCGGTTCGGACACGCAGAAGAAAAACAGCGTAATGCTGATCCCGGCGGCGAACAGCATGCCGGCCCAGGACAAGTAACTGAACTCGGGCTCGTCGTGGTCGGCACCGAGCTTGATCTTGCCGTAGCCGGACAAGGCGGTGACCACCACGAAGACCAGATACAGCGTCATCGCGAGCATGTAATACCAGCCGACCGTATTGGCCGCCCAGTTTTGCGCCGCCAGCAACCACGCGCCGGCCTGCTCGGGCATGGCGATGACAACGACGCCGAACAACAAAATGAAACTCGCCGCAAAGTAAAACACCGGCGGATTCATGCGGACCAGGCCGCTTGAAGGAATGGACGATGCACTCATGATCGGTGCACCTCGAGGGGGTAAAACGTGGCTGTAGAAATCTGACTCAGCAAAGGCAAGCCTCCTGTTGTGAGCGGGCGGCGAACCACCGGTTTAACTTGAATGAACGTTCAAGTTAAACATGGATAGGGCGCTAAGGACTAATCCCAAGGCTCGGCGGTCGTGGTTGTACGCTAGCTCAGGGAAAGCTATGTGGTGGAATTTGGAAGATTGATTCGGCACCTGCACAAATCAAATGTGGCGAAGGAGCTTGCTCCCGCTGGGCTGCAAAGCAGCCTTAAAACATGCACCCCGTTTTTTTCAGATAAGTCCAGGTGACCGGCTTATGCGGCTGCTGCGCAACCGAGCGGGAGCAAGCTCCCTCGCCACAAAAGCACTGCGCATCGCCGGACCTATTTCTGCGTCCCATCATCATGCTGCAAATTAGCCTGGGTCAGGTTGCTGCCCGCCGGCACGCTGCGGGTCAGCCAGACGTTACCGCCGATGGTCGAGCCCTGGCCGATGGTGATCCGCCCCAGAATCGTCGCACCGGCATAAATCACCACGTCATCTTCGACAATCGGATGCCGCGGCTGGCCCTTCTGCAACTGGCCGTCTTCGTCTGCCGGGAAGCGCTTGGCGCCCAAGGTTACGGCCTGATAAATCCGCACCCGTTCGCCAATGATCGCCGTCTCGCCGATCACCACGCCAGTCCCGTGGTCGATGAAGAAACTGCGGCCGATCTGCGCGCCCGGGTGAATATCGATGCCGGTGGCCGAGTGGGCGATTTCCGCGCTGATTCGGGCCAGCAACGGCAACCCGGCGCGGTACAAATGGTGAGCCAGGCGATGGTGAATCACCGCCAGAATGCCCGGATAGCAGAGCAGCACTTCATCGACGCTGCGTGCTGCCGGATCGCCGTGATAGGCCGCCAGAACGTCGGTGTCCAACAGGCTGCGCAGCCCCGGCAACGCGAGGGCGAAGTCCTGGATGATCTGAATGGTCTTGGCTTCAACTTCAGTGTCGGCCTGGGTGCTGTGGCGAGCGGCGTAGCGCAATTCGAGTCGCGCCTGCGCCAGCAACGCATTCAACGCGACGTCGAGCGTGTGACCGACGTAGAAGTCTTCACTCTCTTCACGCAGGTCCACAGGTCCCAGACGCATCGGGAAAAGCGCACCGCAGAGGGCTTCGAGAATCTCCGCCATGGCGGCTCGGGAAGGCAACTCGCGACCGCCCTGTTCGGTGCTGGCGCGGCCGTTTTGCGCACGCCACTGGTCACGCGCCGTGCGCAGTTGGCTGACGATGGTCTGCAATTGCCAATGGCTGGAACGCTCACTCACGGTAAAAACTCCTCACGAGCGGCCCGAGAGTCTGGCCGCGTCAACGGCGAATACTTTACGGCATGGTCCGCGGGCCAAATTAAGAACCAATTGTGCTGTGGTAAGTATCATTGGCTATAAGCGATTGGCGGTTGCCCAGGCTTTTTTGCGTGCCTATAGTCCCTTCATCTTCCACCGCCAGTACGGAACTATGTCCAATCAAGAGCCGATCAAACAGCAGCTTGCCCGCTTCAACCGTCTCGACCTGCTCAATCAGCCCACCGCCCTGGAAAAACTCGAACGCCTGTCGACCTGGCTGGGCCGTGACGTGTACGTCAAACGCGATGACCTGACACCGCTGGCCATGGGCGGCAACAAACTGCGCAAACTCGAATACCTGGCCGCCGATGCCTTGGCGCAAGGTGCCGACACCTTGATCACTGCTGGCGCAATTCAGTCCAACCACGTGCGCCAGACCGCCGCCATCGCCGCCAAGCTCGGCCTTGGTTGTGTAGCCCTGCTGGAAAATCCCCTGGGCACCGATGACGCCAACTATGTTGGCAACGGCAATCGACTGTTGCTCGACTTGTTTGATGCCAAAGTCGAGTTGGTGGAAAACCTCGACAACGCTGACGATCAACTGCATGCCTTGGCGCAACGCCTGCGCAGCAATGGCAAGAAACCGTATCTCGTGCCGATCGGGGGTTCCAACGCGTTGGGTGCTTTGGGTTATGTGCGTGCAGGCTTGGAACTGGCCGAACAGATCAAGGACACCGGGCTGAATTTCGCCGCTGTGGTTCTGGCCTCCGGCAGCGCCGGTACCCATAGCGGTCTGTCGTTGGCGTTGAGTGAAGCACTGCCGGATTTGCCAGTGATTGGCGTCACGGTGTCCCGCAGTGACGAGGACCAGCGCCCGAAAGTCCAGGGCCTGGCTGAGCGAACGGCCGAATTGTTGGGCGTGACGTTGCCGGCGAGTTTCAAGATCGAACTGTGGGACGAGTATTTCGCGCCGCGCTATGGCGAGCCGAATGCCGGGACGCTGGCGGCGGTCAAGTTGCTGGCGGGGCAGGAAGGCCTGTTGCTTGACCCGGTCTACACTGGCAAGGCGATGGCCGGGTTGCTCGACGGGATTGGGCGTCAGCGTTTCGATGAAGGCCCGATCATCTTCCTGCACACCGGTGGGGCGCCGGCGTTGTTTGCCTATACGAGCTTTTTGAAGGACTGAGGATCAAAAGATCGTAGCCTTCGACAGCTCCTACAGGTGTACGCCGACCCTGTAGGAGCTGCCGAAGGCTGCAATCTTTTCAGGGCTCAACACATATTCACTAATTGCATAACAAAAATAGAATTTATTATTTTCTAATCTAAAAGCGTCGTCTTATAGTCACGCCGCAGGCGAATTTGCAGCGAGACGCATACGCTGCTTTAGGGCAGGATATCGCTGACGTTGAAATCCCGAATTTGCCAACTTTCCTTAAGCGTCTTCCATAAGAAAACACAGGGGCTTGTCATGAATTTTTCCGCACTACGTCGAAATCTGCTGGTGGGTTCGCTGGGCCTGGCACTGAGCGCCGGCCTGATCGGCCAGGCAGTGGCCGGTGAGCAACTGCAACAAATCAAGGACAAAGGCGTGATCAACGTCGGCCTGGAAGGCACTTACCCTCCGTTCAGTTTCGTCGATGCCGACGGCAAACTGGCCGGCTTCGAAGTCGAGTTCTCCGAAGCCCTGGCCAAAGAGCTGGGCGTCAAGGTCAAACTGCAACCGACCAAATGGGACGGCATCCTCGCCGCCCTGGAGTCCAAGCGTCTGGACGCTGTGATCAACCAGGTGACCATCTCCGAAGAGCGCAAGAAGAAGTACGACTTCTCCGAGCCTTACACCGTTTCCGGGATTCAAGCGCTGGTTCTGAAAAAGAACGAAGGCTCCATCAAGTCCGCCGATGACCTGGCCGGCAAGAAAGTCGGTGTGGGCCTGGGCACCAACTACGAACAATGGCTCAAGGACAATCAGCCGAAAGCCATCATCAAGACTTATGACGATGATCCGACCAAGTTCCAGGATCTGCGTGTAGGCCGCATCGACGCCATTCTGATCGACCGCCTCGCCGCACTGGAATACGCCAAGAAGGCAACCGACACTGTTGCCGCCGGCGCAGCGTTCTCCCGCCAGGAAGCCGGTATTGCCCTGCGCAAAGGCGAGCCGGAACTGCTGGCTGCGGTGAACAAGGCCATCGACAAGCTGCGTGCCGACGGTACGCTGAAAAAGCTTTCGGAAAAATACTTCAGCGCTGACGTCACTCAATAATGGAAGAAGCTTTCCAACTCGCACTGGATTCCGCGCCCTTTCTGCTCAAGGGCGCGTACTACACGGTCATCTTGAGCCTCGGCGGGATGTTCTTCGGCCTCATCCTGGGCTTCGGCCTGGCACTGATGCGCCTGTCGCGCTTCAAGCTGGTGAGCTGGATCGCCCGCATCTACGTGTCGTTCTTTCGCGGCACGCCGTTGCTGGTGCAACTGTTCGTGATCTATTACGGCTTGCCGCAATTGGGCATGGAACTCGATCCAATTCCGGCGGCCATGATTGGTTTCTCGCTGAACATGGCCGCTTACGCCTGTGAAATCCTGCGTGCCGCGATCAGCTCGATCGAACGCGGCCAATGGGAAGCGGCTGCCAGCATCGGCATGACCCGTGCGCAGACTCTGCGCCGGGCCATCCTGCCGCAGGCGATGCGCACCGCGTTGCCACCGCTGGGCAACAGCTTCATTTCGCTGGTCAAGGACACCGCGCTGGCGGCCACCATCCAGGTGCCGGAGCTGTTCCGTCAGGCACAGCTGATTACCGCCCGCACCTTCGAAGTTTTCACCATGTATCTTGCCGCCGCGCTGATCTACTGGATTCTTGCCACGGTGCTTTCGCACCTGCAGAACAAGTTGGAAGAGCGGGTCAATCGGCACGACCAGGAGTCCTGACCCCATGATTGTCGTGGAAAAACTGACAAAGCAGTTCAAGGGTCAAGTCGTGCTCAACGGCATCGATCTGCAAGTGAAGGAAGGCGAGGTTGTGGCGATCATCGGGCCGAGCGGCTCGGGTAAAACCACCTTCCTGCGCTGTCTGAACTTCCTCGAAGAACCCACCAGCGGCCGGATCAAGGTCGGCGATATCGAAATCGATACCAGCCGCCCGCTGAACCAGCAGCAAAGCCTGGTGCGGCGTTTGCGCCAGCACGTGGGTTTCGTGTTCCAGAACTTCAACCTGTTCCCCCATCGCACTGCCCTGGAAAACGTCATCGAAGGCCCGATCATCGTGAAGAAGATCCCGCATGCCGAAGCCGTTGCCCTGGGTAAAAAGCTGTTGGCCAGGGTTGGCCTGGCAGGCAAGGAGGACGCTTACCCGCGCCGCCTCTCCGGTGGTCAGCAACAACGTGTGGCGATTGCCCGCGCGCTGGCGATGGAGCCGGAAGTGATCCTGTTCGACGAACCGACTTCAGCGCTCGACCCGGAGTTGGTGGGCGAAGTGCTGTCGACGATTCGCAGCCTGGCCGAAGAGAATCGCACCATGGTCATCGTCACCCACGAAATGGGCTTTGCCCGCGACGTGGCCAATCGGGTGGTGTTTTTCGACAAGGGCGTTATCGTCGAACAAGGCGAAGCGAAGGCCCTGTTTGCCAACCCGAAAGAAGAACGCACGAAACAGTTTCTTAGCAAGTTTCTGAATAACGCGCACAACTAACACCCCTCGACCCCTCGCAACAACTGTTAACTTCCATGGATGGAAGTTACACCACAGCCGCTCCAATCCGGTAAAAACAACTTTTCACTACTATCACTCTGACCATGGCTACAGGAATTTTTACTATTACTAGCGGTACATATGTACGTCCCGCATCAGATTTATCCTGCCTAAAATCCAAGAATCCCCGACAGAAGCCTGCTACAGCGCCTGCGGGCGTTTCGGCATAAAAACCACAATACCCCGCAGTCTAGTTCGACAGCCCAGTACAGTTTATTAACGTAAGTCCGTAGGAACTTTCTGAATAACGCAATAACTGACGTCCAACTAATAATTTCCATTGACACTTATTCGACCGCACTCTTATCTAGCTCACAACAGACGCTAAATACTGTCTAAGAGCCGGAATAACTTTCCGCTTTGTTACTTTTCAACCACGCCTTTTGAACTTTCAGAAACGGACTTCACTGCAAGGCTTCAAGGAGAGAAACCATGACCAGTACCTCGAATAAAACCGAACTTGCGGCCCCGACCCTGGCGCAATCCCACAAAACCGGCATCAACATCACCTCGGCGGCCCATCTGCTGATCGATGTGCCGCCCTACCCCGCGATGGACGAAGGCGACCTGATCGAGCTGTTCTGGGACAACTGCTACATCGCCTCCCGAGCGCTGACAGCCAAGGATGTTGGCCAAGCCGTTCAGCTTCGTGTCCCCGAAAGTTTCATTACCAATGGCACCTCGCGCCTTCACTACCGGGTCATGCAGATTGGCCAGGGGCAGTCGGTATCCCACGCCAGACACGTACAGATCAAGCTCGATTGCCCCGGTGGCCAGCCGTCAGCCCTGTGTGGCGACGAAAACCAGTCCCTTGCACCGGTCAGTATCCCGGAGACGATTCGCCGTCAGGGGGTGAATCCGAACCAGATCAAGCGCGGCGTGCCCTTGACCATCGAGCCTTACCTGAACATGGCCATCGATGACGAAATCACCTTGCGCTGGGGCGATGTGCGGATGGATCTGCCCCGGCTAAAGGCCAGCGATTTAGGCCAGCCGATTCAGGTTTGGGTGCCGCCGGCGATCATCATCGAGGCCGGCGAAGACCTGCGGCTGGAAGTGACTTACTGCATCCTCGACCGCGTGGGTAACAACTCGCGCTGGGCGCCGGCGCGAACGTTGAAGATTAGTTGTGCCAATCCCTATCTCAGGGTGCCGCCGAAGAAAACGCTCAAGGCAGCCGAACAAAAAATCCGCTGATGCCTGAAAAGATCGCAGCCTTCGGCAGCTCCTGCAGGATGTACGCCGAAACCCTGTAGGCGCTGCCGAAGGCTGCGATCTTTTTTGCGGCTGCAACAATGCTGCCCTGAACTGTTGCCCCAGAAACAACTGTTGCCCCATGAACAGTTCATAAAGACACACTTCTATTCATATTCCTAAAAGTTAGTTCATAACTTATTTATAAACGCTTAGGGTATATGCACCGGACCACCGGACCTTCTTGTTTTCGTACGCCGCACACCGCGGTGCTTCCATGAGATGTGAGGTAGGTATGGTCCGGAACACAATCACCCCAGTGCAGATCGCCAGGGCATTGAGTGCAGCCAAGGAGTGGCGCTGATGTCCAGTCTGGCAGATGCAATCGTCCACAGTGATTTGGACGTCGCCCCGTTGTTGTTGCCCGCGCAAGTGCTGCGCAACGACGCACAAGCCATTAAAGCCGCCCATGAGCTGGCGCAAGTCGCCCGCCTGCAAGCGGCCAAACGTGACCAGCAGCGCAAGCTGCCGTGGTCAGAAATAGAACAGTTCACCCGCAGCGGCCTGGGCAGCATTGCCATCCCGCGCGAGTACGGTGGCCCGCAGGTTTCGTTCGTCACCCTGGCAGAGGTTTTCGCGATCATTTCCGCGGCGGACCCGGCGCTGGGGCAGATCCCGCAGAACCAGTTCGGCATCCTCAACCTGGTGCTCGGCAGCGCTACCGAGGCGCAGAAAAAACAACTGTTCAAAAGCGTTCTGGAAGGCTGGCGCATCGGTAATGCCGGGCCGGAGCGCGGCAGCAAAAACACCCTGGAGCTCAAGGCCCGGATCACCGCCGATGGCGATGGTTATGTCCTCAACGGGCAGAAGTTTTACTCCACCGGCGCGCTGTTCGCGCACTGGGTCGCGGTCAAGGCGCTCAATGACGACGGCAAGCAAGTGCTGGCTTTCGTGCGTCGCGGCACGCCGGGTTTGCGCATCGTCGATGACTGGTCCGGTTTCGGCCAGCGCACCACCGCCAGCGGCACCATTTTACTCAACAACGTGCGGGTCGACGCCGAGCTGGTGGTGGATAACTGGAAGATCAACGACAAGCCCAACATTCAGGGCGCCGTCTCGCAATTGATTCAAGCCGCCATCGATGCCGGCATCGCCCGTGGTGCCATCGACGACGCCATCGATTTCGTGAAAACCCGCGCTCGCCCGTGGATCGACGCCAACGTCGAACGGGCCAGCGATGACCTGTACGTGATCGCTGACATCGGCAAACTGAAAATCGAACTGCATGCCGCCGAAGCGCTGCTGCGCAAGGCCGGGCAGGTGCTCGATCAGGTCAACGCCGCGCCGCTGACCGCCGAGTCCGCCGCCCGCGCTTCGATTGCCGTGGCCGAAGCCAAAGTGCTGACCACCGAAATCTCGCTGCTGGCCAGCGAAAAGCTGTTCGAACTGGCCGGCAGCCGCGCCACCCTCGCCGAATTCAACCTCGATCGCCACTGGCGCAACGCCCGCGTGCACACCCTGCACGACCCGGTGCGCTGGAAATATCACGCGGTCGGTACCTACCGCTTGAACGGTACTTTGCCGGCACGCCATTCCTGGATCTGACGACCAGACATCTGGAGAAACACATGACAATTTCTCAACACGTCGCGGTCATCACCAGCGATGAGCAAGCCCTGATCGTCGCCAGCGACCTGGCCGAAGATTTCAAACGCGACAGCGCCGTGCGCGACCGCGAACGCCGTTTGCCACACCCGGAGCTGGAAGTGTTTTCCCGCTCGGGCCTGTGGGGCATCAGCGTGCCAAAGGAATACGGCGGCGCTGGCGTTTCCAACGTCACCCTGGCCAAGGTCATCGCACTGATTTCCCAAGCGGATGGCTCGCTTGGGCAAATCCCGCAGAACCATTTCTACGCCCTCGAAGTACTGCGGGTAAACGGCAGCGAAGAGCAGAAAAAACGTCTGTACGCCGAAGTGCTGGCCGGTCAGCGCTTCGGTAACGCGTTGGCGGAACTTGGCACCAAAACCGCCCACGACCGCGTCACAAGCCTGACGCGCGATGGCGACGGCTATCGCATCAACGGTCGCAAGTTCTACGCCACCGGCGCGATTTACGCACAACGCATCCCGACCTCGGTGGTGGATGAAAACGGCGTGCAGCAACTGGCGTTCGTCCCGCGCAAGAGCAAAGGCCTGACCGTCATCGACGATTGGAGCGGCTTTGGCCAGCGCACCACCGGCAGCGGTTCGGTGGTGTTCGAAGATGTCTACGTCGCAGCCGAGGATGTGATCCCGTTCCAGAGCGCTTTCGAGCGCCCGACTCCGGTCGGTCCGTTGGCGCAGATTCTCCACGCCGCCATCGACACCGGCATCGCTCGCGCGGCCTATGAAGATGCACTGCATTTCGTGCGCACCAAAACCCGGCCGTGGATCGACGCCACCCATGAAAAAGCCACCGATGACCCGCTGACGATCAAGAGTTTCGGCTACTTGAGCATCCGTTTGCACGCTACCGAGGCGCTGCTGGAACGCGCCGGCGAATTCCTCGACAAGGCCCAGGCCAATACCAACGCCGAGACCGTTGCCGCCGCGTCGATTGCCGTCGCCGAAGCACGTGCCATCAGCACCGAAATATCCCTCGC
This sequence comes from Pseudomonas fluorescens, assembly GCF_000802965.1. Classification (GTDB taxonomy): domain Bacteria; phylum Pseudomonadota; class Gammaproteobacteria; order Pseudomonadales; family Pseudomonadaceae; genus Aquipseudomonas; species Aquipseudomonas fluorescens_A. The sequence continues at coordinate 75,818 of NZ_JSAK01000015.1, read as the reverse complement.
CGCCGGCACCACGCTGTTCGAACTGGCCGGCAGCCAGGCTACCCTGATCGAACACGGTCTGGATCGCCACTGGCGCAACGCCCGGGTGCATACCCTGCACGACCCGGTGCGCTGGAAGTACCACGCGGTCGGCAACTACTACCTCAACGATGAAAACCCGCCACTGCGGGGGACCATCTGATGGCCGACGCGAAAAAGAAGATCCTGCTTAACGCGTTCAACATGAACTGCATCGGGCACATCAACCATGGCCTGTGGACGCATCCACGGGACACCTCGACCCAGTACAAGACCCTTGAGTACTGGACCGAACTGGCGCAACTGCTGGAGCGCGGACTGTTCGACGGCTTGTTCATCGCCGACATTGTCGGTGTCTACGACGTCTACCAGAACTCGGTCGACGTGCCGCTGAAAGAGTCGATCCAGTTGCCGGTCAACGACCCGCTGCTGCTGGTCTCGGCCATGGCCGCCGTCACCAGAAACCTCGGTTTCGGCCTCACCGCCAACCTCACCTACGAACCGCCGTACCTGTTCGCCCGACGCATGTCGACGCTGGATCATTTGAGTCGCGGACGGGTCGGCTGGAACATCGTCACCGGCTACCTCGACAGCGCCGCCAAGGCCATGGGCCTGAGCGAGCAGGTCGAGCACGACCGCCGTTACGACCAGGCCGACGAGTACCTGGAGGTGCTTTACAAGCTCTGGGAAGGTAGCTGGGAAAACGGCGCGGTGCTCAACGATCCGCAACAACGGATCTACGCGCAGCCTGAGAAAGTGCACAAGGTCGAGCACAAGGGCGAGTTCTATCAAGTCGAGGGTTATCACCTGTGCGAACCCTCGCCGCAGCGCACGCCGGTGCTGTTCCAGGCCGGCAGTTCGGATCGCGGTTTGCTGTTCGCCGGTCGGCACGCCGAGTGTGTGTTCATCAGCGGCCAGACCAAAGCGTCGACCAAGGTGCAAGTGGACAAGGTCCGCGCCAGCGCCGTCGACGCCGGGCGTAATCCCGAGGACATCAAGGTGTTCATGGGCTTGAACGTGATTGTTGGCGCGACCGAAGAACTCGCCTGGGCCAAGCACGCCGAATACCTGAGCTACGCCAGCGCCGAAGCCGGTGTGGCGCATTTCTCGGCATCCACCGGGATCGATTTTTCCGAGTACGCCATCGACGAACCGATCCAGTACGTGAAGAGCAACGCGATCCAGTCGGCCACCAAAAACCTGCAAAACAACGACTGGACCCGGCGCAAATTGCTCGAGCAACACGCCCTTGGCGGGCGCTACATCACCGTGGTCGGCTCGCCTGAACAAGTGGCCGACGAGCTGGAATCGTGGATCGCCGAAACAGGCCTGGATGGCTTCAACCTGACGCGGATCGTCACCCCGGAAAGCTATGTGGATTTCATTGAACTGGTGATTCCGGAGTTGCAGCGACGCGGGTCGTACAAGACGGCTTACGACAATGGCAGCTTGCGGGAAAAGCTGTTTCACGGTGAGGCGCATTTGCCTGAGCAACACACCGGATCGGCTTACCGCCGCTAAAAGCATCGCTGGCAAGCCAGCTCCCACAGGAATGAGTGAACACCCGAATTGTGTGAACACCCCAGATCACTGTGGGAGCTGGCTTGCCAGCGATGAGGCCCTAACAAACACCCCAAATTTATGCACTGACTGGAATAAACATCATGACCAAGAACTACCTCTCTCACCCAGTCAAAGCACTGGCCCTGGCCCTCGGCCTGTTCAGCTCTGCGGTTTTCGCCGCCGATGCGCCACTGAAAATCGGCACAACCGCCGCCTTCGCCATTCCTCTGGAAGCGGCAGTCGAAGAAGCCGGCAAACAAGGCCTGAAAGTCGAGCTCGTCGAGTTCACCGACTGGATCGCGCCCAACGTCAGCCTCGCCGCCGGCGACATTGACGTGAACTACTTCCAGCACATCCCCTTCCTGGAAAACGCCAAGAACGCCTCCGGGTTTGACCTGGTGCCCTTCGCACCGGGGATCATCAACAACGTCGGCCTCTACTCGAAGAAATACAAAAGCTTCGACGAACTGCCGCAAGGCGCGAGCGTCGCCATCGCCAACGATCCGATCAACAGCGGTCGTGGTTTGCAGCTATTGGCCAAGGCTGGCCTGATCACGCTCAAACCGGGCGTGGGCTACAAAGCCACCGAAGAAGACATCATCGCCAACCCGAAGAAAATCAAAATCCTGCAGGTCGAAGCGGTGCAACTGGTACGCGCTTATGACGATGCCGATCTGGTCCAGGGCTACCCGGCCTATATCCGCTTGGCGAAGACCTTTGATGCCGGCTCTGCCCTGCTGTTCGACGGCCTTGATCACAAGGAGTACGTGATTCAGTTCGTGATCCAGCCGAAAAGCAAAACCGACCCGCGCCTGATCAAGTTCGTCGACATCTACCAACACTCGCCGGCCGTTCGCGCCGCGCTGGATAAAGCCCACGGCAAGCTCTACCAAGCTGGTTGGGAGAGCTGAGGATGACGGCCGCCACGCAACGGCGACTGGACATTCCAGAGCACAGGAATGCTGAACAGACCGAGCTGCACCCAGAGCTCAATCGTGCCCACGTGCGCTTCATCGGCCTGGGCAAAACCTACGAAGGCCAGCAAGGTCCGGTCGCCGCCCTGCAAGGCATCGACCTGGCGATCCAGCGTGGCGAAGTGTTCGGCATCATCGGCCGCAGTGGTGCGGGCAAGTCGTCGCTGATCCGCACCATCAACCGTCTCGAACAACCGACGTCTGGGCGCGTGTTGATCGATCAGGTCGACATCGGCGAGTTCGATGAAGACCGCCTGGTGGCGCTGCGTCGGCGCATCGGCATGATCTTTCAGCACTTCAATTTGATGTCGGCCAAGACGGTTTGGCAAAACGTCGAATTGCCGCTGAAAGTCGCCGGTGTCCCAAAGCAAAAGCGCGAGCAGAAAGTCCGCGAACTGCTGGAACTGGTCGGCCTGCAAGGCAAACACAAGGCTTACCCGGCGCAACTGTCCGGCGGGCAGAAACAGCGCGTCGGCATCGCTCGCGCACTGGTCCACGACCCGGCGATTTTGCTTTGCGACGAAGCCACTTCGGCGCTGGATCCGGAAACCACGCAATCGATTCTCGGCCTGCTGCGCGAGATCAATCAACGCCTGGGCCTGACCATCATTTTGATCACCCACGAGATGGCGGTGATCCGCGAAATCTGCGATCGCGTCGTTGTCCTTGAACATGGGCGAATCGTCGAGCAAGGCCCAGTGTGGGAGGTCTTTGGCAACCCGCAGCATGAAGTCAGCAAGACCTTGCTCGCACCGTTGCAGCATGCGCTGCCGTCAGAGCTGCAAAGTCGTTTGCAGGCTCAACCCAAGTCCCCGGATGACGCCGTCGTGCTGCGTCTGCAATTCACCGGGACAGCGCACGACGAACCCGACGTCGCCGCCCTGTTCAGCGCCCTCGGAGGCCGAGTGCGCTTGCTGCAAGGTGGCGTCGAACGGATTCAGGGCCACGCCCTCGGGCAACTGCTGCTGGCCGTGACGGGATCGTCCCTTGGCGCCGAAGAGTTGCGTCAACGCGCCGGGCAATGGGCGCAACAAGTGGAGGTGCTGGGTTATGTGGTTTGATCGTTTGCTGCAAGGCTTCATCGATACGTTCTTGATGGTTGGTGTGTCTTCTCTGATCGCGCTGCTGGCGGGCATTCCGTTGGCTGTAATCCTGGTCACCAGCTCCAAGGGCGGCATCTATGAAGCGCCGGCGCTGAACCGCGTATTGGGTGCGTTCGTGAACCTGTTCCGCTCGATTCCGTTTCTGATTTTGATGGTGGCGTTGATTCCCTTCACCCGGTTGATTGTCGGCACCACGTACGGTGTGTGGGCCGCCGTGGTGCCATTGACCATCGCGGCGACGCCGTTCTTTGCGCGCATTGCCGAAGTCAGTCTGCGCGAGGTCGATCACGGACTTATCGAAGCGGCGCAAGCCATGGGTTGCCGGCGTGGGCATATCGTTTGGCATGTGCTGTTGCCGGAAGCGCTGCCGGGGATTGTCGGTGGGTTCACCATCACCTTGGTCACCATGATCAACTCGTCGGCGATGGCCGGGGCGATTGGTGCCGGGGGTCTGGGGGACATTGCGTATCGGTATGGGTACCAGCGGTTTGATAGCCAGATCATGCTGACAGTGATTGTGTTGCTGGTGGCGTTGGTGGCGGTGATTCAGTTGGGTGGGGATCGGTTGGCTCGGGGATTGAACAAGCGCTAGATCCTTGGTGCGTCAGGAGCCTTTGTGGCGAGGGAGCTTGCTCCCGCTCGATTGCGCAGCAATCGCAAAACCAGACACATAAATTTCTCTGACACACCTCATTGATGGTTTTGGGGCTGCTTCGCAGCCCAGCGGGAGCGAGCTCCCTCGCCACAGATTGCACTGCCACAATTCTCATGGCGTATATTCGGCAAATCCCAATTGCCTGCGCAGCCGACCATGAAACAAACCCCCGCCGATCTCGACCAAATCACTTCCACCACCCTGGGCCATTACAACTCGGTGGCAGAAGGTTTTCGCGAAGGGACGCGCGATCACGATGTCAGCCAGAACATCGATGCGCTGTTGCGACACATTCAGGGCGAGGCGCCGTTCGACATTCTCGACTTTGGCTGCGGTCCCGGGCGTGACCTGCAAACTTTTACCGGGATGGGCCACAGGGCCGTCGGCCTCGACGGCTCGGAAAAGTTTGCGCAGATGGCCCGTGAGGACAGCGGTTGCGAGGTCTGGCAGCAGGACTTTTTGAAACTCGATCTTCCGGTCGAACGCTTTGACGGGATTTTCGCCAATGCGGTGCTGTTTCACATCCCGCGCCAGGAATTGCCTCGGGTGTTGAAGGAGCTGCGCGAGGCGCTGAAACCGGGCGGTGCGTTGTTCAGTTCCAATCCTCGTGGCGAGAATCAGGAAGGCTGGAACGGGCCGCGCTATGGGGCGTATCACGATCTTCAGGCGTGGCAGCAGTTGCTGACCGAGGCGGGATTTGAGGAGCTGGAGCATTACTACCGGCCGGCGGGGCTGCCACGGGAGCAGCAGCCTTGGTTGGCGAGTGTCTGGCGTCGCGCCGATATCGGTTGAAGATCAAAAGATCGCAGCCTGCGGCAGCTCCTACAGAGGCTGCGATCTTTTGCTTTTGGGTTATGCCGACTCTTTCTTAGGCTCGCGAATCCTGTACCAGGCCACATACAACGCCGGCAAAAACAGCAGCGTCAGCAGGGTCGCGACGATGATCCCGCCGATCATCGCGTAGGCCATCGGCCCCCAGAACACTTCCCGGGCAATCGGGATCATGCCCAGGCTCGCGGCTGCCGCCGTCAGCAGAATCGGTCGCCGACGGTGTTCTGTGGCTTCCACCACGGCATCCCACGGTGAAGACCCTTGAGCCTCGAACTCCTCGATCTGGGTCACCAGGATCACCGAGTTGCGGATGATGATGCCGATCAGTGCGAGGATGCCGAGGATCGCCACGAAGCCCATCGGCGTTCCGGTGGGCACCAGCGCCAGCACCACGCCGATCAAGCCCAGCGGCGCGACGCTGGCCACCAGGAACATCTTCTGCACGCTGTGCAACTGAATCATCAGGAAGGTGGCCATCAGGAACACCATCAACGGCACGACCTGGTTAATCGGCCCTTGGGCCTTGGCGCTTTCCTCCACCGTACCGCCCGTGGCGACCTTGTACCCTGCCGGCAACGCCGCGGCGAATTTTTCGATATCCGGCTTGAGCAGTGTCACCAGATCGGTCGGCTGAATATCACCGACCACTGCGGTCTTGATGGTGATCGTCGGTTTGCGGTCGCGGCGCCACACCAGCGGTTGCTCCAGTTCGTAGCGCACGGAAGCAAACGCCAGCAGCGGAATCGAGGTGCCGCCCGGGGTGAGGATCTGCAGGTTTTGCAGGGTTTCCGGCGAACCGCGCTCGGCATCCACGGCGCGGCCGACCACGTTGATCAGGTAAATGTCATCGTCAACCTGAGTCACCGTCGAGCCGCTGACGATGCTGTTCATCAGGTTTGCCACGTCTTCGGACGACAAACCAAGTTGCCGCGCCTTGTCCTGGGCGATGTCGATGCGCAGCACCTTGCCTGGCTCGTTCCAGTCGAAAATGATTTCGCCGATGTGCGGGTTCTTGTCCAGTTGGCTGGCCAGATCGATGGCGTGCTTACGCACCTGGTCGATGTCCGGGCCGCTGACGCGGTACTGGATCGGCCGCCCCACGGGTGGACCCATTTCCAGCGCTTGCACGAAACTGCCGATGCCGACGAAGTCTTTGCGCAAACGCTCACGCAAGCGATCGCTGAGCGCTGCACGCGTTTCAAAGTCTTTGGCGACGATCACCAGTTGCGCGTAATAAGGGTTCTGCAGTTGCTGGTCGAGAGGCAGATAAAAACGAATCGCGCCCTGGCCGACGTAAGTACTCCAGCGCACGATATCCGGGTCACCCTTGAGCGTCGCTTCGAGCTTGTCCACGGCCTTGCGGGTTTCATCTATGGAGGCGTTCTGCGGCAGGTTCAGGTCCACGAGGATTTCCGGGCGATCCGAGGACGGGAAGAACTGGTTCTGCACAAAACGCATACCGACCACCGACAACGCGAACAGCAGCACGGTGAAGCCGATCGCCCACCAGCGGTTGCGCATGCTCCACAGCAGGCCACTGTTGAAGGCGCGCCCCAGACGCCCCGGCTCAGCCGAGTGCGGCTTCACTTTGGCGCTGAGGATGTGCACGCCGATCACCGGGGCGAACAACACCGCGACAATCCACGAAACGAGCATGGCCACGGCGATCACCGCAAACAGGGTGAAGGTGTACTCGCCGGCCGAGCTGGCGTTCAGGCCAATCGGCACGAAGCCGGCGACAGTCACCAGGGTCCCGGTGAGCATCGGGAACGCCGTGGAGGTATAGGCAAAAGTTGCCGCCTGCTCCTTGGTATCGCCCAGTTCCAGCCGCGAGACCATCATCTCGACCGTGATCATCGCGTCATCCACCAGCAGGCCGAGGGCGATGATCAACGCGCCGAGGGAAATCCGCTGCATGGTGATGCCGCTGTATTCCATGAAGACGAAGACCATCGCCAGCACCAGCGGGATCGAGCACGCCACCACCAGCCCGGCGCGCACGCCGAGGCTGATGAAGCTGACCACCAACACGATCACCACGGCTTCGAACAGCGCGCTGGTAAAGCCACCGACGGCTGCTTCCACCACGACAGACTGGTCGGACACGTTGTGCACGCCAACGCCCACCGGCAGATTGGCCGTCAGTTCGCTCACGCGCTGATGCAGTGCCTTGCCAAAGGCCTGGATGTTGCCGCCCGTTTGCATGGCAATGGCCAGACCGATGGCTTGCTGGCCGTTATAGCGAAACTCCGGCGTCGACGGGTCGACGTAGCCACGGCGGATATCGGCAATGTCGGCCAGACGATAGAAGCGATCATTGAGCCGCAAGTTGACGTTGGCCAGATCCTTCTCGGAGATGAACTGCCCGGAAGTGCGCACGGAAATCCGCTCGGGACCGGCCTCGATCACCCCGGCCGGAGTGACGGCATTCTGGGTTTGCAGGCTTTGTACGACTTGCTGTTCGTCGATACCCAGCGCCGCCAGTTTGCGGGTCGAGAAGTTCAGGTAGAGAACTTCGTCCTGCTGGCCGATCATCTCGATCTTGCCCAACCCCGGCACACCCCGGATATCGGCACGTGCCTGCTCAACGTAGTCTCGCAACTGGCGCATCGACAGGCCGTCAGCGGTAAAGGCATAGATAGAACCGAACACGTCGCCGAACTCGTCGTTGAACGACGGCCCCTGAATACCCTGGGGGAACGAGTAGCGAATGTCGGTGATCTTCTTGCGCACCTGGTACCAGATTTCCGGAATGTCCTTGGCCTTAGTGGTGTCGCGCAGGTACACGTAGACCGTGGATTCGCCGGGGCGGGTGTAGCTTTTCACGTAATCGAGGGAATCAAGCTCTTCGAGTTTTTTCTCGATACGGTCGGTGACCTGCTTGAGGGTTTCCTCTTGAGTCGCACCGGGCCAGCGAGTCTGTATCACCATGGTCTTGATGGTGAACGACGGGTCTTCCTCGCGGCCCAGGTTGATGTACGAGAACACGCCCATCAGCAGAGAGACAAACATCAAATACCAGACAAACGACTGATGTTTGAGCGCCCATTCGGATAAGTTGAAACTCCCTTTCATTGCGGGCTGCCCTCATCGACTTTCACTTTTTGCCCCGGTTTGAGGCTGTTCACACCGGCACTGACAATTCGTTCGCCGGACTTCACCCCATTGGCCACCACCACCGTAGTGTCGGTGCGACTGACGATGCTGACGTCTCGCGGGGATACGGTTTGCGCCTGCGTGTCGACGATCCAGATGCGCGCTTTGCCATCGACCTCCTGCAATGCGCTCAAGGGTAGTTCGATACGCGGCGTGATCGCCGAGCTCAAGGTCACGCTGATTGCCGTACCGAGGCGAAACGCGGTCGGTGTTTCGCTCAGGGTCAGGCGCGCGCGCCGGGTGCGGGTTGCGCTTTCGGCCTGGGGTTCGATTTCACGCACGGTGGCGGTTGTGGCGATGTCCGGGTTCAGTTGTGAGGCGACCTGGAAGACCACGCCTGGGGGCAATTGATCGACCAGGGTGTCGGGCAGGTCGATCACCGCTTCCTTGATGTCCGGTTGCGCCAGGGTCACCACCTGCTGGCCGGCGGTAACGACTTGCCCGGCTTCGGCATTCCACGCCGTCACCACGGCCTTGTGATCGGAGCGCAATTCAACATAGTTGAGCTGGTCCTTGGCCTGGCTGACAGCAGCCTTGGCCTGATCGAGCGAGGCCTGAGTGGTTTTCAAGTCCGTCTGCGCGGCGTCCAGTTGCGCCTGCGAACCCACGCCACGATCGAACAATTGTTGCTGGCGCCGGGCGGTGGCCTGGGCATTGATTAATTGCGCCTGGACACTCGCCAGATCGCCCTCGGCAGAGCGCAACTGGTTCTGCTGGTCGGTGGGGTCGAGCGTAGCGAGCAAAGCACCCTTCTCGACTTCGGCACCGACATCCACGCTGCGGCTGGCAATACGTCCCGGCACCCGGAAACCGACGTTGGATTCGTATCGGGCCTGGATGCTACCGGCGAAGCGCCCGAGGTTTTGCTCGCCCAGCGCCTCGACCTTGATCGACAGCACGGGACGAATCGGCTCAGGCGGCGGTTCTTTTTTCGAGCAGGCCACCAGCATCACACCGGCCAAAAGCAGTAAAAGACGCTTCATGGCTGAGCCCCCTCGGACAGTTCCTTGTAGGTGTTTTCGGCGATCTCCACCTTCACCCCGGGGTGCAGCAACTGGCCGCCAGCGACGACGACTTTTTCGCCACCCGTCAGGCCGGCGCTGATGATGACTTTACCGGTCAGGTAGCGGCCCACCGTAACGTCGTGCAATTGCGCCTTGCCCTCACCGTCCACCATCCACACCGCCGGCTTGCTGACATTTTTCGTCAGCGCCGACCACGGCAGTTCCACGGCAGATTTACCCCGGGTATTGGCGGTGGCACTCACCACCGAGCCCAACTGCATGCCTTGGGGCAACCCGTCGAGAGTGACTTTGACCTGCACCGTACCCGTTTGCTCGGAGACGGCCGGGGTGACTTCCCGAACGGTCCCGGTAGTCTTGATCGCCGGATTATCCAGCAGGCTGACCACCACCGCTCTATCAGACGGCGGCTCGGCCAACAGCGATTCGTAGACGTTAAACACTGCGTCCCGCTCACCGTCCCGGGCCAGGCTGAAAATCGGCACCGTGGCCTGCACGACCTGGCCAACCTCGGCCTGCCGCGCCGTGATCACACCCGGCGCATCGGCGATCAACGCGGTGTAACTCAATTGTTCACGGGCGTTGGCCAATTGCGCCTGGGCCGCCGCCAGCGAGCTTTGACTGCTGCGCAATGCGGCTTGGGCGGAATCGTATTCGCTTTGGCTGGTATAGCCCTTGGGCAGCAGTTTTTGCTGGCGTACGAAGGAGGCGGCGTTCTGCTTGACCTTGGCCTGCTCGGAGACAACCTGAGCCAGCGCCGAGTCAACGTTGGTTTGCAGGTCCTTGGGATCAAGACGGGCAAGCACCTGCTTGGCCGAAACCCGGTCACCGACATCCACCGTACGCTGGATGATCTTGCCGCCAACGCGGAACGACAGTTCGGTCTGCACCCTTGCCTGCACATCGCCGGTCAGCGTGATGTTGGCGGCGTACTCGGCCGGCTTGACCTCTTGCACGAAGACCCGTGGCCGGTCCTTCTCGACCGGTTGTTCTTTTTCACAAGCACTCAGCAAAGCCAGGAGGCTCAGGCCAAGCGCAATTTTCAATCCGGGACCAGCCATGCAGACTCCTTTGCGTTTAACGGGCGCGATTCGTCTGTCAGCTTAGAACAGGCTTTAACCTTCGCCCACGCAAATTTGCCATTTCCTCTGTATGCGCTGCCGAAGGCTGCAATCTTTTGTATTTAAATGATCAAGATCAAAAGATCGCAGCCTGCGGCAGCTCCTACAATGCTCCGCTATCTATGCGGGTCACAGAGAACGTCTTCCATGCTTAAAACCCTCGCGGTGGCCAATTATCGCTCAATCAACAAACTGGTTATCCCGCTGGGTCGGCTGAACCTGATCACTGGCCCCAATGGCAGCGGCAAATCCAATCTCTACCGTGCTTTGCGACTGCTGGCAGAAACCGCTCAGGGCGGCGTGGTCAATGCGTTGGCCCGTGAGGGTGGACTGGATTCGACCTTCTGGGCCGGTCCGGAAACCATCACCCGGCGCATGCGCAACGGTGAAGTGCCAATCGAAGCGACGGTACGACACGGGGTTAAGCGCCTGCGGTTAGGGTTTAACGGGGAAGACTTCGGTTACTCGATCAGCCTTGGGCTCCCCGATTCCAACGGTCATTTCATGTTGCCCGGGTACAGCGCCCCTATTCCGTCACGTTTCAGCCTCGACCCACAAATCAAGCGCGAGTGTTTGTGGGCTGGGCCGTTCTATCGTCCGGCGAGCCTGCTGGTGGACCGTGACGGCCCGCTGATCCGTGCGCGCGCCAACCGTAGCTGGGACGTGCTGGCACAACACACGCCGAATTTCGACAGCCTGTTCGATCAGGTCGGCAGCCTGCGTAACTCGCCGGAGGTGCTGGAGACGCGTGAGTTCATCCGCCGCTGGCGCTTCTACGATCACTTTCGCAGCGACGCCGATGCACCGGTGCGTCAGCCACAACTGGGTACGCGCACGCCGGTGCTGCACCACGACGGCAGAGACCTGGCGGCAGCGTTGCAAACCATTATCGAAATCGGCGACCCCGAGGCATTGCAGAACGCAATCAGCGACGCTTTTCCTGGTGCACGACTGCATATCGAGCCGCTGGTGGGTGGACGCTTTGCAATCGAGTTTTATCAGGAAGGATTGTTGCGGCCGTTGTCGGCGGCGGAATTGTCGGACGGGACCTTGCGTTACTTGCTGCTGATAGCGGCGCTGCTGACGCCTCGACCACCGACATTGATGGTGCTGAACGAACCGGAAACCAGCCTGCATCCGGACCTGCTGCCGGCGCTGGCACGCTTGATCATCCGCGCGTCCGGAGAGTGTCAGGTGTGGGTGGTGTCCCACGCGCGGCGATTGATTTCGGCGTTGCAGCAAGATCCGCAATGCAATTGCATTGTGCTGGAGAAAAACCTCGGCCAGACCGGGATCGTCGGGCAGCGGATGCTGGATGAGCCGGCGTGGTATTGGCCGGATTAGGCGGTGCCCGAGAAATCCAATCGCTGGCAAGCCAGCGCCTACAGGATTGAGGTGATCCCTGCAGGAGCCGGCTTGCTGGCGATGACGGCTGAAAAATCGATACAAAAACTAGAGAGTCACCCCTGCCACTTCCCACCCTCGACAATCACGCTCTCAGGCTTGGTGTCATCGCTCAGCTCTTTACGCACGTATTGGTCGTACAGCTTGAGCAGATATTTCTCTTCACCCAACTTCGCCAACTCGGCGTTCACCCAGTCGCGCAGTTCGATGTTGCCCTTTTTCACCGCCGGCGCGATCGGCGCTTCAGCGCCCAGGGTCTGGCTCAGCACGCGGTAGCCAGGGTTCTGCTTGGCCCAGCTGAACAGCACCAGATTGTCTTGTGCATAGGCATCACCACGACCGTTGGCCAGGGCTTGCAGGGACTCGGAGTTTTTCTCGAACTTCAGCAGTTTCCAGTCCGGATGATTCTTGGTCAGCCAGATATCGGCGGTGGTGCCGGTGGTGACGATGGTCGTGCGGGTCGCCAGGTCATCGAGGTTTTTCACCGCGCTGTCCTGCGGCACCAATGCCTGAACGGCGACCTTGAGGTTAGGGTTGGTGAATTCCACCGCTTCCTTGCGCTCCGGCGTGACAGTCATGTTGGCCAGGATCAGATCGACCTTGTCGCTTTGCAGGAACGGAATACGGCTTGCCGGTTCCACGGCAACGAACTCGACCTTGTTTTCATCGCCCAGCAGGTCCTTGGCAAACTGGCGGCCAATGTCGGTATCGAAACCGACGTAGCGCCCGGCTTCATTGACAAAACCGAACGGCGGCTTGTCAGTGAAGACGCCCACGATCAGTTTGTCCCGCGCCTTGATCTTTTCCAGATAGCTGGCTGGCGCCGTGCTTTCGCTGGCAACTTTCGGCTTGGCGGGCTCTTCGGTTTTGTTGCAGCCGGCCAGCAGTGCAAGGCCCAGCAGTGGCAGAAGCAAGAGTGAAGACTTGGCAGTTTTCATGGCAGTTCCAGTTCCTTTGTTTGAGTCGTTTTGGGTAGTGCGGCGACGTAGGAGAACTTCTCCAGGAACTGCTGCGCTCGTGCGGTTTGCGGGTTCGTAAAGAAAATCTCGGGAGGGTTTTGCTCAAGGATTCGCCCGGCATCCATGAACACGATGCGGTCAGCCACGGCGCGGGCGAAGGCCATTTCGTGGGTGACGATCAACAGCGTCATGCCCTCACGGGCCAGACCCTGAATCACTTCCAGCACGTCCTTGACCATTTCCGGGTCGAGGGCGGCGGTGACTTCATCGAAGAGCATGACCTTGGGGTTCATGCACAGCGAACGGACAATGGCGATACGTTGTTGCTGGCCGCCGGAGAGCTGTCTTGGAAACGCATCGCGCTTGTCCAGCAAACCTACCCGCGCCAACAACGCTTCAGCCTGATCGCGCGCTTCGCGGCGGTCGCGTTTCTGCACTTTCACTGGGCCGAGCAGCAAGTTGTCGAGCACGCTCATGTGCGGGAACAGGTGATAGCTCTGGAACACCATGCCGATCTGCTGTCGCACTTCGCGCCAATCGGTGGACTTGTTCAGCAGCTCTCGGCCAATGAATTTCAGGCTGCCGCCGTGGGCGACTTCCAGACCATTGAGGCAACGCAGCAATGTACTTTTGCCGCAGCCGCTGGGGCCGAGGATGACGATGACTTCGCCCGGCTTCACGCTCAGGTCGATGTCTTTGAGCACCTGATGCTCACCGAAAAACTTGTTGAAACCCTTGAACTCGATCAATGCGCTCATGCTTGCGTCCAGCGCCGTTCCAGCACGCGCGAGGCGGCCGACAACGGGTAGCAAATGAAAAAGAAAAACAGGAACAGCGCGCCGTAGATCAGCACAGATTCGTAGGTGCGTTCGATGATCTGCTGGCCGACCTTGATCACGTCCACCACACCGATCAGCACCGCCAGGGAGCTGGTCTTGATGATCCGCGTGTACACGTTGATGGTCGGCGGCGTCATGCGCTTCAGCGCTTGCGGCAGCAGCACGTAGCCGTAGAGTTGCGGGTCGCTCAGACCAATCGACAGCCCGGCTTCACGCTGCCCGCGCGGCAACGAATGCAACGCACCGCGCACCACCTCGCCGACTTCACTGGCGCCCCACAGCGACAGCACCAGCACCGCGCACCAGAAGCTCGGAATGCTCAGGCCAAAGAAAATCGGCAAACCGAAGAACAGCAAATACAACCAGACCAGCACCGGGATCGCCCGAAACAGTTCCAGATAGACCCGCAGGATTGCGTTCAGCCACGTCACATTCAGCGTGCGCAACACGCCGTAGAGCACACCACCGACGGTGCTGATGGCGATGCTCAAAAATGAAATCGACAGGGTTTGCGCCGCGCCCCTGCCCAGTTGCGGCAACGACACCCACAACAACTCAAGACCCGAACTGGCCATGCTGGAGCCTCCTTTCCAGACGGCTGAGCAACAGCGACAGCGGCAAAAACAGCAGCACGCAAATCAGCGTCAGCACGGCGAGCATTTCGTAGGTTTTGTAATAGAGGGCGATGTAGCTCTTGGTGGTGTACAAAATTTCCGGCACCGCCACCGCCGAGACCACGGTGGTTTCCTTGAGCAGGAAAATGAAATTGGCAAACAGCGACGGCAAACTGAGGATGCCGGCCTGCGGCATGATCACGTAACGCAGCAATTGCCCGTGGGACAGGCCGATGGAACGACCGGACTCGAGTTGCGCCTGAGGCACGGCGTCCACGCCGGCACGCAGCACTTCAGTGAGATAAGCGCCGCCGAGGAAGGTCATGGTGATGATTGCCGCGGCAAAACCCGAAACCTTGATGCCCAACGCAGGCAAGGCGAAATAGACGAAGAATAACTGGATCAGCAGCGGTGTGTTGCGGGCCAATTCGACATAGAGGCCAACCAGCCGCTGCAAGTAAGGCGTACGAAATACCAGAATCGTCGCGTTGATCAGCGCCACCAACAACGAGGTGCCGATGGCGATAAATCCGACCTGCAGTGTCACGCCCACGGCCTTGAGAAACGCCGGCAGGGTGCTGAGGATAAATGCGTAATCGAAGTTCATTGAACATCCTGGACGCCGCTCGGTAAGCGACGGTGGTGCAGTCCACGGGCCATGGATAACGGTCCGGCAAGCACCAACTTTAAAGGTATAAAAATCATAATTTAAATACCGATAAAGCATATTGATATCACACAAAAAACTATCCCGGGCATTTGCCGAGGCGACGGAAGACGACTATTTTCCTTTGCGCCGTAGGAAGGATCTTTTTTTCGATTTGCCCCTCCAAGGACGGACCGCTTTTGGCCAGACTCCCCCGGCCGATCACTCACAAGGACGAGAACATGGCAGATGCAAAAGTGCTGCAACCGATGAATCCGCAGGACATCGTGAAGTTATTGGTGGCGCTGCGCCGGGCGTTGAAGGCCAGGGTGGCCTGAATTTCATCAGTGAATGAGGTCGGTTTTTTGTGGCGAGGGAGCTTGCTCCCGCTCGGCTGCGCAGCAGTCGCAAACCTGGGCAACGCGGTGTGCATGATCGACCGCATGCACAGGTTTTTGGGGTTGCTTCGCAACCCAGCGCGAGCAAGCTCGCTCGCCACAAAAAGCTCGCTCGCCACAGATTATCGATACACAAAAAAACGCCGACGCTGCATCAGCCGTCGGCGTTGGAAACCTTGAAGGGGTTTACCTCGCGAATCAGAACGCCGGCAGTACCGCGCCGCTGTACTTCTTCTCGATGAATGCTTTCACTTCCGGGCTGGTCAAGGCTTTGGCCAGTTTCTGGATGGCGGCGCTGTCCTTGTTGTCAGGGCGAGCCACCAGGAAGTTCACGTAAGGCGAATCTGCACCTTCGATCACCAGCGCGTCTTTAGCCGGGTTCAGACCCGCTTCCAGCGCGTAGTTGGTGTTGATCATGTCCAGGTCAACTTGATCCAGCACGCGCGGCAGCATGGCCGATTCCAGTTCCTTGAACTTGAAGTTGTGCGGGTTCTTGGCGATGTCTTTCGGCGTAGCCAACGCGTTTTTCGGGTCTTTCAACTCGATCAGGCCAGCCTTCTGCAGCAGGATCAGGGCACGGCCGCTGTTGCTGCCTTCGTTAGGAATGGCAATGGTCGCGCCGTCTTTCAGCTCGGCCAGGGTTTTGACTTTCTTCGAGTAGCCACCGAACGGTTCAACGTGAACGCCGATCACGGTCACCAGATTAGTGCCTTTACCTTCGTTGAAGCTTTTCAGGTACGGCAGGGTCTGGAAGTAGTTGGCGTCCAGACGCTTCTGGTCGACCTGCACGTTAGGCTGAACGTAGTCGGTGAAGACTTTGATTTCCAGGTCCACGCCTTCTTTGGCGAGGGTTGGCTTGATCAGTTCAAGAATCTCGGCGTGTGGAACCGGGGTCGCCGCGACCACCAGTTTCTCGCCAGCCTGGGCCAGGCCCGCAGTCAGGGCAGCCGCCAGTGCGGTGAACAACAGAACCTTTTTCATGCAGTGTCCTTATCGAAAATCACAGTCGCTTGTGGCGACGGCTAGATATTAAGTGCCAGCGAAGTGCTATCGCCGGCGTGGAGCGGACAATACCGGGATTTTATATTCCCGAACAATATCTTTTATTCACTCTCATATTCCATTTTGTTCATTCCGCTCTAGCTCGCGCATTCCCTGTAGGAGCTGGCTTGCCAGAGATGGCGTCTGAACAGAAAAACCGCGGAGGCCCAATCGCGAGCAAGCTTGCTCCTACAGGAGGCCGGCGTTTTTAAGGATTTGTTTCAGGGCGTCTTTTTCGGCGACGGAACCCTTGTCGAGAATCCGCTTGAGCTGCTGTTCGATCTGCGCCAGACCTTCATCCGGCAAATTCAAATGCTCCGGCAGGATCTCGTCGCCGGTACTCACCAGCAACGCAAAATGAATGACATTTTCCAGCTCGCGGGTATTGCCCGGCCAGCTGTGTCGCTCCAGCACTGCTTGCGCAGCCTCGCTGATCAGCGGCACTGGCAGATCCAGTCGCTGGCTGTAGATGCCGAGGAAGTATTCGGCCAGCGACAGGATGTCGCCCACCCGCTCGCGCAGGGCCGGCAGTTCGAGCTGGCCTTCGCTGAGGTAGTGATAGAGCCGCTCATGGAATTTGCCGGCAGCGACAGCCTGGGCCAGGTCGATGCTGGTGGCCGCGACAAGCCGCACATCCACCGGGCTCGGCTGATGCGCACCGACGCGCGTCACTTCGTGGTTTTCCAGAGCGGCAAGCAATTTGATCTGGATCGGCAGCGGCAGGTCGCCGATCTCATCCAGGTACAACGTGCCGCCGTTGGCCGAACCGAACCAGCCGGCGCGACTGCTGGCCGAGCCGCTGTAACTGCCGGCGGCATAGCCGAACAATTCGGCATCGGCGTAGGTCGGGCTGATCGCGCCGCAATTGACCGAGACGAACAATCCGCCGCGATCGCTGGCGCGATGGATGTGCCGCGCCAACAGTTCCTTGCCGCTGCCGGTTTCACCACGGATCAGCACCGAGATCGAACGCGGCGCCAGTTGCTCCAGCTCCTGACGCAATTGCCGCGAGCGCGGATCTACGAAAACCAGCGCCTTGGCGCGGATGCTCAGGGGGCTTTTTTCAGCGTCGGGAAAGGTCAGCAGTGGCTGGCCGAAGGTTTCAAAACTCATGGCAGGCTCCCGCCCTAAACCGCCGAACGACGGGGGCGTTGAAAGAAATAATAGATTCAGGCGCGGCGCAGGGCGTGGTGTTCCATGCGGTTTTGCAGACGATAGAGATAGGCAAAACCCTGCTCCCAACGCTGATGACCCGACTTCACATTGATATGCCCGGCACCCGCCAGGATCCCCGCTTCCGCACCCCAGTTACGTGCCAGCTCCAGAGCCCGCGGCGCGCTGATGGCGGCGTCGTTGTCGGAGCTGACGACCTGGCTGGGGAATGGCAGCAGATCCGTAGGAATCGGTGCGAAATTGCGCAGGGCTGGCGCGCAGGCCGGGCGTTCGACGTCCGCCGGAGCGACCAGCAACGCACCGCGTACCTGACGCAAAAACTGCACAGGCGCGGTAGCCGCCCAATGCGCGACGGTGATGCAACCCAAGCTGTGGGCAATCAGGATGACGGGGGTGCTGTCGGCGGCAATCGCCTCGGCCAATGCCGCCACCCAGTCTTCACGACGCGGCGTCAGCCAGTCGTCCTGCTCCACCCGTGCGCTGTTCGGCAGGCTGTTCTGCCAGTGGCTTTGCCAATGATCTTCCGGCGATCCTTGCCAGCCCGGCACGATCAGGTAGCGAATTGATTCGTTGCGCATGGGTGAGCTCTCCTGCTGCGTGTCTGTTCCTGATCGAGTATAGGGACGGGATTTATATTCGTTAAGGAATAAGAAGCTATTTATTAAGATCTATATCGAATAACAATGTAGGAGCTGCCGCAGGCTGCGATCTTTTGATCTTGCTTTTAAAAAGATCAAAAGATCGCAGCCTGCGGCAGCTCCTACAGGTTTTGTGTCTGGCCGGAATAAAAAAGGGGCCGCACCCTGCCAAGGAGACGGCCCCGGAAAATCGAAAACTTGTCAGCGCGCGGTGATCACCGACAATTTGGTAATCCCTGCCCGCTCAATGGACGCCATGGCCCGCGCCACTTCGCCGTAATTCACTCCGTCATCGGCCTGCAACTGCACCCGCACTTCCGGGTCCTTGGCCTTGGCCGCCTGTAGATTGAATTCCAGCAAATCCGGCTGGATTTCATCCTTGTTGATAAACAGCTTGCCAGCCCCGTCGATGCTCACCACCAGCGGGTCCTTCTGCTCCACCGGCGCCACCGCTTCGGTCTTGGGCAGGTTGATCGGGATCGCATTGGTCAGCAGCGGCGCGGTGACGATGAACACCACCAACAGCACCAGCATCACGTCCACCAGCGGTGTCACGTTGATCTCGCTCAGCACCTCATCACTGTCTTGCGTGGAGAAGGCCATATCAGGACGCCTCCTTCACTTTCTGCGCGCTGCCCGATGCCGTGACTTTGTGCGCCGTCGGGTGGATCAACACGCGGAACGAACTCTTCTGTGCCAGGCTGTAGAAGTCGTGGGCGAAGTCATCCAGGTCCGCCGCCGTCAACTTCAAACGGCGCAAAAAGTAGTTGTAAACCAGCACTGCCGGCACCGCGACGGCGATACCCACACCGGTGGCGACCAACGCCGCGCCAATCGGCCCGGCGACTGTTTCCAGGCTCGCCGAGCCCGCTGCGCTGATGCCTTTCAACGCCTCCATGATTCCCCACACCGTGCCGAACAAACCAATGAACGGCGACGTACTGCCAATACTCGCGACCACCGCCAGCCCGGTTTCCAGCGAGCGGCGTTCGCGCACGATCTGCTGGCGCAAGGCCCGCTCAAGGCGATCCTGATGATTGATCGCCTGGCTCAAGTCCGCAGCCTGTGGCGCCTCGCCCACCTGGATCGCCGCATAACCGGCCTGTGCCACCCGCGCTGCAGCGCCGGGCTGGGTTTCGGCTAGCTCAGCCGCCGAATCCAGACTGGAAGCAGCCCAAAACTGCTTATGAAATTTTCGGTCTTGGGCTTTCAACCGACCGAACTGCACACCCTTGAGCAATGCCAGGCCCCAAGTGGCGACAGAAAAAACCACCAGCAGCCAGATCACCGCGCTTTCGATGGATTCGAGTGGAGATGCCAATAACGTCATGGTGAATTCCTCGTGTAAACGTTTCGCGCGAATTAGGTTTCGGTTTAATGAATCTTGAAATCGATGGGCACGCTGACCCAGCCGTCCTGGGCGACATCGCCCTGCTTGGCGGGCACGAAACTCCAGCGTTTCACAGCACTTAATGCCGCCTCATCGAGCGCCTCGCGGCCACTGCTTTTCTGAATCTGGATCTCGCCGGGCTTGCCGTTGGCGAGTACATGCACGCGCAGCAATACCGTGCCTTCCCAACCGCGACGCTGGGCCAGCGACGGGTATTCCGGCGCCGGGTTTTTCAGGTACGCGGCGTTGGCCGAAGCCGGCGTCACTGGCGCGGGCGCCGGTGGTGCAGGTGGCGCCGGAGCTGCGACAGGCGCTGCCGGTTGTGGCGGTGCGGGCGGTTGCTCGACTGCTTTTGGCGCTGGTTTTGGCACTTGTTTAACGATCGGCTTTGGCTTGGGAATCGGTTTTGGCGGCGCCGGTTTTGCTGCCAATTCGTCCACCACGGGCGGCGGCGGCTCGACCACCGGCGGTGGTGGAGGCGGCGGTACCGGTGGCGGTGGTTCGACCACGGGCGGCGCCGGACGCGAAAACTCGATGGTCATCGGCGGAATTTCCGGCGGCACGATCGGCAAGGCTTTGGTCGGCTGCTGATTGACCCAGTAGATCACCGCGCCGTGCACCAGCAACGCCAGCACACCGAGCAGGATCGTTTCGCGTCGGCTCAGGATGCCCTTGGGCACACGCTGCAAGCGCAGCTGGCCCAAGGGCACGCGGTGTGCCCGCCCGAGGTCGACCAACTCGCCACCTGGCGCCTGGCGCCAAAGCACCTCGTGTGCGCTGGCAGCGGTCTGGACATTGCCCATTGATTTACTCCCTGCGGTCTCTTTGCGAATGACCCGATACGCCGAACCCGACATCCCCCGAACGACGTATCGATGGGTTAATCATTGAGCTAGACGCTTATCTCTTAAAGTAATCTTTAACGTTATGTTTAGATCAATAACGAATAATCGAAACATTCGATTCGCTGCAGGCCTTGGCCCGTAAGGGCTCCGGCCAAGTGAGCGAAAACACATGCTTTTAAGGCATTGAAAATATTCCCGCAGAGCATGGTTTTCGGCGCACCGGCGGCGTCATCAGCGACTGGCGTTGGTCTGCTGCACGCCAACTGCCGGCGCGATCACCGCCGTTTCCGAGCGCGGCGTATCCTTCGGAACCCAGTCGTAACTCACTGGCAGCGCGCGGTAGACCCAGTTGCTGACGGCGTCGCTGCCCGGCGCTTTGCCCAGATAAGGGCTGAGGTATTCCCAGACGTTTTCACCGCTGGCCGTCACCTGGAAAAACCGCCCGTTCATGCCTTCATCGATCAACGTATTGCCGTTCGGCAAACGCCGGGCGCTGCTGATGAACGAGCTGTAAAACGCCCACCCTGGTTGCTTCGAATTGGCGGCGCTGTACTGCCAGACGATTTCGTTTTTCAGCGGGTCGATTTCCAAAACCCGCGAGCCGGAAATCAGCCCCAACGTGACGGACGGATAACCCGCCGAACCCTGGTTATCGAACACCAGCAAATTGCCCGCACCCGGCAGGCCGGCGGGAATGATGTGAGCGTCATGCTGACCGACGAACTGATCCACCGGACGCGGCAGTTTTTGCGCGGTTTTCGGGTTGATCAGCGGCAGGTTCGGGCCGAGGCGCCAGACCACTTTGCCGCTGTGCTTGTCGATGATTGCGATGAAGTTGGCGTTGCGCGAATCGATCAGCAGGTTGTCCGGGCTGAAGCGTTTGTCGCCCGCGTCGAACCACTTGTTCGGCCCCACGAGGCTGAGGTTGTTGATGTGCAGGTAGTCCGGGTCGTTGCTGGCGTATACCAGTTTCAGTTGCTCGGCCGTGAAGCCGAATTCATCGAGGTGCTCGGACGCCAGCCACTGCCATTTCACTTCGCCCTTGGGGCTGACTTCGTAGATGGCGTCGTCGATGACTTCGGGGACTTTGAACCCGGCAACCTTGTGCACCTTGTTCGCCAGCACCACGGTGTTGCCGTTGCTCAAACGACGCTGATCATGGTGTTGCTGCGCTGCACCGCCGGGTGCCTTGTCGCCCCACTGCCAGACCACTTTGCCGTTCCAGTCCAGCTCGCCGATGCTCTGATTGCCCAGGCCATTGCCGGCCGAACCGAGCTTGCCGGGGTCCTTGTCGCCGAGTTGCAGCAACACATGACCGCGCTCGCCACCCACCAGTTTCGGGTCGATGATCGCCGAAGGGAAACCCGCCTGGGGCCAGGATTTCACTTCGTTGCCGTTCATGTCGATCAGATGGGTCTGCTTGTCGGCGCCGCTGAAAATCACGTACTGGTTAAAGGCCTTGGCCGGGTCGTATCGAGTGACGCCGGTGGGATAAACACTGGGCGCCGCGAAGGCCCCGGCGCTGATTACCGCGCCGAACAACACCGGCAAAGCCGCTTTGATGCTCAACATAATGGTGCTCCTTGAATGTCTGATCAGAAGTCGTAGCGACCGGTCACGCCCAGGGTCCGTGGCGTGCCGAGCAAGCCTTCGTAGCCACCGTTGGCGGCGGTCCAGAGCGTCGTGTAGTAGGTTTTATCGAAGGCGTTTTTCAGCCACAGCGAGACGTCCCACTGCCCCTGTTTGAAGTCGCCGCGCAGGCCGGTGGACAGGTTGACCACGGCGTAGCTCGGGATCTGGCCGTAGTCGGAGTCCTCCACCGTGCCTACGGCTTTCGAACGGAAGGCGTAGCTGCCGGTGACGTACTCTTCGAGACCGTTACTCAGGTTCCATTTGTATTCGCCGTTGGCGTTGCCGATCCATTTCGAAGCGCCAACCACCTGGTGGCCGGTGAGGTCGCAAGAGGCTGGAGCGCCCGGCGCCAGGCTGACTTCCGGCGGACATGGCGCATCTTTGTAGGAGAGGTAGCTGACGTCGTTGTACGAGCCGTTGAAGTTCAGCGTCAGGCCACGCAACGGGATCAGCGTGCTTTCGAACTCAACGCCACGCGAACGCACGGAACCGGCGTTGGTCAGGTATTGCACGCGGTTGACGTCGTCGTAGGCGTTGGTTTGATAGCCGTTGACCTGGGTCCAGAACACGTTGGCGTTAAGCTGCAGGCGACGATCCCAGAGTGTGCTTTTGAAACCGAGTTCAGCGTTGTTGGCGCGCTCGGTGCCGATCAGCAGCGAGTCGGCGCCGGCGACCGGGGCGGTGCCGACGGCGAGGTTCACGCCGCCGGATTTCTCGCCGTGGGACAGGGTGGCGTAGCCGAGCAGATTCTCATTGAAGTGGTAGCTGAGGTTCAGCAGACCCGAAGGGCTGGAGCTGTACTGATTCAAATCACCGGAGTCGTAAGCCCCGGCGCGCCCGCGTCTGGCCGTAGCGGCCGCGCCGGTCACCGCCACACCACCCTCTGGCGCATTGCGGTTGACCCAGGCGTTTTTCTCTTCGTAGGTGCCGCGTATACCAGCGGTGAAGTCCAGCCGTTCGGTGAGGTGCCAGGTGCCTTGGGCAAACAGGGCGAAGCTGTCGGTTTTAATGTGGCCTTTGCCGACACTGTTCACGTTGGCCAATGCGCCCGCTGGCGTGCCGCTCCAAATGTCGGCTTGCGGGCCGTAATAAGCGAAGGACTTGTTGTCCAGGTCGTTGCCGAAGTAGTAGGCGCCGAGCACGTAGTCGAAGAACCCGCCTGTAGGCGAGGCCAGGCGAAATTCCTGCGAGTACTGTTTGTCTTCCACCGAGACCCCGGCGTTGTACGTTGACGAGACGTTCAAGCCGTCGTCGTTCCGCGGGGTGAAATTCCACCAGCGGTAGGAGCTGATCGAGGTCAGGGTGAAGTCACTCGGCAGCGTCCAATTGGCCTCGACCGACGTACCGCCCTGGTGCACGGTGACGTGTTGTTCGTCGTTCAGATTGACCTTTCGGTGCGTGCCATCGACCAGCGTGGCCCCCGCCGCCGCAGCCCGGGACTGGTAGAGGTTGACGCCATTGATGGTCGGCCCGGTGTCGTACAACACGCGGGTGCCGGCGCTGGAATCCTCTTCGTTGTAGTCGCCGATCCAGCGCAAGTTGAACGTTTCATTCGGCTTGAACAGCAACTGCGCACGGAAGCCATCGCGCGAGCCGCCGTTCAAGTCATGGCCGTCGTATTCGTTCTTGATGTCACCGTCACTGCGGGTGCGATAAGCGGAGAAACGACCGGCGAGTTCGTCATTCAACGGGCCGGAAAGGGTGCCCTTGGTCTGGAAGTAACCGTCCTCGCCCACCGAGGTTTCGATGCTGCGCTCCGGGGTGAACGTCGGCGCCCGCGTGCTGATATTGATCACGCCAGCCGTGGTGTTTTTGCCGAACAACGTGCCTTGCGGACCGCGCAGCACTTCGAGCTGCTCGATGTCCATCAAGTCGAACACCGCCATGCCCGGCCGGCCGAGGTAGACGTTGTCGATGTACAGCCCGACGCTGCCCTCCAGGCCATCGCTAGCCGGGTTGTTGCCCAGGCCACGGATCGACACGCTGGACTGGCGCGCATGCATGTAGGCGACGTTGACGCTGGGTACCAGTTGCTGCAGATCCTGGATGCGATAAACCCGCTGGGTTTCCAGCGCCTGACCGCTGACCACGCTCATCGGGGTCGGTACTTCCTGCGAACTTTCCTCGCGACGGCGGGTGGTTACGGTCACGGTTTCCAGCTGCGCGCCGTCAGTCTTTGCCTGGCCCGATGCGGTTTTTGCCGGTGCCTCTTCCGGGGTGGCCGTCTCGGCCGCGTAGCCTTGGGTCCAACTGGCGCACCCGGCCAGCATCAGGGCCAGAGGCAGGCGCTTGAGCCGTCGGGGTGTGAGGGGTGACGCAAGGTTCAACGGACTCATGAGGCGGCTCCTGGGCAAAAAACACACAGCGACTTTTCAGCAGTGCATATTCTTTAAAGTTATTTATTTATGTTTTTACAAAGATTTACTGCATAAGAGATTGCCTTTATAAGGAAACGACCTAATGCATAGCCAATGCATTTCCCCGATATTTTTGATGTGAAAAATGCATATCGACTTGCGCCAGCTCCGCCACTTCATCGCCCTCGCCGATCAGCGCAGCTTCGTCGCGGGTGCCACGGCCGTGAACCTGTCGCAGTCGGCGTTCAGTCGCAGCATTCAGGCGCTGGAGCACAGCGTAGGTTGTCAGTTGGTGGATCGCGGGCGCAAGGATCTGGCGCCGACCAAACAGGGCCTGGTGTTGCTCGAACACGCGCGACGGCTGGTCAGCGGCGCGCAGCAGATGGCCAACGAGATCAGCCAGTTCAATGGCCTGGAGGCCGGCGAGTTGCGCTTCGGCTGCGGCCCGGCGCCGGCGGCAGGATTGATCCCCAGGGCCATCGGCTGTTTCATTGGCCGCTACCCCAAGGCGCGGGTGCAATTTCAGGTGGATGACTGGCAAAGCCTGAGCAAGCGCCTGCTGAGCGAAGAGTTCGAATTTTTCGTCGCCGACACGCGTCAGTTCGAAGCCGATCCGGACTACCTGACCCAGCGCCTGCGCCCACGCAAATGGCACTTCTGCTGCCGCGCCGGGCATCCGTTGGCGGGTCGTGAAAGCGTCAGTGCCGCCGAGTTGATGAGCTATCCGATGGCCGTCACCATCCGCCCGCCGAACCTGCGCAAAGTCATCGTCGATCTCAGCGGACGGCCGGATTTCACGCCCAACGTGGAATGTGAAAGCAGCTACAGCCTGCTTGGCGTGGTGATGCGTTCGGACGCGATCGGCATCGTCGGCGAATACTCCGATGCGCTGCATAACGCCAAGGGTGAACTGGTGCGTTTGAAGATCGATGGGCTGGCCGATGACCTGGAGGAGTTGTACACCCGCTACGGGATTGTCAGCCGCGCGGGGTATCGATTGTCACCGTTGGCCGAGGCGATGATTGCGCAGATCAAGGAGGTGGATGCGCTGGATGAAGAGGTGTGTTCGCTGGAGAATTTTGCCGTCTGAGCTGGCCTCATCGCTGGCAAGCCAGCTCCCACAAGGTTCTGTGGTGGGCACATAATTTGTGAGCACCATCGAATCTGTTTGAGGTGTGTTCGCTGGAAAATTTTGCTGTCTGATCTACCGCCATCGCTGACAAGCCAGCTCCTACAGTGGATCGGTGTGAACCCATAATCTGTGATCAACACAAAAAACTGTGGGAGCTGGCCTGCCAGCGATGGCGTCGGCCCAGACAACGATGCACCCCGTGCATAAAAACCATTCCCCAAACGCACTTGCCTCAACCCCGCCCCACCAGCGAAAAACCTCGCCTGTCTTTTGATCGGTGAACCCCATGCCCAACACCCCAAACCCCGTGCGCAACGTGCTGTACATCATGTGCGATCAACTGCGCCGCGATTACCTGTCGTGCTACGGCCACCCGCATTTGCACACGCCGAACATCGATCGTCTGGCCGCTGCCGGCGTGCGTTTCAGCCGTGCTTACACCCAGGGCACGATCTGCGGACCGTCGCGGATGTCGGCCTATACCGGGCGCTACGTCAGCAGCCATCAAGTCGCGTGGAACGCCGTGCCGTTACCGCTGGAAGAACTGACCATCGGTGATTATTTGCGCCCCCACGGCATCCGCACCGCGCTGGTGGGCAAGACCCACGCCACGCCTAATCTCGATGCTTTGCAACGGCTGGCCATCGACCCGCTTGGCGAACAGGCTTCGGAGCTGAACGAAGTCGGATTCGAGCCGTTTTTTCGGCATGACGGCATCTTTCCCGACGACCCGTTGTTCGATGACAAACGCGAATCCGCGCCTTACACCCACTACCTGCGCGACCTCGGTTATGCCGGGCGCAATCCGTGGCACGACTGGGCCAACGCTGGCGAAGGCGATAAAGGCGAAATCCTCAGCGGCTGGAAAATGCGCAATGCCCATCTGCCGGCGCGCATTCCGGAGCAGCATTCGGAAACCGTCTACACCACCGACCGCGCCCTCGACTTCATCGCCGAGCAGGGTGAGCGGCCGTGGTGTTTGCACCTGTCGTACATCAAGCCCCACTGGCCCTACATCGCTCCGGCGCCGTATCACGCGCTGTATGGCGCGCAACACGTGATCGAGCCGGTGCGTCCAGCCGAGGGTGAGGCCAGTGATCATCCGGTGTACCACGCGTTTCGACAGCACGAGGAGAGCCTGAATTTCTCCAGGGATGAAGTGCGTTTGAATGTGATCCCGACGTACATGGGCCTGATCAAACAGGTCGATGACCAGCTCGGGCGGCTGTTCGATTTTCTTCAGAGCAGCGGTCGTTGGGATGACACCCTGATCGTGTTCACCAGCGACCACGGCGACTTCCTTGGTGACCACTACCTCGGGGAAAAAGAGTTTCTGCTGGAGCCTGCGGTAGGCGTGCCACTGATCGTCCGCGACCCGCGCCCGACGGCGGATACAACGCGTGGTTCGGTGGATGAGCGACTGGTGGAAACCATTGACGCACTGCCGACGTTCCTTGAGGCGTTGGGGTTGCCAAGTGCCGAACATCGACTTGAAGGACGCTCGCTGATTCCGCTTCTGCACGGCACAAACACCGACTGGCGCCGCTTTGCGATCAGCGAATACGACTATGCGTTTCAAGCACCGGCGCGGGAGCGGCTGCAACAGCCGATTGACCGTTGCCGCATGACCATGGTCCGCAGCGAGCGCTGGAAATACCTGACGTACGACGGCTTTCGGCCGCAGTTGTTTGACCTGCTGAATGATCCGCAGGAGTTGCGGGATCTGGGTGCAGACCCGGCGTATGCCGCCGTTCGGGAAGAGCATGCGGGGTATTTGTTTGAGTGGGTGCGTGGGTTGAAGCGCAGGACCACTATCAGTCATCAGGAGATTGATTTGCGTGGGCAACGGTTTCGCTATGGTGAACCGGAAACCGAGAAAATGGTGCAGATCGGCGTGTGGTGAAAAGCATCGCTGGCAAGCCAGCTCCCACAGTAAATGGTGTTGAACACAATGGATGTGAACGACTCGGAATCCTGTGGGAGCTGGCTTGCCAGCGATGGCGTACGATCAATCGCCGCCGACATCCGCAGTAAAAGCATCGCCAGCAAGCCGGCTCCTACAAGGGTTGGTGCTGTTCACATCCATTGTGATCAACACCGCCTCCTGTAGGAGCCGGCTTGCTGGCGATGGCGTGCGATCAAATGCCGCCGATATCCGGCCCTTTCACCGTCAGACTGCGCTGCCCGGAAACCCCGATCGCCACTTCACCCTTGAGCGTCACGCGGCGCACTACTCGGTCCTGGGTGCCGTAGTCATCCACCGCGTAATGCTGGGTGGAGCGGTTGTCCCAGATCGCCACGTCACCGGCCTTCCAGCGCCAGCGCACGGTGTTTTCCTGGCGGATGACGTGGCTTTGCAACAGGCCGAACAGGTGCGCCGAGTCGGCCTGGGAATAGCCCTTGATGCGCTTGACGAAATGACCCAGCAGCAAGCTTTTCTCACCGCTGATCGGGTGTACGCGCACCACTGGATGCTCGGTTTCGTAAATGGTCGAGGTGAAGATCTTGCGGTAGCGCTCCAGCTTCTCCTCAGAAACGTCCGGCTTGCCACCCGCGTAGTCGTACTCGTTGCTGTGCACTGCCACGAGTTTGTCGGCCAGTTCGCGCAGCTCCGGCGCCAGTTCGTTGTAAGCCGTAGCAGTATTGGCCCACACGGTGTCGCCACCGAACGCCGGGGCAACCACCGAGCGCAGGATCGAGGCTTTCGGGTAAGCGTCGACGAAAGTCACGTCGGTGTGCCAGGAGTTGGCGCGCTGGCCTTGGGCACCGTCCAGTTCAAGCAGGAAACGGGTGCCGTCACGCACCGGCACGGTCGGGTGCGCCACGGGTTCGCCGAGCAGGTGAGCGAAGGCTTCCTGGCTCTGATCGTCGAGGTGGGCCTGCTCACGGAAGAAGATCACTTTGTATTGCACCAGCGCCTGCTGAATCGCCTCGACGGTGCTGGCGTCCAGTTCACCGGAGAGTTTCACGCCACGGATCTCGGCTCCGATCCGACCCGCCACCGGATGGATTTCAAGCGCGTGAACAGCAGGTTTTACAGCTAAAGCGGCATTGCTCATGGGTAGACCCTCGATCGGACTGCTGACGGTTGGCGGCAGCGAAACAACGCTCTATCTATATTCACTTTAGGTCTAATAGATAATCACATGCTTCGTTGACGGAATAAGAGCTTGCATTTAAAACCTCAACCAACCCTCGTCGCAAATGCCTTCGAGCTATTTTTAGGATGCCGGGAAAGCATATGGATCTTCGCCAGTTACGCTACTTCATCGCCCTCAACGAACACCGCAGTTTCGTCCGTGCGGCGGACGCCATGGGTATCACTCAACCGGCGTTCAGCCGCAGTATCCAAGGGCTGGAGCAAGAGTTCGGCTGCGTGCTGGTGGACCGTGGCAACAAGGAATTGCGCCCTACGCCCGAAGGCCTGGTGGTGCTGCAGCATGCGCGCAGCCTGGTGCAAGGCGCGGCACTGCTCAGCGCCGAAGTGACGCAGATGACCAAACTCGACGCCGGTGAGTTGCGTTTCGGTTGCGGACCCGCCCCGGCGGTAAAACTGGTGCCGGATGCGGTGGCGCAGTTCATCAATGCGCACCCGAAAGTGCGCACCTGTTTCGAAGTGGATAACTGGGAAAAACTCAGCCGCGCCCTGAGCCGGGAAGAGATCGAATTCTTCATCGCCGACATCCGTCATTTCGAAGCCGACCCGAACTTCCAGACCCAAGCCCTGACGCCCAAGCGCGGGGTGTTTTTCTGCCGCCCCGGACATCCGCTGCTGGCCAAGGAAAGCCTGTCGACCAACGACATGTTCGATTACCCGCTGGCCACCACACTGATCCCGCCGGGCATTCGCAAGCTGCTGGCGAATCTGAGTGGGCGCATGGATTTTTCCCCAACCATCGAGACGGAGCATTATCCGGCGCTGGTGAAAATCGTGCTGCAATCGAACGCGATTGGCGTGGGGACGGAAGAAGCGTTTGTCGAAGACATCGCCCAGGGTTCGCTGGTGCTGCTGCACTGGCGCAATCTGCCGCAAAACATCGAGAGCATGAATGCACGCTGCGGAATCGTCAGTCGCACCGGGTTTCGGTTGTCACCGGCGGCGAGGGCAATGATTGAGATGTTGGTGGCGGTGGACAAAAAGGAGATCGCTGTCGCGGTTTGATGGCCTCATCGCTGGCAAGCCAGCTCCCACAGGGGTCTCCAGTGAACACAGATTTTGTGAACACCAGAAAAAACCTGTGGGAGCTGGCTTGCCAGCGATGGCGTCCGCTCAAACACCGACGATTCAGAGCTTGGCAGCAGCCAACTCAGGCGCCACCCAATCACTCACTTTGAACGGCTTGCGAATCAGCTTCTGCTGCGAAGCCAGGTCCACCGCATCCTGCAATTTACCGAGGAACACCGGATCCAGGGTCGACGGGAAAACCTCGCTCAGTTTCTGGTCCTTCAAATCCTCGGTCAGGATCACCGACGGATAACTCGCCAGCCCCGACACCAACTGGATGTAGGCGTCCTTGTTGCTGTCCTCGGTCAGCCATTGCACCGCCTGCTGCTGAGCCTTGAGCAGTTTCGCCACCACCTCCGGGTGCTCGTCGACAAACTTGCCATTACCCAACAATACCGCCTGAACACTGCCCGCGCCGCCCAGGTCCTTGGTGTTCAACGGCAACTCGGCCAGGCCTTTGGCTTGCAACGCGGTCAAATTGGAACCGCCCCAGGACGCATCGATCTGCTTGGCGGCGAGTGCCGCGACCGCACCGTTGAAATCCAGGTTGATGATCTTCAGATCCTTCTCGCTCAAACCCTGGCTAGCCAGCGCCGCATCGAACGACAACTGAGTGGCAGTACCGCGAAAGATCGCCACGCGTTTGCCTTTGAGGTCTTGCAGGGTCTTGATCCCCGAGCCCGGCACCACGCCGAGGTAATGCTTCACCCCACGTGCAGAGGCACTCAGCACGCGCGTATCGAGACCATTGGACTTGCCAATGATCGCTGCCAGGTCGCCGAGGTACGCCAGATCGACCTGGCCGTTGGCGAAGGCTTCATTGATCACAGGCCCCGCTCCCTTGAAGAAATTCCATTGAATCTTGATGCCCTGATCGGCGAAGGCCTTTTCGAAGATTTGCTGGTCGCGCAGCACATCCACCACGCCGCCCGCGCTGTGTTGTGTGCCGGCACTGAGGTCGGGCACGGCGATACGGATTTCCTTGAGTTCGGCAGCCTGGGCGGTGAACGCCAGCAAGCCTGCCAGGGCCGGCACGGCGAACAGGCTGATGACACGTTTGAAGGGGATGTTCATGGGTGCGGCTCCTGGTGGCGACGGCATTGAGGAGCAGAAAGTAGGCTGAATCTGTACCTGTACTTAAATACTATAAATTCACATTTTTATATCTTTTAGAACTAAGCGAGCAAATACAGGCTTCGCGGAGCGATATGCATAGACAGCATCGAAAATATTCTTCGAATGCATTGGATGCGCATGGGCTGGGAGCCTTAAATGGTCTCGCTTATCTCTCAATAGCATCGATTTGTATTTTCATATAACCGTTTTGGTGTTCTTGATATCGCCGAGATCGCAGCCTCTGTAGGAGCTGCCGCAGGCTGCGATCTTTTGATCTTGATTCTCGAATCGCGAAAACCCGACAACGGAGGTCGCCCATGGCCCGTGTTTCCCTGCTCAGCCTGCCGCTGGCCGCCCCATCGCTCAACGGTCGGCGGCTCTGGCCAACACTGAGCCAGCAACTTTTGCCCTGGCTACTGCCACTCAGCCTGTTAGCCCTGTGGTGGCTGGCAAGCCGCAATCAGTGGATGAGTGAACAAATCCTGCCGGCGCCGTCGCTGGTCTGGAACAGCGCCGTTGAACTGTCCCAAGGCGAGTTATGGAGCCATTTGTGGATCAGCCTGCAACGCCTGTTCTGGGGCCTGCTCGCCGGGATCACGGCAGGTGCGATATTGGGTGCCGCGCTGGGTTTCAGCCGCACACTCGAACGCTTGGTGTTCCCGACATTCGCCGGGTTGTCGCAAATCCCGACGCTGGCGTGGATTCCGTTGTTCATGGTGTTTTTCGGCATCGGCGAAGTATTGAAACTGGTGGTGCTGATCAAGGCCATCGTGGTGCCGGTGACTCTGCACACGTTGGTCGGCGTACGCGATGCACAACCCAAGCTGCGTGAAGCGGCTGCGGTGCTGCGCCTGCCGCCACGCCTGCTGATCCGTCGCCTCGTCCTGCCCGCCGCACTACCAGCCTTCATGGCCGGCGTACGCCTGGCGCTGGCCGCAGGCTGGACCTCATTGCTCGCCGTCGAACTGCTCGCCTCCAGCGAAGGCATCGGCTACCTGATGGTCTGGGCGCGACAGCTGTTCATGCTCGACATCGTGTTCGTCTGCATCGTCGTGATCGGGCTGATCGGCGTGGCCATGGATCGCGGCATCGGCCTGCTGGACAGAAAACTGGTGCACTGGCCACATCCCGCCACAGCCGAAATCCGCAGAGGCCCGAAGTATCAAGGCTGGCAGCGCCTGCAGCCCTGGTTGCTGCCGTTGGTGTTGCTGTTGTTATGGCAACTGGCGACGAATCAGCAATGGGTCGACGCCAACATTCTGGTCAGCCCGTTGTCGGTGCTGGAAACCACGTGGGACGGTTTGCTCGACGGTACATTAATCAGCGGCATGACCTTGAGCCTGGGTCGCACCTTGGGCGGGCTGTTGCTCGGCGGTGGTCTCGGTTTTGCCTTGGGCCTGTTGCTGGGATTGTCGCGCACAAGCGAACGGGTACTCGGCCCGACCCTCGCCGCGCTGCGTCAGATCGCGATTTTCGCCTGGGTGCCGCTGCTCACCGCATGGTTCGGCCTGGGCGAACTGGCCAAGTGGGTGTTCGTTGGTCTCGCTGCTTTTTTTCCGCTGTTCATCGCGACCCAACGCAGCGTCGCCAACCTCTCGCCGCAACTGAATGAGGCCGCCCAAGTGTTGCGCCTTAATCTGCGGCAACGTCTCCGCCGATTGGTATTGCCGGGGGCCGCACCTGGGATTTTCGCCGGGCTCAGGTTGAGCCTGATCTATGCCTGGCTCGGCACCATCGGCGCCGAATATTTCATGCCGTCCAACGGCGGCATTGGCAGCCAGATGATCGGCGCCCAACAACTGCTGCGCATGGACTTGATCATGGCCGGCATGTTGCTGGTCGGCCTCACTGGCGCCCTGCTCAACCTCATTGGCCAACGCCTGGAAATCCGCGCTACCCGCTGGAGACACGCATGAACGCACCCATCGTCAGCTTCAACCATGTAGGCAAATCCTTCGACGTCGACGGCTTTGAGCTGGAGGCCATTCGCGAATTCAACCTGGACATCGCCGAGGGTGAATTCGTCGCCATCGTCGGTTCCAGCGGCTGTGGCAAATCCACGTTGCTGCGCTTGCTGGTGGGCCTCGATACGCAATTTCGCGGGCAGATCAGCGTCGATGGCAAAGCCGTCAGCGGCATCGGCGGCGAACGCGGCATCGTCTTTCAGGAACACCGTTTGTTCCCGTGGCTGACGGTGGCCGACAACATCGGCCTGGGCCTGGTCAACGAGCCCTTGAGCGCTGATGAAAAGCACAAACGCATCAGTGCCTTCATCGACCTGGTGGGCCTGCGCGACTTCACCCGCGCCTATCCGCACCAGCTCTCCGGCGGCATGGCGCAACGGGTGGCAATAGCTCGTGGCCTGGTGGCCAGCCCACGGATTCTGCTGCTGGACGAACCCTTCGGCGCCCTTGATGCCCTGACCCGCCAGCAGATGCAGGACGAACTGCTGGCGATTCGCGCGCGGGCAAAAATCACCACGATTCTGGTCACCCACGATGTCGAGGAAGCGATCTTTCTCGCCGACCGCGTGGTGGTGATGGAGCCGCGTCCCGGACGCATCAAAAAAGTGGTCGACATCGCCCTGCCCCATCCGCGCCAGCGCAGCAGTTTCGACTTCCATCAACTGCGCGAAGAGCTGCTGCACGAACTCACCAGCGACGACCACTACCAACCGCCGGTGCCGGTGCAGGTGCGTGATTTGCCGCTGTCCTTCATTGCCTGCTGAACAGGAGATTCTTGATGCCGCAACGTCCCAACTTTCTGGTGATCCTGGCCGATGACCTGGGCTTTTCCGATCTCGGCGCATTCGGCGGCGAAATCAGTACGCCCAACCTCGACGCCCTCGCCAACAACGGCCTGCGCCTGACCGATTTCCACACCGCGCCGACCTGCTCGCCGACCCGTTCGATGCTGCTGACGGGTACCGATCATCACATCGCCGGCATCGGCACCATGGCCGAAGCGCTGACCCCGGAGCTGATCGGCAAACCCGGTTACGAGGGGCATCTGAACGACCGGGTCGTCGCCTTGCCCGAGCTGTTGCGCGAAGCCGGTTATCAGACCTTGATGAGCGGCAAATGGCACCTGGGCCTGACCGCCGAACTGGCGCCCCATGCCCGGGGTTTCGAACGTTCGTTCTCGCTGTTGCCGGGTGCCGCCAACCACTATGGTTTCGAACCGACCTACGACGAACACACACCGGGCCTGCTCAAATCCACCCCAGCGCTGTACATCGAAGACGATCAATTCATCGACGAACTGCCGAAGGATTTCTATTCCTCCGATGCCTTCGGCGACAAGCTGCTGCAATACTTCAAGGAGCGCGACCAGACCCGGCCGTTCTTCGCTTACCTGCCGTTTTCCGCGCCACACTGGCCGTTGCAAGCGCCTGCTGACGTGGTTGAAAAATACCGTGGCCGCTATGACGCAGGTCCCGAAGTGCTGCGTCTGGAACGCCTGGAAAAGCTCAAGGCGTTGGGGCTGATCGAGGCGGATGTGGAACCGCATCCACTGATCCAGCTCAACGCTCAATGGGACGCGTTGAACGACGAACAACGGCAGATTTCCGCGCGGGCGATGGAGGTGTATGCGGCGATGGTCGAGCGCATGGACTGGAACATCGGTCGCGTCGTCGATTACCTGCGCAAACAGGGGCAACTGGACAACACCTTCATCCTGTTCATGTCCGATAACGGTGCCGAAGGCGCGCTGCTGGAAGCCTTTCCGAAGTTCGGTCCGGAACTGCTGACCTACCTCAATCAGCATTACGACAACAGCCTGGACAACATCGGTCGCGCCAACTCCTACGTCTGGTATGGGCCGAACTGGGCGCAAGTGGCGACCGCGCCCTCGCGGCTGTTCAAGGCGTTCACCACCGAGGGCGGCATTCGCGTGCCCGCGCTGGTGCATTACCCGCAACTGCCGCTCAAGGGGCAGATCAGCCACGGGTTTGGCACGGTGATGGACGTCACGCCGACCATTCTCGATCTGGCCGGGGTGCGTCACCCGGGCAAACAGTGGCGCGGCAAGCCAGTAGCGGAACTGCGTGGAAAGTCGTGGCTAGGGTTTTTGTCCGGCGAAACGGCACAGGTGCATGACGAGCACACCGTGACCGGTTGGGAATTGTTTGGTCGCCGGGCGATTCGTCAGGGGCAATGGAAAGCGGTCTACATCCCGGGGCCGGTGGGGCCGGCGACCTGGCAGCTTTATGATTTGGGCAGCGATCCGGGGGAGATTCATGATCTGGCGCTGAGCCGGCCGGAGAAACTCAATTTGCTGATCGAGCATTGGCAGAAGTATGTGGATGAGACCGGGGTGATTTTGAGTGAGTCGCCGTTTCAGCCGGATTGATGTTGCCTGAAAGATCGCTATCGCTGGCAAGCCAGCTCCCACAGGTTGTCGCGGTCCTTGTGGGAGCTGGCTTGCCAGCGATGGGGCCCTCAGACCCGCACACCCTCTACGTTTTCACCCCGAACTTCCTCTTTACTCACAAACCGATTCGCCCGCCCAAACGTCCCCAAATCATTGAACCGCACCCCCATCTCCCGCATCACCTTATGCGCCACCGGCACGGTCAACTGGCGAATGTAAAACGGTTCCTTCACCACAAAATGATGAATCCCGTGGCTGCTGCCAAAGTTGAAGCAGAACGCCTGCAACGGCCACAGCCACCAGGCGTTCAGCACTTGGCACTGCTGCATCACGTTCCCCGGCTCGATGTCGCCGTAGTAGTGCATGTTCGAGCTGATGAAGTGCAGGCAGAACGTGCGCAGTACGTTCGGGCCGATGATCACCACTGCCGCGATATCAATCACGTGCATCACCGACAACGTGGTCGCCGACCATTCGATCGGCGCGCCCAGCAGATAAGCTATGCCGTTCGCGGCATGGAAGCCGAGAAACACGTACCACGCGCCCCAATGCATCAGCGCCAGCGGCGCATAGACCTTCAGGGTGCGCTTGATGATGCTGAACTTGTGCGCCCAGGTCTTGGCCCGCAGCATGCGAATAAACGCCGACATGATGTTGTCGCCAATCATCAGCAAGCGCGCGAAACCCCAAGGCTCGCCGTTGGTGATGGCGCGTTCTTCCATGTCGGTTTCGGAGCCGGACACCTTGTGGTGATTGAGGTGCAGATGACGGCGGATCCACGGATTGATGGTGCTCGGCCGCGCCAGCCAGACCAGGCCCATCATCAGGTTGTGCGGCACCCGCTGCTTGCGGAAGTACATGCTATGAATCAAATCGTGCTCAAGTTCGTGGGTCAACGAAGCGAAAAAAGCGTTGAGCAGCAAGCACACCCACCAGGCCATATGGCCTTCAATGTAGAGCGCCGCCGAACCGATCATGCCAACCAGCGCGAAGGCCAGAATGCCCGCGCCCAAGGCGTCCTGATGCGTCAGAATCGGGTAGCGCTGGCGCAGTTCGACGCCCTTGGCCAACACCACTTCGCGAATATGGGCTGATCGCTGAGCGGCATTCAGTCGCTGGGGACTTGCAGAAGTACCTTGCATGCTTCCATCCTCTGGTTATTGATGTTCGCATCCTGCCTGCTTCACCTACCCAAAGCGGTAGCCGAGAACGCCAACCTGTTGACCGGAAGCGCCAATCAGCATGACTGAACCGACCTCCCTCGCCAGCTGGACCCGCGCATTGCGCAAGCAACTCGATGCCCTGGGCTTCGACAGCACCAGCCTGTGCCAGCAAGCGGGACTCGATCCACAGTTGATGGAAGACCCGAACGCGCGCTATCCATTGTCCGGCACCACGCGCCTGTGGGAATTGGCGGTACAGGTCAGCGGCGACCCGGCAATTGGTTTGCGCGTGTCACGTTTCGTCAGCCCGACCACCTTCCACGCGTTGGGTTATGCGCTGGTGGCCAGCGGCAGCCTGCGTGAAGTGTTCGAACGCATCGTGCGCTATCACCAGGTGGTCAGCGATGCCCTGGAACTGGAGCTGACCCGCACCGAGGATCGCTACCTTTTTTGCCTGAAAATCCCCTGCGGCAACCCGGCCCCGGCCTTTGAAGCCATCGATGCGTTCATGGCGATTTACGTGCGCACCTGTCGCAATCGCCTGGGCCGGGACTACGCGCCACTGGCGACGTACCTGCGGCGCCCGGAGCCGGCAGACGCGCATCAATGGCATAAAGTCTTTCGCTCGCCAGTGCACTTCGGCGCCGACGAAGACCGGCTGGAATTCGCCCTTGTCGACTTCGACAGTCACCTGGATGACGCCAACCCGGAACTGGCCGAGCACAACGAAACCGTGCTCAGACGCACCCTTGCGCAACTCAAGCCGCTGACGTGGGAGCGCAAGGTCCGCGATGCCATTGAAGAGCAACTGCCCGAAGGCGAACCCAGCGCCGAACACATCGCCAAGGCCCTGCACCTGAGCCTGCGCAGCCTGCAACGGCACTTGGCGGATGAGGGTTGTCGGTTCGATACGCTGCTCAACGAAAGCCGCGAAAACCTGGCGCTATTGCACCTGCGTGATCCGCAATGCTCATTGAGTGAGATCAGTTATTTACTGGGGTTTGCCGATACCAGCAGCTTCAGCCGCGCGTTCAAGCGCTGGACGGGGATGACGCCGGGGCAGTTTAGGGATGGGTTGCGCTGAGTTCTTCGCGGGACGTACCGGCCTCATCGCTGGCAAGCCAGCTCCCACAGGTTTTTCGGTTGACCATGCAATTGTGATTCACACCAATCACTGTGGGAGCTGGCTTGCCAGCGATAGCGATTGTTCAAACACCACAGGATTCAGCGACCCTGACCGCGCCGCAACAACTTGCGCACCCGCTTCACCAGGTCACTCACGGCAAATGGCTTGAGCAGGTAGTCATCCTCATGCAACTCCAACCCGCGCAGGCGATCTTCGAT
Source organism: Pseudomonas fluorescens (assembly GCF_000802965.1). Classification (GTDB taxonomy): domain Bacteria; phylum Pseudomonadota; class Gammaproteobacteria; order Pseudomonadales; family Pseudomonadaceae; genus Aquipseudomonas; species Aquipseudomonas fluorescens_A. The sequence continues at coordinate 38,085 of NZ_JSAK01000015.1, read as the reverse complement.
GCCGTCGGTGGTGGTGAGAAACAGCACCGGCGTCTCACCGAGTTTGCGGATCTGTTGCTGCAACTGCCAACCATTAAGCCCCGGCAGCATGACGTCGAGGATGATCAACTCGTATGCGCCTTCCTCGATAAAGCGTCTGCCGTCCATTCCGTTGACCGCTACATCCACCGCAAAACTCGCCTCGCTCAGGCCATTGGCCAGAAGTTTGGCGAGTTCGGGTTCGTCTTCCACAAGCAACACACGCATGGCACACCTCGATTAACGTCATCACAGGCTAGGCGTCTTCTCGGGTAAAGCCCACCTTTATTCCCCTGTAGGAGCTGGCTGGCCAGCGATGACGGCCTCGCAATCTCCGCGCCTTTGAGGATTGATCGCCAGCAAGCCGGCTCCTACAGGTTTCGGCTCAAACCACAATCAACGCTCTTAACCGCTGCACATCCAGAATCTCAATCTCGCCATACCCCAACTTCAAAATTCCCTGCCCCTGCAAATCCTTGAGGATCTGATTGGTGGTCTGGCGTGACAGCGACAGCATTGAAGCAAGCTGCTCCTGCGGCAGTTGCAGAACGCGGCGCGGTTCGTCGAGTTCGCCGTAGCCTTCGGCGATCATCAGCAAGCGATGCGCCAGCCGTATCGGGGCCGGCATCAGGCTCAGCTGTTCGAGATTGATGAAGGTCAGGCGCAGTTTCTGACTCATCAGCAGCGCCAATTGCCGCCAATACACCGGCTGTGCATCCAGCAACGCCAGCAGCGCGGTTTGCGGGATGTGCAGCAGCGTGCACGGGCCCATTCCATACGCATCGTGGGTGCGCGGCTGGCCATCGAACAGGCAGATTTCGCCGAACCAATGCGGCGCCTCCACCAGGCTCAATAACGCCTCTTTGCCTTGCTCGTTCACGGCGCCGATACGCACCGCGCCTTCGAGCACCGCGTACAGGCCACAGGGCTGATCGCCACGCTGGAACAAGCGCTGCCCCGCCGACAACCGCCGCACCTTTGCGGCGTCCAGCAGACTATCCTGTAGGGAAACAGGCAAATGGCTGAACCACTGACCGCGCAACAGGCGTGGACGCCAGACCTGCATATCCATGAAAACTCCTAGAGATTGTCGCCTGGCTGACAGAGCAAGAAGTGGCCCCGAGGCATGATCGTTCACCCTACAGGAGGAATAACAATGAAAAAAAGCCTCGTTGACCATCTGAGTCAATACGCCGCCTACCACCGTGACCCGCGCAACATCGCCACGCACTTCGTTGGCATTCCGCTGATTGTGGTGGCGGTTGCAGTGCTGCTGTCGCGTCCGCAATGGGCCGGAGGCTGGCTTTCACCGGCGATGCTGGTAGCGCTGGCCTCCGCGTGGTTTTACCTGCGCCTGGAATTACGTCTTGGGGTGCTGATGACCGTGTTGCTAGGCCTGTGCGTTTGGGCGGGACAAGTGTTGGCGCAGCAAAGCACGCTGGTGTGGTTGAGCAGCGGCGTGGCGATGTTTGTGATTGGCTGGGCGATTCAGTTTGTCGGGCACCACTACGAGGGGCGTAAACCGGCGTTCGTCGATGATGTGACGGGGTTGATTGTCGGGCCGTTGTTTGTGGTGGTTGAGCTGGCGTTTTTGCTGGGGATGCGGAATGAGTTGAAGGAGCAGATCGAGGCGCGGGCGGGGGGTGTGCGGGTTAATCCAAAAAAAGCGGCGGCTTGACCGGATCTGTAGGAGCCGGCTTGCTGGCGATAACGGTGCGTATGACACACCGCGTTATCGTTCATCGCTAGCAAGCCAGCTCCTACAGGGATTTGTGTCGATCACCGAAGGCTGCGATCTTTTGATCTTAAATGTTCGCGACTTTCTGCCAGACCTTCGGCTTGAAGAACAGCGTCTCGCCCTTCGCCAACCCGATCAGGCTGTCGTGATCCTTCACCACTTCGGCCTCGATCAGATCGCTCTGCCCTTCAACCTTCAGCGTCACCCGCGTCGTCGCGCCCAGCGGACGGATATCCCGGACCTCGGCCGCATGGTGATCATCCAGTTCATGCCGCGACAGCGACACTTCGTGCGGACGGAACAACACGTGCTTGTCTTCGCCCAGGTGCAGACGGTTCGAATCTCCCAGGAAGTGATAAACGAAATCGCTGGCCGGATTTTCGTAGACGTCGCCCGGCGAGCCGATCTGCTCGATCACACCCTTGTTCATCACAACGATACGGTCGGCAACTTCCATCGCTTCTTCCTGGTCGTGGGTCACGAATACCGAGGTCAGGTTGATGTCTTCGTGCAGGCGCGCCAGCCAGCGGCGCAGTTCTTTACGGACCTTGGCGTCGAGGGCGCCGAACGGTTCGTCGAGCAGCAGCACTTTGGGCTCCACCGCCAACGCACGGGCCAAGGCAATACGCTGACGCTGACCGCCTGAAAGTTGTTCCGGGTATCGATCCGACAGCCAATCCAGTTGCACCATGTTCAGCAGTTCGTGAACCTTGGTTGCGATCTGGCTTTCGCTCGGGCGCTGGTTTTTCGGCTTCATGCGCAGGCCGAACGCGACGTTGTCGAACACCGTCATGTGGCGGAACAAGGCGTAGTGCTGGAACACGAAACCGACGTTGCGATCACGCACGTCGTGGCCGGAGACGTCTTCGCCGTGGAACACGATATTGCCCTGATCCGGGGTTTCCAGACCGGCAATGATCCGCAGCAGCGTGGTCTTGCCGCAGCCGGACGGGCCAAGCAGCGCCACGAGTTCGCCGCTTTGAATGTCCAGGCTGATGTTGTCCAGCGCCTTGAACGCATTGAAATTCTTGCTGACGTTACGCACTTCGATCGACATGAATTCATTCCTCCGCGGCGCTGGCGCGCAGGCGGTTAATACGGTTTTCGCTCCACTGCTTCAGCAGCAGGATGAAGAGCGCCATGATCAGCAACAGGCTCGCCACGGCGAACGCGGCCACGTGGTTGTATTCGTTGTAGAGGATCTCGACGTGCAACGGCAAGGTGTTGGTCACCCCGCGAATGTGCCCGGAAACCACCGACACCGCACCGAATTCACCCATGGCCCGCGCGGTACACAGCACCACGCCGTAGATCAGGCCCCATTTGATGTTAGGTACGGTAACGTGCCAGAACATCTGCCAGCCATTGGCCCCGAGCAAACGCGCGGCCTCTTCTTCCTGGGTGCCCTGCTCCTGCATCAACGGGATCAGCTCACGCGCCACGAACGGCACGGTGACGAAAATCGTCGCCAGCACAATGCCCGGCAAGGCGAAGACGATCTGAATGTCGTGGTCCTGCAACCACGGCCCGAACAGGCCTTGGGCGCCAAACATCAGCACGTAGACCAGACCGGCGATCACCGGCGATACCGAGAACGGCAGGTCGATCAGCGTCACCAGCATGCTCTTGCCGCGGAACGAGTATTTGCTCACACACCATGCGGCGCTGACGCCGAACACCACGTTCAGCGGTACTGAAATCAGTACGGCAATGACCGTGAGCTTCAGTGCGGACAACGCATCCGGTTCGAAGATCGCGGTGAAGAACGCACCGAGACCATTTTTCAGGCCCTGGGACACCACGATGAAAAGCGGTAATACCAGGAACAGCGTGAATACCAGCCAGCACAGGCCGATCAGTATGCGTCGCGAAGTCGCACTGCCACGACGGGCAGCGTTCGAGGAAGCGGCAGCAATAGACGATTGGGACATGTTCGCGCCTCCTTATGGGGTTTCGATGCGCCGCTGCAGCAAGTTGATCAGCAGCAACAGAATGAAAGAAACCACCAGCATCAGTACACCGATGGAGGTAGCGCCGGTGTAATCGTACTGGTCGAGCTTGACCATGATCAGCAGCGGCAGGATCTCGGTTTTCATCGGCATGTTGCCGGCGATGAAAATCACCGAACCGTACTCGCCGACCCCGCGGGCAAAGGCCAGGGCGAAGCCGGTCAGCCAGGCGGGCAGCAATGCCGGCACCAGGATATGGCGGAAAACCTGCAACGGTTTCGCACCCAGGCACGCTGCGGCTTCTTCGACTTCACGCGGAATATCAGCCAATACTGGCTGTACGGTACGTACTACGAATGGAAGTGTCACAAAAGTCAGGGCAAGGGTGATGCCGAGCGGGGTGTAGGCGATCTTGAATCCCAAATCCGCTGCAAATTGACCGACCAGACCGGTCGGGGTGTACAACGCGGTCAGGGCAATACCGGCCACGGCGGTGGGCAATGCGAACGGCAAGTCGATCATCGCATCGATGATTTTTCGTCCAGGGAAGGTATAGCGCACCAGCACCCAGGCCAGCAGCGTGCCGATGATGCCGTTGATGATCGCGGCATAGAGCGCGGTGCCGAAGCTCAGCTTCAACGCCGCCAGCACCCGTGGCGCCGAGATGATTGCCCAGAACTGATCCCAGGTGAGTTGAGCGGCATGCACGAACATCGCCGCCAGTGGTATGAGCACAATCAGGCTGAGGTACACCAAGGTGTAACCCAGCGTCAGCCCGAAGCCGGGTATGACGGGGGAGATACGACGCGACATAAAAGTCCTTGGTTGAGAATGCGCAAAGCCCCGAAGATAAATCCGGGGCTCCTTGATAGCTATTTAAGATTACTGCGCCTGGTAAATCTGGTCGAACACGCCGCCGTCGTTGAAGAATTTCGGCTGCGCGGTTTTCCAGCCGCCGAAGTCTTTATCGATCGTCACCAGATCCAGTTTCGGGAACTGCTGGGCGTATTTGGTGGCCACATCCTTGTCACGTGGACGATAGAAGTTTTTCGCCGCGATTTCCTGGCCGGCCGGGCTGTACAGGTGCTTGAGGTAGGCTTCGGCGATCTGCTCGTTGCCTTTTTTCTCGGCATTCTTGTCGACTACGGCCACTGGCGGCTCGGCGAGGATCGACAGCGAAGGCACGACGATTTCGAACTTGTCGGCGCCGCCATCTTCTTTCAGGGCCAGAAAGGCTTCGTTTTCCCAGGCCAGCAACACGTCGCCCTGACCGTTGTTGACGAAGGTGATGGTCGAACCGCGAGCACCGGTGTCCAGAACTGGCACGTGCTTGAACAGGGTCTGTACGTATTCCTTGGCCTTGGCTTCGTCACCACCGTTGGCTTTCAGGCCGTAGGCCCAGGCGGCGAGGAAGTTCCAGCGCGCACCGCCGGAGGTTTTCGGGTTCGGCGTGATCACCGAAACGTCGTTCTTGACCAGATCGCCCCAGTCCTTGATGCCTTTAGGGTTGCCCTTGCGCACCAGGAACACGATGGTCGAGGTGTACGGCGTGCTCGCTTCCGGCAGACGCTTCTGCCAGTCGGCCGGCAGGGTCTTGCCCAGCTTGGCGATTTCGTCGATGTCACCGGCCAGGGCCAGGGTCACCACGTCGGCGCGCAGACCGTCGATGACCGCGCGGCCCTGCTTGCCCGAACCACCGTGGGACTGCTGGATCTTCACGTTGTCGCCGGCATGATCCTTCTGCCAGTACTTCACGAACTCAGCGTTGTAGTCCTGATACAGCTCACGGGTCGGGTCGTACGACACGTTGAGCAGTTCGTAATCCTTGGCAACCGCGGAACCAGCAAAAAGGGCGCTGGCCAGGGCGGCCAAAGCGAAATGGCGAATCGACGACATGGTGAAAGCTCCTGGAATTCTAATTGTGTTGGCTAGTTCTTATGGATTTCTGGAATCGCGGTGTCGGTTCATGGATCGCTCTCTGTAGGAGCTGCCGAAGGCTGCGATCTTTTGATCTTTCGCTTCAGCTCGGTTTGTTGCCCGGGTTCTGCAAGCGGAATTTTTCTTTGCGTTCGATCTGAACGACCTGGGCGTTGTGGACGGTGATTTCCACTGCGCCAAAACGCAGGTCGCGCAGGGCGCTCTGGATTTCACGCAGGATGGTTGCTTCGTCCTGGCCGTCAACGCTACGTAGAGATGCGCTCATGGTGCTGCTCCTTCGACTGAGAGGTTGCCTGGCAGTGGCGGCACTGCTTGCGGCGTGAGACCAATAGTAGAGAGGCGCAGATATTCTTAAAAAGACTATTTAAGAATGTTTATATAACCAGAAGACATTATTTGGCGGGACAAGGGTTTGGGAGGATTTTCCTGCATTTCTGAAACACACGCATTCCTGTGGCGAGGGAGCTTGCTCCCGCTGGGTCGCGCAGCGGCCCCCATCTTTACGCCTGCTGCGCAGGCGAGCGGGAGCAAGCTCCCTCGCCACAAATAAGAAGCAGATTACGCGTTCAAGCAATCACCGGCGCATGCATCCAGTCCAACTGCCCAGGCGGCACTGGCCGCCCAAACCAGTATCCCTGGCCGAGATCACAGCTTTGCTCCAGCAAAAACGCCGCTTGCTCGACCTGCTCGATCCCTTCGGCATGCACCTGCATCCCCATGCTTTTGGCCAGCGCAATGATCACCCGTACAATCGCCGCGTCGTCCTCATCCCACGGCAAACCGGCGACAAAGCCCTGATCGATCTTGAGCTTCTGCACCGGCAATCGCTTGAGCCGCAGCAGTGACGAATACCCCGTGCCGAAATCATCGATGGCCAGCCGCACACCCAATTCGCGCAGTCGATGCATTTGCTCCAGCGCGACTTCCGGATCTTCCATCACCGCGCTCTCGGTGACTTCCAGCTCCAGACAAGCCGGATCCAACCCGGTCTCACGCAACACCTGGGCGACTTGCTGGTACAACTCACGACGGGCGAACAGGCGCGATGACACATTCACCGCAACAAACGACAACTTCTCGCCAGCCTGTTGCCACTCGCACATCTGCTGACAGGCCTGACGCATCACCCAGGCGTCGATTTCGGCGATCAATCCGGTTCGTTCGGCCACGGGAATGAATTCTGCCGGCGACACCACACCGCGTTGCGGATGCGCCCATCGCACCAGCGCCTCGACACCAATCACTCGACTACTCAGAAGGTCGTGCACTGGCTGGTAGAAAACCCGCAACTGCTGCAAATCCAGCGCCCGACGCAATTCGAATGCAATTTCCACCCGTTGCTGGGCATGGGCAGTCAATTCTTCGGTATAGAGCGCATAATCGTTGCGGCCAGTGCTCTTGGCCTTGAACAGCGCCGAGTCAGCATTGCGCAACAATTGTTCGGCGCTGAGGGCATCGCTGGGGAACAGGCTGATGCCGATGCTGGTGTTGATAAACAATTGATGTTCATCGATCGGGAATGGCTCCTTCAAACCCTCGATGATTCGTTGAGCCAGCACCGCAGCCTGACCCGGCTGCGGGCAACTTTCGGCCAGCACCGCGAATTCGTCGCCACCCAATCGCGCCAGCGTGATGCCGGGTCCGAACATGGCATTCAGGCGCTGCGCTACCGCCTTGAGCAATTGGTCACCCAGGGTGTGCCCGAGGCTGTCGTTGATCATCTTGAAGTGATCCAGATCGATCATCAGCAACGCACAGCCGCGCTTGTGGACCTGCGCCGATGCCAGCGCCTGTTCGGCGCGATCGGTGAACAGCAAACGGTTGGGCAAGTCGGTAAGAGGATCGTGGTGCGCCAGGCGCATCAATTCGTGTTCGGAATTCTTGATCGCGCTGATGTCGGAAAACACCGCCACGTAATGGCTGCGCCGCCCCCGGTCGTCGTGAATGATGCGGATGGTCTGCCATTGCGGGTAGATTTCGCCGCTTTTGCGTCGATTCCAGATTTCCCCGCTCCACTCACCGGTGCTATCGAGGGTGGCAAACATGTCTTGGTAAAACACCGGCGGGTGATGGCCGGACTTGAACAGATTGGGCCGCTGACCCAGCACCTCTTCACGTTGATAACCGGTGATCTCCATGAAGGCGCGATTGACATGAACGATCAATCCTGCGTGATTGGTGACCAATACCCCTTCGCGAGTGCAATCGAACACGGCGGCGGCCTGACGCAAACGCTCACGATCTTCGCTGCGCTCGCGCAATCTGGCACCGACACCAAGGCACCGAAACAACCTCGCACGGGCAATGAAGATCAACCCGGCGCTTAGCACCACCCAGGCATAACCGTTGATCAGTTGCCAGCGCATTAGCTCGGCCGAGTCATCGAAGAAACTGTTCAATAAATAGTCACTGAGCTGTAGCCAGACCACAGCAAGCAACAGGTAAAGCAGCGCTGCACGCACGGCATCGCGATAGCTGGCAGACATAAGGCTGTCCATATCCCTACAAAAAAGACGGGATTATAGGTTAATGACACATCCAGCGACTCTTATCTGAAAGGGCGACTGGTTTTATCTGTGGGCTTAGTGATAATGCAACGGCTGTTTTTTTCTTTATCGAGGGCCCTATAGCCTATGTGGTACGAAGGTTTTCTCGGCTTGTCGCCCTGGTCACTGGTGGCAGTCACCCTGCTGATGACCCACGTGACAATCGTCGGCGTCACGGTCTATCTGCACCGTTACTCGGCCCATCGCTCGCTTGAGCTGAATGCTGGCCTGAAGCATTTTTTCCGTTTCTGGCTGTGGCTGACCACGGCACAGAACACTCGCGAGTGGACCGCTATCCACCGCAAGCATCACGCCAAATGCGAAACCGTCGATGACCCGCACAGCCCGGTCATCAAAGGCTTGTCCACCGTTCTGCGCAAAGGTGCCGAGCTGTACCGCGCCGAAGCGGAAAACCCCGAGACCCTGCGCATCTATGGCAAGAACTGCCCGGAAGACTGGATCGAGCGCAATCTCTACACCCGCTTCCCGTTGCTCGGCGTGGCGATCATGGGCGTCATCGACCTGCTGCTGTTCGGCACCATCGGCATCACCATCTGGGCCATCCAGATGATGTGGATCCCGGTCTGGGCCGCCGGCGTGGTCAATGGCCTGGGCCATGCCATTGGCTACCGCAACTTCGAATGCCGCGATGCGGCGACCAATCTGGTGCCTTGGGGCATCCTGATCGGCGGCGAAGAACTGCATAACAACCATCACACCTATCCTAATTCGGCAAAATTGTCGGTGAAGAAGTGGGAATTCGATATGGGCTGGGCATGGATTCAAGTGTTCAGCTTTCTGCGCCTGGCCAAGGTGCAGCGGGTCGCGCCGATTGCCCACCGTGTCGAGGGCAAAGGCAGCCTGGACATGGACACCGCCATGGCGATCCTCAACAACCGCTTCCAGATCATGGCCCAGTACCGCAAATTGGTGATCGGCCCGCTGGTCAAGCAAGAGCTGGACAAGGTCGATCACTCGGTCCGTCACCAGTTCCGCCGCGCCAAGCGTTTGCTGTCCCGGGAAACCAGCCTGCTGGACGACAAACACCATGTGCGCATCCAGAACATGCTCGAGCACAGCCAGGCGCTGAAGGTAATTTACGAAAAACGCCTGGCCTTGCAGCAGATCTGGGTCAAGACCAGCTCAAATGGTCACGATATGCTGGCGGCCATCAAGGATTGGGTACACGAAGCCGAAGCGAGCGGGATTCAATCCTTGCGCGACTTCGCCGATCAGCTCAAAACCTACTCCCTGCGCCCGACTGCCTGACTCGGTCGAAGGGTTGCCGTGTGGCGAGGGAGCTTGCTCCCGCTCGGCTGCGCAGCAGTCGCAAAACCTGACGACGCGTTTTTAACCGACAAAACGCGTCGCCAATACCGCCCGGCAGGAGCAATCTCCCTAGCCACAATTAGCGGGAACTTCGCACCAAATCCTCCCTCTCAAAGACACTTCGCCCTCCAGGCGGGCTTCGTTGTAGCCGCTTACGAATCCGAAGCGGCGCACGCCCTTTGAGATTTGTGCAAATGGTCAATCAAAACCATCAAGACTCATCCCTTCCGCCGTGGCCCGAAGCCGCGCAAACCCTACTGGCGTTGATGCACGCCCAAGGTGAAGTGGCGCGCCTGAGCGAGCGTGAACAGCTGTTCAGCACCCTTTTGGTGAGCGTTAACGCGGTGCTTTGGGCTTTCAACTGGGAAACCCGCCAGGTGCTCTACGTCAGCCCGGCCTATGAACGGATTTTCGGCCGGCCAGCTGATCTGCTACTAGCCGACTACAACCAGTGGCGCGACGCCATTTACCCCGACGACCTGGAATATGCCGAGCGCAGTCTGGCAGACGTACTGGAAAAAGGCGCCGTGGAAGATCGCGAGTACCGCATCATTGCCGCCGATGGCCAAGTGCGCTGGCTCAGCGACAAATGCTTCATCAACCGACAGGCCGAACCGGGGCAGCCCGTGATCATTGTTGGCATCGCTGAAGACATCACTGACAAAAAACAGATGGAAACCGAGCTGCAACGTCTGGCCACCACCGACGCCCTGACCCAGAGCAGCAACCGCCGGCACTTCTTCGAAGGCGCCCACCGCGAGTTTGAACTGGCGCGGCAACAAGGCACGCCGTTGTCGTTCCTGATGATCGATATCGATGACTTCAAAGTGATAAACGACACCTACGGCCACCAGGAAGGCGACAACGTGCTGCAACGCATCGCCGACGGCGGACGCGCTGCGCTACGTCGAGGCGATCTGTTTGGGCGCATTGGCGGTGAGGAATTCGCCGCGGTATTCCCGGGCTGCACGCCGGACCTTGCCCTGCAAGTGGCCGAGCGCGTGCAACGGGAGATCCAGCGCTTGAGATTCAGCCATGACGGCCAGACATTTGGTATTACCGTCAGCCAGGGACTGACCAGCCTCACTGACGAGGATGAAAACGTCGACAGCCTGTTCGCCCGCGCGGACTCAGCGATGTATCAGGCAAAGCGCGAGGGCAAGAACCGGATTGTCACCGCCTGACCGTCCAACACAAACCTCCTGGAGCTGGCTTTCCAGCGATTCCAGACGACTCGGTCAGCCAGATTCAACGCCATCGCTGGCAAGCCAGCTCCTACACAGTTCAGGCTTACTTCTTGCGCATCCGCATCAACTCCGGCAAGCCGATCTTGAGCAACCGCGCCGTTCGGCTCTTGGCCAATTCCTCGATGCCCTCATGCTCGGTCAACCGCGCCAGTTGTCCCGCCATGTTCATCACCAACGCTTCCCGGGAGTAAACCCCACCACCGAGCTGATAGACCGCCGCAATCAGCTCGCGCAGCTCCAGCGGCAGCCGCCAACGGGTGCGCAAGGCCGAACCGTAGGCCGCGCTGAATTCAGCCAGTGCCTCGCCGACCGTTTCTTGCTCATCCAGCTCACCACCGGCCTGCTTCCACTCCTGCAAGCAGCGCAGCAACGCCAAGTCACCAAGTCGATGGAGCATGCCGGCGCAGTAGCATCGCGCCTGATCCAGATCGAGCAAGCGTGCCAGCGTCCGCGCGTATTCCGCCGTGTGCAGCGACAAGTCCCAATAACGCTCCGCATAGTCCGACAGGAACGGGTCGCTGAGCCGTGCACTGCGCTTGAGGGCCAGCCCGAGAATCAGGTTCATGCTCTGCCCAGTGCCCAATCGATGCAGCGCCTGGGCCAGGGTTTGTACTGCCGTACCATGGTGCTGGGCTGCGCTGTTGGCAGCGGCGATCAGCACGGCGGTGACTTGTGGATCGGTACGGATTTCATCTTCCAGCACCGTCAAATCCAGGCCCTCTGGATGAAGACTGCGCTTGACTGCCAACTGCACGTCAGTCATCAGCGGTGCGCCTTCGGCCAGCTCGCGACGACGCTCAAGGAATATCGACAAGGTCATGCCTGGCGCCAGCGCCGGTATTTCGCACGACACCTCTTCACCGGCATCGAGCAATAAGCCCTGCAAGCGATGAGTCAGGCTTTCCATGTTCAGGGGTTTGGTCAGATACGCGGCAGGCGCCAGAGGCAAGGCTTCGCGTACGCTGGCGCTGTCGCTACGGCTGCTCATCAGAATGAAGGGCAACGGCGGATTGCGTTTGCGCTGACGCACATTGCGCAACACATTCAGGCCATCGACACCGGGTAATTCCCAGTCGACGATCACCAGGTCGTACGGATTGGCGGCCAGCAGTTCGAGCGCCTGTTGGCCGTCGGCACACAAATCCAACCGCGCGTCGCAGCGGACGTTCAACAACACTTCCTTGAGCAAATCGCGGGACCAGGGATCGGCCTCGGCGATCAGCACTCTTGGAATGGCGGGTAAATTTACGACAGTCATTACAGCTCTCCCTGGCAATGCCTGAACCTTAGCGAATGCTGGCCCTTCGATACAGCGCAATTGCGCCGGATGTGTTTCGCGGGGCATGAAAAAACCCGCCGCAGCGGGTTTTTTGTCGATCAGGTCACACTCGGTGATCAGAGCTCGGAGAAGCACTCTTCGATGATCGCCAGACCTTTGTCCAGTTGCTCGTCCGGCGAGGTCAGCGGTACCAGGACGCGCAGAACGTTGCCGTAGGTGCCGCAGGACAGCAGGATCAGACCCTTGTCGCGAGCCTTGGCCACAACGGACGCCACGGCTGCAGCGTTCGGCTTGTGGCTGTCGCCGTCTTCGAACAGCTCGACCGCGATCATCGCGCCCAAGGCACGCACTTCACCGATTACCGGGTACTTGGCCTGGATGGCTTTCAGACCGGTCACCAGACGCTCGCCGACTGCCTTGCAGCGGTCCAGCAGGTGCTCTTCTTCGAACACTTCCATTACGGCCAGGGCCGCGGCGCAAGCGATCGGGCTACCGGCGTAAGTGCCGCCCAGGCCGCCTGGAGCGATGGCGTCCATGTATTCGGCCTTGCCGCACACACCGGCCAGCGGGAAGCCGCCAGCGATGGATTTGGCGAAGGTGGTCAGGTCGGCAGCAACGCCCATCTGTTCCATCGCGAAGAAGGTACCGGTACGGCCAGCGCCGGTCTGTACTTCGTCAGCGATCAGCAGGATGCCGTGCTGGTCGCACAGGGCACGCAGACGCTTCATGAATTCTTTCGGAGCGACGTAGAACCCACCTTCGCCCTGAACCGGCTCGATGATGATGGCAGCGATGTCACGCGGCTCGGCGTCGTTCTTGAAAATGCGCTCAATGCTGGCGATCGAATCGTCGATGCTCACACCGTGCAGTTCGTTCGGGTACAGCGCGCGGAACACGCCGCCAGGCATCAGGCCCATGCCGGCCGAGTAAGGCACGACTTTACCGGTCAGGCCCAGGGTCATCATGGTGCGACCGTGGTAAGCGCCGGTGAAGGCGATCACGCCGGCACGGCCAGTGGCGGCACGGGCGATTTTCACGGCGTTTTCTACGGCTTCGGAACCGGTGGTCACCAGCAGGGTTTTCTTGGCGAAATCACCTGGGACCTTGGCGTTGATTTTTTCGCACACTTCTACATACGGTTCGTAAGCCAGAACCTGGAAGCAAGTGTGGGTCAGCTTGTTCAGCTGCTCGGTCACGGCGGCGATGATTTTCGGGTGCACGTGGCCGGTGTTCAGCACAGCGATGCCGCCGGCGAAGTCGATGAACTCACGACCTTCAACGTCGGTCACGGTCGCGTTTTTCGCGGACTCGGCGAAGATCGGGTGAATCTGGCCAACACCACGTGGAACTGCATTGGTACGGCGGGCCATCAAATCAGCGTTAGTCTTGCTCATAAAGTCCTCATTCGCCGCTCATCGGTCGGCGTGGTTCAAGGATTAAGCGGCGGGGAAGTAACGACGGCAGCATGCGATGATCGACTGCCGCAGCGTTCCCGGCCACAGAGAAAATTCCGGTTTGAAACAACGCAAAGGGACAGCGCTCTCGTGCCCTTTGCGTTTGAAGCAATGCCCTGTGAGCTTAGATGCCCAGGCAGAGGTATTTGATTTCCAGGTAATCTTCGATGCCGTACTTGGAGCCTTCACGGCCCAGGCCCGAGGCCTTGATGCCGCCGAACGGCGCGACTTCGTTGGAGATCAGCCCGGTGTTGACGCCGACCATACCGTATTCCAGGGCTTCAGCCACACGGAACACACGGCCCAGATCGCGAGCGTAGAAGTACGAGGCCAGACCGAACTCGGTGTCGTTGGACATCGCGATCACATCGGCTTCGTCTTTGAAGCGGAACAGCGGCGCCAATGGACCGAAGGTTTCTTCCTTGGCCACGGCAGCGTTGTTAGGCACGTTGGTCAGGATGGTCGGCTCGAAGAAGTTGCCTTCGATGGACTTGCCGCCGGACAGCACGGTGGCGCCTTTGGAAACGGCGTCAGCGATGTGCTCTTGCACCTTGGCCACGGCTTTTTCGTCGATCAGCGGGCCAGTGGTGGTGCCGTCTTCCAGACCGTTGCCGATCTTCAGCTTGGCCACGGCCACTTTCAGCTTCTCGGCGAACGCGTCGTAGACCGAATCCTGAATGTACAGGCGGTTGGCGCAGACGCAGGTCTGGCCGTTGTTGCGGTATTTGGAAATGATCGCGCCTTCGACGGCCTTATCCAGGTCCGCGTCGTCGAACACGATGAACGGCGCGTTGCCGCCCAGTTCCAGGGACACTTTCTTGATGTCCTTGGCGCATTCCGACATCAGTTGACGACCGATTTCAGTCGAACCGGTGAAGGACAGTTTGCGCACGATCGGGTTGCTGGTCAGCTCGCTGCCGATGTCGCCGGCGCTGCCGGAAACAACGCTGAACACGCCAGCCGGAATGCCGGCGCGCTGGGCCAGTTCAGCCAGGGCGAACGCGGAGTATGGGGTTTGCGAAGCAGGCTTGAGCACCATGGTGCAACCGGCGGCCAGGGCCGGGCCGGCTTTACGGGTGATCATCGCGGCCGGGAAGTTCCACGGGGTGATGGCAGCGGTCACGCCGATTGGCTGCTTGATCACGATCAGGCGCTTGTCTGGCTGGTGGCCCGGAATCACATCACCGTAAATGCGCTTGGCTTCTTCAGCGAACCACTCGATGAACGAAGCGGCGTAAACGATTTCGCCCTTGGCCTCGGCCAATGGCTTGCCTTGTTCCATGGTCATCAGGCGAGCCAGATCGTCCTGGTTTTCGATGATCAGCTCGAACCAACGACGCAGCTTGTTCGCACGATCTTTGGCGGTGAGTGCACGCCAGGCTGGCAGCGCTTTGTCAGCAGCTTCGATGGCACGACGGGTTTCGGCAGCGCCCATTTTCGGCACGGTGCCCAGAATTTCGCCCGTTGCCGGGTTGTTGACCTTGATCGTCTGACCATTGTCCGCATCTACCCAAGCGCCATCGATGAAGGCTTGTTGGCGGAACAACTGGGTGTCTTTAAGCTGCATGTCGGCTTTCCTTAACAGCACCGCGCACGCGCGGAGCAAATTATGATTGTAGAAAGGCGCCTCGGTAGGCTGCCGTCAGGGAAATCATTCACCGGGCTGAAGCACATAAATAGCGCACGGAATGAACTCGTGCGGTTCAGCACCCAGACAAGAGCGTTTGAAATCTCAAACGAATCCTAGGATCAAAGGGGGTAAAGGACAATAGGGCGTTCGAAAAAAAGAACGAAAACGTCTTTTTTGCTGCATTTTTCTGATCAACGTATCAAACGCAAGTTACGCTTTGGAAAAACCGAGGCGATTCAGCAGCATGGACGCCCGCAGTGCATATGAGTATCATGGCGCCCGCTGCACCAGTAGCTCAGCTGGATAGAGTACTGCCCTCCGAAGGCAGGGGTCGTGGGTTCGAATCCCGCCTGGTGCACCATGTATAGAAACGAGAAAGCCTCAGGCCCTTTGGGTCTGGGGCTTTTTTGTTGGGCACAAAAAAACCGCCTAAGCGGTTTTTTCACTCGGTCGTCCAGTCAAACTCGTCGTATTCATCATCCTCGTCATCCTCAAAGAGCTCCTCTTCAAGGTCGTCGTCTTCGACAGCCGCTTCTTCCGGCTGATTCAGCAGAAAATCCTTTCGACTCTCAGTAATCGCTCGTCGCAGTTCCTCACCCTTTTGCGGGCAGTTGAGCATTTGGGCGATGCGGTCGATTTTTTTTGCCACGGCATCCTCCAACGCATCGGCTATGGCCCGATAGTGCGCGTTTTCGGGCTTGAATGCCAAATCGCCGAATTCGGCTCAAACGTTCTGAAAAACCTTCAGCGGTGATATCGCCGCACCACACTGCTGTTTTTCAACACATGGCCTTTGATTTTCTCCAGTAACTGCGCGCGGGTCAGGCCGGCAGGCAAGGCATCCGGCGCCAGGTCCAGGGCGTAGATCTGAATGATGTAATGGTGCGCACTGTCGCCCACTGGCGGGCACGGGCCGACGTAACCTGTGGTGCCTTTGCTGTTCGTACCACCCATGCCTTCCAGCGCGGATTTGGCGCCGACACCGGCCGCAATCTGGTGAGTGGCGGCCTTGATGCCGTAATGCACCCAATGATCGACACCCTGACCTTTCTGGCCGTCCGGGTCGTGCATGACGATGGCGTAGCTGAGCGTGCCCGCAGGGCCGGCGTTCCAGTTCAGCGCCGGTGAGACATTGTGCCCGCCGCAACCGGCGGCATCGCTGGCGGCGGCGGAGGTGAACAGTCGGTCATCCGATACACCCGGGATATTGAGGGTGAAACGCTCCTGGGCCGCCTGCGCCGGAAATTGCACGCAAAGGGCGACGGCTACGGCCGCGAGCCAAGGGTTGAGAGAGGTCAATCGGGTCATGCCGGATACCTTGTGCGGGTGGGGCCGTCGTCGGCGTGCAAACTATAGCCGGACCGTTTGCGCGGTGGCAGTGGGATTTGGATGAACAATTCGGTTTCACAAACATGTAGGAGCTGCCACAGGCTGCAAGCTTTTGATTTTTCAAGATCAAAAGATCGCAGCCTGCGGCAGCTACTACAGGGGAATTGCAGCGCGCTTACTGAACCTCGCCAACCCCGCCAAACTTGCTCATCACGAACCCGACGAACTCTTCGACGGTCATCTTCTGCCCGTTGAATTCCACCTGGTTGTTGGCGTAATGCAGTTTGCTGACGATGTTATTACCGTCCAGTTTCGCCAGCTGCGTACCGACGGCCATGCTGCCGAACATGTCGGCGGTGGCGGTGGCTTGATCGGCGATCAGTTTGGCGTCGGTCTGACCGTCGATTTGCGACTGCACGGTGAACACGTCAACCAGCATTGGCTTGGATACTTGCAGATTGATGTCCAGCAAAGCGATCAGTTGTCGCACCAATTGGTCTGCGGGCAAGTCGATCGTTTGTGGCTTGGTCAGGTTCAGCACCAGGTTGGCGCGGCTTTCGCCATGGGTGGTGGTGAACGACAGGTTCTCCAGAGCCACTTGCGGGCCGGCGGCGAGCAGTTGCTCCAGATTGGTTTTTAGCTGCGCTTCTTCCGCTTCGGTCAGGTTCAGCTCTGGTACTGGCAGGTTCGCTTCGGCAGCTTCGGCGGCGGCCTGTTCGTAAGGCTGCAACTTGGTCTGGTAAATCTGCATCAGCGCCATCGTCGAAGGAATGTCGAGGTTCTTCAGGCTCATGGCCATTTGTGCCGAGCCGACAGGCTTGCCGTTCAAGGACACTTCGCCAATTTTGTAATCGGCACGCCCGGAAGCGCTGGTGCCCGATTCCTCGGTGTGGTTTTTCATCTCGAAACTCTTCAAGCCCAGCACTGACTGTTTCGGGCCGAAGGTGGTTTTGCTGTTCTTCAGCTCGACCGTGTTTTCACCGGTGTAAAAGCCGTAGGTGCTTTTGCTCAGATTGCTGGCCAGCGTGAGGCCGCTGAATTCGACCTGCACCGGCGCCTGATCTTCAGAAACAGTGGTCAGCTTCAGGCTGTCCATGTAGCCATCGGCCTTGACCTTCTGCGCCTGGGCACTGGCCGCGACGTCGACCTTCAGGCCGGAGAATTTCACGCTGGATTTGTCGTCCAGGGCCGCTTCCAGTGGCAGCAATTCGAGATTGCCGTTGGTGGAATTGTCGTAGCCGATATTGACCACGCCTTTGAGCGGCGAGGCGTCCTTGGTGGCGGCGAACCATTTTTCCGTGAGCGGCGTTTTTTCCAGTTCGTAGTGACTGGTGGCCATGACCGGCAACCACTTCAGCGACATCAGGCGTGAAAACGGCAACGGGCCGTGTTCGACGTTGTCGACAAACAGCAACTCGATCGGCGACTCGCCAAACATTTCACCTTCGCCCTTCAGACGATAGTGCGCCGTGCTGCTAAATACGTGGCGCTCCAGCGACACCAGTTCCAGCGACGCGGTGCCTTTGTGCCCGACCAACGCGGCCTGCAACTGCTGGTTGGCGTCAGCCAGGGAGCTGTTCAGCACGCCTTCGATTTTGGTGCCGGTGTACCAGGCACCGCCGACGCTGATTGCACCGATAGCGACAACAATTCCCAGGAGCACGCCTGCTGATTTATTCATGAATGACCCGATCAATGTCCGTAGTTGAAGGTGTGGTCGTCTTCCCTGAACCCATGACGGGTTGCGGTCACGACTGCGCTGAAAGTGGGGTGCAGATTAGCATCAGGCACGGTGGGCGGCCCAATGATTAACGGTGAAAGAGTGTTTATGGGACGTTGCTGCAAGACGCGACCATTGCGGTGTTGATTCGATTGCTATCGCTGGCAAGCCAGCTCCTACGGGAATTGTGTGAAACCTGTAGGAGCTGGCTTGCCAGCGATGGCGTCAGTGTCATCAACACAGATTCAGGAATACTGAACCTCAATCTCATCCAGCTGATGATCAAAGGTCTTGAGCCGCGCCGTCCAGGTGTACACCAGCACTTCAAAATCCCGATTGATCACCGCCCCGCCCGTCACTTCCCCACGCGGGTCGCAGAAGTCCAGTTGATAGCGCTCGCGGGCCATGGCCGTGGCGACGTCCGCCAGCTCCCGGGCGTTGTTGAGCCAGTGTCGACCGTCGTCAGCCACTTGCTTGTCCAGCTCCAGGCATTGTTTCTTCAAGGTTTCGAGACTCTTTTCCAGCGGCGTGCCGGTGAGTTCGCCCATGACTTCCTGGAACGTGCGCCCCGGCTGCCAGTAACTGCCCCAGAAATAGCGATCGAACACCGTTTCGACACGACGCAGCGCGACCTTGGTGTCCCAGATCAGCACCAGGGTTTTGCCTTGTTCGAGTTGTCTTTTTTTGATTCGCTGGGTCTGGACGGACGCCCAGGCCACCACCGCGATAGACATCACGGCAATCAGCGCGGTGGCGCTGTCGAGGAACACCAGAGCCTTGTCGATCTGGTGGGCCAGCATGATGCCGTAGAAGTAGGTCGCCGAAAGCAGCACTAACGCCACGACGGCGCACCAGAAGCCGAGAGCATAAGGGTTTTTCATTATTGGTTTCCCCATGACCTGCGCGAGCCTTGTGCGAAGCAAGGGCACTTTTCGCGAACGCCCCTGCAACACTTCAAAGCATAGCAACGGCCTCAGGGTTTGCCGGAGTTCGATGCTTGCGTTCGTCCGCTTTCCCAGCCACCGCCCAACGCGAGGAACAAATTGATCTGGCCCATGGCAACTTGCGTGTTCGCGCTGGCCAGTTGCGCCGTGACGTCGGTGTAGGTGCGAGTCGCTTGCAGGTCCGCCAGGAACGACGCGCGACCGGCCTGGAAGAATCGGTGAGTCTGGTCCGCCGCCAGTTTCGCCGACTGCTCGGCATCCGCCAGAGCGTCACGGCGTTGTAGCAGTGCCGAGTACTGAGCCAGGCTGGTCTGGGTTTCGCGGATGGCGTTGAGCACAACGCCGTCGAAATGCGCCAACACGCCTTGGGTCGTGGCTTCAGCTTCGCGGATGCGTGCGCGGGTGCCGTTGGACGGCACGGTCCAGCTCAGCGATGGCCCAAACCCCCAGCGATTGGTCGACGGTTCGCCGAGATTATCCAGGATACCGACGGTGCCGATGGTCGCGCCGATGCTGATGTTCGGGTACAGCTCGCCCGTGGCAACGCCGATGCCGGCGGTCGCGGCGGCCAATCGACGCTCGGCTTGCCGCACGTCGGGACGTCGCTTGAGTAACGCGGCACCATCGCCAACCGGCACCAATTGCGCGATTTTCGGCAACTCGGCGCACGTCGCGGTGCCGGGCGGCAATTGATCCAGCGGTTTGGCCAGCAGCATCGACAAGCGGAACAATCCAGCCTGACGCGCCGCTTCATAGCGCGGCATGTCGGCGCGCAGGGATTTGAATTGGGTTTGCGAGCGGGTGACCTGGGTTTCGTCGCCACGTCCGGCGTCGCGCAAACGCTGGATCAGTGTCGTGCTCTGTTCTTGCAGGTCGAGGGAATGCTGGGCGATTTCCCGTTCTTCGTTGGCCGCGCACACTTGGGTGTAAGCCCGAACCACATCCGCCACCAAGGTGATGCGGGCGGTATCGGCGGCGGCCTGGGTCGCATCGGCATTGGCCTTGGCCGCTTCGATGCCACGCTGCAGCGTGCCGAACAGGTCGAACTGGTACGACGCGGAAATGCCGATATCACCGATGTTAGCCACCGGCACTTTTTCCGGCTGCAGGAACGCTTCGCCGGATTCCTGCAAACGCTGGGCGCCCATCTTCACGCCGCCGCTCCAGCCGCCCGCCGCCTCGGCCTCATCAACTTGCGCACGCGCCCGCAGCAGGCTCGCCGCCGCCACGCGCAAATCGGTGTTGGACGCCATGGCTTGCTGGACCAATTGGTCGAGTCGCGGGTCTTGATACAGACGCCACCAATCGGCAGGCACCGGCGCCGAAACCACCGGTTTGCCGTCTACCGCCAGCTCGCCTTGCAAGTCTGCCCGATGGATGGCCGCCTCGTCCGGCAAGTGATAATCCGGCCCTACCACCTGACACGCCGACAGCAACAGGCCTAATCCGGCGACGGCTAAACCTGAGGCTTTGCTCATTGCGCCGGCTCCCGCTGCTGGTCGTCGATGATCGATACCGTGGCCGTACGCCCGGCGATCATGCGGAAATCCGCCGGCACGTCATCAAAAGCGATCCGCACCGGAATCCGCTGCGCCAGCCGCACCCAACTGAACGCCGGGTTGACGTTGGGTAACAGGTTGCTGCCGCTGGTGCGGTCGCGGTCTTCGATACCGGCGACGATGCTTTCCACGTGGCCGCGCAAACGCGCACGGTCGCCGACTACGCGGATGTCGACGCTCTGGCCGACATGAATGCCGTCCAGTTTGGTTTCTTCGAAGTAGCCGTCGATGTGAAAGGAGTTGCTGTCGACGACGGACAACACTGGCCGGCCGGCACTGACGAATTCCTTGGCTCGCGGTGCGCGGTCGTTGACGTAGCCGTCCACCGGGCTGCGAATTACCGAACGGTCGAGGTTGAGCTGAGCACTGTCCACCGCCACTTGCGCTTCCATCAATGCAACCTGGGCGCGAGCGACCTTGGACTGACTTTCTTCCAGCTGTTCGCCCGGCACCAGATTGCCGAGGCCTTTATTGCGCTTGGCTTCGCGCTGGGCCTGGGCGAGGGTTTCTTCGCGGTCGGCGACCGCTGCTTTCGCCTGGCGCAAGGCCAGTTTGAAACGGTCCTGGTCGATGCTGAACAGCACTTGGCCGCGCGTCACCAACTGGTTGTCCCGCACTTCAACTTGCTGGATCAGCCCGGACACGTCCGGCGCGATTTGCACGATGTCGGCACGAATGTGCCCGTCGCGGGTCCAGGGTGCGAACATGTAATACAGCACCATGCGCCAGACCACGACGACCGCAAAGGTCACGATCAACAGGGTCAGGACCACACGACCGAGGGTTAAAAACGGTTTTTTCATGTCATCAGGTATCGACTGAGTGAGTCCACGGCGCCAAGCAGCAAGGCGTAGAGAGCCACGTTAAACAATGCCCGGTGCCAGACCAGACGGTAAAAGTGCAGGCGCGTCAGCACCCCGTGCACCAACAGGAACAACAGGTACGTAATGCCCATCAGCACCAGCAGCGTGGGCAGGAACACCCCGCTGATATCCAGATCACCGATCATAAAGGCGCTCCATCGATGCCATGGGGAAGCGGTTCTTCGAGCTCGGCGGAACCAACAAATTCGACGCCGGGCAACAGGGCCAGGCGCAAGCCGCTCAGCGCATGCAGCAAATGCAGGCGGGTTTCGTCGTCGCCCGCGCCACTCAAGGCACGGCGCGTGCGGTCGAGAGTCATCAGCAATGCGCTCGGTGCCGGCAGTCGTTCGCCGGCCTTGAGGCACGTTTTGAAGTATTCGCCGACCTCGGCCACTACTTGGCGCAACAGTGCGTTCGGCTCTCCGTGGATACGCGGCGCATAGGCGAGCAGGTCCAGCAGATTCAGCGCCACCCGAACCTCCCGCAAGGCGATGCCGGTGTCCTGGCCGGTCATGGCCAAGCGCGGCAAATGCTGCATCAGCCGGTCGAGCATCTGCACGCCTAGGTGCCGGTGGTCGGCCAAGGTCGCCGGTTCGGTGAGACTGACGATGTCGCGCCAGCTGAAACGGGTCAGGCGCTTGGCCGCGAGTTCGGCACCGAATGGCCGGGCGATCAGGGTCCAGACAAACGCAAACAGCAAGCCGACGGGGCCGGCCAGGTTGGAGTTGGCAAAGCTGAGGAAATCCGCGTCGTAGGCGCCCTGGATACTGATGAAGGACGACGTGTTAACCAGGGTCAGGAGCATCCCCAGATAGAACTGCGGCTTGACCGTCAAAGTCCCGATGCAGATGAACGGCACAGCAAACGCCAGCACCAACATCGGGAAATCATGCAGGTTGGGCAGCACCAGAAACAGGTACAGGCTGGCGAACAACACCGACATCGCCGTCCAGAAAAAGAACCGGTAGATCTGCGGCGCCGGGTCGTCCATCGAGGCGAAGAAACTGCATGCCACCGCCGCCAGAATCACCGCAGCGCCACCGTCGGTCCAGCCGAGCAAAATCCACAGCACCGAAGCGACAATGATGGCGGTGACAGTGGACGCTGCCGAATAGAGCATCAAGCCGCGATCCAGAAACGGCGACAGCCGACCCAGGCGCCAATGCCGATACACCGCGCGCCAGGTGTCCTGGCTTTCGCACTGGATGGCGACTTGCAGACTGCGACAGTCCTGCCACAAGTCGATCCATTCCCCGAGGCGATAGAGGGCATTGGAAAACAGCAATTGCTTGCGATCCTCCAGCGCCTGGGCACTGGGTTGCAGGGCTTCGATTTGATCTTTCAGCGCCTGCCAGCGGTCAATGTCGGCGTCTTCATGCTCAAGCCATTCGCTGGCGGCACTGAGCAGCGGTGCGAACTTGTCCACAAGCTCTGGCGTGCGCCGCTCAAGGGCGTAGAGCGCGTCGTCGAGGGCATCGATCACGGTCAACAGGTGGATCATCCGCCCGCGCAGCATCTTGGTGTTGCGCACCGTTTGTGGTCGCGCGCCTTCATGTGGCAACTGGCCGATCATCAGTTCCAGGGTGTTGAAGTTCGCCACCATCGCCATGCGCAACCCGCTGACTTCTTCCGGCTGCACGTTGCGGCTGAGGAAGCGCAGGCTGTAGGTCGAGGCATCGGCAAACCATTTGCTCACCGAATCGTTGAACACCGGCGCCAGCCGCCGGGGCCAGAACATCGCGCCGACGACTGCCGCGACCGCAATGCCAAGGAAAATTTCTTCGGTGCGTGCCTCGGCCACGTCCCACACCGCCAACGGATTATCCACTACCGGCAGGGCAATCAGCGGCAAGGTGTAACCGGCGAGCATCAACGCATAGTTGTTGGCCGTGCGCAGATGCAGGGAAAGGAACAGCAACGTGCCGGTCCACAGCGCAATGACCAACACCAGCATGTAGGGGCTCTGCACAAACATCGGCACGAACATCACCGCAGCGGCGGCCCCGAGAAAGGTACCGATTGCGCGGTATAACGCCTTGGAACTGGTAGGACCGACAAATGGGCTGGAGACGATATACACCGTGGCCATCGCCCAATATGGACGCGGCATTTGCATGAGCAAGGCGATGTACAACGCGATCATCGAGGCTGCGAACGTACGCACACCGTAGAACCAGTCCCGTGCCGGGGGCATGCCGGAAAAAAAACCGTTCAAGGATTGATCACCGGCAAATGGCTGGCCGATTCGAAGGCTTTCAATACGCGCAGCGTGGCTTCCAGATCACGCTGGTCGATGCCTTCGAGCACTTCATTGCGCAAGCGCACCAATTCGACTTCGACAGCTTGCACCAGGGTTCGACCGGCGTCGGTCAGACTCAGGCATTTGGCGCGGCGGTCCTGGGTGTCTTCGGTGCGGCAGACATACCCGGAATGGCACAACTGATCGAGCAAACGCACAAGGGACGGGCTCTCCATCCCCGCCGCCTGCGCCACCGTCACCTGCCGCACACCCTCGCCCAGACGCCCGATCATCAACAATGGGACGGCACAGGCTTCGGAAATTCCATAGTTGACCAGCGTGGTCTGGCAGATCTTCCGCCAATGCCGCGCGGCGACCACCATGGAGCTGCTGATGTTCATCTGGAGAGCGTCGAGATTATTCGGCACGAGGGGAAACACACACTGTTAGTTTGCTAACTATCAATATGGCATTGGGAGGGATTTTTCGTCAAGTTTTGAAACAAATCGACCGTCAATCCGTATCAACTTCCCCAAGGGCCAGCGAAGTACTGAAAACGTATATACTTTTTCTACACAAACCCCGGGAAGGCAGGGCATGTCAAAACAAGCCGTTTTTACGATGAAACTTGAGTCTGAATTGCGCGAACAGTTCATGGCAGAGGCAGAAGCTGCTCATCGCCCTGCCTCGCAAATCGTTCGGGAAATGATGCGCCAGTTTGTTCAAACGCAACGAGAGTCCCGCGAGTACGATGCGTTCCTGCAACGCAAAGTGGACATCGCTCGCGCTTCGATGCACACCGGCGATGGTCTGACGAGCGATGAAGTTGAAGCAGAATTCGCCGCCAGGCGCAGGCGGGCGACCCTACAAGAATGAAAATAACCTGGACGAAAGAAGCAGCACAGGATCGTGCAGACATTTGGGATTATTTGCATGCCGTCAATCCAAAAGCAGCCATCGAAATGGACAGCCGTTTCAGCGATGCGATATCCCGGCTTGCCAACGACCCGGAAAGTGGTCCTGCCGGAATCATCGCAGGCACTCGCGAGCTGATCCCACACCAGAGCTACCGCATTGTTTATGAGAAGTGGGCGGATTCACTATGGATACTGGCCGTTGTTCATACCTCTCGGCAGTGGCCGCCTGAGAAGAGTTGAGTTTCTACACCCCCCGCCCCTTCCTCAACATCACATCCAACTGATCCACCACCTCTGCCCAATCGGCATCATCCAGAATTTCAGTGCGCAGCAGATCGGCCTGGCTCGGGCTCCAGAAGAACGCATCCGCCAGATGCAGTTCCGGTTTGAGCGGCGAGTGGGTGGCGATGAATTTATCGATGTTCTCGGCGTCGTCGGGCAGGCCGAGTTGTTTGAACAGGGAGGGGAGGCTGTGGGTTGGGTTTTCCATGTCTGACTCCTTTGGAATGGATGGGCGACCGGCTCGCGGTCAATCGCGGGCAAGCCCACACAGTGATTTGTGTGTTGCCAAAAACTGCAAATACACCACAAAACCTGAGGTAGCGGGCTTGCCCGCGATGGCGATGTCACTGAACCGCAAAACCTAATAACTCAACTCCCGCACCTGCGCATGCGGCACCATTTTCAGAAATTCCGGCATGTTCATGTGCACCAGGTTGATGTGATTGCCGGCTTCCAGGTAGATGTCTTTTTGCCGGGTCAGCAGCGGGTCGATGACCACGTCGAGCCCATAGGCCTCACCCAGCGCCGGCACGGCGCCGCGTTCGCAATCATCAAACAGGTGCGGTAAGTGGCTTTCCCGGGAAACTTGCCATTCGCCACTGGTGCGGACTTTGCTCAGGTCCAGATGACGGCTGGCAGGCAGCACGGCCATCAGGTAATGACCATGGTGGTCGTCAAGGATTACCGATTTGGCCACCCGTTCGGCAGGAATGCCCGCGACCCGCGCCGTTTCGAGGCTGCTGGCCGAATGTGGGTGGGTGACGATGTCATATTCGCATTGAGCCCGGTCCAGGCTTCTTTGCACGGTTCTTGCCATACGCATGATGCACCTCGGTGTCCGCAACAACCTCTGGCGGACAATGGTTGACGCTTTTTCACGTACTGAAAGTCTAGGCCCGCCGGGGCAATCCGGCGGGAAATCCGCCCATCGGACACGTCGACAACTGAGCAAAATTCATACAACCCGCCACTCAACTAGACTGTATACAGAACCACCCAGCGACTCTCCCGGAGGGTCACGTGAACACTCGCTGTTGTGCCATTGCGTTGCTGCTGGCGTTGAGCGGATCCGCCTTCGCCGCGGACACCGCTGGACTGCCGACGCCCGACCCGATCGGCATCTGGCTGATCACCTTCGGCATCGCATTCCTGATCGCCGAAGCCGCCCTGCCCAATTACGGCGTCATCGGCTTGGGTGGGATCGTGATGTTCGTGATTGGCGCCGTAATCCTGACCAATGCCGAAATGCCCGTTCCGCTGATGATCGGCCTGGGCCTGATCAGTGCGCTGCTGCTGATTTTCCTGCTGATCCGCGCCCTGAAAACCCGACCGCGCCACACGGTCAGCGGCGATGCCGGATTGCTCGGCAGTGTGACCCCTGTGTTGTCATTGCAGATCGGCGATGCCTGTCACGGCTGGGTGCATTTGCAGGGCGAACGCTGGCAAGTGTCGAGTGCCAAACCCCTGCAGATCGGTCAGCGCGTCCGGGTAGTGGCACGCAAGGGCTTGATGCTGGAAGTCGCCGCGACTGACGCGGTTCCGGTTGGAGAATGAACATGGGCTTGCAACTGGGTTTTGTCGCGCTGCTGCTACTGCTGATCGCGTTGGCGGGAGCGACGTTCCGCATTCTGCGTGAGTACGAGCGCGGGGTGGTGTTCCAGCTCGGGCGCTTCTGGCAGGTTAAAGGCCCCGGTCTGATTCTGTTGATTCCGGTGGTGCAGCAAATGGTCCGTGTCGACTTGCGCACCGTGGTCCTCGATGTTCCGCCCCAGGACGTGATCACCCGCGACAACGTTTCGGTCAAGGTCAATGCCGTGCTGTACTTCCGCGTCCTCGACCCGCAGAAGGCGATCATCCAGGTCGAAGACTTTTTGATGGCCACCAGCCAACTGGCGCAAACCACCTTGCGCGCGGTGCTGGGCAAGCACGAACTCGATGAATTGCTGGCCGAACGCGAACGGCTGAATATCGACATCCAGCAAGTGCTCGACGCCCAGACCGACGCCTGGGGCATCAAGGTGGCCAACGTCGAAATCAAGCACGTCGACCTCAATGAATCGATGATCCGCGCCATCGCCAAACAGGCCGAAGCGGAGCGCGAACGCCGGGCCAAAGTGATCCACGCCGAAGGCGAATTGCAGGCCTCGGAAAAACTCATGCAGGCCGCCGAAATGCTCGGCCGCCAACCAGGCGCCATGCAGTTGCGCTACATGCAGACGCTCAGCTCGATTGCCGGCGACAAGAGCTCGACCATTGTCTTCCCGCTGCCGATCGAGTTGCTCAAGGGCATGGCGGATCTGTCGTCAAAACCTTGAACGCGGACGGTTACTCCGTTTGCGCCGCCAACGGATACACGGACTGCCAGCCGCCGCCGAGTGCCTTGTACAAGCCGACCATCGCCAGCGACACGCCGGTCGAACTTTCGACCCATTGCTCCTGAGTCGCCAGTAACGCGCCTTGCACGGTGAGCACGTTGACGAAATCCACCACGCCCTCAACGTATTGCTGCTGTGCTGTTTGCAAGGCGATCTGGTTCTGCCGCACCGCTTCGGCGAGGCTGTCGCGGCGCAGTTGGCTGGCGTTGTAGGCGCTCAGTTGATCGTCGATTTCATGCCATGCACCCAGCACGGTTTGCTGGTAGGCGATGGCCGCTTCCTGTTGCTGGGCTTCCCGCAAATTCAGCACGCCGCGCAAACGACCGCCGTCGAACAATGGCAGGCTGAATTGCGGGCCGATGCCGAACGCACGCGAGCCCCATGAGCCGAAATCGCTCAACTGCATGGCTTGCGAACCGACGTTGCCCGACAGCGTAATCCGCGGATAGAAATCGCCCTTGGCCACGCCAATACTCGCGGTCGCGGCATGCAGGCGCGCTTCGGCTTCGCGGATGTCCGGACGGCGCTCGGCCAGTTGCGACGGCAGGCCGATGGCGACCTGACGCGGGGTTTGCGGCACCGGCGCGTCGGTGGATAACTCGGCCGCCAGCGCTTGAGGCGGCTCGCCCATCAACAGGCTCAAGGCGTTGATCAGTTGAGACTGACGCTGCTCCAGCGCTGGCAGGCGCGATTCGATGGCCGCGACTTGCGCGGCGGCTTCGGCGACATCCAGATCCGTCGCGACGCCGTCAGCCAGGCGCAATTGCGACAGCTTCAGGCTGTGGCGGGCGACGTCGAGGTTCTGCTCGGTGACGGCGCGGGTGTTTTGCACACCGCGCAGTTGAATGTAGTCCTGGGCGGTTTCAGCGAGCACCGACAACAGCACACCGCGACGGTCGTTTTCCGCGACTTCCAGCGTGGCATCAGCGGCTTCGGTTTCACGGCGCACGCGGCCCCAGAAATCCAGCTCCCAGGACGCGGAGAAACCGGCATCCCAAAGGTTGAACGCGGAGTTGCCATTATTCCCCGACGGGTCCATCAAGCCTTCGCCGCTGTTGCGTTTACGGGCGTAACTCCCCGTGGCAGCGGTATTGGGATAGCGGTCGGCGGTGATCACCTGGCGTACGGCGCGACTTTGCTGCAAGCGACTGCTGGCGAGCTTCAGGTCGAGGTTATCGGTCAGGGCGCGCTGAGTGAGGGCCGAGAGTTTCGGATCGTTGAAAACCTCCCACCAGCGCTCGTTCATTGTTTCGTCGGTGGCTTGGCTGGCGGCAGCCTGGGATGGTTTCGACCATTCGGCGATTTGCTCTGCCTGTGGTTTCTGAAAATCCGGGCCGACAGTGCAGGCGCTCAGCGCAACCATACTCAACATGACCAATGCTGACCGGGCGCGGACCTTGTGGCGAGGGAGCTTGCTCCCGCTGGGCTGCGAAGCGGTCCCAAAATTTGCGAGCGCTGCGCACTCGAGCGGGAGCAAGCTCCCTCGCCACAGGGGTTGGTGTTTGCCGAAAAAACTCATCGCTGCGCAACCTCATGCTCAGTGCCGGCGCTTGCGGTATCAATCCTCGCCTCCACCGACATCCCCACCCGCAACCGCGCAGCCAATGGCTGACCCGGTTCCAACACAATCTTCACCGGAATCCGCTGCACAACTTTGGTGAAATTACCGGTGGCGTTATCCGGTTTTACCGAGGCAAACGTCACCCCGGTGGCCGGTGCAATGCTCTCAACCCGCCCGTTCAGCTCGGCACCGCCAAAGGTATCGACGCGCACCGTCACGTCCTGCCCCGGCTGCACATTCGTCAATTGGGTTTCCTGGAAATTGGCCACCACGTAGGCCTGCGCCAACGGCACCACGGCGAGCAATTTACTGCCCGGCGTGACGTAAGCCCCGACCCGCACCGCACGCTCGCCGACCATGCCATCCTGCGGCGCGACGATGCGGGTGTAGGACAGCTCGTAACTGGCGATTTCCAGCTTCGCCTGCGCTCGTTTCAGGCCACCTTCGGCACCGTCACGTTGCGCCGTGAGGATGTCCACTTGCTTGCGTTCAGCCGCCAGCACTGCCGTGACATTGGCCAGCCGAGCACCCGCCTGATCGATGCGCGTGCGCGCCTGCTGAGCGTTCTGCACGGTACCGGCGCCGACCCCGGCAAGGTGGTTGTAGCGGTTCAGTTCATGTTCGGCGAAGGCCATTTCAGCCTTCGCCGACACCACGCTTGCCTGCGCCTGAGCAATCACCGAAGCCTGCCGCTCAAGGGTTGCCCGAGCGTTTTGCAGTTGCGCCTGGGCCACCAGCGTTTCGGCGGAAGCCGCTTCGGCGGCAGCGCGCAAATCGCGGTCGTCGATCAGCGCCAGCAACTGCCCGGCCTTGACCTGTTGGTTGTCTTCGACCAGCACTTCCTTGATGAACCCGGCAACGCGCGGCACCACCAGCGTGTAGTCCGCCGAAACATAGGCGTCATTGGTGTTCTGTTGCGTGCGCTGACCAAACAGGTCGGGTGCCAGCAGGTAAATAAACACGCCCACCGCGATCACGACGGCAACGCCCACGGCCACTTTTTGCTTTGATTGAGTCGTCATAAAAACCTTCAGTTTCAGTGGAGCATTCAAGTCGGTGCGCGCGGCGGATAGATCCGCGTCGGCATCCAGAAAATCAGCAGGATCAGCGCCATAGCGACGCCAGCCATGCACAAATAGAGATCCGACGCAGTCAGCACCACGGCCTGCGCATGCAGCCGGTGGGCGAGGCCTGCACTGTCGGAATCGACCAAGGGTGAGTTACCGAGGCGGTCCACCAACATCGTTGAATGAAAGTGCAACCGCGCCGTGGTCAAGGTCTCCAGCACGCCGGTGGCGATCACCGACGCCAGGCCTTTCACGGTGTTGAACCAGGACGACGCAAACGGGCCGTCCATCGGGGAGATGCTGCCGGTGGAGAGCATCAACAGCGGCAGCACCGCCATGGGTTGACCGAAGATTTGCAGCAGTTGCAGGACGTAGAAATCGTCGCGAATCCACGCCGACGTCAATTGCGATCCACCGATGCAGGACAGCACCAACATGCTCAGGCCGATCCCCAGCACCCAGCGACAATCGACCCAGCGCAGGTTGCACAGCGCCGCCACCATCGGCAGCGCAATCAGTTGCGGCAATGCTGCCAACAGAGTGATCGGCGCGGTCTGCACCGGGCGATAACCCTGGACCTGCGCCAGGTAACTGGACGGAATAATGATCACCGCCAGCAACACCACCAGCACCCCGGCCAGAGTCAGCAGGGCGAACGAAAGGTTGCGGATGCCGAGCATCTGAATCTTGAAAAACGGGATCGGCTGCGACCATTCGTTGATCAAAAACAGCACCAGCAACAGCGACCCGGCCACCAACAAAACGCTGATCAGGCTCGACTCGAACCAGTCCAGCCGATTGCCTTGCAGAATGCCGACCACCAGCATGCAGATCGCCGGAAAACCCAGCAGCAAACCGCGCCAGTTGAATTGCTTGAAGCGCTCCAGCCGTAGCGGGTCCTGGGGGATTCCATAAGCCACGGCGAGCATGGCAATCAGGCACGGCGCGACGACTTGCCAGAAGGTCCACTGCCAGCCGACATACTCGGTCCAGAGCCCGGCCAGCGGCGTGCCCAGCCCCGGGCCGAACGTGGCCGTCAGGGCATAACCGGCCAGGCCATACAGCTTCACGTTGGCCGGCAAAAAACGCAGGGCGACGGTCATCAGCATCGGTGGCAGCGCGCCGCCGGCGAGCCCTTGCAACGTGCGCAGGAGCAACAGGCTTTCGTAGTTCGGCGCCAGCGGGCACAACACGCCCAACAGCGTGAAAGCGCTGATGGCGCAGAGAGTGAAACGCCGCAACGAGAATGTCACCGCGCACCACGGCGCGAAGGCCATGGCCGCCACCGAAGTCGCGGTGTAACTGGCAACCAGCCAGGTGCCTTCGTCATAGCCGATGGCCAACGCACCGCGGATATCGGCCAGGGCGACTTTGGTCACCATCTCGTTCAGGCCCGAGACCAGCACCGCCAGCAACACGCCCACCAGGCCAATGATGATCCGCGGGCCGAAGACCGGTGGTGCGGCGGCCGTAGGGCTGGCCGCAGCGACAGGTGCCGTGACCGTGAGGGAAGTCATTGCTGCAAGCTCCGGAATTTGAACATCGGAGCATTCTATGGAGCGCGAGCCATTACGAAAATTTACTTATCGGCAGGTTATAAGTGCGCCAAACGCAGCATTAAGATCAAAAGATCGCAGCCTTCGGCAGCTCCTACAGGGGTTCGCATGTACCTGTAGGAGCTGCCGAAGGCTGCGATCTTTTGATTTTCAAACAGGTTGCGCCGCCATCCAAGTCTCGTCACAGCACGTTTTCAGCGTTTCGCGCAGCCAGCGGTGTGCAGGATCATTGTCGAATCGCGGATGCCAGGCCTGGGTCAGCATGATGGTCGGCAACGGAATCGGCAGGGTGAACGAACGCAACTTCAAACCCAAACGACGTACGCTCAACAGCGTTTCCTTGGGCACCGGCAGGATCAGGTCGGAATCGGGCAAGGCAAACATCGCCGCATGGAAACTCGGCGCAATCACCGCCACCCGCCGCTCCAGTCCCAAGGCGTTAAGCGCCGTATCAATCGGCCCACGGGCGATACCGCGGCGAGACATGCTGATATGGGAAAACCCGGCAAAACGTTCAGCGGTGATTTCTTCATCGAGCAACGGATGATCCTCACGCACCAGGCCGACAAACTGGGTAGAAAACAGATTCTGCACTTTCACTTCCGGCATCAGCGGCCGATTGTTGCTGACGCTCAAATCGATGCGGCCCTCGCGCAAGGCTTCGTCATCGCCATCGCCTTCCGGCACGAAACGTAATTCACAATGCGGCGCCTGGCGCTCCATGGTGTCGAACAGCTTGCCGCCGTAGATGCCGATGAAGAAATCGTTGGCGCGAATGCTGAAACGCCGCCGCAAACTGCCCAGGTCCACCACCCGGGCCGAGTGGAACAACTGCGCGGCTTGCTCCACCACTTCCCTCACCTGCTCGCGCAGTTCAAGTGCTTTGGGCGTCGGCACCAATCCTCGGCCGGCGCGCACCAAAATCGGATCGCCAATGGCCTCGCGGATGCGCGTCAACGTCCGGCTCATGGCCGCCGGGCTCAGGTTCATCCGCCGCGCCGCACCCACCACACTGCCCTCGTCGAGCAAGGCGTCGAGGGCAACTAACAAATTCATGTCAGGCAATTGCATAGCGAGCACTCATATCTATTCGTCACTGACTCAAACGCAATCCTAACAGCCAACCCGCCTGTAGGAGCAAGCTTGCTCGCGATGGCCATGACGCGGTCCCTCAGGAAGTCCGAGTAATCGTTTATCGCGAGCAAGCTTGCTCCTACAGCCGAAAGCACTATCAGTTCTGATAGTTCTCAATCTTGGGTGAGGCGAGTAGAAATAAAGGCCAATAACCTCTCGGCCCTATTCTTTCGAAGTACTCTCAAATGACTCAAGCCAAAACCGTTTACCCAGAGAACCAGAGCCAGCGACGCACGATGCTGCTCGCAGTAGATCTCAAAAACTCGGTTCTCGCGGAAATCGACGCGAGCAACCCCAACCAACTTGCGTACTCGCCCTACGGCCAGCAATCCTCAAAGCGTGAGGTCATGACGCGGCTGGGGTTCAACGGTGAAATGCGCGAGGCGAAACCTGGATGGTATTTGCTGGGCAACGGTTATCGAACTTACAACCCACGGTTGATGCGTTTTCATAGCCCGGACAGTTTGAGTCCGTTTGGTGAGGGGGGATTGAATGCGTATATGTATTGTGAAGGGGAGCCGGTGATGAATTCGGATCCGACGGGGCGATCGGTATGGGCGCTTTCTCGTTTCGTGCAGTCAATGACGGGCAGAGTGGGCAACGTAGCCATTCAGATGGTCAGTAAGACTGCGACCACCGTCGGCAGCGGTGTCTCGCAGGTATTGGGAGCTACTCGGAGCGCGGTTCTGAGCGCGAAGAAGGTTTTTACTGACAATTTTCTATTTGATCAGAAGGTTATGCGAGAACTTGGACCCCCACCACCCACGATTTCACAATTACAACGGGCTGATCGGGTGTTCGCTCCAAACCGATACGTTAATGGATACGAAAGTCGGTATATATCTCGACATCCAACCACATCAAGAGCTACTCGGCCAACTTCACTACCTCGAGGCAACGGTACTTCCGGAATTACAGTCGACAGGCGCGTTTCAGAATACACAGGCAATACGGGCAACCCCGTAACGCGCATTCGTGATGCAAACTGAATACTGCTCCATAAGCGCGGTGAGCCACGCTCACCGCACCATCCCCCACCGCTTCACCGTCACTCTCTCCAACGAATCAAACACCAGATTCTCCACCAGCAACCCAATCAAAATCACCACCGCCAACCCGGCAAACACCTTATCCGTATACAACTCATTGCGATTCTGAAAGATGTACCACCCCAACCCACCCTTGCCACTGGTCGCACCAAACACCAGTTCAGCAGCAATCAACGTACGCCAGGCAAACGCCCAGCCGATTTTCAGGCCGGCAAGAATCGACGGCAGCGCTGCCGGTATCAGGATGAACAACACAAAACGCATGCCCTTGAGGCCGTAGTTACGCCCGGCCATGCGCAGGGTTTCGGAGACGCCGAGAAACCCCGCATAGGTGTTCAACGCCAAAGCCCAAAGCACCGAATGCACCAGCACAAAAATCAAGCTGTTCTGCCCCAACCCAAACCACAGCAACGCCAGCGGCAACAGTGCAATGGCCGGCAGCGGGTTGAACATTGAGGTCAGCGTACTGAGCAAATCGCGGCCGAATTGCGTCGACACTGCCAGCGTCGTCAGGCCAAAAGCCAGGACGATGCCGATCAGGTAACCCTTGAGCAACACCACCAGGGAAATCCACACCTTGCCCAACAACTCGCCGCTGAGCAGTCCGTCGTACAGCGCATGTGCGGTTTGCATGAAGCTCGGCAGCAGCAGGTCGTTGTTTGTGTAACGCGAAGCGGCTTCCCACAGTACGGCGAGCAAAATCAGGATCAGGCTTTTACGAATCCAGCCCTGTTGCCACAAACGCTGGCCCAGTGGCAGTTCGCGTTCCAGCGGCACGCTAGTCAGCGGTTGCAGAACAGTTTCGAATTCTTCACGCGGGGATGATAAATGGCTCATCGGGCCCTCCTCTCAAACTGGCTCAATAAGCGATGCGGATGTCGGCGAAATCCAGTTCGCGCTCGGTTTCCGGCGACTGGCCTTCATCGAACAACAACCGATGGATGCGCCGCGCCGACTCCTGGAATGCCACGCCACCGAGGCTGTGCAAATCGTATTGATGACTGTGGACTTCCGCGCGTACCCGCCCCGGATGCGGCGACAACAGCAAGATGCGATTGCCCACCACCAACGCCTCTTCGATGGAGTGCGTGACAAACAGCAGCGTGAAGCGCACCTCTTCCCAGAGCAGCAGCAATTCTTCCTGCATCTTGCGCCGGGTCAGGGCATCGAGTGCGGCAAAGGGTTCGTCCATCAACAGGATTTTCGGTTGCATGGCCAACGCCCGGGCGATGGCGACTCGCGCCTTCATGCCACCCGACAAGGTATGCGGATAAGCATCGGCAAACGCCGCCAGACCGACCTTCTCCAGGTAGTGCAGCGCTCGTTCTTCTGCCTCTTTGCGCTTGAGGGTTTTCGACGCCAGCAGCGGAAACATCACGTTCTGTTTGACGGTTTTCCACGGCGGCAGTTGATCGAATTCCTGGAATACGACGATCCGGTCCGGCCCCGGCGCATCGACGCGCTGACCTTGCAGACGGATCTCGCCTTCGACGGGCTGGATGAATCCGGCAGCCGCTTTGAGCAGTGTCGACTTGCCACAACCGGATGGCCCGAGAAGGACAAAGCGGTCCGCCGGGTCGATTTCGAAACTGACTTGGTGGGTCGCTCGAACCACACGTTGTGGCGTGCGGTATTCGAGGCTGACGTTATCGACCGACAACAGCGCCTGGGCTTTTGCGTTCGGTTTGCTGACCGTGTGGCCTTGCAAAGGGGCATTCATTTCGATCAGCTCCCTTGCAGCGGCTTGGCGTCCTGGAAGAAGTAATCCTTCCACGAATCCGGTTTGTTTTTGATCGCGCCCACGCGGTAGAGGAACTCGGCCAGCGGGTAGGTATTTTTCGGCGTGACGCTGAATTCGAACTGCGGGTTGTCGATGATTTTCAGCAACTCGGCGCGGTCGATTTTCGCCTTGGTGACGCGGATGTAAGTGTCCGCCGCCGCGCCTTTATCGTTCTGCGCGAATTGCGCGGCTTCGGTCAACGCGTCGACAAAGGCTTTGTAGGTTTTCGGGTTTTCATTGCGGAATTTCTCTGTAGCGAACAGCACCGTCGGTGAGTTCGGGCCGAGCAGGTCGTAGGTGTTGAGCACCACGTGCACGTTCGGATTGGCCAACGCCTGATCCTGGAACGGCGGGTTGGAGAAGTGCCCGCTCAACTCGGTGCCGCCAGCGATCAGCGCCGCCGTGGCATCAGGGTGCGGAACGGCGATGGTGTACTTGTCGAGGCGATTGAATTCCTTGTCACCCCATTGCTTGGCGGCCGCGTATTGCAGGAAACGCGACTGCACCGACACACCCACCGCCGGCACGGCGATGCGGTCTTTCTCGGTGAAGTCAGCAATGGTTTTGACCTTCGGATTGTTGCTCACCAGGTAGTACGGGAAGTTGCCCAGCGAAGCCACGGCTTTAACGTTTTGCTTGCCGTGGGTGCGGTCCCAGATGGTCAGCAGCGGGCCGACGCCGGCACCGGCAATGTCGATGGAACCGGAGAGCAACGCATCGTTGACCGCGGCGCCACCGGACAGCTGGGTCCAGTCGACCTTGATGTCGATGCCTTCCTGCTTGCCGTACTTCTCGATCAGGTTCTGATCGCGCACCACGTTGAGCAGCAAGTAAACAATGCCGAACTGTTCGGCGATGCGGATTTCACCTTCGGCATGGGCCGCAGTCGGCGCCACGAGGCTGCCGGCGATCAGGCTGAAACCCAGGCCGATGGCCGCGGCCAGCGGTGCAAAGGGTAGACGTTTGGACATGATCAATCTCCGACAAATCAGAAAGGCGCGTCGCCCTGGATGGTGGTGCGATACAGCTTGCGGCGCAGATGGCTTGGGCATCCGGCGGCAAGGTGGATCAGCGAACGGTTGTCCCAGAACACCAGGTCATGGGGCTGCCACTGATGGCGGTAGATGTTTTGCGGCAACACGCTGTGGGCGTAGAGTTCTTCGAGCAGTTGCTTGCTCTCGTCTTCCGGCAGGCCAACGATGCGGGTAGTGAAACCCTCGCTGACGAACAACGCCTTGCGCCCGTTTTCCGGGTGGGTACGCACCACCGGGTGAATGACTTCGGCGACTTGCGCCAGTTGTTCCGGCGTCAGGGTAGGGCGCCAGTTGCCTTCGAATTTGGTCTCGCTGTAGCGCGCCGTGTAGGAGTGCGCCGCCGAGCGACCTTCGACCGCTTTGCGCAGCGCCTCGGGCAGGTTGTCCCAGGCTTTGTGCATGTCGGCGAACAAGGTGTCGCCGCCTTCGGACGGCAGTTCCTGGGCATGCAGCATCGAGCCCAGGCTTGGCAGTTCTTTGTAGGAGAGATCGGAATGCCAGAACTTGCCGGCATCGCCGAGGCCGATGGATTGGCCGTTTTCAATGATGTTGGAAACGATGAGAATTTCCGGGTGCCCGGTCAGCAGGAACTGCTTGAGCACATGGATCTGCAACACGCCAAAACGGCGGCTGAAATCGATTTGCTGTTCGGGGGTAATGCGTTGGTCACGGAACACCACCACGTGATAATCCAGGTGCGCACGATGAATGCGCGCAAAATCCTGATCATTGACCGGGCGAGACAAATCGAGGCCGATGATTTCGGCACCCACCGCACCGCTGAACGGGCGGATTTCGAAAAACTGTGGTGCGATGCTTGGCGATGTTGAAGCTGCGGACATAATTCACTCCCACGCACGGCACGCTCAAGGGCGCGCGCGTCGATCAGAAACTCACGGATGTCGTGTTGGTTCGTGTCGTGCGGCGCGCCGATTGGTCGGCAGGTACGCAGTGGATTAACTTTATAGATATAAGAACGTGAATTTAAATACCGTTAGCGAATAACCATATGGCTTAATTCACCTATGCTGCTGACAGCATGACGCTGTTCACTTGTGAGGGATGTTTATGTTCTACGTGCAACGCGACACAGACGGCCAACTGATGCGCGTGGAAGCCGAAGCTTACGCCGAATCCACGGAAACGCTGCCGGCTGACCACCCTGATCTTCAGGAGTGGTTTGCCAATGAAGTCGTGGCCACCAGCCACAAGCAACTGCAGCAAATCAAACAGCTCAAGCAACTGCGCCAGAGCGACCTGGAGATGATCCGGGTACTCGACGACTTGATCGAAGTGCTGATCAGCAAAGGCGTGATTCGCGTTACCGACCTGCCAGCGCCTGCGCAGGCCAAACTCATGGACCGCAGCCAGGCCCGGGAAGCGTTGGGTGGGTTGAGTCATTTGGTTGATGATGATGAGGAAGGGTTTATCTGAACCTATCGCTCGTCAGCGTCTGAACTGACGCTATCGCGAGCAGGCTCGCTCCTACAGGGTTTTGTGTTGCACACAAATCCTGTGGGCATCACCGATCAAACTGTGGGAGATTCT
>NZ_JSAK01000014.1 GCF_000802965.1 Pseudomonas fluorescens | reverse complement strand
TTTTGTTTTGTCCGCAGGAAAGTTCGTACAGCACTTCCGGACAGGTCCACGCTGTCATCACCCCACGACAATGCTAAGGTTCGGACCTAGCGTTTGTATTTTCCAAGGAAGCCTATATGCCGGACGCAACCTCCCTTACTGCTGGTTTTATGGTGGTTCACGGCAACCGTCTGGACGAGTTGCGTAGCCTGGTGGTGAGCTGGATGCGACGCTATCCGCTAGCTCCTTTGGAAAATGAAATTGCTCTGGTACAGAGTAACGGCATTGCCCAATGGCTGAAGCTGGCCCTCGCAGAAGATGCTGTCGATGACGACATGGGCGGTTGCGGAATCGCTGCTGCCATCGACGTGCAGTTACCCGGCAGCTTCATGTGGCAGCTTTATCGAATGGTCCTGGGACGTGATGAAATTCCGGCCAAGTCGTTGCTCGACAAGGCTCCGCTTACCTGGCGCCTGATGCGGCTTCTTCCGCAACTGATCAACCTGCCGCACTTCGAGCCTCTGCAACGCTTTCTAACCAATGACCCCGATTTGCGCAAACGCTATCAGTTGGCTGAACGGTTGGCGGATCTCTTCGACCAATATCAGGTGTACAGGGCCGACTGGCTCGAAGACTGGGCAGAAGGGCGCCATCAATTACGTAATGGCAGAGGTGAGGCCAAGTCGTTGACCCCGGCCAACTGCTGGCAAGCAGAACTGTGGCGCGCGCTGTTGCTGGATGTCGGTGAAGAAGGCATGGCGCAAAGCCGCGCCGGCGTGCATCAGCGATTTATCGAACGCATCAACAGCCTCGCAGTTGCCCCTATCGGATTACCCTCACGGGTGATCGTTTTCGGCATTTCTTCTCTGCCCGCTCAAGCCCTGGAGGCTCTGGCCGGGCTAGCTCGATTCAGCCAGGTGTTGCTGTGCGTCCATAACCCGTGTCGTCACCATTGGGCGGACATCGTCGCCGATAAAGATCTGTTACGGCATCAATACAAGCGACAGGCTCGCAAGAGCGGTATGCCATTTGTACTCGACCCACAGACCTTGCATCAACATGCCCATCCTCTGCTCGCTGCATGGGGCAAGCAAGGGCGGGACTACATTAATCTGCTCGACAGCTACGACGATCCCAACAGCTATCGCTCGGCTTTTCGCGACGGTCGCATCGACCTGTTCAGTGACAGCCAGCCATTGAACATGCTCAATCAGCTGCAGGATGACATCCTTGAATTGCGACCCCTCAGCGAGACTCGCGAGCGTTGGCCGGAAGTTGATCTGACAAAGGACCAGTCGATACGCTTTCAAGTTGCTCATAGCGCCCAGCGAGAAGTCGAGATTCTTCACGATCAGTTGCTCGCGCGCTTCAGCGCCGATCCGCAATTGCGCCCCCGCGATGTGATCGTCATGGTTCCGGACATCGATAGCTATGCACCGCATATTCGGGCGGTGTTTGGTCAACTTGAACGCAACGATCCACGATTCATTCCTTTCACGCTGGCTGACCAGGGCCAGCGTGGCCGTGATCCGTTATTGATCGCTGTCGAACATTTGCTCAAGCTGCCTGACAGCCGTTTTCCTGTGAGTGAAATTCTCGATCTGCTGGACGTTCCGGCATTGCGCGCTCGCTTTGGCGTGGAGGAGCGTGATCGTCCGACTCTCCACCGCTGGATCGAAGGTGCGGGCATCCGTTGGGGCATGAATGCGCAGCAGCGAGCGAACCTCGGCTTGCCTCAAGCGCTGGAGCAAAACAGTTGGCGTTTTGGGCTGCGACGGATGCTGCTCGGTTATGCCGTTGGCAGTGCCGATGCCTGTGAAGGTATAGAGCCTTATGACGAGATCGGCGGTCTCGATGCGGCGCTTATCGGCCCATTGGTAGCACTGCTCGACGCGCTCGAAATTGCCCACTACGAACTCACGCAACCGGCATCGCCGCAGCAATGGAGCGTACGCCTGCAAACATTGATGTCGCTGTTCTTCCAGGCGAGTAACGAACATGACGAGTACCTGTTAACCCAATTGGAAGAGCTGCGTGAAACCTGGCTCGATAATTGTGAATCGGTAGGCTTGCAGGACGAACTACCTCTGACTGTCGTCCGTGAAGCCTGGCTTGCCGGTCTTGATCAGGGGCGCTTGTCACAGCGCTTTCTGGCGGGTGCGGTTAACTTCTGCACCTTGATGCCCATGCGCGCGATCCCGTTCAAACTGGTCTGTTTGCTTGGCATGAATGACGGCGACTACCCGCGAGCGCAACCTCCACTGGACTTCGACCTCATGGGCAGCGACTACCGTCCAGGTGATCGCTCGCGACGTGAGGATGACCGCTACTTATTGCTGGAGGCTCTGCTGTCGGCTCGTGACCAGCTGTACATCAGCTGGGTCGGCCGCAGCATTCGCGACAACAGTGAACGTCCGGCGTCGGTACTGATCGGCCAGTTACGTGACCATCTGGCCAGCGGCTGGCGATTGATCGAACCCGATTCGGACCTGCTTGAGGCCATTACCCAGGACCACCCACTGCAACCTTTCAGCGCTCGGTACTTCCATGAAGGCGATGATCTGTTCAGCTACGCCAATGAGTGGCAGGCGCTTCATCGAGAAACGGATCGCGCCGCTGACATCAGCATCCTGGATACCCACGTTCAGGAAGAGCCATTGAGTCTCGGTCAGCTGCAGGATTTCCTGCGCAACCCGGTGCGGCATTTCTTCAGTCAGCGACTGAAAGTGTTCTTTGAAGCTGCCGAAGAACCTTTAGCGGATGAAGAGCCATTTGTACTCGACGCGCTGCAACGCTATGGCCTGAGCCAGAGCTTGCTTGAAGCGGCACTGGCAGATCCGGATGACACTGATGAGGCGCTGGTGACGCAGGCCCGACGCTTGCAAAACAGTGGCCTGTTACCCATGGCCGGCTTTGGAGAAAGTCTGCAGCGTGAGTTGATTGAGCCATTACCGGATCTGCTTCAGCGTTATCAACAGCTCCTGGCTTTGTGGCCCACGCCACTGACCAGTGCCCTCCCGGTGAGTCTGGAGTTGCATGCCCTGCGTCTCGAGGGTTGGCTCAGCGGTCTGCATCAACGTGCGGATGGTGGCTTGCTGTCCGTCACAACAATCCCCAACAGCATCGGATCGATCAAGTCTCGCAAGTGGCATCGGTTGACGCGCCCGTGGGTTATTCATCTGGTTGCTTGCGCCAGCGGTATGGCGTTGACCACCGCGTTGGTGGCCAGTGACGACAGCCTGATACTCGGGCCGATGGAAGAGCATTCAGCGTTACAGATACTGGGCGACCTGCTTTTAGCCTGGCAATCGGGTATGCGCCAACCTCTGCCGATCGCGGTGAAGACCGCCTTCGCCTGGCTGGGACAAACCGATCCGGTCAAAGCCGAGGCGGCTGCCCGCAAGGCTTATGAAGGCGACGGAATCACCACTGATGGTGAGCGACGCGAAAGCGTGGCGCTTGCACGTCAATTTGCTGATTTCGATGCGCTAACTGCTGACGAGACTTTCCCCGATTGGTGTGACGCTCTTTATCGGCCGCTGCTTGAAGCTCCCTGGCGTTCCATGGCCAACGAGGAGGCTCGCTCATGACCAGCAAAACTCCTTTGGCGCTGGCATTCCCGCTGCGCGGCAGTCAGTTGATTGAGGCCAGCGCCGGGACCGGCAAGACGTTTACCATTTCTGCACTGTATCTGCGTCTGGTCCTCGGTCACGGCGGGGAGCCCAGTGGTTTCGGGCGTGAGCTGCTACCACCGCAAATCCTCGTTGTGACATTTACCGATGCCGCCACCAAAGAGCTGCGCGAACGTATTCGGACCCGTCTGGCTGAAGCTGCACGGTATTTCCGCGATGAAACGCCAGCACCTGATGGCCTGATTGCCGAACTCCGTGGACAGTACTTGCCGGAGCAATGGTCCAGCTGCGCAAACCGCCTCGACATCGCCGCGCAGTGGATGGATGAAGCCGCCGTTTCGACCATCCACAGTTGGTGCCAACGCATGTTGCGAGAACACGCGTTCGACAGTGGCAGCCTGTTCACCCAAACCCTGGAAACCGATCACAGCGATTTGCTCGGTGAGGTCCTGCGCGATTACTGGCGACTGTTTTGCTATCCGATGCAAGGCGACGCATTGAATTGGGTTCGCGGCAATTGGGGTGGACCGGCGGCTTTGTTGCCACGGGTTCGAGGGTTGTTCGCTAGCGAGCGCGACAGCGTTGAAGGAAAAGAACCTGCCGAGCTCATTACCGAATGCTTGCAAGAGCGACGGGCTGCATTACTTGAACTCAAAATGCCTTGGTGTCAGTGGGCGGATGAACTGCTCGCCCTCTGTCACGAGGGTGTCGCCAGCAAGAGTGTCGATGGACGCAAGATGCAGCCGCGTTACTTCGAGCCGTGGTTCGAGAAAATCAAAGCCTGGGCCGAAGACGAATCCCTTGAACAACTGGATATCGGTACCGGCTTCACGCGCCTGACCCCCGACGGTATGGCTGAAGCCTGGAAGAAGGGCGAAGTGCCCTCTCATCCCGGCCTGGACGCAATGCCTGGCCTGAAAACACGTCTTGATGAATTGCCGACTCCCGATGCCGCAGTACTGCGACACGCCGCCCATTGGGTAGGCGCACGGTTCGAGGAAGAGAAACGTCGCCGTGCGGAAATGGGCTTCGACGACATGTTGCTGCGCCTCGATGCAGCCTTGCAATCCGAGGGTGGCGAGCGTCTGGCGACCTTGATCCGCGAACAGTTTCCGGTAGCGCTGATCGACGAATTCCAGGACACAGACCCGGTGCAGTACCGGATTTTCGAAAGCATCTATCGCATTGAAGACAACAATCCCGAGAGCGGTCTGTTCCTGATCGGCGACCCGAAACAGGCGATTTATGCCTTTCGCGGCGCGGACATCTATACCTATCTGCGCGCCCGTCAGGCAACCGCTGGCCGGCTGCATACCCTGGGCACCAACTTTCGCTCCAGTCATGGCATGGTCAAAGCCGTGAACCATGTTTTCGAACGTGCCGAGGCGCGTGAGTCCGGGCGCGGGGCCTTCCTGTTTCGGGAACAGAATGGTGACAACCCGGTACCGTTTCTGGCCGTGGAATCCCAGGGGCGCAAGGAAGTCCTGCGCATCGATGGTCAGGTCGTGCCCGCGC
The DNA here is from genome assembly GCF_000802965.1 of Pseudomonas fluorescens. Lineage (GTDB taxonomy): Bacteria > Pseudomonadota > Gammaproteobacteria > Pseudomonadales > Pseudomonadaceae > Aquipseudomonas > Aquipseudomonas fluorescens_A. Next base: position 143,831 of record NZ_JSAK01000014.1, on the reverse strand, counting down.
TAAATATCTGGCACTTGTCCGCCGAGCAGCCATTGTCCGGTGCTGTGTACCGACAGCAACTGTCCGCCGCTTGCGCCAGTGAAATCACCGCTTTGCTCAACGGCGGACAACAAGGTCGTGCGGGTTTCGTACTGGACGGCAATGACCTCAAAGGCCTGCTGCCTGCGGACATTGCAATCCTTGTTCGCGATGGCAAGGAGGCCCAAGCCGTCCGCGCAGAACTGTCTGCCCGAGGCGTGCGCAGTGTTTATTTGTCTGATAAGGACTCGGTGTTCGCCGCTCAGGAAGCTCACGACGTTCTGACCTGGCTCAAAGCCTGTGCCGAACCGGACGCCGAGCGGCCACTGCGTGCCGCGCTCGCCTGTATCACGCTGAACTTGTCATTGCCGGAACTGGAGCGACTCAACCAAGACGAACTGGCCTGGGAAGCACGGGTGATGCAGTTCCGCGGTTATCGTGAGCTGTGGCGCAAGCAGGGTGTGTTACCGATGCTGCGACGCTTGCTGCATGACTTCCAGTTGCCCCAGGCACTGATTGCACGCAGCGATGGCGAACGGGTGTTGACCAACTTGTTGCACCTTTCCGAATTGTTGCAACAGGCAGCCGCCGAACTCGACGGCGAACAGGCGTTGATCCGGCATTTGTCCGAGCACCTGGCGTTGTCCGGCCAGGCTGGCGAAGAGCAGATCCTGCGTCTCGAAAGCGATGAGCAACTGGTCCAGGTCGTGACCATCCACAAATCCAAAGGGCTCGAATATCCCCTGGTTTTCCTGCCGTTTATTTGTTCGGCGAAGCCGGTGGATGGCAGCCGTTTGCCGTTGCATTACCACGATGTCACGGGCAAGGCTCAAGTAACCCTGAACCCGACCGCCGAGTTGATTGCCCTGGCCGATGATGAGCGTCTGGCCGAAGATCTGCGCTTGCTTTATGTGGCTTTGACCCGGGCGCAACATGCCTGCTGGCTGGGTGTGACGGACCTCAAGCGTGGCAGTAACAACAGCTCGATGTTGCACCTTTCGGCATTGGGTTATCTGCTGGGCGGCGGCGCGTCATTGGCCGAGTCGACTGGTTTGAAGCGATGGCTGGAAGATCTGCAACAGGAATGCCCCGCGCTGGTTTACGGGGAGATGCCGCAAGCTACCGCTGAGTCTTACCATCCACCGCAGAACGAAGCGGCGCTGCTTGCGCCGTTGATTCCGAAACGCAAGGCCAGCGAAAACTGGTGGATTGCCTCTTACAGCGCCTTGCGCATCAGCGACAGTCTGAGCATTGGTACTGATGAAGCACCCGAGAGCCCGCAGGCGCAAAAACTCTTCGACGACGAGCGTCTGGATCAGCAGGCTCCCCGAGAAATGTTAACTGGCGGTGCCGATATCCATCGGTTCCCCCGTGGCCCGAATCCGGGCACGTTCCTCCACGGATTGCTCGAGTGGGCCGGCGACGAAGGTTTTAACGTCACGCCGCAAGCGGTGGAGGACGCCATTGCCCGTCGCTGCAATCGCCGTGGCTGGAAAGGCTGGATAACCACGTTGAGCGATTGGTTGCAGCATTTGCTCAAATCTCCTTTGCCGGTCGGTACCGGGCAAGCCCCAGTGGTTTTCGATCAATTGACCCACTACCAGGTCGAGATGGAATTCTGGTTCGCCAGCCACAAGGTCGATGTGCTCAAGCTCGACGCGTTGGTGTGTCAGTACACTCACAGCGGCGTGGCTCGTGTGGCCGCCGAGCCAGTGTTGCTCAATGGCATGTTCAAGGGTTTCATCGACCTGACGTTCGAGCACGACGGCCGCTACTACGTCGCCGACTACAAATCCAACTGGCTCGGTGTCGACGATGCGTCTTACACCGAGCAGGCCATGGAGCAGTCGATCCTCGATAACCGATACGACCTGCAATACGTGCTCTACCTTCTGGCCCTGCATCGCCAACTCAAGGTTCGACTCGCCGATTACGATTACGACCGGCATGTTGGAGGGGCGTTGTACATCTTCCTGAGGGGAACGCGTGCGGCCAGTCAGGGCGTGTATTTCGCCCGTCCGCCACGAGAGTTGATCGAACTACTGGACCGTATGTTCCAAGGTAAGCCAGAGCCCAAGGCCGAACCCGCCTGGGAACAGGGAGTATTGCTATGAGTCGCACCTTCGCCGATTTGCTACCGACGGCATTGGATCCCGATAGCCTGGCGGACCTTGCTCCATTGACTCGCGCTGATGACTTGCTGTTGTTGCTCGCGCGTTGGGTCGAACGTGGCTGGTTGCGAGCACTGGACAAAGCCTTCGTGGCTTTCCTTCACGAATTGGCACCGGACGATGATCCTTTGGTGCTGTTGGCGGCTGCATTGACCAGCCACCAATTGGGCCACGGCCATGTTTGCCTGGATCTGTTCGAAACATTGAAAGAGCCGGACTTCGCGCTGTCGCTGCCACCGGAAGGCGATCTGCAAAGTGGCGTGATGTTGCTGCCATCGCAGTTGCTCGAAGCTTTGGACGGCGCTCATTGGTGCAAGGTACTGGCTTCCAGCCGTCTGGTCGCATTGGCGGCCGATGGGCGCGAAGGCGTACAGCAGCGGCCATTGGTGTTGTCAGGCAAACGCCTCTATCTGCGTCGCTACTGGGCTTACGAGCGACGGATCGACAACTCATTGCGTCATCGCTTGGCGGAACACGAAACAACACCGGATGACTTGCCTCAACGCCTCACCGGCTTGTTCGGTCCGGCCAAATCCAGTGAGGTGATCGACTGGCAAAAACTCGCCTGTGCCCTCGCTACCCGCAGTGCATTCAGTATTGTCACCGGCGGTCCGGGTACCGGTAAGACCACAACGGTCGTGCGTTTGCTTGCGTTACTCCAGGCACCGGCGGTCGAAGCCGGCAAGCCGCTGCGCATTCGTCTTGCGGCACCGACCGGTAAAGCGGCGGCGCGGCTGACGGAATCCATCAGCCAGCAAGTTCGAACGCTGAAAGTCACTGACGCCATTCGCAACAAAATCCCGTCTGAAGTCACCACTGTTCACCGCCTGCTCGGCAGTCGTCCCGGTACGCGACATTTCCGGCATCACGCCGGTAATCGTTTGCCGCTGGATGTGCTGGTGGTGGATGAAGCATCGATGATCGACCTGGAGATGATGGCCAATCTGCTCGATGCGCTTCCGGCCCACGCCCGTCTTGTGCTGCTCGGTGACAAGGACCAACTGGCATCGGTGGAAGCCGGTGCCGTGCTGGGTGATCTGTGTCGCGACGCCGAGGCTGGCTGGTACAGCCCGCAGACACGCCAATGGCTGGAGGCTGTCAGCGGTGAAAGCCTGCAAGCCAGTGGCTTGCAAGAAGACACCCAAGGCAATCATCCCCTGGCCCAGCAAGTAGTGATGTTGCGCCACTCGCGGCGATTCGGCGAGGGCAGCGGTATTGGTCAGCTGGCTCGCTGGGTCAACCAGCAGCAACCTGATGAGGCTCGCAAGTTACTGGCGGCTCGAAGCCACGACGACGTGTTTTCCTTGTCTCTCAAGAACGAACAGGATCGGGCGCTGGAGCGTTTGTTGCTCGAAGGTCATGGTGAAGGGCCGCAAGGTTATCGGCATTACCTGAGTGTGCTGCGCAATCAACGGCCGGCGCTCGGCAGCCCGCTCGATGATGCGCGCTGGGCCGAATGGGCCCGGCAAGTGCTGCAAGCCTTCGACGCTTTCCAGTTGTTGTGTGCTGTGCGCAAAGGGCCGTGGGGCGTGGAAGGGTTGAACCAGCGAGTGACCGATGCGCTGCTGAAGGCTCGCCTGATCGACAGCGACCAGCAATGGTACGAAGGGCGGCCCGTGCTGATGACACGCAATGACTATGGTCTGGGCTTGATGAACGGCGACATCGGCATTGCGTTGAAACTGCCTGAACGGGATGGCCCCGACGCTGGCAACCAGGTTCTTCGAGTGGCGTTCCCACGCAACGACGGGCAGGGCGGGGTGCGTTTCGTCCTGCCAAGTCGACTCAACGACGTTGAAACCGTGTACGCCATGACCGTGCATAAATCCCAGGGCTCGGAATTCGCTCACACAGCTTTAATCCTGCCTGATGCCTTGAACCCTGTGCTCACCAAGGAACTGATCTATACCGGTATTACCCGGGCCAAGGACTGGTTCACACTGATCGAGCCGCGTTCGGGCGTATTTGAAGAAGCGGTGAGACGCAAGGTCAAACGTCTGAGCGGACTGATGCTGGAGTTGAGCGCCGATTAATCGGCGAACAGCATTTCTCGACTTTCACCCATCAACAGGCGCTGATTCTGCTCAGTCACCGCGCGGATGTAATCCCACAACAGGGTGATCCGCTTGAGCTTCCTCAGGTCCTCGCGGCAGTACATCCAGAACTGGCGAGTGATGTTGATCTCTTGCGGCAACACCGGCAGCAAACGTGGATCCTGCGCGGCAAGGAAGCATGGCAGGATCGCCAGCGAGCGCCCTTGCTGTGCGGCCACAAATTGCGCGATCACGCTGGTGCTGCGCAGATTGGCACTGGCGCCGGGCAGCACGTTCGCCAGGTACAGCAGCTCCGAGCTGAACGCCAGATCGTCGACATAACTGATGAAGGAATGCTTGCCCAAGTCTGCCGGGCGGCGGATGGCCGGCTGTTTGTCGAGGTATTGCTGGGTTGCGTACAGCTGCAGGCGGTAGTCGGTCAGTTTGCAGCACACGTAGGGTCCGTGTTCGGGGCGCTCCAGGGCGATGACGATGTCTGCTTCGCGCTTGGACAAGCTAATGAAGTGCGGCAGCGGCAGGATGTCCACCGAGATCGCCGGGTAGGCGTCGACGAAATGGCTCAACTGCGGTGTGATGAAGAAGCTGCCGAACCCTTCGGTGCAGCCCATTCGCACATGGCCGGACAACGCTACGCCGGAACCGGAAACCTGCTCGCAGGCCATGTGCAGCGTGCTTTCAATCGACTCGGCGTAACCCAGCAATCGTTGGCCTTCAGCGGTCAGGACGAAACCGCTGGTCCGGGATTTCTCGAACAATAAAGTCCCCAATGAAGCTTCCAGCGAACTGATACGCCGCGACACGGTGGTGTAGTCGACCGCCAGGCGTTTGGCGGCGGTGCTGGCCTTGCGGGTCCGGGCGACTTCAAGGAAAAACTTGAGGTCGTCCCAGTTCAAAGAGCCTAAAGACGTGATGTTTTTTTGCATGATGGACCGGCTTTTATGTGCGTTCTTATTAGAAGTTTGCACATCTATACTCCAAAAACAGTCCGACAACCAATTCGCGACACACGCCTCATCTCAAGGCGACTTTCTCGCCTTGGCTCCTGAAATAAAAACAAACATCCGGAGACCCACATGAACGCTTCGCTCACGCCTAATGAAACCACCGTACAAAAGGTCAAGCTGCTGATCGACGGCGAGTGGGTCGAATCCCAGTCCACCGAATGGCACGACATCATCAACCCGGCGACCCAGCAAGTCTTGGCCAAGGTGCCGTTTGCCACCTCTGAAGAAGTCGACGCAGCGGTCAGCGCCGCCCATCGTGCCTTCCAGACCTGGAAGCTGACCCCGATCGGCGCACGGATGCGCATCATGCTCAAGTTGCAGGCGCTGATTCGCGAACACTCCAAGCGTATTGCCGTCGTGCTCAGCAACGAGCAAGGCAAAACCATCGCCGACGCCGAGGGCGATATTTTCCGTGGCCTGGAAGTGGTTGAACACGCTTGCTCCATCGGCAGCCTGCAAATGGGCGAGTTCGCTGAAAACGTGGCGGGCGGTGTGGACACCTATACCCTGCGTCAACCGATCGGCGTTTGCGCCGGCATCACGCCGTTCAACTTCCCGGCGATGATTCCACTATGGATGTTCCCGATGGCCATCGCTTGCGGTAACACCTTCGTGCTCAAGCCATCCGAGCAGGACCCGATGTCGACCATGCTGCTGGTGGAACTGGCCATCGAGGCTGGCGTTCCGGCGGGCGTGCTCAACGTCGTGCACGGCGGCAAGGATGTGGTGGATGCGCTCTGCACCCACAAAGACATCAAGGCTGTTTCGTTCGTCGGTTCGACCGCGGTCGGTACTCACGTTTACGACCTGGCCGGCAAACACGGCAAACGCGTTCAATCGATGATGGGCGCGAAGAACCACGCCGTGGTGCTGCCGGATGCCAATCGTGAGCAAGCGCTGAATGCACTGGTCGGCGCCGGTTTTGGCGCGGCGGGTCAACGCTGCATGGCCACTTCCGTGGTGGTGCTGGTGGGCGCGGCCAAGCAGTGGCTGCCGGACCTGAAAGCGCTGGCGCAGAAACTGACCGTGAATGCCGGGAGCGAGCCAGGCACCGATGTCGGTCCGGTGATCTCGAAAAAAGCCAAGGCACGGATTCTCGATCTGATCGAAAGCGGCATCAAGGAAGGCGCCAAACTGGAGCTGGACGGTCGCGACATTACGGTTGCGGGTTACGAGCAAGGCAACTTTGTCGGCCCGACCCTGTTCTCCGGTGTGACCACTGACATGCAGATCTACACCCAGGAAATCTTCGGCCCGGTGCTGGTGGTGCTTGAGGTCAATACCCTCGACGAGGCCATCGCCCTGGTCAACGCCAATCCGTTCGGCAACGGCACGGGCCTGTTCACCCAGAGCGGTGCGGCGGCGCGTAAGTTCCAGACCGAAATCGACGTCGGCCAGGTCGGGATCAACATCCCGATTCCAGTGCCGGTGCCATTCTTCAGCTTCACCGGTTCCCGTGGTTCGAAACTCGGCGACCTCGGCCCGTATGGCAAGCAAGTGGTGCAGTTCTACACTCAGACCAAGACTGTCACCAGCCGCTGGTTCGATGACGACAGCGTCAACGACGGTGTGAACACCACCATCAACTTGCGTTAAGGAGCCGGACATGAAAATTGCTTTTATCGGTCTCGGCAACATGGGCGCGCCGATGGCGCGCAACCTGATCAAGGCCGGTCACGCGCTGCGCCTGGTCGATCTGAATAAAACCGTGCTGGCGGAGCTGGAGCAACTGGGCGGCAGCATCAGCGCTTCGGCCCGCGAGGCGGCGGACGGTGCGGAGCTGGTGATCACCATGCTGCCGGCGGCTGTGCACGTGCGCAGCGTTTGGCTGGGTGAGGACGGCGTGCTCGCCGGCATCGGTAAAGGCGTACCGGCCGTGGATTGCAGCACGATCGATCCGCAGACCGCGCGTGATGTCGCTACCGCTGCTGCGAAGCAGGGTGTGGCGATGGCTGATGCGCCGGTCTCCGGCGGCACGGGAGGTGCAGCCGCCGGGACGTTGACCTTCATGGTCGGCGCCACCCCGGAACTGTTCACCACCCTGCAACCGGTGCTGGCGCAGATGGGCCGCAACATCGTCCATTGCGGTGAGGTCGGTACCGGGCAAATTGCCAAGATCTGCAACAACCTGCTGCTGGGGATTTCCATGGTAGGCGTCAGTGAAGCCATGGCCCTGGGCGATGCGCTGGGTATCGACACCAAAGTGCTGGGGGGCATCATCAACAGCTCCACCGGGCGTTGCTGGAGTTCGGAGATGTACAACCCGTGGCCGGGCATTGTCGAAACGGCGCCGGCGTCGCGTGGTTATACAGGCGGTTTTGGTGCCGAATTGATGCTCAAGGATCTGGGGCTGGCCACGGAAGCAGCGCGTCAGGCGCACCAACCGGTGGTGCTCGGGGCGGTGGCCCAGCAGTTGTATCAGGCGATGAGTTTGCGTGGGGAAGGCGGGAACGACTTCTCGGCGATCATCAATAGCTATCGCAAACCGCAATAGGGAACGAGCTTTTGTGGCGAGGGAGCTTGCTCCCGCTGGTTCGCGAAGCGGACCCAAATCCGGTCAGTGCGGTGTTTCAGGTAGATCGCGGTTGCCAGCTTTACGACTGCTGCGCAGCCGAGCGGGAGCAAGCTCCCTCGCCACGGGATTTGTATTGCGCTTGAAATAATCTTTAACCGGGAAATCACATCGGGTGATTTCCCGGTTTTTTGTATCAGGCAAACACGAAATATTTGCGCACGGTTTCTACCACTTCCCACGTACCTTTCATCCCCGGTTCAATCACGAAAATGTCACCGGCCCGCAGGTGGATCGGTTCTTTGCCCTCAGGGGTGATGATGCAGTAACCCTCGCGGAAATCGCAGTACTCCCACTTCACGTATTCGACGTACCACTTGCCCGGCGTGCAGATCCAGGTGCCCATGATCTTGCTGCCATCTTCGCTGGTGTAGGCGTTGAGGTTGACGGTGTGCGGGTCGCCTTCGAGTTTTTCCCATTTGCAGGCGTCGAGTTCGGGCAGCGGGTGGGTGTCGCGAAGTACGGTGATCGGTGCGGTCATGATGACTCCGGGCAGTGGGTTCAAGAAACGAAGTCGAACCCTATAGCGCCCATCCACCGGCCAGTTGTCTGTAGTCGACATTGAGCTGTCCAGAAACGCGCGGTCATCTGGTACACCCAATAAAAACGCCCCGGCATTCATCGAGTGCCGGGGCGTTTTTTATTGCAGGGTTATTCGGCCACTGGCAGGTTCCGGTGCCTGGCCATGCGTAACCGGTAGCAGCCGTAGATGAACAACACCCATACCGGCATGGCATATACCGAAGCGCGTACCGGCGGGATCATCCAGATAACGCAGATGATCACGGCCATGAACAGCAGGCACAGGTAATTGGTGTACGGCGACCAGAACGCCTTGAAGCCTGGTACGACGCCGCGCTGAGCCATGGCCTTGCGAAACTTCAAGTGCGTCAGGCTGATCAGCGCCCAGTTGATCATCAGCGAAGCGACCACCAGGGCGAACAACAGCTCAAGCGCTTCATGCGGCGCAACGTAGTTGACCAGCACGGCCAGCATCGTGATCAGCGCGGACACGCCCAGCGCGCGAATCGGAACGCCCTGCTTGTTCAGCTTCATCAGCGACTTCGGTGCATCGCCCTGTTCGGCCAGGCCGAAGAGCATGCGGCTGTTGCAGTACACGCCGCTGTTGTAGACCGACAGCGCCGCAGTGAGCACCACGAAGTTGAGGATTTGCGCGGCGGTGTCGCTGCCGATCAAGGCGAAGATCTGCACAAACGGGCTGCCGCTGTAGGCATCGCCGGAAGCGCCCAGTGTTTGCAGCAGTTGATCCCACGGATACAACGACAGCAGCACGGTGAGTGCGCCGACGTAGAAGATCAGCACGCGGTAAACCACTTGGTTGATCGCCTTGGGAATGACCTTTCTCGGCTCGCTGGCTTCCGCGGCGGTGATGCCGACCAGCTCCAGGCCGCCGAAGGAAAACATGATAAACGCCATCGCCATCAGCAAACCGCTGTAGCCGTTGGGGAAGAAACCGCCGTGGTCCCACAGGTTGCTCACCGACGCTTGCGGGCCGCCAGTACCGCTGAACAACATGTAGCAGCCCAGGGCAATCATGCCGACGATGGCCACGACCTTGATGATCGCGAACCAGAACTCCATCTCACCGAAGATTTTCACGTTCAGCGTGTTGATCAGGTTGACCAGCACAAAGAACACCGCTGCGCTGACCCAGGTCGGCACTTCCGGCCACCAGAACTGTATGTATTTGCCGACCGCCGTCAGCTCGGCCATGCCCACCAGCACATACAGTACCCAGTAGTTCCAGCCGGACAGGAAACCGGCGAAGCTGCCCCAGTAATTGTGGGCAAAATGGCTGAACGAGCCGGCCACCGGTTCCTCGACAATCATCTCGCCCAACTGGCGCATGATCAGAAAGGCGATAAACCCGGCGATCGCATAGCCGAGGATCATCGACGGACCGGCGGATTTGAGCACCCCGGCGGAGCCCAGGAACAGCCCGGTGCCAATGGCTCCACCCAATGCGATCAGTTGAATATGACGATTTTTCAACCCCCGCTTGAGTGTTCCCTGTTGCAAGATTTCGTCCGCCATCTGTTTCCCTTCTGCTTGTTTTGGTCAGGCCAGGTTTGAAAGGCGCGATTTTACTCTCGGTAAGCCTTTCGCAATACAGCTGAGCATAGGGTGGATTGTTGCATTTCAAGGATTTTCGGTCTGGTTTGAGGTACGCAAGGCCTCGAACAATGCCCTGGCATACCCGGGCAGGTGGTCGAATGAGCGGCCGCATAGCAATAGTTTTCGTTGTGCCCAGTCTTCCTTCAGGGTGAAGCTTTTGAACGGTCGATCATCGGGCCGGCGCTGGATCGCCGCCAGCGGCACGATTGCCAGCCCGGCGCCGTGAGCAACCATGCGCATCACCGCGTCGAAGCCTTCGGCGCGGATACGGATTTGCATGCGGATACCTGCGTGCAGCGCCTGTTCTTCGAGATACACCGCCAAAGCGCTGTTGGCGGCCAGGCCCACGTAATCGTGACGCAATGTATCGCTGAAACTCGGTGATTCGACGTCGGCCAAGGGATGCCCGGGCGGCATGATCAGCACCAGCGGATCGTCGCGAAAGGGCAGGGTTTCCAGCGAGTGGGTGTCCACTGCGTCGGAGACGATGCCTAGGTCGGCGGCACCCTCTCGCAAGGCGTGGGTAATGCGCGCGCTGGGGCGTTCTTGCAGGTCGATGTCGAGGTTGGGGTGGTCGCGCAGAAAGTCGGCGAGCAACTCGGGCAGGTATTCGGTGATGGCGGTGGTGTTGCACAGCAAGCGCACTTGGCCTTTGACGCCTTTGGCATATTCGGCCAGGTCTTGCTGCATGTGTTCGGCCTGTTGCAGCAGGACGCGGGCGTGTTGCGCCAGGGCTTTGCCGGCAGGCGTCGGTGTTACGCCGCGCCGGCCGCGCTCCAGGAATTCAGTGCCGAGGGAAGTTTCCATCGCGCGGATTCGTGCGCTTGCCGCGGCCAGCGACAGGTGGCTGCGAGCGGCGCCGGCGGTGATGTTGCCGGTGTCGAGGATGTTCAGGTAAAGGCGTAGGTCGGTGAGGTCGAAGTGCATGGCGGCAGGCTCTGAAAGTGTGGTGTCTGGGAGGGCGCCATCGCTAGCAGGCTAGCTCCCACAGTGGACCGAGTTCTCCCATGGTGCATGCGATCAAATGTAGGAGCGAGCCTGCTCGCGATGAGGCCGGTCGCCTTTACTCAATCATCAGCCTCTTGCTTGGGAATAGGCACCCTCAGTATATGGCAGATTTTCAACCGGCCAATCCGGGCTCACCATAGCCCCATGAATACATTCGCCTCGTTCTACCAAAATCTCGGCTTGACCCTGTCATTGCTGGTTATCACCACCTTCCTGCTGGCCGGCATGATCAAAGGTGTCATCGGTCTTGGCCTGCCGACCATTGCCATGGGCTTGCTCGGTCTGGCTATGGCACCGTCACAGGCTGCCGCACTGTTGATCATTCCTGCGACCCTGACCAACATCTGGCAACTGGCCTTCGGCGGACATCTGCGTGGGTTGATCAAACGGCTTTGGCCGATGCTGCTGGCGATTTTCATTGGCACCGGCGCGGGCACGCTGTGGATCGGCATGGCAGGAGGGCACTGGGTGGTGCGCGGTTTGGGGGCGGCGTTGTTGCTCTATGCGATGAGCGGTTTGTTCCTGCCGACCTTGCGTGTAGGCGCAAGTAGTGAGCGCTGGCTAGGCCCGCTGTGCGGCGTGCTGACAGGCGTTATTACCTCGGCCACCGGCGTGTTCGTGATTCCGGCAGTGCCGTATATGCAGGCGCTGGGCTTGAGCAAGGATGAGCTGGTTCAGGCGATGGGCCTGTCGTTCACCGTGTCGACGCTCGCCTTGGCCGCCGGGCTGTTATGGCGCGGCGCCCTCGGTGGTGGTGAGTTGAGTGCATCGTTGCTGGCGCTGATTCCGGCCGTGTTGGGCATGCTGTTCGGGCAATGGCTGAGGCAACGGATCAGCGCCGTGTTGTTCAAGCGCGTGTTCTTTATTGGCCTCGGCTTACTCGGCGGTCATTTGTTGATCAACGGCTAGCGGACGACGGGCTGATCATTTTAATGGCGCGGATTTCGAAATCCCGTTCCAGGTATTCATCACGTTGTTCGAGGAATTGCTTCATGTGTGGCAGGTTCGAGTGCACGTCGAGGTGTTCCTGGGACTGCCAGATCTCGTAGAAGATAAACAGCGTCGGGTCCTGCTTGTCGCGCAGCATGTGGTATTCGATGCAGCCGGGTTCGGCGCGACTGGCTTCTACATAGCCGCTGAAAAATGCTTCAAAGGCGTCGGATTTTTCCGGGCGGGTCTTGGCGTGCAGGATGAAGCCTTGCAGTTCACTCATCAGAAAACTCTCCTCAAGTCAGAATCGGCGCCAGTTTAAGGCAACAATCAACGGTTGATTCGTGCGTGTGGGTCAAATGAGATTTGTGAAATGGGCGCTTACTCCGCGCGAGGCGGATCGTTACTCTGCCGCCATCCAATTCCTGACCCTTCCCGAGACCTCCCATGAAAAAAGTTCTGTTACTCAATGGCGGCAAAAAATTCGCCCACTCTGATGGCCGCTACAACACCACGCTGCATGAAGCCGCGCTGAGCGTGCTGGATCGCGGCGGTATCGATGTCAAAGCCACGTTCATCGACGAGGGATACGACGTCGCTGAAGAAGTCGCCAAGTTCCTCTGGGCTGACGTGATCATTTACCAGATGCCCGGCTGGTGGATGGGCGCGCCATGGACCGTGAAGAAGTACATCGACGAAGTCTTCACCGAAGGTCACGGCAGCCTCTACGCCAGCGATGGCCGCACCCGTTCCGACGCCTCGCAGAAGTACGGCAGTGGCGGTCTGGTACAGGGCAAGCAATACATGCTGTCGTTGACCTGGAATGCGCCGCAGCAGGCGTTCGACGATCCGACAGATTTCTTCGAAGGCAAGGGCGTGGACGCCGTGTATTTCCCGTTTCACAAGGCCAACGAGTTCCTCGGCATGACCGGTTTGCCGACGTTCCTTTGCGTGGACGTGATGAAACGCCCGAACATCGAAGGTGATGTGGCGCGTTATGAGCAACATTTGGCCGAGGTGTTTGGCCTGAAGGTGTAAGCCTCCGCTACTATCGATATCTGAAGCGGACACTGACCTGTGGCGAGGGAGCTTGCTCCCGCTCGGCGGCGAAGCCGTCGTAAAACCGGTAAACGCGGTGCAGCTGAGTGACCGTGTTCACCTGTTTTGAGTCCGCTTCGCGCACCAGCGGGAGCAAGCTCCCTCGCCACAATGGATCCTCCACACAGGTGAGCAGGACTATCGATAAGGGAAACACGTGAAAGCCAGATCCGATGAGTTGCAGATTTTCGTCTGCGTGATCGAATGCGGGTCGATTTCCGCTGCCGCCGAGCAGGTCGGGCAGACGCCGTCGGCGGTCAGTCGCACGTTATCGCGGCTGGAGGCCAAGCTCGATACCACGTTGATCAACCGCACCACCCGGCGAATGGACCTGACCGAGGAGGGCAAGTATTTCTTCGAGCACGCCAAGCTGATTCTCGATCAGATGGACGAGCTCGAAGAGCGCTTGTCCTCGCGTCAGCAAACGCCGTCCGGACGCTTGCGCATCAACGCCGCGTCGCCGTTCATGCTGCACGCCATCGTGCCGTACATCGATGAGTTCCGCCGGCTCTATCCCGACATCCAGCTCGAACTCAACAGCAACGACCTGATCATCGACCTGCTTGAACAAAGCACCGACATTGCCATCCGTATCGGCACACTCGCCGACTCGACCCTGCACGCTCGTTCCCTGGGTTGCAGCCCACTGCACATCGTCGCCAGCCCGGCGTACCTGGAAAAACACGGCACGCCGATGGCGGTCGCTGATCTGTCCAACCACACGCTGTTGGGATTCACCCAAAACGAAGGCCTCAACCAATGGCCGCTGCGCTACGTGCATGGCGATCGCTGGCCGATCCAGGCTTCCCTCAGCGCCTCCAGCGGCGAGACCATCCGTCATCTCGCACTGGAAGGCCAGGGCATCGCCAGCCTGTCGCATTACATGACCATCGAGGACATTCGTGCCGGACGCTTGAAAGTCTTGCTGGGCGAATTCAACAGCGGATATCGCCAGCCGATCAACGCGGTGTACTACCGCAACTCGCAGTTGGCCCTGCGCATCCAGTGTTTCCTCGACTTCATCCAGAGCAAATTGGCGGTTTATGCTTCAACGAATTTCAGCGACTGATTCGTGATTCCTGCGCAAGAGTGAATTGGGTCAGCGGGGATTTTTCGCCAGTGATCGCTGCTTGATACTCGTTGCATCACTTATCAACGCAGGGAGTTTCTCCATGAACGTATTCGTTACCGGTGCTGCCGGTTTTATCGGCGGTTCCATCGCCACGGGCCTGATCAAGGCCGGTCATCACGTTACCGGTCTGGTGCGCAACACCGAACAGGCGGATGAATTGAAAGCGCTGGGCATCACACCCGTGGTCGGCACGCTGGATGACAGCGCGCTATTGGCCGAACAGGGGCGGGCCGCCGACGCCGTGATCAACGCCGCCAGCAGCGACCATCGCGGTGCAGTGGAAGCCTTGCTCGATGCCCTGCGCGGCTCCAACAAAGTGTTCCTGCACACCAGCGGTTCGAGCATCGTCGGTGATGCTTCTGGCGGTCAGGCCAGCGACGTTATCTACGTCGAGGACAACCTGCCGGAACCGACCGTGGACAAGGCCGCACGCGTGGCCATCGACAACCTGATCCTCGCTGCGGCGAAGGACGGCGTGAACTCGGCAGTGATCTGCAACACGCTGATCTACGGCCACAGCCTGGGCGTCAATCGCGACAGCGTGCAATTGCCACGCTTGCTGAAACAGGCGCGTAAAAGTGGTGTGGTCCGGCATGTCGGGACTGGGCAGAACATCTGGTCCAACGTGCACATCGAAGACGTGTTGTCGCTTTACCTGCTGGCGCTGACCAAGAACATCCCGGGCACGTTCTACTTTGTCGAAAGCGGCGAAGCGTCGTTTATCGACATGACCACGGCGATGGCCGAGGCGTTGAATCTGGGCAAGCCACAAGACTGGCCGTTGAAAGATGCCGAAGCCGAATGGGGTTATGAGATGGCCAACTATGGCCTGGGCTCCAATAGCCGGGTACGCGGCAAGCATGCGCGGGAGTTGCTGGGTTGGGTGCCGAAGCGTACGTCGGTGGTTGATTGGATTCGCCACGAGATGGTGTGAGTTCGCTTTAGACCGCGTCATCGTTCATCGCTGGCAAGCCAGCTCCCACAGGTATTGTGTCGTTCACTGAATGGGCGAACGACGCAGAACCTGTGGGAGCGAGGCTTGCCCGCGATGGCATTTCCGAAGTCGCATAAACTGGCCGGGCCGCCCTCGATTCCGTAACATCCGCAAACTCTTTTTCGCTATTCCCTGCACGCGGTCCCCCATGAAACCAAAACACCTACGCGCCGATGCCCTCGCTGGCCTCACGACGTCTTTTGCCCTGTTGCCCGAATGCATTGCTTTTGCACTGGTGGCGCACCTCAATCCGCTGATGGGGCTGTATGGCGCGTTCATCATTTGCACCTTGACCGCGCTGTTCGGCGGCCGGCCGGGCATGGTGTCCGGTGCCGCCGGGTCGATGGCGGTGGTGATTGTCGCGCTGGTGGTGCAGCACGGTGTGCAGTACCTGCTGGCGACGGTGCTGCTGGGCGGGTTGATCATGGCGGCGTTCGGCCTGCTGCGGCTGGGCAAACTGGTGCGCATGGTGCCGCACCCGGTGATGCTCGGGTTCGTCAACGGTCTGGCGATCATCATTGCCCTGGCGCAACTGGAGCACTTCAAGAGTGGCGAGACCTGGCTGAGCGGTAAGCCGCTGTACATGATGATCGGGCTGGTCGCGGTGACAATGGCGATTGTCTACGTGCTGCCTCGTCTGACCCGCGCCATTCCGCCAGCCCTGGTGGCGATTCTCGGTGTGGGACTGGCGGTTTATCTGCTCGGTCTGCCGACTCGTACCCTCGGCGACATGGCGCATATCGCGGGCGGCTTGCCGACCTTTGCCTTGCCGGACATTCCATGGAACCTGGACACCCTGCGCATCATCGCGCCTTACGCGATTTTGATGGCGATGGTCGGCCTGCTGGAAACCCTGCTGACCCTCAACCTCACCGACGAAATCACCGAAAGCCGCGGTTACCCGGATCGCGAGTGCGTGGCGCTGGGTGCGGCCAACGTGGTGTCCGGTCTGTTCGGCGGCATGGGCGGTTGCGCGATGATCGGGCAAACCGTGATCAACCTCAGTTCCGGTGGCCGAGGTCGGTTGTCCGGCGTGGTGGCCGGGGTGGCAATTCTGCTGTTCATCCTGTTCCTGTCGCCGTTGATCGAGCGCATTCCGTTGGCTGCGCTGGTCGGCGTGATGTTCGTGGTCTCGCAGCAGACGTTTGCCTGGGCGTCGCTGCGGGTGCTGAACAAGGTGCCGCTGAACGATGTGCTGGTGATCATCGCGGTGACGGTGATTACCGTGTTCACCGACCTGGCCACGGCGGTGCTGTGCGGGATCATCATTGCGGCACTCAATTTCGCCTGGCAGCAGGCTCGGCAGTTGTACGCCGACAGCCATCTGGAAAGCGACGGCAGCAAGCTTTACCGCGTTCACGGCACGTTGTTTTTTGCCTCGACCACGCCGTTTCTGAATCAATTCGATACGGCCAACGACCCGGCGCACGTGACGCTGGATTGTCGTCATCTGAGCTTCGTCGATTATTCCGCCATCGCTGCGCTGGATACCCTGCGCGAGCGCTACACCAAGGCCGGAAAACATCTGCGGGTGTTGGGCCTTTCCGAGCGTTGCAAGAAGCTGCTCAAACGCGCGCGTGTGCATCACGACTGACGGCTAAACCGGCTGGCGGCGATGAAAATTCGCCGCCCCGATTTTCATTATTCGCGACACGACATATCCGTGAGCGACACTTCTTACCTCTGTACGAAAATTACTTTCACCTCGTTTGAACATCGCGTCTCGAAATGTTTTAAGAGTTTCACAAAACTTTCGACGTGACCCTCTCGAGGAGTACCGCATGACCCTGTCCTTCGGCTATTGGCTGCTGGTGTACGCCGCCATCGCCATCATTACTTTGATCGTTCTGATCGCGCGTTATCGGCTTAATCCGTTCATTGTCATCACCCTGATTTCCATCGGCCTGGCGTTGGTGGCGGGGATGCCGCCGTCCGGCGTGGTCGGGGCGTATGAGGCGGGCGTCGGCAAGACCCTGGGGCACATTGCGCTGGTGGTGGCGCTGGGCACGATGCTCGGCAAGATGATGGCCGAGTCCGGCGGCGCCGAGCAGGTGGCGCGGACCTTGATCGACCGCTTCGGCGAGAAGAACGCCCATTGGGCGATGGTGTGCATCGCCTTTCTGGTGGGGCTGCCGTTGTTCTTCGAGGTCGGTTTCGTGTTGCTGGTGCCGATCGCGTTCACCGTGGCGCGCCGGGTTGGCGTGTCGATCCTGATGGTCGGCTTGCCGATGGTCGCGGGTTTGTCCGTGGTGCATGCGCTGGTGCCGCCACACCCGGCGGCGATGCTGGCGGTGCAGGTGTATCAGGCGTCGGTGGGGCAGACTTTGCTGTACGCGATTCTGATCGGCATTCCGACCGCGATCATCGCCGGTCCCTTGTACGCCAAATTCATCGTGCCGCGCATTCAGTTGCCGGCGGAAAACCCGCTGGAAAAGCAGTTCCTCGAACGCGAACCGCGCGACAGCCTGCCGAGTTTCGGCCTGACCATGGCGACCATCCTGTTGCCGGTGGTGCTGATGCTGATCGGCGGCTGGGCTAACCTGATTTCCACACCGGGTACGGGTTTCAACCAGTTCCTGCTGTTCATCGGCAACTCGGTGATTGCGCTGCTGCTGGCGACGTTGCTGAGCTTCTGGACCCTCGGCCTGGCCCAGGGTTTCAACCGCGAATCGATCCTGAAATTCACCAACGAATGCCTGGCGCCGACCGCCAGCATTACCTTGCTGGTGGGCGCTGGCGGCGGTCTGAACCGGATTCTGGTAGACGCTGGCGTCACCGACCAGATCGTCGGCCTGGCCCACGAATTCCACTTGTCGCCGCTGTTGATGGGGTGGTTGTTCGCCGCGCTGATGCGCATCGCCACCGGTTCCGCCACCGTGGCCATGACCACCGCCTCGGGCGTGGTCGCGCCGGTGGCCATTGGTCTGGGTTATCCGCATCCGGAATTGTTGGTGCTGGCGACGGGGGCAGGGTCGGTAATCTTTTCCCACGTCAACGACGGTGGCTTCTGGTTGATCAAGGAATACTTCAACATGACAGTCACCCAGACCTTCAAGACCTGGACGGTGCTAGAGACGCTGATCTCGCTCGTCGCTTTCGGCCTGACCGTTGGCCTTTCTTATCTGATTTAACCGGAGCCGCCCGCCATGGACATCCTCTACCAGATCCGCGCTCGCCAGGATTCCTTCAGTGCCGGTGAAGGACGCATCGCCCGGCTGATGCTCGACGACGTAGGGTTTGCCGCATCCGCCAGCCTCGATGAGCTGGCGCAGCGGGCGGAAGTCAGCACCGCGACGCTGTCGCGTTTTGCCCGCACGGTGGGCTGTCGCGACTTGCGCGACTTGCGTTTGCAACTGGCCCAGGCCAGCGGAGTCGGCAGCCGTTTTCTTGACCCGGCGGGGACACCGGATCAGTCGGCGTTTTATGGGCAGATCGTCGGCGATATCGAGTCGACCCTGCGTCAGCATTTGTCGGCCTTCGACGAGTCGCGCTTTGCCGATGCGGTGAAACTGCTGGGTAAGGCGCGGATGATTCATGCCTTCGGCATGGGCGGGTGCTCGACCTTGTGCAGCGATGAATTGCAGGTGCGCCTGGTGCGCCTCGGCTATCCGATTGCGGTGTGCCATGACGCGGTGATGATGCGCATCACCGCTTCCAGCCTCAGCGCCGAACACGTGGTGATTGTCTGCTCGTTGACCGGCATCACCCCCGAGTTGCTGGAAACGGTGGAACTGGCGCGTAGCTACGGCGCGCGCATTCTGGCGATCACCCGGGCTGATTCGCCGCTGGCGCAACTGGCCGACATCGTGCTGCCGCTGCAAAGCGCCGAAACCTCGTTCATCTACAAACCGACGGCGGCGCGCTACGGCATGTTGCTCGCCATCGACGTGCTTGCCACCGAGCTGGCACTGGCCAATCCTGAAGACAATCAAGAACGTCTGCGGCGGATCAAACTCGCCCTGGACGATTACCGCGGCGGCGATGATCACTTGCCGCTGGGAGACTGACATGATGTACGACACGCTGATCCGCAACGCCCTGATCATCGACGGCAGTAACACCCCCGGCTACCCCGCCGACGTGGCGATTCTGAACGGTCGCATCGAGCGCATCGGTGATTTGCGCGAGGCTCGCGCGACGGAGGAAATCGACGCCGCCGGCCACGTGCTGGCACCGGGTTTCATCGACGTGCACACCCACGACGACACGGTGGTGATCCGCCAGCCGCAGATGTTGCCCAAGCTCAGCCAGGGCGTGACCACGGTGATCGTCGGCAACTGCGGCATCAGCGCGTCACCGGTGAGTTTGCGCGGTGATCCGCCGGACCCGATGAACCTGCTGGGCACCCGTGCTGCGTTTGATTATCCGACGTTCAGCGATTACCGAGCGGCCGTCGAAGCGGCGAACACAACGCTCAATGTCGCTGCATTGGTCGGGCATACCGCGCTGCGCAGTAATCACCTCGACGATCTGTTTCGCACCGCCAGCGCTGATGAAATCGCCGCGATGCGTGAGCAACTGCGTGAGAGTCTCGAAGCCGGCGCGCTGGGCTTATCGACGGGTCTTGCCTACGCCAGCGCTTTCTCGGCGTCCACTGACGAAGTCATGCAACTGACCGAAGAGCTGACCGCATTCGGTGCGGTCTACACCACCCATTTGCGCAGCGAGTTCGAACCGGTGCTGGAGGCCATGGACGAGGCGTTCCAGATCGGCCGCCATGCGAAATCCCCAGTGATCATTTCCCACCTCAAATGTGCCGGGGCCGGTAATTGGGGACGTAGTCCGCAGCTGCTGGCGTCCCTCGAACAGGCGGCACAAACCCACCCGGTGGGCTGCGATTGCTATCCCTATGCGGCGAGTTCTTCGACGCTTGATCTCAAGCAGGTCACCGACGCCCATCGCATCACCATCACCTGGTCGACGCCGCACCCGGAAATGGGCGGCCGCGACCTGATGGACATCGCCGCCGAGTGGAACGTCTCGTTGCTCGACGCGGCCCGCCAACTGCAACCGGCCGGCGCGGTGTATTACGGGATGGACGAGGCCGATGTACGACGAATCCTCGCGCACCCGTTGTCGATGGTTGGCTCCGATGGTCTGCCGGAAGATCCGTTTCCGCACCCGCGCTTGTGGGGCGCGTTCCCGCGGGTGCTCGGACATTTCAGCCGTGACGTAGGACTGTTCCCGTTGCACACCGCCGTGCACAAAATGACCGGCCTGTCGGCGTCGCGATTCGGCCTGAAGGAGCGCGGCGAAATCCGCGAGGGGCATTGGGCGGACCTGGTGCTGTTCGACCCGGCGACCATTCGTGATGTGGCCGACTTCAATGATCCGCAACAGGCTGCCGAAGGTATCGAAGGGGTGTGGGTCAACGGTGTGCTGAGTTATCGCGACGGTCAGGCGAACGGGCGTCGGGAAGGGCGGTTTCTGGCGCGGGAAGGGGATTTGCGAGAGGGGTTTCATTGATTGAGGTGGGGCGAAAAGATCGCGGCCTGCGACAGCTCCTACATGGATTGCATTTCCCTGTAGGAGCTGCCGAAGGCTGCGATCTTTTGATCTGTGTCACATAGTGGCAATGTGCAATTAAAGAATCCCCCCATCAAGCCGAATTGCTGACATCAAGCCCGGCTACACTTCGGGCTTTCATTGTCTGGGAGCAACCCGATGAGCTTCGGTAAAACCACTCCGATCCTGCGTATTTTCGACGAAGCCAAGGCAGTGGAGTTCTACGTCGACTTCCTCGGGTTCAAGATCGACTGGCAGCACCGCTTCGAAGCCAATTTCCCGCTGTACCTGCAAGTCTCTCGCGGCGAATGCGTGCTGCATTTGTCCGAACACCATGGCGACGCCACACCAGGCTCGGCCCTGCGCATCGAGACTAATGAACTGGAAACCTTCCAGCAGCAACTGCTGGCCAAGGAATACCCGTTCGCCCGCCCGCAGATCCAGGCGATGCCGTGGGGCAGCCAGGATATGACGATTGCTGATCCGTTTGGCAATCGGTTGGTGTTTACCAATGCGATTAGTGTTTGAGGCCGTTCGGAAAAGTGACGCGTTTTAGCGCGGCCTGATGTGCTAGCTTGCTATCAACGATTTCATTGATTGCAGGCGGCATCATGGCCAGTATCACGATCAGAAACCTCGACGATCAAATTAAAGAGCAGCTAAGAATTGCAGCTGCTCACAACGGGCATTCCATGGAAGAGGAAGCTCGTCTTATCCTGGGTAGGGCGTTAGCCTCCGTCGACCGTTCGGGCGGGCTTGGCAGCAGAATCCGAACCCGGTTCAGCGCATGTGGCGGGGTCGATCTCGATCTGCCTTCTCGGCATGAGAAAGCGAGTGCGGTGGACTTCTCGGAATGATAGTGCTCGATACCAATGTGCTTTCGGAATTCATGCGGGTCGAGCCTGACAATCAGGTTCTTGCTTGGGTAGATGCGCAGCCAGCGATGGAGCTGGCAATAAGTGCCGTTACCGTGGCAGAAATTCTTCATGGCATCGCGCGCCTCCTTCTGGCAAGCGCAAACAAAAACTTGAATCACATGCTATGGCAATGTTTGAAGAAGAATTTGCCGGACGGATTTTGCCTTTTGATGTTCATGCCGCAGTCGAATGCGCGACGCTGGTGGCGGCTTGTGAAGCCAAGGGGCGGACCGCGTCGATGGCTGATGCGCAGATTGCCGCCGTTTGCCGAGTCCACGGAGCTCCGATTGCCACCCGTAACGTGCGGGACTTCGAGTTTCCAGGGCTGGAAGTGATCAATCCGTGGGAAGCTTGAATGCCTTCATTGCCAGATTGATCGTCTACGCGAGCAGGCTCGCTCCCACAGGGTACTCACTGAACCTGTGGGAGCGAGCCTGCTCGCGATTGGGTCTGTGATTCAGCGCTGATCGAATGTCAGACGCGGAAGTGGCTCACCATCTGCTGCAATTGACCACCCAATCGCGCCAGTTCAACGCTGGACTTGGCGGTCTCATCGCTCGCCGCAGCCGTCTGTTCCGACACGTCGCGTACGTTGATGATGCTGCGGCTGATCTCCTCGGCGACGGCGCTTTGTTGTTCGGCGGCAGCGGCGATTTGCTGGTTCATCGACTGGATGTTGGACACCGTGCGAGTGATGTTTTCCAGTGAGGCGCCAGCCTGACGGGTCAGGGCCACGCTGCTGTCGGTCAGGGCGCGGCTGTTGTTCATCACGTTCGCCACTTGCTGGGTGCCGTTCTGCAGGCCGGCCACCAAGGCTTCGATTTCCTCGGTGGATTTTTGCGTACGCTGTGCCAGGCCACGGACTTCGTCGGCGACCACGGCAAAACCGCGCCCGGCTTCACCGGCACGGGCCGCTTCAATGGCGGCGTTGAGCGCCAGCAGGTTGGTCTGTTCGGCCACAGCCTTGATCACGTCCATGACGCTGCCGATCTTGTCGCTTTCCTGTTGCAGCACGCCCATGGCTTCGGTGGAACGCACCACTTCGCTGGCCAGACGCTCGATCTGGGCGATGGCTTCGCCGACCACTTTGTCACCTTCGCGCGCTTCACCATCGGCAGCGGCTGCCGCTTGCGAGGCTTGCTCGGCATTGCGCGCGACTTCCTGCACGGTGGCGGTCATCTCATGCATGGCGGTGGCGACTTGATCGGTCTCGATTTTCTGGCTGTTGACCCCGGCGCTGGTCTGCTCGGTCACGGCCGACAGTTCTTCGGCGGCGCTGGCGATCTGGGTGACACCGTCGCGGATGCCGCTGATCAAGTCGCGCAGGGTCACGCCCATTCGGGCGATGCCTTGCTGCAATACGCCGAGTTCGTCGCGGCGCGTCACCTGGACGTCTTGGGACAAGTCGCCGCTGGCGATGCGATCGACCACGGCCAGGGTGTCGCGCAACGGGCCGGTGATCTGCCGGGTAATGATCACGGCTGCGATGACGCCCACCAGCAACGCCAGCAACGTGCTGAACAGTTGCAAGGTGCGGGCGCTGGCGCTTTCGGCGTCACGGCGGTCGAGTTGGATCTGATACAGCGCGTCGCTCAGGCTGACAATGGCGGCGCCCTGGTCGGTCATCTCCTTGCGTGCTTGCACCACATCACTGTTCGCGACTTTGTAGGCCTGCAAGGCACTGCGGTAATTGCTCAGTGCAGTTTCCAGTTCACGCAAGGCGTCCGGCTGAACGTCAGCGAGTTGCACGTTGAGTGACTTCAGGCTGGCAATGGCGGCGTCCAGTTGAGCGACGGCTTTTTGCTCGGTTTCGGCGTTGGTGGTGGCGGTGTAGCCGCGCACTTCGTAGCGGGCCAGCAGGAACGCTTCCCTGGCGGCGGTGATGGCCTGGAATTGCTCGAAACGCTGATCGCTCGGCGGCAGTTGTTGCACGCGGGTGCTGATCGAGTTGATCAGGCTATTGGCGGTTTCCGCGTTGGCACCCATGACGTCACGCGCATTGTTGCCGGCGCGGTAGGCGCCACGCATTTTGTTCAGCGACGTCTTGTAGGCGTCGATGACGGTGCCTTGTTCTTTGAGCAGCTTGAGGTTTTCCGGGCTCTTGAATTTCACCAGCAAGGCTTGCTGCTGAGCGGAAAAGGCTTCAAGGGTGGTCTGCACGTTCTGTGCAGTGGCTTCGTCGCCGTTGGTCAGCATGTATTGCAGGCGGACTACGCGCAGTTTGGTCAGGCCGGCGTTGAGCTGAGTGATGTCGCTCATCCAGTTGCTGCGATCAATCAGGCCGCCGAGGCTGGTCCAGCCGGTCAGGGCGAGGACGCAGGTCAGGGCCAGGACCAGGCCAAACCCCAGGCCCAGTTTCAGGTTCACGCTGATGTTGCCGAACCAGCTATTCATCAAAATTCCTCCAGGAACGTGGTGCTTCTTTATCGTCGGTTGGCTGGAAGATTGTTGTTTTTGGGAGCCAGCAAGGTTGTGTCGCAGGTCTGTATCGGCAGCCTTTGCGAGAGCTGAAAGGTTTTTGTGCGGGGATCGCAATCCGTAGGAGCTGGCGCAGGCTGCGATCTTTTGATGCCCTTAAGCTTTTTTTCACATGGGTTTCACCGCCAGCCGACGCTCGTCTCTCTACCCTCGCGGCATCAAATGAAGTGGTGCATGCCGGCGAGGCGGCTTGATGTGGAATTGAGACTGAGTCTGTTCGGCGTAAAACGCTCGATCGATCTGAGACGTTTTGCTCCCTGGCGCAATGCGGCGGTGATTCTGGCCTCGGCGCTGCTGGCGGTGCCGTTGACGGTGTTTCTGCTGCGGCCGGCCGCTGTACCGGACCTGGCCCATGGCAACGTGGCCGGTGCGCGGGCGTTGCAGGCGGGTTGGGCCAATGGCGACATGATCGTGCTGGTGCGCCACGTCGAACGTTGCGACCACTCCCGAGCCGCTTGCCTGAGTGGCAACGACGGGATTACCGATCGTTCGCGCAGTGTCGCGGTGAGTGTCGGTGCGCAGTTCGAGCAGTTGGGGCTGGGCAAGGCTGATATCTACAACAGCCCGTTGATCCGAACCGCCCAGACCGCGGGCTACATGTTCAACAAGGTCGGCGTGGGTGAGGAATGGCTGATCAACTGCAAGGGCACCATGTTGCGCGATGCGCTGGCGCACAAGGTTGCCGGTCGCAACCTGATCCTGGTGACCCACAGCGAATGCATGGCGCAACTGGAGAAAGACCTCAAGTTGCCAGGCTCCACCCTCGGCTATGGCGCCTCGCTGTTTATCTCCGCCGAAACGCCACAGAAGCCACGCATGCTTGGCTTCATCGAAGCTTCGGACTGGCGCTCGGTGACCACCGAATGAATTCACACTCCAGATCAGGACGCACAATGCCCCGCTACCGTTTTTACTGGATGAACTTCGGTATTCCACTGGCCTGCGCGGTCGTGGTGTTCCTGATGTTCGACCTGACCACCATCGACATCGCCTTCAATGATCTTTTTTATGACCCGGTGACGCAGACGTTCCCGCTGGACCATGTGCACCTGTTCGAAAAGATCACCCATAAATGGGCGCGGATCATCCCGAACTGGACCGGCGAGATAGCGATCATCGGTGCCTTGTTGTCGTTTCTCTGGCCACGGCTGAAGGCGGAAAAGCATTCGAAAATCATCGCGTTTCTGGAAAAAATCAAAATCGCCCCGGTGCTGCGATTTGCCAACAAGCACCGTAGGGATTTTCTCTACGTGGTGTTCGCGTTTTCCATCAGCACCGGCGTCATTCACTACCTCAAGGGCCACACCAGCGTGTATTGCCCGATCGAAACCACTCAATACGGCGGTAAGATCGAGCACAAGGAGTGGTACCAGAATTTCGATCTGCTGAAGGTCGCCGGCGACGGTCGTTGCTGGCCGGGTGGGCATGCTTCGGGTGGCTTCACCATGCTCGCGTTGTACTTCGTCGCGCGACGTTATCGCTGGCGTTATGCCAAGGCGCTGATGTACGGCTCGCTGGCGCTCGGTTTCATCTATGGCACGACACGGGTGGTGCAAGGCTGGCACTACATGTCCCACACGTTCTGGGCCGGGATCTTCGTCTGGCTCGCCTGTTTGCTGACGGCGCTGGCGTTTTACGGGCGAGCGCGACTGGAAATGCCGGTGCTGCAAAAGCATGAAGAAGTTTCGGGAAACCTGCAGGCGAAAAAAAGCCCGCGGGAGGGCGGGCAAACCGTAGTTTCTTGAATGAGCGAGGGAAATGTACCGGTTGTTGTGCCGGGGTGCAGTGAAGAAAAGTTCATGTGCGGCCCGATGTACGGCGTGCTCGGCCTCCGAACGCGCGCGCTTCGACCTTTGCGGCGAGCCTGCTGGAAATCATTTTTTGCTGCGCCGCCATGATTACCACGCCTATGTGGCGGGTGGGTTTGCTGCAGCCCAGTACGTCAGCGAATACGTTGAAACGCAGGGTTTTCACTTCCCGACCCAGCGCCGGGCCTACCTGCGGGCGGTGGATTCGCAGCCGCTGGGTGAACGCTTGATGGTGTCGATTGATTTGAGCGGGTTTCGATTGAGCTGAGATGTGCGGGGGGATGTGGTGAGAAAACACGGGCAACAAAAAAGCCGTAAAGCTTGAGCTTTACGGCTTTTTTGAGTCTTCCCGGGAAGACGAATTGGTGGAGCCGGGGGGATTTGAACCCCCGTCCGCCAGTACTCCGCTGTCGGTACTACATGCGTAGCCGTGTCTATTAAGTTAACCCTCAGCGACCCGACGGGCAGGGTGCTTTGGGCGAGTTGTGTAAGTTTTAGCCGCTTCGTCCACAACGTACTGCACGGCGATTCTGTTCTATATGACAATCACTTTGGGTTTACAGACATCCCCTGGTGATTGCTGGGCCCGAAGGCGCCAGAAGTGTTTTAGGCAGCCAGAGCTGCGTTTTCAACACCGTATTTATCGTCATTGGCAACTATAAGAAGTTGCAACAGTGGATTTACGACTTCTGTTACCAAGTCGGCATGCACCTAAAGTTTCGCAACCGGCGTCGAATCCTAAACGGCCCCGAACTCATTGCTCGTGAATCACGATGAGCAACAAGCCTGCACAGTCTACGTCAATGTGGCCCGGAAGGCCAACCCGAAGGTTGGCCTGGCCAGAATCACTACTTGTTAGTGGTGCTTCGAGTCTGGATTTTTTCCAGCATTTGACCGGAGATCTCGATGCAGTCCTTTTCATTACCGGCAGCCTTGGCCTTTTCCGCATTCTCCAACGCAGTTTTTGCGTTGTCCATGGCGCTCTCGGATACGGCCGGCGCGGTGGTGATAGCGTTTTTCAGTTTCGCAATGTTACCGTCGCAAAGATTCTCTTCCGCCGCAAACACCGGCGACGCCAACAGTGCAGCAGAAATGAACAAACCAGCAATTGCAGAGTGCTTCATGGGTATCTCCTTGCGCATGAGGGCTCGGTGCTGCCGGAATCGGGCTGCCGTCCGAGGTGGTTATAAGCCCGTTTACCGGGCCTAGCTAAATGACTATAGCCGCGCTCAGGAATTCGGTTTTTTTTTACCGAACCTGAACCTGTAGGAGCCGGCTTACTGGCGATAGCGGTTTGTAAGGACAGATCTTTGTTGGCTGCTCTTAAGCTATCGCCAGCAAGCCGGTTCCTACAGGTATGGGGTCCCCGTCTTTGCAGTCTTTTTCAAGCCGGGCGCGCTTGCGTCACGCGGTCCACCAGATAAACCAAACCGTGATAATCAATCCCGCCATGCTGGCTCAGGCCGATCTCACAGGTGCGGCTGGTGGAAATGCCTTCGCTGCAATATTGCACCGCGTCTTTCAAGGTGCGCAGCGAATGCGCGTTCAGTTCGGGCGTGGTGAAGCCCTTGTCGCCGGCAAATCCGCAGCAGTGAATGCCCTCGGGAATGACCACGTTTTTACTGCACTTGCGCGCCAGATCGATCAACGCCTGGCTTTCCCCAAGGTGCTGGGTGCTGCAGGTGACATGCACCGCGATCGGCGCATCCTGCGGCGTGAAGTCCAGTCGATCCATCAAATGCGTGCGAATGAAGCGCACCGGGTCGTACAGGTCCAGACGCACATCGCCAAGGTCCTGGGTCAGGCGCAAGGTGCAGGGGCTGGTGTCGCAGTAGATCGGATCGAGTCCGCCGCGACTGGCATGGAGTAGGGCGCCGATCAGTTCCTGGCGTTTGTGTTCAGCCTGTTCGGCATAACCCTTGGACGCGAAAGGCTGGCCGCAGCAGAGACTGTCCAGATTGTCCGGGAACACCACTTGATAGCCAGCCTTTTCCAGCAGACCACGGGTTTTGTCGTACAGCGACATTTGCTCCTTGTCACCGGCCGCCGGTCCCATGGCGCGTGAAACGCACGCCGCGAGATACACCACACGCGGGCGCTCGTCTGTCACCGTCGGACTGAAGCGAATGGCCTTTTCCGGTTGCGGCATGGCGTTGGTCCATTGCGGGACCTGGCCTTTGGACAGACGGGTCAGCGTTGCCGATAACTTCGCCAATCGCGGGGCGCCCAGCAGCATCCGCGCACCGTTCGCCACGTGCAGAGTGAAACGCGCACCTTGCAGCGCCGTGGCGAAATTTCCCTCCAGCCAGTTGGCGGTTTTCGTATGCGTGGCGTGTAGGCCGCGAAGCTTTTTCACCAGCTCGCCGGTATTGATGCCTACCGGGCAGCGTTGCGCGCAGAGACCGGTCGCGGCGCAGGTGTCGATGCCCTGATATTCGTAGGCTGCTTCGAGTTCGCGGGTATCGACACCGGCACGTTTCTTCGCCTGAATGTCACGCCAGATCACGATGCGCTGGCGCGGGCTCAGGGTCAGGCCTTTCGATGGGCAAACCGGTTCGCAGAAACCGCACTCGATGCACTTATCCACAATCTCGTCGGCGGCGGGCAAGGGTTTCAGGTGCTTGAGATGGATCTGCGGATCGTCGCTGAGCACCACGTCCGGATTTAGAATGCCGCTGGGGTCGAGCAAG
This sequence comes from Pseudomonas fluorescens, assembly GCF_000802965.1. Lineage (GTDB taxonomy): Bacteria > Pseudomonadota > Gammaproteobacteria > Pseudomonadales > Pseudomonadaceae > Aquipseudomonas > Aquipseudomonas fluorescens_A. The sequence continues at coordinate 115,316 of NZ_JSAK01000014.1, read as the reverse complement.
CGTTTGAGCTGCCACATCAACTGGTAGGCATCTCTGCCCCATTCCAGCTCAACGAATGGCGCCATGTTGCGCCCGGTGCCGTGTTCGGCCTTCAGCGAGCCGCCGAACTCGACCGCGACCAGTTGCGCCACGTCGTCCATGAATGCTTGATAGCGTGCGACTTCTTCCGGGTTGTTGAAGCCTTGGGTGAAGACGAAGTGCAAATTGCCTTCCAGTGCGTGTCCGAAAAGGATCGCCTCGTCGTAGTGATGTTTGTCGAACAACTCGATCAGGCGATTCACGCCAATGGCCAGTTGTTCCACCGGGAACGTCACGTCTTCGATGATCACCGTGGTGCCGGTTTTGCGCACCGCACCGACCGCGGGGAAGGTGTCCTTGCGGATCGCCCAGAGACGGGCGTTTTCCAATGGGTCTTCGGTGAAGTCGATTTGCTTCTCCACCGGGAACGAGGCGAGTGACGCCATGATCTGCGCCAGTTGTTCCTGCAACAAGGTGGACGATGCCGCGCGGGATTCGATCAACAAGGCGCAGGCATTGTTCGACAGGTGTTGTACGAAAGCGGGCATGCCGGGTTTGTTCTGCACCGAACGCAGGCTTCGGCGATCCAGCAACTCAACGGCCGACACGGGCTGGCTTTTCAGTACGGTGACCGCGTTGCAGCAGGTTTCCACATCCGGGAACACGATCAGCGCAGAGGCCTTGTTCGGATGGTCGATCACCGTGTCGTAAGTCACCGCGCTGATGAAGCCGAGGGTGCCTTCGGAGCCCACCAGCAAGTGGCTCAAGATATCCACAGGGTCGTCGAAATCCACCAGGGCATTGAGTGACAGGCCGGTGGTATTTTTCAGACGGTATTTGTGGCGAATCTTTGCGGCCAGTTCGGCATTGGCGCGGGTCTCACGGCCCAAGGTCGCCAGACGCTCCAGCAGTGTTGCGTGGCTTTGGCGAAACGCGGCGACACTGGCGGCATCTTCGGTATCGAGAAGGCTGCCATCGGCCAGCACCAGACGGATGCCGGCCAGCGTGTGATAAGTATTTTGCGCCGTGCCACAGCACATGCCACTGGCGTTGTTGGCGACGATGCCGCCGATCTTGCAGGCATTGATCGAGGCCGGGTCCGGTCCGATCTTGCGACCGAAAGGTGCCAGCCAGGCATTGGCCTGAGCGCCGATCACACCCGGTTGCAGACGAATCTGCGTACCCTGGCCACGGATCTCGCGACCGTTCCAGTTATCCCCAAGCACGATCAGCACCGAGTCGCTGATAGCCTGGCCGGAAAGGCTGGTGCCGGCGGCGCGGAAGGTCACTGGGACCTGATCGCGCTGCGCCAGTTTCAGTAGCGCCACCACTTCATCTTCGGACTCGACGCGAATCACCAGTTGCGGAATCAAACGATAGAAACTGGCGTCTGTGCCGAAGGCCAAGGTCGACAAGGGATCGTCGAAACGACGCTCTTGAGGAATCAGTTTTTGCGCATCACGCAGGAACGCTGCCGGTAGACTCATTGGTCCTCCAGGATCAACACAACCAGGTCCTTCGGACCGTGAGCGCCGTAGGCCAGCACTTGTTCAATGTCAGCGGTTTTCGACGGGCCCGACACCAGCAAGGCGTTGGTCGGCATGCCTTGGGCCCATTCGAACTCCTGCTGCACCTGATAGAAGTTGTCGCGGATTTCGCTGGCCTTAAGCAGGGCGAAGTGCACCGGTGGCGCCAGGCTCATCATGCGCGGCTCTTCCCTTGTCGGCCAGATAATCAGGCTGCCCGTTGCAGCGATGGCGCCGAGGGTGCCGGTCAGGCTGGCCGGGGTGTCGTTGAACAACTCGGCTTTCCATTCCTCGATCGGACGATCGTAGGATTTGAGCGTCGGCAGGTCGGGATTTTTCGCCCAGTGCTGTGCGACACGCTGCCCGTGAGATGTGGTCGGCGCGATCAGCAGGCTTGGCAACTGCCGATCCCGGAGTAATTGCGCGAGCAGTTCTGGCCAGCCTTCACCGGATGTCAGATGGATTTCCGTGTGCACCGCTTCCATCAGTTTGCGCAACTGCGGGATGCGTTGTTCGGCGGTGTAGGTGTAAGGCTGAGTCACCAGTTCGACGTCGAAGTTGTCAGCTACCGGCTTGGTGCCTGTCAGGCTTTTCCGCAGTTTTGCCATGATTTTTTGCTTGGCGCTCATCAACGATCTCCCTGTTTGGCCAGATGCTCGCGGGCCATGTCATGCAGTGAGCGGGCGGCGGGTTTCGGTGCGCTGTGGTTTTGCGTCCACGGGCCGACATTGCTCGGCGTCAGGGTGCGCAGGCGCGTGGCGAAGAAACCGAACAGGCGATACAGCGTCGGCGAGCTGTTCAGCTTCGCCCAGGCGTTCCAGATGAAGCGCTCCTTGCGCGAATACTTGCTGCCTTGGCCGCGCATCACTTGATCCGTGCTGTCGGGTGCTTTGACGTTCTCCTCACGCAAGCGGCGCAACAACGCAGGAATGGGGATTTTCACCGGGCACACTTCACCGCAGGCACCGCACAACGAAGAGGCGCTCGGATGATCCGGGACTTTCGCCAGGCCAACCATGTGCGGGGTAATGATTTTTCCGATAGGCCCTGGGTAAACCTCCCCATAGGCATGACCGCCGATTCGCGTATAGACCGGGCAATGATTCATACAAGCGCCGCAGCGGATGCAGTTCAGGGTCTGGCGCAATTCGCTGTCGGCAAAGGCCTGGCTGCGTCCGTTGTCGAGCAGCACCAGGTGCACTTCCTGCGGGCCGTCGAGTTCATGTTCCTTGCGCGGGCCGGAGATCATGTTGACGTAGGTGGTGATCGGGATGCCCAGGGCAGAGCGGGTCAACAGCGACAGCAGCGGCACCACATCGCGCAGGTTTTCCACGACTTTTTCGATGCCGGTGACGGCGATGTGCACCGGTGGCACCGTGGTGGTCATGCGTCCGTTGCCTTCGTTTTCCACCAGCAGCAAGGTGCCGGTTTCGGCCACGGCGAAGTTGACACCGGAAACGCCGATGTCCGCTTCGAAGAATTTCTGCCGCAGGACCCTGCGGCCGATCTGAATGAGTTGGTCTACGTCCTTGGTGTATTCCACGCCAAGTTTGTCGTGGAACAAGGACGCGACCTGACCGGCGTTCTTGTGGATTGCCGGCATGATTATGTGTGAAGGCTTCTCGTGGTCGAGCTGGACGATGTACTCGCCCATGTCCGATTCCAGGCATTCAATGCCCTGATCAGCAAGGACATGGTTCATCTCCATCTCTTCGCTGACCATCGATTTGCCCTTGATCACTTGCCGCCCCTCGTGAGCGCGGATGATCGAGAGGACGATGCCATTGGCCTCGTCCACCGTTTCCGCCCAGTGCACTTTCACACCGTTGCGGGTCAGGTTCTGTTCAAGTTGCTCAAGCAGGTCGGGCAACTTGGAAAGCGCGCGGGCGCGGACAGTATTGCCCAGCGCTCGCAGATGTTCTCTTTCATGGGCATCGCTGAAGGACGCTGCCCGTTTTGTCATCAGTGAATCCATCGCCTTGCGAAAGTTGCCTCGCAATTGCGTGTCACCCAAAGCCTCGTGAGCCCGAGTGCGGAAGTCTTCTTCTACGGCGACCGTAGGAATAATCTCGGCGGCGCTCATCGGGCACCCCCGGTACGCTGCCAGAGGAAACTGGCCAGATGTTGGCCGCGAAGTGCTTCCTTCTGCTTCTCCAGAGAACCGTTGATGTTCATCAGGCAACCGCAGTCGGCACTCAGTACCTTGTGTGCGCCGGATTCCTTCAACGACCGGGTCTTGTCAGCCACCATCGCGCCGGAAATGTCTGGCATACGGACGCTGAAAGTCCCACCGAAGCCACAGCATTCGCTCTCGTGGCTGTGGTCCACGCGTTCCACGTTGCTCAACTGCGCCAACAACTCGCGACCATGCAAATGGGTGTTCATTTCACGGCGTGCCGAGCACGACGTGTGTAGCGCCACTTTTACCGGCTCGCCGTCGTCCTTGAGCTGCACTTTGCAGACAAACAACAGGAACTCAGCGAGTTCGTAGGTTCTGGCCGCCAATGCCTGAACCTGTTTCAACGTGTCCGGCTCGTCCTTGAACAAGTCGGCATAGTGTTCGCGCAACATGCCCGCGCAGGAGCCCGAAGGCACCACCACCGGATAATCCCCGGCGAACAACGCCAGTTGCGAGCGCGCCACGGTCCTTGCCTGCTCGGTGTAACCCGAGGTGTAGGCCGGTTGACCGCAGCAGCTTTGCCCTTGCGGGTACTCGACGCGGATGCCTTCGCGTTCCAGCAAGTGGATCGCGTCCATTCCGGCTTCCGGGTAGAACAAATCCACTACGCAGGTTCCGAACAGGTACACCCGTTGCGGTTTCTCGCCGGGGTATTGCCGAGGCTCGGGCAGTGGCGGGGCGACACGGGTCGCATTCGGCACAGCGTTGTAAAAAAGCTCGCTCATCAGGCGTGTCTCCGGGTGGTCCCGGTTATCCGTCCGCTGAGGCCGCTGAATATAGAGGGAGATTCTTTCAGCAGCCTTGCAGACCGGGTTGTGAATAGCTGACGCCGGAATCGTGGTCCGGCGTCGGTTTTTTCCATATTGGGTGTGGCTCTTAGTGCACCAGCATGCCGGTGAACCAGTAGGCCTGAGCGAGGGTGATCAGGCCGACGATCGTTGCGAAAAACAGACTGTGCTTGAGCGTGAAGCGGAACAGATCCGACTCCTTGCCCACCAAGCCGGTCGCCGCGCAAGCCACGGCGATCGATTGAGGCGAGATCATCTTGCCGGTCACACCGCCACTGGTGTTCGCCGCCACCAGCAAGGTGTCGTTGACGCCGATCTGGTGTGCTGTGGTCGCTTGCAACGAACTGAACAGCGCGTTGGACGAGGTATCGGAACCGGTAAGGAACACGCCCAGCCAGCCGAGGAACGGCGAGAAGAACGGGAACGCAGCGCCGGTGCCGGCCAGTACCAGGGCCATGGTCGACGACATACCCGAATAGTTGGTGACGAAGGCGAAGGCCAGCACCATACCGATAGACAGGATCGGCCAGCGCAGCTCGTAGAAGGTCTCTTTCAAAGTGGTCAGACCAGTTTTGATATTGATCTTCAGGACCAGCATCGAGATCAGTGCCGAGAAGAAAATCGCCGTGCCGGTCGCGGAAATCGGATCAAGCTTGAACACGGCTGGAATGGCGGTCGGGTTGGCCACGATCGGCGCAACCTTGATCACCATTTGATCCAGGTGCGGAATGGCGAAGTTGAACACGAAGTTGTACATCGAACCGCCGGCGGCAAACATGGCCTTGAACGGTTTAAGGGTCCAGATCGTCACCAGTACAGTGAGGATTAGGAATGGCGACCAGGCTTTGAAAATTTCACCCAGGCTGTAAGGCGAAGCTACGGTGGTGCGCTTCTGGCCGAAACCACCAACGCTGGCGCTCACCACAGAGGCCGAGACGGCACCAACGATGTGTTGGCCGGCGGCGCGTTTTGGCTGCCAGACTTTCAGGAACAGCGTCAGGGAGATCAGGCTGGCCAGGGCCGAGGTGATGTCCGGCAGTTCCGGGCCGATGAAGTTTGACGTGAAGTACTGGGTGACGGCAAAGCTCAAACCGGCTACCAGCGCGGCAGGCCAGGTTTCGCGGACGCCGCGCAGGCCATCCATCATGAACACCAGCCAGAACGGCACGAACAGCGACAGCAGCGGCAGTTGGCGACCGGTCATGGCGCCGATCTTGAACGCGTCGATGCCGGTTACTTGCCCCGCAACAATGATCGGAATCCCCAGAGCGCCGAACGCCACTGGGGCGGTGTTGGCGATCAGACACAGGCCTGCGGCATAGAGCGGGTTGAAACCCAGTCCTACCAACAGCGCCGCGGTAATCGCTACCGGTGCCCCGAAACCGGCCGCACCTTCGAGGAAGGCGCCGAAGCAGAAACCGATCAGCAGCACTTGCAGGCGTTGGTCGTCGGTGATCGACAGCACCGAGCTGCGGATTACCTCGAACTGGCCGCTCTTGACCGTCAGTTTGTAGAGGAACACAGCCGCCACGATGATCCAGGCGATTGGCCACAGACCGTAGGCGAAACCATACCCGGCGGCGGCGAACGCCATGTCGACAGGCATCTGGAAGGCAAAGATCGCCACCAGAATCGACAAGGCCAGCGTGATGCTACCGGCGACGTGTCCTTTGAGGCGGAACACGGCCAGGGCCAGGAAGAAAAACACGATGGGAATAACGGCCGCGAGCGCGGACAGGCCAAGGCTGCCGAGCGGGCTGTAGAGCTGTTGCCAGGTTTGCATATGGGGTGGCCCCTAATTGTTGTTGGTCAGGCACTGATCAGCGTTCTTGGATAATTGGTAATACCAATTTACAATCGCTGTTGGCTAGGGTAAAAGCGTTGTAGGTGGTGTGTCAATTTGCCGCCCTAGAACTTTTGTCGAATGCCCGGTCCTTCAAGCCATTTTCCGGGTTTGGATAAATGTTGTGTGGCAGGTGCTGGTGCAGCATCAATAGGCCAGAATAGAGGCCCGGCGAGCGGTCGGGATCGTGGAGAAATCGAGTTATGGGGTTTGATCAAATACGTCAGCGCCGTTTGTCTGACGATATTGTCGAGCAGCTTGAGGGCATGATCCTCGAGGGCACGCTGAAGGCGGGTGAACGCTTGCCGGCCGAGCGCGTATTGGCCGAGCAGTTCGGCGTATCTCGCCCTTCGCTGCGCGAAGCCATCCAGAAATTGGCGGCCAAGGGTTTGTTGGTCAGTCGTCAGGGCGGTGGCAATTACGTGGTGGAATCCCTGGGCACGACCTTCAGTGATCCCTTGCTGCATCTACTGGAAAGCAATCCCGAGGCGCAGCGCGACCTGCTGGAATTTCGCCATACGCTGGAGGCGTCCTGCGCCTATTACGCAGCATTGCGGGCTACGGACGTTGATCGCGAGCGGCTGACCGCGGCGTTCAACGAATTGCAGGACTGCTATTCGCGCCACGACGAAGTGAGCCGGGCGGAGGAGGGTGCGGCGGATGCGAAATTTCATCTGGCAATCGCCGAAGCCAGTCACAACGCCGTGTTGTTGCACACCATTCGCGGGTTGTTCGACCTGCTTAAGCGCAACGTGGTGACCAACATTGGCGGTATGTACAAACAGCGCACCGAAACTCGCGACATGCTGATCACGCAGCACCGGGAGTTGTATCAAGCGATTATCGAGGGGCGGGCGGAGCAGGCGCGGGAAGTGTCCAGTCGACACATTCTGTATGTGCAGGAAGTGCTGGAAGAAGTGCGTCAGGAAGTGCAGCGCATGGCCCGGGCGGAGCGGCGCAAGGGGATGTGATCAGGTTTAGAAACAAAAGATCGCAGCCTGCGGCAGCTCCTACTGAGGTTCATGTGACCCTGTAGGAGCTGTCGCAGGCTGCGATCTTTTCGCTAGCGCCACGAACTCAAGCGGGAAGATTAATCTTCCTTGCCCTTGTTCCGCACCGCACGCTGCAACTCACGACCGGCATCGCGCTCGCGCTCGGTATCACGCTTGTCGTATTCCTTCTTGCCCTTGCCCAGAGCGATCTCGCACTTGACCATGTGCTTGCTCCAGTACCAGGACAGGCAGACGCAGGCATAGCCTTTCTGCTGCACGGCCGCGGCGAGCTTTTCCAGCTCGCGCCGATTGAGCAGCAATTTGCGCGTGCGGACCGGGTCGGCAATGACGTGGGTGCTGGCGGTCGTCAGAGGCGTGATGTGGCTGCCGAGCAGCCAGGCTTCGCCATCCTTGAGGAGCACGTAACTGTCGACCAGTTGCAGCTTGCTCGCCCGCAGACTTTTTACTTCCCAGCCGGCCAGGACCAGACCAGCCTCGAACTTATGCTCGATGAAGTAATCGTGTCGCGCCTTTTTATTTTGCGCGATGGTCCCTGTTGGGTGTTTCTTCTGTTTAGCCATAGGGGCGGCATTATAGGGAGTTGCAAGCGAGTCGGCTACGGTGTTGCTGCGTGCTTGAGCAGGTTGATTGAATCCCGGACAATGCGCGCTCTTTTTTGAACGGTTGGACGTGACAACGATGTCGACAGACAAGGTTTCAGTCCACGGTAGTTGGGCTAGCCGCTGGGTCTTCATACTCGCCGCGACCGGTTCGGCCGTGGGTCTGGGTAGTATCTGGAAGTTCCCGTACATGGTCGGCGTATATGGCGGCGGCGCTTTCGTGCTGATGTTCCTGGCCTGTATCGCGCTGATCGGTGTGCCGGTGATGCTGGCGGAAACCCTGATCGGTCGGCGCGCCCGGCAGAGCCCGGCCAATGCCCTGAAGGTGTTGGCGCTGGAGGCGGGGCATTCAGGTAAATGGTCCTGGGGCGCGTTTGCCGGGATGATCACTGCATTGCTGATTCTGTCTTTCTACAGTGTCGTTGGCGGCTGGTCGCTGGACTACATCATCGACATGGGGCGGGGCGACTTCCAGGGGGCGACGCCCGATCAGGTGGGCGCGTACTTCAGTAATGTGATCGCCGATCCATGGCGCCTGACACTCTGGCACACAATTTTTATGCTGCTGTCGGCGGTGGTGATCGCCAAAGGCGTGGTCGCCGGGCTTGAGCGCAGTCTGCGAATCATGATGCCGCTGCTGTTCGTGATGGTGCTGGTGTTGCTGGGCTACAGCATGACCACCGGCCACTTCATGGAGGGCGTGCATTTCATGTTCGACTTCCAGCCGGAAAAAGTCCTCGGCGGGTTGCTGCCGGCGATGGGGCATGCGTTCTTTTCCCTGAGTGTGGGCGTCGGCTCGATCATGATCTACGGCGCTTATATGCCGAAGACTTCGTCGATCTCAGGCACCATCGTCGGTGTGGCGCTGCTCGATACCTTCGTTTCCCTGGTGGCCGGCCTGGCACTGTTTCCGATTGTGTTCGCCGCGGGCCTGAACCCAAGCGAAGGCCCAGGCCTGATGTTCGTGAGCCTGCCCTTTGCCTTTGGTAACGTAGCGCTCGGACAGTTGATGGGCGTAGTGTTCTTTGTGCTGGTCGCGATTGCAGCCTGGAGTTCGGCTATTTCGCTACTGGAACCGATGGTGGCGTACCTGGTCGAGCGCACGAAGGTGAGCCGGGCCTGGGTTACGTTCTGGTTGGCGTTCACCTGCTGGTTTGTTGGCTTGGGCACCGTGTTCTCCTTCAATATCTGGAAGGAGGCGAAGTTCTTCGTGAACGAAGGCGGTTTGTTCCACCTCTACCAATGGGGCGCGACCGGCGGCCTGGATTTCTTTGGTGTGATCGATTTCTTTACCTCGCGAATCATGTTGCCACTCGGTGGTTTGTGTTTCGTGGTGTTTGCAGGCTGGGTGATGGGTCGTGATGCGGTGCGCGACGAACTGTCTATCCGCAATCCCCTGTTGTTCGCCCTGTCTTTGTTCTTGATGCGCTATGTGGCGCCCATCGGCATTCTTGTAGTGTTTGCCGCCCAGCTGTGGAAGTGACGCTTACATGACGACACACATTGCACGTTCTGCCCTGCTGCCGTATCCGGCACAAGCGCTGTACGACCTGGTCAACGACGTGGCCCGCTATCCGGAATTCCTGCCGTGGTGTTCAACGGCCGAAGTGCTCGAAAGCTCTCCTGAGCATATGCGGGCCAGCGTGGGTGTGGCCAAGGGCGGACTCAGTCAGCATTTCGTGACGCGTAATACCCTGGTTCCCGGACAGTCGATCGAGATGAATCTCGAAGAGGGGCCATTCACTCAGTTGCATGGCGTCTGGGTGTTCAAAGCGTTGACCGATAAGGCTTGCAAGATCAGCCTGGACCTTTCGTTCGATTACGCTGGGCCGATTGTTCGCGCGACCTTGGGGCCATTGTTCAATCAGGCGGCCAATACGCTGATGGATGCTTTCTGCCAGCGGGCCAAGCAAATACATGGTTGATGCGTTGATTGAGATTGAGGTGGTGTATGCCGCCGTTGATCGCCAGGTGCTTTTGCCGGTGGTGGTGCCAGCAGGGACGACCGTTCGAGGGGTGTTGCTGAAATCCGGGATAAGCCAGGCATTTCCTGAGCTGGATGTGGCCCGGTGCACGGTGGGGATCTTCGGGAAGGTAGTCGTCGATCCCGACAGTCATTTGGTTCGATCGGGGGATCGCATCGAGATTTATCGACCTTTGCTGGCCGATCCCAAAGAGATTCGCCGGTTGCGGGCGGCCAAGGCTGCCGAGGCGAAGGCGCGCAATCAATAAGTCGCCAATCACCAGGCAATAAAAAACCCGGCACGCCGGGTTTTTTATTGCGTCGCAAATTATTGCGGCGAGGTGTCCAACGGTTCTGGTGTCGGGACTGGAACGGTTTCTACGCCGTCCACGTCCTTCTGGATCTGATCCAGCAACGAACCTGGCTTGACCGGTTTTTCCGGCTTCGGCTTCTCGACGTTTTCTGCAGGAGCGGTCACTGTCGTGCCACTGTCCTTGCCGAGAATGGCTTCGTCGCGGCTCACGCCGGGCATGAAATCACCAGAGAGGCTGACAAGCTGGTCATTTGGGTTGAAGATAACGCTAATGCGTTCTTGTTGGCGTTCACCGCCACCCGGTTGCAGGCTGTACAGATAATCCCAGCGATCGGCATGGAACGTGTCAGTCAGCAGAGGGTTGCCCATGATAAACCTTACTTGCTTACGGGTCATTCCCGGGCGTAACTGGTCTATCATGTCCTGCGTGACGACATTGCCCTGCTGGATGTCGATTTTGTAAACCCCGGGGAATGAACAACCGGCGAGTGCGAGCAGTCCCACAAAGGTGAAACTGGTTAGCAAGAGCTTGGTGTTTTGCATCGGTGGGCGACTTCCACTATCTTGGCTGGGACAACGTAAACGCCGATCATACCCGCATTAAGAGAAGCTGCGAAGCAGCATCGCGAGAAAGCTGACCATGGTTGAAAATAGCGAACTACGCAAAGCCGGCCTCAAAGTGACCCTTCCACGGGTCAAAATTCTGCAAATGCTCGATTCCGCCGAGCAACGCCACATGAGTGCCGAGGATGTCTACAAGGCACTGATGGAGGCTGGCGAGGACGTCGGTCTGGCCACGGTTTACCGTGTACTGACTCAGTTCGAGGCAGCTGGGCTTGTGGTGCGGCACAACTTCGACGGAGGCCATGCGGTCTTCGAACTGGACGACGGCAAGCATCACGACCATATGGTCAACGTCGAAACCAGCGAAGTGATCGAATTCTTCGACGAAGAAATCGAGCGCCTGCAGAAAGCCATCGTCGACAAGTACGGTTTCGAGATGGTTGATCACAATCTGGTGCTGTACGTACGCAAGAAAAAGTAAGCATGTCGCGCGAACGCAAGGTTCGCGAAACGAACAAAGGCGACCTCAGGGTCGCCTTTGTGCTTTTTGCCTGATGTAGGAGCTGCCGCAGGCTGCGATCTTTTGATCTTGCTTTTTATAAGGTCAAGATCAAAAGATCGCCGCCTGCGGCAGCTCCTACAGGGGAATGCGTACCTTTGTAGGAGCCGGCTTGCTGGCGATGGTCGTTAACGATAACTCGTAGGAGCAGGTTGACCGCGGTGTAGCCATCGCCAGCAAGCCGGCTCCTGCATACACGCGTTTCACGATCCCAAAGCTTTTGCCGCCACCACCATTTTCTTGGCGTGAGCCAGGGACTCCTTGGTCAGATCGATGCCGCCCAGCATTCGCGCCACCTCTTCGACGCGATCGTTCTTGCTGAGTTTGGAGACGGCCGTACGAGTGGCATCCTCGCCGCGCACTTTATGTACAAACAAATGCTGATGTCCCTGCGCCGCCACCTGTGGCAAGTGCGTTACTGTCAGAACCTGTCCGCGCTCCCCTAGTCGACGCAGCAACTGGCCGACGATCTCGGCGGTGGGGCCGCCGATACCTACGTCCACTTCGTCGAACACCAGGGTTGGGACGCGGGAGGTTTGTGCAGTGATGACCTGGATGGCCAGGCTGATTCGCGACAGTTCGCCACCCGATGCCACCTTCGCCAGCGCTTTTAAAGGCTGCCCCGGGTTGGCACTGACCAACAGCTCTACCTGTTCAAGTCCGTTCGGTAGCAATTCATTGCTGCTGTTCGGTCGCAGTTCAATGGCAAAACGCCCGCCGGGCATGCCAAGGCGCTGGATTTCCTGTTCCACGGCGCTGGCCAGGCTGCTGGAAGCTTGGTGGCGCAGGTCGCTCAACTCCCGAGCCTTCTCCTGATAATGACGGGCGTAAGACGCCAGCTCATCACTCAGTCGCCCGATGGATTCATCGTTGGCATTCAGGGTTTCGATTTCATCCAGCAACCGCTGTTGCATCTCGGCGACCTCGGTCGGCTGGATGCGGTGCTTGCGAGCCATGGTGTAGATCGCATCGAGGCGCTCTTCCAGGTATTGAAGACGCGCCGGGTCTGCGTCGAAGTTATCCAGGAAGCGGTTCAGCTCGCCCACGGCTTCTTCAACCTGGATCTGCGCGCTGGTCAGCAAGCTGCTGGCTTCGCCAAGCGCGCCAATCGAGCTGTTCACGCTCGACAGGCGATTGAGGCTGGCAGTCAGGGCGTTCAGCACATTGCCGGAATCACTTTCGCTGCATTGCTCGACGACTTGTCGGCAGATACCCAGCAAGGTTTCAGCATTGGTCAGGTTCTTGTGTTCCTGTTCCAGCTGCTCCAGTTCGTTTTCGCCGAGGCCGAGATTTTCCAGTTCTTCAAGCTGATAGCTGAGCAACTGATGGCGCGCGCGCTGCTCATCACCGGAGTTGGAAAGCCGCTCCAGCTCCTGGTGCGTCTGGCGCCAGCGCTGGGCGGCCAGTTGCACCTGGCGAGCGAGGTCCGTAGCGCCGGCATACTCGTCGAGCAGGCGCCGATGGGTATCGGTCTTGAGCAGGGATTGGTGTTCATGCTGGCTGTGGATATCGATAAGCAGCTCGCCCAATGCCTTGAGGTCGCCAAGCGGGCAGGGCGTGCCATTGATGTAGCCGCGTGAGCGTCCTTCAGCGGTGATCACTCGCCGCAGGATGCATGGGCCGTCAATCTCGAGGTCGCGCTCGGCCAGCCAGGCGCTCGCTTCGGGAATGTCCGCCAGATCGAAGGTTGCGAGGATGTCGGCCTTGTCAGCGCCGGGACGAACCACGCCGCTGTCGGCGCGATCGCCCAGGGTCAGGCCCAGGGCGTCGAGCATGATCGACTTGCCGGCGCCGGTTTCCCCCGTGATCACGCTCATTCCGCGATCGAGTTCGAGATCGAGATGTTCAACGATGGCGTAGTTGTGTACGGACAGGTGCACCAGCATAAAGGCCGCTCCCAGGCTTTAGGTCTGGTTATTTATACAGTGTTTTGTTTCTGGCTGACAATGCCCCTCGTTAGCTCGATTGGCTTGATCCGACGAAATCCTTAGTGCGCCCTGCAATGACAATGCATGTGTTTTTTGTAGGGTTAATGCGTAGGCACCCCTTGAAGCCGGATTTTGCGGCCCCATATAGCTGGGCAGAAGCGCGAGTTGAGCTCGCGGACGATATTGAAAGGAGAATTCTATGGCTGACGAACAGACAGTGGATACGCAAAATCTAGACGCCGATCAGGCTCCCCAGGCTTCGGGTGATGATCTGGCGGCTCGTGTACAAGTGCTCGAAGAGCAACTGGCAGGCGCGCAGGATCAGGCTTTGCGTGTAGCTGCCGATCTGCAGAACGTCCGCCGTCGCGCCGAGCAGGACGTGGAAAAGGCTCACAAATTCGCGCTGGAAAAATTCGCTAGCGACTTGCTGCCGATCATCGACAGTCTCGAGCGCGGCTTGGAGTTGTCGAACCCGGATGACGAGAGCATCCGTCCGATGCGCGAAGGTATCGAGCTGACCCTGAAAATGTTCCAGGACACCCTGAAGCGTTATCAGCTGGAAGCGATCGATCCGCATGGCGAACCGTTCAACGCCGTTCTTCATCAGGCAATGGCCATGCAGGAAAGCGCTGACCTCGAGCCGAACAGCGTGCTCAAGGTGTTCCAGAAGGGCTACCAGCTCAATGGTCGCCTGCTGCGCCCGGCGATGGTCGTGGTCAGCAAGGCGCCTGCGCCAGTTTCGCCTTCGATTGATGAGCAGGCTTGAAATTAGCCGCAAGGCCCCCATTTAGAAGTCAAGCGTTTAAGTGCTACCGCAGTTAGCCACCACTGCTGCGGCAACCAAATCCAAAGTTTCGGGAGAGTGAACATGGGCAAAATTATCGGTATCGACCTGGGGACTACCAACTCCTGCGTCTCCGTACTTGAAAACGGCGTAGCCAAAGTAATCGAAAACGCCGAAGGCGCGCGTACCACGCCGTCGATCATCGCTTACGCCAACGATGGCGAAATCCTGGTTGGCCAGTCGGCCAAGCGTCAGGCGGTGACCAATCCGCACAACACCCTGTACGCGGTGAAGCGTCTGATCGGTCGTCGCTTTGAAGAAGAAGTTGTACAGAAAGACATCCAGATGGTGCCTTACAAGATCGCCAAGGCTGACAACGGCGACGCTTGGGTTGAAGTGAACGGCCAGAAAATGGCGCCGCCACAAATCTCGGCTGAAATTCTGAAGAAAATGAAGAAGACCGCCGAAGACTACCTCGGCGAGCCAGTGACCGAAGCGGTGATCACCGTTCCGGCCTACTTCAACGACAGCCAGCGTCAAGCCACCAAAGACGCCGGCCGCATCGCGGGCCTGGACGTAAAACGTATCATCAACGAACCAACCGCAGCCGCTCTGGCTTACGGTATGGACAAGGCCAAGGGCGATCACACCGTGATCGTTTATGACCTGGGTGGCGGTACTTTCGACGTTTCCGTGATCGAAATCGCTGAAGTCGATGGCGAGCACCAGTTTGAAGTGTTGGCCACCAACGGCGACACCTTCCTGGGTGGTGAAGACTTTGACATTCGTCTGATCGACTACCTCGTTGACGAATTCAAGAAAGAAAGCGGCATGAACCTCAAGGGTGATCCGCTGGCCATGCAGCGCCTGAAAGAGGCCGCTGAAAAAGCCAAGATCGAGCTGTCTTCCGCTCAGTCGACCGACGTGAACCTGCCGTACATCACTGCAGACGCCACCGGTCCTAAGCACTTGAACGTGAAGATCTCGCGCGCCAAGCTGGAAGCGCTGGTTGAAGACCTGGTTCAACGCACCATCGAGCCATGCCGCATCGCTCTGAAAGACTCCGGTATCGACGTTGGCGCAATCAACGACGTGATCCTGGTCGGCGGTCAGACCCGTATGCCACTGGTTCAAAAGCTGGTTACCGAGTTCTTCGGTAAAGAAGCTCGAAAAGACGTGAACCCGGACGAAGCCGTTGCCATGGGTGCTGCCATTCAGGGCGCTGTTCTGGCCGGTGACGTTAAAGACGTTCTGCTGCTCGACGTCAGCCCGCTGACCCTGGGTATCGAAACCATGGGTGGCGTGATGACCGCGCTGATCGAGAAAAACACCACGATTCCTACCAAGAAATCGCAAGTGTTCTCGACTGCCGACGACAACCAGGGCGCAGTGACCATTCACGTGCTGCAAGGTGAGCGTAAGCAAGCGGCGCAGAACAAGTCCTTGGGCAAGTTCGACCTGGCCGAGATTCCACCAGCACCACGTGGCGTGCCACAAATCGAAGTAACCTTCGACATCGACGCCAACGGCATTCTGCACGTAGGCGCCAAGGACAAGGCCACCGGCAAGACTCAGTCGATCGTGATCAAGGCCAACTCCGGTCTGTCCGACGAAGAGATCGAGCGCATGGTGCGTGATGCCGAGGCTAACGCCGAGGAAGACCGCAAGTTCGAAGAGCTGGCCGCTGCCCGTAACCAGGGTGATGCACTGGTTCACTCGACGCGCAAAATGGTCGCTGATGCTGGCGATAAAGTGAGCGCTGAAGAGAAGACTGCAATCGAAGCTGCTGTAGTTGCCCTGGAAGCCGCCGTAAAAGGCGACGATAAGGCCGCTATTGAAGCCAAGGTTGAGGAGCTGTCGAAGGTTTCCGCGCCAGTGGCTCAGAAGATGTACGCCGAACAGGCTCAGCCTGCTGAAGGCGCGGCACCGCACGACGAAAAAGCTGAAAAGGCTGACGACGTTGTTGATGCCGAGTTCGAAGAAGTCAAAGACCACAAGTAAGTTGTTGGTCGGCCGGTTGACTGCCTTGCGGCGGTGACTGGTAGGATGTCGCCGCGCGGGAGCTTGCTCCCGCGTTGGCGTGTCTGGAGTTAGCGAATTTTTTCAGCATGCGACAACGCTCGCGTGTTGATGGCATGGCCGGAAATGCTCCTGCTTTCCGGGCCGAAAGTGCCGATCGAATCAAAGACCAGGATCGTTGAATTGACGTGAGTTGGGTCCGGGCCTGTATTGGGGCTCAACGAGTTTGACGAGGCTCAGGAGAGGTTTGTCGAACGTCCTCAAGAGTGCAAAAGACTTATGGCAAAGCGTGACTATTACGAAGTATTGGGTGTTGAACGAGGCTCAAGCGAAGCGGACCTGAAAAAGGCCTACCGTCGCCTGGCGATGAAGCATCACCCGGACCGTAATCCCGATGACAAAGCGTCGGAAGAGATGTTCAAGGAGGCCAACGAGGCCTACGAAGTGCTGTCCGATTCCAGCAAGCGTGCGGCGTACGACCAGTACGGCCATGCCGGTGTCGACCCGAGCATGGGTGGCGGCGGTGCCGGTTTCGGTGGTCAGAACTTCTCCGACATCTTTGGCGATGTCTTCAGTGACTTCTTCGGTGGCGGTCGCGGCGGTTCTCGTGGCGGTGCCCAGCGCGGCAGCGACCTGCGTTACACCCTGGAGTTGAACCTGGAAGAAGCGGTGCGCGGCACGACCGTGAATATCCGTGTTCCGACGCTGGTCAACTGCAATCCATGCGAAGGCTCGGGAGCCAAGAAAGGTTCGTCGCCGTCCACGTGCCCGACCTGTGGCGGTATCGGCCAGGTGCGCATGCAGCAAGGGTTCTTCTCGGTGCAGCAGACCTGCCCGCGCTGCCATGGCCAAGGCAAGATCATTTCCGATCCATGCGACTCCTGCCATGGCGAAGGCCGTATCGAAGAGTACAAGACTCTGTCGGTGAAAGTGCCGGCCGGTGTCGATACCGGTGACCGCATTCGCCTGTCCGGCGAAGGCGAGGCGGGTGCTCAGGGTGGTCCGACTGGTGACCTGTACGTGGTGATCAACGTGCGCGAGCACGCGATCTTCCAGCGTGACGGCAAGCACCTGTTCTGCGAAGTGCCGATCAGCTTTGTTGATGCAGCGCTGGGTGGCGAGTTGGAGATTCCGACCCTCGATGGTCGGGTCAAGCTGAAGATCCCTGAAGGCACTCAGACCGGCAAGCAGTTCCGCGTTCGCGGTAAAGGCGTTGCGCCAGTGCGTGGTGGCGGTGCCGGTGACTTGATGTGCCGTGTGGCGGTCGAGACCCCGGTTAACCTGAGCCGTCGTCAGCGCGAAATGCTGGAAGAGTTCCGCAGCTCGCTGGCGGACGACAACAGCCATTCGCCGAAAACCACAGGCTGGTTCGAAGGCGTGAAGCGCTTCTTCGGCGATTTGTAAGGAGGCAGGCATGCGACGTATAGCTGTGATGGGCGCCGCCGGGCGCATGGGCAAAACCCTGATCGAAGCCGTTCAGCAAGCGCCGGGCGCCGGTCTGACCGCTGCGGTCGATCGTCCTGACAGTACGCTGGTCGGCGCGGATGCCGGTGAACTGGCTGCGCTGGGCCGTATTGGCGTGCCGCTGTCTGGTGATCTTGATCGTGTAGTTGACGAGTTCGACGTGCTGATCGACTTCACGCATCCGACCGTGACCCTGAAGAACCTCGCCTTCTGCCGTAAGCACAACAAGGCGATGATCATCGGAACTACCGGCTTCAGCGTTGAAGAGAAGCAGTTGCTGGCGGAAGCGGGCAAGGATATTCCGATCGTCTTCGCGGCCAACTTCAGCGTGGGTGTAAACCTGTGCCTGAAGCTGCTCGACACCGCTGCTCGCGTGCTGGGTGATGATGTCGATATCGAGATCATGGAAGCTCACCATCGGCATAAAGTCGATGCGCCGTCCGGTACGGCCGTGCGCATGGGCGAAGTGATTGCTGATGCCCTGGGGCGCGACCTGAAGAAGGTTGCGGTTTATGGTCGTGAGGGTCAGACCGGTGCTCGTGATCGCGAGACGATCGGTTTCGCCACTGTGCGTGCTGGCGACATCGTCGGTGATCATACCGTGCTGTTCGCCGCCGACGGTGAACGTGTCGAGATCACTCACAAGGCTTCCAGTCGCATGACCTTCGCCAAGGGTGCGGTACGTGCTGCATTGTGGCTGGACGGGCGCGAGCCTGGTCTTTACGACATGCAAGACGTGCTCGACCTGCGTTAAGATGCACCCGAAATCGGGCTCGCGCACAGCGTTTGAGCCCGGTTTTATTCCGCCAAGCGACGTCCTGTCGCATTCTCCAGCCTTTAAGGCTCATTGGCGGTAGACCAAAAATGCCTTTTTCTGTAAGCTACAGCTTTAGTGTGTCCACTAAAAGCGCGCAGAATAATTCAGTGAAGAAGCGGGGTGACGTGTCCATACGTCACTCCGCTTTTTTACAACCTGCGATCGCCCTTTCAGGCTTTATTTACGGGAGGTCTTCTTGACTAAGCCAGCCATACTCGCCCTTGCTGATGGCAGCATTTTTCGCGGCGAAGCCATTGGAGCCGACGGTCAAACCGTTGGTGAGGTGGTGTTCAACACCGCAATGACCGGCTATCAGGAAATCCTTACCGATCCTTCCTACGCCCAACAGATCGTTACCCTGACTTACCCGCACATCGGCAACACCGGCACTACGCCGGAAGACGCCGAGTCCAACCGTGTCTGGTCGGCTGGCCTGGTCATTCGTGACCTGCCACTGGTTGCGAGCAACTGGCGTAACACGATGTCCCTGTCCGACTACCTGAAGGCCAACAATGTTGTGGCCATCGCCGGTATCGACACCCGTCGCCTGACGCGCATCCTGCGTGAAAAAGGCGCACAGAACGGCTGCATCATGGCCGGTGACAACATTTCCGAAGAAGCCGCCATCGCCGCCGCCCAGGGTTTCCCTGGCCTGAAAGGCATGGACCTGGCCAAAGTCGTCAGCACCAAAGACACCTACGAATGGCGCTCGACTGTCTGGGATCTGAAAACCGACAGCCACGCGACCATCGAGGCTTCCGAGTTGCCGTACCACGTAGTTGCCTACGACTACGGCGTCAAAGTGAACATCCTGCGCATGCTGGTTGAGCGCGGCTGCCGCGTCACCGTGGTGCCTGCTCAGACCCCTGCTGCCGATGTACTGGCGCTGAAGCCGGACGGCGTGTTCCTGTCCAACGGCCCCGGCGATCCGGAGCCTTGCGACTACGCGATCCAGGCGATCAAGGATGTGCTGGAAACCGAGATCCCGGTATTCGGTATCTGCCTCGGTCACCAATTGTTGGCCCTGGCTTCCGGCGCCAAGACCCTGAAAATGGGTCACGGCCACCACGGTGCCAACCACCCGGTCCAGGACCTGGACACTGGCGTCGTAATGATCACCAGTCAGAATCACGGTTTCGCGGTAGACGAAGCGACCCTGCCAGCCAACGTTCGCGCGATCCACAAATCGCTGTTCGACGGCACACTGCAAGGCATCGAGCGTACCGACAAGAGCGCCTTCAGCTTCCAGGGTCACCCGGAAGCCAGCCCTGGCCCGAACGACGTAGCGCCTTTGTTCGATCGCTTCATCAACGAGATGGCCAAGCGACGCTGATCGCTCGCCCTGATGTAGCAAAGCTTGAGGGCGGTCCCGACACCGGCGACACCCTCAAGTCTTCAGAGATTGAACAAGACGGCTTGCCGACTGACCTGCGGATTTGAGTGACAAACCCATGCCAAAACGTACAGACATTAAAAGCATCCTGATTCTCGGCGCTGGCCCGATCGTTATCGGCCAGGCCTGCGAGTTCGACTACTCCGGCGCCCAGGCCTGTAAAGCCCTGCGCGAAGAGGGCTACCGCGTCATCCTGGTGAACTCCAACCCGGCTACTATCATGACCGACCCGGCCATGGCTGACGCCACCTACATCGAACCGATCAAGTGGCAGACCGTTGCCAAGATCATTGAGAAAGAGCGTCCGGACGCGCTGCTGCCGACCATGGGCGGCCAGACCGCTCTGAACTGCGCCCTGGACCTGGAGCGCGAAGGCGTTCTGGAGAAGTTCGGTGTGGAGATGATCGGTGCCAACGCCGACACCATCGACAAGGCTGAAGACCGTTCGCGTTTCGACAAGGCGATGAAATCCATCGGCCTGGCGTGCCCGCGTTCCGGCATCGCCCACAGCATGGAAGAGGCCAACGCGGTCCTCGAGAAGCTCGGCTTCCCGTGCATCATCCGTCCGTCCTTCACCATGGGCGGCACCGGTGGCGGTATTGCTTACAACCGTGAAGAATTCGAAGAAATCTGCGCCCGTGGTCTGGACCTGTCGCCGACCAAAGAGCTGCTGATCGACGAATCCCTGATCGGCTGGAAAGAGTACGAGATGGAGGTGGTCCGCGATAAGAAGGACAACTGCATCATCGTTTGCTCGATCGAAAACTTTGACCCGATGGGCGTGCACACCGGTGACTCGATCACCGTGGCTCCTGCACAAACCCTGACCGACAAGGAATACCAGATCCTGCGTAACGCCTCCCTGGCGGTACTGCGCGAGATCGGCGTGGAAACCGGTGGTTCCAACGTTCAGTTCGGCATCTGCCCGAACACCGGCCGCATGGTCGTGATCGAGATGAACCCGCGTGTATCCCGTTCCTCGGCCCTGGCTTCGAAAGCCACCGGTTTCCCGATCGCCAAGGTCGCGGCCAAACTGGCTGTGGGTTACACCCTCGACGAACTGTCGAACGACATCACCGGCGGCAAGACCCCGGCGTCCTTCGAGCCGTCCATCGACTACGTCGTCACCAAGCTGCCACGCTTCGCCTTCGAGAAATTCGCCAAGGCTGACGCGCGCCTGACCACTCAGATGAAGTCGGTCGGTGAAGTCATGGCTATCGGCCGTACTTTCCAGGAATCCCTGCAGAAAGCTTTGCGCGGTCTGGAAGTCGGTGTTTGCGGTCTGGACGAAAAAGTTGATCTGGCTAACCCGGAAAGCATGAGCGTGCTCAAGCGCGAGCTGACCGTACCGGGCGCCGAGCGTATCTGGTACGTGGCGGACGCGATGCGCGCCGGCATGAGCGTTGAAGACATCTTCGGCATGACCATGATCGATCCTTGGTTCCTGGTGCAGATGGAAGATCTGATCAAGGACGAAGAGAAGGTCAAGACCCTGGGTCTGACCAGCATCGACCGCGACCTGATGTTCCGCCTCAAGCGCAAAGGCTTCTCCGATATGCGCCTGGCCAAACTGCTGGGTGTGACCGAGAAGAGCCTGCGTGCTCACCGTCACAAACTGGAAATCTTCCCGGTCTACAAGCGCGTCGACACCTGCGCCGCCGAGTTCGCCACCGACACCGCTTACCTGTACTCGACGTACGAAGAAGAGTGCGAAGCCGCGCCATCGGGTCGCGACAAGATCATGATCCTGGGCGGCGGTCCGAACCGTATCGGCCAGGGCATCGAGTTCGACTACTGCTGTGTACACGCGGCACTGGCGCTGCGCGATGACGGTTACGAGACCATCATGGTCAACTGCAACCCGGAAACCGTTTCTACCGACTACGACACGTCCGATCGCTTGTACTTCGAACCAGTGACCCTGGAAGACGTGCTGGAAATCGTCCGCGTCGAGAAGCCAAAAGGCGTCATCGTCCAGTACGGCGGCCAGACCCCGCTGAAACTGGCTCGCGCCCTGGAAGCCGCTGGCGTGCCGATCATCGGCACCAGCCCTGACGCCATCGACCGTGCCGAAGACCGTGAGCGCTTCCAGCAGATGGTTCAGCGCCTGAATCTGCGTCAGCCGCCAAACGCCACCGTGCGCAGCGAAGACGAAGCGATTCGTGCCGCCAGCAAGATCGGTTACCCGCTGGTGGTGCGTCCGTCTTATGTATTGGGCGGCCGTGCGATGGAAATCGTTTACGAAGAAGAAGAACTCAAGCGCTACCTGCGTGAAGCGGTTCAAGTGTCCAACGACAGCCCGGTGCTGCTGGACCACTTCCTCAACTGCGCCATCGAAATGGACGTGGATGCGGTCTGCGACGGTAAAGACGTTGTCATCGGCGCAATCATGCAGCACATCGAGCAGGCCGGCGTTCACTCCGGTGACTCCGCATGCTCGCTGCCGCCGTATTCGCTGCCTGCGCACATCCAGGACGAGATGCGTGACCAGGTCAAGAAGATGGCCCTGGAACTGGGCGTGGTCGGCCTGATGAACGTTCAGTTGGCGCTGCAAGGCGACGACATCTACGTCATCGAAGTCAACCCGCGTGCTTCCCGTACCGTGCCTTTCGTGTCCAAGTGCATCGGTGTTTCCCTGGCAATGATCGCGGCTCGCGTCATGGCCGGTAAAACCCTGAAGGAAATCGGTTTCACCAAGGAAATCATTCCTAACTTCTACAGCGTGAAAGAGGCGGTGTTCCCATTCGCCAAATTCCCTGGTGTTGACCCGATCCTCGGCCCAGAGATGAAGTCCACCGGTGAAGTGATGGGCGTGGGCGACACCTTCGGTGAAGCGTTCGCCAAGGCTCAGATGGGTGCCAGCGAAGTGCTGCCGACCGGCGGTACCGCGTTCATCAGTGTGCGCGACGATGACAAGCCGCTGGTTGCAGGCGTGGCCCGTGATCTGATCAACTTGGGCTTCGAAGTGGTCGCCACTGCCGGTACTGCCAAGCTGATCGAAGCCGCAGGCCTGAAAGTGCGCCGCGTGAACAAGGTGACCGAGGGTCGTCCACACGTGGTCGACATGATCAAGAATGACGAAGTCACCCTGATCATCAACACCACCGAAGGTCGTCAATCGATCGCTGATTCGTACTCCATTCGTCGCAACGCTCTGCAGCACAAGATCTACTGCACTACCACCATTGCTGCTGGCGAAGCTATCTGCGAAGCGCTGAAGTTCGGTCCCGAGAAGACCGTGCGCCGCTTGCAGGATCTACACGCAGGATTGAAGGCATGAGCATAACGAAGTACCCAATGACCGTTCAGGGCGCTCGCGCCCTGGAAGAGGAGCACACTCACCTGACCAAAGTCGTCCGTCCGAAGCTCAGCCAGGACATCGGTACGGCTCGTGAGTTGGGTGACTTGAAGGAAAACGCCGAATACCACGCTGCTCGCGAGCAGCAGGGTATGGTTGAGGCGCGTATTCGTGACATCGAAGGCCGGATTCAGAATCAGGTCATCATTGATGTCACGACTATTCCTCACACCGGCAAAGTGATTTTCGGCACCACCGTTGAAATCGCCAACGTCGAGACTGATGAGCGCGTCACTTACCACATCGTGGGTGAGGATGAGGCGGACTTCAAACTCGGCAAGATTTCGGTGGGTTCGCCATTGGCCCGCGCCTTGATTGCCAAGGAAGAGGGTGATGTGGTTGCCGTGAAAACGCCTGGTGGCGTTATCGAGTACGAGATTGTCGAAGTTCGCCACATCTAAACGCAGGCGCCCGCTTCGTGCGGGCGCCATGCTTTGGCAACTGACTCAGATGTTATGGGTTGGCGGCCTGTGGCTGTTACATATCGGTCTGCTGCCGGTGCTTGGCCGAATTGGCCTGGCGCCGCTGCTGATCGAAGAAATTGCAGGCATGCTGGATGCGCTGATGGTGGGATTCGCCGCAGCGTGTGTGGTATTTCAGGTTTTGGTGCTGGTTCAGGCCGAGGGCCTTGCCAGTCTATGGCGGGATATTCGCGGGCAACTGCTATTGATGGCGCTGTATGCGTGTGCGATGTACTTCGCAGCGCGGATTGGCTGGCCGGAAGCGGTGCGTTGGCAGGTATTCAGCTATCTGATTCTGGGCTTTTCCGGGTTGGTGCTGGTGTTGCAGCCAGTGCCGGGATGGAGTGGCAGGGTGCGCGAAGCACACCCTTGACCCTTGCCATCACTTGAAGCGATGGACGTTCGACAGCTGCTTGTTGACGCTGAAGTTCTTGCGGTAAATCAGTGCCATCTTGCCGATGACTTGAACCAGGTCCGCTTTGCCGACCTTGCAGAGTTCTGCAATGGACGCCAGGCGGGATTCGCGATCCAGGATGTTGAGCTTGATTTTGATCAGCTCGTGATCCGCCAATGCGCGTTCAAGTTCGGCTAACACACCTTCAGTCAAACCGTTGTCAGCCACAATCAAAACCGGTTTCAGATGGTGGCCAATGGATTTGTACTGTTTCTTCTGCTCTTGAGTGAGCGGCATAATCTGACCCTTTCGTCTGGATTCTGTAAAATGGCGGCCATTTTACCCGAGGGTTCGTGGATCCGCCCAACTAATCACGACCCTTATCATCGAGGTGCCCAATGGCGCGTTCCAAGACAAGCCTTGGTTGGCTGAAAAGACATGTCAATGATCCCTATGTGAAGCAGGCGCAGAAGGATGGATACCGCTCGCGTGCGAGTTACAAACTTCTGGAGGTCCAGGAGAAATACAAGCTGATCCGTCCGGGCATGAGCGTTGTCGACCTGGGTGCAGCGCCCGGTGGCTGGTCGCAGGTCACTAGCCGGCTGATCGGTGGTCAGGGGCGTCTGATCGCCTCGGACATCCTGGAAATGGACAGCATTCCGGACGTGACTTTCATTCAGGGTGACTTCACTCAGGACGAAGTGCTGGCCCAAATCCTTGAGGCCGTCGGTAATTCGCAGGTGGACCTTGTGATTTCCGATATGGCCCCCAATATGAGTGGTACGCCTGAAGTGGACATGCCGAAAGCCATGTTTCTGTGCGAGCTGGCGCTTGATTTGGCGGAGCGGATTCTCAAGCCGGGTGGTAATTTCGTAATCAAGATTTTTCAGGGCGAAGGTTTCGATGTTTACCTGAAGGACGCTCGCAAGAAGTTCGACAAGATCCAGATGATCAAACCGGACTCCTCTCGTGGCAGCTCCCGCGAGCAGTACATGCTGGCTTGGGGCTATCGCGGTCGCAGCGAATAAAACGAGGTTTTTAGGCGGGGTGATAGGTTTTTCGTATTTCGCCTCGCGTGCATAAGCGAATATTGTGTAGAAAGTGTTTCACAAAGGGTTACAGACGGCGCCTGCCAGAGTTGTAGGTAATGTAGTAAGTTAGGCCGGTGAATATCATGCGAAGCGCGCGCCACCAGCGGCGCTTGCTTCAGAGGGTAGTTAATTGAACGATATGGCAAAGAATCTGATCCTGTGGTTGATCATCGCGGCTGTCCTGGTGACAGTGATGAACAACTTCTCCAGCCCTAACGAGCCGCAGACCCTCAACTATTCCGACTTCATCCAGCAGGTCAAGGATGGCAAGGTCGAGCGCGTGGCGGTTGATGGCTACGTGATTACCGGCAAGCGCAACGATGGCGACAGCTTCAAGACCATTCGTCCGGCAATCCAGGACAACGGCCTGATCGGCGACCTGGTGGACAACCACGTCGTGGTCGAAGGCAAGCAACCTGAACAGCAAAGCATCTGGACCCAACTCCTGGTCGCAAGCTTCCCGATCCTGGTAATTATCGCCGTATTCATGTTCTTCATGCGGCAGATGCAGGGCGGTGCTGGTGGCAAAGGTGGCCCGATGAGCTTTGGCAAGAGCAAGGCACGCCTGCTCTCCGAAGATCAGGTGAAAACCACCCTGGCTGACGTTGCCGGTTGCGACGAAGCCAAGGAAGAAGTCGGAGAACTGGTCGAGTTCCTGCGCGATCCGGGCAAGTTCCAACGCCTGGGCGGTCGCATTCCTCGTGGCGTGCTGATGGTCGGTCCTCCGGGTACCGGTAAAACCTTGCTCGCCAAGGCGATTGCAGGCGAAGCCAAAGTGCCGTTCTTCACCATTTCCGGTTCCGACTTCGTCGAAATGTTCGTCGGTGTGGGTGCCAGCCGTGTTCGCGATATGTTTGAGCAGGCCAAGAAGCACGCCCCCTGCATCATCTTCATCGACGAAATCGACGCCGTTGGTCGCCATCGTGGCGCCGGCATGGGCGGCGGTCATGACGAGCGCGAGCAGACTCTCAACCAGTTGCTGGTTGAGATGGATGGCTTCGAAATGAACGATGGCATCATCGTGATTGCCGCGACCAACCGTCCAGACGTACTCGACCCTGCGCTGCTGCGTCCGGGGCGTTTCGACCGTCAGGTTGTGGTGGGTCTGCCGGATATCCGCGGTCGCGAACAGATTCTCAAGGTCCACATGCGCAAAGTGCCAATGGGTGACGACGTCGCTCCGGCAGTGATCGCTCGTGGTACGCCTGGCTTCTCCGGTGCCGACCTGGCCAACCTGGTCAACGAAGCGTCGCTGTTCGCTGCTCGTGCCGGCAAACGCATCGTCGAGATGAAAGAGTTCGAACTGGCGAAAGACAAGATCATGATGGGCGCCGAGCGCAAATCCATGGTGATGTCCGAGAAAGAAAAACAGAACACCGCTTACCACGAGGCGGGCCACGCTATCGTTGGTCGCGTCGTGCCTGAGCATGATCCGGTTTACAAGGTATCGATCATCCCGCGCGGTCGTGCGCTGGGTGTGACCATGTTCCTCCCGGAAGAAGATCGCTACAGCCTGTCCAAGCGTGCGTTGATCAGCCAGATCTGCTCGCTGTACGGTGGTCGTATCGCTGAAGAAATGACCCTGGGCTTCGATGGTGTCACCACCGGTGCATCCAACGACATCATGCGTGCCAGCCAGATTGCGCGGAACATGGTGACCAAGTGGGGCCTGTCCGAGAAACTCGGTCCGTTGATGTACGCCGAAGAAGAGGGTGAAGTGTTCCTCGGTCGCGGCGGCGGTGGTCAGAGTGCGAGCTTCTCTGGTGAGACAGCCAAGCTGATCGACTCCGAAGTGCGCAGCATCATCGATCAGTGCTACGGCACGGCCAAGCAGATTCTCACGGACAACCGTGACAAGCTCGATGCCATGGCTGATGCCCTGATGAAGTATGAAACCATTGATGCCGAGCAGATCGACGACATCATGGCTGGACGTACACCTCGCGAACCTCGCGACTGGTCTGGTGGCACTGGTACATCCGGTACACCTCCAGCAGTACAGGATGAGCGTCCGGAAACACCTATCGGCGGTCCCGCTGCTGACGTTTAAGGTTTGAAATGACTTCTGTTCAGTCCTCGACCCGGTTGCCTTGCGGCAACCGGGTTCTTGATTTGGCCCAGACGCATGTCATGGGCATTCTCAATGTCACTCCCGATTCCTTTTCCGACGGTGGCCAGTACAGCCAGCTTGATGCAGCCTTGCGTCATGCTGAAGCAATGGTGGCGGCTGGCGCGACGCTGATTGATGTCGGCGGAGAGTCGACACGGCCAGGCGCCAGGGCAGTGTCGCCGCTTGAGGAGCTTGAGCGTGTAGCGCCGATCGTCGAGCGGATTAACCGCGAATTGGATGTGATTATATCGGTTGATACTTCCACGCCAGCCGTCATGCGCGAAACTGCGCGGCTGGGAGCCGGGTTGATCAACGACGTGCGTGCACTGCGTCGCGACGGCGCTCTGGATGCGGCAGCGGCAACAGGGCTGCCCGTCTGTCTGATGCACATGCTCGGTGAGCCGGGCGATATGCAGGATAATCCGCACTACCAGGACGTTACGAAAGAGGTGGCTGAGTTTCTTGCCGAACGTATGGCTCAGTGCGCGTCAGCAGGTATTCCGGCTGAGCGGATCATCCTCGATCCGGGCTTTGGCTTCGCTAAAACCCTGCAGCACAATTTAAGCTTGTTCAAACATATGGAAGCCTTGCATGTCTTTGGGCGTCCCCTGTTGGTCGGGGTTTCGCGAAAGAGCATGATAGGTCAGGCACTGAATCGCCCGGTGGATGAGCGCTTGTATGGCGGTCTCGCTCTCGCAGCGCTGGCATCACAAAAGGGTGCGCGTATATTGCGCGTCCACGATGTTGCTGAAACAGTCGATGTGGTGAGGATGATTGCCGCAGTGGAATCAGCCGAATAAGAATGATGGAGTACCTATGACTAAGAAATACTTTGGCACCGACGGCATTCGTGGTCGGGTCGGTGAGTACCCGATTACTCCTGATTTCATGCTCAAGCTCGGTTGGGCTGCTGGCATGGCGTTCCGCAAAATGGG
This sequence comes from Pseudomonas fluorescens, assembly GCF_000802965.1. Taxonomy (GTDB): domain Bacteria; phylum Pseudomonadota; class Gammaproteobacteria; order Pseudomonadales; family Pseudomonadaceae; genus Aquipseudomonas; species Aquipseudomonas fluorescens_A. The sequence goes on along the minus strand of NZ_JSAK01000014.1, from coordinate 87,197 downwards.
CGCATGCAAGGTGCTGGTGGGCAAGGACACTCGAATCTCGGGGTACATGTTCGAATCGGCACTTGAGGCTGGGTTAACGTCGGCCGGCGCTGACGTAATGCTTCTGGGCCCGATGCCGACACCCGCCATCGCCTACCTGACGCGTACTTTTCATGCCGAAGCCGGCATTGTGATCAGTGCCTCGCACAATCCACATGACGATAACGGCATCAAGTTTTTCTCCGGCAAGGGAACCAAGCTTCCGGATGAAATCGAGCACATGATCGAAGAGCTGCTCGACACGCCGATGACCGTGGTCGAGTCGAGCAAGATTGGCAAGGTCTCGCGAATCAACGACGCCTCGGGTCGTTATATTGAATTCTGCAAAAGTAGTGTGCCAACCGGCACCAGCTTTTCGGGTTTGAAGATCGTCATCGACTGCGCCCATGGTGCAACGTACAAGGTGGCGCCTAGCGTATTCCGTGAGCTGGGGGCCGATGTCGTAGTCCTGTCCGCGCAGCCTAACGGATTGAACATCAACGACAACTGCGGTTCGACTCACATGGGGCAGCTGCAGGCTGCTGTTCTGGCTGAGCACGCTGATCTGGGTATCGCATTCGATGGTGATGGCGACCGTGTCCTGATGGTTGATCACACCGGTGTCATTGTTGATGGTGATGAGTTGTTGTTCATCATTGCTCGCGATCTGCACGAGCAGGGCAAGTTGCAGGGTGGTGTAGTCGGTACGCTGATGAGTAACCTGGGCCTGGAGCTGGCCTTGGCGGATCTGGCGATTCCATTTGTCCGCGCCAATGTCGGTGATCGTTATGTGATCGCTGAGCTGTTGGAGCGCAACTGGTTGGTAGGTGGTGAGAACTCGGGTCATATCGTTTGTTTCAACCACACCACTACCGGTGATGCGATCATCGCTGCGCTTCAAGTGCTGTTAGCGCTGAAAACGCGCTCAGAAGGGTTGGCTCAAACGCGTCAGGCGTTGCGCAAGTGCCCGCAGGTGTTGATCAATGTGCGCTTCGGCGGTGGTGCAAGCCCCCTTGATAATCCATCGGTCAAGGAGGCGAGCGAGCGCGTGACCAAGGCTATGGCGGGTCGCGGGCGCGTGCTCTTGCGCAAGTCCGGAACAGAGCCGTTGGTACGCGTGATGGTTGAAGGCGAAGACGAAACACAGGTTCGCGGCTACGCCGAAGAGCTGGCAAAACTGGTTACTGAAGTTTCTGCCTGAATTCGGCTTGCCAGCCATGATTGTGTTGGGTAACATCTGCGCCCACTTTGACCGACGAGGTACAGCATGCGTCGCCCTATGGTAGCTGGTAACTGGAAGATGCACGGTACCCGCGCCAGCGTCGCTGAGCTGATCAACGGCCTTAGTCGTTTGGCGTTGCCGAGCGGTGTTGATGTCGCGGTATTCCCGCCTTGCCTGCATATCAATCAAGTGATTGATAGCTTGAAAGGAAAGTCGATTTCGGTCGGCGCGCAGAACTCTGCGGTGGAATCCGGGCAAGGTGCATTGACCGGTGAGGTTTCTCCGAGTCAGTTGGTGGATGCAGGTTGTTCCCTGGTGCTTGTCGGGCACTCTGAGCGCCGCCAGATAATGGGCGAGCAAGATGAGATGCTGATCCGCAAGTTCGCAGCGGCACAGGCAGGCGGCTTGATTCCGGTGTTGTGTATTGGGGAGACCCTTGAGCAGCGTGAAGCCGGTAAGACTCTTGAGGTTGTCTCGCGTCAGCTGGGCAGTATCATGGGCGAGTTGGGTGTCGAGGCATTCGCCAATGCAGTAATTGCTTACGAGCCGGTCTGGGCCATTGGCACCGGGCTGACTGCTTCGCCGCAACAAGCGCAGGATGTGCATGCAGCCATTCGCGCACAGTTGGCGGAAAAGAATTCTGAAGTCGCACAAGGTGTGCGGCTTCTATACGGCGGCAGCGTGAAGGCGGCCAATGCGGTCGAACTGTTCGGCATGCCGGATATCGATGGGGGGCTCATTGGTGGAGCTTCCCTGAATGCAGATGAGTTCGGTGCGATCATTCGCGCCGCGGGAAACTGAAAAAATGCTGGAAACAGTCGTAGTCGTTTTTCATCTGCTGGGTGCATTGGGCGTAGTAGCTCTCGTATTGCTGCAGCAGGGTAAAGGTGCGGACGCTGGCGCGTCTTTCGGAGCAGGTGCTTCAAATACTGTATTCGGAAGCCAAGGTTCTGCTACCTTTCTTAGTAAGTTTACTGCTATACTTGCCGCAGGTTTCTTCATAACCAGCTTAGGGTTAGGTTACTTTGCTAAAGAGAAAGCTCATCAGCTGACTCAAGTAGGTCTCCCAAATCCAGCAGTGTTGGAAGTTCCAAAGCAACAACCGGCTTCTGATGATGTTCCGGTGCTTCAAGAGCAAAAGTCGGCTACTCCAGCGACTGACGTGCCTCCAGCTCAAGAGCAGAAGTAAGAAGGGTTTCAAACGTAGTATGCCGAGGTGGTGGAATTGGTAGACACGCAACCTTGAGGTGGTTGTGCCCATAGGGTGTAGGGGTTCGAGTCCCCTTCTCGGTACCAATTAGTCAGGAGAGCCCGCTGTTGCGGGCTTTCTTGCAGGTGGAAGGTTACATTGACCCTGTAGGGGATCGGTCGTATACTTCCGCCCCAGCTTTGTCGCGGGGTGGAGCAGTCTGGTAGCTCGTCGGGCTCATAACCCGAAGGTCGTCGGTTCAAATCCGGCCCCCGCAACCAGTTTAAGGAGCCCCTTTTAAGGGGCTTTTTGTTAGCTGGACACTTTCAACGCCGCTGTTCGACGGCGTTTCAAGGATGGGCGTTTCGCCCATTTTTTTATTTTGCATAGCATGCACATACATGCACGAGGGGGTTCAGGTGTCGAGCAAGCTAGAAGAGTTGCAGGCCTTGCTGGCCCCGGTGGTCGTGGCCCTAGGCTATGAATGCTGGGGTATTGAGTTTTCGGCTCAAGGTCGCCACTCAATGTTGCGCGTTTATATCGATAAAGAGGGCGGCGTGCTGGTGGACGATTGCGCCATTGTCAGCCGTCAGATCAGCGGTGTGCTGGATGTTGAAGATCCAATTTCCGTTGAATACACCCTTGAAGTTTCCTCGCCTGGCATGGAACGCCCGCTGTTCACTCTTGAGCAGTTTGCAAAATTTGCCGGTGAACAAGTGAAGATCAAGCTGCGCTCGCCTTTTGAAGGTCGACGCAACTTTCAGGGCCTTCTGCGCGGTGTAGAAGAGCAGGATGTCGTGGTGCAGGTAGAAGACCATGAGTTCCTGTTGCCGATCGATATGATCGACAAGGCCAACATTATTCCCAGTTTTGACTGAGACGCGGATCCCGCGGATCCAATGGCTTGCGAAAGGCGAGGCGTACGATGAGCAAAGAAGTACTGCTGGTTGTTGAGTCGGTATCCAATGAAAAGGGCGTACCGGCAAACGTGATTTTTGAAGCGCTGGAGCTGGCTCTGGCCACTGCTACCAAAAAGCGTTTCGAGGACGAAGTTGATCTGCGTGTGGAAATTAACCGCCACACCGGTGCTTACGAGACCTTCCGTCGCTGGACGGTCGTCGAAGAGGCAGACCTGGACGATCCGGCCATCGAAACCTGGCCGAGCAAGGTTGCCGAAACGCATCCTGGCGCCAAGGTTGGCGATGTTGTCGAAGAGAAAATCGAGTCCATCGAATTCGGCCGTATCGCTGCACAGACTGCCAAGCAAGTCATCGTGCAGAAAGTTCGCGAAGCCGAGCGCGCTCAGGTTGTTGACGCTTACCGCGAGCGCCTGGGTGAAATCATCTCCGGCACCGTGAAGAAAGTGACCCGCGACAACGTGATCGTTGATCTGGGCAACAACGCCGAAGCGTTGCTGGCCCGTGAAGACATCATTTCTCGCGAAACCTTCCGGGTTGGCGTGCGTCTGCGTGCGCTGCTCAAGGAAATCCGCACCGAGAACCGCGGCCCGCAGCTGATCCTGTCGCGTACCGCGCCGGAAATGCTGATCGAGTTGTTCCGCATCGAAGTGCCGGAAATTGCTGAAGGCCTGATCGAAGTAATGGCTGCGTCCCGTGATCCGGGTTCGCGCGCCAAGATCGCCGTCCGCTCCAAGGACAAACGCATCGACCCGCAGGGCGCTTGCATCGGTATGCGCGGTTCGCGCGTCCAGGCAGTGTCGGGTGAGTTGGGCGGTGAGCGTGTTGATATCGTCCTGTGGGACGACAACCCGGCTCAGTTCGTGATCAACGCCATGTCCCCGGCTGAGGTTGCGGCAATTATCGTTGACGAAGATGCCCATGCAATGGACATCGCCGTTGGCGCAGACAATCTGGCTCAGGCCATTGGTCGCGGTGGTCAGAACGTGCGTCTGGCTAGCCAGTTGACTGGCTGGACCCTGAACGTGATGACCGAATCGGACATCCAGGCTAAGCAGCAAGCAGAAACCGGCGACATCCTGCGCAACTTCATCGACGAGCTGGAAGTCGACGAAGATTTGGCTCAGGTGCTGGTAGATGAAGGCTTCACCAGCCTGGAAGAGATTGCCTACGTACCGTTGGAAGAAATGCTCAACATCGACGGCTTTGACGAAGAAACCGTCAACGAGCTTCGCGCTCGTGCCAAGGATCGTTTGTTGACCAAAGCCATCGCTACTGAGGAAAAGCTGGCAGACGCCCATCCGGCCGAAGACCTGCTCTCGCTTGAGGGTATGGACAAGGATTTGGCGATGGAACTGGCGGTGCGCGGCGTAATTACCCGCGAAGACCTGGCCGAGCAGTCTATTGACGACCTGCTCGACATCGACGGCATTGACGATGATCGTGCCGGCAAGTTGATCATGGCCGCCCGAGCCCACTGGTTCGAGTAATTAGGCGCGGCCTGAGGAGAGAAGTGCATGACGCAAGTCACGGTGAAACAACTGGCCGATGAGGTCAAAACACCGGTAGAGCGCCTGTTGCAGCAGATGCGTGAGGCAGGTCTGCCGCACACCGCCGCCGAAGAAAGTGTGACTGACAGTGAGAAGCAATCGTTGCTGACTCACTTGAAAAGCAGCCACAAGGCGAAAGTGGAAGAACCACGCAAGATTACGCTGCAGCGTAAAACCACCAGCACCCTGCGTGTTGCTGGCAGCAAAAGCATCAGCGTTGAAGTACGCAAGAAGAAAGTCTTCGTACAGCGCAGCCCGGAAGAAATCGAAGCCGAGCGCAAGCGTGAACTGGATGAGCGTCGCGCAGTAGAAAATGCTGCACGTCAAAAGGCTGAAGAAGAAGCCAAGCGTCGCGCCGAAGAAGAAGCGCGTCGCCAGCCTGCTGCTGCGCCGACCGCTCAAGCCGAATCTGTTGCAGCGCCTGCTGCGGTGGCCGAGCCAGTTCGCGAAAGCGCACCGGTTGTGGCGGCTGCTCCAGCTCCTGCGGCGGACACTCGCAAGCGTGACGAACAACGCCGTCCGGACAAGCCACGTGCCGACGATAACAATCGTCGCGGTAGCGGCGATGGCGAGCGCAAAAACGCTCCGCATCGTGCGTCGGTCAAGGAAAAAGCGCCTGCTCCACGCGTTGCCCCACGTACTACCGACGAAGAAAGCGATGGCTTCCGTCGTGGTGGTCGCGGCAAGGCCAAGCTGAAAAAGCGCAACGCCCACGGTTTCCAGAGCCCAACCGGCCCTGTCGTGCGCGAAGTGAAAATCGGCGAGACCATCACTGTGGGCGATCTCGCTCAACAGATGTCGGTCAAGGCTGCTGAAATCATCAAGTTCATGTTCAAACTGGGTACTCCAGCGACCATCAACCAGGTACTCGATCAGGAAACTGCTCAACTGGTAGCTGAAGAGCTGGGCCATAAAGTGACCCTGGTCAGCGACACCGCCCTGGAAGATTCCCTGGCCGAGTCCCTGAAGTTTGAAGGTGAGGCTGTTTCCCGTGCACCAGTCGTGACCGTAATGGGCCACGTTGACCACGGTAAAACTTCCCTGCTCGACTACATCCGTCGTGCCAAGGTAGCTGCTGGCGAAGCCGGTGGTATTACCCAGCACATCGGCGCATACCACGTTGAAACCGACCGTGGCATGGTTACGTTCCTCGACACCCCTGGTCACGCCGCGTTTACCGCAATGCGTGCCCGTGGTGCCAAGGCGACCGACATCGTGATCCTGGTGGTTGCAGCGGACGACGGCGTGATGCCGCAAACCATCGAAGCTGTTCAGCACGCTAAGGCTGCTGGGGTTCCGTTGGTTGTCGCAGTGAACAAGATCGACAAGCCGGGCGCTGATCTCGATCGCATCCGTAGCGAACTGTCGGTTCACGGCGTGACGTCGGAAGAGTGGGGTGGTGACACGCCATTCGTACCGGTCTCGGCGAAGATGGGTACTGGCGTCGACGAACTGCTCGAAGCCGTATTGCTGCAGGCCGAAGTTCTGGAACTGACTGCTACTCCGTCGGCTCCTGGCCGTGGTGTCGTGGTTGAATCGCGTCTGGACAAGGGCCGCGGCCCGGTAGCGACCGTTCTGGTTCAAGACGGTACCCTGCGCCAAGGCGACATGGTACTGGTCGGTTCGAACTATGGTCGCGTTCGCGCCATGCTCGACGAGAACGGCAAGCCAATCAAGGAAGCGGGTCCTGCCATCCCTGTCGAGATTCTCGGCCTGGACGGTACCCCGGACGCTGGCGACGAGATGAGCGTGGTTGCCGACGAGAAGAAAGCCCGTGAAGTGGCTCTGTTCCGTCAAGGCAAGTTCCGCGAAGTCAAGTTGGCCCGCGCTCACGCCGGCAAGCTGGAAAACATCTTCGAAAACATGGGCCAGGAAGAGAAGAAGACGCTCAACATCGTCCTCAAATCCGACGTCCGTGGTTCGCTGGAAGCGTTGAACGGTGCCTTGAACGGCCTGGGTAACGATGAAGTGCAAGTGCGCGTGGTCGGTGGCGGTGTCGGTGGTATCACCGAATCCGACGCCAACCTGGCACTGGCCTCCAACGCTGTACTGTTCGGCTTCAACGTGCGTGCCGATGCTGGCGCTCGCAAGATCGTCGAGCAGGAAGGTCTGGATATGCGTTACTACAACGTGATCTACGACATCATCGAAGACGTCAAGAAAGCCCTGACCGGTATGCTCGGCAGCGATGTTCGCGAGAACATCCTGGGTATCGCCGAAGTGCGTGACGTGTTCCGTTCGCCGAAGTTTGGCGCGATCGCCGGTTGCATGGTTGTCGAAGGTGTTGTTCACCGTAACCGTCCAATCCGTGTACTGCGTGAAGACATCGTTATCTTCGAAGGCGAGCTGGAATCCCTGCGCCGCTTCAAGGATGACGCTTCCGAAGTACGTGCCGGCATGGAATGCGGTATCGGCGTGAAGAGCTACAACGACGTCAAAGTCGGTGACAAGATCGAAGTCTTCGAGAAGGTTCAGGTTGCTCGCAGCCTCTAACTCGCGCACTTCAAGAGCCGTGATGGGCAGCCGCATGAAAATGCACGGCGCATCAGTCGAACTCTAAACGCAACGCCCGGTCTGGCTTCTGTCAGGCCGGGCGTTTGCCGCTTTCAGACCTCACGGGTTTCGCCGTGGGGCAGTAACAGGTAACAAGACATGGCAAAAGAATATAGCCGTACCCAACGCATTGGCGATCAGATGCAGCGCGAGCTGGCACAACTGATCCGTCGTGAAGTCAAAGACCCGCGCGTCGGCCTGGTCACCATTACCGCTGTGGAAGTCAGCCGTGACGTCGGTCACGCGAAGATTTTCATCACCGTGATGGGTCAGGACAGCGCTGAAGACATCGCACAGAGCATCAAGGTGCTCAACTCTGCCGCTGGTTTCCTGCGCATGCAGTTGGCCCGCGAGATGAAGCTGCGCAGCGTTCCACAGTTGCACTTCCACTACGACGAAAGCGTCGTGCGTGGTGCGCACCTGTCGGCATTGATCGAGCGTGCAGTGGCTGAAGACAATCAGCATCCGGTTGCGGCAGAAGCCGAAGACACCAAGGAGTAATCGGTGGCTCAGGTCAAACGTATCCGTCGTAACGTCAGCGGCATCATCCTGCTCGACAAGCCGCTGGGGTTCACCTCCAACGCCGCGTTGCAGAAGGTTCGCTGGTTGCTCAACGCCGAGAAGGCCGGTCACACCGGCAGTCTCGATCCGCTGGCCACCGGCGTGCTGCCGCTGTGCTTCGGTGAGGCCACCAAGTTCTCGCAATACCTGCTCGATTCCGACAAGGGTTACGAAACCCTGGCGCAACTGGGCAAGACCACCACCACGGCAGATGCCGAGGGTGAAGTTTTGCAGGAACGCCCGGTGACCGTTGGTCGCGCCGATGTCGAAGCGGTTTTGCCGAAATTTCGTGGGCAAATCAGTCAGATACCACCGATGTACTCGGCACTCAAGCGTGACGGGCAGCCGCTGTACAAGCTGGCCCGTGCTGGCGAAGTAGTGGAGCGCGAACCGCGTTCTGTTACTATTGCGCGCTTGGAATTGCTGGCCTTCGAAGGCGATACTGCGCGGCTGGCGGTGGATTGCAGCAAAGGCACCTATATCCGTACCCTGGTGGAGGATATTGGTGAGCAACTCGGTTGTGGCGCTTACGTTGCAGAACTGCGACGTACCCAGGCCGGGCCTTTCACGCTGGCGCAGACGGTCACCCTGGAAGAGTTGGAAGCGGTACATGCCGAAGGCGGCAACGAAGCGGTTGATCGCTTCCTGATGCCATCGGACAGCGGCCTGCTGGATTGGCCACTGTTGCAGTTCTCGGAGCACAGCTCGTTCTACTGGCTCAACGGCCAGCCGGTACGCGCCCCGGATGCACCGAAGTTTGGCATGGTACGGGTACAGGATCACAATGGTCGCTTCATCGGTATCGGTGAAGTGAGCGAAGACGGGCGCATCGCGCCACGTCGACTGATTCGGTCAGAATGACCGGACGAGGGTGGCTGTTAACAGGCACGGTCACTACTCATTTTTAGATACAGGGATTTGTCCCTGGCCTGTTGAAGCTGTTTTTCTGAAACAGTTTCCTGATAAAAGGATTGCCTCATGGCTCTCGACGTTCAAGAAAAAGCTCAAATCGTAGCTGACTACCAGCAAGCTGTTGGTGACACTGGTTCGCCAGAAGTGCAAGTTGCACTGCTGACCCACAACATCAACAAGCTGCAAGGTCACTTCAAGGCCAACGGTAAAGATCACCACTCCCGTCGTGGTCTGATCCGCATGGTAAACCAGCGTCGTAAGCTGCTGGACTACCTGAAAGGCAAGGACGTGAGCCGTTACAGCGCTCTGATCGCTCGCCTGGGTCTGCGTCGCTAATAAGCGATTGCGCTAGAGGTTGGTTGTCTGTCGTGCGCCAGTGGGTTTCCCGCTGGCGCATGGCAGGCTCCCAGCCTCAAGTTTTATCTGGATACACGTTTTACCCTGGACAATCCTGTCGGGCCGATTCCCGGCGTTGCCCAAGAATTTCGCAAGAAACCAGTTTCCCCAAGAGCCACAAAAGAAGGTAGGACACCGTGAACCCGGTAATCAAAAAATTCCAGTTCGGTCAGTCGACCGTTACCCTCGAGACTGGCCGTATCGCCCGTCAAGCCTCCGGCGCAGTATTGGTCACCGTTGACGACGACGTCAGCGTATTGGTGACCGTAGTCGGTGCCAAGCAAGCCGATCCAGGCAAGGGCTTCTTCCCTCTGTCTGTTCACTACCAGGAAAAGACTTACGCTGCCGGTAAGATCCCTGGCGGTTTCTTCAAGCGTGAAGGCCGTCCTTCCGAGAAAGAAACCCTGACTTCCCGACTGATCGACCGTCCGATCCGTCCGCTGTTCCCAGAAGGTTTCATGAACGAAGTGCAGGTTGTCTGCACCGTCGTTTCCACCAGCAAGAAGACCGATCCGGACATCGCTGCGATGATCGGTACCTCGGCTGCCCTGGCGATCTCCGGCATTCCTTTCGATGGCCCGATCGGCGCTGCCCGCGTTGCGTTCCACGAAAGCACCGGCTACCTGCTGAACCCGACTTACGAACAACAGAAAGCTTCGAGCCTGGACATGGTCGTTGCCGGTACTTCGGAAGCCGTTCTGATGGTTGAATCGGAAGCCAAAGAGCTGACCGAAGACCAGATGCTGGGCGCGGTACTGTTTGCTCACGACGAGTTCCAGGTTGTGATCAACGCTGTTAAAGAACTGGCTGCCGAAGCTGCCAAGCCGACCTGGACCTGGGCTCCACAGCCAGAGGCCACTGCTCTGCTGGGCGCTATCCGTGCCGAGTTCGGCGAAGCAATCTCCCAGGCTTACACCATCACCATCAAGGCCGACCGTTACGCTCGCCTGGGTGAGCTGAAGGATCAGGTTGTTGCCAAGCTGTCCGGCGAAGAAGGTCAACCGACTTCCGCTGAAGTCAAAGCTGCTTTCGGCGAAATCGAATACCGCACCGTTCGCGAAAACATTGTAAACGGCAAGCCACGTATCGACGGTCGCGACACCAAGACCGTACGTCCTCTGAACATCGAAGTCGGTGTTCTGCCAAAGACCCACGGTTCGGCCCTGTTCACCCGTGGCGAAACCCAGGCTCTGGTAGTCGCAACTCTGGGTACTGCCCGTGACGCACAGTTGCTGGACACTCTCGAAGGCGAGAAAAAAGACCCGTTCATGCTGCACTACAACTTCCCGCCGTTCTCGGTAGGTGAGTGTGGTCGCATGGGTGGCGCTGGTCGTCGCGAAATCGGTCACGGCCGTCTGGCCCGTCGTTCGATTTCAGCCATGCTGCCAGCCGCTGACGTGTTCCCGTACACCATCCGCGTTGTATCGGAAATCACCGAGTCCAACGGTTCGAGCTCCATGGCTTCGGTCTGCGGCGCTTCCCTGGCACTGATGGATGCCGGCGTTCCGATGAAGGCACCGGTTGCCGGTATCGCCATGGGTCTGGTTAAAGAGGGCGAGAAATTCGCCATCCTGACCGACATCCTGGGTGACGAAGACCACCTGGGCGACATGGACTTCAAAGTAGCCGGTACCGCCAAAGGTGTGACCGCGCTGCAGATGGACATCAAGATCAAAGGCATCACCGAAGAAATCATGGAAATCGCTCTGGGCCAAGCCCTGGAAGCGCGCCTGAACATCCTCGGTCAGATGAACCAGATCATTGGCCAGTCGCGTACCGAGCTGTCGGAAAACGCTCCGACCATGATCGCGATGAAAATCGACACCGACAAAATCCGTGATGTCATCGGTAAAGGCGGCGCGACCATTCGTGCGATCTGTGAAGAGACCAAGGCTTCGATCGACATCGAAGACGACGGCTCGATCAAGATCTTCGGCGAAACCAAGGAAGCAGCTGAAGCTGCCCGTCAGCGCGTTCTGGGTATCACCGCTGAAGCCGAGATCGGCAAGATCTACGTCGGTAAGGTTGAGCGCATCGTCGACTTCGGCGCATTCGTCAACATCCTGCCGGGCAAGGACGGTCTGGTTCACATCTCCATGCTGAGCGACGCTCGCGTTGAGAAAGTGACCGACATCCTGAAAGAAGGCCAGGAAGTGGAAGTGCTGGTACTGGACGTGGACAACCGCGGCCGTATCAAGCTGTCCATCAAAGACGTAGCAGCAGCCAAGGCTTCGGGCGTTTAATCACCCCCTGGCTTTAGCGCAATAAAAATGCCCCGCCGTGAAAACGGCGGGGCATTTTTTTTGGTTCCCTCTAGGAGCCGGCTTGCTGGCGATGGATTCAAATGCGCCGCATTCGACCTGCCTGCCCGCGTTATCGTTAACGACCATCGCCCGCAAGCCGGCTCCTACAGAGGTACGCGGCACTCTCGCGTCGAGGGCTGGAGCTGCGTTGGGACGATCTTCTGATTTAGCGGTGTTCGAAGTTGCCTGACTCCATGGTCAGTGCTAGGTTTAGCCCACCGCCCGTGTAGCTCAGTTGGTAGAGCAGCGCACTCGTAACGCGAAGGTCGCAGGTTCGACTCCTGTCTCGGGCACCAGCGATACGTTGTTTTCAGATGATCCCGAATGGTTCTGAAGGCCAGACAAACCGGGCAGTAAACGGTTTTTTGCGTCAGAGAGATCCTTGATGATCCAGATCCATCTTCCATTCCTCAGATCAAAGAGAACGCCATGACCGTTAAAGAATTGACCCAAGAAGCCAGACACGAAGAAGCGCTCAAGAAGTATTTGCTGGATTCGCCCCAGCTAGCGGATGAGATCAAGGACCTGCCGGCCGATGATCAGAAAGACCAGATTCAGTGGGCCTTCGAAGACGAGGCAGAAGCCCAGGGCTTACAGCCGTGGGAGCTGACACTCAAGTACACCTCGACTCCGGAAGAGTTCGAGGCCGCGCGCCTGGTATTACACAAGGAAGCGGCGGAAGTGTTGGGTGTCGAGTGGGAAGAGTACTGCGAGATGAACAATCTGGTGGTCTGACAGCAACGCTCTTGTAGGAGCCTGGCTTGCCGGCGATAGCGTCCTTGAGATCGCCATCGCCGGCAAGCCGGGCTCCTACAGGTTTGTGATGCGGATCAGAGACTGAGACGCATCGATAGATCCACAGCCTTCACATCCTTGGTCATCGCACCGATCGAAATGTAATCCACCCCGGTTTCGGCAATCGGCAGCAACGTGCTTTCGTTGATACCGCCGCTGGCCTCCAGCTTTGCCTTGCCGTTGTTCAGGCGCACGGCTTCGCGCATGTCATCCAGGCTCAGTTCGTCGAGCATGATGATGTCGGCCCCAGCCGCCAACGCTTCTTTCAGCTCATCCAGGCTTTCCACTTCAATCTCGACCGGTTTACCCGGTGCGATCTTGTGCGCGGCAGCGATCGCCTGCGGGATACCCCCACTGGCGGCGATATGGTTTTCCTTGATCAGGAAAGCGTCATACAGACCGATGCGGTGATTGTGGCAGCCGCCGCAGGTCACCGCGTACTTCTGCGCCAGGCGCAGCCCCGGCAGGGTCTTGCGGGTGTCGAGCAACTTCACTTGAGTCTGGGCAACGTAATCCGCCAGGTATCGCGCACGAGTGGCCACGCCGGACAGCAGTTGCAGGAAATTCAGGGCGCTACGTTCGCCCGTCAGCAGCGAGCGGGCCGGGCCTTCGAGGTGGAACAACACCTGGTTGGGTTTGACGCGTTCGCCGTCGGCGACCTGCCAATGCACCGCGACCCGAGGGTCCAGTTGCCGAAACACATTATCCACCCACGCCGTGCCGCAGATGACGGCCGCATCGCGGGTGATGATGGTGGCTTTAGCCAGGCGTTCGGCCGGGATCAGCTGCGCGGTGATGTCGCCGCTACCGATGTCTTCGAGCAACGCACGGCGCACGTTGGCTTCGATTTCGGCGGTCAAATCGGCGAGACGTAGATTCGGCATAACGGACTCCACAAACAAAGTGCTCCGATTATAGGGCCATGGTGCTGGCCAACCCAAGGCGCCTGAAGTGATCCCATCGCTCTCGGGCCTGCATTTGGTCGATCTCGCAAGTGATCGGGGCAATTGGAAAACGAGGTGCAGAGTCTTCTGGCACAAGCGGGACGTTTTACAAGATAATTCGCCTTGTAATTGACGTCATGGCGTTGACGGATCGAAGAATATTTTTCAGGAGGCTGGATGCACAACGACGGGAATGTAGTGCCTTTGCGCAGGGCGACTACCGACCAGGCGATTCATACGCCGCTCGCCCGCCTGCCTGTGATTCTGCTTCAGGTCCGCGACAAGGCCACCCAGCAGCTCAGGCAGGCTCTGCAGGCACTGTTCGATAACGCCGACGACACCCTCTTTGAAATGGCCGACGAGGCTCGCACCGGCGCCGATCAGAGCATTTTCTTTCAAGCCATGCGCGACTTGCGCCTCAAGCGCAAAAGTATCGAGCGGGTCTTTTTCGAGCAATTCTTCGAAGCTTTTGTCAGCCTGACCCAGTACAGCGCCACGCACACGGTCCTGCCTCAGCCTTTGCCTGTCGACACCCGCAAAGCGCTGACCGATGACGAGGTGGAGCGCACCGTAGCGGTGGAAGCGATGGTCAACAAGGTGCTGAACCGTGATGGTTACGCACTCGACCAACTCACCGCCCGCCTCAGTACACTGCTGGGCAGATCGCTGATGGAGCAGCACAACCCCATGGGGCCGACGATGCTCTGCGCGTTTTTCTTGCAGGCCGGGCGCAACCTGGGGGTGGAGATCCAGGTCAAGTTGATCGTCCTCAAGCTGTTCGAGCGCTATGTGCTCAGCGATGCTGGTCGACTCTACACCGACGCCAACCAGCTGCTGATCGCTACCGGTGTGCTGTCTGGTCTCACGTCCGCTCCGATAGGCCAGATAGCGGATGACGCGGCCAGTGTTCCTTCGCAAGCGCACAGTCAGGCGCAGGTGCCGGCGATCGACGTGGCCGATGAGGACGTGATCAATCTGATCGCTATGCTCTTCGACTACTTTCATGATGACCGCACTTTGCCAGGATCCTTCAAGCCATTGATCGCCCGGCTACAGATTCCACTGGTGAAAGTGGCGGTGCTCGACAAGAGCTTCTTCAGTCGTAGCAGCCATCCCGCGCGGCGTCTGCTTAATGAGATCGCCAATGCGACGTTGGGCTGGAGTGAGGGTGATGACCCTCAGCGCGACGGACTTTACCTGTGCGTTGAACAGGTCGTGCAGCGCCTCTTGACCGAATTTGTTGATGACCCGGCGATATTTTCCGAGTCGCTGGCCGATTTCCTGGCGTTCACCAGTGATGAACGTCGTCGCAGTGAATCGTTGGAGCAACGTATCCGCGATGCTGAAGAGGGTCGTGCCAGAGCTGGTTTGGCCCGCCAGCGCGTCGAGCAGGCGTTGAATCACGCCATGCGCGGAAAAGTCCTGCCTCAGGGTGTGGTGCTGTTTGTCCTGCAGGCCTGGAGCAAGGTGTTGCTGCTGACTTGCCTCAAGCACGGCGACCAATCGACGCAGTGGCATGCCGCGGTGCAAACCATGGAGCAGTTGATCTGGAGCGTCCAACGCCATGACGAACCCGATGCACGGTCGCACTTGTTGGCGCTGGTGCCGGGTTTGCTCAAGGCGTTGCGCGAGGGCTTGAGCGGTTCGGCGTTCGATCCGTTCGCCACGGCCGGGTTTTTCAGTGAACTGGAAGGCTTGCACGTTCAATTGTTTGAACACGGCACCCAAGCCACACCGCTTGCAGGGGCGCCGATGATGATCGAAGTGCTGGAAGAAGTGGTTTTGCCGAGGGCCGATGAATCCCCGGTCGATACAGTTTCGGTGCGTTTGCCGGCGGACGATGCGGGCTTGCGTCAATTCGATCAATTGAGCGTTGGTAGCTGGGTCGAGTTTCAGGAAAACCCTCAGCGCTGCAAACTGGCGGCGATCAACGAAACCAGCGGTCAGTACATTTTCGTCAACCGCTCGGGTATGAAGGTGCTGGAGCGCAGCCGCACCCAGCTCGCCATCGAATTTCGTCATGGCGTGGTACAAGCTCTGGATGACACCTTGCTGTTTGATCGGGCTCTGGAGTCGGTGATCGGTAAGCTGCAGCGCCTCGATCGCGGCAAGTGATCGCATGCCGAGGGTCTATCGCGGCATACTGGGCACCAACACAGTCGTCGTTGAAGGAATTTGTATGCAGTTGGACCCCGCAAGCGGTTGGTGTCAGGACGTGCATTTATGCCCCTCGCCCAACTTCAATGCGCGCCCCTCGGGCGAAATCTCCCTGCTGGTGATCCACAACATCAGCCTGCCGCCGGCGCAGTTCGCCACAGGCAAGGTGCAGGAGTTTTTCCAGAATCGCCTGGATGTCACGGAACACCCGTACTTTGAGGGGATTGCCGATCTGCGGGTGTCTGCGCATTTTCTGATTGAGCGTGACGGCACCGTCACTCAGTTTGTCTCTTGCCTGGAGCGCGCCTGGCACGCCGGTGTTTCGATTTTCGAGGGACGGGAAACCTGTAACGATTTTTCCGTGGGCATCGAGTTGGAAGGCACGGATGATCTGCCGTTCACCGATGCTCAATATGACGCATTGACGGTGTTGACCCGGCAGCTGCAAAACACCTTTCCGGCCATCACCGCACAGCGCATCTGCGGGCACAGCGACATCGCGCCCGGGCGCAAGACCGATCCGGGCCCTGCGTTCGACTGGGCACGCTATCGCACGGCCCTGCTACGAGAGGAAGGACAATGAGTTTTCTGGTGTTGCTGTTGGCGGTGTGGATCGAGAAATTCTCGGCCCTGCGCCACCAGATTCAACGTGATGGCGGTTGGGTGCGCGAGTTGCACAAGCTTGAATCCAGCCCGCGTCTGACGAAGCGTCCGTGGCTGGTTCTGGTCGTGATGGTGTTGTTGCCCGTGGCGTTGCTGGGCTTGCTGTTGGTGGTCCTGGATCCGGTGGCCTACGGTTTGTTGGCGTTGCCGGTGCACCTGCTGGTGGTGATTTACAGCCTGGGACGCGGTGACCTGCTGGGCGGTCTCGGGCCTTTTCGCGATGCCTGGCGTCGCGAAGACCTGCAAGCTGCGGCCCATGTCGCCAAGCGTGACCTCGACATCTGCGCCGACAGTGGCGAGCAACTGCTGGAACGGGTCGAAGCTCATCTGTTGTGGGAGGCTTACCAGAGCTTTTTTGCGGTGATTTTCTGGTATTTCCTGTTGGGACCGGTCGCGGCGCTGGCCTATCGACTGCTGGCCCTGGCCGAAGAACACGGGCAAAATCCGACTGTGGTCGAGCGCGCAGGACAATTGCGCCATGCCTTCGACTGGCTGCCGGTACGCCTGCTGGCGGCCAGTTTTGCCCTGGTGGGTAATTTCGTCGCGGTCAGTCGGGTGATGTTGCACGAATTGTTGAACTGGAACATCAGCGCGGCCCAATTGATCGAGAAGGCCGGACTGGTGGCCGGTGAAATTCCGGCTCCGGTGGTCGGGCCTGAAGGCATCAACAACCTTGACCGGATCTGGGAGTTGCTGCTGCGGGCGGCAGTGCTCTGGTATGCGGGTTTTGCGTTGTGGACCGTGATGCCCTGATCCGGGATTAAAAATCAAAAGATCGCAGCCTGCGGCAGCTCCTACATGGATCGCGTACTACCGATAATCGGATGCACGCACCCCTGTAGGAGCTGCCGGAGGCTGCGATCTTTTTGCCATTAACCTTAAGTTACAAAACTTCCCGCCGATTTAAGTTATACAGAGACAGCGCCCAATAGTGGCTATCTGCTGTCGGTCTGCGCCTGCCAATAAAAATAAGAAATCCAAGGGAGACTTCCAGTGAAGAGCTTGCTCTATCCCGCCGTCGCACTGATGAATCGCCTGAGCTTCGGCATGAAGTTCAGCCTGATCAGCGTACTGTTTCTGGTGCCGATGCTGGTGACCAACTTCTACCTGGTGCGTGATTCCTATCGCGAATTCCAGGGCACCCGGGTTGAACTCCAGAGCCTGGACCTGTTGGGCAGCAGCCTGACGTTGCGGCGCGATCTGGAAACCCTGAACAACCTGGTGCAGATCAACGTCTCCCTCGGTCAATCCGGCAAGGCCGGGAATGTCGAGTCACAGATCAATACTTTGGGGCAAAGTGTGCTGAGCCGTATGCAAGGGTCGACGGCGATGAGCACCGACCCAGAACAGATTGCGGTCTTCGATGCCAAGCGCGATGAAATGATCGCCGCCTTCAAGGCTCAGCAAGCCGAAAGCTCGCTGCAAAGCAAAAGCGGCATGATCGGCAAGTTGCTCGGCAGCGCGCAGGTGTTCAGCCAGATCATTGCCAGTCAGGCCGGCCTCAGTCGTGATACGCAAAGCGACATGCGCCAGCTGAGCGAACTGATCACCAATGTCACCCCGCCGGTCACTCAGCTGCTGGGCGAAGGCCGGGCGATGGGCTCTTTTTCCTTGGGGCAGGGCTTTATCAATTCGTCATCGAGCACGCGTTTCGATGAGTTGTTGGCACAGATCGAAAAGCTGCAGGGCGAATACGGGGTGAAACTGCAGGATGCGCTGGGCTCCAGCTCTGCCGCACGGGAAACGCTTGCCGCCAAGGCTGATAGCAGCCGGGCGTCGTTGAAGAAAGCCAGTGAATTGTTCGAAGAACAAGTGGTGATGGCTGACACCCTCGATAGGCCATGGCAGGGCTTTTACGATCAGGTCACGGGCCTGATGGACCAGACCTACCAACTCAACGAAGCCACCCTGAAATTTCTCGGCACCCAGTTGCAGCAGCGTCTGGAGCAGAACCGCACGCACATGGTCTTGCAGGCCGTGGCGCTGTCGGTGGTGTTTGTGTTGATTTTTTATCTCTACGGCGGCTTCTACGCCTCGACCCGCACCACCCTCAAACGTCTTGGCGGGGTGATGGACAAAGTGGCGGCCGGCGACATGACCGTAACCTTCAGCGCCAATAGCCGCGATGAGTTGGGCGAGTTGGGCGAGGTGTTCAACGGCACGGTGAAAAAAATCCATGACCTGATCGAGCGCGTGGGACAGACCGTCAGCGAGGTCGAGCGTCAGGCCGGGCAAGTGGAACATGTCTCGGCGCAAAGCAATCAGGCAGTGGCCGGGCAACGCACGCAGATCGAGCAGGTCGCGACGGCGATGAACCAGATGTCCGCCACTTCACTGGAGGTCGCACGCAGTGCCGCTGCGGCGGTCAGCAGCGCCCACAGTGTCAACGACGAGACCGTCAGCGGTCGGGGACTGGTGCAGTCCCAGCAGGGCAGCATCGCGGCATTGGCCAACGAGATTGATCAATCGGTGCTGGTCATCAATCAACTGGCCAGCGACAGCCAGTCCATCAGCCGCGTGCTGGAAGTGATCAAGAGCATTGCCGAACAGACCAATCTGTTGGCGCTCAACGCTGCAATCGAAGCGGCCCGCGCCGGTGAACAGGGGCGTGGTTTCGCGGTGGTGGCGGACGAGGTCCGGACCCTGGCCAAGCGCACTCAGCAATCAACCGAAGAAATCGAGCAGATGATCGCCAAGCTCCACGGCGGTGTTGGCGCAGCGGTGAAGGCGATGGGCGTCAGCCACGAAATGGCGAATGGCACCGTGGGGCAGTCGGAAAAAGTCCAACTGGCACTGGAAAACATCCTTGGCGCCGTGGGCATGATCGTCGATCAGAACCAACAGATCGCCGCCGCCGTGGAGCAGCAAACCGCCGTGGCCCACGACATCGATCAGAACATCGTCGAGATCAACCGCGCCGGCGAGCGCACCGCCGAAGGTGCGCACCAGACCGAGGACGCCAGCCGTGCGTTGTCGGCTCAGGTGGTGGAGTTGAAGCAGTTGATCAGCGCGTTCCGGGTCTAACGAACACTGTGCCCCCTGTGGGAGCGAGCCTGCTCGCGATGACGGATTAACAGTCGAGAATTATGTCGACTGACACTCCGCTATCGCGAGCAGGCTCGCTCCCACAATTGTTTTGGTTTGTCTGTTACCAGTTGAACAGCTCACAGGCATTGGCGGTGCTGTTGGTAGCCAGTTGCTCGGGGCTGATCGCCATGATGGCGGCCAGTGCCGCGCAGATCGCCGGCAAGTGCGCGGGGCTGTTGCGTTGACCTGGGAACATGGCGGGCGCCATGTCCGGTGAGTCGGTTTCCAGGACCACTGAATCCAGCGGCAGCTCGGCGAGGACGCGGTGCATACGCAGCGCTTGTGGCCAGGTCGCGGCGCCGCCGAGGCCGAGTTTGAACCCGAGCTTGATGTACTCGCGGGCTTCTTCCTTGCTGCCAGCGAAGGCGTGGATGATGCCGGCTCGTTTCAATTTGAAGCGTTTGAGCGTGGCAATCACCGCCGCATGGCTGCGCCGCACATGGATCAACGCCGGTAAATTGAAGTCCGCCGCCAGTTGCAGTTGTGCGTCGAACAACGCTTGCTGGCGATCGCGGTCCAGTGTTTCGATGAAGTAATCCAGGCCGATCTCGCCCACCGCGCACAACTGTCGGTGACCGGCCAAACGGCTTAGCCAATCAGCGAGTTCGGTTAAATCTTCCGGACGATGATCGTCCAGATACACCGGATGCAAACCGAAGGCCGCATGCAGGTCGGAATCGCTTTGCACCAGCTCCCAGACCCGCTGCCAATTGCCCTGATAAACCCCCAGCACCACCATTCGCCGCACCCCGAGGACCCGGCTTTCGGCCATCAGCGCCTGACGATCCGCGTCGAAGTCGGGGAAGTCCAGGTGCGTGTGGGTGTCGATCAGGTCCATGGCTCAGTCCTGACGAATACGTTGTTTGAACGTCCGTGCGATGGCCTGCACGCCGGGTTGATAATCGGACTGCTCGATGGCGGCCAGCGCCAGGGCCAGGGCTTTGTCGGCAATCAGCTGGTGTTGTTGGGCCATGGCATTGACCGGCAGCGGCAGGAAGTCGAGTAACTGGGTGTCGCCGAAGGTGCCGAGTCGCAGCGGTCGGGATTTCAGCGGGAAGTCGTGCAAGGCATCGAACACGCCCTGTAGCAGAACGTAGGACGTGGTCACCAGCGCATCCGGCAAATGCCCCAAGCGCTGTAGCATTTCTTCCATCAACTGCTTGCCGCACTCGCGGCTGAATGATTCCCCGTGCTCGATCAGCACTTCGCCTTTGAACCCGGTCAGCGCCTCTTTGAACCCGGCGGCCCGTTCCTGGCTGATGCTCAACTCGGGGCGGGCGCCGATCAGGGCGATCTGCTTGGGCAACGGCTCGAGCAGGCTGCGTGTCAGTTGCAGGCTGGCTTCGCGATCGTCGCTGATGACCGAGCAGAAATGCTCGGGCGCCATGACCCGGTCGATGGCGATGATCGGAATGCCCTTGGCCTGCAATTGGAGATAGCTGTCGTCGCCGGGCGGCAGGCAACTGGCGACAATCAGCGCATCACAGCGCCGGGCGCGGAACAGTTGCAGCAATTGCCGTTCGCTGTCCGGTGCATCGTCGGAGCTGGCGATCAGCAACTGATAGCCGCGAGCGCGCGCACCTTGTTCCAGCAGTTTGGCGATTCGCGCGTAACTGGGGTTTTCCAGGTCCGGCAGAATGAACCCCAGCGTGCGGGTGTGCCGACTGCGCAGCCCGGCCGCCTGCGGGTTAGGCGTAAAGCCATGAAGATCGACCACCGCGCGCACGCGCTCGACGGTGGCGCTGCTGATGCGTTGCTGTTCGGCCTTGCCATTGATGACGTAGCTGGCGGTGGTAACGGACACACCGGCCAACTGGGCTATATCACTGAGTTTCAACCCGCAATTCCTTGTTTTCTCGAGCTTGCCTCGACATTTTCGCCAATCCTACCCGATTCGGGCAGTCGACCATGGTCACAACGCATCCGACAAGTTGGACTTCAAGGATGGGACATTATCGAGTAACGTGCCAATCGATCTAGATTAAACGTTTCAGCAAGCGTATTTTCTACGTTAAAGGTGCCTTTGGCCGGTTCTGCCGCGAAACCGACAAAGACTGTGACAATACAAGCGCCTAAGCTGAAATCATTCAAAACAATACCTGGTGCCAACCGGTGCCAAAAAGGAGAAAGCATGCTCGAGCTCACCATAGAGCAGATATCCATGGCCCAGTCGGCTGTGGATAAGTCCGCAGCGTTGCAATTACTCGCCGGGCATCTGGTCGCCGACGGTCTTGTGGCCGACGGTTACCTCGCCGGGTTGCAGGCGCGCGAAGCCCAGGGCTCGACCTTTCTCGGCCAAGGTATTGCCATCCCCCACGGTACACCGGAAACCCGCGACCAGGTGTTTTCCACCGGCGTCCGGCTGATGCAATTCCCCGACGGCGTTGATTGGGGCGACGGCCAGATCGTCTACCTGGCGATAGGTATTGCTGCCAAATCCGATGAGCACTTGCGCCTCTTGCAACTGCTGACCCGTGCCCTCGGCGAGACCGATCTGGGCCAGGCCCTGCGCCGCGCCAGTACCGCCGAGGCCTTGCTGAAACTGCTGCAAGGCGCGCCGCAAGAACTGGCGCTGGATGCGCAGATGATTGGCTTGGGCGTTGCCGCTGAAGATTTCGAAGAACTGGTTTGGCGTGGTGCACGTTTGTTGCGCCAGGCCGACTGCGTGAGCAACGGTTTTTCTGCGGTATTGCAGCAAGTCGAAGCGTTGCCGCTGGGCGATGGGTTGTGGTGGCTGCACAGCGAACAAACCGTCAAGCGTCCGGGCCTGGCCTTCGTCACGCCGGACAAACCGTTGCGATATCTCGGCCAGCCGCTGAGCGGGTTGTTCTGTTTGGCCAGTCTGGGCGAGGCCCATCAAGCATTGCTCGAACGCCTGTGCGCGTTGCTGATTGAAGGGCGCGGCCATGAATTGGGTCGCGCCACCAGTTGCCGCGCGGTGCTTGAAGTGCTCGGCGGTGAGTTGCCGGCGGACTGGCCGAGCGCGCGGATTGCCCTGGCCAACGCCCACGGTTTGCATGCGCGCCCGGCGAAAATCCTCGCGCAATTGGCAAAAAGTTTTGAAGGCGAAATACGCATCCGCATCGTCGACGGCCAGGACAGCGCCGTGTCGGTGAAGAGCTTGAGCAAACTGCTCAGCCTTGGCGCTCGTCGCGGTCAGGTGCTGGAAATCATCGCCGAGCCGAGCATCGCCGCCGATGCATTGCCTGCGTTATTGGCCGCCATCGAAGAAGGCCTCGGTGAAGAAGTCGAGCCGTTGCCTGCGGTGAGCCAACAACGCGAAGAGATTGTCGAGGTCGCCGCGGTGCTGCTCGCGCCGGCATCAGGCAGCCTGGTTCAGGCCATCGCCGCCGCACCGGGGATCGCCATTGGCCCGGCGCATATTCAAGTGCTGCAAACCATCGATTACCCGCTGCGTGGTGAGTCGGCCGCCATCGAGCGCGAGCGTCTCAAGCAAGCGCTGGCGGATGTGCGGCGTGACATTGGCGGTTTGATCGAACGCAGCAAGGCCAAGGCCATTCGCGAGATTTTCGTCACCCACCAGGAAATGCTCGACGACCCGGAATTGACCGATGAAGTCGACACCCGCCTCAAACAAGGCGAGAGCGCGGAAGCGGCGTGGATGTCGGTGATTGAAGCCGCAGCGCGGCAACAGGAATCGTTGCAGGACGCCTTGCTCGCCGAGCGCGCCGCTGACTTGCGCGACATTGGCCGTCGGGTGCTGGCGCAACTCAGCGGTGTCGAAACCCCGAGTGAGCCGGAGCAGCCGTACATTCTGGTGATGGACGAAGTCGGTCCGTCCGACGTGGCACGTCTCGATCCGGCGCGTGTCGCCGGCATTCTCACTGCCCGTGGCGGCGCCACAGCACACAGCGCCATTGTTGCGCGGGCCTTGGGCATTCCGGCGCTGGTTGGTGCCGGTCCGGCGGTGTTGCTGTTGGCACCAGGTACGCCGCTGTTGATCGATGGTCAGCGCGGGCGTTTGCATGTGGACGCCGACGCGGCGACCTTGCAGCGTGCCACGCAAGAGCGCGACACCCGCGAACAACGCTTGAAGGCGGCCGCCGAGCAACGTCATCAACCGGCATTGACCACTGACGGTCATGCCGTCGAAGTGTTCGCCAACATCGGTGAAAGCGCCGGTGTGACCGCTGCGGTGGAGCAGGGTGCCGAAGGCATCGGCTTGCTGCGTACTGAACTGATTTTCATGGCTCACCCACAAGCGCCGGACGAGGCGACCCAGGAAGCTGAATACCGTCGTGTCCTCGATGGCTTGGCCGGGCGACCGCTGGTGGTGCGTACCCTTGATGTTGGCGGTGACAAACCGCTGCCGTATTGGCCGATCGCCAAGGAAGAAAACCCGTTCCTCGGTGTGCGCGGCATTCGCCTGACCTTGCAGCGGCCGCAGATCATGGAAGCGCAGATTCGCGCCTTGCTGCGCGCCGCCGACAACCGTCCGCTGCGGATCATGTTCCCGATGGTCGGCAGCGTCGATGAGTGGCGTCAGGCGCGGGACATGACCGAACGCCTGCGCCTGGAAATCCCGGTCGCGGACCTGCAACTGGGGATCATGATCGAAGTGCCGTCGGCGGCCTTGCTGGCGCCGGTCCTGGCCAAGGAAGTCGACTTCTTCAGCGTCGGCACCAACGACCTGACCCAATACACCCTGGCCATCGACCGTGGTCATCCGACCCTGTCGGCGCAGGCCGACGGTTTGCATCCGGCGGTGCTGCAACTGATCGACATCACCGTGCGCGCGGCCCATGCCCATGGCAAGTGGGTCGGCGTGTGCGGTGAGTTGGCGGCCGATCCGCTGGCGGTGCCGGTGCTGGTCGGGCTCGGTGTGGATGAGCTGAGCGTCGGCGGGCGCAGCATCGCCGAGGTCAAGGCGCGGATTCGCGAACTCAGCCTGGCCCAGGCTCAAACCCTTGCCCAACAGGCTCTGGCCGTGGGCAGCGCCAACGAAGTGCGCGCATTAGTGGAGGCCCTGTAATGGCCAAGATCTTAACCCTGACCCTCAACCCGGCACTGGACCTCACCGTGCAGTTGCCGCGCCTCGAGCCCGGTCAGGTCAACCGCAGCGACGTGATGCACACCCACGCCGCCGGCAAAGGCGTGAACGTGGCGCAGGTGCTGGCGGACCTTGGGCATCAACTGACCGTCAGCGGTTTCCTTGGTGAAGACAATCCGCAAGCGTTCGAAACGCTGTTCGCCAAACGCGGCTTTGTCGATGCGTTCATTCGTGTTCCCGGCGAGACCCGTAGCAACATCAAACTCGCTGAAAGCGATGGGCGTATCACTGACCTCAATGGTCCGGGGCCGCTGGTCAGTGCGGCGGCGCAGCAGGCCTTGCTTGATCGTCTCGATCAGATTGCGCCGGGACATGACGCCGTCGTTGTCGCTGGCAGCCTGCCGCAAGGCATCAGCCCGCAGTGGTTGCAGGCGTTGATCCTGCGCTTGAAAAAGCTCGGTTTGAAAGTGGCCCTGGACACCAGCGGCGATGCGCTACGGGCCGCGCTCAAGGCCGGCCCGTGGCTGATCAAACCCAACACCGAAGAGCTGGCGGAAGTGCTCGATTGCGAAGTGGTTTCCGTTAACGCACAAGCCGAAGCGGCGAGCCGTTTGCACGCGCAAGGGATCGAACACGTGGTGATTTCCCACGGTGCCGACGGCGTGAACTGGTTCAGCGTCGGCTCGGCGCTGCATGCCACGCCGCCCAGGGTCAGTGTCGCCAGTACGGTGGGCGCGGGCGACTCGTTGCTGGCGGGCATGCTCCACGGTTTGCTCAGCGCCGATACGCCTGAACAAACCTTGCGCACCGCCACGGCGATTGCCGCGATGGCGGTCACCCAGATCGGTTTCGGCATTGGCGATGCGGCGCACCTGGCGCAGCTCGAACAGGGTGTGCGCGTGCGTCCCCTGACAGAACAATAAGAGGGTTGGTCATGAAGTTAGCCATTGTTACTGCCTGCCCGAATGGCATGGTCACCAGTGTGCTGTGCGCCCGTTTGCTCGACGCAGCGGCCCAGCGTCAGGGCTGGAGCACCGTTGTCGAAATCACCGATGCGGCGCATCCCGAGCGGCAATTGTCGGCGGCCACGATCGACGCGGCGGAGTGGGTGTTGCTGGTGACCAGCGCACCGGTGGATATGTCGCGATTCGTTGGCAAGCGTGTATTCCAGAGCACTCCGGCGCAGGCCCTGCAGGACGTCGAAGCGGTGCTGCGCCGTGGGGCGCAAGAGGCT
Source organism: Pseudomonas fluorescens (assembly GCF_000802965.1). Taxonomy (GTDB): domain Bacteria; phylum Pseudomonadota; class Gammaproteobacteria; order Pseudomonadales; family Pseudomonadaceae; genus Aquipseudomonas; species Aquipseudomonas fluorescens_A. The sequence continues at coordinate 61,685 of NZ_JSAK01000014.1, read as the reverse complement.
CAGGTGTATGTCGCGCCTGAAGCCGTTGCCGAACCGATCACCGTCGCCCAAAACGCCCCGCGTCTGGTGGCGATCACCGCATGCCCGACCGGTGTCGCCCATACCTTCATGGCCGCCGAAGCCTTGCAGCAAGCGGCCAAGCGTTTGGGCTACGACCTGCAAGTGGAAACCCAGGGCTCGGTCGGTGCGCGCAATCCGCTGAGCGAGCAAGCGATTGCCGAGGCTGACGTGGTGTTGCTGGCCTGCGATATTGAAGTCGCGACCGAGCGTTTTGCCGGCAAGAAAATTTACCGTTGCGGCACCGGCATTGCCCTCAAGCAAGCTGAAGCAACGCTGAAAAAAGCGCTGGCCGAAGGCACCCAGGAAACTGCGTCCACGGGCGCAAAAGGTCCGGCCAAAAAAGAAAAAACCGGCGTCTACAAACACCTGCTGACCGGCGTGTCGTTCATGTTGCCGATGGTGGTGGCTGGCGGCCTGATGATCGCCCTGTCGTTCGTGTTCGGCATCACCGCGTTCAAGGAAGAGGGGACGCTGGCGGCGGCGCTGATGCAGATCGGCGGCGAGACCGCGTTCAAACTGATGGTGCCGTTGCTGGCGGGCTACATCGCCTACTCCATCGCGGACCGTCCGGGCCTCGCACCGGGGATGATCGGCGGTCTGTTGGCGAGCACGTTGGGCGCCGGTTTTATCGGCGGGATCATCGCCGGTTTCATTGCCGGTTACGCGGCGCAGGCGATCAATCGATATGCGCGTTTGCCGCAGAGTCTTGAAGCGCTGAAACCGATCCTGATCATCCCGTTGCTGGCCAGTCTGTTCACCGGCCTGGTGATGATCTACGTGGTCGGCAAACCGGTGGCGGGCATGCTTGCCGGGCTCACGCATTTCCTCGACAGCATGGGCACCACCAACGCGATTCTGCTCGGCGTGCTGCTGGGCGGGATGATGTGCGTCGACCTCGGCGGGCCGATCAATAAGGCGGCGTATGCGTTCTCGGTCGGGCTGCTGGCGTCGCAGAGTTATGCGCCGATGGCCGCGACCATGGCGGCCGGCATGGTGCCGCCGATTGGCCTCGGCATCGCCACGTTCATCGCCCGGCGCAAGTTCGCCCAGACTGAGCGCGAGGCCGGTAAAGCGGCGCTGGTGTTGGGCTTGTGCTTTATCTCGGAAGGGGCGATTCCGTTTGCTGCGAAAGACCCGCTGCGGGTGATCCCGGCGAGCATCGCCGGCGGAGCGCTGACCGGCGCGTTGTCGATGTATTTCGGCTGCAAGTTGATGGCGCCCCACGGTGGCTTGTTCGTGTTGGCGATCCCGAATGCGATCAACCATGCGTTGCTGTATTTGCTGGCGATTGTTGCCGGGAGTTTGTTGACGGCGGTGGTGTATGCGCTGGTGAAGCGGCCTGAGACAGTTGAGTTGGCGGTAGAGCCCGTGAGCGCGTAATCCCTTGTAGGAGCCGGCTTGCTGGCGATGGCGATTTCATGACCGCTATCGCCAGCAAGCCGGCTCCTACAAAGCCGATGTCACCTTCAGGTCATGTTTTCCATTTTCAGGGAGAACACCATGAGCGAATTCGACCTCGGCCGCCGTCGTGTCTTGCAAGCGGTGGGCGCCGGGTTGTTGTTGCCGGGGCTGGCGCCGGTGGTGATTGCGTCGATCAAGGATCGTCCGCAACTCACCGATGGCGTGCAGTCCGGCGACGTGCTGGGTGATCGGGCGATCATCTGGAGCCGCACCGATCGCCCGGCGCGCATGGTGGTGGAGTGGGACACCCGCAGTCTGTTTCCCTACCCCCGACGCTTCGTTTCGGCCCTGGCCGATGCCCGCTCCGATTTCACCGCCCGGGTCGAGCTCAGCGGGCTGCCCGCCGATCAGGCGATTTTCTATCGCGTACAGTTCGAAGATGCCCAAAGCGGCGTCACCAGCGAGCCGTGGTTCGGCCATCTGCGCAGCGTGCCGCAGACGAGGCGCGACATCCGTTTCGTCTGGAGCGGTGACACTGCCGGCCAGGGCTTCGGCATCAATCCGGACATCGGCGGCATGCGCATCTATGACGCGATGCGTTTGCGGCTGCCCGACTTCTTTATCCACTGCGGCGACAGCATCTACGCCGACGGTCCCATACCGGCGCAACTCACCACAGAAAGCGGTCGCGTGTGGCGCAACATCACCAGCGAAGCCAAGAGCAAAGTCGCCGAAACCCTCGACGATTACCGGGGCAATTACCGCTACAACCTGATGGACGAAAACGTCCGCCGCTTCAACGCCGAAGTGCCGCAGGTCTGGCTATGGGATGACCACGAAGTGGTGAATAACTGGTCGCCGGGCACGTCTCTGGATGCGCGCTACACCGACAAAGATATCCACAGCCTGGTGCGGCGCGGACGTCAGGCCTGGCTTGAATATGCGCCGATGCGTTGGCAGAGCGCCGAAGCTGGTCAGCGGATTTATCGTCAACTCAGTTATGGGCCATTGCTCGATGTGTTCGTGCTCGACATGCGCAGTTATCGCGGGGCCAACGACGACAACTTGGGTGCCGCCAAACCCTTCCTGGGTCGTGAACAACTGGATTGGTTGAAGGCTTCGTTGAAAGGCTCGAATGCCCAATGGAAAGTCATCGTCGCTGACATGCCGATCGGCCTTGGTGCACCGGATGGTCAGGTCAGCCCCGGCTTGATGCGCTGGGAATCGGTGGCCAATGGCGACCCGGGACCGGCGCAGGGGCGTGAGCTGGAAATCGCCGAGTTGTTGGGTTTTCTGCGGGCGCATCAGGTGCGCAATTTCCTCTGGCTGACGGCGGATGTGCATTATTGCGCGGCGCATCATTACCACCCGGACCGCGCCGCGTTTCAGGACTTTGAACCGTTCTGGGAGTTCGTCGCGGGGCCGCTGAATGCCGGGAGTTTCGGCCCGGACAAACTGGATAAAACCTTTGGCCCTGAAGTGGTGTTCGAGAAAGCACCACCCGTGCAGAACATGTCGCCGTTTGCCGGGTTTCAGTTTTTTGGCGAGGTGAACATCGATGGCCAGACAGGGGAGTTGAGCGTGGTGTTGCGAGATCTGGATGGGGTGGCGGTGTTCGAGCAAAATTTGCAGCCAGCCTGACCACACATCCCCTGTAGGAGCTGCCGAAGGCTGCGATCTTTTGATTTTGATTTTTGAAAGATCAAGATCAAAAGATCGCAGCCTTCGGCAGCTCCTACAGAGGCGGGGTGGGTCAGTAGACGTCGCGGCGGTAGCGGCCCTGTTCGATCAGTCGCTGGACTTCGGCGGCGCCCAGTACGTCGTTGAGCACTTGATCCACGCCTGCGGCCATCCCCTGAAGGCTGCCGCAGATGTAAATCACCGCGCCATCCGCCAGCCATTTTTTCAGCTCATCGGCTGATTCGCGCAGGCGATCCTGGACGTAGATCTTCTCGGCCTGATCCCGCGAGAACGCCAGGTCCAGACGTTCCAGGTCACCCGAAATCAACCACTCTTCCAGCTCATCTCGACACAGGTAGTCATGCTCGCGATTACGTTCGCCGAACAACAGCCATTGACGCTGTTGGCCATCGGCAATCCGCGCCTTGAGCAAACTGCGCAGCCCGGCCAGACCGGTACCGTTGCCCAGCAGGATCATCGGCACCGGCTCGGTCGGCAGATGGAAACCGCTGTTGCGCCGTACGCGCAGGCTGATGGTGCCGCCCACTGGCGCGTGTTCGGTCAGCCAGCCGGAACCGATCCCGAGGCTGCCATCGGGGTGCAGTTCCTGGCGCACGATCAGTTCCAGGACACCGTCGGCGGCAATCGAGGCAATCGAGTATTCACGCGTGGCCAACGGCACCAGCGCCTCCGCCAGCGCCTGGGCATGCAGGCCGACCAGGTGCGCGCGGTTCTCCGGCAATTGGCGGCTGGCGAGGGCTTGTTCCAGCGGTTGCGACAGGCCATCGAATTCAATCGTCGCCCGGCCATCAATCCCCAGGCCATCAAGGAAATGTTCGATGGCCCATGGGCAATTGCGTGGCAACACTTCTACCAGGTCGCCGGCCAGCCAACTGCTGGTGGTCGGCGCCTTGAGGCTCAGCAAGTACACCGGCGAACCGCTGCTGTCCGGGTTGAGTAGCTCTCGATGTGCCAGGATCCAGTTGTCGTAGCTCGGTGCTTGCCAGGTGTTCGCCGGCATTTGCCCGGTCAACTGACCGAGTTGTTGCTGCCAGTGACGTAAGGCGTAAGGGTCACCGCTGTCGACTTCCACCGGGGCGAACAAAGTCTTGCCGCCGTGCTCGCCGAGCCAGGTGTGCAAGCGCCGGGCGAAACCGCAGAAGTGTTGATACTGCCGATCACCGAGGCCGAGTACGGCGTAGTTCAGGCTTTCCAGGCTCAGCGCGCGACCCAATACCTTGCGTTCAAAACCACGGGCGCTGTCCGGTGCTTCGCCGTCGCCGAAAGTGCTGACTACGAATAGCGCGTTGTTCGAATCACGCAGGTCCTGCTCGCTGACCGTCGCCAGTGCCTGAACTTTCACCGGCAGGCCGGCCGCCTGCAATTGACCGGCGGTTTGCCACGCCAGTTGTTCGGCAAAGCCGCTCTGGCTGGCGAAACCGATCAGCCACGCCGGGGCGTCGCTGCCCGATTGGGTGAGGCCTTGGCGGGCGTCCTTGATCTGGCGTTTTTTGCGTCGGCGATCGAGGTACAGCAGCCAGCCAGTGATGAAAAACAGCGGCATGGTCAGGGCGCTGATGGTCAGGATAATCCGCCCGGCGATGCCGAAGTAACTGCCGACGTGCAGCGCATAGATGCTGGTCAACAACTGCGCTTTGAAGCTCTTGTCGCTGTAGCGTTCATGCCGTTTGATCGCGCCGGTGACGGGATCGAGGGTGAGCTGGTTCAGCGCGCGGTCGTGGGGTGAATCTTTGAGCAGGTAGAAAACGGTCGCCGGTTGTCCGGCCACCGCAGGCATGCGGGTGTTGTAGAAACTCAGGTCGGGACCGGCAGCGCTGTAGATGCTGCTCCACATCGCCGAGTAATCGACGGTCGGTGCCGGACCACTTGGCGCAGGGCCTCGACCGCCGCGAACGCGTTCGTTCTGCGGCGAATCGGAGAGCAATCGGGTCAGGCCTTTGTTGTACCACTCGTAGGACCAGGACAGCCCGGTCAGTGCCGCCAGGAGGTAGAACACCAGGCACCAGGTGCCGGCGACCGAGTGCAAATCCCAGTTGAAGCTGCGACCTTTTTTCTTCCAGTCGAGGGTCAGCCAGGCACGCCAGCTTTTCCACTGGCGCGGCCAGCGCAGGTACAGGCCCGACAGGCAGAAAAACACCAGGATCAGCGTGCACGCACCGGTGATTTGTCGACCGGTATCGCCCATGGCGAGGAAGCGGTGCAGTTGCAGCATAAAGCCGAAGAAGCCCTGGCCGGTGGCGTCGCCCATGAGTTCAGCGGTGTACGGGTCGAAGAAACGCATCTGCCCGCGCCGCTCGCCCGGTGGCGGGGTGAAGAACACTTTGGCGGCAATGTCGCTGTCGATGCCGACCGAGAGCATCGCCACTTTTTTGCCCGTGGCCGCTTCGATTTTCTCCACCAGTTCGGCAGGCGGCAAAACACCGGCGACCTGTTTCTCGACCTGCAACACCGAAGGGTTCAGGGCGTACAGGATCTCATCCTGAAACGATACCGTCGCCCCGGTGATGCCCATCAGGGCCAGGACCAGTCCGGCGCTGATGCCAAAAAACCAGTGCAACTGGAACAGGGTTTTCTTCAACACGTCGCTCGCCTTGTTCGTTCAAAAGTGGTCATCACGGCGCGCATTATGCCGTGGGTTGTCGAGAAACATTCTGTTTACACACAAAAGCCCCATTCACCTGGATGAACGGGGCCTACCTCTGTAGGAGCTGCCGCAGGCTGCGATCTTTTGATCTTTTAAAAGCAAGATCAAAAGATCGCAGCCTGCGGCAGCTCCTACAGGTTTGTGTTCACGCTTGTGTCATCAGAAGTGGAAGTTGGTACTCAGCAAGGCAGTACGGCCCGCCGCCTGGTTGGCGAAGTGAGTCGAGAAGGCTTTGTCGTAGTAGGTTTCGTCGGTCAGGTTCTGTACGTTCAGTTGCAGGTCGACGTTTTTGGTCAGCTTGTAGGCGGCCATCGCATCGTAACGAACGTAGGAATCAACCATGGTGGTGTTGGCCGCGCTACCGAACACGTCGTCGACATAGAACGCGCCACCGCCGATGGTCAGCTTCGGCGTGACCTGGTAAGTCGTCCACAGGCTGGCGCTGTTTTTCGGTGTGTTCGGCAGTTCGTTGCCATCGTTGGCTTTGTTGGCCGGCAGGTCGCCGCCATCAACCTGCTCGCTGTCCATGTAGGCGTAACCGGCGAACACCTGCCATTTGTCAGTGAGCTTGCCGGTGGCCGACAGTTCGAAACCTTGAACGCGGGTTTTGCCGACGTTTTCGTAGGTGGTGGTGTTGGTTTGCACACGAGCGTTGTCTTTCTCGGTGCGGAAGATGTCTGCCGTCAGCGACAGGCGATCGTTCAGCAGATCCCACTTGGTGCCGATTTCGTAGTTCTTGGTGGTTTCCGGCTCCATGTCGCTGCTCAGCAGGTTGCCGCTGCGATCAGGGGTGCCGCCCAGCGGGTTGCCATCCTGGCCTTCGCCGAGGGTAGCGCCCGGTGGCGTTGCCGAGGTTGCGTAGGACGCATAGATGCTGCCGTTTTCCGCCGGCTTGTAGACCACACCGAACTGACCGGTCACGAACTCGCTGACATCATCGCCCTTGGCGGTGGTGGTGCCGGCTGCGTTGTAGGTTTTGTAGTCGGTGTCGAAATGGTCGTAGCGCAGGCCCATGTTCACCAGCCACTGCTCGGACAGCGTCAGGGTGTCGAACACGTAGAGCGCGTAGGTTTTGCCCGTGGTGTCGGTGCCGGCATAGTTGCGCGAGATGGCACCGTTCCATGGATCGCTCGGGGTCGGGTTGGACAACGAGGTGCAGTTGTAGCCGCTTGGCGCGCCGATCATCGCCGGGGTGCAGTTGGTGCTCGAAGCCGGCACCGTCGTCAGTGGAGTGGTGTCGGAGTTGACGGTGTACGAGGATTTCTGGCTTTCCTCACGGCTCAACTCGATACCGGTGGCGAAGCTGTTCTTGAAGCCGGCGATGTACACGTCACCAAACAGGTCGGTCTGGTTGGTGGTGGTCTCGGTGTTGCTGACACGGCTGTTGGGCCGGCGCCAGACGCTGCCATTGTTGACGTTGCCCTTGCTGTCGTCCGGCTGGGTCAGGATGTAGTCCTGCATGCTGTTGCCATGACGCAGGGTGTTCTTGATGGTCAGCGCGTCGCTCAGGTCGTGCTCGATGGCGATGGTCGCGGTATCGGTGCGGCCCTTGCGGAAGTCGCGGCCATCGAGGCCGTAGAAGTTGCTGCTGTCGCCGCCGTCGTCAGGCTTGTCCGGGTTGGACTTGGTACGGGCAGCGGAGCCAGCGGTCGGGATCGAATACGGAATGCCCGAGTCCGGCGTGTCGTTACTTTCCAGATGGTAGTAGTCGAGGTTGACGCGGGTATCTGTGCCCAGGCCGAAGGCCAGCGATGGCGCAATGCCCCAGCGATCGTAATCGACGCTGTCACGCCCGGCGACGTTGCTCTCGTGGCTCATCAGGTTCAGACGGCCAGCGGCGGTGTCAGTGAACTGATAGTTGCCATCCAGGGTGTAACGCTGGGTGTGATCGGAGCCCCAGGTGAAACCACCGTCGAACGAGTTGCCCAGGTGCGCTTTCTTGCTCACCAGGTTGATGCTGCCGCCAGCCGCGCCACGGCCGCCGATGGCCGAGTTCGGGCCTTTGCTGACTTCGATCGATTCTACGGCGAAAATCTCGCGGCTCTGCGAACCGGTGTCGCGCACGCCGTCGAGATAGGTGTCGCCCTGGGCATCGAAGCCGCGAATGAATGGACGGTCGCCCTGCGGGTTACCGCCTTCACCGGCACCGAAGGTGATGCCGGGAACAGTACGCAGCGCGTCCTGCATGTTCATCGCGCCAGTGTCTTTTAGCACTTGCTGCGGGATAACGGTGACCGAGCGTGGTGTGTCGACCAGCGGTGCGGTGTACTTGGGAGAGGACGCTTTTTCGACGTTGTACGAGGTTTCGTCCTGAGCTTCGCCGGTGATGGCAGTGGCACCGAGGGAGATGGTGTTGCTCGGTGCTTTTTCGTCGGTCTTTTCAGCCGCGAAAACCATGTGGCCCGCGGAGCCGGCAGTGATCGCCACGCCAATTGCAGAAGCGAGCAAACGCGGTGAACTGACAGGTAATTGTGCTTGTTGGCGTGACATTTTAATTCCCCTCCCCAAGGATTTGAGGCCGCGGAATATAGGGTAAACACGTATTCGTATCAATTGCGAAACATTACTATTCGCACTGAATTTACAATCTTTACAATTTAACCTTACGGTTTTTGCTGTTTCGTTCGTCCCGTGGGTTTTACACAGTCAATAAGAATCAATACCATTGGCACCCCTTTGCTCCCAGGTGTCTCTGCCATGCTGCTGCACATCCCCGGCTTGTTCGATAAAGAAGAAGTGCAGCGCGTTCGCGAGGCTCTGGAGCAGGCCGATTGGGCCGATGGCAAGATCACCGCCGGTTATCAGTCGGCCAAGGCCAAGCACAATCTGCAATTGCCCGAAGGTCATCCGCTGGCCAAGGAGATTGGCGCGGCCATGCTGGAACGGTTGTGGAAAAATCCGCAGTTCATGTCAGCGGCGTTACCTCACAAAGTCTTTCCACCGCTGCTGAACTGTTACACGGCCGGCGGCAGTTTCGACTTCCACATCGACAACGCCGTGCGTCAGCCCAAGGGCAGTATGGAGCGGGTGCGCACCGATCTGTCGGCTACCTTGTTTTTCAGTGAGCCGGAGGATTACGACGGCGGTGAGCTGGAAATCCAGGACACCTACGGCACCCAGCGCGTGAAGCTGCCGGCCGGTGACATGGTTCTTTACCCCGGCACCAGCCTGCACAAGGTCAACGCGGTCACTCGCGGGACGCGCTACGCCTCGTTTTTCTGGACCCAAAGCCTGGTGCGCGAAGACAGTCAGCGCGCCTTGCTGTTCGAGATGGACGGCGCGATCCGGCAACTGACGCAGGATGTGCCGGATCACCCTTCGCTGATCCGCCTGACGGGCACCTATCACAATCTGTTGCGCCGCTGGGTCGAGGTATGAGTTTTCAATTGCGACGCGAGGAAGTCCTTGACGGCGATGCGCTCAAATCCATGCTCGAAGAAAGCCCGGCCCGTGCCGCCCAGGCGATTCTGATGGCCGCGCGCGAGGACGTTCTCGATGCGCAGGCGCTACTCGGGCAGATTCTGCTGGACGGGCAGGGCATCGCTCAGGATCAGCTGCTGGCGGTGCGCTGGTTCGACATCGCGGCGCGGCGCGGGCATTTGATGGCGCGCAACATGCTGGGGCGTTGCCATGAGCATGGGTGGGGGTGTGAGGCCGATGCTGCGCTGGCCGCACGGCATTATCAGGTTGCAGCCGAGGCTGGGCTGGATTGGGCGATGTACAACTACGCCAACCTGTTGGCGACCGGGCGCGGAGTGGTTGAGGATCAGCTCAAGGCATTGAGTTTTTATCAACAGGCCGCCGACATGGGCCATGCGAAATCGATGAACCTGCTGGGCCGATATCTGGAAGAAGGGCGCGTTTGCCCGGCAGATCCGGCAGCCGCCCGTGACTGGTATCGGCGTTCCGCCGAGGGCGGGGACTTTCGTGGGCAGTTCAGCTTTGCGGCGGTGTTGGCTGATGAAGGCAATGTCGATGGCGCGTTGGACTGGCTGCGCAAGGCGTTGGTCGCCGGAAATCTTAATTTCCTGCGGGTGGCGAGCGAGGCGCTAAAGAGCGCCACCGACCCACGTATTCAAATGCTGGCGAACGATTACCACCGCCGCTGCACCGAACTCACGTCGACCCTGTAGCGGCCGCAGGCTGCGATCTTTTAAAAGCAAGATCAAAAGATCGCAGCCTGCGGCAGCGCCTACAGGGGGATGGTGTACAGGCATTCGAACTTCTGTAGGAGCCGGCTTGCTGGCGATCCAGGCGCTCCGGTCAACCAGATACACCGCGTGACCGTTGATCGCCAGCAAGCCGGCTCCTACAGGATTGTAATCAGCCACAAAAAAGCCCATGACTCGTCATGGGCTTTTTACTTGCAGCTTGTGGCTGCTCTTACACGTAGAACGACTTCAGCGGCGGGAAGCCATTGAACTCAACCGCGCTGTAGCTGGTGGTGTACGCACCGGTCGACAGCCAGTACAGGCGATCACCGATGGCCAGGTTCAGTGGCAGGCCGTACTTGTAGTTTTCGTACATGATGTCGGCGCTGTCGCAGGTTGGGCCGGCGATCACGACTTCTTCCATCTCGCCTTTCTTTTCGGTCCAGATCGGGAACTTGATGGCTTCGTCCATGGTTTCGATCAGGCCGGAGAACTTGCCCACATCCGTGTACACCCAACGCTCAACGGCGGTACGGGATTTACGCGCGACCAGCACCACTTCACTGACCAGGATGCCGGCGTTGGCGATCAACGAACGGCCTGGCTCCAGGATGATTTCCGGCAAGTCGTCACCGAAGTCTTCCTTGAGGAAACGGATGATTTCTTCAGCGTAGGTTTCCAGGCTGTTGGTACGGGTGATGTAGTTGGCCGGGAAGCCACCGCCCATGTTGATCAGTTTCAGCTCGATGCCGTCTTCTTCTTTCAGACGCTCGAAAATCACTTTGACCTTGGCGATCGCCGCGTCCCAGACGCTGATGTCGCGCTGTTGCGAACCCACGTGGAACGAGATGCCGTACGGCACCAGGCCCAGGTCGCGAGCGAGGATCAGCAGGTCCATGGCCATGTCGGTCTGGCAGCCGAATTTGCGCGACAACGGCCAGTCAGCGGTGGTCGAGCCTTCGGTCAGGATGCGTACGTAGACTTTCGCGCCCGGCGCAGCCTTGGCGATGTTGCGCAGGTCGGCTTCGGAGTCGGTGGCATACAGGCGCACGCCCTTCTCGTAGAAGTAGCGGATGTCCTTGGATTTCTTGATGGTGTTGCCGTAGCTGATCCGGTCGGCGCTGACGCCGCGGCCCAGCACTTTGTCCAGCTCGTAGATCGAGGCGATGTCGAAGCTCGAGCCTTTCTCTTTGAGCAGGTCGATAATTTCCACGGCCGGGTTGGCCTTGACCGCGTAGTAGACCTTGGCGAATTCGAAACCGGCGCGCAGGTCGTCATAGGCCTGGCTGATCATCGCGGTGTCGATCACCACGAACGGGGTTTCTTGCTTGTCGGCGAACGCCTTCATTTTCTGGAAGGTTTCACGCGCGAAATAGTCTTCGACCTGGATCGACATACCTGGGAGCTCCTACTGGCAAACGTTAATAATCAATGGGTGCAAATGAACGTCCTCCGTATCCCCACTTTGGTTCGCCTACTTCCCAAGGCATGTCGCCGAAAGCAAAAAGGCCATGGGAAGTGCAGCTTTCCCTTGGCCTTGCTGTCTCGTCGTCAGTACTTGAGCCGGATGGATCGTTTCCAGCATGGACGTTCGGCGCGAACTTTAGGGCGTGAGGGGCTTGAGATCAACAAAAAATGTCGCGTTTTTGCACGCTTCCGTCGTGTGGTCCCTGACAGCTACTGATGTAACCGACCTGTGTGACGGTGTGATGTTCCCCGGATGGAGAGTTTTGGCGGGATTTGTATTGCCTTTGTGGCGAGGGAGCTTGCTCCCGCTGGGCCGCGCAGCGGCCCCAAATTTGCGGCTGCTGCGCAACCGAGCGGGAGCAAGCTCCCTCGCCACAGGGTCAGGTCAGGCGATGGCAGTCTCAGCTGGGGAAACGATGCTGGTCTTGCCGCCACGGGACTTGCCCGAGCTCAAATACTCAGCAATCGATTCCTGGGTCACTTCCCCAAGGAACACCCGCTCCGCATCCATCACCGGCAACCACGAGCGATTGAACTCGTACATCCGCGACAACAGGATGCGCAAATGCTCGTCGTAGGCCGCCGTGGCATTGAACTCGCGCAGGTATTGCCCGCAAGTGCCGGTCTGACGGTGCAGGTCGCGGCGGCGCACGTAGCCCAGCGCCTTGTTCTCGGTGCAGGTCACCACCACGTAGCGGCGGTCGTGCTCATCCATCAATTCCAAAGCATCGGCTACCGGGGTTTCCGGACTGACGGACGGCGCGTTGTCCGCTGCGTCTTCGGCCTTCACCAGCAACAGGCGTTTCAACGTGCTGTCCTGGCCGACGAAGTTACTGACAAAGTCGTCCGCCGGATGCGCGAGCAAGGTGTCTGGATGGTCGATCTGCAGCAGCTTGCCGGCGCGGAAGATCGCGATCTTGTCGCCCAGCTTGATGGCTTCGTCGATGTCGTGGCTGACCATGATCACGGTCTTGTTCAGCGCCCGCTGCATCTCGAAAAACTCGTTCTGGATCATCTCGCGGTTGATCGGGTCGACCGCGCCGAACGGTTCGTCCATCAACAGCAGCGGTGCATCCGCTGCCAGCGCCCGAATCACGCCGATCCGTTGCTGCTGGCCACCGGACAATTCCCGCGGATAGCGATGCAGGTACTGCTTGGGCTCAAGCTTGATCATGCTCATCAACTCGCGGGCGCGGTCGTGGCATTTCTGTTTGTCCCAGCCCAGCAGGCGCGGGACCACGGTGATGTTTTCCTCGATGGTCATGTTCGGGAACAGGCCGATCTGCTGGATCACATAACCGATGTTGCGCCGCAGGGTCACTTCGTCGAGGCCGGTGGTGTCTTCGCCGTTGATCAGGATCTTGCCCGAGGTCGGCTTGATCAGGCGGTTGATCATTTTCAGCGTGGTGCTTTTGCCGCAACCCGATGGCCCGAGGAACACGCAGATTTCGCCTTCATTGACGGTCAGGCTCACCGAGTCCACGGCTTTCACATCTTTGCCGTTGCTTTGGAAGGTCTTGCTGAGGTTTTGAAGTTCGATCATTTGAGCAGTCCTTTTGGAGTCAGCGAACGTTGCAGCCATTGCAGAAGCAGGTCAGCGAAGATGGCCAGAAGACTGACCAGCACGGCGCCGACGATCAGCATCGACATGTCGCTGCGGCTGATGGAAGCGAGGATGAGCACGCCCAGACCACCGGCGCCGATGGTCGCGGCGATGGTCATGACGCCGATGTTCATCACCACGGCGGTGCGCACACCGGCGAGGATCACCGGCACGGCGATGGGCAGTTCGACCATGCGCAGGCGCTGGCCGAAGGTCATGCCGATGCCGCGTGCGGCTTCGCGTATGCCCGGTTCGACGCCGGTCAACGCGAGGTAGGTGTTACGCATGATCGGCAGCAGCGAGTAGAGGAACACAGCGGTGATCGCCGGCATGGGGCCAAGGCCCTGACCGAACTTGGAATAGAACGGCAGCAGCAGGCCGAACAGCGCAATCGATGGCACGGTCAGCAGCACCGTGGCGCTGGCCTGCAAGGGGCCGGCGAGGGCCGGAAAGCGCGTCATCAGGATGCCCAGCGGCACGCCGACCACAATCGCCAGCGTCACCGCGATGCCGACCAGGGTGATGTGCTGCCAGGTCAGGTGTATTACCTGCTGCCAGTCGAGGTGGGAAAAGGCGTTGAGAAATTCCATGACTTTTCCTCCTTACTTGATTGGATGCTGGCGCAGGAAATCTGCGGCAACGGATGAAGGGCTTTCGTGATCGACATCGACCCGCGCATTGAGCTGGCGCATGGTCTCGTCGTCGAACAGTTCCGCCAGGGGCTTGAGCTGTTCCGCCAATTGCGGGTGTGCATCGAGGTAGGCCTGACGCACCACGGGAGCGGCGGTGTAGTCCGGGAAGTAGTACTTGTCGTCTTCCAGCAGCTTGAGTTTGAAGGCGTTGAGGCGACCGTCAGTGGTGTAGACCAGACCGGCAAACACCTGGCCGTTGCGCAGCGCTGTGTAGACCAGCCCGGCGTCCATCTGACGGATGTTTTTGCGGGTCAGGTTCATGTCGTAGAGCTTGACCATGCCGTCGAGACCGTCGGAGCGGTTGGCGAACTCGGTGTCCAAGGCCACCAGGTTGTTGGTCTTGGCCTCGTCGCGCAGCACTCTGTTCAGATCGCTGATGTTGTTGATCTGTGGGTATTGGTCAGCGACGTTTTTCGGCAGGGCGAGTGCGTAGGTGTTGCTGAATTTCGACGGGGTGAGCCAGACCAGTCCTTTCTTCGCGTCGAGTTCTTTCACCCGGGCGTAGGACTGTTCGCTGTCGAGTTTTTCCGTCACATGGTTGTAGGCCACCAGCGATACGCCGGTGTATTCCCAGAGCATGTCCAGTTGGCCGCTCTCATGAGCGCTACGGGCCAGGTTACTGCCGAGTCCGCCGGTCACTTGGGCGTCGTAGCCCTTGGCACGCAGGTATTGCGAGGTGATTTCCGCCAGCAGGGTTTGTTCGGTGAACACCCGGGCGCCGATGCGGATTACCGGTTTTTCGGCGGCTTGGGCAAATCCTGCGAACAGCAGGACGCAGCCCAGTAAAAAGCTTGATGTCTTCATGAGTATTCCTTTGCCGAGGCTTAAGACGGGCGCAAGCCGCGTTCGAGCCAGAGGCGGCTGGCGATCGTCACCAGGCCGTCCAGCAACAAGGCCAGCAGCGCCGTGCAGGCCGCGCCGAGCAATAGTTGCGGCTGATTGTTCAGGGCGATGCCGGGGAAAATCAGGCTGCCGAGACTGTTGGCGCCGATCAGGAACGCCAGCGGCGCCGTGCCGACGTTGATCGCCAGTGCGACGCGCACGCCACCGATGATGATCGGCACGGCGTTGGGCAATTCGACTTTCCACAGCACCTGGCGCGGGGTCATGCCGATGCCGACGGCGGCTTCCTTGAGCGAGCCCTGGACGTTTTTCAGACCTTCATAGGTGTTGCGCACAATGGGCAACAAAGAGGCGAGGAACAGGGCGAAAATCGCCGGGCCGCTGCCGATCCCGAGAATGCCCAGGGCGATGGCCAGCACGGCCAGCGGTGGAATGGTGTTGCCGATGTTGAAGATTTGCATGAAGCGTTCAGCACGGTCGACCCGGGTCGGACGGCTGAGGAAGATGCCGGCGGGAATGCCCACGACAAGGGCGGCCAGCATGGAAGCGAGGACGAGAATCAGATGAGCTTGCAGGTAAAACAACAAATCGTCGCGGTAGTGTTCGATCGTGTTGATGCCGATCCAGTGGATCAGCAGGGCCAGGAGGGCGATTACCAGCGCGCCTCCCATCAGCCCTTTGCCATAGCGAATAGCCACAGGCGGACTCCTTTTTTCTTTGTCGGCGAACGCAGTCCCGTGTGGCAGTGCCATACATGGCTGCCGGGATCGAAACGTTCGCGAGAAGCAGCTCTTCATGCTGATGAAACCGCATGAGATCGAGCCATAAGCGCAGCCTCGTCAGGCTAACTTGCTGATTTTTCAGCCCCTGACGAGTGGTCGTAGCAGGGGAGTGGACGCCTCCACCTTTTAAAAGGTTCCATAATTAGCAGCCTTTGGCCACCCTTGATTACCAATTGCGTCCCCGTAGGAGCCGGCTTGCGGGCGATAGCATTCCCGTGGTCTGCCAGATACACCGAGGTGATGTTATCGCCAGCAAGCCGGCTCCTACGAAGGGGTCTATTGGTCGCCGCGGTGGTCCGGGACGGTCGCTTTGCGCTATACTCGCCGCCCTTTTTTGAATCACCTGCCAGGCGATTTCCCATGACCAAACAGGCCGCCGAAGTCGCGAAACGCCGCACTTTCGCCATTATTTCCCACCCCGATGCCGGTAAGACCACCATCACCGAGAAGCTCTTGCTGATGGGCAAGGCGATTGCGGTAGCCGGCACGGTGAAATCTCGTAAATCCGACCGCCATGCCACCTCCGACTGGATGGAAATGGAAAAACAACGTGGTATTTCCATTACCACGTCGGTCATGCAGTTCCCGTATCGCGAGCATATGATCAACCTGCTCGACACCCCGGGCCACGAAGACTTCTCCGAAGATACCTACCGCACCCTGACGGCGGTGGACTCGGCGTTGATGGTTCTCGACGGCGGTAAAGGTGTTGAGCCACGGACCATCGCCCTGATGGACGTCTGCCGTCTGCGTGACACGCCGATCGTCAGCTTCATCAACAAACTCGACCGTGACATCCGCGACCCGATCGAACTGCTCGACGAAATTGAAGCGGTCCTGAAGATCAAGGCCGCGCCGATCACCTGGCCGATCGGTTGCTACCGCGATTTCAAAGGCGTGTATCACCTCGCCGACGACTACATCATCGTCTACACCGCCGGTCACGGCCACGAGCGCACCGAAACCAAGATCATCGAGAAGCTGGACTCCGATGAAGCGCGCGCGCACTTGGGTGACGAGTACGAGCGTTTCATCGAACAGCTGGAACTGGTGCAGGGTGCCTGCCACGAGTTCAACCAGCAGGAATTCCTCGACGGTCAACTGACCCCGGTGTTCTTCGGTACGGCACTGGGCAACTTCGGTGTCGATCACGTACTCGACGCCGTTGTCGACTGGGCGCCGCGCCCACTGGCACGCGTGGCTAACGAGCGCACCGTGGAGCCGGTGGAAGAGAAGTTCTCGGGCTTCATCTTCAAGATCCAGGCGAACATGGACCCGAAACACCGCGACCGCATCGCCTTCATGCGTATCTGCTCCGGCAAGTACGAAAAAGGCATGAAGATGCGCCACGTGCGCACCGGCAAGGACGTGCGGATCGGCGACGCGCTGACGTTCTTCTCCTCCGAGCGTGAGCAACTGGAAGAAGCCTTCGCCGGCGACATCATCGGCCTGCACAACCACGGCACCATCCAGATCGGCGACACCTTCAGCGAAGGCGAAGTCCTGGGCTTCACCGGCATCCCGCACTTCGCCCCGGAACTGTTCCGTCGCGTGCGCCTGCGTGATCCGCTGAAATCCAAGCAACTGCGTCAGGGCCTGCAGCAACTCGCCGAAGAAGGCGCGACCCAGGTGTTCTTCCCGGAACGCAGCAACGACATCATCCTCGGCGCCGTTGGTGTGCTGCAGTTCGATGTGGTCGCGAGCCGCCTCAAAGAGGAATACAAGGTCGAGTGCTCCTACGAGCCGATCACCGTCTATTCCGCGCGCTGGATCGAGTGCGACGACAAGAAGAAACTCGAGGAATTCTCCAACAAGGCGGTGGAAAACCTGGCACTGGACGGCGGCGGTCACCTGACCTACCTCGCACCGACCCGGGTCAACCTGGCGTTGATGGAAGAGCGCTGGCCGGACGTGAAATTCCGTGCGACGCGTGAGCATCACTAAGCATCAAGTGTTCGGGTACAGAAAAGCGAAGCTTCGGGCTTCGCTTTTTTTTTGAAGATCAAAAGATCGTCCGAACGCGGCCCGAGCCTTCGGCAGCTCCTACACAATCTCTGTAGGAGCTGCCGCAGACTGCGATCTTTTTATCTTTTCGGCATAACGGTTATTCAAAACCAGTCTCTACATCCATGGCATTTCCCTCCCATCATTAGCGTCCTATCTGGAGAACCCCGCTGATCGGAACTAGATTTCATTCAGCGCCAGACAGGCACTCTTCGAAAGGATGGATTCGGCCATGAACAGATTGTTACGCGTTTTACTGATGATGAAGGTGTTGGTGATGTTGACGCTCGGCAGCTCGGCGGTCTGGGCTGAGTGTGAGCAACATGAGACTCAGGCTTCGAGCGGGCAGTCGGGGCAGGGTGATCTGATGATTGCCAGGTCCGAATCGGAACCGGGCGACAAGGGGCAGGGCGGGGCTGAGGGTGACGACGACTCGACCACCGATGATCCGGATGCCGACGAAGGCGATAGCCAGACGTAAATCACAGGCAAAGGAAAACCCCTTTTACGCCGACTGATAATCAGTCGAAGTAGAAGGGGCTGGTTCACTCAACCCTTGTGGGAGCGGGCTTGCCCGCGATAGCTGCGTAACATTCAAAATTGAAGTTGGCTGTTACATCGTCATCGCGGGCAAGCCCGCTCCCACAGTGTTTTGTGGACGCTTTTAACCGAGGAACTGCTCGGCGTAGTGGCAGGCCACTTGGCGGCTGTCGAGCAGGCGCAGGGCCGGCTCTTCAGTGCTGCAACGCTCGGTCGCGTACGGGCAGCGCTTGTGGAACGCGCAGCCGGACGGTGGGTTCAGCGGGTTGGGCAGTTCGCCGACGATCTTGATTTTCGGTTTGTCCGGGTCCGGGTGGATGGTCGGAGTCGCCGACAATAGCGCCTGGGTATACGGGTGCAGAGGGCGAGTGTAGATGTCCTCTTTCGGGCCCATTTCCACCGGACGACCGAGGTACATCACCATCACGTGGTCAGCCACGTGACGCACCACCGCCAGGTTGTGCGAGATGAACACGTAGGCGGTGTTGAACTCTTGCTGCAGGTCCATGAACAGGTTCAACACCTGCGCCTGGATCGACACGTCCAGCGCCGAGGTCGGTTCGTCCGCCACCAGCACTTTCGGTTGCAGCATCATGGCGCGGGCGAGGGCGATCCGTTGGCGCTGACCGCCGGAGAACATGTGCGGATAACGCTGGTAGTGCTCGGGACGCAAGCCCACCTGCTTCATCATCGCCTGGACTTTCTCGCGGCGTTCCGAGGCGGACAGGTTGGTGTTGATCAGCAGCGGTTCGGCCAGCTGATCACCGACTTTCTGCCGTGGGTTCAACGAAGCGTACGGGCTCTGGAACACCATCTGCACGTCTTTGCGCAGTTGCTTGCGCTGGGCCTTGTCGGCACCGGCGACTTCCTGGCCGGCGATTTTCAAGGAGCCCGAGGATGGCTCTTCGATCAGCGTCAGGGCGCGGGCCAGGGTGGATTTGCCGCAACCGGATTCGCCTACAACCGCGAGGGTCTTGCCGGCTTCCAGCTCGAACGACACGCCGTTGAGGGCGCGCACGGTGGCGTGACCCTTGAACAGGCCACGGGACACTTCGTAGTGACGGGTCAGGTCGCGGGCGGTAAGAACGACGGCCATTACGCCACCTCCTGGTTCAGCGGGTAGAAGCAGCGGGCGAGGCTGTTGCTTTTCGGGTCAAGGGCTGGGCGCTGCGTGCGGCAGTTTTCCTGCACGTACGGGCAGCGCGGCGACAGCAGGCAACCCTGCGGCCGGTCGTAGCGGCCCGGCACGATGCCTGGCAGGGTCGACAGGCGTGAGGCGCCGAGGCTGTGTTCCGGAATCGCCTTGAGCAGCGCTTCGCTGTACGGGTGCGCGGGGATGTCGAACAGTTGCGGAACCTGACCGACTTCGACGGCTTGGCCGGCATACATCACGCACACGCGCTGGGCAGTTTCGGCCACGACCGCAAGGTCGTGGGTGATCAGCACCAGGCCCATGTTCTGCTCTTTCTGCAACGCCAGCAGCAGGTCCATGATCTGTGCCTGAATCGTCACGTCCAGCGCTGTGGTCGGTTCGTCGGCGATCAGCAGTTTCGGCTCGCCGGCAATCGCCATGGCGATTGCGACACGCTGACTCATACCGCCAGACAGTTGATGCGGGTAGGCGTCCATGCGACTGGACGCGCCCGGGATCTCAACTTTTTCCAGCAGTTCGATGGCACGCTTGCGCGCAGCTTTGCCGGACATTTTCAGGTGCAGGCGCAGCACTTCTTCGATCTGGAAACCGACGGTGTAGCTCGGGTTGAGCGCGGTCATCGGGTCCTGGAAGACCATCGACAGGTCTTTGCCGACGATTTGCCGACGCTGACGGTTGCTGAGCTTGAGCATGTCCTTGCCGTCGAAGCTGAGCGAGTCGGCGGTGACGATGCCGGGATGCTCGATCAGGCCCATCAGCGCCATCATGGTCACGGATTTACCCGAACCCGACTCGCCAACGATGGCCAGCACTTCGCCTTTGTCGACTTTCAGGTCGAGGCCGTCGACCACAGGCGTAGCGTTTTTGTCGCCGAAGCGAACGTTGAGATTCTTGATTTCTAACAGTGACATTGGAATCTCCTCAGGCGGCGTTCTTGAGTTTCGGGTCCAGCGCATCGCGCAGGCCGTCACCCATCAAGTTGATTGCCAGCACGCTGAGCAAAATGGTCAAGCCAGGCAGACTGACTACCCACCAGGCGCGTTCGATGTAGTCGCGGGCCGAGGCCAGCATGGTGCCCCACTCAGGGGTTGGCGGTTGTACGCCAAGGCCGAGGAAGCCCAGTGCGGCGGCATCGAGAATCGCCGAGGAGAAGCTCAGGGTTGCCTGAACGATCAGTGGTGCCATGCAGTTAGGCAACACGGTCACGAACATCAGACGTGGCAGGCCGGCACCGGCCAGGCGCGCGGCGGTCACGTAGTCGCGGTTCAACTCGCCCATCACCGCGGCGCGGGTCAGACGAACGTAGGACGGCAGGGACAC
Organism: Pseudomonas fluorescens; assembly: GCF_000802965.1. Classification (GTDB taxonomy): domain Bacteria; phylum Pseudomonadota; class Gammaproteobacteria; order Pseudomonadales; family Pseudomonadaceae; genus Aquipseudomonas; species Aquipseudomonas fluorescens_A. The sequence goes on along the minus strand of NZ_JSAK01000014.1, from coordinate 41,324 downwards.
CACGGCGATCGCGATTACGGTGTTGATCAGGCCAGGGCCGAGGATGGCGACAATCGCCACGGCCAGCAGCAGGGACGGCAAGGCCAGCATGATGTCCATCAGGCGCATGATGGTCGGGCCGAGCACGCGCGGGAAGAACCCGGCGAACAGACCCAGCAGGATCCCCGGGATCAGCGACATCACCACCGACGACAGGCCGATCAGCAACGACAGGCGCGAGCCCTGGATCAGGCGCGACAGCAAGTCACGACCCAGTTCATCGGTACCGAGCAGGAATTGTATCTGCCCACCTTCCAGCCAGGCTGGCGGGGTCAGCAGGAAATCACGGTATTGCTCGCTCGGGTCATGGGGTGCGACCCACGGGGCGAAGATGGCGCAGAAAATCACCAGCAGCATGAACAACAGGCCGGCAACGGCGCCCTTGTTCTTGGAGAACGCTTGCCAGAATTCTTTGTACGGCGACGGGTACAGCAGGCTTTGATCCACGGCGGACGCGGCGGTGGCTACTGAGGATGTTGGAGTGCTCATGGGTAATGACCTCAGCGCTGATGACGGATGCGTGGGTTGGCAAAGCCGTAGAGGATGTCCACTACGAAGTTGACCAGAATCACCAGGCAGGCGATTAACAGGATGCCGTTTTGCACAACCGGATAGTCCCGGGCGCCAATGGCTTCGATCAGCCATTTGCCGATGCCCGGCCACGAGAAGATGGTTTCGGTCAGGACCGCACCGGCCAGCAGGGTGCCGACTTGCAGACCGACTACGGTCAGGACCGGAATCAGCGCGTTACGCAGACCATGCACGAACACCACGCGCGACGGCGAAAGGCCTTTGGCGCGGGCGGTACGGATATAGTCCTCACGCAGCACTTCGAGCATCGACGAACGGGTCATCCGCGCGATCACCGCCAGCGGGATGGTGCCGAGTACGATGGCCGGCAGGATCAAGTGATGCAGGGCATCGACGAACGCTCCGACATCATCGGCCAGCAGCGTATCGATCAGCATGAAACCGGTGCGTGGCTCGATGTCATAGAGCAGGTCGATCCGCCCGGATACCGGGGTCCAGCCCAGGGATACCGAGAAGAACATGATCAGAATCAGGCCCCACCAGAAGATCGGCATCGAGTACCCCGCGAGGGAGATGCCCATCACCCCGTGGTCGAACAGGGATCCTCGCTTGAGTGCCGCGATCACCCCGGCCAGAAGGCCCAGGATGCCGGCGAACAACAGCGCGGCCATGGACAGTTCCAGGGTCGCGGGGAAGAGGGAGGTGAACTCGCTCCAGACGCTTTCACGGGTACGCAGGGATTCCCCGAGATCGCCGTGGGCCAGTTTGCCGATGTAATCCAGGTACTGGGCATACAGGGGTTTGTTCAGACCTAGGCGTTCCATTGCCTGAGCGTGCATTTCAGGGTCAACCCTGCGTTCTCCCATCATGACTTCCACGGGGTCGCCTGGGATCATGCGAATCAACGCGAAAGTCAGCAAGGTGATGCCGAAGAACGTAGGGATCAGTAACCCCAGTCGGCGGGCAATAAAACTAAACATCGTGTGTTGTACCTCATCAGCCGGTTAGGCGTGCCCGGCATGCCTGGGTTCAGGAATGCCGGGAGTTTTCTTATTACTTCACCTGGGTGGTGGCGAAGTTATTAGTGGTGAGGGGGCTAATGTGATAGCCCTCTACGTTGTTGCGCATTGCAGTGAACATTCTAGTGTGTGCCATGCTGATCCACGGCTGGTCCTGATTAAAAATAACCTGAGCCTGCTCATAGAGCGCTGCACGTTCAGCCGGATCGGTCTTCTCGCGGGCCTGGTCGATCAGCGTCTGGAACTTGGCATTGCACCAGCGCGCGTAGTTTTCGCCGTTCTTCGCCGCTTCGCAACTGAGCATAGGCGTCAGGAAGTTATCCGGATCGCCGTTATCGCCCGCCCATCCGGCGGAAACCATATCGTGCTCGCCGTTTTTAGCGCGTTTGAGCATTTCGCCCCATTCCATCACGCGGATGTCGATCTTGATGCCGACCTTGGCCAAATCGGCCTGCATCATCTGCGCGCCGAGCATCGGGTTCGGGTTGGTTGGCCCGCCACCGTTGCGGGTGAACAGGGTGAAAGTGGTGCCTTCCGGTACGCCGGCTTCCTTGAGCAGGGCACGCGCCTTGTCCAGATCGCGAGTCGGATTCTTCAGGCTGTGGTTGTAGCCCAGCAGGGTGTCAGGATACGGGTTGACCGCCACTGTCGCATTGCCTTTGCCAAACAGCGCGTTGACGTAGGCTTCCTTATCGAACGCGATGTCGATGGCTTTGCGCACCCGCACATCACTCATGTACTTGTGTGTGGTGTTCATGGCGACGTACGAAACGGTCATCGCGTTCAGTTCATCGACCTTCAGGTTCGGGTCTTTCTTGATGCTCGGGATGTCATCCGGTTTCGGATACAGCGCGATCTGGCACTCGTTGGCCTTGAGCTTTTGCAGGCGCACATTGTTGTCGGTGCCGATGGCCAGGATCAGCGCCTCGGCGGGTGGCTTGCCACGGAAGTAGTCCGGGTTGGCCTTGAAGCGAACCTGAGCGTCCTTGTTGTAGCGCTGGAAGACGAACGGACCGGTGCCGACCGGTTTGTTGTTCAGGTCGGCAGCTTTGTTTGCCTTGAGCAACTGATCGGCGTACTCGGCGGAGTAGATCGACGAGAAGGCCATGGCGATGTCGGCCAGGAACGGCGCCTCGCGACGGGTCAGGGTGAACTTGACCGTGTTGTCGTCGACTTTCTCGACGCTTTTCAGCAGTTCCTTGAAGCCCATGCTTTCAAAGTACGGGAAGCCCACGCTCGACAGTTTGTGCCATGGGTGGTTCGGGTCCAGCTGGCGCTGGAAGCTCCAGACCACGTCGTCGGCATTCATGTCGCGCGTCGGTTTGAAGTATTCGGTGGTGTGAAACTTGACGCCTTTGCGCAAGTGGAACGTGTAGGTCAGGCCGTCCTCGCTGATGTCCCAGGAGTCGGCCAGGGCCGGAATCACATCAGTGGTGCCGGGCTTGAAGTCCGCCAGTCGATTGAAGATGGTTTCAGCCACGGCATCGGCGGTGACTGCAGTCGTGTACTGGACCATGTCGAAGCCTTCCGGGCTGGCTTCGGTACAGACCACCAGCGGTTTGGCCGATACGCCCACCGCGACACTCAGCAACGCGGCCGCGATGGCCGCACGTAGGGGAAGCATTTTCATCAAGAACCCTCTGCAATCGGTTAGCAGGACAAAGCCTGACGGCCGATTCATCGCTGAATCAGCCGTTCGGCCGGTGTTTTACAGAATGTTGAACGGGATAGTGGTCACGAGACGGAACTCGTTGATGCTGCCATCAGACTGGTTTTCACTGGCGCGGTGGGCAGTGTAGGTACCACGGATTGTGGTGGCCTTGAGCGGGCCGCTTTGAACAGCGTAAGTCGCACCGATACCGTATTCGTAGTGGTGTTCGCCATCCTGTTCCTGGACGCCGTCGTAGCCTTTGCCCACCACACCTTTGTTGCCGGTGTAGTGCGTGCCGTCGATGCCCCAGCCGCGCGCCTGATAGATGTTGAACTTCAGGCCCGGCACGCCGTATTCGGCCATGTTCAGACCATAGGCCACCTGGAAGGATTTCTCGTTCGGGCCGTTGAAGTCCGACAGCAGGGAGTTGGCCAGGTAGATGCCGTTGGTTTCGTGCAGGTAGTCGAAGTACTCGTTACCGTTCACTTCCTGGTACGAGAAGGTCAGGCTGTGCGCCTGGTGAGTCAGGCCGAACGACAGGGAGTAGGTGTCGTTGTCGATGTCGCCGATCAGCGCCTTACCTTCTTCCTGGGTTTTGTAGTAGTTCAGGCCGGTGGTCAGGCTCAGGACCTGGCTGTCACCCAGCACGTGGGTGGCGCCGAAGTAGTACTGGTTCCAGATGTCTTCGGCCTGGGTCGCCCAGAGGCTGGTGGTCAGGCTGGAGAATGGGGTGTAGGTGATGCCGCCAGTGTAGATGTGGTCGGACTCTTCCCGGCCGTTGGCGTATTCGGTGCGGAATTTCTGCTGGCTTTGTTCCATACGCGGGGACACGCGGTCGAAGGTCGCGAGGTCGAAAGTCAGGTTTTCCAGTTCGGCGACGTTCAGGCTCACACCCTGGAAGCTAGAAGGCAGGGCGCGGTTGCCGATCGTATCGACTTGCGGGCTGCTGTAGCTCTGGCGGCCGGCAGTCAGGGTGCTGTTGGAGTAACGCGCCTTGACATTGGCCAGGCCCAGTTTGCTCCACTGGCCGACGGCGTCACCGCCTTTTTCGGTCAGGGTACGGTTGTTACCCGAGAACGGACCGGTCTTCGGTGCGCCACCGTTGCCGGCGGCCAGGTTCTCGCGATCCCGCTCCAGCGCGATGGCGTTGTACGCCGCGACTTCAGTGCTGAAACCTACCGCACCTTCGGTGAAGCCCGAGTTGTATTTGAGGATGGTGCCCTGCACCCAGTTGATACGGCGATCGGTTTCCGGCAACGCGCCATCTTTGCTGTAGCGGAATTTGCCCCCACGCTTGAGCTGTTCGTTGGCGTACCAGTTACGGGTCGTGCCGCTGATGGACTGGCCTTCGACAAAACCGGTGGCTTCGCTCTGGGCGCTTTTTTCTTTCACAGTAACCGGGGTGAACGCCTGGCTCTGGGTCTCCGCGTAAGCCGTGGCGGTTACGCTGCTGATGGCCAGGGCCAATAATGCGGTGCTGCTCAGTTTCATGGGTGAAGCTCCTTACTTTCTTTTTTTTATACCGGTCTTTTTTGGGTGATCCGGCTATTGGTTTGGAACTCTTGCACGCATCGCAAACGTTTGCTGTGCGCCGTTTGGGCGAATTACGGCAATACGCTTGCGTGAGGGCGCAATGCGCCCCCAGCGTTCTAGCTACACGGTTTTATTTTTCGATGCTGACACCCGAGAACACGTTGCGACCGAAAGGGCTGACTTTGAACCCTTCGATTTTGGCGCTTAACGGCTGGTTGACCGTCGAGTGGGCGACTGGCGTGATCGGCACTTGCTGCTTGAGCAATTGCTGCGCCTGTTTGTAAAGCACGGTGCGCTGCTCGCGGTCGGTCACGACCTTGGCCTGCTTGATCAGCTTGTCGTAAGCCGGATCACACCACATGGAATAGTTGTTGCCGCCAATGGCGTCGCAGCTGTACAGCGTGCCGAGCCAGTTGTCCGGGTCACCATTGTCACCGGTCCAGCCAATCAGGCTGATGTCGTGCTCGCCATTCTTGGTGCGCTTGATGTACTCGCCCCATTCGTAGCTGACGATCTTGACCTTGAGGCCGATCTTCGCCCAGTCAGCCTGGAGCATCTCGGCCATCAACTTGGCGTTGGGGTTGTACGGACGCTGCACGGGCATGGCCCAGAGGGTGATTTCGGTGCCTTCCTTGACGCCGGCAGCCTTGAGCAATTCCTTGGCTTTTTCCGGGTTGTAGGCGGCATCCTTGATGGTTTCGTCGTAGGACCACTGGGTCGGTGGCATGGCGTTGACCGCCAGTTGCCCCGCACCTTGGTAGACGGCGTGGAGAATGCCTTGCTTGTTCACCGCCATGTCCAGCGCCTGACGCACTTCGAGCTGGTCGAACGGTTTGTGGCGCACGTTGTAGGCGATGTAGCCGAGGTTGAAGCCAGGCTTCTCGATCAGCTTCAGTGCCGGGTCATTTTTCAGCGCGGTGACGTCGGCAGGGCGCGGGTGCAGGGTGATCTGGCACTCGTTGGCCTTGAGCTTCTGCACACGGACCGATGCGTCGGTGTTGATGGCGAAGATCAGGTTGTCGAGCTTGACCCGGTCAGGGGCCCAGTACTGCTTATTGCCGGTGTAACGGATGTTCGAGTCTTTCTGGTAGCTCTTGAACACGAACGGCCCGGTGCCGATCGGCTTCTGGTTGATGTCGCTCGGCTTGCCTTCGGCCAGCAGCTTGTCGGCGTACTCGGCGGAGAGGATCGCGGCGAAGCTCATGGCGAGGTTCTGGATGAACGCGGCGTCCACACTGTTGAGCGTGAACTCCACGGTCAGCGGCCCGGTCTTCTCGACCTTGGCGATGTTCTTGTTCAGGCTCATTCCGTTGAAATACGGGAATTCGGTCGGGTAGGCCTTACGGAAAGGTTGTTGCGGATCGAGCATGCGGTTGAACGTGAACAGCACGTCATCGGCATTGAAATCGCGTGTCGGTGTGAAGTATTTGGTCGTGTGAAATTTCACCCCGGGACGCAGGTGAAAGGTGTACTTGAGGCCGTCCTCGGAAATATCCCAGCTCGTGGCCAGGCCCGGTACGACATTGGTCGCGCCTTTTTCAAACTCTGCCAGGCGGTTGTACAACGGTTCGGCGGCGTCGTTGTCGGTCGCGGTCGTGTACTGCGCGGTATCGAAACCAGCGGGGCTGCCTTCGGAGCAGAACACCAGGCTGTTATTGGCGGCCTGGCTCATGGAAGTGGCGGCCAACAGGCCGGTACCCAGCAATGCGGATAAAACCAAGGTATGGCGCATGACGCTCTCTCTTGTTCAGTGTTTTAGCAATGAGCCCTCGGCCGTCCGGGGACGTGGAGGTCTCACTCGTTACCAGCCATGACGTTCAGCAAAAAACGATGACCCACGCATGAGCTGGTCGGATCTCGACGGTATGGAACCGTGAGTCCGGCAGTAAATGCGTAGAGTCCGAAAGACTCGTGGGAAAAGTCGACGCGTCCTAAACCTCTGCTGTATTACGCAGCGGGTTTGGATGTAGGCAAATTCCTGCTTTCTCGATAGATAAAGCAATGGCGACGTCAAAGACGTCGCCATTGCAATACCTTACTTGCTGACGCTGACGCTGACGCCGTAGAAGGAGTTCAAGCCAAACGGGCTGATCTTGAAGTCCTGCACATTAGCGCGCATGGGTTGGAACACCGTCGAGTGAGCGATAGGTGTCATTGGCACCGCGTCTTTGAGGACGTGTTGCGCTTGTTTGTACAGCTCGGTGCGCTTGCCTTGGTCCGAAGTACGCTTGGCTTGTTTGACGATGTCGTCAAACTTCTTGTCGCACCACTTGGAGAAGTTGTTGCCTTCCAGCGAGTCGCAACCGAACAGCACGTTCAGCCAGTTGTCCGGATCACCATTGTCACCGCTCCAGCCAATCAGCATCGCCTGGTTCTCGCCACCTTTGGAGCGCTTGATGTACTCGCCCCACTCGTAGCTCTGGATCTTGACCTTGAGGCCGACCTTCGCCCAGTCGGACTGCAGCATTTCTGCCATCAGCTTGGCGTTCGGGTTGTATGGACGCTGTACCGGCATCGCCCACAGAACGATCTCGGTGCCTTCTTTAACGCCCGCTTCCTTGAGCAGCTCTTTGGCTTTCTCAGGGTTGTACGGAGCATCTTTGATGGTGGTGTCGTAGGACCACTGGGTCGGCGGCATGGCGTTGACGGCCAGTTGGCCAGCGCCCTGATACACGGAGTCGATGATCTGCTGCTTGTTGACCGCCATGTCCAGTGCCTGACGCACTTTCAGTTGGGCCAACGGATTTGGCTCGTTGCTGCCCTTGACCTTGTCCATCACGTTGTAGGCGATGTAGCCCAGGTTGAAACCGGCCTGGTCAGGCAGCTTCAGGGTTTTGTCTTCGCGCAGCGCTTTCAGGTCGGCCGGACGTGGGAACAGAGTGACCTGGCACTCGTTCTTCTTCAGCTTCTGGATGCGAACCGACGGGTCGGTGGTGATGGCGAAGATCAGGTTGTCGATCTTGACGTCATCCGGCTTCCAGTAGTCCTTGTTCCCGGTGTAGCGGATGTTGGAGTCTTTCTGGTAGCTCTTGAACACGAACGGACCAGTGCCGACCGGCTTCTGGTTGATGTCGGCGGCCTTGCCTTCCTTGAGCAGCTGGGCAGCGTACTCGGCGGACTGGATCGAGGCGAAGCTCATGGCCATGTTCTGGATGAACGCGGCATCGACGTCTTTGAGGGTGAACTTGACGGTGTTGTCGTCGACTTTATCGATCTTGGTGATGTTGGTATCCATCCCCATGTCGGTGAAGTACGGGAATTCGGTCGGGTACGCTTTGCGGAACGGGTCATCCTTGTTAATCATGCGATTAAAGGTGAACAACACGTCGTCGGCGTTAAAGGTACGCGTCGGCTTGAAGTACGGGGTGGTGTGGAACTTGACGCCTTCACGCAGGTGGAAGGTGTAAGTCAGGCCGTCATCGGAGACGTCCCAGCTGGTTGCCAGGCCAGGAATAACGGCAGTGCCGCCGCGCTCGAACTGCGTCAGGCGGTTGAACATGGTTTCTGCAGAGGCGTCGAAGTCGGTTCCGGTGGTGTATTGACCTGGATCGAAACCGGCCGGGCTCCCTTCGGAGCAGAACACCAGGTTAGTCGCAGCTTGGGCGAACGGTGCGCTAGCTAGCAAGCTGGCACCTAATAAAAACGGAATGACCGCTTGTTTAAGCATGGTGGCCTCATGATTTGTTGTCATTTTTTGATTTTGAGGACGACCTCGTGAGTCGTGCCTGCGGATACTTATGCAGGGGCTATACCCAAAGCAAGATCCAGAGTGACTACAAGCCTTAAACGGTGGCACGAACGTACCTTAATGTCGCATATGTATAAAATTTGACGCAGTTGACCGTTTGCGCGGCATTTTTGCAGTGCATCTGGCGCACTTTTCTGGTGCGAGAAAGCCTCGGGACGCCCGTGGGTGGGGCGAGGTGTTACCTATTTATACCCCGTCCTTAAGGGGTGGGTAGGGGTTAATCGGAGTGGTTCTCGTTGCACTGGTAATGGTCGAGTTATACCAAGTGCAACTTAACCTTCAAAACAGAACACCGACCTTGTAGGCGCTGCCGGAGGCTGCGATCTTTTCAGTGACCACCAGAAGGTCTGGAGAGCATAGATCAAGATCAAAAGATCGTCCGAACGCGGCCCGAGCCTTCGGCAGCTTCTACAGGGAGATGAAAAAAAACGGCGATCATTTGGGTGATCGCCGTTTTTTGTTCAGAGGTTATCGGTTCAAGGCATAAGCACTTCAATCGAACCGTCAGCCGTCATGCTGACCTGGCTGGTGCCCGCTTCCACTTCCGGCGTCACCGGAGCGGCGTCCATGCTGGCGGCTTTCATCATCATCGGCCCGCGCATGTACGGTTGTGGATAACCGTTGCTGTTGAGGTTCAGGTTGACGATTTTGTAGCCCTTGCCGCCGAGTGCATCGGTGGCCAGTTGCGCGCGGGCCTTGAAAGCGGTCACGGCATCCTTGAGCAGGGCGTCTTCACTGGCCTTGCGGGTTGGTGTAGCGATGGCGAAGTCCATGCCGCCCATCTTCAGGTCGGTGAGCAGCTCGCCGGTCAGTTTCGACAGGGCGGCGAAGTCTGAGCTTTCGAGACGCAGTTCGGCGCGTTCACGCCAGCCGGTGATCTTCTGACCCTTGGTGTCGTAGATCGGGTAGCTGTTGCGGCTGCCCTGGCGCAAGGTGATGTCCTTGACCTGCTTGGCCTGGGCCAGCGCCTTGTTCATGGTGGTGCTGACGTCGGCGGCGAGTTTGGCCGGGTCGGCGTTTTGTTCTTCGGTGTAGAGGGTCACGATCATCAGGTCGCGGGCCACTTCCTGACTGACTTCGGCGCGCAGGGAAATCTGGTTGTAATGAAGTTCGTCGGCAGCCAGGGCCGGGAGGCTGGCGATCGCGCCAACACTCAGGGCGAGGAGGGCGGCGCTGCGGCGGAATGTGTGCATGAAAGCTCCTAGGGTGATGCGCAGGGATATGTTCCGGGCCTGCGTGAAACCATCAGACTCTAGCGCCTATGATCCGGTTCGCACAGTTACAACTTCTATACAGATGTATGAGAAACCTGTGGCGAGGGAGCTTGCTCCCGCTCGGCTGCGTAGCAGTCGTCGAATCGGTATTCGCCATTTCCCAGTGAATGGTTGGGGCCTGCTTCGCAGTCCAGCGGGAGCAAGCTCCCTCGCCACAAAAGCGTTCCCTTACAACATCGAGCCTGGCTGTGGCCGTTTGCCGCACTTTCGCCTGCCAGGCCCCGCGCTTGGTTATACTCCCTGCGATCCGCCTGGAGCGCTCATCAGGAGAGCTCATGCTCGCCCCCGTTCAAATCACTTCCGCCACGCGCCAGAATCTCTGGCGGCTGACTTTCATCCGCACGTTGGTGCTGGCTGCCCAGGCCGGTTCCGTGGGCCTGGCCTACTGGCTCGAGTTGCTGCCGCTGCCCTGGTTTCAACTGGCCGCGACCCTCGCTTGCTCGATGCTGCTGTGCGCGTTCACGGCGATTCGCCTGCGCACTTCGTGGCCGGTGACCGAGCTCGAATACGCCGTGCAACTGGCCTGCGACCTGTTTATCCACAGTGCCCTGCTGTATTTCTCCGGCGGTTCGACCAACCCGTTCGTCTCTTATTACCTGGTGCCGCTGACCATCGCTGCCGTGACTTTGCCATGGCGCTATTCGGTGATTCTGTCGGGTATCGCGCTGACGATGTACACGCTATTGCTGGCGCGTTTCTATCCGCTGCAAACCTTCCCGATCGCCCGGGAAAACCTGCAGGTGTACGGGATGTGGTTGAGCTTCGCCCTGGCGGCGGCAGTCATCACCTTCTTCGCCGCGCGCATGGCCGAAGAGTTGCGCCGGCAGGAAGAATTGCGCGCCATCCGCCGCGAAGAAGGCCTGCGCGATCAGCAATTGCTGGCCGTGGCCACGCAAGCCGCCGGTGCCGCCCATGAACTGGGTACGCCGTTGGCGACCATGAGCGTGCTGCTCAAGGAAATGCGCCAGGACCATCACGACCCGATGTTGCAGGACGACCTGAGCGTGCTGCAGGATCAGGTCAAGCTGTGCAAGGAGACCTTGCAGCAACTGGTGCGCGCCGCCGAGGCCAATCGCCGTTTGGCCGTGGAGATGCAGGACGTCACCGACTGGCTCGACGAGGCGCTGAACCGCTGGCACCTGATGCGCCCGGAAGCCAGTTATCGCTTCCAGCGTCTTGGCCAAGGCACCGTGCCACGCATGGCACCGCCGCCGGACCTGACCCAGGCGCTGCTGAATTTGCTCAACAACGCGGCAGATGCATGCCCCGAAGGTCTGCAAGTGACACTGGACTGGGATGATGAAAACCTCACCATCAGCATTCGCGACCACGGCGCCGGCGTGCCGCTGGCCATCGCCGAGCAGATCGGCAAACCATTTTTTACCACCAAGGGCAAAGGTTTCGGCCTGGGCCTGTTTTTGAGCAAGGCCAGCGTGACACGCGCCGGCGGCTCAGTGAAACTCTACAGTCATGAGGAAGGTGGCACGCTCACCGAGCTGCGCCTGCCCCGTGTCGCCCGAGGAGACCAACATGAGTGACGAAATCCAAGTCGAAGGCGAAGAGCTGCCGCATTTGCTGCTGGTCGATGACGACGCAACGTTTACCCGCGTCATGGCTCGCGCCATGGCCCGCCGTGGTTTTCGCGTCAGCACCGCCGGTTCCGCCGAAGAGGGCCTGGAACTGGCCAAGGCCGATCTGCCGGACTACGCCGCCCTGGACCTGAAAATGGACGGCGATTCGGGCCTGGTGCTGCTGCCCAAGTTGCTGGAAATGGACCCGGAAATGCGCGTAGTCATCCTCACCGGTTATTCGAGCATTGCCACCGCCGTCGAGGCGATCAAGCGTGGCGCCTGCAACTACCTGTGCAAACCGGCCGACGCCGACGACGTGCTGGCTGCATTGCTTTCCGAGCATGCCGACCTCGACAGCCTGGTACCGGAAAACCCGATGTCCGTGGACCGCTTGCAGTGGGAACACATCCAGCGCGTGTTGACCGAACACGAAGGCAACATCTCCGCCACTGCCCGTGCCCTGGGCATGCACCGCCGCACGCTGCAGCGCAAACTGCAGAAGCGTCCCGTCCGTCGCTGAACCTGCGCTGAACGAATGCGGGCCGCTCCTCGCGACAAACCGAACCGATCATCTATGATCGGTTCGTGCATGTTTTTTTCTTTATCGAGCCTTATCCATGAATCAGAACGCTGAGTATTCCGCGGTCAACGATACTGTGCGCGGGCAGTTTTTTAGCAAAGTGTGGGCGATGATCACGCCTTACTGGCGCAGTGAAGAGAAGGTCAAGGCCTGGACGTTGCTGATCGCCGTAATTGCGCTGTCGCTGATCAGCGTGGGGATCTCGGTGTGGTTCAACACCTGGTACAAGGATTTCTACAACGCGTTGCAACAAAAGGACGAGGAGGCGTTCTGGCGGCTGATCCTGTATTTCTGCGGCATTGCCGCGGTGGCGATTGTCGGTGCGGTGTACCGTCTGTACCTGACGCAGATGCTGACGATTCGCTGGCGGGCGTGGCTCACTGAAAAGCATTTCAACCGTTGGCTCGGCAACAAGAATTACTACCAGTTGGAGCAGGGTGGTTACACCGATAACCCGGACCAGCGGATTTCCGAAGACCTCAACAGCTTCACCTCTGACACCTTGAGTCTGGGCATTGGCCTGCTGCGCAATATCGTCAGCCTGGTGTCGTTCTCGATCATCCTCTGGGGTGTGTCGGGCAGCATCGAAGTGTTCGGTGTGACCATTCCTGGCTACATGTTCTGGTGCGTGCTGGTTTATGCAGTGGTGGGGAGCTGGCTGACGCATTTGATCGGTCGTCGCTTGATTGGCCTGAACAACCGGCAACAACGCTTCGAAGCCGACTTGCGTTTCTCCATGGTGCGGATTCGTGAGAATGCCGAAAGCATCGCGTTGTACAACGGCGAACCGAACGAAAACCGTCGTTTGAGCAGCCGCTTCGGCATGGTCTGGCACAACTTCTGGGACATCATGAAGGTGTCCAAGCGTCTGACGTTCTTCACCTCCGGGTATGAACAAGCCGCCGTTATCTTCCCGTTCATGGTGGCCGCGCCGCGTTACCTCGCCGGCAAGATCGAACTCGGTGAGCTGATGCAAATCAGCTCGGCGTTCGGCAATGTCCAGGACAGTTTCAGCTGGTTCATTACCGCGTACCAGAGCCTCGCCTCATGGCGCGCCACCTGCGATCGTCTGCTCAGTTTCCGTCAGGCCATGACTGACATCGAACAACGGCCGCCGGCCATTGATGTGCAAAACACCGGTTCAGTGTTGAAGGTGCACGACCTTGGCCTGGACCTGGCTGACGGCCGTCACCTGTTGACCAACGCCGACATGACCGTGGAGGAGGGCGAGCGCGTGATGCTCAGCGGCCGCTCCGGCAGCGGCAAGTCGACCCTGCTGCGGGCGATGGGGCATTTGTGGCCGGCGGGTCACGGCAGTATTCGCCTGCCAGCGGCGCGTTACCTGTTCTTGCCGCAGAAACCGTATCTGCCGATTGGCACATTGCGTGAGGCGCTGAGTTATCCACAGCCTGGCGAAACCTATCCGCAAGAGCGCTACGCCCAAGTGCTGGAAACCTGCCGTTTGCCGCATCTGGTGGCGCGTCTGGATGAAGCCAATCACTGGCAGCGCATGCTGTCGCCGGGCGAGCAGCAACGCCTGGCCTTCGCCCGCGCGCTGCTTTATGCGCCGCAATGGCTGTACATGGACGAAGCGACTTCAGCGATGGACGAGGAGGATGAAGCGTCGCTGTATCAGGCGCTGATTGATGAGTTGCCGGGGTTGAGCATTGTCAGCGTCGGGCATCGCAGCAGCTTGAAACGATTCCACCCACGGCACATTCGTATAGAGAATGGCCACCTGGTGGATCAAACCGTGCCCGCATAAACACCCTGCCCCTTTAGGAGCTGGCTTGCCAGCGATGAACGATAGCGCAGTTCCATACACAAACCGCGTTATGGCCATCGCTGGCAAGCCAGCTCCTACAGGGCGGTGGTGATCGTACAACCGCGTTGAGCTATGATGCGGTTTCAGCCGAATTTTTCGAGACAGATGTTCACCATGGAAAACCCGAACGACGTACCACGCCTCCCTCGCAAGCGCCGCAGTCTCGCGCAGGAACTGGTGACGGTGCTGTCCGAGCAGATCCGCGACGGTCACCTCAAGCGGGGCGACAAGTTGCCCACCGAGTCGGCGATCATGGATGCCCATGGCGTCAGCCGCACGGTCGTGCGCGAGGCGATTTCCCGTTTGCAGGCGGCCGGGCAGGTGGAAACCCGCCACGGCATCGGCACCTTCGTCCTCGATACCCCGAGCCCGAGCGGTTTTCGCATCGACCCGGCGACCGTGGTCACGCTGCGTGACGTGCTGGCGATTCTGGAGTTGCGCATCAGCCTCGAAGTGGAATCCGCCGGCCTGGCCGCACAACGTCGCAGCCCTGAGCAGTTGGCGCTGATGCGCGCGGCACTGGATGCACTGAACGAAAGTGTTTCCCACGCCAGCGATGCGGTGGCCTCGGACTTCCAGTTCCACTTGCAGATCGCCCTGGCGACCGGCAACCGCTACTTCACCGACATCATGACGCACCTGGGCACCAGCATCATTCCGCGCACCCGCCTCAACTCCGCGCGGCTGGCCCATGACGATCAACAGCACTACATGAATCGCCTGAGCCGCGAGCACGAAGAGATCTTCGACGCGATCGCCCGCCAGGACTCCGACGCCGCGCGCGCGGCCATGCGCTTGCACCTGACCAACAGCCGTGAGCGGTTGCGTCATGCGCATGAAGAGGCTGAGGCGCAGCGGGTATAGGGACGTTCAGGATCTTCCACCGTTCGGTCAAGTAATCGGCATGCTCTTTGGTGTAGTCACCCTACACATAGAATTTTTGTTCGGATGACTTCCCAGGAGGACCCCGACAGCTGTTCAAATTCGACCCAATCGCCGATCTGCAGATGGAGGCCGAAGTCCATCGCGGTGATTGGGGTGTGAGCTACGGTTCGATGCGCAACGTCAGCGGCACACTGGTTTGTGGCTCGTTCTCGCCGCCGATCTCGTAACACAGCGTGACTGGCTTGTTCACGTATCTCTCCAGCTCTTCTCTCGCGACGTAAACTCTCAGGTTTGGCGTTCTTTCGACGTCGTCAGTTTCTTCGCTGTATTGTCCGGTAGGGGTCTTGTTACCCCGCCATTCCTGGTCGCCTTTGCCCAAGTTCAAGATTGCCAATGCTTCGTTTAATGGTGAGGAATAGGCGGAATCAGGAATGCCTACTTCCAGATCTCCTTTGAGCTTTGACAACGCCACGACAATCTCCTGATCGGCGTTTGGGGTTGGGAATTGTGTAAGCGTTGGGGCTTCAAGTGCCATGATGTGGCTCCTTTGAATGTCGAGCCTGGCGTAATGGGGTGCAGCTCAACCCAAGCTCACAGTCAGAGAGTTATCCCCTTCAGATGCGCCATCCGAAACTGATAGAAATTACAGTTTCGACGAATGGTTTCGCTGCGTTTTTAAATCCTAAGACGACGTACCACTCGGATTCGCATCAACTGAAGCTCCATCATTTTTCCAGCCTCCAGTAAATGCCTTGAAGCAGGGCGTTCACGAGTATTTGTCGAACAATTTTCACCCTCAGCGATGAAATGCAGTTGACGGTTATTTTTTAAGTTGTACGATGACCTACAACTTCGGCGAAGGCTGAACGGTTTTCTCACACATAAACGTTGCTACCCAGGGTGTTCGAATAATGAATCCACAAGAACTGAAGTCCATCCTCTCTTCCGGCCTGCTGTCTTTCCCGGTCACCGATTTCAATGCCCAGGGCGATTTCAACCGCGCTGGTTACATCAAGCGTCTCGAATGGCTGGCCCCATACGGCGCCTCGGCTCTGTTCGCCGCAGGCGGCACCGGTGAGTTCTTCTCTCTGGCGGCCAGCGAATATTCGGAAATCATCAAGACTGCCGTCGACACCTGCGCCACCAGCGTGCCAATCCTCGCCGGCGTGGGCGGTTCGACCCGTCAAGCCATCGAATACGCTCAGGAAGCCGAGCGTCTGGGTGCCAAAGGCCTGTTGCTGCTGCCGCACTACCTGACCGAAGCCAGCCAGGACGGCGTTGCCGCCCACGTTGAAGCCGTGTGCAAATCGGTCAACATCGGCGTAGTGGTTTACAACCGTAACGTCTGCCGCCTGACCGCGCCGCTGCTGGAGCGTCTGGCCGAGCGTTGCCCGAACCTGATCGGCTACAAGGATGGCCTGGGCGATATCGAGTTGATGGTGTCGATCCGTCGCCGCCTCGGTGATCGCTTCAGCTACCTGGGCGGTTTGCCGACCGCTGAAGTCTATGCCGCGGCCTACAAGGCGCTGGGCGTGCCGGTCTACTCCTCGGCAGTGTTCAACTTCATCCCGAAAACCGCGATGGACTTCTACCACGCGATCGCTCGTGAAGATCACGCCACCGTTGGCAAGATCATCGACGACTTCTTCCTGCCGTACCTGGACATCCGTAACCGCAAGGCTGGCTACGCGGTGAGCATCGTCAAGGCCGGGGCAAAAATTGCCGGCTACGACGCAGGTCCTGTGCGTGCACCGCTGACCGACCTGACCGGCGAAGAGTACGAAATGCTCGCCGCGTTGATCGACAAGCAGGGTGCGCAGTAACACATCCGATTAAGTAAGGCCGCTGAGCGATCAGCGGCCTTTTGCGTGAGGAGATCTTAAAGTGGCAGATGCAAAGCGTTTCGATAACTACATCAATGGCGAATGGGTTGCCGGTGGCGATTACTCGGCCAACATCAACCCGTCCGAACTGACCGACACCATCGGCGATTACGCCAAGGCTGACCTGGCTCAGGTCAACGCCGCCATCGACGCCGCCCGTGCCGCGTTCCCGGCATGGTCCACTTCCGGCATTCAGGCGCGTCACGATTCCCTGGATAAAGTCGGCACTGAAATTCTCGCCCGTCGCGAAGAGCTCGGCACCCTGCTGGCCCGGGAAGAGGGCAAGACCCTGCCCGAGGCCATTGGCGAAGTGACCCGCGCCGGCAACATCTTCAAGTTCTTCGCCGGCGAATGCCTGCGCCTGTCCGGCGACTATCTGCCGTCGGTGCGTCCGGGCGTCAACGTTGAAGTCACCCGCGAAGCTCTGGGCGTGGTCGGTCTGATCACCCCGTGGAACTTCCCGATTGCCATCCCGTCGTGGAAAATCGCCCCGGCCCTGGCCTACGGCAACTGCGTCGTGCTGAAACCTGCTGACCTGGTACCGGGTTGCGCCTGGGCCCTGGCCGAAATCATCTCCCGCGCGGGCTTCCCGGCCGGTGTGTTCAACCTGGTGATGGGCAGTGGTCGCGTGGTTGGCGATGCACTGGTCCATAGCCCGAAAGTCGACGGCATCAGCTTCACCGGTTCCGTGGGTGTTGGTCGTCAGATCGCTGTCAGCTGCGTGTCGCGTCAGGCCAAAGTTCAGCTGGAAATGGGCGGCAAGAACCCGCAGATCATTCTCGACGACGCCGACCTCAAGCAAGCGGTCGAGCTGTCGGTACAGAGCGCGTTCTACTCCACCGGCCAGCGTTGCACCGCCTCGAGCCGCTTCATCGTCACCGCCGGGATTCACGACAAATTCGTCGAAGCCATGGCCGAGCGCATGAAGTCGATCAAGGTCGGCCACGCGTTGAAAACCGGCACTGACATCGGTCCGGTGGTCTCGCAAGCGCAGCTTGAACAAGACATGAAGTACATCGACATCGGCCAGTCCGAAGGTGCACGTCTGGTCAGCGGCGGCGGTCTGGTGACTTGCGATACCGAAGGTTACTTCCTCGCGCCAACGCTGTTTGCCGACAGCGAAGCGTCGATGCGTATCAGCCGCGAAGAGATCTTCGGTCCGGTGGCCAACATCGTTCGCGTCGCCGATTACGAAGCTGCGCTGGCCATGGCCAACGACACCGAGTTCGGTCTGTCGGCGGGCATCGCCACCACTTCGTTGAAGTACGCGAACCACTTCAAGCGCCACTCCCAGGCCGGGATGGTAATGGTCAACCTGCCGACTGCCGGCGTCGATTACCACGTTCCGTTCGGTGGCCGTAAAGGTTCATCCTATGGCTCGCGTGAGCAAGGTCGCTATGCGCAAGAGTTCTACACGGTCGTGAAAACCTCCTACATCGGCTCCTGATCCACCCGGCACCACCTCGGTGGCGCCGGATACCGTGTAGGAGCTGCCGCAGGCTGCGATCTTTTAATCTTGTTTTTTAAGATCAAGATCAAAGGATCGCAGCCTGCGGCAGCTCCTACAGGGAAAAACAGATTCACCCGCGCATAAAAATAATTTGTGGGAGTACATCTACATGCAATCGACTCAGAAGCCGACTCACGTCCGCTATTTGATCCTGCTCATGCTTTTCCTGGTGACCACGATCAACTACGCCGACCGGGCGACCATCGCTATCGCCGGTTCCAGCCTGCAAAAAGACCTCGGCATCGACGCCGTTACCCTCGGCTACATCTTCTCCGCATTCGGTTGGGCCTACGTGGCCGGGCAAATTCCCGGTGGCTGGTTGCTGGACCGTTTCGGCTCGAAAAAAATCTACGCTCTGAGCATCTTCACCTGGTCGCTGTTCACCGTGCTGCAGGGTTATGTCGGCGAGTTCGGCATGTCCACCGCAGTGGTCGCGCTCTTCATGCTGCGCTTCCTGGTGGGCCTGGCCGAAGCGCCATCCTTCCCCGGCAACGCGCGCATTGTCGCGGCCTGGTTCCCGACGGCTGAACGTGGCACCGCTTCGGCGATCTTCAACTCGGCGCAATACTTTGCCACCGTGTTGTTCGCACCGCTGATGGGCTGGATCGTCTACAGCTTCGGCTGGCAGCACGTGTTCATCGTCATGGGCGTGATCGGCATTATCTTCTCCGGCATCTGGCTGAAGGTGATCTACAGCCCGCGCCAACACCCGATGATCAATGACGCCGAGTTCAAGCACATCGCCGATAACGGCGGCATGGTCGACATGGACCAGGACAAAGGCAAAGGCAAAAAGGGCGACGGTCCGAAGTGGGATTACATTCGCCAACTGCTGACCAACCGCATGATGCTCGGCGTGTATCTGGGCCAATACTGCATCAACGGCATCACCTACTTCTTCCTGACCTGGTTCCCGGTGTACCTGGTTCAAGAGCGCGGCATGACCATCCTCAAGGCCGGTTTCATTGCCTCGTTGCCAGCTATCTGCGGCTTTATCGGCGGCGTCCTCGGCGGAGTGATTTCCGATTACCTGCTGCGCAAAGGCCATTCCCTGACCTTCGCCCGCAAGGCACCGATCATTGCCGGCCTGCTGGTGTCCAGCAGCATCGTGGCCTGCAACTATGTCGATGTTGAGTGGATGGTCGTTGGCTTCATGGCTTTGGCTTTCTTCGGCAAAGGCGTAGGCGCACTGGGTTGGGCCGTTGTGTCCGACACTTCGCCGAAACAGATTGCCGGTCTCAGCGGTGGCCTGTTCAACACCTTCGGTAACATCGCTTCGATCACCACTCCAATCGTGATCGGCTACATCATCAGCTCCACCGGTTCGTTCAAATGGGCGTTGGTATTCGTCGGTTGCAACGCACTGGTCGCGGTGTTCAGCTATCTGGTCATCGTAGGTCCGATCAAGCGTGTGGTGCTCAAAGAGCCACCGGTCAGCGGTCCTGAAACTCACAACAAATTGTCTCAAGCGCATTCCTGAGGAGCGGCGTCATGCAGTTGATTGAACATTCCGACTCGCCGCGCTACATCCGCCTGCACGAGCGGGACAACGTGGTGATCGTGGTCAACGATCAGGGCGTACCGGCCGGCACCGCATTTGCGGACGGCCTGGTCACCGTGGACTTCGTGCCACAGAGCCACAAGGTCACCCTGGAAGACATTCCTGAGGGTGGCCAGGTGATTCGTTACGGCCAGACCATTGGCTACGCCTTGCAGCCGATTCCACGCGGCAGTTGGGTCAAGGAAGATCAACTGCGCATGCCGACCGCGCCACCGCTGGACAGCCTGCCGCTGTCCACCGAAGTGCCGGCCGCGCAGGCACCGCTGGAAGGCTTCACCTTCGAGGGTTATCGCAACGCCGACGGCACCGTCGGCACGCGCAACATTCTTGGTATCACCACCACTGTGCAATGCGTGACCGGTGTGCTGGATCATGCGGTCAAGCGCATCAAGGACGAATTGCTGCCCAAGTACCCACACGTCGATGACGTTGTAGCGCTGACCCACAGCTACGGCTGTGGCGTGGCCATCACCGCCACCGACGCCTACATCCCGATTCGCACCGTGCGCAACCTGGCGCGCAATCCGAACCTGGGCGGCGAGGCGTTGGTGATCAGCCTCGGTTGCGAGAAATTGCAGGCCGGGCAGGTGATGCACGAGAACGACAGTTCGGTGGATTTGAGCGAGCCGTGGCTCTATCGCTTGCAGGATTCCAGCCACGGTTTTACCGAAATGATCGAGCAGATCATGGAACTGGCGGAAACCCGTTTGAAGAAGCTCGATCAACGCCGTCGGGAAACCGTGCCGGCGTCCGAGCTGATCCTCGGCATGCAGTGCGGTGGCAGTGATGCGTTTTCCGGGATCACCGCCAACCCGGCCTTGGGCTATGCCTCGGATTTGTTGTTGCGCGCCGGTGCGACGGTGATGTTCTCCGAAGTTACCGAAGTGCGCGACGCGATCTACCTGCTGACCTCCCGCGCGCAGACCAAGGAAGTCGCCCAGGAACTGGTGCGGGAGATGGACTGGTACGACCGCTACCTGGCCAAGGGTGAAGCGGATCGCAGCGCCAACACCACGCCGGGCAACAAAAAGGGTGGGTTGTCGAACATTGTCGAGAAGTCCTTGGGCTCGATCGTCAAGTCCGGCAGCAGTGCGATCACTGGCGTGCTCGGCCCTGGCGAGCGGGTCAAGGACAAAGGCCTGATCTTCTGCGCGACCCCGGCCAGCGACTTTGTCTGCGGGACGTTGCAACTGGCGGCGGGGATGAACCTGCATGTATTCACCACCGGTCGTGGCACGCCTTACGGTTTGGCCATGGCGCCGGTGGTAAAGGTGTCGACCCGAACCGAGCTGGCGCAGCGCTGGCCCGACCTGATCGACATCGATGCCGGACGCATCGCCACCGGACGCGCGTCCATCGAGGACCTCGGCTGGGAGTTGTTCCACTACTACCTGGACGTGGCCAGCGGCAAGAAAAAGACGTGGGCCGAAAAGCACAAGCTGCATAACGACATCACCTTGTTCAACCCGGCGCCTATTACTTAAGACTGTGGCGAGGGAGCTTGCTCCCGCTGGACTGCGCAGCAGTCCCCTGTTTTGAAGTGAGGAGGGGGCCGCTTCGCGACCCAGCGGGAGCAAGCTCCCTCGCCACAGGTTACTCATCGCCTGCCAGCGAAGACTTTCTCCCAGACGCCAACGTCGTCAGTGGCTTATCATTAGCCCCCTAACGACGCCCACCTCAAGGTCCTCTCCGGCATGCTGGCAATTTTCCTCGAAACCCTGAACATCACCGCCCCGGTGTTCGCCATGCTGTTTCTTGGGGTGCTGCTCAAACGCATCGACTGGATCAACGACAATTTCATCCACACCGCATCGTCCCTGGTGTTCAACGTCACCATGCCGGCGTTGCTGTTTCTGGGCATCCTGCATGCCGACCTGCACGCCGCGCTGCAACCGGCGCTGCTGATCTACTTCTCCCTCGCGACCCTGGTGTGCTTTGCCATTGCCTGGGGCTGGGCGATTTTCAAGTGTCCGCGGGAAGACCGAGGGATCTACACCCAAGGCGCATTTCGCGGTAACAACGGCGTGATCGGCCTGGCGCTGGCCGCGAGCATGTACGGCGACTACGGGATTTCCCTCGGGGCGATTCTCGCGGCGCTGGTGATCCTGTTCTACAACACGCTCTCGACCATCGTCCTGGCGGTCTACAGCCCGGTGATCAAGTCCGACCCGTGGAGCATTTGCAAAAGCGTGATGATCAACCCGCTGATCATCAGCGTGTTTGCGGCGGCGCCCTTTGCGTACTTCAAAATCAGCCTGCCGGGATGGCTGGAGACGTCCGGCCAGTATCTGGCGCAAACCACTTTGCCATTGGCGTTGATTTGCATCGGCGGCACGCTGTCGCTGGCGGCAATGCGCAAAAGCGGCTCGATGGCGCTCAGTTCAAGCCTGGTGAAAATGCTCGGCCTGCCGATTCTGGCGACACTCGGCGCGTGGCTTTGGGGCTTTCGTGGGGCGGAGTTGGGGATTCTGTTTCTGTACTTCGGCAGCCCGACAGCAGCGGCCAGTTTCGTCATGGCCCGGGCGGCGGATGGCAATCATGAACTGGCGGCGGCGATTATCGTCATCACCACGTTGATGGCGGCGGTGACCACCAATATCGGGATCTTTTTGTTGCAGTGGGGTGGGTGGATCTAATTCTTGAATCTGCGGTGTTGTAGTGGGCCTCACCGCGGGCAAGCCCGCTCCCACAGGTTTCTCAGTTGTTGATGACATTTCCTTCGCAACGAAAAACCTTGTGGGGGCGGGCTTGCCCGCGATGAGGCCAGATCAGGCAACCCGAATTTCAATGACTCACGCTGGTCGCTGATAAGTATCAATCACTTCCTGCGCCGCCCGAAACGCATCGATTGCCGCCGGCACGCCCGCATACACCGCGCAATGCAGCAGCGCTTCGCGAATCTCATCCACGGTGCAGCCGTTGTTCAGCGCGCCGCGCACGTGACCTTTCAATTCCTGCGGGCACTTTAATGCGGTCAGCGCGGCCAGCGTGATCAGGCTGCGGGTTTTCAGCGGCAGTCCTTCGCGGCTCCAGACGCTGCCCCATGCGTGATCGTTAACGAAATCCTGCAACGGCTGGGTGAACTCGGTGGCGTTACCCAGCGCGCGGTCGACGAAGGCGTCGCCCATCACTTGGCGACGTACTTCAACGCCGGATTTTTTATTCTCGGTCATGGCAATTCCCTCTTGTGGTGTTGGCGACGCCAGGCGCGCAGCGACGTGAACAGCAAGAACGCAACCAGCGCCGGCAGGACGAAAAACAGCATCAGGTGTTCAAGCTTGCCCGCCAGCGGCATGCCGGTGGTGAACGACACCACGTGCAGCCCGTAAGCCAGGTACAAACCCAAAAACAGCAGGCCTTCGGCGCGGGTCACGCGGTAGCCGGAATAAAACATCGGCAGGCACAGCACGGCCACGCCAAGCATCACCGGCAGGTCGAAATCCAGGGCATTGGGCGAAACCGACAATGGCGACGGTGCAATCAACGCCGTGATGCCCAGCACACCCAGCAGGTTGAAGAGGTTGCTACCGATCACGTTGCCCACGGCAATTTCCCGTTCGCCGCGCAATGCAGCGATCAACGAGGTAGCGAGTTCCGGCAGGGACGTGCTGACGGCGACGATGGTCAGGCCGATGATCCGCTCGGAAAGCCCCAGATCGGTCGCGACCGCCACCGCAGCGCCCAACAGCAAATGCCCGGCATACACCAGCATCGCCAGGCCGGCGACGATCATCAGCAGGCTTTTCAACCATGGCGCATGCCGAGGCTCATGACTCGACTGCGGACGCGCTGAATGCCGTGACTGGCGCAGCAACAGGCCCAGATACAGCAGCAGTGCCGTCAGCAGGATCACGCCATCGGCGCGGGTCAGCTCTTCATTCCAGGCCAGGATGAACACCAGCAGGCTGGCGCCGATCATCAGCGGAATATCCAGGCGCACCAGTTGCCGTGATACCCGCAGGGGGATGATCAGTGCCGACAACCCGAGGGTCACGAGGATGTTGAAGATGCTGCTGCCGATCACGCTGCCGACGGCGATGTCGGCGTTGTGCGCCAGTGTGGCTTGCAGGCTGACGGCCATTTGCGGTGCGCTGCTGCCGAGGGCAACGATGGTCAGGCCGATGATCAAGGGTCGAACATGCAGGCGTGCGGCCAGGCGCACAGCGGCGCGTACCATCAGTTCGGCACCAACAATCAGCAGCACCAGCCCGGCGAGCAATTCGATCACGTTGATCAGGGGTATATCGGCTAGTCCGAGAATGGTCGGGGCTCCGTCTGTCAGTCGAGGGCTTGCACGCGAACCCGTGCGGTGCCGCTCTTGAGCATGCCCAGCCGTTCGGCGGCTTCATGGGACAGGTCGATCAGGCGTCCACGGGTGTGCGGTCCACGATCGTTGATGCGGACCACGCAGGATTTGTCGTTGTTCAGGTTGGTGACCTTTACCCGCGTACCGAAGGGTAGCTGGCGGTGGGCGGCGGTCATGGAATTCTTGTTGAAACGCTCGCCACTGGCGGTGCGTTTACCTTGGTGTTTGGCGCCGTAATAGGAAGCAACGCCGGTCTTGTCGTAGCCGTGCGGGTCGACGGTATCGGTGCTGGCGCAACCGGCGAGCAGTGAGAGCAGGGCGCAGGCGCCGAGTAGACGTTTCATTGGAAGGCTCCCAAAAAATTGTGGCGAGGGAGCTTGCTCCCGCTCGACCGCGAAGCGGTCGCAAACTCAGACAACACATTTTCTGAAAAAATGCGGTGACCTGTTTGGGTCTGCTTCGCAGACCAGCGGGAGCGAGCTCTCTCGCCACAGGGAATGGAGCCAGTGTGTTGGGCTGGCTCCATTCTCATCAGCCTTCGAGTTTGCTTTTCAGCAGTTCGTTGACCTGTTGCGGGTTGGCCTTGCCTTTGGAGGCTTTCATGGCCTGGCCGACGAAGAAGCCGAACATCTTGCCGCGCTTGGCTTCGTCTGCCGCGCGGTATTGCTCGACCTGCTCGGCGTTCGCCGCAAGCATTTCATCCAGCACCGCCGAGATGGCGCCGGTGTCGGTTACTTGCTTGAGGCCGCGCTTGTCGATGATTTCGTCTGCACTGCCTTCGCCGTTGGCCATCGCTTCAAACACCACCTTGGCGATCTTGCCGGAGATGGTGTTGTCCTTGATGCGCTGCAGCATGCCGCCCAGTTGCTCGGCGGATACCGGCGACTCTTCGATGTCCAGGCCTTGCTTGTTGAGCAAGCTGCCCAACTCGACCATCACCCAGTTCGCCGCCAGTTTGGCGTCGCCGCCGATGCTCGCGACTTTCTCGAAGTAATCGGCTTGTTCGCGGCTGGTGGCCAAAACGCTGGCGTCGTAGACCGAAAGACCGAACTGCTCCTGGAAGCGCTCGCGTTTCTGCGGCGGTAACTCCGGCAGGGTGGCGCGTACGTCGTCGAGGAACGAGTTCTCGATGACCACCGGCAGCAGGTCCGGATCGGGGAAGTAACGGTAGTCGTTGGCTTCCTCTTTGCTACGCATCGGACGGGTTTCGTCTTTGTTCGGATCGTACAGGCGAGTCTGCTGGATCACCTTGCCGCCGTCTTCGATCAGTTCGATCTGGCGCTGGATTTCGCTGTTGATCGCCTTCTCGATGAAGCGGAACGAGTTGACGTTCTTGATCTCGCAGCGGGTGCCGAACTCGACCTGGCCTTTTGGACGGATCGAAACGTTGCAGTCGCAACGCAGCGAACCTTCGGCCATGTTGCCGTCGCAAATCCCCAGGTAACGCACCAGCGCATGGATCGCCTTGACGTAAGCCACGGCTTCCTTGGCACTGCGCATGTCCGGCTCGGAAACGATTTCCAGCAACGGCGTGCCGGCACGGTTCAGGTCGATGCCGCTGGCACCGTTGAACTCTTCGTGCAGGCTTTTGCCGGCGTCTTCTTCCAGGTGCGCGCGGGTGATGCCGACACGTTTGACCGTGCCGTCCTCGAGGGCGATGTCCAGGTGGCCCTTGCCGACGATCGGCAATTCCATCTGGCTGATCTGGTAGCCCTTGGGCAGGTCCGGGTAGAAGTAGTTTTTGCGGGCGAACACGTTGTGCTGGCCGATCTCGGCGTCAATCGCCAGACCGAACATCACCGCCATGCGCACCGCTTCCTGGTTCAGCACCGGCAATACGCCGGGCATGCCCAGGTCGATCAGGCTGGCCTGGGTGTTCGGCTCGGAACCGAAGGTGGTGGAACTACCGGAAAAGATTTTCGACCGGGTGGTGAGCTGGGTATGAATCTCCAGCCCGATCACGACTTCCCATTGCATGTGTGTCTCCTCAGAAGCCGGTTGGGGTGCGAGTGTGCCAGTCAGTGTGTAACTGATACTGGTGCGCAACGTTGAGCAAGCGGCCTTCCTGGAAATACGGAGCGAGCAATTGCACGCCGACCGGCAGACCATCGACAAAACCGGCCGGCATCGACAGACCTGGCAGGCCCGCGAGGTTGGCGGTGATGGTGTAGACGTCTTCCAGGTACGCGGCGACCGGGTCGCTGTTCTTGGCGCCGAGCTTCCAGGCCGGGTTCGGCGTGGTTGGGCCGAGGATGATGTCGACCTCGTTGAAGGCCGCCATGAAGTCGTTCTTGATCAAGCGACGGATCTTCTGCGCCTTCAGGTAGTAGGCGTCGTAGTAACCGGCGGACAGCGCGTAGGCACCGACCATGATCCGGCGCTGCACTTCCGGGCCGAAGCCTTCGCCACGGGAGCGCTTGTACAGGTCGATCAGGTTGACCGGGTTTTCGCAGCGGTAGCCGAAACGCACGCCGTCAAAACGCGACAGGTTGGACGAGGCTTCCGCCGGGGCGATCACGTAGTACGCAGGGATCGCGTGCTGCATGTTTGGCAGGCTGATTTCCTTGACCACGGCGCCGAGCTTTTCCAGCTCCTTGACGCTGTTGTGGATCAGCTCGGCGATGCGCGGGTCGAGACCGGCGCTGAAATACTCTTTCGGCACGCCGATGCGCAGGCCTTGCAGCGAGCCGTTGAGGCTGGCGCTGTAGTCCGGCACGGGCTCATCGATGCTGGTGGAGTCGTTCGGATCGAAGCCGGCCATACCTTGCAACAAAATCGCGCAGTCTTCGGCGGTGCGTGCCATCGGTCCGCCCTGATCGAGGCTGGAGGCGTAGGCAATCATGCCCCAGCGCGAAACACGACCGTACGTCGGTTTCAGGCCAGTCAGGTTGGTCAACGCAGCGGGCTGACGAATGGAGCCGCCGGTGTCGGTGCCGGTAGCGGCAGGCAACAGACGAGCGGCAACGGCTGCCGCCGAACCGCCGGACGAACCGCCCGGGACGTGTTCCAGGTTCCACGGGTTTTTCACCGCGCCGTAGTAGCTCGACTCGTTGGCCGAACCCATGGCGAATTCGTCCATGTTGGTCTTGCCCAGGGTCACGGCGCCGGCAGCAGCCAGCTTGGCGACGACGGTGGCGTCGTACGGAGCCTTGAAGTTGTCGAGCATCTTCGAGCCGCAGCTGGTGCGAATGCCCTGGGTGCAGAACAGGTCTTTGTGGGCGATCGGCGCGCCGAGCAGGGCGCCGCTCTCACCATTGGCCCGGCGGGCGTCAGCGGCTTTCGCCTGCGACAGCGCCAGGTCTTCGGTGAGGCTGATGAAACTGTTGAGCTGTGGATCGAGCTGGGCGATGCGCGCCAGCAGGACTTTGGTCAGCTCTTCGGAGGAAAACTTTTTATCGGCGAGTCCGCGGGCGATCTCGGCCAGAGTCAATTGATGCATTGCAGGCTCTTTCCCTTTAGTCGATGACTTTCGGAACCAGGTACAGGCCGTTTTCGACCGCTGGTGCGATGGACTGGTAAGCCTCGCGGTGATTGGTCTCGGTCACGACGTCTGCACGCAGGCGCTGGCTGGCTTCCAGTGGGTGGGCGAGCGGCTCGATACCGTCGGTATTGACCGCCTGCATTTCGTCGACCAGCCCGAGAATGCTGTTTAGGGCCGAAGTGATGTGTGGAAGATCGGCATCATTGAGGCCCAGACAGGCCAGATGAGCGATTTTTTCCACGTCGGAGCGTTCAAGCGCCATTGGGATTCTCCAGTGGAAAACAGAACGGACGGCGTCCGTGTGTTAGATTGTCGGAACACTACCGCACTTCTACGGTCATAAGGCCGCGATTGTGGGGCTTGGTGCACAGAAAAGCGGCCAATTTAACATATTGGCGCCTTGCCCAAAATCCCTGTCGTTGTTAGAGTTTGCCGCACTTTTTTACCCACGCGTTGCCTAGGGTCCCTTTCCCATGTTCAAGAAACTGCGTGGCATGTTTTCCAGCGATCTTTCCATTGACCTGGGCACTGCCAACACCCTTATTTACGTGCGCGAGCGCGGTATCGTCCTGAATGAGCCCTCCGTTGTGGCCATTCGGACACACGGTAACCAGAAAAGTGTCGTCGCTGTCGGCACCGAAGCGAAGCGCATGTTGGGCCGAACGCCGGGCAACATTGCTGCCATTCGTCCGATGAAGGACGGCGTGATTGCCGACTTCAGCGTCTGCGAAAAGATGCTGCAGTACTTCATCAACAAGGTTCACGAAAATAGTTTCCTGCAGCCTAGCCCTCGCGTGTTGATCTGCGTTCCGTGCAAATCCACCCAGGTTGAGCGTCGTGCCATCCGTGAATCGGCCCTCGGTGCCGGTGCCCGTGAAGTATTCCTGATCGAAGAGCCGATGGCCGCTGCGATCGGTGCCGGCCTGCCGGTTGAAGAAGCTCGCGGCTCGATGGTTGTGGATATCGGTGGCGGTACCACCGAAATCGCGCTGATCTCCCTGAACGGTGTGGTTTACGCCGAATCCGTACGGGTTGGCGGCGACCGCTTCGACGAAGCGATCATCACCTACGTGCGTCGCAACTACGGCAGCCTGATCGGCGAGTCGACTGCAGAGCGCATCAAGCAGGAAATCGGTACAGCCTACCCGGGCGGCGAAGTTCGCGAAGTCGACGTTCGTGGCCGTAACCTGGCCGAAGGCGTTCCACGCGCATTCACCCTGAACTCCAACGAAGTGCTGGAAGCTCTGCAAGAGTCCCTGGCTACCATCGTTCAGGCCGTGAAGAGCGCCCTGGAGCAATCGCCTCCGGAACTGGCTTCCGACATCGCCGAACGTGGCCTGGTGCTGACCGGTGGTGGCGCCTTGCTGCGTGACCTCGACAAGTTGCTGGCCCAGGAAACCGGCCTGCCGGTGATCGTCGCCGAAGACCCGTTGACCTGCGTTGCTCGCGGCGGTGGCCGTGCTCTGGAAATGATGGATAAACACACCATGGACCTGCTCTCCAGCGAATAAGTCGCCGGATTGCCTCTATGCTGTTGAGCGCGCAGGCGGCACTTTGCAGTGCTGCCTGTTCGCGTTTATCTTCTGTCGTCTGCATCCAGGCCGGTTTGATGCCGTATGAATAAAGAGAACATTTGCCTGGGAGGAGCGGCTTATTAAACCGCTTTTCACCAAGGGTCCCTCACTGGGCGTGCGCTTGTTGGTGCTGGTCGTGCTTTCGGTCGCGCTGATGGTGGTCGATGCCCGCTTCACACTGCTCAAGCCAGTGCGTAGCCAAATGTCGCTGGTGCTGATGCAGTCGTACTGGATCACCGACCTGCCGCAGCGGCTATGGCAAGGTGTGGCCAGCCAGTTTGGCAGCCGGACCGAACTCGTCGCCGAAAACGAAAAACTCAAGACTGAAAACCTGCTGTTGCAGGGCCGCATGCAAAAACTTGCCGCCCTCACCGAGCAGAACGTTCGGCTGCGCGAGTTGCTCAACTCTTCAGCCCTGGTCAACGAGAAGGTCGAAGTGGCCGAGTTGATCGGCATGGACCCCAACCCCTTCACCCATCGCATTATCATCAACAAAGGTGAGCGCGACGGTGTGGTTCTCGGTCAGCCGGTGCTTGATGCCCGCGGGCTGATGGGCCAGGTGGTCGAATTGATGCCGTACACCTCGCGCGTGCTGCTGTTGACCGATACCACCCACAGCATTCCAGTGCAGGTCAACCGCAACGGCCTGCGGGCGATTGCCAGCGGCACCGGCAACCCGGAACGCCTGGAATTGCGTCACGTGGCGGACACTGCCGACATCAAGGAGGGTGATCTGCTGGTCAGTTCCGGCCTGGGTCAGCGTTTCCCTGCAGGTTATCCGGTGGCCACGGTCAAGGAAGTGATTCACGACTCCGGCCAGCCGTTTGCCATTGTCCGTGCCGTACCGACTGCTGCACTGAACCGCAGCCGTTACCTGCTGCTGGTATTCAGCGACACCCGTACTCCGGAAGAACGCGCCAACGATGCCGCCCAGGCTCAGGAGAGTCTGGATGCGCAAGGTGGTGGGCCGATGATGCCGGCGACCGTGCCGAAACCGGCCATCGTCCCGGCGGCCATTGCAGCCCCGGCAGCCCCGGCGGTTCCAGCAAGCACACCGGCTGCGGCCACACCGGCCAAGCCAACTGCCACACATCCCGCCGCTGCCAAGCCGCCAGCCTCCGCACCTGCAGCCGCCAAGCCACCGGCCGCTCAACCTGCTGCCGTTAAACCGGCTGCCAAACCGCCTGTCTCCGCGCCGGCTAATACTGGGGGACGAGAATAATGGTCGGTGTCAAAGCCTCCCGAAACGGCTGGATGGTCTGGCTGACATTCGCCGTCGGCATGTTGCTCAGTGTTTCGCCGTTGCCGCAATTCATGGAAATCCTGCGCCCGCTGTGGCTCGCCTTGCTGCTGGCATTCTGGGCCTTGGCCCTGCCACAGAAGGTCGGGATGGTCACCGCGTGGTGCCTGGGCCTGGCGGAAGATGTGCTTTACGGCACGTTGCTGGGCCAGAACGCCTTGATCCTGACGCTGATCACCTACCTCGTGCTGGCATTGCAACAACGCCTGCGGATGTTCCCGATGTGGCAACAGAGCCTGGTGATCCTGGTGATCTTCGGTCTGGCGCAACTGGTTCAGTTGTGGCTCAGCGCCCTGACCGGCAATCGTCAGCCGACGCTGGCACTGGTGTTGCCGGCACTGGTCAGTGCCTTGCTCTGGCCGTGGATCAGCTTCGGTTTGCGCGGATTGCGTCGACGCTACAAAATCAACTGATTCGGTCAGGCATTTGCCCACACCACGACAAGGGAGATGTCTTGATGAAAATGCTTTACCTCGCTTCAGGCTCGCCGCGTCGGCGTGAACTGCTCACGCAGATCGGCGTGCCGTTCTCCGCGATCAGTGCGGACATCGATGAAACCCCTCTATCGCATGAATCCCCCTCGGCCTATGTCGAACGCCTCGCGCGCGGCAAGGCCGAAGCCGGGCGCGGTACGGTCGTGTCCGACGCAGAATTTTGCGTGCTGGGCGCCGACACCGCCGTAGTGCTGAACGGGAAAATTCTCGGCAAGCCGGTTGATGAAGCTGACGCTTGCGCCATGCTTATGATGTTGGCGGGACAAGAACATGAAGTGCTGACAGCCATTGCCGTGCTTGACGGCGAGCGCTGCGAGTCACGGGTGGTGCGCAGTCTGGTGCGTTTTCGCCCTGTCGGTCGCGATGAGGCGGCCGCCTACTGGGCCAGCGGCGAGCCGCAGGACAAGGCGGGTGGTTATGGAATTCAAGGACTGGGTGCGGTGTTTGTCGCCGGGCTCAATGGAAGTTACTCGGCGGTGGTTGGACTGCCGCTGTGCGAAACCGCAGAACTGCTCGGCCATTTCGGCATACCCTGTTGGCAAACCCATAACGCGCGTTAAGCGTCGTACTGACGAGATGCGGCCATTATCGTGAACATGCCTGAACGAGACCCTGCCATGAGTGAAGAGATCCTGATCAACATCACGCCGATGGAATCGCGTGTGGCGGTGGTTGAAAACGGTGTCCTGCAAGAGGTCCACGTCGAGCGCACGCAAAAGCGCGGGATCGTCGGCAACATCTATAAAGGCAAGGTCGTGCGGGTATTGCCCGGCATGCAGGCCGCTTTCGTCGATATCGGTCTGGACCGCGCCGCGTTCATCCATGCTTCGGAAATCTCCCTGCGCGAAGGCCCGGCGGTGGAGAGCATCAGCGCGCTGGTGCACGAAGGCCAGAGCCTGGTGGTGCAGGTCACCAAGGACCCGATCGGCTCCAAAGGTGCGCGGCTGACTACGCAGCTGTCGATCCCGTCGCGCTATCTGGTGTACATGCCGCGCACCGCGCATGTTGGCATTTCGCTGAAAATCGAAGACGAAGCCGAGCGCGAGCGCCTCAAGCAGGTGGTCACCGATTGCGTCGCCAAAGAAGGCATCAAGGAGGCGGGTGGTTTCATCCTGCGTACCGCGGCTGAAGGTGCCGGGGCCGATGAGATCCTCATGGACATCCGCTACCTGCGGCGGCTCTGGGATCAGATCAACGAACAAATCAAAACCATCAGCGCGCCAAGCGTGATCTACGAAGACCTCGGTCTGGCGCTGCGCACCTTGCGTGACCTGGTGAGCCCGAAGATCGAGAAAATCCGCATCGATTCGCGGGAAACCTTCCAGAAAACCACGCAGTTCGTCGCGGAGCTGATGCCGGAAATCGCCGATCGTCTGGAGCACTACCCGGGCGAGCGGCCGATTTTCGACCTGTATGGCGTCGAAGACGAAATCCAGAAAGCCCTGGAGCGCAAAGTCCCGCTGAAGTCCGGTGGTTACCTGGTGGTGGATCCGGCGGAAGCCATGAGCACCATCGACGTCAACACCGGGGCGTTCGTCGGGCATCGCAATCTCGAAGAAACCATCTTCAAGACCAACCTCGAAGCGGCGACCGCGATTGCTCGTCAGCTGCGCCTGCGCAATCTCGGCGGGATCATCATCATCGATTTCATCGACATGGAAGATGAAGAGCACCAGCGCCAGGTACTGCGCACCCTTGAGAAGCAACTGGAACGCGATCACGCCAAGACCAACATCATCGGCATCACCGAGTTGGGCCTGGTGCAGATGACGCGCAAGCGCACCCGCGAAAGTCTCGAACAGGTGCTGTGCGAACCGTGCAGCAGCTGTCAGGGTCGCGGCAAGTTGAAGACTCCGGAAACCGTTTGCTACGAAATCTTCCGCGAAATCCTTCGGGAGGCTCGCGCCTATCAGGCGGAAGGCTATCGTGTATTGGCGAACCAGAAAGTCGTCGATCGACTGCTCGATGAAGAATCGGGCAACGTCGCCGAACTTGAAGGGTTTATCGGGCGCACCATTCGGTTCCAGGTGGAAACCATGTATTCCCAGGAACAATACGACGTGGTGTTGCTCTGATTCGCTGGGTTTCAACTTTTCCTGAACGGCTGGCCTCAGCTTTTTGCAACACTTTTGCCATGGGAGCCAACTGACATGGACCGTCTGACACGCATTTTGGCCGCGCTGACCCGTTGGGGTCTGGGCCTGTGCGCGTTGGTTTTGGTGTTGATGGCGTTGTACGTCAGCCTTGGCCGGGAACTGGCGCCGTTGGTGGCGGAGTATCGCGGCGAAATCGAAACCAAGGCCAGCGAGGCCTTGGGCATGCCGCTGCAAATCGGCGAGTTGAAAGGCGACTGGAGTGGCTTTGCGCCCATTTTGTCGGCGCACGACGTGACGGTCGGCGAGGGTGCCAACGCGCTGCACCTGGAAAAAGTACGCGCGGTACCGGACCTTTGGGACAGTCTGCTGGCACGTGAAGTACGCATTGCCCATCTGGAACTCAATGGTCTGAAGATCAGCCTGAAACAAGGCGATGATGGTAATTGGGCACTGGAAGGCTTGCCGGTAAAGGACGATCAGCCCCTCGACCCGGAGCAGTTGCTCAATCGCATGCAAATGATTCAACAGTTGTCGGTACTCGACAGCCAGATCACGTTGCAGCCGTGGGGCGAATCGCCGCTGACCTTGACGTACGTCGGCCTGAATCTGAAGACCGGTCCTTCCCGTCAGCGACTCGATGCGCGCTTGACCCTGCCCGATGGCCAGCCATTGTCTGTGAGCCTGCGTAGCCGTATTCGCGCCAGCCAATGGAAAGAGGGCGAAGCGGATGTTTATGTGAGTCTGCCGCAAAGCGACTGGTCGAAATGGCTGCCTGAAACCCTGACCCAGCAATGGAATTTCGCCGAGATCAAGGCCGGGGGCGAGTTGTGGGCAACCTGGGGCAAGGGCGCCTTGCAGAGCGCAGCCGTGCGGTTGAATGCGCCGCAACTCAAGGGTGCCTATTCCGAGCGCAAGCCGATCCAGATCAACAATCTGGCGCTCAACGGCTATTTCCAGCGCAGCGCCGAGGGAATGTTGGTAACAGTCGACTCGCTGGCCATGAACCTTGGTGAAACACGCTGGGAATCGCGCCTGCAACTCAGGCAAACCGCTGCCTCGGACAAGTCCGAAGAACTCTGGCATCTGCAAGCCGACCGCCTCGACCTCACACCGCTGACACCCGTGCTCAATGCGCTGGCGCCATTGCCTGAGGGTTTCGCCAAGACCGTCGAGAAACTGAAGGTCATCGGCGGCCTGCGTAACGTGTTGATCGACGTGCGGCCCAATGCCACCGACGACAGCAAGTTCAGCTTTGCCGCTAACCTCGACCGGGTCGGTTTTGATGCCTATCACGGCGCTCCGGCGGCGCGCAATGTCACAGGCAGCATCAGCGGCGACCTGGGCCATGGCGAATTGCGCATGGACAGCAAGGATTTCATGCTGCACCTGGACCCGATATTCGCCAAGCCATGGCAATACATTCAGGCCAACGCAACATTGACCTGGAAGCTCGATAAACAAGCCTTCACCCTGATCGCGCCGTACCTGAAGGTGTTGGGCGAGGAAGGCAAGATCGCCGGCGACTTCCTGATCCGCCTGTTTTTCGATGAGTCCCAGGAAGACTACATGGACCTGCGGGTCGGCCTGGTTGACGGTGACGGTCGCTACACCGCCAAGTACCTGCCGACGATGCTCAGCCCGGGGCTGGATGAATGGCTGCGCACGGCGATTCTCAAAGGTGCGGTGGATCAAGGGTTCTTCCAATACCAAGGTTCCTTGAACCACGGCGCGGCTGAGACCGCCCGCAGCATCAGCCTGTTTTTCAAGGTTCACGATGCCGAGCTGGCGTTCCAGCCTGGCTGGCCGCATGTCAGCAAGGTCACCGGTGATGTGTTCGTTGAGGACAGCGGCGTGCGGATTCTGGCAAGTCAGGGGCAGTTGCTCGATACCCAGGTCCGCGATATTTACGTCAATATCCCCCACGTGCCTGCTGGGCAGAACAGTCATCTGTTTCTCGATGGCGCGTTCGCTGGCGGTTTGGGCGATGGCCTGAAAATTCTCAAGGAAGCGCCGATCGGCACGGCCGAAACGTTTGCCGGCTGGGAAGGCGAGGGTGATCTGCAAGGCAAACTGAAGCTGGACATCCCGCTGGCCAAAGGCGAGCAGCCGAAGATCCTGGTCGACTTCAAAACGGCAAAGGCCCGTTTGAAACTGCCTGAGCCTCCGCTTGAACTAACGCAGATCAAAGGTGATTTCCGTTTCGACAGCAGCAAAGGGTTGAGTGGTCAGAACATCAGCGCGCGAGCCTTCGATAAACCGGTGACGGCGCAGATTTTTGCCGAGGGGCGCGAGGGCAAGCTCAATACCCGGGTCACCGCTTCGGGGCAGGTCGAAGTCAAGAAGCTCACTGACTGGCTGAACGTGACCCAGCCGCTGCCGGTGAGCGGTTTGATCCCGTATCAACTGCAACTGACCCTGGACGGCGCCGACAGCCAGTTGATGGTCAACTCCAATCTCAGAGGCGTTGCGATTGATTTGCCGGCGCCTTTTGGGATCGCGGCGGATGTGGGGCGTGATACGACGTTCCGCATGACCTTGCAGGGACCGGAGCGGCGCTACTGGGTGAACTACGGCGAGTTGGCGAATTTCACATTTGCCGCGCCAAAGGACAATTTTGCCGGCGGTCGTGGTGAGCTGTTCCTGGGCAGCGGCAATGCCATGTTGCCGGATACCAAAGGCCTGCGGGTACGCGGCGAGCTCTCGGAGCTGGATGTCGGACCGTGGCAGGAGCTGATGAGCAAATATGCCGGGCAGGATCCGGGTGGCAGTGCCAAGCAATTGCTCAGTGGTGTGGACGTCAAGGTCGGCAAACTCAAAGCTTTCGGCACCACGCTGGATCAGGCATCGGTGCAGTTGACACGCAAACCGTCCGCCTGGGCCTTGCAACTCGACAGTCAGCAGGTCAAGGGCAACGCAAGCATCCCTGATGCGAAAGCCGCGCCGATGGTGATCAATCTGCAAACCGTGCGTCTGCCGGCTCCTGACCCCAAAGTCCTGGCCGACGAAAACACTCCGGATCCTTTGGCCTCGGTGGACCCGACAAAGATTCCTGCGTTGGATATCACCATCAATCAGCTGTACCAGGGTAATGACCTGGTCGGCGCCTGGTCATTGAAGATTCGACCGACGGCTAAAGGGATTGCCTTCAATTCGCTGGACATGGGCCTGAAGGGCATTTTGTTGCAGGGCAGTGGTGGCTGGGAAGGCGTACCCGGTTCCAGCACGAGCTTCTTCAAGGGCCGGGTCAGCGGCAAGAACCTCGCGGATGTGCTCAAGGGATGGGGTTTTGCGCCGAGTGTCACCAGCCGGGAGTTCCATATGGATGTCGATGGGCGCTGGCCGGGATCGCCGGCATGGCTGGCTACCAAGCGTTTCTCGGGCACCCTGGATGCGTCGCTCAACGAAGGCCAGTTTGTCGAGGTAGAAGGCAGTGCCCAGGCCTTGCGTGTGTTCGGCCTGCTCAACTTCAACTCCATTGGCCGCCGCTTGCGCCTGGACTTCTCCGACCTGTTCGGCAAAGGCCTGAGCTATGACCGGGTCAAAGGCCTGCTGGTAGCCAACAACGGCGTCTATGTCACCCGTGAACCGATCCGCCTGACAGGCCCGTCGAGCACCATCGAACTCGACGGCACCCTGAACATGGTGGCCGATCAGATTGACGCGAAACTGCTGGTGACCTTGCCGGTGACCAACAACCTGCCGATTGCCGCACTGATCGTCGGCGCGCCGGCCGTTGGCGGGGCGCTGTTCCTGATCGACAAGCTGATCGGTGACCGCGTGTCCCGTTTCGCCAGCGTGAAGTACACCGTCAAGGGACCTTGGAAAGAACCGCAAATCACTTACGACAAACCTTTTTGAAAAGCCATGGAGTAGCATGACCGTAACTCCCTTGTAGGAGCTGCCGCAGGCTGCGATCTTTTGGGTTTTTAAACAAGATCAAAAGATCGTCCGAACGCGGCCCGAGCCTGCGGCAGCTCCTACAGTTATGCGTTGATCCGATCAGGAAAAGGCTATGTCTGTAGCGGTGATTCAAATGGTCAGCCAGAGCGATGTGCTGGCCAATCTGGCCCAGGCCCGACGCTTGCTTGAGCAGGCGGCGGCGGGTGGAGCGAAGCTTGCCGTGCTGCCGGAAAACTTCGCCGCCATGGGCCGGCGTGATGTCGCCGACATCGGCCGCGCCGAAGCACTGGGCGAAGGCCCGATTCTGCCCTGGTTGAAACAGACCGCACGCGACCTCAAGTTATGGATAGTGGCCGGCACGTTGCCGTTGCCGCCGGTTGGTCAACCGACGGCCAAGGTGCATGCCTGCTCGTTGCTGGTCGATGATCGCGGCGAAACGGTGGCGCGTTACGACAAGCTGCACCTGTTCGACGTGGACGTGGCCGACAATCGCGGGCGTTATCGCGAATCCGATGACTATGCTTATGGCAGTGGCGTCGTGGTAGCGGATACGCCGGTGGGCCGAGTTGGCTTGACGGTTTGTTATGACCTGCGCTTTCCGGAGCTGTACAGCGAATTGCGTGCTGCCGGTGCGCAGCTGATTACCGCACCGTCGGCCTTTACCGCGGTGACCGGCGCGGCGCACTGGGATGTGCTGATTCGCGCGCGAGCCATCGAGACACAATGTTATGTGCTCGCAGCCGCCCAGGGCGGAACCCATCCGGGCCCCCGGGAAACCTGGGGTCACGCGGCAATCATCGATCCGTGGGGCCGGGTGCTGGCGCAACAGGATCAAGGCGAGGCCGTGCTGCTGGCCGAAGTAGACAGCAGCGAACAGGCGTCCATCCGGGCGCGGATGCCGGTGTCCACTCACCGGCGCTTTTTCTCGCAGGGCGCCCAGCGACCTGCATCAGAACGATGAATTTAAGGCGTAAAGCATATGAGCGAGTTGTTGTCCTCAGTCAGTGAACACCTCCTGGCGCCTGGCGGCGTAACGATCGAGAGCCTGCAAGGTGTGCTCGGCGATCTGGCCGGCCCGGGCATCGATGCCGCCGACCTGTATTTCCAGGGGCAGATTTCCGAGTCCTGGGCGCTGGAAGACGGCATCGTCAAGGAAGGCAGCTTCAACCTCGACCAAGGGGTGGGCGTTCGCGCGCAATCCGGTGAGAAGACCGGTTTCGCCTACAGCAATGCCATCACCCTGGAAGCCTTGGGCGCAGCGGCCCGTGCCGCGCGTTCGATCTCCCGCGCCGGACAGAACGGCACCGTGCAAGCGTTCACCACTCAGGATGTGGCGCAGTTGTACGGGCCGGACAACCCACTCGAAGTGCTGACCCGCGCCGAGAAAGTCGATTTGCTCAAGCGCATTGATGCTGCCACACGCGCCCTGGATCCGCGTATCCAGCAAGTCACCGTGAGCATGGCCGGTGTCTGGGAACGGATTCTGGTGGCATCCACCGATGGTGGTCTGGCGGCGGACGTGCGCCCGCTGGTGCGCTTCAACGTCAGCGTGATCGTCGAGCAGAATGGCCGTCGCGAACGCGGTGGCCATGGCGGTGGCGGTCGTACCGATTACCGTTATTTCCTCGCTGAAGACCGTGCCATGAGCTATGCCCGTGAGGCGCTGCGTCAGGCACTGGTCAACCTCGAAGCCATTCCGGCGCCGGCCGGTACGTTGCCGGTGGTACTCGGTTCCGGTTGGTCCGGCGTGCTGTTGCACGAAGCGGTCGGCCACGGTCTGGAAGGCGACTTCAACCGCAAGGGCAGTTCGGCTTACAGCGGACGCATGGGCGAGATGGTCGCGTCCAAGCTCTGCACCATTGTCGATGATGGCACTCTGGCCGGTCGTCGTGGTTCTTTGAGCGTTGACGACGAAGGCACCCCGACCGAGTGCACCACGCTGATCGAAAACGGCGTACTCAAAGGCTACATGCAGGACAAGCTCAACGCCCGCCTGATGGGTGTGGCGCGTACCGGTAACGGTCGTCGCGAATCCTACGCGCACCTGCCAATGCCGCGTATGACCAACACTTACATGCTCGGCGGTGAAAGCGATCCAGCAGAAATCATTGCTTCGGTGAAGCGCGGCATCTACTGCGCCAACCTCGGCGGCGGTCAGGTGGACATCACCAGCGGCAAGTTCGTGTTCTCCACCAGCGAGGCGTACCTGATCGAAGACGGCAAGATTACTGCGCCGGTCAAAGGCGCGACGCTGATCGGCAACGGTCCGGAAGCCATGAGCAAAGTGTCGATGGTCGGCAACGATCTGGCGCTGGACAGCGGTGTGGGGACGTGTGGCAAGGATGGGCAGTCGGTGCCGGTGGGTGTCGGCCAGCCAACGCTGAAGATTGATGCGATCACCGTGGGTGGCACGGGCGCATAGGGACGTACACATCCCCTGTGTAGGAGCTGCCGCAGGCTGCGATCTTTTGATCTTTCTTTTGAAAATCCAAAGTCAAAAGATCGCAGCCTGCGGCAGCTCCTACAGGGGGCGAGACTTAGCGCAGACCGCGTTGAGTCTCGTCCAGCTCACGGATGTACTTGAAGATTTTACGGCTGGAAGCAGGAGGTTTGTTTTGCGCAACCTCGTGCTGGGCCTGACGGATCAGGGAGCGCAGTTGCTGGCGGTCCGCGTCCGGGTAGTCGACGACGAATTTTTCCAGTACGGCATCGTCGCCGGCAATCAGGCGATCGCGCCAACGCTCCAGGTTATGGAAGCGTTCGTTGTACTGGCGAGTGGAGGCATCGAGTTGATCGAGCAAAACCAGAATGGCGTCAGTGTCCTGATCGCGCATCAGTTTGCCGATGAACTGAAGGTGCCGTTTACGCGCGATATTCGCGGTGTGCTTAGGCGCATCGGCCAGAGCCCGGCGCATAGCGTCGGTCAACGGCAGTTTAGCCAGCAAGTCAGGCTTGAGTGTTGTAAGGCGCTCGCCGAGGTCAACCAGAGCATGCAGCTCGCGTTTAACCTGGGATTTGCTTTTTTCTCCCGTATCGAGGGAGTCGTCGTAAGAATCAACCATGGTGGCCGTCCGCAAAGAAACGCCGCCATGATAACCAGTCGGGGGCCGCTTGTCCGGCCCGGTCGCTCGATGACCGTTACCGAAAGCAGAATTTGAGTGGAGAACAGCATGAGTGCAGTTGAAAGCGTCGGCCCACAAGCGTTGCCGGCACTGCAAGAACAAGTCGAGCAGATCATCGCTGAAGCCAAGCGCCAGGGCGCGAGCGCCTGTGAAGTGGCGGTGTCCCTGGAGCAGGGCCTGTCGACCACGGTTCGCCAGCGCGAAGTCGAAACTGTCGAATTCAACCGCGATCAGGGCTTTGGCATCACCTTGTATGTGGGTCAGCGCAAGGGCTCGGCGAGCACGTCGGCCAGTGGCCCGGACGCCATTCGCGAAACCGTCGCCGCGGCACTGGCCATCGCCAAGCACACCTCGGAAGATGAAGCGTCGGGTCTGGCGGATGCTGCGCTGATGGCCAGGGACGTGCAGGATTACGACCTGTTCCATGAATGGGATATCACGCCAGAGCAGGCGATCGAGCAGGCACTGACCTGTGAAGCCGCCGCGTTTGCCGCCGACAGCCGAATCAAGAATGCCGATGGCACCACCTTGAGCACGCATCAGGGTTGCCGGGTCTATGGCAACAGTCACGGTTTTGTCGGCGGGTATGCGTCGACGCGCCACAGCCTGAGCTGCGTGATGATTGCCGAAGCCGACGGCCAGATGCAGCGCGATTACTGGTATGACGTAAACCGTCAGGGCAACTTGCTGGCCGACCCGGTGAGCATCGGCCAGCGTGCCGCTCAACGTGCTGCGAGCCGCCTGGGCGCGCGTCCGGTGCCGACCTGCGAAGTGCCGGTCCTGTTCTCGGCGGAGCTGGCGGGCGGTTTGTTCGGCAGTTTCCTGTCGGCCATTTCCGGTGGCAGCCTGTACCGCAAATCGTCGTTCCTTGAAGGCACGCTGGGGCAAAAGCTGTTTCCGGAATGGCTGACCATCGACGAGCGTCCGCACCTGATGCGGGCCATGGGCAGTGCCGGGTTCGATGGCGATGGCCTGGCGACTTACGCAAAACCGTTCGTCGAAAAAGGCGAGTTGGTGTCCTACATTCTCGGCACTTACTCGGGTCGCAAACTCGGCATGCCGAGCACCGCCAACGCTGGCGGCGTGCACAACCTGTTCGTCACCCATGGCGATGAAGACCAGGTTGCCTTGCTGCGGCGCATGGGGCGTGGTCTGCTGGTAACTGAGCTGATGGGGCAGGGCCTCAACATGGTCACCGGTGATTATTCCCGTGGTGCGGCGGGTTACTGGGTCGAGAACGGCGAGATCCAGTTCGCAGTGCAGGAAGTGACCATCGCCGGCAACATGCGCGACATGTTCAAGCAGATCGTCGCCGTCGGTAATGACCTGGAACTGCGCAGCAACATTCGCACGGGCTCGGTGCTTATCGAGCGGATGACGGTGGCGGGTAGCTAACCGTCCCCCCGCCTTACACAAAGGCGCGCCACCCATCGGGTGGCGC
>NZ_JSAK01000013.1 GCF_000802965.1 Pseudomonas fluorescens | reverse complement strand
ATCGCCAGCAAGCCGGCTCCCACGAAATGCTGATCGCGTAATATCTGGCCCATGACCTCCACCACTTCCCCCACCTACATCGGGCGCTTCGCCCCCACGCCGAGCGGCCATCTGCATTTCGGTTCGCTGGTTGCTGCGCTGGCCTCGTATCTCGACGCGCGCTCGGTGGGGGGCCGCTGGTTAGTGCGCATGGAAGACCTTGACCCGCCGCGAGAAGAACCCGGCGCTCAGGCGGCGATTCTCAAGGCTCTGGAAGGCTACGGCTTTGAGTGGGATGGCGAAATGGTCCGCCAAAGCGATCGCCACGATGCCTATGCCGAAGTGCTCAATCGCCTGTTCAATCACGGCCTGGCCTACGCCTGCACCTGCTCGCGCAAACAGCTGGAGCCGTATCACGGCATTTATCCGGGACTGTGCCGCAATGCCGGGCATGGCACCGAAGACGCCGCCATTCGCATACGCGTCCCCGAACTGGACTACCACTTCATAGATCGGGTGCAAGGCGAGTTCCATCAGCACTTGGGCCGGGATGTCGGTGACTTCGTGATTCGCCGCCGTGACGGGCTCTACGCCTATCAACTGGCGGTGGTGCTGGACGATGCCTGGCAAGGCGTCACCGACATCGTCCGTGGTGCCGACCTACTGGACTCCACGCCGCGCCAGCTCTACTTGCAGGAACTGCTCGGCCTGCGCCAGCCGCGTTACCTGCACATCCCGCTGATCACTCAGCCCGATGGCAACAAACTCGGCAAGTCCTACCGCTCACCGCCGTTGACCGAAGATCAAGCCACGCCGTTGCTGCTGCGGGCACTGCGCGCATTAGGGCAGAAGCCTGGCGTCGAACTGGCTTACGCCGCGCCGCGCGAGGTGTTGAACTGGGGCATCGCTCACTGGGACGCCTTGCTGATCCCGCGCACACTGACCCTGCCCGAGGCCCAGCTACAGTGATCGTACTTGCAGTGACGCGCCCATCCGTTACCATCGCCGCACGTTTTCGGGCACGCGCATAAAAAAGAGAGGCCGGGATGTACATCTATCGCTTGGTCCTGCTTTTGGTAGTGGGGATTTATCTGTTTTCCCCAGCCATCATGGATTGGTGGATCGACGCCACTGGCGCCTGGTATCGCCCTTATCTGCTCTGGCTGATTCTGATCGTCGTGACCTTCATCCTGCAGAGCCAAAAAGATGCCGATGAGCTTTAGCCTGACCCAGATGATCCTGATCAGCGCCGCGTACCTGGCGGTGCTGTTCGGCGTGGCCTGGATCAGTGAAAGGGGCATGATCCCCCGGGCGATCATTCGCCACCCGCTCACCTACACCCTGTCGCTGGGGGTCTATGCCAGTGCGTGGGCGTTTTATGGCACGGTCGGCCTGGCGTATCAGTACGGCTACGGCTTTCTGTCCAGCTATCTGGGCGTTTCCGGGGCGTTTCTGCTAGCGCCGGTTCTGCTCTACCCGATCCTGAAGATAACTCGCACCTATCAGCTGTCGTCCCTGGCCGATTTATTCGCCTTCCGCTTCCGCAGCACCTGGGCCGGTGCACTGACGACAATTTTCATGCTGGTCGGCGTGCTGCCG
This sequence comes from Pseudomonas fluorescens, assembly GCF_000802965.1. Lineage (GTDB taxonomy): Bacteria > Pseudomonadota > Gammaproteobacteria > Pseudomonadales > Pseudomonadaceae > Aquipseudomonas > Aquipseudomonas fluorescens_A. Next base: position 224,249 of record NZ_JSAK01000013.1, on the reverse strand, counting down.
TTGCTGGCGTTGCAGATTCAAGCGGTGGCCGACTCCATCGGTATTTTGACCCGCGAGCCGGTGCAACATCGCGTCGCCCTGAGCTTCTGCGCGCTGATTACGCTGTTCACGATTTTCTTCGGTTCCCGCCACATCGCCACCCGCGAGAAACACGAAGGCTTGGTATTCGCGATTGCCTTCGAGTCGGTGATCAAGCTGATCGCCCTCGGCGGTGTCGGCCTGTATGCGTTGTACGGCGTGTTCGACGGCCCGCAACAGCTGGAGTTGTGGCTGCTGCAAAACCAGACCGCCCTCGCCGCGTTGCATACGCCATTGCAGGAAGGCCCGTGGCGCACGCTGCTGCTGGTGTTCTTCGCCTCGGCGATCGTGATGCCGCACATGTACCACATGACCTTCACCGAAAACCTGAATCCACGCTCGCTGGTCAGCGCCAGCTGGGGTTTGCCGCTATTCCTGCTGTTGATGAGCCTGGCGGTGCCGCTGATTCTCTGGGCCGGCCTGAAACTCGGCGCCACCACCAACCCGGAATACTTCACGCTGGGCATCGGCATCGCCGCCAACAGCAAGGCCTTGGCATTGCTGGCGTACGTCGGCGGGCTGTCGGCTGCCAGTGGCCTGATAATTGTTACCACCCTGGCACTGTCGGGGATGGCGCTTAGCCATCTGGTGTTACCGCTGTACCAGCCTCCCGCCGAAGGCAACATCTACCGCTGGCTGAAGTGGACGCGCCGAGCGCTGATCGTTGCGATCATCATGGCCGGCTACGGCTTCTACCTGCTGTTGGGGGCCGAGCAAGACCTGGCCAACCTCGGCATCGTCGCCTTCGTTGCCACCTTGCAGTTCTTGCCCGGCGTGCTGTCGGTGCTGTACTGGCCGACCGCCAACCGTCGCGGCTTCATCGCCGGGTTGCTGGCGGGGATTCTGGTGTGGCTGGTGACCATGCTCCTGCCGCTGGTCGGCAATCTGCAAGGCTTCTACATTCCACTGCTGAACATGATCTACGTGCTCGACGACACCAGTTGGCACATGGCAGCGATCGCTTCGCTGGCCGCCAACGTGCTGATGTTCACCCTGATCTCGCTGTTCACCAACGCCAGCACCGAGGAAGCCAGCGCCGCCGAAGCCTGCGCTGTGGACAACGTGCGTCGCCCGCAGCGCCGCGAATTGCACGCCGCCTCGCCCCAGGAATTTGCCACGCAACTGGCCAAACCGTTGGGCGCCAAGGCTGCGCAAAAGGAAGTCGAGCAGGCGCTGCGCGACCTCTACCTGCCGTTCGACGAACGCCGACCTTATGCCTTGCGTCGCTTGCGTGACCGGATCGAAGCCAACCTTTCCGGCCTGATGGGCCCGAGTGTGGCTCAGGACATGGTCGAGACGTTCCTGCCTTATAAGGCGGGCGGCGAAAACTATGTCACCGAGGACATCCACTTCATTGAAAGTCGCCTCGAGGATTACCACTCGCGCCTGACCGGCCTGGCCGCCGAACTCGATGCCCTGCGCCGCTATCACCGCCAGACCCTGCAAGAATTGCCGATGGGCGTCTGTTCGCTGGCCAAGGACCAGGAAATCCTCATGTGGAACAAAGCCATGGAGGAACTCACCGGCATCGCCGCGCAGCGCGTGGTCGGTTCGCGCCTGAGTACCATTGCCAACCCGTGGAAGGAGTTGTTACAAGGCTTTATCAACGTCCCGGACGAACACTTGCACAAACAGCACCTGGCCCTCGACGGGCAGACCCGCTGGCTGAACCTGCACAAAGCAGCGATCGATGAACCGCTCGCGCCGGGCAACAGCGGCCTGGTGCTGCTGGTGGAAGACCTGACCGAAACCCAGATGCTCGAAGACAAATTGGTGCACTCCGAACGTTTGGCCAGCATCGGCCGACTGGCGGCCGGCGTGGCCCATGAAATCGGCAACCCGATCACCGGCATCGCCTGCCTGGCGCAGAATCTGCGCGAAGAGCGTGAAGAGGACGGCGAACTTAAAGAAATCAGCGGGCAGATCCTTGAGCAGACCAAACGCGTGTCGCGCATCGTTCAGTCGCTCATGAGCTTCGCCCATGCCGGCAGCCACCAGCACAGCGACGAGCCCGTTTGTCTGGCCGAAGTCGCCCAGGATGCCATCGGCCTGCTGGCCCTGAACCGACGCAATTTCGAAGTGCAGTTCTACAACCTGTGCGACCCCGATCACTGGGTCGAAGGCGATCCGCAGCGGCTCGCCCAGGTGTTGATCAACCTGCTCTCAAACGCCCGTGACGCCTCGCCTCCCGGCAGCGCGGTGCGGGTCAAGAGCGAAGCCGGCGAGCACACGGTCGATCTGATCGTGGAGGACGAAGGCAGCGGTATTCCGAAGAACATCATGGACCGATTGTTCGAACCCTTCTTCACCACCAAGGATCCTGGCGAAGGCACCGGTCTGGGCCTTGCACTGGTCTATTCCATCGTTGAAGAGCATTATGGACAAATCACCATCGACAGCCCGGCTGATGTTCAGAGCCAACGCGGCACCCGTATCCGGGTGACATTGCCGCGTCATGTCGAAGCGACGTCCGCTGTGAACTGAGACCGTCGAGAGTATCGAATCAATGCCGCACATTTTGATCGTCGAAGACGAAACCATTATCCGCTCCGCCTTGCGCCGCCTGCTGGAACGTAACCAGTATCAGGTCAGCGAAGCCGGTTCAGTGCAGGAAGCACAAGAACGCTTCACCATTCCCACGTTCGACCTGATCGTCAGCGACCTGCGCTTGCCTGGCGCGCCTGGCACCGAGTTGATCAAACTCGGCCAGGGCACTCCTGTGCTGATCATGACCAGCTACGCCAGCCTGCGCTCAGCCGTCGACTCGATGAAAATGGGCGCGGTCGATTACATCGCCAAGCCTTTCGATCACGACGAAATGCTCCAGGCTGTCGCGCGAATCCTGCGTGATCGGCAAACCGTGCAAGCCAGTGAACCGGTTGCCGGCAAAGTCGCCAATGGCGCGGCAAAACCGGGTGTCGACAACAGCAACGGCGAGATCGGCATCATCGGCTCATGCCCACCCATGCAGGATCTGTACAGCAAGATTCGCAAAGTGGCACCGACTGACTCCAACGTTTTGATTCAGGGTGAGTCCGGCACCGGTAAAGAGCTGGTAGCGCGTGCGCTGCACAACCTCTCAAAACGCGCCAAGGCACCGATGATTTCGGTGAACTGCGCGGCCATTCCGGAAAGCCTGATCGAGTCCGAACTGTTCGGCCACGAAAAGGGCGCGTTTACTGGCGCCAGCGCCGGGCGTGCCGGTTTGGTGGAAGCGGCGGACGGTGGCACCCTGTTCCTCGACGAAATCGGTGAACTGCCACTGGAAGCCCAGGCTCGCCTGCTGCGCGTATTGCAGGAAGGTGAAATTCGTCGCGTGGGCTCGGTCCAGTCGCAGAAAGTCGATGTGCGCCTGATCGCCGCGACGCACCGTGACCTCAAGAGCCTGGCGAAGATCGGCCAATTCCGTGAAGACTTGTATTACCGCCTCCACGTAATCGCCCTGAAACTCCCTGCCCTGCGTGAGCGTGGTGCGGACGTCAACGAAATCGCCAATGCGTTCCTGGCGCGACAGAGCGCGCGGATCAACCGCACCGACCTGAAGTTCGCCCCGGACGCCGAGCAAGCGATTCGTCATTACTCGTGGCCGGGTAACGTTCGTGAGCTGGAAAACGCCGTCGAGCGCGCCGTGATTCTGTGCGAGAGCCCGGAGATTTCCGCCGAGCTGCTGGGTATCGACATCGAACTGAGCGACCTGGAAGACGACGAGTTCATCGGCCTGGCGCCGCAACAGGGCAACAATGCTGCCAACAGCAGCCATGAACCGACCGAAGACCTGTCGCTGGAAGACTATTTCCAACATTTCGTGCTCGAACACCAGGACCACATGACCGAAACCGAGCTGGCGCGCAAACTCGGGGTCAGCCGTAAATGCCTGTGGGAACGCCGTCAGCGCCTGGGCATTCCACGACGCAAGACCGGGGTGGCCAGCGAGAGCTGAACCACGCCTGTCTGATGTGGGGGTAACACGTGAGTTTGTGAAAAAACTGTTACCTCAGCTTTTTCACGTAACAGAAGCCGGGGCTTACGGTAACGAAGCCCCGGCTTTTTTTGGCCTGCGAAAACCCCATCGGCATGCCTAACCCCTTGTTTTACTGGGGTTCGCAAAAGTTGGCACGCACCCTGCTATATGTTTGGTACAAGAACAATAACAAGCAATGCACAAGACAATAAAAATAAGACGAATCGACTCACGCACAATAAAAACAAGACGGCGAGAGGCGCAGCTAACTGATTCTTTTGGAGAGGCGTTGTATTTGGGGCTTGCCCCACGACCAGGCTGAGAACAACAAAAAACTGTCACTCAGACAGAGCCTGTACTGGTTGGATCGAAAGATCACTGCAATTCAGCGACCAAAGCAATCCGTTTGCTCTTGGCTCCCGATTGGGAGGGTCATGAAGGAAGCTTCATGGCGAGGGCACTTAACAAAAACAAAAAGCCCGAAACCAATAACAAAAATAGAGCATGCAACTACTTCTTGGGGAGCTTCGGCTCCCCTTGTAGTTTCCGCGATTTGGAAATCCCCGCGAATCAGCCCGTTTCTGCCTTGAAGCATGCGGCTTACAGCTCATATCTGCTGCGTCCTACACCATCCCCCGACTAAATGCTAGAATCCCCGCCCATCATGCGGTCATTCTTCGTTTTTGGCCGAACATTCCTTCAAACAGTGCATCCCATGCTGAAGAAGTTGTTCCAGTCATTCCGCACTCCCGTGCGTCGTACGCAACACATCCGCAGCACGCCTGAAGTGCTTAATAGCGGCCAACATTCGCTGCAAAAGGCGCAATTCAGCCGTTACGCGGTGAACATCGTCGAACGCCTGCAGGGCGCCGGTTACCAGGCCTATCTGGTCGGCGGTTGCGTGCGCGACATGCTGCTCGGCATCACGCCGAAAGATTTCGACGTCGCCACCAGTGCCACGCCTGAACAGGTACGGGCCGAATTCCGCAACGCGCGGATCATCGGTCGCCGGTTCAAACTGGTGCACATCCACTTCGGCCGCGAAATCATCGAAGTCGCGACCTTCCGCGCCAACCACCCGCAAAACGAAGAAGAGGAAGACAGCAACCAGTCTTCTCGCAACGAGAGCGGGCGCATCCTGCGCGATAACGTCTACGGCACCCTGGAAGAAGACGCGCAGCGCCGCGATTTCACCATCAACGCCCTGTATTACGATCCGGTCAGCGAGCGCATCCTCGATTACGCCAACGGCGTACACGACATCCGCAATCATCTGATCCGTCTGATCGGCGATCCAAAGCAGCGCTACCAGGAAGACCCGGTACGGATGCTGCGCGCCGTGCGTTTCGCCGCCAAGCTGAATTTCGGCATCGAAAAACACAGCGCTGCGCCAATCCGCGACCTGGCACCAATGCTGCGCGAGATTCCGTCGGCCCGCCTGTTCGAAGAAGTACTCAAGCTGTTCCTCTCCGGCCATGCCGCGGACACCTTCGAGATGCTGGTCGACCTGCAGTTGTTCGACCCACTGTTCCCGGCCAGTGCCGAGGCGCTGGAATACAACCCGACTTACACCCACACCCTGATCAGCGAAGCACTGATCAACACCGACCTGCGCATCAAGCAGAACAAGCCGGTGACCCCGGCGTTCCTGTTTGCGGCCCTGCTCTGGCCAGCCCTGCCCGCCCGCGTCCTGCGCCTGCAAGAACGCGGCATGCCGCCGATTCCGGCAATGCAGGAAGCAGCGCACGAGTTGATTGCCGAGCAATGCCAGCGCATCGCGATCCCGAAACGCTTCACCATGCCGATCCGCGAGATCTGGGACATGCAGGAACGCCTGCCCCGCCGCAGCGGCAAACGCGCCGATCTGCTGCTGGACAATCCACGCTTCCGCGCCGGTTACGACTTCCTTCTGCTGCGCGAAAGCGCCGGCGAGCAGACCGATGGCCTGGGCGAATGGTGGACGGATTATCAGGACGCCAACGAAAGCGAGCGTCGCGACATGATCCGCGACCTCAGCGGCAAGGACGAAGGCACCGGCGCACCGCGCAAACGTCGCCGTAGCAGCGGTTCCAAGCGCAAACGCGTTGCCGGCGCGCCGAGCGCTTCGGGCGAGTAGTCATGGAGCGCATCTACATCGGCATGGGCAGCAATCTGGCTGAACCCGCCGAACAACTGCGCAGCGCTGTCGAAGCGCTGTCGCGGTTGCCGCAATCGAAACTGGTCGAGGTTTCGGCGTTTTATCAAAGCGACTCGCTGCTCCCCGGCCAACCGCGTTACACCAACGCGGTCGCGGCCCTCGACAGTGCGTTGGCGCCGCTGGATTTGCTGGACGCCTTGCAAGCCATCGAGAACGAACAGGGTCGCGAGCGTCTTGAACGTTGGGGACCGCGCACGCTGGACCTCGACATTGTGTTGTTCGGTGACCGTCTGATCGACGAGCCTCGCCTCAAGGTGCCGCACTATCACCTGCAGGAACGGGCCTTCGTCCTGTATCCGCTGGCTGAATTGGCGCCTGCTGATTTGCGTCTGGCGGACGGTCGCCATCTCAGCGAGTTGCTCGCTGACTGCCCGTTCGTCGGGTTGGAACGCCTAACTACAAATTGACACAAATCCCTGTAGGAGTGAGCCTGCTCGCGATTAGCGATCCGGCATTCAGCAGAAATGTTGACTGCCATTACGCCATCGCGAGCAGGCTCGCTCCTACATTGGTTTGTAGAGGACGAAAATCCGCGACAAACCCCACCCAGCCTGCTGAATCGCATCAGTCCCCACCGGTAACACCCCCGACGTAACAATGCGGTAACACATGCAATTGACTTCCCGAGTTCTCCTCACGACTATAGGCGTCCCGCTGCCGCCAACACGGCGTTGAAGGGCGCAATCCAGGCCTTACAAGCACGACAACAGACCGTGCGCCTGTATTTAACGAAGAATCACGCGCGTTACTCGCAGTAGTTTCCACAGCGCCTGAATGAGGAACATTTTCATGCCAGCCATCACCCTGACCACCCTGCAAGGTCTCAAGCAAAAAGGTGAAAAAATCACCATGCTGACCTGCTATGACGCGACCTTCGCCCACGCCTGCAATCAGGCTGGCGTTGAAGTGCTGCTGGTGGGCGACTCCCTCGGCATGGTTTTGCAGGGCCACGACAGCACCCTGCCCGTCACCACTGCCGACATGGCTTACCACGTGGCAGCCGTCAAACGCGGTAACACCGATGCGTTGATCCTCGCCGACCTGCCCTTCATGGCTTATGCCACCACCGAGCAAGCCATGATCAACAGCGCCCTGTTGATGCAGGCCGGCGCGCACATGGTCAAAGTCGAGGGCGCATTGTGGCTGGCGGACTCGATCCGCCTGCTCGCCGAACGTGGCATTCCCGTCTGCGCGCACCTGGGTCTGACGCCGCAATCGGTGAACATCCTCGGCGGCTACAAGGTTCAGGGCCGTAATGAAAACCAGGCGCGGCAGATGCGTGCCGACGCGATTTCCCTGGAACAGGCCGGCGCGGCGATGCTGCTGCTCGAATGCGTGCCGAGCGAACTGGCCGAAGAAATTACTCAGGCGGTGAAAATTCCGGTGATCGGCATCGGTGCCGGCAACCGCACCGATGGCCAGGTGCTGGTCCTGCACGACATGCTCGGCCTGTCGATTACCGGTCGCGTACCGAAATTCGTGAAGAACTTCATGACCGGCCAGGCAACCATTCATGCCGCCCTGAGCGCTTACGTCACTGAAGTCAAAGCGGCGACATTCCCTGGCATCGAACACGGATTCTCTGCATGAACACCGTAAAAACCGTACGCGAACTGCGCGCCGCCGTGGCCCGCGCCCGTGGCGAAGGCAAGCGCATCGGCTTCGTGCCGACCATGGGCAACCTGCACAGCGGCCATGTCGCGCTGATTACCAAAGCCACCCAACGGGTGGATTTCGTAGTCGCGAGTATTTTCGTCAACCCGCTGCAATTTGGTGCCGGTGAAGACCTCGACAAGTATCCACGCACCCTCGCGGCCGATCAGGAAAAACTGCTCGAAGCCGGTTGCGACTTGCTGTTCGCGCCGACCGTTGAAGAAATGTACCCCGACGGCATGGCCGGCCAGACCCGGGTCAGCGTTCCGCAATTGTCCGAAGGCCTGTGCGGCGCCAGCCGTCCGGGGCATTTCGAAGGTGTGGCAACGGTGGTCAGCAAGCTGTTCAACATGGTCCAGCCGGACCTGGCGATTTTTGGCCAGAAAGACTTCCAGCAACTGGCGGTGATTCGCGCATTGGTCCATGACCTGAACATGCCGATCCAGATCATTGGCGAGCCGACCGTTCGCGCGGCCGATGGCCTGGCGCTGTCGTCGCGCAATGGCTTCCTCAGCGAAGATCAGCGCGCCGTTGCGCCGGTGGTGTATCGCACGCTGAGCGAGATCGCTGATTCGATCAAGCAGGGTCAACGGGATTTCCCGGCGCTGATCAACGCACAGGTAAAGCAGCTCGAAGCCGCTGGCCTGCGTCCGGATTACCTGGAAATCCGCCATGCGCTGACCTTGCGCCCGGCGACTCCCGAAGACCGCGACCTGGTGATTCTGATGGCGGCCTTCCTGGGCTCGACGCGGTTGATCGACAACTTGCATCTGAACCTCGATACGCCAGCTTAAAGACAAGATCAAAAGATCGCAGCCTTCGACAGCTCCTACATGGATTTGCGCAAGGCTGCGATCTTTTGTGGCGTATTGCCGCCCCCAATACCATTGGGCACAATACCCGCCGTTCGATTCCGACCTGGGAAACACTCATGCACGCCATCATGCTCAAAGCCAAGCTGCATCGCGCCGAAGTCACCCACGCTGTTCTCGATTACGAAGGCTCTTGCGCCATCGACGGCGAATGGCTGGACCTGTCCGGCATCCGTGAGTACGAACAGATCCAGATCTACAACGTCGACAACGGCGAACGCTTCACCACCTACGCCATTCGTGGCGAAGAGGGTTCGCGCATGATCTCGGTCAACGGTGCCGCCGCGCACAAGGCCAAGGTCGGCGATCGCGTAATCATCTGCGCTTACGCTCATTACAGCGAAGCCGAACTGCTCAACTTCAAGCCGCGCATGCTCTACATGGCGCCGGGCAATGAACTGAGCCACACCAGCAACGCCATTCCGGTTCAGGTCGCCTGATCGAACCCGCCATTCTCCTCCCCGGAAACCCCCTCTATTGTCCTCGCCTGCCGTACCGGTATAAAAAAGTACCGGTCGCAGGTCAGACAAAGCCAAGACAGATCACCCCGCGAGGTTTACTGTTACCGGTCTGCGCTATTTAATCGTGTGCACGCAGGCTGACCGGACTTCGCCCAATCAGTGGTCGAGACATTCCGGGACTTTCAGTGTCATAAAAGCCGTTCAAGTAAAAAGGAAACCCGCAGCGATGGCGTATTACCGCACCCCTCACGACGTTACCGCTCTGCCTGCCTGGCAAGCGTTGAAAGACCACCGCCAAGCCATGCAGGATTTCAGCATGCGCGAGGCCTTCAATGCCGACCCGCAGCGCTTTACTCAATTTACCCTCAGCAGTTGCGGCCTGTTTCTCGACTATTCGAAAAACCTGATTAACGCCGAGACCCGCGACTTGCTGGTGGGCCTGGCCAATGAAGTCGATCTCAAGGGCGCGATCAAGTCGCTGTTCGACGGCGAAATCGTCAACGCTTCCGAGGGTCGCCCGGCCCTGCACACCGCGCTGCGCCGTCCAGTCGGCGACAAGCTGTCGGTCAATGGCGTCAACGTGATGCCTGAAGTGCACAAAGTGCTGAACCAGATCACTGACCTTGTGGGCCGCATCCACGACGGTCTGTGGCGCGGTTACACCGAGAAGCCGATCACCGACGTGGTGAACATCGGCATCGGTGGCTCGTTCCTCGGCCCTGAACTGGTGTCCGAAGCGCTGCTGTCCTACGCCCAGAAAGGCGTGCGTTGCCATTACCTGGCGAACATCGACGGCAGCGAGTTCCACGAACTGGCCATGAAGCTGCGCGCCGAGACCACGCTGTTCATCGTCTCGTCGAAATCCTTCAACACCCTCGAAACCCTGAAAAACGCCCAGGCTGCCCGCGCGTGGTACCTGGCCCAGGGTGGTTCGGAAGCCGAGCTGCACCGTCACTTCATCGCGGTATCGAGCAACAATGCCGCAGCCATCGCGTTCGGCATCCGTGAAGAAAACATCTTCCCGATGTGGGACTGGGTCGGCGGCCGCTACTCTCTGTGGTCCGCCATCGGCCTGCCGATTGCCCTGGCCATCGGCATGTCGAACTTCAAGGAACTGCTGTCCGGTGCCTACACCATGGACCAGCACTTCCTGACCGCCCCGTTTGAACAGAACATGCCAGTGCTGCTGGCCTTGCTCGGCGTGTGGTACGGCAACTTCTGGGGCGCACAGAGCCACGCGATCCTGCCGTATGACCACTACCTGCGTAACATCACCAAGCACTTGCAACAGCTGGACATGGAATCCAACGGCAAGAGCGTGCGCCAGGACGGCACTCCCGTCAGCACCGACACCGGCCCGGTCATCTGGGGCGGCGTGGGTTGCAACGGTCAGCACGCCTACCACCAGTTGCTGCACCAGGGCACCCAACTGATCCCGGCCGATTTCATCGTGCCGATCGTCAGCTTCAACCCGGTGGCCGACCACCATCAGTGGCTGTACGCCAACTGCCTGTCGCAGAGCCAGGCGCTGATGCTCGGCAAAACCCTTGCCGAAGCGCAAGCCGAACTGCGCGACAAAGGCATGAGCGAAGAAGAAATCCAGAAACTCGCGCCGCACAAGGTGATCCCGGGCAACCGTCCGAGCAACACCCTGGTGGTGGAACGCATCAGCCCGCGTCGTCTCGGCGCTCTGGTGGCGATGTACGAACACAAAGTTTTCGTGCAAAGCGTGATCTGGGGCATCAATGCCTTCGACCAATGGGGCGTGGAGCTGGGCAAGGAACTGGGCAAAGGCGTCTACAACCGTCTGGTCGGCAGCGAAGAAGCGCCGGCTGACGACGCGTCCACCCAAGGGCTGATCAACTACTTCCGTGGTCGTCACCGCGGGTGATCTGACGCGACCCTGCGTGTGGTACTAACCTTGTAGGAGCCGGCTTGCTGGCGAAAGCGGTGTCTCAGTCGACAAAAATGTTGAATGACACATCGCTTTCGCCAGCATGCCGGCTCCTACGAGGGTCGCGCAGCTCCCCTCTTGTCGCCAAAACAACAAGAAGGAACCGTCATGTTCGATATCAGCACGTTCCCCAAAGCCGATGCCGTCCGCCGGGCTGCACAACTGAGTCAAGACGACTACCACCGTCTGTACCGCGAATCCATCGAACACCCCACCACGTTCTGGGCCGAACAGGCCACCCGCTTCCTCGACTGGAGCGCTCCATGGGACACCGTTCAGCGCTACAACCTGAAAACCGGCGAGGCCAGCTGGTTTGCCGGCGGCCAGTTGAACGTCAGCTACAACTGCATCGACCGTCATCTTGACAAGCGCGGCGATCAAATCGCGATCATCTGGGAAGGCGACGACCCCGCTGAATCCACGCAAATCACTTACAAAAAACTGCATCACTACGTCTGCCGCCTGGCCAACGTGCTCAAAAGCCGTGGCGTGAAAAAAGGCGACCGCGTGTGCATCTACATGCCGATGATCCCCGAAGCGGCCTACGCCATGCTCGCCTGTACGCGCATCGGTGCGGTGCATTCGGTGGTGTTTGGCGGTTTCTCCCCGGATTCCTTGCGTGACCGGATTCTCGATGCCGATTGCCGCACGGTGATCACCGCCGATGAAGGCGTGCGCGGCGGCAAATTCGTGCCTCTCAAGCAGAACGTCGACAAGGCACTGCAAAGTTGCCCGGACGTCAGCACCGTGGTCGTGGTCGAGCGCACGCAGAACCCGGTGAACTGGGTCGAGGGCCGCGACCTCTGGTATCACCAGGCACTGCGCGACGTCAGCGACGATTGCCCGCCCGAACCGATGGACGCCGAGGACCCGCTGTTCATCCTCTACACCTCCGGCAGCACCGGCAAACCCAAAGGTGTGTTGCACACCACTGGCGGCTACCTGCTGCAAGCGGCGATGACCTTCAAATACGTGCTCGATTATCGCGACGGTGAAGTCTTCTGGTGCACCGCCGATGTCGGCTGGGTCACCGGCCACAGTTACATCGTCTACGGTCCACTGGCCAACGGCGCCACCACGCTGATTTTCGAAGGCGTGCCGAGCTACCCGAGCACTTCGCGTTTCTGGCAAGTGATCGACAAACACAAAGTGAACATCTTCTACACCGCCCCCACTGCCCTGCGTTCCTTGATGCGTGAAGGTCCCGGACCGTTGAAGGAAACGTCCCGCGCCAGCGTCAGACTGCTCGGCACTGTAGGTGAGCCGATCAACCCGGAAGCGTGGGAATGGTATTTCCATGTGGTCGGCGAAGAGCGTTGCCCGATCGTCGATACCTGGTGGCAGACCGAAACCGGCGGCATCATGCTCAGCCCGCTGGTGAGCGCGCAACGGATCAAACCCGGCTGCGCCACACAACCGATGTTCGGCGTACAACCGGTGCTGCTCGACGAACAGGGCAAGGAAATCAAAGGCGCCGGCAGCGGCGTTTTGGCGATCAAGTCCAGCTGGCCGGCGCAGATCCGCAGCGTCTACCGCGACCCGCAACGGATGGTCGACACCTACTTCAAACCCTACCCCGGCTATTACTTCACCGGTGACGGTGCACGCCGCGACGAGGATGGCGACTACTGGATCACCGGGCGTATAGACGACGTGATCAACGTGTCCGGACACCGCATCGGTACCGCTGAAGTGGAAAGCGCATTAGTGCTGCATGACAGCATTGCCGAGGCCGCCGTGGTCGGGTATCCCCATGACGTCAAAGGCCAGGGCATCTACGCCTTTGTCACGCCCATGAACGGCACCGATCCCAACGATGAGCTGAAGAAAGAATTGCTGGCCCACGTCAGCAAGGAAATCGGCAGCTTCGCCAAACCGGACCTGATCCAATGGGCACCGGCCTTGCCGAAAACCCGTTCGGGCAAGATCATGCGGCGTATCCTGCGCAAGATCGCCTGCAATGAATTGGATAGCCTTGGGGATACCTCGACCCTGGCCGATCCGAGCGTGGTACAAGGTTTGATCGAAAAACGCCTGAATCAGTAAATTGCTTTTCGTAGGAGCCGGCTTGCTGGCGATGGCGGTCTTGAGGACGCTATCGCCAGCAAGTCGGCTCCTACAGGTTGTTATTAATCTTCGCCACTGAGTCGCCATGGAATTCATCCGCACCCGCATCGAAACCCAAGTCATGAGCCTGACCGGTCTGTCCCTGGGCAAGCTTGATCTGGAAAACCCCAAGGGTGATCCCGGGCTGTTCGGGCCGGATTCGGTGAGCTGGCAAGTGCACGGCGATTTCAGCAGCATGCTCATCGGCGGCATCAGTGCCCTGATGCTGCAAGCGCTGCATCCGCTGGCCCTGGCTGGCGTGTGGGACCACTCGAATTTTCGCGAAGACATGCTCGGCCGCCTGCGCCGAACCGGGCAGTTCATCTCCGGCACCACCTTCGGCTCAAAGCAGGACGCCGACTGGCTGATCGAAAAAGTCCGCACCATTCACCTGCAAGTCACCGGCACCGCGCCCGATGGCCGACCCTACGCCGCCAGCGATCCCGACCTGCTGACCTGGGTACACGTGGCTGAGGTCAGCAACTTCCTCGCCGCGCATTTGCGCTATCGAAATCCGCACTTGTCCCTGGCCGATCAAGATCGGTATTACGCTGAAATCGCGCTGGTGGCAGAACGCCTTGGCGCCCGTGACGTGCCGCGCTCACGGCAGGAAATTTCCGATTACCTGGAGAGCATTCGTCCGCAACTGCTGTGCGACGCGCGCAGCCGTGAAGTGCTGCGGCTGTTGTTGAACGCCCCGTCGCCCAGCCGCTTGGCCAGGCCTTTTGGTGGTTTGATGATGCAGGCTGGCATTGACCTGCTGCCGGACTGGGCCAGTGACATGCTCGGCGTGAGTCAAGGCCCATTGCAACGCAAACTGATCCGCGCCAGCGTCAATCGCAGTGCGCCGATGTTGCGCTGGGCAGTGCGCAATGGCTCGGTGCAGCGGGCCAAGCGGCGGATGGGTTTGCTGACCTGACCTCCGGACTCTGTGGCGAGGGAGCTTGCTCCCGCTGGGCTGCGAAGCGGCCCCAAAATTCCGGGACATTTCGATTTTTTGCGAGCGCTGCGCACTCGAGCGGGAGCAAGCTCCCTCGCCACAGGTGCAATACTGTTAAACTCCCGCGCCAAATTACCTCCTGCAAGGCGCTCAGCATGTCTTCCTTGAATCAGGCGCTGCGCGCCGCCCTCGATCATCGTCAGGACCTGCTCGCCGAGCTGCACAGCCAGGGCACCGACTGCTATCGCCTGTTCCACGGCAGCCAGGAAGGCGCTGGTGGCCTGACCATCGACCGTTACGGTCCGCAACTGATGGTGCAAAGTTTCCATCAGTCGCTGGAACGCGAAGACCTGCTGCACCTGCACGAAACGATCAACAGCCATTTGGGCCTGGAAACCCTGTTGGTCTACAACGACCGCTCCCGCGGCAACTCGCGCATCGACCGCGAAGATACCGTCTACCGCGCCGACGAAGCCGCGCTGCAAGACCTGGTTGGCCACGAATGGGGTCTCAATTACCGGGTCCGTGGCCGCCACGCCGGGCAGGATCCGCTATTGTTCCTCGACCTGCGCAACACCCGCGGCTGGGTCAAGGACCACAGCAAAAATAAAAGTGTGCTCAACCTGTTTGCCTACACCTGTGGCGTCGGCCTCAGTGCTGCGGCCGGTGGCGCCAGCGAGGTGTGCAACCTCGACTTCGCAGAAGGCAACCTGGCGGTCGGTCGTGAAAACGGCCTGCTCAACCCGCAATTGCCAACCATGCAATTCATCCAGTCCGATTACTTCCCGGCGATCCGCCAATTGGCCGGTCTGCCCATCAGCCAGCGTCGCGGGCAAAAACTGCCGAGCTATCAGCGCCTGGATCAGCGCCAGTACGACCTGGTGCTGCTGGATCCGCCAGCCTGGGCCAAGAGTGCTTTCGGCACCGTCGACCTGCTGCGCGACTACCAGAGCCTGCTGAAACCGGCCCTGCTGACCACGGCCGACAACGGCGTACTGATCTGCTGCAACAACCTCGCAAAAGTCAGCATGGACGATTGGCGCGAGCAGGTTTTGCGTTGCGCGGAGAAATCCGGTCGCCCCGTACGCGAGTGGACGGTGATGAAACCGGGCGGCGATTTCCCGTCGATGGATCAGCAACCACCGCTGAAAACCTTGATTCTGCAGCTCTGAAGGACGTCGGACTAATCTGAAAGATCGTCAATCGGCGGATTGCTTCGGAACCGGAATCGCGTGCCATACTCCAAGGCACTCCGATTCAGACAGATGAAGCCATACATGTACAAAGGATTGATTCGCGCCCTCGGCGCCTTGTTGACTGCTCTGGCTCTCTACAGTCTGCTGGGCTTTCTGATTTTGCCGGGCATCGCGTTGCGCGTTGCCAACCAACAATTGGCCAACTACGCCACGACGCCCGCCACCATCCAACGGATCGAACTCAATCCGTTCAGCCTCGAACTGACCGTTTGGGGCCTGAACATCGGCGACCCCGGCAAGGAACAGATCGGCTTCGAACGCCTGCACGCCAACTTGCAGATCGACAGCCTCTGGACCAAGGCGCTGCATCTGTCCGACATCGAACTGGAAAAATCCAAGACCGAAGTCATCTTCACCAAGGACGGCAAACTCAATCTGCGCAGCTTGTTCAAACTGCCAGTGAGCGAGCCAACGCCGGACGACCCCAATGCCAAGCCGTTCCCGCTGCGCATTGACCGGATCAAACTGGCTGGCGGCGCCTTGCACTTCAAGGATGAACGCCCCAGCGAACCCATCGAATTTCTCTACGACCAACTCGACTTCGAACTCAAACACCTCAGCACCCTGCCCGAAGACAGTGCGGACATGGAGTTGGTGGCTGTCGGCCCCAATGGTGGACAAGTCGACTGGACAGGCAACTTCAGCCTGATTCCGTTCGCCTCTGAAGGTAAGTTGAAAATTACCGATGGCAAGATGAAAGCCTTTTGGCCCTATGTTCGCGATGCGGTGCCTCTGGACCTCGAAAGCGGGGTAATGAGCCTCAGCACTGACTACAAACTCAGCCTGGCCAAGGAAACCGAACTGCTGCTGAGCAATGTCGCCGTCAGCGTGGCGCCCTTCGCCATCAAGGCTCCGGACGGTCGGCCGCTGGTGAAACTTGAGCGACTGGACGTCAGCGAAACCACCATCGACCTGGCCAAGCAGCAGGTAGTGGTCGGCAAGGTCCGCAGCCATAAACTCGAAACCTGGGCCGCCCTCGAAGCCGACGGCCAACTCGACTGGCAAAAATTGTTCGCCAGCCAACCGTCCAGACCGGTCGCCAAGGCCAACGCCGAGCCCATCAGCGCGCCGGCCGCCGCCGATTCTCCGAAACCTGAGCCGGCGGCACCGAGCAAACCCTGGCAAGTGCTGCTCAACGATGTGCAATTGCGCGATTACCAGGTGCATCTGGCCGACCGCAAGGCGCAACCCGCCGTGGCGCTGGAACTGGGCCCGCTGAACCTCGACTTGCAGAAATTCGACAGCCTCAATGGCTCACCCTTTACGCTCAAGCTCGATACCGGGGTGGGCAAGCAAGGCAAGCTCACGGCGGACGGCGAGGTCAATCTGGCGCCGGTCAGCGCCAAACTCAATGTACAGACCAAAGACATCGACCTGCGCGTCGCCCAGTCTTACATCAACCCGTTCATTCGCCTGGAACTGCGCAGCGGCATGCTCGGCAGCGATCTGGCGGTCAACCTGAAAAGCACCGAACCGCTGGCCTTGACTGTCACCGGCCGCGCCCAGGTCGATCAACTGCACACCCTCGACACCTTGAAAACCCGCGACTTCCTCAAATGGCAGCAGCTGGTGGTTGAAGGTCTGAACTATCAGCACGGTGACAGCCTGACGATCGACAAGGTCAACCTGTTCCAGCCCTATGCGCGCTTCATGATCAACGACGACCGCACCACCAATATCGATGACCTGCTGATCCCGCAACCGCCCGACTCCGGCGCGAAGACCGCTGGGGCCAAACCCGCCGCCAGCAAAGACAAGCCACTGGGTATCCACATCGGCGGCATTGCGATCAATGACGGCTCGGCCAACTTCGCCGACTTCAGCCTGACGCCGAACTTCGCCACCGCCGTCCAACAACTCAACGGGCAGATCGGCACCATCGACAGTCGCCAGGCGAAACCGGCGAGCGTCGACATCAAGGGCAAGGTCGACCGCTATGCACCGGTGACCATCAAGGGCGCGGTCAACCCGTTCGACCCGATGGCCAGCCTCGACATCGCCACCAGTTTCAAACGTGTGGAGCTGACCACGCTGACGCCCTACTCCGGCAAATTCGCCGGCTACCGCATCCGCAAGGGCCGGCTCAATCTCGACCTGCATTACAAGATCACCAAGGGCCAGCTCCAGGCCGAAAACAAAGTGGTGGTCGAACAACTGCAACTGGGTGAAAAAGTCGACAGCCCGGACGCCGTGAGCCTGCCGTTGAAACTGGCGATTGCCTTGCTTAAGGACGTCGACGGCAAGATTTCCATCGAACTGCCGGTGACGGGCGACTTGAATAACCCGCAGTTCAGTGTGATGCCGATTGTCTGGCAGACCCTGCGCAACCTGATCGTCAAGGCTGCCGCGGCACCGTTCAAACTGATTGGCGGCCTGGTCACCGGCGGTGGTTCGGAAGACTTGGGCACCGTGTCCTTCGCACCAGGCTCAAGCGACCTGAGCAAGGACGCCGAAGCCGCGCTGGTCAAGCTGTCCCAGGCCCTCAAGGAACGCCCGGCCCTGCGCCTGGAAATCGAAGGCACCGCCGCCAAGAGCAGTGACGGCCCGTTGATTGCCGAACAACGACTGGAGCGTGAATACCAGTACAACTACTACAAAATGCTCCAGCGTCGCGGCGATAAGGTGCCGGCGAAAGCGAATCTGCTGGAAGTGCCCGACAGCGAGAAAGGTCCGCTGCTGGAAGGGATCTACCGCACACGCCTGAAAACCCAACCGCCGGCCGAATGGAAAGACCTGGGCAAAGAAGAACGCACCGCGAAAATGCGTGCTGACGTGATTCAGTTCTGGAGCTCCAGTGAGGTGCTGTTGCGGGAGTTGGGTCAGGAACGCGCCAGCAGCATCAAGGACTATCTGGTCGACAAGGGTCAACTGGCCGATGACCGTGTGTACTTCATCGATGCCCAGTTGGGTGAGGCGGAGAAGGACGGCAAGGTCATTACGCCGATGCACCTGGACGCCGAGTGATGGGTACCGATTGGTACAGATCAACAATAGACGCGGCAGTTGAATACAGCACATAACCATGTGGGAGTGAGCCTGCTCGCGATAGCGGTGTATCAGTCAACGTAGATGTTGGCTGATACATCGCTATCGCGAGCAGGCTCACTCCCACACTTGTTTTGTGCAGTCCACAATAGAACAGGCCCCGACACGAATGCCGGGGCCTGTAATGGCCACATCCCTATGGCCGTTCGCATGAACTCCTCAGATGCGGCAGACGTATGACTCGGCCCGTCTACCGCGCCTTCTCCCGGTTCAGGCGAGAAGTCTTGCCTTACTCGGCTTTCAGGCCGTCAGCGGAGACCGCTTTGACGCCTTTGATTTTCTTGGTGATCGCCACGGCAGTAGCTTTCTGACTCTCAGTCACTGCAACAGTGGAGGACAGGGAAACCACACCTTTGTTGGTTTCAACCTTGATGTCAGTGCCAGGAATGCCTTTTTCGGTTACCAGGTCGGTTTTGACTTTGGTCGTGATCCAGGTATCGGAAGTGGCTTCTTCGGCTTTGGTGACTTCACCGGTGGCCACCATCAATGGAGCTTGTGTGGCCTGAGTCTGGGCAAATGCAACGTTGGCCATGGTCAGGGTCAGCGCGGTAGCAGTAGCGGCAGCGATAGCGAACTTCTTCATACGAGTAACTCCTGTTTTTCTGGAAAGTCTGCTGGGTTGATTGTCAGCAGGGTTACCAGAGATATTGCGAACGCTGTGCCAACTTTGAAACACTCAACAAATCGTTATAAATCAATAGGTTATAAAATCACCCAATTTTCGGAATCATGCAAAATGCAAGACTTCGACATTCTCTACATGCAAGTTGCCGGTTTTGAGCAAGGCCTAAGGCCATGAATTATCGAAACTTTCTCATTTACATTGGATTTTCATCCGCTGAATAAAAAATACCCCGCGCAAGGCGGGGTATCTGGCTACAAAACGCTGGATCAGACCTTCGGAACAACACCTGCACAGCCTTTAGGCGCGTAGTCCTGATCGACGCCGGTGGCGCATGTCCAGCCAGCCAATGTGCGCGTCAGGGTAATTGTTTTGTTCAACACCGGCCCCGGAGCATTGAGAATCGTGCAAGCGATCGTTCCCGTGCCGTCAGCCGCCTTGCCCGAAGCCGTCGTGGTGCAGTTGGAGGTCGTTGCTGTACCGCCAATTTTGGTCAGATCTGGATCGGTCCCTTGATTCAGCACGTCTTCGAACGGCACCTTCAATGCCGAAATCTCCGCCAGACCCGCCGTCACTTTGGCCCGCGCCTGATACTTCGAATAAGCCGGGATCGCAAACGTTGCCAGAATCCCGATGATCGCCACCACGATCAACAGCTCGATCAGGGTAAAACCTTTTTGATTGTTCATAGACAGCCTCCGTGCATGAGTCGAAATCTCATGATCTGGATCTGTATCAGCACAGCCCATGCCAAGGCCCACGAGGCTTGTTCACTGGGAGCGCGTTGGCGGCAGCGCCCTTTCCTACCCCCAGGATCCGCACTATCTGACAGTTTTTGTCACCTCACCGCCCCTGGTTTGGTTACGCCCGTTGACTAGGCTATAAGTCATGAATTGTCTGCGTCCGGTATCTCAATGAATGACATCGCCCTCAGCGGTCTGGCCAAGCAATTGGTCCTGGTCGAGCTGCTCACTGACAAAAGCGCGCAACAGGCGTATCAGCAAGCTCAACGCAATCACCTGTCCCTGGTCAGTTACCTGGTGCAGAACAAACTGGTGAAAAGCCGCCAGGTCGCCGAGATCGCTTCGGAACACTTCGGCATGGCCCTGATGGATCTCAACACCCTGGACAGGGAAACCCAGCCCAAAGACCTGGTCAGCGAGAAACTGGTGCGCAAGCACCACGCCCTGCCCCTCTGGCGTCGCGGCAACAAGCTGTTCGTGGGGATTTCCGATCCGACCAATCACCAGGCCATCAACGACATCCAGTTCAGCACCGGACTCACCACCGAAGCCATCCTGGTGGAAGACGACAAGCTCAGCGACGCCATCGAGAGATTCTTCGACACCTCTGGCTCCGGCCTGGAAGACATGGCCGACGTTGACCTCGACAGCCTCGATATCGAAGCTACCGACGAAAAGCGCCAGGACGCCATTGTCGGCCAGGATGCCGATGACGCGCCGGTGGTGCGCTTCGTCCACAAAATGTTGCTTGATGCGATCAGGAGCGGCTCTTCCGACCTGCATTTCGAGCCCTACGAGAAGATCTACCGTGTGCGGATGCGCACCGACGGCATTTTGCGTGAAGTGGCCAAGCCACCAATCCAACTGGCCAACCGCATCGCCGCACGCCTGAAAGTCATGGCCAGTCTCGACATCTCCGAGCGCCGCAAACCCCAGGACGGGCGAATCAAGATGCGCCTGACCAAGAGCAAATCCATCGACTTGCGGGTCAACACCCTGCCAACCCTGTGGGGCGAAAAAGTGGTACTGCGGATTCTCGACCCGTCCAGCGCGCAAATCGGCATCGACGCCCTCGGCTATGAACCCGATCAGAAAGACCTGTACATGACCGCCCTCAGGCAGCCACAGGGGATGATTCTGGTGACAGGCCCCACCGGCTCGGGCAAGACCGTATCGCTCTATACCGGGCTGAACATTCTCAACACCGTGGACATCAACATCTCCACCGCCGAAGACCCGGTAGAGATCAACATGGAAGGCATCAACCAGGTCAACGTCAATCCGAAGCAGGGCATGGATTTCGCCCAGGCACTGCGCTCCTTTCTGCGTCAGGACCCGGACGTGATCATGGTCGGCGAGATACGCGACCTCGAAACCGCCGAAATCGCCATCAAGGCAGCCCAGACCGGTCACCTGGTGCTGTCGACCCTGCACACCAACAGCGCCGCGCAAACTCTGACCCGCCTGCACAACATGGGCATTCAGGGCTTCAACATTGCCACCTCGGTCAGCCTGATCATCGCCCAGCGTCTGGCGCGCAAGTTGTGCAGTCATTGCCGCGTGCCGCTGGAGATTCCCCGCGAGACGCTGCTCAAGGAAGGCTTCCCCGAGGAACGCATCGGCACATTCACGATCTATGGGCCGGTCGGTTGCGATCACTGCAACGGCGGCTACAAAGGGCGAGTGGGGATTTATGAAGTGGTGAAGAACACACCGGACTTGCAACGCCTGATCATGGCCGAGGGCAACTCACTGCAAATCGACGAGCAGATGCGCAAGGACGGATTCAATGACTTGCGCACTTCCGGCCTGCTCAAAGCCATGCAGGGCATTACCAGCCTTGAAGAAATCAACCGGGTCACCAAGGACTGAACATGGCGGTCAAAGCAGCGAAAATCAGCGTGTACGCCTGGGAAGGCACCGACCGCAAAGGCACGAAAATCAACGGCGAACTGACCGGCCAGAATCCCGCGTTGATCAAAGCGCAATTGCGCAAACAAGGCATCAAACCCGGCCGGGTGCGCAAGAAAACCGTCTCGCTTTTCAACATGGGCAAACGCATCAAGGCCCAGGACATCGCCCTTTTCACCCGTCAGATGGCGACCATGATGAAAGCCGGCGTGCCGCTGTTGCAGTCGTTCGACATCATCGGCGAAGGCTTCGATAACCCAGCCATGCGCAAGCTGGTGGACGAGGTGAAACAGGAGGTCGCGGCGGGCAACAGCTTCGCTGCGGCACTGCGCAAAAAACCTCAATACTTCGATGAGTTGTACTGCAACCTGGTGGACGCCGGCGAGCAGGCGGGTGCGCTGGACACCCTGTTGGAACGGGTAGCGACCTACAAGGAAAAGAGCGAAAGCCTCAAGGCCAAGATCAAGAAAGCCATGACCTACCCGCTGGTGGTGGTGTTCGTGGCGATCATCGTCACTGGCATTTTGCTGGTCAAAGTGGTGCCGCAATTCCAGTCGGTGTTCGAAGGGTTTGGCGCGCAGTTGCCCGCCTTCACGGTGATGGTCATCGGCCTGTCGCGGTTCATGCAGGACTGGTGGTGGATGATGCTCGGCGTGTTGATCGTTGGGTTCTTCACTGCCCGCCACGCCTTCAAGACATCGCAGGTTTTTCGCGACCGGATGGACACCTGGCTGCTGAAACTGCCGTTGGTGGGCACTTTGATGTACAAGTCCGCCGTGGCCCGTTATGCCCGCACGCTGTCGACCACTTTCGCCGCCGGCGTGCCCTTGGTGGAAGCCCTTGAGTCGGTGGCCGGTGCCACCGGCAACGTTGTGTTCAAGCGTGCGGTGCTGCGCATCAAGCAGGACGTTTCGACGGGCATGCAGCTGAACTTCGCCATGCGCACTTCCGGTATTTTTCCGAACATGGCGATACAGATGACGGCCATTGGCGAAGAGTCCGGCGCCCTTGACGATATGCTCGACAAGGTCGCGGGCTTCTACGAGGACGAGGTCGACAATATGGTCGATAACCTCACCAGCCTGATGGAGCCGTTCATCATGGTTGTGCTGGGTGCTATTGTCGGCGGCCTGGTGGTTGCGATGTACCTGCCCATCTTCCAACTTGGCTCAGCGATCTGACATGCCCTTGAACGAAATTCTCGCTCACAACCCGCTGGTCTTCATCATCATTGCCGGGGTGATCGGCCTGTTGGTCGGCAGCTTTCTCAACGTGCTGATCTGGCGCCTGCCGAAAATGCTCGAACGCGATTGGCGCGTGCAGGCCCACGACATTCTCGGGCTGCCCGGCGAAACGCCGCTGCCGACCTTCAACCTGAT
This sequence comes from Pseudomonas fluorescens, assembly GCF_000802965.1. GTDB lineage: Bacteria > Pseudomonadota > Gammaproteobacteria > Pseudomonadales > Pseudomonadaceae > Aquipseudomonas > Aquipseudomonas fluorescens_A. The sequence goes on along the minus strand of NZ_JSAK01000013.1, from coordinate 201,071 downwards.
GCTGCCCCACTCCCAATGTCCCAACTGCGCTCATCGGATTCGCGCCTGGGAAAACATTCCCGTACTCAGTTTTGTGTGCCTGCGTGGTCGCTGCTCGGCCTGCAAGACGCCAATCAGCAAACGCTACCCGCTGACCGAATTGGCGTGCGGTTTGTTGTCGGCATTTATTGCCTGGCACTTCGGTTTCGGCTGGCAAGCCTGCATGACGCTGCTGCTGACCTGGGGCCTGTTGGCCATGAGCCTGATCGACGCCGAGCATCAACTGCTGCCGGATGTGCTGGTGCTGCCGCTGATGTGGCTGGGGTTGATCGTCAACAGCCTCGGTTTGTTCGTGCCATTGCATGAAGCGTTATGGGGCGCAATTGCCGGCTACATGGCGCTGTGGTCAGTGTTCTGGCTGTTCAAGCTGATCACCGGCAAGGACGGCATGGGCCATGGCGACTTCAAGTTACTGGCGATGCTTGGCGCCTGGGGCGGCTGGCAGATCTTGCCGCTGACCATCCTTTTATCGTCCCTGGTCGGGGCAGTGGTCGGCGTGATTTACCTGCGTTTGCGCAACGCGAAAACCTCGACACCCATACCCTTCGGCCCGTATCTGGCCATCGCTGGCTGGATTGCCTTGCTCTGGGGTGTTCAAATAACCGACTTCTATTGGCAGTTTGTCGGTTTGAAATGAATACCCCTGTGGAAAAACCCTGGATTCTCGGCCTGACCGGCGGCATCGGCAGCGGCAAAAGCGCGGCGGCCCAACACTTCATCGATCTCGGTGTGCATGTGGTCGACGCCGATCACGCCGCACGCTGGGTCGTAGAGCCTGGCCGTCCGGCGCTGGCAAAAATCGCCGAGCACTTCGGCCCCGGCGTGTTGCAGGCTGATGGGCAACTGGACCGCGCCGCGCTGCGCAAGCTGATCTTCGAAGTGCCGGATGAACGCCGCTGGCTCGAAGCCTTGCTGCATCCGCTGATCGCAGAAGAAATCGCTCATCATCTGGCGCTGGCAAAATCACCTTACGCGATTCTGGTTTCGCCACTGCTGATTGAATCCGGGCAGTACGCCATGACCCAGCGGGTACTGGTGATCGATGCCCCCGAACAGCTACAGATCGACCGCACCCTGCAGCGTGACCAGACCAGCGAAGAGCAGGTCAAGGCGATCCTCAAGGTTCAATCCAGCCGGGAGGACCGCATAAGCCATGCCGACGAGGTGCTGGTCAACGATCGCGACCTCGCCTGGCTGCACAGTGAGGTTGAACGCCTGCACCACCTTTACCTAACTTTGCCTGGAGGCCAGTCATGAGCCAGATCCCAACCGTCGAATGCCCGACCTGCGGCGCCCCCGTCGAATGGAGCGCCGAGAGCAAATTCCGGCCGTTCTGTTCCGACCGTTGCAAACTGATCGACCTCGGCGCCTGGGCGTCGGAAGAGCACAAGATCCCGGTGGCACCGGATGCCGAGGACGAATTGTTCAGCGGCGATTTCGATCCGCGTCACTGATTCACGGGAACGTCGACGATTTCAATCAAGACTTGGGATCGTCGTCTTTCCAGGGCGCCGACAGGTAGCGCGTGCGGTTGAAGGTTTCCAGCCATTCCGGGCAGAACACCACCAACGCACTGACCACCATGCCGTTGATAAAAGCCTCCGGAAAAACCAGCAGCCATAGATAACCGACAAAATCTTCCAGCCAGTACGGCATGGCAAATATCCCGTCGAACCAAAGCAACCAAAGCGCCAGCAACAGGCACAGCAACGCCGACAACGCCGCTGCAAAAAAACCGGAAACGAAGATATACACAAAGGGATTACGCGGCTGCGCACGCTCCACCAGGATCGCGCAGCACTCGGTCACCAATACCGGCAGCACGATCAATAGCGCGCCATTGACTCCCATCGCCATCAGGTCCTGACGACCCAACAACATCAGGCCGGTTTGTGCCACCAGTCCACCGACAATCGCCAGCGGCCAGTCCAGCAACAACGTCACCGCCGTCATGCCGATGAAGTGATAGGACACGCCGGTATCGAAATCCCGCCGCACCAGCCACAGCATGAACAACGCGAATACCGTGCCGAACAGCAAATGCTGACGGCGACTGTCGGTGAACAACTCGACCCACGGCGCGCGCCAGATCGCCCACAGCACCACTGGCCCGAAAATCAACCAACCGACCGTCAGGCTCTGCGGTGACAGCAGTTCGGCGCCGATCATGGGCGAGACATCTCCAATGCCTCATGCAATTGCGCGGCGGTGGCGTACTCGTGCTGTGCCACCACCTGGCCTTCCTTGAGTTGTAACCACAGCACTTTATCCACAGGGCCGGGATAACGCGGTGCCACGCGCCCTTCTCGATCCAGCATCACCCGATAGTTGTAATCTCGCATGGCCGGTACCGCGAACATCTTGGCGACGAGCCGTGGCATGCGCTGAATATCAGCGATAAACACTGCGTGACGAGCCTCCAGATAGCCTTTGGGCTGACCTTGCAGCGCCGCATCGACCAGTTTCGCGCCATCCATGCTGCGTGCCACCAGCAGCGTCTCAGTGCGACTATCGAGGGTGAACGCCTGATCGAACTGATCGAGCAACGTCCACGGGGCCAGCCGATCGCCCACCTCAAGCGCATTGGCCCACAGCGGCAGAAGTCCAAGCAGCAACACCGTCCAATATTTCACATTCGACTCCTTGATCGATCGCACAGGTAGTGGCCATCAGTCTACACCGCCACCTTCAAGCGACCCGTAAAGCTGTTTTACCGTCTAACGCTTTCTGCTTGTCGCATTTGAACGCTAAGCTTGGGCCTATGGATGACTCAGATTATTTACGCCTGCTGACCATCGCGGCCGAGCAAGCCAACGCGTTCCTGTCCAATGCCCGCAAATGGGAGCGTGAGCGTTGGGTCTGCCAGCGCCTGCTGCAAGGCTTGAACATTCCTTATCGCGCCGACGAATTTGCCCCGGCCGGCGAGCCCCCGGACGTATTGTTTCGCGATGCCAGTTTCGAGGTGTTCTTCGTCCTCGACGAGGGCCGGCGCCTCAATGACGAATGGCGCGACGAGTTGCAACGGCGGCGCAGTGCGTTCTCCCTGAGCCAACTGGTTCGGCGCGAGGCCAAGCCCCGACGCATTCCGGCCAACGAGTTCTTGCTGCGACTGGCACCGACCTTGCGCAAAAAAGCGCACAACTACAAAGAACGCGGCATGGATCTGGGCGAACTGGACATCATTGCCTTCGCCAGTCTCAAGCGTGAAGTGCTTGACCTCAATAGCCATTTCCCACCACCCACCGAATACCTGCGCCAGGGCTGGCGTTCTCTGTCGTTGGTCGGTCCGACCTTCGCCCGCGTGTTGTTCGCCCATCCCGACGCCCCGGATTTCCTGCGCAGCAACCTGGGACGTAGCATCGTCTTCGATGTCGGGATCAGCCTGTGAGTCCATTGCAGGAGCTGATTGCCGATGTCCCGCAAACCGGCCGCGTACGCTGGATCGGCGTGCGCCCGGAGCGTCACGCGCCGATGATCGAACTGGATGCAGTGGAAGCGCGACTGGAGGCTGGCTTGACCGGTGACCGCGCCCGGCCGGGCGTACGCAATGCGCGGCAGGTGACGCTGATTCAGTGGGAACATCTGGCGGTAATCAGTTCGCTGATGGGCCGCCCGCTGCGGCGCAATCTCGTTATCAGTGGGATCAACCTGTTCAGTCTCAAGGGCCGGCGTTTCCGGATCGGCCAGGCGATTTTCGAAACAACGGGCTGGTGCCAGCCTTGCGCACGCCTGCAAAACAACCTCGGCCCGGGCACCTTTCAAGCCGTACGCGGACATGGCGGAATCACTGCCCGAGTGTTACAAAGTGGCATCATTCGCCTGGACGACACGGTGAGCGTCGAGCCCATTCCGGACACCGGCTATGCTCCGTTCATCGTTCGTTAAATCAGCCTGTAGCTTCTACACATTCAGCAACGTCTACCTGACGAGGCCTTTATGACCAGCCGCCTGAACCCCGACGACCAGAAGCATGTCGAAGAGTACCTGCAACTGTCCCAGCACCAAGTCGAGCGCCGGCCTTTCCGGCCGTGGATGCTCCTTGTACTGGTATTGGCAGTGACCATTGGTTTAGGCCTGTTGAGCCGACTTATCAGTTATCTGACGCTATGAGCTGCCTTGCGCTCGCTCGGTTGACTGCACCGATTTCCTTTAGCCTTGCGAGTTATCCCCATGTCCCATCGTATTGTTATTGTCGGCGGCGGCGCCGGCGGTCTGGAGTTGGCTACCCGTCTGGGTAAGACTCTGGGCAAGCGCGGCACGGCCAGTGTGATGCTGGTCGACGCGAACCTGACCCACATCTGGAAACCGTTGTTGCATGAAGTGGCGGCCGGTTCCCTGAACTCTTCCGAAGACGAACTCAACTATGTGGCCCAGGCCAAATGGAACCACTTCGAGTTCCAACTGGGGCGCATGAGCGGGCTCGATCGCACGCAGAAGAAAATCCAGCTCGCTGCCACTTATGACGAAGCCGGCCTGGAATTGGTGCCGGCGCGGGAAGTGGCTTACGACTCGCTGGTAATCTCCGTCGGCAGCACCACCAACGATTTCGGTACCCAAGGCGCGGCGCAACACTGCCTGTTCCTCGATACGCGCAAACAGGCTGAACGCTTCCACCAGCAATTGCTCAACCACTACCTGCGCGCCCATGCCGGGCAGACGGACAAGGTCGAGCAAATCAGCGTGGCGATCGTCGGCGCCGGTGCCACCGGGGTTGAACTGGCTGCCGAACTGCACAACGCCGCCCATGAACTGGCGGCTTACGGGCTGGACCGGATCAAACCGGAAAACATGCACATCACCCTGATCGAAGCCGGGCCTCGGGTACTGCCAGCCCTGCCGGAGCGGATCGGCGGACCTGTGCATAAAACCCTGGAGAAACTCGGGGTCAACGTCATGACCAATGCAGCGGTCAGCGAAGTCACGGCAGACAGCCTGATCACCGTGGATGGCAAAGTGATTAACGCCAGCCTGAAAGTCTGGGCCGCCGGGATTCGCGCACCGGGTTTCCTCAAGGACATCGATGGCCTGGAAACCAACCGCATCAATCAGCTGCAAGTGTTGCCAACCCTGCAAACCACCCGCGACAAGAACATCTTCGCCTTCGGTGACTGCGCGGCCTGCCCGCAACCGGGCACCGACCGCAACGTACCGCCGCGCGCCCAGGCCGCGCATCAACAGGCATCGTTGCTGGCCAAATCGCTGAAACTGCGGATCGAAGGCAAGGCGTTGCCGGAGTACAAATACACTGACTACGGCTCGCTGATCTCGCTGTCACGTTTTTCGGCTGTGGGTAACTTGATGGGCAACCTCACCGGCAGCGTGATGCTAGAAGGTTGGTTGGCGCGGATGTTTTACGTGTCGCTGTACCGCATGCACCAGATGGCGCTGTACGGACCGTTCCGCACGGCGATGCTGATGCTGGGCAGCAAGATCGGCCGCGGGACCGAGCCACGCCTGAAACTGCACTAATACCGCTCCCTGTAGGAGCTGCCGCAGGCTGCGATCTTTTGACTTTGCTTTTTGAACGCAAGATCAAAAGATCGCAGACTTCGGCAGCTCCTACATTTTTTACACGCGGAAACGCCGCACCATCCCCTGCAAGGCATTCGCCAGTTTCGACAATTCATGGCTCGACGCGCTGGTTTGATCAGCCCCGGCAGCCGAACGCACCGACAGATCACGAATGTTCACCAGGTTGCGATCAACCTCCCGCGCCACTTGCGCCTGTTCCTCAGCCGCGCTGGCGATCACCAGGTTGCGCTCATGAATTTCGTGCACCGACGCGGTAATGGTTTGCAGCGCCTCACCTGCCCGCTCAGCCAGAACCAATGTGCTGGCGGCACGGGAGGCACTGGCGTTCATGGCATCCAGGGCCAGACTCGAGCCGTTGCGCATGCCCTGCACCATTTGCTCGATTTCCTGAGTTGATTGCTGTGTGCGATAGGCCAGTGCACGCACTTCATCAGCCACCACCGCAAAACCTCGACCGCTCTCCCCCGCGCGCGCCGCCTCAATCGCCGCATTGAGCGCCAGCAGGTTGGTTTGCTCGGCAATCGCACGAATCACATCCAGCACCTTGCCGATGTCCTGGGACTGATTGGCTAGGGACCGAACCAACTCACCGGTGCTTTGCACTTCATTGGCCAACGAACTGATAGCGCTGGCAGTTTCGCTGACCCGCTCTTGCCCCAGATGCGCCGATTCACTGGACTGGCGGGTTGCGTCGGAGGTGGACACCGCGTTGCGTGCGACCTCTTCCACAGCAGTGGTCATTTCATTGACTGCCGTCGCGGCCTGTTCAATCTCGTTGTTCTGTTGTTGCAGACCTTGGGTGCTATCGAGGGTGACAGCGTTCAACTCATCGGCCGCCGTAGCCAATTGCGTGGCCGAACCACTGATGCCCTGCAGGGTTTCCCGCAGGTTTTGCTGCATGGTTGCCAAGGCCTTGAGCAAACGGCTGACTTCGTCACTGCCATGGGTTTCGATCGGCCGGGTCAGATCGCCCTGCGCTACATGTTCTGCGGCGCTTACGGCTTCGATCAGAGGACGGACGATGCTGCGGGTCAGCAGCATGGCCAGGCCAACGGTCGCCAACGCGGCAAGCGCGATGAACAGGCTGACGATCGTCCGCGATGTTTCGTAGTGAGCCGCGGACTTCTGACTTTCCGCGGCGACCTGCTTGGCGAACAGATCGGCCAAGTCGTTGAGCTGTTTGCCCGAACCATCGACTACAGTCTTCATGTCGACCAACAGCAGTTTGGTCAATTCGTCACGGCGACCTTGGTCGGCCAGGGTGAACGACTGGGCGATGCCGGTGCGGTAGGCAGCGAATGTGGTTTTGAATTGATCATACAAGGCCTGACCTTCGGCGGTGTCCACCAGCTTGTCGTAAGCGGCAATCTTCTCGCTCAGCTCTTTATCGCGGGTGTCCATCTGGCTGCGATAGACCGGAATATTCTTCGGGTCCTGATCCAGAGCCATGCGCAAGGAAATGGTGCGGATGCGCAGCATCAACTCGCGGATCTCGTCACCGCCGCGAATACTTGGCAACCATTGTTTCTCCACCGCCACCTCGCTCTCGCGAATACTCGACATTTGCCCCAGGGCAAAAATCCCGAGCAATGCTACGAGCACTGCGATCAAGGCAAACCCCAGTGCGGCACGAGGGGCAATATTCAACTGGCGAAGAAACATAACGAGTGCCTTTATTTTTGTTGGCTTTTGTGGAAGGCGATGCCCTGACAGCTCGTTATCGGCAGGTTGTACGACGACTTGAAAAGCGACGGACAAAAAAGGGGCTTCATGCAATCCCGCAAGACACGGATACCGCAAATCTCGTAGGAGCCGGCTTGCTGGCGATGGGTGCCTCGCGTTCACCCAGTCATCACGCGCTATCGTTATCGTTAACGCGCATCACGGGGTACGCATTCCCATGTAGGAGCTGCCGAAGGCTGCGATCTTTTGACTTTGCTTTTTGAAGGGCAAGATCAAAAGATCGCAGCCTTCGGCAGCTCCTACAGGGGTACGTGGGGTGGAACGATTGCGGTCGCAGTGCTCACCAGAAAAAAAGGCAAAAAAAATCCCCGTATCTTTCGATACGAGGATTTTTAATATGGTCGGGGTAAGGGGATTCGAACTCCTGACATCCTGCTCCCAAAGCAGGCGCGCTACCGGACTGCGCTATACCCCGGTAAAAAAAAGGCGACCTTTACAAGTCGCCTTCTTCGATCAGCGCTTTTGGCCTCTGATCTTAAGATCTGATCCCAGCGTTAACTGGTTTCAAAAATGGTGGGTCGTGTGGGATTCGAACCTACGACCAATTGGTTAAAAGCCAACTGCTCTACCAACTGAGCTAACGACCCAAAAATGGTCGGGGTAAGGGGATTCGAACTCCTGACATCCTGCTCCCAAAGCAGGCGCGCTACCGGACTGCGCTATACCCCGGTTTGAAATTGGCTCCGTGACCAGGACTCGAACCTGGGACCCAATGATTAACAGTCATTTGCTCTACCGACTGAGCTATCACGGAACTACATATTTCAATTTACAACTTTGAAGCTTTACTGCGTTCTCTTCGACCCGTTCGCATCGCTGCGTTCGTGTGTCTGAGGCGCGCTATTCTACAATCTTCAGAACCTCTGTCAACCCCCTAAATTGCTTTCAAGTTAATGATTTGCAACTTATTTTGGATTCCTGCTTGGGGAGCGGAAACCCTGGCGGGTGACTTACTGCGGGGCGCACTTTACAAGCCTTTTCCTTTGAGTTCAACAGCCTAACGAAAAAAAGGCCTCGCAATGCGAGGCCTCTTTCATTTTGCTGCCGTCGTGGATCAGACGAAGACGATTTCGTCGTTCTCCACAACCCCCTTGGCGGTCTCGCCGGGCATGAAACGACCCGACAGAATCAGCTGTGCCAACGGGTTTTCGATCCAGCGCTGGATCGCACGTTTCAGCGGCCGTGCGCCGTACACCGGGTCGTAACCTACTGCGATCAGCTTATCCATGGCCTCAGGGCTGAGTTCCAGCGTCAGTTCGCGCTCGGTCAGGCGACTGCGCAGACGACCCAACTGGATCTCGGTAATGCCAGCGATCTGATCCCGCGCCAATGGCTCGAAGATCACCACTTCGTCGACCCGGTTGATGAACTCCGGCCGGAAGTGCGAGGAAATCGCGTCCATTACCGCTGCACGCTGCGCTTCTCGATCACCCACCAGCTCCTGGATCTGCACCGAGCCCAGGTTGGAGGTCATGACGATCACGGTGTTCTTGAAGTCCACCGTACGGCCATGACTGTCGGTCAGACGGCCATCTTCCAGCACTTGCAGCAAGATGTTGAACACATCCGGGTGCGCCTTCTCGACCTCGTCCAGGAGGATCACCGAGTAAGGCTTGCGACGCACCGCCTCAGTCAGGTAACCGCCCTCTTCATAGCCTACGTATCCCGGTGGCGCGCCAATCAAGCGAGCCACGGAATGTTTCTCCATGAACTCAGACATGTCGATGCGCACCATTGCCTCTTCAGTATCAAAGAGGAATTCGGCCAGCGCCTTGCACAGTTCGGTTTTCCCAACACCGGTCGGGCCGAGGAACATGAACGAGCCGCTCGGGCGATTCGGGTCGGACAATCCGGCACGGGAGCGCCGCACTGCGTTGGAAACTGCGACCACCGCTTCGTCCTGGCCAATCACACGTTGGTGCAACAGGCTTTCCATCTTCATCAGTTTGTCGCGCTCGCCTTCGAGCATTTTCGACACGGGAATGCCGGTCCACTTCGACACGACTTCCGCGATCTCTTCTTCAGTTACTTTGCTGCGCAGCAACTGGTTTTCGCTTTTGCCGTGCTGGTCGACCATTTGCAGGCTGCGTTCCAGGTCCGGGATTACCCCGTACTGCAATTCGGCCATGCGGTTCAGGTCGCCTTTGCGGCGTGCGGTTTCCAGTTCCTGACGGGACTGTTCGATTTTCTGCTGAATCTGAGCAGAACCTTGTACCTCGGCTTTTTCCGAGTTCCAGATTTCTTCCAGATCCGAATACTCACGCTCAAGACGAACGATTTCTTCCTGGAGTTTTTCCAGACGCTTGATCGCCGCTTCGTCGCTTTCTTTCTTCAGCGCCTGGGATTCCACCTTCAGCTGAATCAGGCGACGTTCCAGACGGTCCAGCACTTCCGGCTTGGAATCGATCTCCATACGGATGCGGCTGGCGGCTTCGTCGATCAGGTCGATGGCCTTGTCCGGCAACTGACGGTCAGTGATGTAGCGATGGCTGAGCTTGGCCGCCGCGATGATTGCACCGTCGGTGATCGCTACCTTGTGGTGAACCTCATAACGCTCTTTGAGGCCACGCAGGATGGCGATGGTGTCTTCTTCGCTCGGTTCGTCCACCAACACTTTCTGGAAGCGTCGCTCGAGCGCGGCGTCCTTCTCTATATATTGGCGGTATTCGTTGAGCGTGGTCGCGCCGACGCAGTGCAGCTCACCGCGAGCCAAGGCTGGCTTGAGCATGTTGCCCGCATCCATCGAGCCTTCGCCTTTACCGGCGCCGACCATGGTGTGCAGTTCGTCGATGAACAGAATGATCTGCCCTTCCTGCTTCGACAGTTCGTTAAGCAGGGATTTCAGGCGCTCTTCGAACTCACCGCGATACTTGGCACCGGCAATCAACGCCCCCATGTCCAGGGACAACAGACGCTTGCCCTTGAGGCCGTCCGGCACTTCGCCATTGATGATGCGCTGGGCCAGGCCTTCGGCGATGGCGGTTTTACCCACACCAGGCTCACCGATCAGGACCGGGTTGTTCTTGGTGCGGCGTTGCAGCACCTGAATGGTCCGGCGAATCTCGTCGTCACGGCCGATCACCGGATCGAGCTTGCCGTCTTCGGCGCGCTTGGTCAGGTCAACGGTGTATTTATCCAGGGCCTGGCGCGACTCTTCGTGGTTGGGGTCATTGACCGCCTCGCCACCGCGCAGGTTGTTGATCGCGTTTTCCAGGGCTTTCTTGCTCACGCCCTGGCCGAGCAACAGCTTGCCGAGCTTGCTGTTCTCATCCATGGCGGCGAGCAATACCAGCTCACTGGAAATGAATTGGTCGCCCTTTTGCTGGGCCAAACGGTCGGCCTGATTGAGCAGACGTGCCAGATCCTGCGACATGTTCACGTCGCCGGTCGGGTTCTGGATTTTTGGCAGCTGATCGAGCTCTTTGGTCAGCTCTTTACGCAGGCTGTTGATGTCGAAGCCCACCTGCATCAACAGGGGCTTGATCGAACCACCCTGTTGTTCGAGCAGGGCTTGCATCAAATGCGCCGGCTCGATGGCCGGATGATCGAGACCGACGGCCAGGGATTGGGCGTCGGACAAGGCTAACTGCAACTTGCTGGTTAAACGGTCTATACGCATGGGTCACCTTCCTTTTGAGCAGGCCGGACCTATAAAACATCCTGAATGAAGAAACCTGCCAGATATCACAATAGATGTGGTCGATTCTGGGAGTTTCAAGCGTCGAGACGTTGATGCAGGTCAGACAAGTCTAGCGTTCGAGCCAGATAAGGGAGGCGAATCGACCGGTGCGAGGCGCACGACGATAAGAAAAGAAACGTGGATCGGTCACGGTGCAGAAACCGCCGCCGTAAACAGCAGTTACACCGCGAGCCGCCAGACGCAGTCGCGCGAGCATATAGATGTCAGCCATGAACTTACCGGCGTTTTGACTGGGCACAAAAGCTTGCGCCGCTTGCGGCAATTGCTGGACGAAGGTCTCGCGCACTTCCGGGCCGACTTCAAACGCTTGCGGGCCAATGGCTGGGCCGAGCCAGACCAATACTTCGGCAGGTGGCACGTCAAGGCAGTCGAGCGTGGCTTCAAGCACACCCGACGCCAACCCGCGCCATCCCGCATGAGCTGCGGCAACGCGAGTGCCGGCGCGGTCGCAAAACAGCGCTGGCAGGCAATCGGCGGTCATCGCCGCACAGGCGATGCCGGGGGTTGCCGTCCAACTGGCATCGGCAGTCACTACCTGGCTCGGGTCCGCGTGCGCCACGACAATGCCGTGGACCTGCTGCAACCAGGCCGGTTGAATGGAAAATTGATCGGTAAGACGACGGCGATTTTCGGCGACAGCTTCGGGGCTGTCATCGACATGATCGCCGAGGTTGAGGCTGTCGAACGGCGCCAGACTGACGCCGCCCGCACGGGTGGTGACGCAAGCTTTGACCCCGGCCGGCGCGGGCCAGTCAGGAATCAGCCAGTCATTCATCCGATGAACGCCTCGCGGTCTTGCTTGAGCAGGGTCAGCAACCAGACGAAGTCTTCCGGCAACGGCGACTCCCAGCTCATGCGCTGACCGGTGGTCGGGTGATCCAGTTCCAGGAAACGCGCATGCAGCGCCTGACGCGGGAAGTTTTTCAGGGACTCGACCATGGTTGGGTTAGCCGCTGGCGGAATGCGGAAACGACCGCCGTAGGCAGGATCTCCGACCAACGGGTAGTTGATGTGCGCCATGTGCACGCGAATCTGGTGGGTACGACCGGTTTCCAGCTTCACCCGCACGTGGGTGTGGGAGCGGAAACGCTCGAGCACGCGGTAATGGCTGACGGCTTGCTTGCCACCTTCCATCACGGCCATGCGCTGGCGTTGCTGGCCATGACGACCGATTGGCGCATTGATCTTGCCGCCCGCCGTCACCACGCCGATCACGATGCACTCATAGATGCGGCTGACGCTGCGGCTCTGCAACTGTGTAACCAGCTGCGTCTGCGCTTGAATGGTCTTGGCCACCACCATCAGACCGGTGGTGTCCTTGTCCAGGCGATGCACGATACCGGCGCGGGGCACATTAATAATGTCCGGCACGTGGTGCAGCAAGGCGTTGAGCAAAGTGCCATCAGCGTGGCCGGCAGCCGGATGCACCACCAGGCCCGCAGGCTTGTTGATCACCAGGATGTCGTCGTCTTCATAGACGATGTCCAGCTCGATGTCCTGAGCGATCCATTCGCCCTGAGCTTCCTGCTCGGCAGTGAGTTCAAGAATGGCGCCACCGTGAACGATGTCTCGCGGGCGGATAACCGCCCCATCCACAGTCAGGCGGCCGTCTTTGATCCAGGCGGAAAGGCGCGAGCGCGAGTGCTCAGCGAATAATTGTGCGGCGACTTGATCGAGGCGTTGGCCGCCCAATTCGGACGGCACCTCTGCGCGAAGTTCAATTTTATCGGACATGCTCAGACTAGGCGTCGGCACAGCTTTTGGTTTCGGCTGCGCGCTTGTGGTTAAATACGGCGTCTTTTGCCCCGAGGCTATTCAACGGGGCGCTCATCATAACAGGACGGCCACGCCCAAGACAGCGGCCGTCATAGGGACGCAAGCCGCCATGCAAGTGAAACACCTGCTGCTGATCGCCATCCTCGCATTGACCGCTGCTTGCTCATCGAAGGAAGTCGTAGACGAAAACCTGAGTGAAGTCGAGTTGTACCAACAGGCTCAGGCTGATCTGGACAACAACAGCTACACCAGCGCTACCGCCAAGCTGAAGGCTCTGGAATCGCGTTATCCGTTCGGTCGCTATGCCGACCAGGCGCAACTCGAACTCATCTACGCCAACTACAAGAATGCCGAGCCTGAGGCTGCGAAAGCCGCTGCCGAGCGCTTCATTCGCCTGCACCCGCAGCATCCGAACGTCGATTACGCCTACTACCTCAAGGGCCTGACTTCTTTCGACCAGGACGTGGGCCTGCTGTCGCGCTTCCTGCCGCTGGACATGACCAAGCGTGACCCGGGCGCCGCTCGCGACTCCTACAACGAGTTCGCCCAGCTGACCAGCCGCTTCCCGAACAGCCGCTACTCGCCGGACGCCAAGCAGCGCATGATCTACCTGCGCAACCTGCTGGCTGCCTATGAGATTCACGTTGCCCACTACTACCTGACCCGTCAGGCCTATGTTGCTGCCGCGAACCGTGGCCGTTACGTGGTGGAAAACTTCCAGGAGACCCCTTCGGTGGCTGACGGCCTGGCGGTGATGACCGAAGCCTATCAGCGTCTGCACCTGGACGAACTGGCGGCCACCAGCCTCGAAACCCTGAAGCTCAACTACCCGAACCACCCAAGCCTGGTGGACGGCCAGTTCGTGCCGTCGATGGACGAAGCCGACAACCGTTCGTGGCTGAGCAAGGCGACCCTGGGTCTGATCGAATCCCGTCCTCCGCTGCCACCGGGAGAAACCCGCGCCAACCAGGACGTGCAGAAGCAGTTCCAGGATGCCAAAGACGCGATTCCGAACGAACTCAAGCCTAAAGATGCAGACGGCGATGTGATCGAGGAAGAGGAACACGAAGCGGAAGGCAACAATGAAGACCGCTCGTGGTTCAGCTACATGACCTTCGGCGTGTTCGACTGACACGACCGGCGGTGCAGAAAGGGAGACTCTTGAGTCTCCCTTTTTTATTGCGCCGTTTTTATGCCGCGCGAATACGCTGTGCGCCTGTCATGTCCTTGGCTAAACTGGCGATTCATCCGTCATAAAGCAGCTCACCATGCTTCGTTTACTATTCTGGATCGCCGTGATTGCCGCCGCCGTGTGGTTCTGGCGCAAGTACAAGGGCCAGGCTTCGGCACCCAAGTCCTCCGCCGAGCTGGAAGCGGCGCCCATGGTCCGCTGCGCCCATTGCGGCGTTCACCTGCCCCGTGACCGCGCGCTAAGCCTTCAACAACAGTGGTACTGCAGCCAGGCTCACCTTGAGCAAGGCCCCGGTCCAAGTGATCGCTGAGGCCTCCAGTCCACGCGGCAAACAGGCCCAGCGACTGCTGCGCCTTTATCACCTCTACCGTTTAAGCGTCGGCATTACCCTGGTGTTGTTGATTTCCAGCAACATGGACAACCGGCTGTTGACCTCCGCCAATGACGACCTGCTGCGCATTGGCAGCTGGTTGTATCTGGTACTGAACATCCTGCTGGTGGTCTTCTTCGAGAACACCCGCCGCCCGACGCAATTATTTAGCCTGGCGCTAATCGATGTCCTGCTGTTGTGCGGCCTGTTCTACGCCGCCGGCGGCGTGGCCAGCGCCATTGGCAACTTGCTGATCGTCTCGGTGGCCATCAGCAATACCTTGTTGCGAAGGCGTATCGGCCTGCTGATTGCCGCTGTTGGCGCGCTCGGCATCGTCGGTTTGAGCTTCCTGCTGAGCTTTAGCTATCCCGCCAATCCCAACGACTATCTGCAAGTCGGCACCCTCGGCGCCCTGTGTTTTGCCGCGGCTTTACTGGTGCAAGCCTTGATCCGACGACTGGAAGTCAGCGAAACCCTGGCCGAACAAAAGGCCAGTGAAGTCGTCGGCCTGGAAACACTCAACGCGCTGATCTTGCAACGCATGCGCACCGGTATTTTGGTGCTCGATGAGCAACGACGCGTGCAATTGGCCAACCATAGTGCCCTGACCCTGCTCGATTGCGAGCGTCTCGAAGGCCGGCTGATAGACGATCACTTCCCCGCCTTGGTAGAACGCCTGCAACTGTGGCTCAACAACCCGACGCTACGCCCGCAGAGCCTGAAAATCCCCAGCAGCGGCCAGGAGCTGCAACCGAGCTTCATCGCGCTGGACACAAGCCCGAATCACCAGACGCTGATCTTTCTCGAAGACCTCGCCCAGATCGCTCAACAGGCCCAGCAGCTGAAGCTTGCCGCCCTCGGTCGCCTCACCGCCGGCATCGCCCATGAAATCCGCAATCCGTTGGGCGCCATCAGTCATGCCGCGCAGCTATTGCGCGAATCCGAGGAACTGAACGGCGCGGATCGACGTCTGACGCAGATTATTCAAGACCACTCTCAGCGAATGAATCGGGTTATCGAAAACGTCCTGCAACTGTCCCGGCGCCAGCAAACCTTGCCACAACGACTCGACCTCAAGCCGTGGCTGGAACAGTTCGTGGCCGAAACCCGTGAGCGAGCGACCGATCGCCAGCAGCTTCACCTGCGCATCGCTGCGGGAGACATCAAGACCTTGATGGACCCCAACCAGCTTCACCAGATTCTCGACAACCTGATCCGCAATGCATGGCGTCACAGTGCGCAGCATCACGACTTGGCACAGGTTTGGCTCGAGTTATTCATCGATCCAACCAGCCAATTGCCAATCCTCGAAGTCATCGACGACGGCCCCGGCGTGGCCCCCGATCTTCAAGCGCAATTATTCGAGCCCTTCTTCACCACCAGTCACCAAGGCACTGGCCTGGGGCTGTATCTGTCCCGTGAGCTGTGCGAAAGCAACCAGGCCCGCCTAGACTTCAAACCACGCCAAGGCGGCGGCTGCTTTCGGATCACCTTTGCTCACGGACGGAAACAAAGTTGAACATGTCACGGCAAAAAGTCCTGATCGTCGACGACGAACCGGATATTCGCGAACTCCTGGAAATCACCCTGGGACGGATGAAACTCGACACCTTCTGTGCCCGCAACGCTGGCGAGGCCCTAGCCCTGCTCAAGCGCGAGGCATTCGACTTGTGCCTGACCGACATGCGCCTGCCCGACGGCACCGGCCTTGAACTGGTGCAGCACATCCAGCAACGCTACCCACAAACCCCGGTGGCCATGATCACCGCCTATGGCAATGTCGAAACGGCGATCAACGCCCTGAAGGCCGGTGCTTTCGACTTCCTGAGCAAACCGGTGGACCTCACCCGCCTGCGGGAACTGGTCGGCAGCGCCCTGCTGTTGCCTGCACCGGGCGCGGCCATCGATCGTCGCTTGCTTGGCGATTCACTGCCCATGCGCATTCTGCGCAAACAGATCGACAAACTGGCGCGCAGCCAGGCGCCGGTTTACATCAGCGGCGAGTCTGGTAGCGGCAAGGAGTTGGTCGCACGGCTGATTCACGAACGCGGACCGCGCGCCAATCAAGCGTTTGTACCTGTCAACTGTGGCGCGATTCCGTCGGAGCTGATGGAAAGCGAGTTTTTCGGTCACCGCAAAGGCAGCTTCAGCGGCGCTATCGAAGACAAGCCCGGCCTGTTCCAGGCTGCTCATGGCGGTACCTTGTTTCTCGATGAAGTGGCTGATCTGCCGCTACCGATGCAGGTCAAACTACTGCGGGCCATTCAGGAGAAAGCCGTACGCAGCGTCGGCGGGCAACAGGAAGAAGTGGTCGATGTGCGCGTTCTTTGCGCCACCCATAAAGACCTCGATGCCGAAGTCGCCGCCGAACGCTTTCGTCAGGATTTGTACTACCGCTTGAACGTGATCGAGCTGCGAGTTCCGCCCTTGCGCGAACGCCGCGACGACATCGAGACGCTGGCCAGCCATGTACTCACGCGGCTTGCGGCGGACACCGGCCAACCGGTGGCAAAACTCCAGCCACAAGCCATCGATGCGCTGAAAAGCTATCGCTTCCCGGGCAACGTGCGGGAGCTGGAGAACATGCTCGAACGAGCTCACACGTTGTGCGAAAACAGACAGATCGAGGACAGCGACCTGCGTTTGGCTGAAGGCAACTGTGCGGTAGAAGACGGAGTGCCGGATCTGACGCAGATCGACAACCTGGAGGTCTATCTGGAGAACGTCGAACGCCAGCTTCTCCTTCAGGCCTTGGAGGAAACCCGCTGGAACCGTACGGCGGCGGCTCAGCGGTTGAATTTGTCGTTTCGCTCGATGCGTTACAGGCTGAAGAAGCTGGGCCTGGATTGATAGCCTTAAAAGATCACAGCCTGCGGCAGCTCCTACATTGGAATGCGTTCCCCCTGTAGGAGCTGCCGAAGGCTGCGATCTTTTGCCCTTGCTTCAAATCCGCCCAATCGGCGCATACGGCGCCGGATCAATAAAATGCGTTCCCCCTGTAGGAGCTGCCGAAGGCTGCGATCTTTTGCCCTTGATTCAGATCCGCCCAATCGGCGAATACGGCGCCGGATCAATGATCGGCGCCCTGCCCAGCATCACATTCGCAAACAACTGACACGACGCCGGCGCCAGCACCAACCCGTTGCGGAAATGCCCGCAGTTAAGCCAAAGCCCATCAAACCCCGGCACCCGGCCAATGTAGGGAATGCCTTCAGGCGAACCAGGGCGCAACCCGGCCCAATGCCCCACCACCTCGGCATCCGCCAACGCCGGAATCAACTCCACCGCCGATGCCTTCAGGCTTTCCAGCGCCGACTCGGTGGGCGTCTTGTCGTAGCCTTCGTGCTCCAGCGTACTGCCAATCAGGATATGTCCATCGCGCCGAGGAATCGCATAACGCCCCTTGGCCAGCACCATGCTTGGCAGGAAATCTGCCGCGCACTTGTAGAGAATCATCTGCCCTTTCACCGGCTCGACTGGCAGCTCGAGACCGAGACTCTTGAGCAAATCGCCGCTCCAGGCGCCAGCGGTCAGGACCACTTGGTCGCCGTGGATGGCACCTGTCGAGGTCTGCACACCGATGACTTTATCGCCCTCACGAACAAACCCGCTGACTTCACATTGCTCATGAATCGTCACGTTCGGCAGCGCCAACAACGCAGCCTTGAGCGACTTCACCAAACGCGGATTGCGCACGTTGGCCACATCAGCCATGTAGATCGCCCGGGAAAAACCGCCACCCAATACCGGCACCGCATCGTGGGCCGCCGAGATATCCACAGCCCGCAACGGGCGATTCTCCCGCACGGCCCAAGCCAGCGCTTCGGCCTCGTCATCCAGATCCAGCCAATACAGGCCGGTGGTATGCACCTCGGGATCAACGCCAGTGGCGGCAAACAAGCGCTCGCCCAGCTGTGGATAAAAATCCTGTGACCAATGGGCCAACGCAGTGACTGCCGGGTTGTAACGCCACGGATAGAGCGGCGAAACGATCCCGCCACCGGCCCAGGACGATTCCTGACCGACGTTCGAACGATCCAGCAACACAACGCTTTGCACTTCGGACGCCAGATTGAATGCCGTCAGCAGACCGATTACCCCGCCACCGACAATCACCACTTGCTGTTGCCTGGTCATGTTCTGATCCAACCGTTAAATAGACAGAGGGCGCAAAAGGCGCCCGAAAATGAAAAACTCAGCGACCCCAGCAATCTTTGGTAGTCAAACCCGCCGTCGCGTTGACCATGCTACGGACACCGGTATTGGTGATAGTGAAATCACCACACTTGTCAGTGGCCATGCTTGTGCCTGGCTTGCGTACCGCCGTCAGCAAAAAGGTCTGGTCGGTCAGGGTCGGGGTAATGGTGTAATAGTCATTGCCGGCGCTCAGGCCGGTGGCATTGGTGTAGACATTTTTCTGCGAATAAAAGCGCTCAAGGATCTGCGCCTGTTCGGAGAGCAGGCCAGCCACTTCGGTGCGACGCCCTTTATTCAGATACTCGGTGAAACTCGGGGCGGCAATGGTCATGACGATCCCGATGATCGCTATCACGATCATGATTTCGATCAGGGTAAAACCGCGGTTGGATCTGTGCATGCCTCAACTCTCACTTACTGTATTTGTCGCCACATGATGCGACGGCTGCCGCCGCCGGATTTTTCCACCAGCGTGGTGATGCCGCCACTGGAATCGTTCACGATCTTGCGGGTCGCGCCATTGACGATGGCGTTCAAGGTCGGGATACCGCCGGTGAAGATCACGCCGCTGGACACCGTATCGGTACTGTCGATCAACCCGTCGCCATTGGTGTCGAGCACCGCGTAGTTGAGCATCTTACCGCTGAACGCATCGAGTTCGACCAGTTTGCCGGTGCCGAAACTGGCGCAAGGGTCCGTGGTGTCCACACTGGCGGTGGTAAACACGATTCGCCCGAGTACCAGACTGGCCTGATTGATCACCCGCTCGCCCGTCAGCGCGTTGTTATACACCAGTGGCAAGTACCAACCTTTCTCCGCCGGGTAAGTCACCTCACTCTGGCTGGTGGTGATGAACTGCCCCGAACCGCCCGAGAACACACCGGTTACCGCCTGGGCCTGCAAACTGGAGGTGGTGATCTGACCCGAGCCGCCGTCCGCATCCCACACCGCATAAAACGCCTGCAAATCCTTGTTGGTCTTGTCCGCGGTTTCGTTGAATTTCCCGGTGCCGAAGAAGACTTCCTTGCCTCCCAGCGAATTGTCCGCCAGCAATGGCTGCGCGGTGATCGGTTGAGTCGCACCGCCCGCAGACGTAAATAGCGGCTTGCCGGAAAACGCCACGCCCCATGAATCGGTGCTGGTGCCACTCAAGTCAAATTTCCACAACCTCCCCTTGAGGTCGCCACCATAGGCTGCCTGCACCACGTTCTGCGAATTGACCTTGAGCTTCACCGAAGACAATCCGTTCGTGGATTCGCTGCTGTCGATGACGATTTTCCTGATCAGCGAACCGTCGCGGAT
The DNA here is from genome assembly GCF_000802965.1 of Pseudomonas fluorescens. Classification (GTDB taxonomy): domain Bacteria; phylum Pseudomonadota; class Gammaproteobacteria; order Pseudomonadales; family Pseudomonadaceae; genus Aquipseudomonas; species Aquipseudomonas fluorescens_A. The sequence continues at coordinate 181,220 of NZ_JSAK01000013.1, read as the reverse complement.
ATCCACCACGTATAACGCCGCCACCCCGGAGTGGCTGCCATAGCCATTGGAAATGAACGCCGCCCATCGACCGTCGGCCAAGCGTGCCACTTCCGGACGGGCATAGGCGTAACCCAGGTCATTGAAAGCGTTAGCCGTGTTGGCCGCGGCCGGCGCGCTGATTTCCCACAACGCCTTGGTCACGTTGCCCGCCGAAGCGTCGAACAGTTGCAGCGCATAGAAGGATCGCCCACCCGCCCCCGTTCCGCCCAGCGCGAGGGTTTTCCAGGCGCTGTTGAGTTGAGCATCGAATACACCCACCTGGCCATCCACCAGAAACTTGTGACTGACGCCGTTGATGTAGGTGGTATCAGCGATGTAACGCAGTGAAGGCAACACGCTCGACGGCAGGTAGGCGTAACGCCGAGTGCCGTTGCCGGTATTGATGACATTGACGAAACCGTCGTTGGCGTTGACCACCAGGCTGGCATTCATGTTGGCTGCTTTGGTAGCCAGATAGGTGCTGTAGCTGGTGTCGCCTGAAAGGTCGGAAGCGGTTTTATCCGAGGGTGACGCGAGGGCCAGCGGCGAGTTGATGATGTCGCCCAGCAACACGCTGCGCACTTTCAGGCCGGTCTTGTTGATGCCCTTGCTCCACTCCACCAGATCGCTGCCGGTGATGCCGGTCGGCAAACCCTGATTGAGGATGGTTTGCTGGGCCGGAGAAAAATTTGTGTAGGCCAGCGTCACCGCCGTGTTGGTCTGGTTGTTCCAGGATTGATAGGTAGGTGCCGTGGCCCCAGGCACAATAGCCGTGTCCGATGTCCACAGTACCGACCCGGTATTCACCGCACCGCTGGCAGTAAAGCCATAGGCCTTGATGGTGCCGCGCCAGTCCTTGGGGTCGTAACTGGTCTGGAAGTAACTGGTGCCGCTGCCGAGGATGGTGCCACTGGTGACACCACTGCCGCCGGAGCCGGCCTTGGAGGTAATGTCGCTCAGGGCTGAGGACAACGCGGCGTTGAGTCCGGTGCTGTCCGTCGCCTGGTAGTACTTGCCTTGTCCGTAATTAGCAGCGTCGGACAGCATCTGATTCGCCGCGGTAAAACCCACGGTGTAGGTGTTCATGTTTTGCTTGGGAAAATCCGTGGCGTTCCAGCTTTTGCCGGCCAGGTCGGTTCCGGTGGCGCGCATATCGATATCGAATGCGAATTTCGCGATGTCATCCAGGTAAAGGGTGTCACCTTCGCTATCACCATTGAGGTTGTCGCCGTCGTTGGTGCTGTTGCCGTCCCAATTCGGCAGACGGCTACCGCCAAGCGCGTCGTTGCTCGGGAAGGTCCGGTCGTACGTGGGCAGACCATCGGTGATCACTACTCCATAGTTTTTCTGGCAGCGGTACTGAATCGGGCTGGTATAGGTTGCAGGCGTCGAGTTGTAGTACGGCGCCATCCCACGCAGGTAACGGGTCACTTCGTAATAGGTTTCCGCCAGCGGTGTGTTGGCCACGGCACTCAAGCCGTTGATCGAGGCAACCAACGCGTTGTAGTTGGCCTCCACCGACAAATCGCTGATAGCGCGGGCGATGTAGCCACCGTTGCCCGGATTGTTACCGGCTGGCGGATTGAAGGTCGCCAGACCGATGCGCAGCGAGCGATTGCTGGAAACCAGGTTGTTGGAAACGTCCTGCGCCACACTGATGCGGTAATCGTTGGGGATCGCATTGGCCCCCGTGATGAAGTCTCGGCTTGAACCGTTGGCCAGCCCTAGCAAATACGCCAGGTAGTTAGCCGTGTAACGGGTGTTTTCATTGCCCACCGGGTCCGGCAGCTTGAGGCAGATTGGCGTCAACCCGAGAAAACCACGATAGAAGCCGTACCAGTTACCGTTACTCGAACAACCGCCGCGATTCAGGCTCGACAGGGCAATGTTGGCATCACTCATGTCGAGGTTTTGACCACCGATGCATGACAGCTTGGAATTGCACATCGCAATCTGCGCGCGGTTGACCGTGGGATCAAAACCCGGCGCCCAAATGATGTTGTTCATGCTTCCCGAATTGTCGATCATCAGCATCACGTTCGGCGCCACGGCTGCCGCGCTCAATAGCGGCGAATCCGACGGCGTGAAGGCATAGACCGGCGCCGCCAGATACAACCCCAAAGCAACGCCACACAACATCCGCCACAACCCGGCGCGCCCCTCAGTACTTCGCATAAATACTCTCCACCACACTGCGCGAGTTCCCCGCGATACCCACTGCGGTGACCCGGTACAGCGTCGCCGAGGTGTTGCTCGGCACGTTCACCGCCGTCAGGGTGGTACCGATGTTTTGCACGCCATAAAAGCCGCTGCCGGAGGCGATCCAGGTCACCCCCGAGGTGGAGTTGAAGCCAGCGGCTTTGACGGTCGATGACTCGGACGGCGGTGCGCATTGGCTGGTGCCGCTACACACTGCCAATGAATAACTATCAAGTTGCACCACACTTTCGCCCACCCGCAACGCGGCTTCGGCGGTCTGGAATGACTGATTACGCAAGCTAACGCTGCCGGCCATTTTTTCCTGCAAGGTCGCGTTCTGCATCGAAGAAAGACCGATCAGCGTCAGCAACAGCAGGAACACCAGACTGACCAGCAAGGCCATGCCGCGTTGGGCTTGAACAGTCATTCGCCCTCCCCTCATGGCAGGCGGTTGCGCAGCGCGGCAACCACGTTGAAGGTTTGATTGCTCACCCGATTATTCGGATCGGTGAGGGTCAGGCTCAGACGTACGCTGCGAATGCGTGCCGGGTCGGACGGGTTGCTGCTGTAGCTGGAGGCCGCTGAGTCCGCTGCGGAACTGGCAAGGCCGAAGCTGACGTTGAAGGCACTGACGTTATCTATCAGCACTTGCTGGGCCGGCGTACCTCTGCCGACGCCCATCGTCAGCTGACCGTTTTTCAGGCTGTAGACAAACCGCCGAATCGGAAACGCCAGCTGCCCCGTCGCCGGTGTCCGCGCTTCGGTATAGGCGGTCGCGCTGCTTCTGCAATCGGAAATCACTGTCCAGGTCGGCGTCCCGCCACTGTTACCCACGTCCGCCGTTACCAGCGTCAGCTTGAGGCTGGCATTGTCCCAACTGATCGGCGTGATCTGTGCGGCATTGAAGTCACCTGCCGAGCTGGCGTCGGTGATTGTCCCCAGGCAACCAAACATGCCAACCATGCGGATTTCCTGAATGATTTTGCTCAGCACGAAACGCGCATCTTCCTGCATGGTGGCCGAGGCGTTCTGGCTGACAAAAGTGTTCTTGGCGGCGATGAAAACCTGCACCACGCCCAACACCACAACCAGACTCAATGCCAGGGCGATCAGCAATTCAATCAGACCAAACCCTCTGCTTAAGCGGCTCATGGCGTCGCCACCGGATCGACGGTCGCGCGACTGGTCAGCACAAAACTGCGTCGGGAGTTGGCGCTGTTGGCCGCGCGTGAATCGTCCCAATTGATGGTGATGGTGTACACGCGCTGATTGAGAGTGATGCTGCCGGTAGCCGTGGGGCCACCGAAATTGACGATGTTGCTGGTGAAGTCGTAGAGGTCCTGGTCCCGGGCGACGCTCAGGTTGCCCGAGGTCGGTGGCGTCACCGTGTAGTCGGCAGCCGCGTTGGCGCGGATGCGGTCCATCATGTCGTAGGCGATAAAACTGGCCTGACTGGCCATGCGCGCACTGTCCGTGTACTTCAGCGCATTCAGTTGAAACGCCGCCGCCCCCAACAACCCCACGCTCAGAATCAACAATGCAACCAGGACTTCGATCAACGTCATGCCTTCCTGTGCACGCTTGCTCCATTCCCTCATCCGCAACTTCCACCCGATAGAATTCGTCCGTTCAAACACACGTTCAGCGTCCTGCTTTGCGTGCCCAGCACATAGTTGATCACCACCGCCGTCGAGGATGACGACAAGCCGCCGAGATTGTTGAAATCGATGGCGGTCACTCCTGAGGTTAGCGTCAGAGTTGCGCCGCTGCTCATCGCTGGAACAACCCGCAATACATTCGCCGGAGTGCCAGTACCGTCATAAACCGTCAACTCCCCGGTCCAGACGCTGCCGCCCGCGGTCGGACGAACGCGCGTGGTCATGCCCCGATCAATCGCCTCCAATCGGGCGAAATTCAGGCCACGTTGCAGATCACCGACCTCGATATCGGCCTTGGTGATTTGCGTCGAACGGGTGAACGCCGGGACCGCCAGAGTGATCAGGACCAGGAAGATCCCCAACGCGACCAGCAACTCGATCAGCGTGAAACCTTTTGTACGATCTTCCATCGTTGCCCTCCGTTGCCGTCGGCTATACCTGCTTTACACGCTAGAACATTCGACCGCCGAGATGCGGTTGGTCTGCCATTGAGTGCACGAATCGCACGGGCCACGACATTCCAGGGAGGAAGGTGTCATGCATCAGCAAGGTTTCAGCCTGATCGAACTGCTTATGGGACTGACGATTGTCGGGATTGTTCTGCATTTGGTCAGTCCGGCGCTTGCGCAAGTCACCGAATCGAACCATCGCGAACTGGCTGCGCAGTCGCTTTTCAGTGACATTCGCAACGCCAGGACTGAAGCGATCGCACGCCATCAGGCCGTTGTGATTCACGCCATCAACGGCGACTGGGGCCAAGGCTGGCGGATCATTCTGGACATAAGCGGCAAGGGATATAAGGACAGCAACAATCCGTTGCTGGTCGAGCGCCAAAACGCCTCAGGGCTGCCGATTGTTGGCAATGGACCTGTCAGGACTTCGGTAAAATTCAGCAGCCTGGGCGAACCACAATTAGGCAACGGTGCGTTTCGGGCGGGGACACTGCACATTTGTGCAAGCCGCGAGCCGGTGAGCCAGCATCAGGTAGTGCTGGCCCCATCAGGCCGCGTCAGCCTGCGCAGCATCAAAGCTGAACAGGCATTGTGCGCAGAAGAGAAAGGATTCAGAGCAGGGAACGAACGCGCAACTCTTTAGGCATGGAGAACGTAATGTTCTCCTCGCGACCGGCCAGCTCATCGGCACCGGTAGCGCCCCACGCCTGCAACTGCTGGATCACGCCACGCACCAGGACTTCCGGAGCAGATGCACCAGCGGTGATGCCGATACGCTCGACGCCGTCGAACCAGCTCTTCTGCAGATCTTCGGCACCGTCGATCAGATAGGCCGGGGTGGCCATGCGCTCGGCGAGTTCACGCAGGCGATTGGAGTTGGAACTGTTCGGGCTGCCGACCACCAGCACTACATCGCACTCGTCAGCCAATTGCTTGACCGCGTCCTGACGGTTTTGCGTGGCGTAGCAGATGTCGTCCTTGCGCGGGCCACCGATGGCCGGGAAACGCGTACGCAGTGCGTCGATAACGCGGCTGGTATCGTCCATGGACAGGGTGGTTTGGGTGACGAACGCCAGTTTTTCAGGGTTGTTCACCTGAAGTGCAGCGACGTCTTTTTCGTCTTCGACGAGGTAGATAGCGCCGCCATTGCTGGCATCGTACTGGCCCATGGTGCCTTCGACTTCCGGATGACCGGCGTGGCCGATGAGGATGCATTCACGACCGTCACGACTGTAGCGTGCGACTTCGATGTGCACCTTGGTCACCAGCGGGCACGTGGCATCGAACACTTTCAGGCCACGACCGGCGGCTTCAGTACGTACGGCTTGGGAAACGCCGTGAGCACTGAAGATCACGATCACGTCGTCCGGCACCTGATCCAGTTCCTCGACGAAGATCGCGCCACGATTGCGCAGGTCTTCGACGACGAATTTGTTGTGGACCACTTCATGGCGCACGTAGATCGGCGGCCCGAAGACTTCCAGGGCGCGGTTGACGATTTCGATCGCCCGGTCCACGCCGGCGCAGAAGCCACGGGGGTTGGCGAGTTTGATTTGCATGCTGTGCCTCGTGTCTTGCGCGCAAGAATTCAGATCATTACAACTTACTGCAGGAGCCGGCTTGCTGGCGATGAGGCCATTGGACTCACCGCAAGGCTTCATGGCCTCTTCGCCAGCAAGCCGGCTCCTACAGAAAAGCGATTACAGCGCTTTGACAGAGATGATTTCCACGTCAAAGGTCAGGGTCTTGCCTGCCAGCGGGTGGTTGAAGTCGATGGTCACTTGCGCGTCATCGAACTCTTTGACCACACCCGGCAACTCAGTATTGGCCGCATCGTTGAAGATCACCAGCAAACCGGGCGACAGGTCCATGTCCTGGAACTGCGAGCGCGGGATGATCTGCACGTTTTGCGGGTTGGGCTGACCGAAAGCGTTTTCCGGCTCGATGCTCAGTGTGCGCTTGTCGCCAGCCTTGAAGCCGAACAGCGCCGCTTCGAAACCTGGAAGCAGGTTGCCATCACCCACCTTGAAGGTCGCCGGGGCTTTATCGAAGGTGCTGTCCACCGTGTCGCCGTTCTCCAGGCGCAATGCGAAATGCAAGGTGACTTCCGTGTTCTGGCCGATGCGTTGCTCAGCCAATACCTGTTCAGTCATGAACGGCTTCTCCGGTCTTTTTACTTTTGAACATATCCAGTGCCAGCATGACAGCGCCCACAGTAATTGCACTGTCGGCAAAGTTGAACGCCGGGAAATGCCAGCTGTTCTGCCAATGCACCAGGATGAAATCGATCACATGGCCCAGGGCAATGCGGTCATACAGGTTGCCTAGCGCACCGCCGAGCACCAGCGCCAGCGCAATGGCCAGCCAGGTCTCGTTGCGCCCCAGACGCTTGAGCCACACCACCAGCACCGCACTGACCACCACGGCGATCAGGGCAAACAGCCAGCGTTGCCAGCCGGAGCTGTCGGCCAGGAAGCTGAACGCCGCACCGGTGTTATAGGCCAGGGTCCAGCTGAACAAATCGGGAATCACCACGATTTGCTGATACATCTCGAGCTTGCCTTCGAAGTAGAACTTGCTGGCCTGGTCGATGACCAGAACCAACAAGCTCAACCAGAGCCAGCCCAGCCGTCCGAAACGGCCAACGGCATTAGGCATAGTGACGTACCTCGCCCGCACCGCTGATGTTGTCGACGCAACGGCCGCAGATTTCCGGATGCTCCGGGTTCACGCCGACGTCTTCACGGCAGTGCCAGCAACGGGCGCACTTGGCGAAGGCCGACTTGACGATTTTCAGCTTCAAACCGCTGACTTCGGTGACTACCGCGTCCGCTGGCGCCTGAACAAAAGGCGCAACGCTGGCGGTCGAAGTGATCAATACGAAACGCAGTTCGTTGCTCAGCTTGGCCAGGTCGGCGGTCAGCGCATCTTCGGCAAACAACGTGACTTCCGCTTGCAGATTGCCACCGACGGCCTTGGCCGCACGCTGGATTTCCATCTCTTTGTTGACCGCGACCTTCACTTCCATGATGCGATCCCAGTAGGCGCGACCCAGCTCGAAGCCTTCCGGCAGTTCGGTCAGACCTTCGTACCAGGTGTTGAGCATGACCGACTCGTTACGCTCGCCCGGCAGGTATTGCCACAGTTCGTCAGCGGTGAACGCCAGGATCGGCGCGATCCAGCGAACCAGCGCTTCAGAGATGTGGAACAGCGCGGTCTGGCAGGAACGGCGAGCCTTGCTGTCGGCGCCAGTGGTGTACTGACGGTCTTTGATGATATCGAGGTAGAAACCGCCCAGCTCCTGCACGCAGAAGTTGTGGATCTTCGAGTAGACGTTCCAGAAGCGGTACTCGTCGTAGTGCTCTTGCAACTCGCGTTGCAGCAACAGGGTGCGATCCACAGCCCAACGGTCCAGCGCGAGCATTTCTTCGGCCGGCAGCAAGTCGGTGGCCGGGTTGAAACCGGTCAGGTTGGAAAGCAGGAAGCGCGCGGTGTTACGGATACGCCGGTAGGCGTCCGCACTGCGTTGCAGGATCTGCTCGGAAACCGCCATTTCACCCGAGTAATCGGTCGACGCAACCCACAGACGCATGATGTCGGCGCCCAGGGTGTCGTTGACTTTTTGTGGCGCAATCACGTTGCCCAACGACTTGGACATCTTGCGGCCAGACTCGTCGACGGTGAAACCGTGGGTCAGCAGCTCGCGGTACGGGGCGTGGTTGTCGATGGCGCAACCGGTCAGCAGCGACGAGTGGAACCAGCCGCGATGCTGGTCCGAACCTTCCAGGTACAGGTCGGCGCGTGGACCGCTTTCGTGGCCCATCGGGTGCGAACCGCGCAGGACGTGCCAGTGCGTGGTGCCCGAGTCGAACCAGACGTCGAGTGTGTCGCTGATCTTGTCGTACTGCGGTGCTTCAGCGCCCAGCAGTTCGGCGGCATCCAGCTTGAACCAGGCTTCGATGCCTTCGACTTCGACGCGCTTGGCGACTTCTTCCATCAGCTCAACGGTACGTGGGTGCAGCTCGCCGCTTTCCTTGTTCAGGAAGAACGGGATCGGCACACCCCAGTTGCGCTGACGGGAAATGCACCAGTCCGGACGGTTGGCGATCATCGAGTGCAGGCGCGCCTGGCCCCAGGTCGGAACGAACTTGGTGTCTTCGATGGCTTTGATCGAACGCTGGCGCAGGGTGTCGCCGGTGGTTGGCTGCTTGTCCATGCCGATGAACCATTGCGCGGTGGCGCGATAGATCAGCGGAGTCTTGTGGCGCCAGCAGTGCATGTAGCTGTGTTCGATGATGGTGGTGTGCAGCAGCGCACCGACTTCGGTCAGCTTGTCGACGATGGCCGGGTTGGCCTTCCAGATGAACTGCCCGCCGAAGAATTCCAGCGAGGTCGCGTAAACGCCGTTGCTTTGGACCGGATTGAGGATGTCGTCGTTGACCATGCCGTATTTCTTGCAGGTCACGAAGTCGTCCACACCGTAGGCCGGTGCGGAGTGAACCACGCCCGTGCCCGCGCCCAGTTCAACATAGTCAGCCAGGTAAACCGGCGACAGACGGTCGTAGAACGGGTGACGGAAGTTGATCAGCTCCAGCGCTTTACCGGTGGTGGTCGCAATGACCGAACCTTCCAGCGAGTAGCGCGCCAGGCACGACTCGACCAGCTCTTCAGCCAGCACCAGCAGTTTGTCGCCGACATCGACCAGGGCGTAGTTGAATTCCGGGTGGACGTTCAGCGCCTGGTTGGCCGGGATGGTCCACGGGGTGGTGGTCCAGATCACGATCGAAGCAGGCTTGGCCAGCGCTGGCAGACCGAACGCGGCAGCCAGTTGGGCTTCGTCGGCGATCGGGAACGCCACGTCGATGGTCGAGGACTTCTTGTTCTCGTACTCGACTTCCGCTTCGGCCAGGGCCGAACCGCAGTCGAAGCACCAGTTCACGGGCTTGAGGCCCTTGAACACAAAACCGCCTTTTACGATTTCAGCCAGGGCACGGATTTCACCGGCCTCGTTCTTGAAGTCCATGGTCTTGTACGGGTTGGCGAAGTCGCCCAACACGCCCAGACGGATGAATTCGGATTTCTGGCCTTCGATCTGCTCGGTGGCGTAGGCACGGCACAGTTCGCGGGTCTTGTCCGCGCCCAGGTTCTTGCCGTGGGTCACTTCGACTTTGTGCTCGATCGGCAGGCCGTGGCAGTCCCAGCCCGGAACATAAGGCGCGTCGAAGCCCGACAGGGTCTTCGAGCGGATGATCATGTCCTTGAGAATCTTGTTCAGTGCGTGACCGATGTGAATCGTGCCGTTGGCATACGGAGGACCGTCGTGCAGGACGAACTTCGGACGATCCTTGCCAATCTCGCGCAACTTTCCGTACAGGCCAATACTGTCCCAGCGCTGCAGAATCTGCGGTTCGCGCTGTGGCAGGCCGGCCTTCATTGGGAAGGCGGTGTCCGGAAGGTTTAGCGTGGATTTATAGTCGGTCATTTAAGGCTCTTCATTAGCGATTGGCGCTAGGTGCGACAGGGCACGGGCGGCGGCGACATCCGCATTGATCGCCGTCTTAAGCGCCTCCAGAGAGGCGAAACGCTGCTCTTCACGCAGCTTTTGGTGGAAAACCACCGTCATACGCCGGTCATACAGATCGCCGGCAAAATCTAAAAGATGGACTTCGAGGTGGGCTTTGCCATCCCCTTGGACCGTGGGCCGCACGCCGATATTGGCGACACCTGGCCAGGTCTTGCCGTCGAGGTCGACGCTGACCAGATAAACCCCGGTCAACGGTACGCGACGGCGCTTGAGCTGAATGTTGGCGGTGGGCGTACCCAACTGCCGCGCCAGTTTCTGGCCGTGCAGCACGCGACCGGCAATCCGGTAAGGGCGCCCGAGGAGGCGTTCGGCGAGGGCAAAGTCAGCGGCAGCCAGTGCATTACGCACCTGGGTGCTGCTGACGCGAATGCCGTCGAGCTCGACGGTCTGCGCCGCTTCGACGGTAAAGCCCTGCATGACGCCCGCCTGTTGCAGGAAATCGAAATCCCCTACCCGGTCACAGCCGAAACGGAAGTCATCGCCGACTTCAAGGTGCTGCACGCCGAGGCCGTCAACCAGAATGGTATCGACGAACTCACTGGCGCTGAGCTTGCTCAGGCGTTGGTTGAAGGCCAGGCACAGGACCCGGTCGACCCCTTCGGCGGCCAGCAGCTGAAGCTTGTCGCGCAAGCGTGCCAGTCGGGCAGGCGCAGTGTCCGGCGCGAAAAACTCTCGCGGCTGCGGCTCGAAAATCACCACGCAGCTGGGCACGCCCAACTCGAGCGCACGCTCACGCAGCCGCGCCAGGATAGCCTGGTGGCCACGGTGTACACCGTCAAAGTTGCCAATAGTGGCGACACAGCCCCGATGCTGGGGGCGCAGATTGTGGAGGCCTCGAACCAGCTGCATAACGCGCTTCTTGCTCATAAAGTGGTCGATTATAACCACACCCGGCGGCCGACGACAGGCAACACCGTATCCCAAAGTAATCGAGCCGACAAAAACGCCGGCCCGCCCGTACTTATCGAGGCCTTGACCTCAGCCAAGCGCCTTGCGATTGAAGTCGCGCAAGCGGAAGCCCATCAACACTAACATGCCGAAATACGCCACCACACCAGCGACCACCAAGGCACCCAGGCGCAGGAAGCGTTCAAGCATCTGCCCCTCGCCCCAGGCCGGCATGAAGTGCATCCCGGCCAGCAATACTGCGGACATCACCGTGACCGCGATTACCAGCTTGAAACTGAACTTGGCCCAACCCGGTTGCGGCTGATACATCTGCTGCTTGCGCAGTTGATAGAAGAGCAGCCCGGCATTGAGACAGGCTCCGGCGCTGATGGCGAGTGCCAGACCTGCGTGAGCCAGCGGGCCGATCAGCACCAGGTTGAACAGCTGCGTGACGACCAGCGTGAAAATCGCAATTTTTACCGGCGTGCGGATGTTTTGTTGCGCATAAAAGCCAGGAGCCAGCACTTTAATCACAATAATCCCGAGCAAACCGACCGAATACGCAATCAAGGCACGCTGGGTCATGGCCGCGTCATGTGCATCGAACTGACCATACTGGAACAACGAGACCGTCAGTGGCTCAGCCAGAATCCCCAACGCCAGAGCGCAAGGCAACACCAGCACGAAGCACAGGCGCAGGCCCCAATCGAGGATGCGCGAGTACTCCTGGCGATCATTGCTGGCGTAGGTCTTGGCCAGGGTTGGCAACAGAATCGTCCCCAACGCCACGCCGAGCACACCGGACGGCAGCTCCATCAAACGGTCGGCGTAGTACATCCACGACACGGAGCCGGCGACCAGGAACGAGGCAAAAATAGTGTTGATGATCAGCGAGATCTGACTCACCGACACGCCGAGTATCGCCGGCAGCATCTGCTTCATCACCCGCCAGACGCCGCTGTCGCGCAGATTCAGGCGCGGCAGCACCAGCATGCCGATCTTTTTCAGATGCGGCAGTTGATAGAGCAGTTGTGCCAGGCCGCCCGCCAATACCGCCCAACCCAGCGCCATGACCGGTGGATCGAAGTACGGCGTCAGGAACAGCGCAAAGATGATCATGCTGACGTTAAGCAGGGTCGGCACGAATGCCGGCACCGAAAAACGGTTCCAGGTGTTGAGGATCGCGCCCGCCAACGAAGACAAGGAGATCAGCAATATGTAGGGAAATGTTACCCGCAGCAGACTGGAGGTCAGCTCGAATTTTTCCGGAGTATTGGTGAAACCCGGCGCTGTCACCCAGATCACCCACGGCGCGGCAATCATGCCCAGCACAGTGACTAAAGCCAAAACCAGTGTCAGCAGGCCCGAAACGTAGGCAATAAATGTTCGCGTCGCTTCATCGCCCTGTTGGCTTTTGTATTCCGCGAGAATCGGCACGAACGCCTGGGAAAAAGCCCCTTCGGCAAAGATTCGCCGCAACAGATTGGGCAATTTGAAGGCAATGAAGAAGGCGTCGGTCGCCATTCCCGCGCCAAATATGCGCGCAATGAGGGTGTCACGAACGAACCCCAGAACCCGGGAAATCATCGTGATAGAGCTGACGGCGGCCAACGATTTGAGCAGATTCATTGAAAGAGTTTGTGCCTGTCGATAAACAGCAGGCGAACAATGCGCCTACTTATGCGATACTCCGCGCCGCAACAGCACTGAGCCAAAGCTCGCGAGTTTACAGGTCGTACGCTGGAAAGAAATATCCAGTCGTGCAGCACCTACCACTTAGCGGAACGTCTCAACCGCCCTTGACAACACCTCAACTCATCGGCATGATTCGCGGCCTATTTTGTTTGCTATTTCCTAAAAAGTCTTTCGAGGAGCTCGACGGTGGCCAACTCACCTTCCGCCAAAAAACGTGCAAAACAGGCTGAGAAGCGTCGCAGCCACAACGCCAGCCTGCGTTCCATGGTTCGTACCTACATCAAGAATGTAGTTAAGGCCATCGACGCAAAAGACGCTGAAAAAGCTCAAGCTGCTTACGTTCTGGCTGTGCCAGTTATCGACCGTATGGCCGATAAAGGCATCATCCACAAGAACAAGGCTGCTCGTCATAAGAGCCGCCTGAATGGCCACGTAAAGGCCCTGAACGTTGCCGCTGCTGCCTAAGCGACGCGTTCATTAAAAAACCGACCTTAGGGTCGGTTTTTTATTGCCTGCGATTTAGAAAATCACCGCAAAAAATGTAGGAGTGAGCCTGCTCGTGATAACGACGTGTCAGTCGACATCAAGTGTGACTGGCACACCGCTTTCGCGAGCAGGCTCACTCCTACAATGGTTTAGCGTTGTTATTGCTGGACTGGCACCCACGGCAAGATCGGAATCGCCGTCACGGCATTCTGCGGACTGCCCTCGATCAAACGATCGCTATACACCAGATACACCAGCGTATTGCGCCTCTTGTCCAGGAAACGCACCACCTGCATGGTCTTGAACACCAGGGACGTGCGCTCCTTGAACACCTCGTCACCATCCTTCAGCTCACCCTTGAAGCTGATGGGCCCGACCTGGCGACAAGCAATGGAAGCCTCGGCTCGATCTTCGGCCAACCCCAAACCACCCTTCACACCACCAGTCTTGGCGCGCGACAGATAGCAGGTCACACCTTCGACCTTCGGATCATCAAACGCCTCGACGACGATCCGGTCGTTCGGGCCGACGAATTTGAACACCGTCGACACCTGGCCAATTTCCTCGGCCGAGGCCAGCAGCGGCATCGCCAGCAGCAACCCCAATAGTCCTTTTGCTACACGCATTCAGGTATTCCCTCAGACCAGAATCAGGTTATCGCGATGAACCAGCTCTGGCTCCGCCATGTAACCCAGCAAACCGACAATCGCCTCAGACGACTGACCGATGATTTTTTGCGCTTCCAGCGCACTGTAGTTAGCCAGGCCACGGGCAATCTCACGACCATCCGGCGCCACGCAGACCACCATTTCACCACGACGGAAGCTACCCTGAACCAGTTTCACACCCACCGGCAGCAAGCTCTTGTTGCCTTGGGACAACGCCGTCACCGCACCCTCATCGAGCACCAGGGTGCCACGGGTTTGCAGATGCCCGGCCAGCCACTGCTTGCGCGCCGCCAGCATGCCGCGCTCAGGTGAGAGCAAGGTGCCGATGCGCTCGCCCGCCTTGAGGCGATCCAGCACACGCTCAAGACGCCCACCCACGATGATCGTATGAGCACCGGAACGCGCCGCCAGACGCGCCGCACGCAGTTTGGTCTGCATGCCGCCACGCCCCAGCGCACCACCCGTACCGCCCGCCACCGCATCGAGCGACGGATCATCGGCACGGGCCTCGTAAATCAGCTGGGCATCTGGATTGTTGCGCGGATCGGCGTCGAACATGCCATCGCGATCCGTCAAGATCACCAGCAAGTCAGCCTCGACCAGGTTGGCCACCAGCGCCGCCAGGGTATCGTTGTCGCCGAAACGGATTTCGTCGGTGACCACGGTGTCGTTCTCGTTGATCACCGGAATGACCTTCAACTCAACCAACGCACGCAAGGTACTGCGAGCGTTCAAGTAGCGCTTGCGGTCAGACAGATCATCGTGAGTCAGGAGAATCTGCGCAGTGTGCCGACCATGCTCGGCAAAGCTCGACTCCCAGGCCTGCACCAAGCCCATCTGGCCGATTGCAGCAGCAGCTTGAAGCTCGTGCATCGCACTGGGTCGCGCGGTCCAGCCCAGACGGCTCATGCCGGCCGCCACCGCCCCGGAGGACACCAGCACCAACTCGACACCCGCCTCATGCAAGGCCACCATCTGCTCTACCCAGACACCCATTGCTGCGCGATCCAGGCCTTTGCCGTCCGCTGTCAGCAAAGCGCTGCCGATCTTCACGACCCAACGCTGCGCACCTGTCACCTTGCTCCGCATCATCTTCAACCTTAGCTTGAGGACAGCGCGACCTGGCACTGCCCGTGACGTTATTCGTGGTTATTCGTGACCAACGATCGATTTGCAGATACTAAAACGCCGCTCGATTGAGCGGCGCTTAAGTTTATCGCAACGAATCAGTCACGCACGTAAATGATTTCCGGACCGTCTTCGTCATCCACATCTTCTTCGTCCCAATCATCGTCGCCGATGTCGTGGACCGACTTCACGCCGCTGCGACGCAGGGCACGCTTGTCATCCAGCGCCTGCAGTTGCGCGCGAGCTTCGTCTTCGATGCGCTGATCGAGATCTGCCAGCTCTTCCTTGTAGGCTGGGTCGTTGGCCAGGCGATCGGCACGATCTTCCAGGTAACGCATGATGTCGTGGCACAGACGCTCGGTGTTCTGCTTGGCAATAGCCGAGATCACGTAGACCGGACCAGTCCACTCCAGGCGATCAACGATTTCCTTGACGCGAGCATCGTGCTCTTCATCAAGGATCTGGTCGCACTTGTTCAGGACCAGCCAGCGATCACGCTCCGCCAGGGACGGACTGAACTTGATCAGCTCATTGACGATCACTTCAGCGGCATCCGGTGCACTGGTTTCATCCAGTGGCGCCATGTCCACGAGGTGCAGCAGCAAACGGGTACGCGACAAGTGCTTGAGGAAACGAATCCCCAGGCCCGCGCCATCGGAAGCACCTTCGATCAGACCCGGAATGTCCGCAACCACGAAGCTTTTCCAGCGATCGACGCTGACCACACCCAGGTTCGGCACCAGCGTGGTGAACGGATAGTCAGCAACTTTCGGCTTGGCAGCCGAAACCGAGCGGATAAAGGTACTTTTACCGGCGTTCGGCAAACCCAGCAGACCTACGTCAGCCAGGACTTTCATTTCCAGCTTCAGGTCGCGCTGCTCACCCGGCTTGCCCGGAGTGGTCTGGCGCGGCGCACGGTTGGTACTGGATTTGAAACGGGTGTTGCCCAGACCGTGCCAGCCACCCTGTACCACCATCAATTTCTGACCAGCCTTGGTCAGGTCGCCGATGACTTCCTGAGTCGCGGAGTCGATCACCGTGGTGCCGACCGGCACGCGCAGGATCAGGTCTTCACCCTTCTTGCCGGTGCAGTCGGTGCTGCCGCCGTTGGAGCCACGCTCGGCATCGAAGTGCCGGGTGTAACGGTAGTCCACCAGGGTGTTGAGGTTTTCGTCGGCCATCATGTAGATGGAACCGCCATCACCGCCATCACCGCCGTTCGGGCCACCGTTCTCGATAAATTTTTCCCGACGGAAACTCATGGCGCCATTGCCGCCATCGCCAGCCTTTACGCGAATCGATACTTCATCAACAAACTTCATAACAAACGCCTCTCGCCATACGGACGAGCCGAAAAACAATCAAGACATAAGACTCTTGCAAAAATGAGCGCAGCGACCCCAAAACACGACATCTACATCGTACGCCGACAGCCCATACAAACAGCTTTGCAAGAGACTCACCCCACAAACGAAAAAGCCCCGTCGCGAGACAGGGCTTTTCCAGCGATCGCGCGATTAAGCCGCGACTACGCTCACGTAACGACGACCGAAGGCGCCTTTTACTTCGAACTTGATCACGCCTTCGACTTTAGCGAAGAGGGTGTGATCTTTACCCATGCCAACGCCGTAGCCAGCGTGGAATTGGGTGCCGCGCTGACGCACGATGATGTTGCCTGCTTTGATAGCCTGGCCGCCATACATCTTCACGCCAAGGCGTTTGGCTTCTGAGTCGCGACCGTTACGGGTACTACCACCAGCTTTTTTGTGTGCCATGAGTTCAATTCTCCTAGTGAGGAATTAGGCTGAAATTAAGCCTGAATACCGGTGATTTTGATCTCGGTGTACCACTGGCGGTGGCCCATACGCTTCATGTGGTGCTTACGGCGACGGAACTTGATGATGCGGACTTTATCGTGACGACCTTGGGAGATCACTTCAGCCACAACGGTAGCGCCAGCAACAACTGGAGCGCCGATATTCACGTCGTCGCCATTGGCAACCAACAGAACGCGATCAAAGGTAACGGATTCGCCGGTAGCGATTTCCAGTTTTTCGATCTTCAGGTATTCACCTGGGGCGACTTTGTACTGCTTGCCGCCAGTAACGATTACTGCATAAGACATGGTATTTCTCCGATAATCCTGCTCACCCAGCTCTTTATAAGAAGAGGTATTGGCTGGCATGGCTGCATGGGGCTGGAAGGCCCGCTTGCAATTGCGTAAGGCAGGTGCTGCCCAGGAAGTTCAGGGTGCGCGATTGTACGCAAGGCACGAGCGCCTTGCAATAGGCCGTCCATCGCGCCTTGACAGGCCCGGACGTGAGTCCTAGCATGCCGCGCAACCCTTCTGGAGCGACTGTCGCTGATGCAACCCCAAGCTTTCTACCGCGCGGTGGCGGACGATTTTAGCGCCGTCGACGGCATCATCAAGAAGCAGCTGACTTCCCGAGTGCCGCTTGTATCGAAAATCGGCGACTACATTACCTCGGCCGGCGGCAAACGCCTTCGTCCCTTATTAGTGCTGCTGTGTGGCAAGGCTCTTGGCCGCGAAGGCGACGACCTGCGACTTTTGGCCGCGACCATCGAATTCCTGCACACCGCCACCCTGCTGCATGACGACGTGGTCGACATGTCCGGCATGCGCCGTGGCCGCTCGACCGCCAATGCCATGTGGGGCAACGCCCCCAGCGTCCTGGTGGGCGACTTCCTGTATTCGCGCTCTTTCGAAATGATGGTCGAACTGGGGTCCATGCCAGTGATGAAAATCCTCTCGCAAGCCACGCGCATCATCGCCGAAGGCGAAGTGTTGCAGCTGTCGAAAGTCCGTGACGCCAGCACCACCGAAGAAACCTATATGGAAGTCATCCGCGGCAAGACTGCGATGCTCTTCGAGGCCTCGACCCACAGTGCTGCAGCCCTGTGCGAAGCCACGCCGGAACAGGCTGAAGCCCTGCGCACGTTTGGCGATCACCTGGGTGTTGCCTTCCAACTGGTCGACGACCTGCTGGATTACAAAGGCGATGCCGAGACCCTGGGCAAGAACGTCGGCGACGATCTGGCCGAGGGCAAACCGACCCTGCCGCTGATCTACACCATGCGCGAAGGCACGCCGGAACAGGCAGCCCTGGTGCGCAAGGCGATCCAGAAAGGCGGCATCGAAGACCTGGAAAGCATCCGCGAAGCCGTGGAAGCCTCGGGTTCGCTGGAATACACCGCGCAACTGGCCCGCGACTACGTGGCCCGTGCGATCAAATGCCTCGAAGCGCTGCCGGCCAGCGAGTATCGCGATGCGTTGGTTGAGTTGAGTGAGTTCGCGGTAGCCCGCACGCACTGATTCACCCTTGTAGGAGCCGGCTTGCTGGCGATCGCAGCTGCGGTGTGTTCCAGGCACACCGAGGCGTATGCATCGCCAGCAAGCCGGCTCCTACAGGTCCCCGCCCCCTCCCGCCTAAAACCCTATATAATGTGCGCTTTTTAGCGATCCTGAATCCAAGGAGCTTTAGTGAGCACGTTGCCACCCTGCCCGAAATGCAATTCCGAATACACCTATGAAGACGGCGCCCAGCTGATCTGCCCGGAGTGCGCCCACGAATGGTCCGCCAGCGGCGAAGCCGAAGCTACGTCCGATGACGCGGTGAAAAAGGATTCGGTGGGCAACGTCCTGCAAGACGGCGACACCATCACAGTGATCAAGGACCTCAAGGTCAAAGGCACGTCGCTGGTGGTCAAGGTCGGCACCAAGGTGAAAAACATCCGTTTGTGCGATGGCGATCACGACATCGACTGCAAGATCGACGGCATTGGCCCGATGAAGCTCAAATCCGAGTTCGTCAGAAAAGTCTGATTCTGCTGTATTCCATCCCGCGACCTGTCGCGGGATGGTGCGTCACCCTCCCCCGCCTTGCCCAACAAATCCTCGCGATAGCCAAAAGCCAGCCGTTTTGACCTTACTCAATCTTTACCCTGAAAAAATCGTAATCCGCCAATAGGCCCTTGCTATTTGATGAATAAGAATTATTCTCATTGAAACCCAAATCAATGGAGATGAGGCATGACTTATTTGATCGACGCGTGGCTGGACCGCCCACACCCCTACCTCAGGATCCTGCATCGGGAAACCGGGGAAGTCTGTGCGGTGCTTGAGGAAGAAGCCTTGAACGAATTACAGGATCAGGGTGATCTGGACGTCAACGGCTTGAGTTCCAGCGAGCCGGTGGTGCTCAAGGAACTGGTGCGAAATCTGTTTCTGTTCTGCTATGCCCGGGCGCTGCGCCCGTCGCACGAAATGCATCACAAGATCGAAATATGAGTCACGCAAAACCTGTAGGAGCCGGCTTGCTGGCGATTGCATCACCGCGGTGCAACTGAAACACCTAGATGCTTGGATCGCCAGCAAGCCGGCTTCTACAGGTCGACGGGATTACAAAACGTCGAGCAGCTCGACGTCGAACACCAGTACGCTGTGCGGCGGAATGCTGCCAACGCCTTGAGCGCCGTAAGCCAGTTCGCTCGGCACGTACAGACGCCATTTGCTGCCAGCATTCATCAGTTGCAGGGCCTCGGTCCAGCCAGCGATCACGCCGCCAACCGGGAATTCTGCAGGCTCGCCACGCTCGTAGGAGCTGTCGAACACGGTGCCGTCGATCAGGGTACCGTGGTAGTGAGTACGCACGGTGTCTTCACGGGATGGCTTGGCGCCTTCACCAGCAGTCAGCACTTCGAATTGCAGGCCGGAAGCCAGGGTGGTGATGCCGTCACGCTTGGCGTTTTCAGCCAGGAATGCCAGGCCAGCGCCAGCGGCCGCTTCAGCCTTGGCTGCTGCTTCGGCTTGCATGATTTCGCGGATGACCTTGAAGCTGGCGGACATTTCTTCCTGACCCACACGGCTTGGCTTGCCGGCGAACGCGTCGGTCAGGCCGGCCAGGATTGCGTCCAGGCTCACGCCCGGTGGCGGGTTGTCGCGCAGTTGGTCGCCCAGCTGACGGCCAATACCGTAGCTGACGCGGGTTTCGTCGGTGGACAGATTTACTTCGGACATGACACTGCTCCGCTGTGCGGACGGCCCGGGAACTTGCCGTGCGTGCACAGCGCGTCCCGGAGCGCCCGGAACCAAAAGGGCCAGCAGACTAGCACAGATGCCATGGTGTTGATGAGGGCCGTCAGACCTGTCGCGTGGAACGGATGTCGATCGGCACCTTCAGACTTTCTTCAATGCCGCCGAGCCCGCACATTTCGTCATGCACCAGGGTGTGCACCAGGTTGAAGTTCAGCTTGGGAAAGGAGCGAAGGACATCCCGGGCATGCTCAACCGAACGCAAACTCATGGTATGACCATGCGTATCGTTCAACGGATACGCCGCGCCATGCATCCGCGCCTCGAGCAGATAAATCCCACCTTCCATCGAGATCAGGTTCAGCTCATCGACCTTCCCGGCGACGGCATAGGCATTCAATTCTTGCAGGTTCATGAACGCACCTCACACACTGGCGAGCCAAGACCCTTACAGGGATATGCCTCGGAGCAGCAAAGTACAACCCACAAACGGTGCCGCCCGTCTGTTTTGAGCACATCCACTGTGGCGGGGTTGCTCGCGCGGGGTTGTGTTACCGCCCCATAAAGAAGGGGATTGCTTCGCAAGCCAGCGGGAGCAAGCTTGCTCGCCACAAGGGAGCTTGTGCAGTCAATGCTTGGTGAGCTTATCCAGGTAGCCCATGGCGAAGGCCGATACCACGAAGGTCATGTGGATGATCACGTACCACTTCAGATGTTCGGGATCGACGTTCTTGGCGTCCATGAAGATCCGCAGCAGGTGAATCGAGGAAATCGCCACGATGGAGGCCGCCACTTTCATCTTCAACGAAGAAGAGTCCATGGTGCCCAGCCAGTTGAGCTTTTCCTTGTTGTCGTCGATATCCAGTTGGGAAACGAAGTTTTCGTATCCGGAAATCATCACCATCACCAGCAAACCGCCCACCAGCGCCATGTCGATCAGCGACAGCAGCACCAGGATCAGGTCCGATTCGGCCATCGAAAAGACGTTAGGGATGACGTGGAAAACTTCCTGGAAGAATTTCAGTGCCAGCGCCAACAGGCCAAGGGACAAGCCGAAGTAGATCGGTGCCAGCAGCCAGCGGGAGGCATACATTGCGTTTTCGATAAAGCGTTCCATTGAATCTCACACGTGGTCTGAAAATGGCAGCGAGTATAACAGCCACCTGTCTATACCCAGAAGCGGGCCATAAACCGTTGGGAAATCCGCCACCTGCGCCTATGTGTCAAATTTTTTCTGCTAGTGTCCAAACCATTGACAGCGCAATGACATCGGACAGGAAGACTGGAAATGGATGTGCGATTGCCCTTAACGAGTGCCGGAATTTGCCTCGCGCTGCTGATGAGCGCTTGCTCGCCCAGCGACGAGAAGCGTCAGGTCAGCCTTGATGAAAGGACTGCGCAGTTCGAGAAGTCTCTTGATGCGATCCAGGACCCGAAACTCAAGGATGCCGTGGCCGAGCTTGGCGGCTCACTGTTATTGCTGGAGCGCGCACAACTCAAGCTCGACAGCAAACCCGTGGTCGCCGAATACGGCGAAGACGCCCTCGCCGTGCTCAAGCACTACCCTTCGCCGCAGGCCTTGGTCGACACCTACATCAACGGCCTGTTCGTGCTGCACAAAGAATCCAGCTCCGATTACCTGACGGACCTGCAACCGGTGTTTCCTTTCAACTTCAGCATTCCGGCGGCGTTTTTGTTTCCCCATGGCCTGGAATGGCAATCAGTGACCTTGAGCAACAAACGCGTCATCGCCTTCCAGCCGGAATGGTCAGAAACCGATCCCGGCATTCAGCTGAGTCCGTCGAGCTCCAACCTGACCAATCCCGATGATCTGACGGTGGCCTACCCGTTCATCGAAGGCCTCGATGTCGACATCAAGAACCAGCCGCAACCGGTGAGCCTGCAAGGCAAGGTGGAAGTCATTGCGCCGAATCGACTCTATAGTTTCGATCTGACGAAAAAGGACGTTGGCCAGACGCGCGTCAACGACAACCTCAGCGTCAAGTTGCTGAAGCTGACCAACAACTACGCCGAAATCGAGTTCAACAACAGCGCGCCACCAGCCCCCGAGGTAGGGGAAATCCCGCTGAATCCACTGATCGTCCAGGCCAGGGACGTCACGGGGCAATTCCTCACGCGCTCTGGTTCCATCAATGAAACCGCCGAGCAAATTGCCTTCTATCAGCGACAGCTGGAGAAAATGCAGCAACAGAAAGTCTGGAGCGACGCGTTCGAAAAGCAGCTCGACGAAGAACACCGCAACTTCGAAAAACAACAGACCCACCGTTACTCGAAAGTGTATTTCAACGGACCGATCGAAACCCTCGAAGTCAGCCTGCTGGATTTTTCCGCCGCGACGGTGACGCGCAAGGACTTGAACCTGCCGGTCCGGCGCTTCGACCGCACTACCACGGCGAAAACCATCCAGCCGTTGAATTTGCCGGTGGTGGTGTACGACGACCAGGCCCCGACCTGGCTTAAAGGCGCGACGCTGACCGAGGAACAACTGAAAAAAGGTGTCAGCATCACGCAGTCAGTGGAGGACCCCAGCGCTGCGCGAGTCGAGTTCAGTCACCTCAGAACCTTCAATGATGAGCTGCTCGGCACGTCTTTCAGCGCCGGTGATAGCCCGGTCAGTTTTTTCACCGAGGACTCCAGCGGCAAACGCGACGAGCCGATCGAGCTGCCGCCGGAGGCCTATCAAGTTGATCCCCTGCGCGGCACTATCACCTATGACCTGAACCTGTTTCCGGAAACCCCGGCTTACGTCGTGGGTTCCATACCGTTGTTCCTCGCCACGGTGGACCAAAAAGCTTTCGACGCCCATCAACTGCCCAAAGGCCTGGAGCTCAAGGGCAACGCGCTGGTGGTGGATCTGAAAGTGTTTCCCGATCAGGACTGGCGTTTTTTCGCCAGGGACGACAGCGGCAACTACCTCAAGGAAATCCTCGCGGTGACCCACCAGGCGAGCACGGATGGCCCGGCGTTATTCGCCGTGCATTATTTTTACGGTCAACCCACACGCCTGGAAAGCTATCAGCGAACCGACCTCGCCACCGTGCAATATGGTTACGAGGTCAAGCTCGACAAGGCGGATATGTCCCACCTGGCTCAGTAGCCTGTTCAGTGCTCAGGCCGGTATTCGAAACCATTGACGTTCCGGCAACGGCCTCCGTTGATTTCCCGCAGCTGGGCTTGCAGATGCAGGCACCAGATCTGCGGATCATCGGCCAGCTCATAGCCATGCAGCGTCAGGCTTTCAACGATGGTGTCGAGGATGGATTCCGCCACGAAAGGACCATGAAACGGGCCTTGGGCTTTAACGGCTGATGGTTGTTCGCCGGCCATTCCGGCGGCGAAGAGCAACGTCCACATGCCTTTATCCCCAGCCAGTGGACGGACGGCGCATTCGATACGGGTCACAAGACCCAGGCATTGTCGGGTGAGGCAGAGGTTGCGCGACATGGCGGCGACCCTCGGTAGATCCGGTATTCAACCTCCACGGGAAGGCTGTCTCGATCCAGTGATTACTGTCGATATCCCTGAGCAGAGAATAGAAGAAAAGTCTGACTAGCACGTCAAGTAAGACCAGAAGGCGCCGAATGGTCACTGTGTGAAGTTTGGCGTCAGAGTTGTGGCGTTTGTTTGAATACACCGGATAAAAATGTGGGAGCGAGCCTGCTCGCGATGGCCGTGTGTCAGACACCACAATGTTGAATGTCAGACCGCTATCGCGAGCAAGCTTGCTCCTACAAGTAGATCGGTGTGAGCCTCAGATTCAAGCCGGTTTGGCCTCCACCAGCGCTTCGACCGCCATTTCTTTTTCGGCCTCTTTCAGATCTTCCTCGCTGATCATTTCCGCAATCACCCGCAGGCGCTCCACCACCCGGGCGTTGACGCTGCCTTCAGGGAACTCACCGTTCTCATCCGGCTCACCGGCCGGCTCGCCGACCAACAGGCTCAAGGCCTCGTCGGCCTGGCGCACCGCGTAGACGTGGAACTGCCCGGCGCGCACCGCGGCCAGCACTTTCTCGTCGAGCATCAGCGTGGCGACGTTGGCTTGAGGAATGATCGCCCCCTGTTCACCGGTCAGCCCGCGGGCTTCGCAAAGACGGAAGAAACCTTCGATCTTCTCGTTTACTCCGCCTACCGCCTGCACTTCACCGAACTGGTTGATCGAACCTGTGATCGCAAAGCACTGCTTGAGTGGGGTTTTCGACAGCGCCGAAATCAGCGTGCAGGCTTCGCCCAGCGACGCACTGTCGCCATCCACGTAACCGTAGGACTGCTCCAGGGCGATACTCGCGGAAATCGCCAGCGGGAACTCCTGGGCGTAACGGCTGCCCAGATACCCGGTGAGAATCATCACGCCTTTGGAGTGAATCGGCTGACCGAGGTTGACCTCACGCTCGATGTCGACGATGCCGCTGCCGCCCGGATACACCGTGGCGGAAATCCGCGCCGGCACACCGAAAGCCGAGTCGCCGACCTCCAGCACCGTCAAACCGTTGCACTTGCCGACGGCGGCGCCATCGGTGTCGATCAGGATGATCCCGGCCAGCATGTCATCGAGAATCCGCGCCGACACACGGCCGGTGCGGGTCGCCTTGGCCTTGAGCGCTCGCTCGATGTGACCGGCGTCGGTCATTTCGTCATTGGCCAGGTGACGGATGAAATCGGCCTCGCTCACCAGTTGAAACAGATCACCAATCCGCGCCGACAAACGCCCCTGGTGCTCGGCCAGACGCGCACTGTAGGTCGCCAGACGCGCTACGGCATCGGCGGTCAACGGCGCCATGCCTTCTTCCGAAGTACGGGTTTTCAGCAACTGGGCGAACTGCTCCAGACTCTCATCGACCATCGGGATGTCTTCATCGAAATCCACCAGGACGCGGAACATCTCCTGGAAGTCCGGATCGAGGTCTTGCAGCGTGTAATAGAGCGAACGGGCGCCAATGATCACGACTTTGACCTGCAACGGAATGTGCTGCGGATTCAATGTGACGGTGGCAAAACGGCCCATCTCGCCCAACGGCGATTCCATTTTCAGCTTGCGCGACTGCAGGGCGCGTTTCAGCGCGTCCCACACGAACGGCTCGCTGAGCATTTTTTCCGCTTCGAGGATCAGGAAACCGCCGTTGGCCCGGTGCAATGCACCCGGTCGCAGCTGCCGGTACGTGGTGTACAACGCGCCTTGGTCAGTGCTGTATTCGATGCGGCCGAAGAGGTTTTCGTAGGTCGGGTGCGGTTCGAACACCACAGGCGCACCGCCACTGGCCGAATGACCGACCACCAGGCTCGGCGCGTATTGTTCTTCCAGCAATTTGCGCGCAACCGCGTCGGTCTTGCTGTCGTCCACCAACTGCTCGACCACGGTCTTGAGCAAATACACCTGCATCGCTTGCAGGTAACCGCACACCGCGGCGTTCTCGGCGTATTTCTCCGACAACGGCGACAGCAACGGCTGCAGGGCCAAGGTGATGGTTTCTTCGTTGAGGTGGCGCAGTTGATTGCTCGACTCGCGCTTCCATTGCGGCAAACTCGCCAGCTCTTCGTTCAGACGCTCTTCGAGATTGGAAATATCCTCGTGGAAGCGCTCGCGCTCGGCCTCGGGCAATTGGGCGAATTCCGCCTCGTCCAGCGCCTTGCCTTCGAGCATCGGCGTGAACGCAATGTTGCTGGCATCGCGGTAGAGCGCGACGTCTTTCTCCAGCGCCAGGCGTTCGATTATGTCCAGCGCCTTGTCGTAGCGCTGATTGAACGCGCGGTCGATGGCGCTTTTCTTTTGCTGGTAGGACGGGTGTTCGAACACCGCAGGAAAGGTTGCCAGCAGGTTGTCGATCAGGCCGTTGATGTCACCGATGAAGGCACCGGCAGTGCCCGACGGCAGTTCCAGTGCGCGAGGCTCGCGCGGCTCATCGAAATTATTGACGTAAACCCAGTCCGCCGGGGTCTGCAGGCGTTTGCCTTCGGCTTTCAGGTAGCGTTTGACGAACGAAAACCGGCCAGTGCCCGGCTCGCCCATGACGAACACGTTGTAACCGGGGCGTGGCATGGCCACACCGAACTGCAAGGCTTCGACCGCACGTTCCTGGCCAAGCACACCGCGAAAGGGCTCCAGATCATTGGTGGTAGAGAAGCTGAACTGTTCAGCGGAAAACGGACGAGTCAGCGCTTCAGGCGCTAGACGCAAGCTGGCAGCAACAGGATCAGGCATCGGGCTTCCTTACATCAGGCGGGGCAGATAGCGGCATTCTGGCGCTGCCCATACCTCACTTGCAAGGCGCGCCTCAAGGCAAAGCATAGACAACCCACCAGCCCCAGGCGGGCCGGGGCCAAATCAATGTTTACGTTGAATGTTTTGCAAAAAATCACGGAACCCCGGGATCGTGCCTAAACTCCAAACTGCGCGGCTGGACTAATAACCGGCCCAACTGGCGTCAGATAGGCGCCAGCACCCCTTGTCCATTGGTATGCACACAAAGAGAACAAAGCTATGAAACGGATTCTTCTCGGTACTCTCTTCACCGCTGTTTCCATCAACGCCATGGCTCAGGCGCCAGGCGGCCCGGATTGCGGTTGGGGCAACATGCTGTTCGAAGGTCAGCGTGGCACTCCAGCTCACTTCCTGGCATCCACCACCAACGGCACTTCCGGCAACGCGACTTTCGGTATGACTTCCGGCACCAACGGTTGCTCGACCAATGCGTCGCTGACCTATGGCGGCAAATCCTGGTTTGCCATGAATGGCATGATGAATGAACTGTCCGAAGACATGGCTAAAGGTCAGGGCGAAGCGCTGACCACCTACGCCGTGGTACTGGGCGTGGCGCCGGAAGACCGTGCGCACTTCGCCGCTGTCACTCACGAGCACTTCCAGCAGATCTTCAGCAAGGCTGACGTGACCGCGGAAGATGTGCATACCAACACCCTGGCCGTCCTGAAGAGCGATCCTCGTCTGGCCAAGTACGCGACTCAGGCTTAAGCTCGACCGCACCCCGCTTCTTTCGGGAAGCGGGTTTTATTTTTTGGACTTTCGGCCATATCGTCCAATTGTAGGAGCCGGCTTGCTGGCGATGGCATCACCGCGGTGTATCTGAAAAACCGTGTTGATGCCATCGCCAGCAAGCCGGCTGCTACAGAGGACGTTTTTCCGTACCCGTTCTTAATTTTTTTCGACTTAAGTTGCCACCTATGCTCAAACGCCTTGCCTGGCTGGCGCTCTGTGTCTGCGCCCCGCTGTCCGCCGCGCCCCAAATCGACTCTCAACGTTTGCAGCAACTGGCCAACGACCCTTTCTGGCTTTCCCTGGGCCATTACGAAACCGCCAAGCTCGGTGGCTGGCGCAGCTATGTCAGCGACAAGAAATTCTTCCTCGCCGCCGATGGCAACGAACACCCGGACCATGAACTGGCGGCCACCGTGCAAGCGTTGTACGCCCCCGCCAATGCTGGCGAACAGCATGCGCAATGCGTCTACCCTGCCCGCACCCGCTGGCTGAAAGCGCAGCTCAACCTGAGCGATCTGCCGACCCCGCAATGCGCCGAGTTCAAGCAATGGTTCAAGGACGTCTCGCCCCACAGCGCGGTGATGATCTTTCCGGCGGCCTATCTCAACAGCCCGTCGTCAATGTTCGGCCACACATTGCTGCGCATCGATCAGGCTGACGTTCAGGCCGACAAGACTTCGCTGCTCAGCTACGCGATCAACTTCGGCGCTTACATCGAGGGCTCCGACAACAGCATCCTCTACGCGTGGAAAGGCTTGATGGGCGGTTATCCCGGCCTGTTTGCGCTGGTGCCGTATCAGGAAAAACTCTCGGAGTACCGCAGTCTCGAAAACCGCGATCTGTGGGAATACCGCCTGAACCTGACCCAGCAAGAAACCGAGCGCATGGTCGAGCACGTCTGGGAGCTGAAACAGATCCAGTTCGACTATTTCTTTTTTGATGAAAACTGTTCCTATCGCTTGCTGGAGCTGCTGCAAGTGGCGCGTCCGAGTCTGCGCCTGACCGAGCAATTCCCGATCACCGCCATCCCCACCGACACCGTCAAAGCCGTGAAAGAGGCCGGGCTGGTGGAGTCCATCCAGTACCGCCCTTCCCGCGAGCGCGAGCTGCTGAGCCGCGCCGAGCCGTTAACCGACGAAGAACAGCAATGGGTGCTGAAAGTCAGCGCCGACCAGAAACAACTGCAATCACCGGAGTTCAAGGCTCAACCCCGCGACCGTCAGGCGCTGATTATCGATGCCGCCTATCGCCTGGAGCGCTATCGCGCCAATGGTCAGGAACGTGATCCGCAACGGGCTCAGCGCAGCTTCGAATTGCTGCGGGCGATCAACCAGAACCCCGCACCGGAACTCGATATCCCGCAACCCGGGCTCCCGGAAGATGGCCACGAATCGCGCACCTGGCAGGCCGGCCTCGGCACCCGTGGCGATCGCGCGTTTGGCGAATACGGCCTGCGCATGGCCTATCACGACCTCAACGACAATTCGGAAAGTTTTCCGCTCGGCGCGCAGATTGAAATCCTGCAACTGAAGCTGCGCCAGTACGAAGGCAATGACTGGCAAGTGCAGCAACTGGACCTGGCGACCATCCGCTCCCTGACCCCGCGCAATGAGTTGCTGCAACCGCTGTCGTGGCAGGTCACCGGCGGTCTGGAGCGGGTGCCGGGCAAGCATGACGACGAAACCCTGGTCAGCCACGTGAATGGCGGTGGCGGCGGAACCTGGCAACTGAGCGACAACACGCTCGGTTTTGCCTTGGGCACCGTGCGCGTCGAGCACAACAATGACTTCGCCGAATTCATCTCCCCGGCGGCGGGTTTCAACACCGGCCTGCTGTGGAAAAACCCGCTGGGCAACATGAGCCTTGAGGCAAAAGGCGATTTCTTCACCAATGGTGAAGTGCGCCGTAGCGTGAGTCTGAACCAGCAGTGGGAATTGTCGCGCAACCTCGGTTTACGCTTGAGCGCCCAGCGCGAATTCAGCCACTTGGCCACGCCCGAGAATGAAGTGATGCTTGAGGTTAAGTGGTATCACTACTGAAAGATCGCAGCCTGCGGCATTGGAATGCGGTCCCTGTAGGAGCTGCCGCAGGCTGCGATCTTTTGATCTTTCTTTCACACCCCGCTCACGAACCCGCTTCTAGACTTCCCTTACAGGCCATATTGCGGCCCGGGAGTCCAAGATGCTGCGTTGTGCAGTGGTGGTGGGTTTGTTGATGTTGATCGCCGGTTGCCAGACAACCCACGAAGATCTGATCGCCAAAGGTTTTCCACCCGCATTCGCCGACGGTTTCGATGACGGTTGCAGCAGTGGCCGCCAGGCCGCCGGAGCCATCACCGGCGAATTTCGTAAAAACGTCCCGCGTTATCTGAAAGACAAAAACTACGCCGAAGGCTGGAGCGATGGCTTCCGCCAGTGTCAGGCCATGCGCGAAAGCGAGGATCGCGACGACTATCGCAATCGCCATGGGGACGACCGCGACAAAGCCTGGCAGCAACAGAAGGATCAGGACGCAGCACGGGCCTATCGCTCGCCATAGGTCGCTGACAGACATCCGTCGAAACTAAAAGCCTGCAACCATGGCCCAAACCCTATAACGGGAGAACGCCATGAGTCGCGCCTTCGTCAATGAAGATAATGCCGCCGCGCAAGCCGATCAGCCGGTCGAACGGCAGGTCAGCGCGCAGCCCAATTACGTCACACCCACGGGCCTCGTCCAGTTACAGGCGAAAGTAGCCGAGTTGCAGAATTTGCTGGGAGAACTGAGCGCGCAAGGAGAGTTGGCCAACAAGCAGAGAGAGGCCGACTTGCAGCGCGACTTGAGGTATTTCAATCAGCGTCTGCAAAGCGCTCAACTTGTACCGCCCGCTACTTCAACGAAAAAAGTGCAAATCGGCAGTCGAGTGACGTTCGCCGACGAACAGGACACCGAGTTGACCGTGCAACTGGTCGGTGAAGATCAGGCCGACGCGCCGGCCGGCCTGATCAACTGGGGCTCACCGCTGGGCCGGGCATTGCTCGGGGCGCAACTCGGTGACGAGGTGCTATGGCAACGCCCGGCCGGCGATCAGATGATCGAGATCATCCGCATCGAACCGGCTTAAACCACGCCCTGGGCGAGCATGGCGTCGGCGACTTTGACGAAGCCGGCGATGTTCGCGCCCTTGACGTAATTGACCTGACCGTTCTCTTCGCCGTAGTGCACGCAAGCGTGGTGGATCGATTGCATGATCGCGTGGAGCTTGCTGTCCACTTCGCCACCGGTCCACAGCAAGCGCATGGCGTTCTGCGACATCTCCAGCCCGCTCACCGCGACACCACCGGCATTGGACGCCTTGCCCGGTGCGAACAGAATGCCCGCCTCGATAAACAGGTCCACCGCCTCAAGCGTGGTTGGCATGTTCGCGCCTTCCGCCACACAGATGCAGCCGTTGCGCAGCAATGCGCGAGCGGCGTCGGCATCCAGTTCATTTTGCGTGGCGCATGGCAGTGCGATGTCGCAGCTCAGCCCCCATGGATGCTGGCCGGCGCGGAACTCCAGGCCAAAACGAGCGGCCAGTTCACTGATGCGCCCGCGCTGGACGTTTTTCAGTTCCAGCACTGCTTGCCATTGCGCTTCGGTCAAACCGCTTTCGCAGTACAGCGTGCCTTCAGAGTCGGACAGGGAAATCACTTTGCCGCCCAGGTCCATGACTTTGCGCGCAGCGTACTGCGCGACGTTGCCGGAACCGGAGATCGCCACGCGCTTGCCTTCGACGCTCTCTCCACGACGCTTGAGCATTTCCTCGGCGAAGTACACGCAACCGAAACCGGTGGCTTCCGGGCGAATCAGGCTACCGCCGTAGCTCGGGCCCTTGCCGGTCAGCACGCTGGTGAACTGGTTGCTCAGGCGCTTGTATTGACCGAACAGGAAGCCGATCTCGCGGGCGCCAACGCCGATATCACCGGCCGGCACGTCCACGTCGGCACCGATGTGACGGTACAGCTCGCTCATGAAGGCCTGGCAGAAGCGCATGACTTCCGCATCACTTTTGCCTTTCGGGTCGAAGTCCGAACCGCCCTTGCCGCCACCCATGGGCAACGAGGTCAGCGAGTTTTTGAAGGTCTGCTCGAAAGCCAGGAACTTCAGCACACCAAGGTTCACCGAAGGATGGAAACGCAGGCCGCCCTTGTACGGCCCGATGGCGCTGTTCATCTGGATACGGAAACCGCGATTGACCTGCACTTTGCCGTGATCGTCGACCCAGGAAACCCGGAACACGACTGCTCGCTCCGGCTCGCAAATACGCTCCAGGATGCCCGACGTCAGATAGTGCGGATTGGCTTCCAGAAACGGCCACAGGCTGCGCAGGACTTCTTCCACGGCCTGGTGAAATTCAGGCTGGTCCGGGTCGCGTTTTTTCAGGCGGGCAAGGAAGGATTCGACGGATTCGATCATGGAAATGTCTCGGCAAATTTATTGTCGTTGGAGATTTTGAGCCGGACTTTAACAAACGAATCGCGCACAGGAATAGAGCAGAATGTCGCTTTTATGAAATTAAATGGTGCACAGGATATAAATTAATCCTCGTTTCGGAGTGTTTTTGCACCCGAATGGGGATTCTCAATTCGAGTTTTGCACCATCAGATATACCGCTATCGCTAGCAAGCCAGCTCCTACAGGGGCGGTGCAAGGCTCGGGATTGTGAACACCACGAAATCTGTAGGACCTGGCTTGCCAGCGATGAATACATCGCGGTGCCACTGAAAAAAACGCAAAAAAAACGGAGCCCGAAGGCTCCGTTCTTTATGCAACCAACCTGAAATCAGGCCAGCTTCTTGTGCCGTACACGATGCGGCTGAGCTGCCGCTTCGCCGAGACGCTTTTTGCGATCGGCTTCGTATTCGGTGTAGTTACCCTCGAAGAACACCGCTTGCGAATCGTCTTCGTACGCCAGGATGTGCGTCGCGACGCGGTCAAGGAACCACCGATCGTGAGAGATCACAATGGCGGCGCCCGGGAAGTCCAGCAGGGCTTCTTCCAGGGAACGCAGGGTTTCAACGTCGAGGTCGTTGGACGGTTCGTCGAGCAGCAGGACGTTGCCGCCCTCTTTCAGGGTCAGGGCCAGGTGCAAGCGACCACGCTCACCACCGGACAGGTCCTTGACGAACTTCTGCTGATCGCCGCCCTTGAAGTTGAAGCGACCGACGTAGGTACGCGACGGGATCTCGTAGTTGCCGATGCGGATCTGGTCGGAACCGTCGGAGATTTGCTGGAACACAGTCTTGCTGCCGTCCAGGTCTTCGCGGCTCTGGTCCACGCAGGCCAGTTGCACGGTTTCGCCGACTTCGATGCTGCCCGAGTCCGGCGTTTCCTTGCCCATCAGCATGCGGAACAGTGTGGATTTACCGGCACCGTTACCACCGATCACGCCAACGATGGCGCCTTTGGGCATGGAGAACGACAGGTTGTCGATCAACACGCGATCGCCGTAGCCCTTGGTGACGTTCTTGAACTCGATGACCTTGTCACCCAGGCGCGGACCGGCCGGAATGTAGATCTCGTTGGTTTCGCTGCGCTTCTGGAATTCCTGCGATTGCATTTCTTCGAAGCGTTGCAGACGAGCCTTAGATTTGGACTGGCGGGCCTTGGCGCCTTTGCGCACCCACTCCAGTTCTTCCTTCATGGCTTTTTCGTGGGCCGACTGCTGCTTGGATTCGGCAGCCAGACGATCGGACTTGGCTTCCAGCCAACCCGAATAGTTGCCCTCGTAAGGAATGCCCGCGCCGCGGTCGAGTTCCAGGATCCAGCCAGCAACGTTATCCAGGAAGTAACGGTCGTGCGTGATCGCTACCACGGTGCCCGGGAAGTCGTGCAGGAAATGCTCCAGCCAGGCAACCGAATCGGCGTCCAGGTGGTTGGTCGGTTCGTCGAGCAGCAGCATGTCCGGAGCGGACAGCAGCAGGCGGCACAGGGCCACACGACGTTTTTCACCACCGGACAGGAATTCGACCTTGGCGTCCCATGCCGGCAGACGCAGCGCATCGGCGGCGACTTCCAGTTGGCGATCCAGGTTGTGACCATCGCTGGCTTGCAGGATCGCTTCGAGCTTGGCTTGTTCAGCAGCCAGTTTGTCGAAGTCGGCATCTTCGTCAGCGTACGCCGCGTAGACCTCGTCCAGGCGTGCCTGGGCGTTCTTGATCACGCTGACCGCTTCCTCGACCACTTCACGCACGGTCTTGGTCGGATCAAGTTGTGGCTCTTGCGGCAGATAACCGATGTTCAGCTCCGGCATCGGACGGGCTTCGCCCTCGAACTCGGTGTCGACGCCGGCCATGATTTTCAGCAGCGTGGATTTACCCGAACCGTTGAGGCCGAGCACGCCGATCTTGGCGCCGGGGAAGAAGGACAGGGAGATGTTTTTCAGGATTTCCCGCTTCGGCGGAACAACTTTGCCCAGCCGATGCATGGTGAATACGTATTGAGCCATGGAGAACCTAGGGTCAGTGACTGATGAATGATTGGAGCGCAGGCGATGCCCGGGCCAGACCGTGCGCGTTCTACGCTGGACGAGGCCCATGCGTGCGCGCTGAAAAAAGTCTGATTCTAGGAGCTGGAACGCTCCCGCGTAACCGGCAAAGCTACCTGAATGACGGAAGGCCGTCCAGCCGAGCGGGGCTGGCACTTTGCCACAACTCAAGGCATGCTAGCCGCCCTTCGGGCGTCCGGCTTATAGTGCACGTCGCGCCAGTCCAGCCAAACCGCAGGATTCAAGTTTGTCCAAAGTCCCTCCGTCCCTGACTACCAGTGCACCGACTGTGGCGCCCGGTTCACCCCTGCGTGGAACATTGAAAGGCGCGTTGGCGACGCTCGTGCTTTTGCTGCTGGCATTGATGTTCTGGCAGTTGCTTGATCAGTTGCGCGAGACCCAGAAAACCCAGCGTCAGTACACCATCGACTACACCGCCGACCTGGCCGCGCAAGTCAGCCTGAACATGGCACTCAACGCCCGGATCGCCCTTAATTTATTACCGATCGTCGAACAGCCTCAGAGCGACGACGAACAGCAGGAGTTACTGCGCAAGCTGCAAAAATCCTTGCCCGACCTGCTCAGCCTGGCGTTGCTCAGCCCCTCCGGAGCCATCCTCTCGGATAGCGCGACTAACAGCGAAGACGCCGACTATCTTAGCGAGTTGGTCCGACGCAGCCGTGCCCAGACCCACTATTACAGCAACGCCATCGACGGCTCGGTGGTGAATCTGTTGCTGCATCAAGCCAGTGGTAGCACCCGTGGCTACTGGATCCTGCGCCTGAAGCCGACGTATTTCTCATCACTGACCAATCTAAACGAATACGGCATCCGTCCGCTCTGGCTGGTGGAAAACCGCCTCAATCACCAGATCATCAGCCGCGATGCCGCGCTGCCGCAGGTCAATCCGGGGACGTTGACCCAGGACGATCTGGCCAACAGCGTGCTGACCGTTCCGCTGAGCAGCAGCGACTGGCAACTGCGCGGGTTGTTCGATCGCCAGCGAGTCCTCGAAGAACTGCTGCCCGCCTTCATAGGCAAATGCCTGCTGGGCCTGGCCTTCTCCATGCTGCCGTTCATCGTCCTGCTGAACATGCGCCGTCGCCAACGCCAGTTGCATGAGGGACGTCGACGATATCAGGAAATTTTCGAAGGGACCGGCGTGGCGCTGTGCGTCCTCGATATGTCCGGCCTAAAGAGCGCCTTCGACAAGACCCGATTGCAAAGCAACGAACAACTGCAAGCATGGCTGGAGGACCCGGAACAGCGCCGGCAATTGCTGCAGGAGTTGCGCATTACCGAGGTCAACCAGGTCGCGCTGCAACTGCTCAACGTCAATACCTGCGCACAAGCCTGGACACTGCTGATCGACGGCAACCCGCTGGACGGCAGCGCCATCGGCAATCAAGTGCTCGAAGCGGTGCTCACCCAACAGAAAAAACTCGAGCTGGAAATCAAACTGCAGGACGCCCTCGGCCGCGACCTGCACCTGTGGCTGGTGCTGCGCCTGCCGGAAAGCCTTGAGGACTATAGGGCGGTGATCCTCAGCATCACTGACATCACCAGCCGCAAACTCACTGAGCTGTCGCTGCTGGAACGAGAAGGCTTCTGGTCCGATGTTGTGCGCACCGTGCCGGATCACCTGTACGTACAGGACGTCATCAGCCAGCGCATGATCTTCAGCAACCACCATTTGGGTCAGACGCTGGGCTACAACCGAACCGAATTGCAGCAGATGGGCGAGTATTTCTGGGAAATCCTCCTGCACCCCGAAGACGCCGACTATTACCACCGCTCGCGTCAGATCCAACGGCAAGCGGGTTACAGCCAGTTGATGCAGTGTCAATTGCGTTTTCGTCATCGGGACGGCGAATGGCGTCGCTTCGAGATTCGCGAACAAGCGCTGGCAAGGGACAAGCATGATCAGGTCACGCGAATTATCGGCGTGGCCAAGGACATCACCGACCAGATCGAGGCCAGTGAATCGCTGCGTGACAGCGAACAGCGTTACCGGATGCTCGCCGAAAGCATCAGTGACGTGATTTTCTCAACCGATAGCCGGATGGCACTCAACTATGTCAGCCCTTCGGTGCAAGCGGTGCTGGGCTACGACGCCGAGTGGATTTTCCAGAACGGCTGGCAATCGACCATCGCCAACCCGCAGCAGCTGAGCGGTATCTACAGCTTGATGGACCGGGTCAGCAAAGCGCTGGATCAACCCGATCAACTGGCGTTGATGCGCAGCCAGGTGCAAACCCAACTGTATCTGTTCGACTGCCTGCGAGCTGACGGACGCAAGATCCCCATCGAGCTGCGCCTGGTGCTGGTCTGGGACGAACACGGCGCCTTCGAAGGCGTGCTGGGGGTAGGTCGCGACATCAGCCAGCAACGCCGGGCCGAAAAAGATTTGCGCATGGCCGCCACGGTTTTCGAACATTCGACCTCGGCAATCCTGATTACCGACCCGGCCGGTTACATCGTCCAGGCCAACGAAGCTTTCAGCCGTGTCAGCGGTTATGCGGTGGAACAGGTGCTCGACCAGTTGCCGAACATGCTCACCGTCGACGAGCAGCAGGACGCCCATCTGCGTTATGTACTCAAGCAATTGAATCAGCACAGCACCTGGGAAGGTGAAGTGTGGCTCAAGCGTCGCAATGGCGAGCACTACCCGGCCTGGGTCGGCATCACCGCGGTGCTGGATGACGAAGGTGATTTGGCCAGTTACGTGTGCTTCTTCAGCGACATCAGCGAGCGCAAGGCCAGCGAGCAACGGATTCACCGCCTCGCCTACTACGACGCCCTGACGCACCTGCCCAACCGCACACTGTTCCAGGATCGCCTGCACACTGCGCTGCAGCTTGCGGAACGGCAGAAGTCCTGGGTGGTGCTGATGTTCCTCGACCTCGACCGCTTCAAACCGATCAACGACTCCCTGGGTCACGCCGCCGGCGATCGCATGCTCAAGGAAATGGCCACGCGCCTGCTCGGTTGCGTTGACGATGACGACACCGTGGCGCGCATGGGCGGCGATGAATTCACCTTGCTCCTGCAACCGCGAGCCAACCGTGAAATCGCCTTGAACCGGGCGGTTCACGTGGCTGAACAGATTCTTGCCAGCCTGGTGAAACCGTTCGTTCTCGAAGGCCGCGAGTTCTTCGTCACCGCCAGTATCGGCATCGCCCTGAGCCCGCAGGACGGCGATGAGCTCAGCCAGTTGATGAAGAACGCCGACACCGCGATGTACCACGCCAAGGAGCGCGGCAAGAACAACTTCCAGTTCTACCAGGCGGACATGAACGCCAGCGCCCTGGAGCGCCTGGAACTGGAAAGCGACTTGCGCCACGCCCTGGAGCAGGACGAGTTCGTGTTGTATTACCAACCGCAATTCAGCGGCGATGGCAAACGCCTGACCGGTGCCGAAGCCCTGCTTCGCTGGCGTCATCCGCGACGTGGCCTGGTGCCGCCCGGGGATTTCATTCCGGTGCTCGAAGAGCTGGGCCTGGTGGTGGATGTCGGCGATTGGGTGATCAGCGAGGCGTGCCGCCAGCTCAAGAGCTGGCATCAGGCCAAAGTGCGGGTGCCCAAGGTGTCGGTGAACATTTCCGCCCGGCAATTTTCCGACGGGCATCTCGGCATGCGCATCGCCACGATCCTCAAGGAAACCGGCCTGCCGCCGGCGTGCCTGGAGCTGGAGCTGACCGAAAGTATCCTGATGCGCGAAGTCAGCGAGGCGATGCAGATCCTCGACGGCCTGAAAAACCTTGGCTTGAGCATTGCGGTCGACGACTTCGGCACCGGTTATTCATCGCTCAACTACCTCAAGCAGTTCCCGATCGACGTGCTGAAAATCGACCGCACCTTCGTCGATGGCCTGCCGTCGGGTGAACAGGATGCGCAGATCGCCCGGGCGATCATCGCCATGGCCCACAGCCTCAACCTCGCGGTGATCGCCGAGGGCGTGGAAACCCAAGAGCAACTTGATTTCCTGAGGGAACACGGTTGCGATGAGGTCCAGGGCTACCTGTTCGGCCGTCCTATGCCGGCCGACAAGTTTGAGGTGCAGTTCAGCAATGATGCCCTCTTCATGTTCGACTGACGCTCAGCGTTGCACCTGAAAAGATCGCAGCCTTCGGCAGCTCCTACATTTGGAATGCGTTCCTCTGTAGGAGCTGCCGAAGGCTGCGATCTTTTGACTCTGGGGTCATGAACACCACTTGTCTGCGACATGATGCCGTTTCATATGCCATCTAAAACCCATTGGGTTAGAATGCCCCCCTTTTCTGCCCCCGATCCTTGAGGACCGCCATGTTCAGCCGTGATTTGACTATTGCCAAGTACGACGCCGATCTCTTTGCCGCCATGGAGCAAGAAGCTCAGCGCCAGGAAGAGCACATTGAGCTGATCGCTTCGGAAAACTACACCAGCCCTGCGGTGATGGAAGCTCAAGGCTCGGTTCTGACCAACAAGTACGCCGAAGGCTACCCGGGCAAGCGCTACTACGGTGGTTGCGAGTACGTTGACGTCGTTGAGCAACTGGCCATCGACCGTGCAAAAGAGCTGTTCGGCGCCGATTACGCCAACGTTCAACCGCACGCCGGTTCCCAAGCCAACAGCGCCGTTTACCTGGCCCTGCTGTCGGCTGGCGACACCATCCTGGGCATGAGCCTGGCCCACGGCGGTCACCTGACCCACGGCGCCAGCGTTTCGTCCTCGGGCAAGCTGTACAACGCCATCCAGTACGGCATCGACGCCAACGGCCTGATCGACTACGACGAAGTCGAGCGCCTGGCCGTTGAGAACAAGCCAAAAATGATCGTGGCCGGTTTCTCTGCCTACTCGCAGATCCTCGACTTCCCGCGTTTCCGCGAAATCGCTGACAAAGTCGGCGCCTACCTGTTCGTCGACATGGCCCACGTGGCCGGTCTGGTCGCCGCTGGCGTGTACCCGAACCCGGTTCCATTCGCTGACGTCGTGACCACCACCACCCACAAGACCCTGCGCGGTCCACGTGGCGGCCTGATCCTGGCTCGCGCCAACGCCGACATCGAGAAGAAGCTGAACTCCGCAGTATTCCCGGGCGCCCAGGGTGGCCCGCTGGAGCACGTGATCGCTGCCAAGGCGATCTGCTTCAAAGAAGCGCTGCAGCCTGAGTTCAAGACTTACCAGCAACAAGTGGTGAAGAACGCCAAGGCCATGGCCGGCGTGTTCATCGAGCGTGGTTTCGACGTGGTTTCCGGCGGTACTGAAAACCACCTGTTCCTGCTGTCGCTGATCAAGCAGGAAATCTCTGGTAAAGACGCCGACGCCGCTCTGGGCAAAGCGTTCATCACCGTGAACAAGAACTCCGTGCCAAACGACCCACGCTCCCCGTTCGTCACCTCCGGCCTGCGCTTTGGCACCCCGGCTGTGACCACTCGTGGCTTCAAGGAAGCAGAGTGCAAGGAACTGGCGGGCTGGATCTGCGACATCCTGGCTGACCTGAACAACGAAGCGGTGATCGACGCCGTTCGCGAGAAGGTCAAGGCGATCTGCAAGAAGCTGCCGGTGTACGGCGCTTAATAGCCCCGTTAAATCTGCTGCATGAAAAACCGGCCAGAGATGGCCGGTTTTTTTTCGCCATGGATTTGTAGGAGCCGGCTTGCTGGCGATTTGTCCTTGAGCCTTGGAAAGATCTCTCGGCCGCCATCGCCAGCAAGCGGGCTCCTATAAGGTCTGCACCACTGGTCAGACCGGTCATGCCAATTTCATAATTTCCACTTGCGGTTAATGAAAATCCTCGCCTAGACTGCGCCTGCACTGGACATACCGGTAAGACCACAATAATTAAGTTCTGAGTCTGATGCGCACAGCGCACGGCAGCCAGGACACCGACCAGGATTCCTCCCATGCTCAGATGGTGCTCGCGTTCAATCTTCCTCCAAGTGGTTCTCGGACTGGTGCTCGGCATCGTCTGCGGGCTGACCCTTCCTGAATACTCCGCTCAGCTCAAACCCCTCGGTGACGGCTTTATCAAGCTGATCAAAATGCTCATCGGCCTGATCGTGTTCTGCGTCGTGGTCAGCGGCATCAGCGGTGCCGGCGATCTGAAGAAGGTCGGACGCATCGGCCTCAAATCGGTGATCTACTTCGAAGTGCTGACTACCATCGCTCTGGTGATCGGCCTGGTGTTCGCCTTCAGCACCGGTATCGGTAGTGGCGCGAACATTCATCTGGATCAGCTTTCCGCTGCCGACATGGGCGATATCGCCCAGCGCGGCCAGCACATGCACACCACCACGCAGTTCTTGATGGACCTGATTCCGACTTCGGTGATTGGCGCCTTTGCTGACAACAACATCCTGCAAGTCCTGCTGTTTTCCGTGCTGTTCGGCAGCGCGCTGAATCTGGTGGGCGAAGCGGCGTCGGGTATTTCACGACTGATCAATGAGCTGAGCCACGTGATCTTCCGCATCATGGGCATGATCGTGCGTCTGGCGCCGATCGGCGTGTTCGGCGCTATTGCCTTCACCACCAGCAAATATGGCCTGGATTCGTTACAGCATCTGGGCAGCCTGGTCGGCCTGTTTTACCTGACCTGCATCGCCTTCGTCGCGCTGATTCTCGGCCTGGTGATGCGCCTGTCCGGCCTGAAAATGTGGCCGTTGCTCAAGTACCTGCGTGAAGAGCTGCTGATCGTCATGGGCACCGCCTCGTCCGACGCCGTGCTGCCACAAATCATGCGCAAGCTTGAGCATCTGGGTATTGGCAGCTCCACGGTCGGGCTGGTGATTCCCACCGGGTACTCGTTCAACCTCGACGGTTTTTCGATCTACCTGACCCTGGCCATCGTGTTCATCGCCAATGCCACCGGCACGCCGCTGGCCATGACCGATCTGCTGACGATTCTGTTGGTGTCGCTGATCACGTCCAAGGGCGCACACGGTATCCCGGGCTCGGCGTTGGTGATTCTGGCAGCGACCCTGACCGCCATTCCGGCGATCCCGGTGGTCGGCCTGGTGTTGGTGTTGGCCGTGGACTGGTTCATGGGCATCGGCCGTGCGCTGACCAACCTGATCGGCAACTGCGTGGCGACCGTGGCCATCGCTCGCTGGGAAAAAGACATCGATGTGCAACGGGCGAACAAGGTGCTTTCCGGCCAGGTGGGTTATACCTTCCAGCCGCGAAAACCAGTGACACCCGCCCATCAACAGGAATTCTGAGTTCACCACTGCAGGAGCTGCCGCAGGCTGCGATCTTTTGATTTTTTGATCCTGCCTGCGATACCGCCCTTACAGGCTCATGGAGCAATCAAGTGATTAGTACATCAACCGTCGTAAATTCCGTCGTAGAAAAACTTCGGGCCGCACTGGCCCGCGGTCAGTGGCGCTCCGGCGAAATGTTGCCGGGGCAACGTGAACTGGCCGAGCAACTGGGCATCAGCCGCCCGAGCCTGCGTGAAGCGGTGATCGTGCTGGAAACCCTTGGCCTGGTTCGGTCGATGCCGGGCAAAGGCGTGGTGGTGCTGGAAGCCAACCTAAGCGACAGCCAGACCCACGACAGCGCAGTGGCTGCGGCGAGCCTGGAAGACGTGCTGCAACTGCGCTACACCCTTGAGCCGTTCATCGTCGGCCTGGTGGCGCAATCCATCAGCAGCAAGGAAGTCGGGCAACTGCGCCTGACCCTGATGGACATGCGCGAAGCCCTGGAAGCCAACGACAGCGAGGCCGGCGTGAACGCTTACATCGCGTTCCACGAGGAGCTGTTCACGCTGACGTCGAATCCGATCTTCCAGAGCGTGGTGCAGCAGACCAGCAACGCCCTCAAGCAAAGTGCCGAGGTGCTGCGCAATTCCCCGGAGCACCTGGCTGAACGGCTAGAAGAAAACGAAGCCGTGGTGCGGGCGATTCGCAGCAAGAACAGCGCCCAGGCCAGCGCCGAAATGCGTCGGCACATCCTTCGCGAAGGCCAGCGAATGGGCATCGAATTGAACATTCCGGATGACAACCTCCGCAGTTGAATCCTCCTCGAACCGGAGACAGGCCATGAACAGCTTCGCCTCAGCGCAATACAACCGCGACACACCTACGGCCCTGCCCTTTTCCCGCGTCCGTGGCCAGAAGCTTTCGGCTGAGGACCTTTATTCACAGATTTTCGACGCCATTCTTGATCAGCGCATTGATTCTGCCAGCCGCTTTACCGAAGACAGCCTGGGACAGATGTTCGGTGCTGGCCGCAGTGAAATACGCCGGGTGTTGGTGCGCCTGTACCATGAGCAAGTGGTCATCCTGCGGCCCAATCATCGCCCGCGCATCGCAGCGCCAACTTGCGAGCAAACCCGACAGGTATTGCACGCACGACGCCTGGCCGAGACCACGCTCGTTCAACTTGCCGGCCAGCACCATCGCCCCGGCGACCTGAACACATTGCGTGACCTGATAGATGAGCAACGCAAATATCAGGATCGTGGTCAGCGCGGACCGGCAATCCGACTGTCGGGTGAGTTTCACCTGCAACTGGCGAGCATGGCCGGCAATAATCCGCTAGCGAACTTCATTGGCAGCCTGGTGCCATTAACCTCTTTGGCGATTGCACGGTTCGCGACAAACATTGAAGGCTATTGTTGCTGGCGCCGACAGGCCGCAATCGTCGATGCCCTGGAACAAACTGAAATCGCTACCGCAGTGCGATTGATCAACCAGCATCTGGATGAAATCGAACAAAGTCTGGTCAGCACACAGCAATAAGAAACCGGCCAGTGATGACCGGTCCCCCCTGTTTTCTAATCAGAGAAAGCTCAATCGGCCGGGTTAAACCTTGCGAAGTCCAACGACAACACCTCTGGCAAACTGTCGTCCGCAGCATGCAACAAGGCCTGGCCGACGCCGGCAATCCCCAGCATCATTCCCAGATCGGGGACATTGCGCTCCTCGAGAAAGTCTTCATTGAAGAAGTTATGGGCGACCTGAGAGAGCGCGCGTTTTACCTTTGCGACACCCGCGTCGTTGTGGGTGTCGCGGTAGAGTTTCAGCAAGCACACAAGATTGCCGAAATCCCCGTGACACAGGCTGTAACCAGACTCCAGCCCCTGTTCCCAGAGATGACGTTCGCAACGTTCTGCATCCTGTTCGAGCGTTACCCTGGTTTCGACGTCCAGCACGTCGGCCATCGATTGGAGCAACCAGCGTCGACAAAGCAGAATGCCCGCGTCGCCATGACACCACTTGATCGTGGTAGAAGACTTTGCGCTCTCCCGCAGATCAAGCCAGAAACCGTCCACCGTAAGGCGGTTCTCTGCCTGCACCCACTGGGCGATCACTCCTGGCAGAAGTGGATCTTTCGTCACTTCCCAGACCTTGCCCAGGGCCATCAAGACACCGGAAATACCGTGGGAAAAACCCGTCCACAGCGGTTTGCCCGTCGCCTTGAGCAACAATGTTCCGTTTTCCAGTGTCAGCGCGGATTGAATGACCTGCGAGAACTTTTCGATAAGAGGCCGTAGGGTTTCGCGCTTTTCAAGTTGATAGAGGTTCACCAACACGATCACGGCCCCGCACCAACCGTGAATGAAATCGAACTCGTCGCCGTCCTGTGGAAAATCTTCCAGTTTGAGCAACTGCTCCTCAATGATCGCTTGGTAAGTATGGCGACCGGTGATTATTTGGTAATTGACCAGAACGTACAGATACGAGGTCAGGCCGAAATAAGCACTGACGCTCGACTCGCTGGGGAAATGGCCTTGGGACTTGGTCATCGCGCACAGGATTCTCTCGGCGTCGCTCAGATATCGCGCCGAACCGCTGGTGCGGAACAAACTTAGAAAGAAAATCGCCAAGCCGCCCATGCCGTTGTACAAACCGCTGCCCATGGGCGTAATGAAATGACGCTGGGTTCGTGGGTGCGTGTCCATGAATGTCCAGGCTACATCCCCCTCTTCGCCGTCGATGCGCAGTCTCTCGATGACCCCGGCAATGTTAACGGCGCCTTCGAGGTACTGCGCCCGGTTCAACTCCGGCACCGCTTTCAAATGATGTGCGCGGTTGAGTGGCAACGCCTCATTGGCGACGGGGAATAGACACATC
This sequence comes from Pseudomonas fluorescens, assembly GCF_000802965.1. Lineage (GTDB taxonomy): Bacteria > Pseudomonadota > Gammaproteobacteria > Pseudomonadales > Pseudomonadaceae > Aquipseudomonas > Aquipseudomonas fluorescens_A. Next base: position 137,813 of record NZ_JSAK01000013.1, on the reverse strand, counting down.
TGCAAAATATGAATTTGCAATGCTTTGTCGGCGCAAGACAGGTGTTCCAGCTTCCGGCGGCAACTGTTGAACGGGCGTTCGATGGCCAACGGGGCCACTGCCTCGCCATGGGAATTGATCAAATGACTGGAAAGCAAAGGTAGGGTGAAACACGGAATGTTGGCTTTCTTCAGATCATCGATTTCATGCTTGGGAATGTTGTAATCGTTGAGTGTTTCGCTCAGATCCGACCATAAGGTCGCCAGCAGCAACTCATGCTGCACCCCGCAGCGGGTAAAGCGCGGATGGAGCATCATCGCGATGAAGTCCGCGTAACGCTGGGTATTTTTGATCAGGACGCGGGTTTTCAACGTCCCGGCATGCTGCGCGAGCAATTCCACTAGCGCGTCCCGGTGATTGATCAATTCATCGTAACCGCGCTCGAAACCGAGGAGAAATGCGTCTTTGTAGTCAGTGACAGAATGCGTCTCGCCATTGAAAGCGGGCAGGTGCCGAATAACCGGATGACTGTCGAAGTCGACTTTTTTCAAGCGGTAAAAGCCTTGTTCGCGGACCAGCTGTTTTCTTTTCCCCGCAAATTGTTGCTGTATGCTCAGGCCGCTGTAGTCATTGTCAGAGTCCGGTGAATAAGGCACGAAGCCACTGGAAAATACTGACTGCCCATTGAGCTTGATGGTTTTGAACAGCGCACGGCTGTGGGGCAGATTGGTCCGCAAATCGATCATGGACGACGTGAACAGGCACTCCAGATCGATCATCACCGGGCTACTGCCACAGGCGATCAGGTTTTCGTAGTGAAAATCGATGCCGTTCAAGGCGTGAATAACCGCGACCTGGGTGCCTAGGCGCTGGAAGAAAAGGGCCAGTTCCGCTTCCGATTCACAAGGCAGATTCTCGATTTTTTCGATCCAGCAACGGTTTTCCCGAGACACCATGACCGGAGCGTAAATGGCGAAACCGGGATCTCCGGTCCTGTCATGTAGGTGATGCAGCAATGCATTGTAAAAAAACGCCTCGCTATTGCTCCTTGGCTTGTACACCAGCGACTGACCACCGACCTGAATGAAACAGACCGTTTCGCCATTGGCATGGGCGTCTCCCTGGCCGAGGAGTATCGAGTCGATCCGCTTTGCGGCCAACTCAAAAGCCGGTCCGAGCCGATTGAAATCTTCTGCGAAATGCTCGATGACTTTGTAAAGGTAGGCCACCGTGTCTTCGATCAAATCCACCAGCAAACGTGCCAGCACCGGGTATGCGCCCAGAAATTCAACCAGCGTCTCGTCTACTAGCGTCTGGTCAAACGATTCAAGATCCAGCTCGGCGCCGTCGGCAATCCGACTGTTTAACTGATGAACCAGCGATTTTTCCGCCAAGTACTTCACCCGGGCCGTTATATACGGGCGTACACTTGACAAAAAAGTCATTACATCAATTAACTTACAAGCAGAATTGTATTTACCGTTTTGCTCGAAAGAATACTTGAAGTACCCATACCACGAAGCACAAAACCGGCCGAAATTTTCTTCGCCATTTATATCGCACTCAACCGGTAACAAAGAAAGGCTTCTGACTTTATCTTGAAGAGTTTGAACTGCCGGCGAAACCCCTTGGTTATCCGAGGATTCAAGCAAATAAACACTCTCAAGTAATTTTTTTCGGTCGACACCGAAATGACGCAGAGTGGCGTAATCATTTTTGTGTAAAAGTTCGAGACTCTTGCGCAGCGCTTCTTGATCCAGCGCTGATTTCACGCCCCATGTTTTATGTTCAGTGAAATTCAAAACATCAGTCAACATTGCTAACCGCTCGTGATAAAGCAAGGTGGGTCTATGACCCACCCTGCATTAGGGGGAAGTTAGCAGCCGCAGCCCAGGACCGTGCAATGCAAGGTTCCGCACGACATGTTGGTGCACATGCCTTCACCACCGACATTGGCATCAGCGGCGCTTACGTAAGCTTCGAACTCGGCATCCAGTTCACCGGACAGATCCATGATTTGCTCTTGCATAAATTTCTCCTGATAATTATTAGTCGCCTTGTTTGGCGCCATTAAAGTTATCACTCAAAACACTCTGCCACCGCCAATCAATTCGAACCAAATGTAAACTCACCACTCACTTACCCGCTACGAGCAAGTAACAAAAATCAACAACCCACTTACAATTTACACATACAGCAACAACCAAAACCCCAAACTCCCTGACAACCCAACAGAACCGCCAAATAAATATTTATAAAAATATAACTAAACAACACCCTTTAACAGGCTCATTCCGCCGCTACTCGTGCAAACCCCTCACGAATTTTCTTTTCCGGCAGATCATCGGCAATGAACACAATCACGCTCTCGCGCACTTCGTCTTCGGCCCACTCGGTATCCCAGTCGAAACCATAAAGCTTCAGCACGCCTTGAAACACCATTCGCCGTGGCTCGCCAAGGATGTTCAACACACCTTTGTAGCGCAGCAATTGCTTGCCATGGTCTTCCAGCAGCTCGTTCATGAACTCGCTGAGTTTGTCGATATCCAGCGGTTTGTCTGTGCGCAGCACCAGGCTGGAAATGCGGTCGATGGACGGGGCTTGGCTCACCGGGCGCAAACTCACACCGCCACCGAGGTCGGCATTGAGATTGAAGCCGCGAACATCGAGCAGTTCGGCCAAGTCGATGTTGCCGTGGTCGACCACACGAATCGGCGCGCGACGGTTGATTCGGGTCAGGCGTTCGCTCAATGCGTTGAAGGTCGGCTCGTCCACCAGATCGCGTTTGCTCACCAGCAAACGGTCGGCAAAACCGATTTGCGCCTGGGCGATGGTCTGGGTCAGGTGCGTTTCGGCGTGCGCCGCATCCACCAGGGTGATGATGCCGTCGAGAATGTAGCGCTCGCGCAATTCCTCATCGATGAAAAAGGTCTGCGCCACCGGTGCCGGATCGGCCAAACCGGTGCATTCGATCACCAGTCGGTCGAAGGCGATTTCGCCACTGTCGAGGCGTTCGAGCAGCAGGTACAAGGCCTTGGTCAGGTCTGTGTGGATGGTGCAGCAGACGCAGCCGTTGGACAGCGTCATCACTTGCACCGGCTCCTCGCCCAACAGTTGGGTGTCGATGCCGGCGTCGCTGAATTCGTTTTCGATCACGGCGATCTTCAGGCCGTGCTCGGCTTTGAGCAGATGGCGCAGCAGCGTGGTTTTGCCAGCGCCGAGAAAGCCGCTGAGGATTGTGACGGGTATAGGAGCAGACAAAATAGGGTCTCCTGGACGCAGAAAAAACTGTAGGAGCCGGCTTGCTGGCGATGGCAATTTCGAGAACGCCATCGCCAGCAAACCGGCTCCTACAGAGGTTGTGTGTTGACTAAGTACCGTGAATCAACAGCACTTCGGCCCACCCTTGCCACCGTAACGGGCTTCCTGACGTTCACGGAAGAACATCTCGTAGCTCATTACCGGTTTGTCCGGGTGTTTGGTTTGCATGTGCTCGACGTAGTTGTCGTAATCGGGCATGCCGACCATCAGGCGCGCGGCCTGACCGAGGTATTTACCGAGGCGACTCAGGTCATTGAACATGCTGCAATCCTCGATCAAGCATCCGGCAGTGCCTGGAATGGCGATTCTTTATCCGTGCGTTCTTTTTTACCCCAGGAGGCAATGCCGACCTTGAGTGCATAGAACAGGATGCTGAACACCACGAACAGGAACAGCGCAGTCAGTGTTGCGTTGGTGTAGGCGTTGAAGATCACGTGCTGCATCTGCGTGATGTCCTTGGCCGGGGCGATGATCTGACCGTTGGCCAGCGCGTCGCTGTACTTCTTGGCCAGGGCCAGGAAACCGATCGCCGGGTTGGCGTCGAACAGCTTGATGAAGCCCGCCGTGGTGGTGCAGATCAGCAACCATGTCGCTGGCAGCAAGGTCACCCAGATGTAGCGCTGGCGTTTCATTTTGATCAGCACGACGGTGCCGAGCATCAGCGCGATACCGGCCAGCATCTGGTTGGAGATACCGAACAGCGGCCACAAGGTGTTGATGCCACCCAGCGGATCGATCACACCCTGGTACAGCAGCCAGCCCCACATGGCCACGCAACCAGCGGTCGCGATCAGGTTGGCGGTCCAGGATTCGGTACGTTTCAGCGAAGGCACGAACGAGCCGAGCAAATCTTGCAGCATGAAACGACCGGCACGGGTACCGGCATCGACTGCCGTCAGGATGAACAGCGCTTCGAACAGGATCGCGAAGTGGTACCAGAACGCCATGGTGTTTTCACCCGGCAGCACACTGTGCAGGATCTGCGCGATACCGACCGCCAAGGTCGGCGCACCACCGGCACGGGCCAGGATGGTGGTCTCACCGATGTCGTGGGCCACCGCCTGCAGGGCTTCCGGAGTAATCGCAAAGCCCCAACCGCTGACTGCCTGCGCCACTGCCACCACATCACCGCCGACCACGGCGGCCGGGCTGTTCATGGCGAAGTACACGCCTGGCTCGATCACCGAGGCAGCGACCATGGCCATGATCGCCACGAACGATTCCATCAGCATGCCGCCGTAGCCGATGTAACGGGCGTTAACCTCGTTATCCAGCAATTTCGGCGTGGTGCCGGAGGAGATCAGCGCATGGAAACCGGATACCGCGCCACAGGCGATGGTGATGAACAGGAACGGGAACAACCCGCCCTTCCACACCGGTCCGGTACCGTCGATGAACTGGGTCACTGCCGGCATTTTCAGCTCGGGCATGGTCACCAGGATGCCGATTGCCAAGGCGATGATGGTGCCGATTTTCAGGAACGTGGAGAGGTAGTCACGGGGTGCCAGAATCAGCCACACCGGCAGAACGGCAGCGACGAAACCGTAACCAATGAGCATCCAGGTAATCTGCACACCAGTGAAGCTGAACGTCTTGGCCCACACTGGATCAGCGGCAATCTGCCCGCCCAGCCAGATCGAACCCAGTAGCAGCAATACACCGATCACGGAGATCTCGCCGATGCGACCCGGACGGATGTAGCGCATGTAAATGCCCATGAACATCGCGATCGGGATGGTCGCCATTACTGTGAAGATGCCCCAAGGGCTTTCAGCCAGGGCCTTGACCACGATCAGCGCCAGCACCGCGAGGATGATGATCATGATCAGGAAGCAGCCGAACAGCGCGATGGTGCCAGGGATGCGGCCCATCTCTTCACGGACCATGTCGCCCAGGGAGCGACCGTTGCGACGGGTGGACATGAACAGGACCATGAAGTCCTGAACGGCACCCGCCAGCACCACACCGGCAATCAGCCACAGCGTACCGGGCAAGTAGCCCATCTGCGCCGCCAGGACCGGACCGACCAGTGGCCCCGCGCCGGCGATGGCCGCGAAGTGGTGACCGAAGAGGATATGCTTGTTGGTTGGAACGTAGTCCAGACCGTCATTTTTGAGTACGGCGGGAGTTGCCCGACGCGGGTCGAGTTGCATCACATGGTTGGCGATGAACAGACTGTAGTAGCGATACGCAACCAGATAGATGGCCACTGCAGCGACCACAATCCACAAGGCGTTGATTGCCTCACCTCGGCGCAATGCCACGACACCCAAGGCGCACGCACCTATGATTGCCAGCACCAGCCAGGGCAGATGGCGTAGCGGGCTATTATTATTTTTCATTTTATGATTCCAGCCAGAGTGGACAAGAAAGACAGCCACTGCGAGTTTAGCTCTACTGACGGCAAAGGCCATACCCCCCACACTGATCTGGACGCTTGTGTGTCCTGGCAGCCGCTGACAATGCCGGTCTATAGTCAGCGTACATTTCCGAGGATCGCGCCATGAGCGAGCACCCAGCCGAACGTCGCCGCTTCAAACGTATTGAGTTCGATGCCCGAACCGAGCTGATTCAGGGGGGTTTTATCTGGCCGGTGAAGCTGATTGACCTGTCTCTCAAGGGTTTGCTGATCGAGCGTCCGGAGCCATGGCTGGGGGATCGGGAGAAGGATTTTTCAGTCGACATTCATTTGAACGATGACAACGAAATCAGGATGGATGTGCATCTGACCCACGAAGATCACGGCCAGTTGGGCTTCGTCTGCCTGCACATCAGTCTGGAGTCCATTGAGCGGCTGCGGCGGTTGATCGAGCTCAATCTTGGAGACCAGGCGGAACTTGAACGAGAGCTGGGCGCCCTGATCGAGGCATGAACGCTGTTGCAGGAGCTGCCGCAGGCTGCGATCTTTTGATCTTGGGATTTTTCAAAATCAAAAGATCGCAGCCTGCGGCAGCTCCTACAGGGGATCGGGTTATTCGAAGAGTGCGTCGAGAGCCTGTTCAAGCCGGGTTACCGCAATAATCTGCAACCCCGGTGGTGCCTCTTTCGGCGCATTGCCCTTCGGCACGATGGCGCGCTTGAAGCCATGCTTGGCCGCTTCTTTCAGGCGCTCCTGGCCACTCGGCACCGGACGCACTTCGCCGGAAAGTCCCACCTCACCGAACACCAGCAGATCGTGGGGCAGCGGCCGATTGCGCAAGCTGGACATCACCGCCGCCATCAACGCCAGGTCGGAAGCCGTTTCCAACACTTTCACGCCGCCGACCACGTTGAGGAACACGTCCTGATCGTGGGTAGGAATTCCGCCGTGACGGTGCAGGACCGCCAGCAACATCGCCAGTCGGTTCTGATCCAGGCCCAGCGTTACCCGACGCGGGTTGGCCAGATGACTGTCATCCACCAATGCCTGGACTTCCACCAGCATCGGCCGAGTCCCTTCCCACGTCGCCATGACCACACTCCCCGGGACTTCTTCCTGAGCACGGGTCAGAAAAATCGCCGAAGGGTTTGAGACTTCTTTCAGGCCCTTGTCGGTCATGCCGAACACACCCAGTTCGTTAACTGCACCGAAACGGTTTTTCACCGCCCGCAGCAGACGCAAACGCCCATCGGATTCGCCTTCAAAATACAGAACCGTGTCGACCATGTGCTCCAGAACGCGGGGACCGGCCAGCGCACCTTCTTTGGTTACATGGCCCACCAGGAAAATCGCCGTGCCGCTCTGCTTGGCGTAGCGCACCAGCAGCGCCGCGCTTTCGCGAACCTGGGACACGCCACCCGGGGCAGATTGCAGTTGCTCGGTAAAAATCGTCTGGATCGAGTCGATCACCATGACCTTGGGCTTTTCCAGGCGAGCCGTGGCGATGATGGTTTCGATACAGGTCTCGGTCATCACCCGCAGTTGATCCTGAGGCAACCCCAGACGGCGGGCGCGCATGGCCACTTGCTGCTGGGACTCTTCGCCGGTGACGTACAGCGCCGGCATGACCTTGGCGAGGTTGCACAAGGTCTGCAACAGAATGGTCGACTTGCCGATACCGGGGTCACCACCGATCAGCACCACCGAACCGTCGACCAAGCCACCACCCAGCACTCGATCCAGCTCGCTGGACGCCGTGGAAAAGCGTGGAATCTCCTCGACACTGACTTCGGCCAGGGTCTTGATCTGCGCCTGCTGACCAGTCCAACCGGTGCGGCCGCTCGGCGCCGCTGCCCCGCCACTTTCCACCATGGTTTCGGTCAGGGTGTTCCAGGCGCCGCATTCACTGCACTGGCCGGCCCACTTCGGGAAGGTTGAGCCGCACTCGGTGCAGCCGTACATGCGCTTGGCCTTGGCCATCTGAACTCCCGGCAAAAACCGCGATGATAGCGCAGGTGGACCGGGTCAGCGCGGCGGAGTTACCGAACCGATTTAAAACATACAACTTCCTTCAATAATTTTACCGTCCTACCCAGGCTTCATGATTACATCCTGTACAAACTTTCCCAGCAATGCTCGGGACGCTGCTAATTAACCTATACAAACCCGTGACGATTTAAACCAATTCGTACAACCTATATATAGGCAACTATCAATTAGCCACTATCAAAGCAACATACGCACTCACCCTCGATTTAAATACAACTCAGCCTTTGCGATCAAACTCGCAATCTTGCAAATGGAGTTTCATTTCCCCCTGACTTTAGCAAACTTCGATTTCCCTCGAAAAAAGTCACTTTGGTCGCAGATAAAGAAGGTAGGCGACCACTAATCGTCATTACGAGAACTGGTCGTCGCCCTCAATCTTGCTCGCTCCGCAGTGATGGCATTTTGTAAACTTTTTCGCGCAATGCAGGTCGATAGCAGGCGACTCTGTAAGCTGGTGTGTCGAGCAAGATGCGTTTTGCTGATTTACACTGCGTTCCACCAACCTCATCTGTAACAAGGAAATAACCTATGGGCGTGATAAGTGAGTTCAAGGCCTTCGCGGTCAAAGGCAACGTGATCGACATGGCCGTCGGCATCATCATCGGCGCCGCCTTCGGCAAGATCGTCACCTCGTTTGTCGGTGACGTGATCATGCCGCCAATCGGGCTGTTGATCGGTGGGGTGGACTTCAGTGACCTGGCCATTACGCTCAAAGCTGCCAGCGGCGACGCCCCGGCGGTGGTGCTGGCGTACGGTAAATTCATCCAGAGCCTGATCGACTTCATCATCGTCGCCTTCGCGATCTTCATGGGCATCAAAGCCATCAACCAACTGAAGCGTGAAGAAGCCGTCGCTCCTACCCTGCCGCCGGTTCCGACTAAAGAAGAAGAACTGCTCGGGGAAATTCGCGACCTGCTCAAGGCCCAGAACAATCGGCCTGGACCGCTTTAGCGGAACAGAAAACGGCGCCCTCTGGCGCCGTTTTTTTTTACCAGAAGTTTTCCACGGCCACCTGACCGGGCCGTCGGCTGAGACTCAAATGCATGTCGCGCTGTTTGAGCAACTTGCGCGTGTCATCGATCATTTGTGGGTTGCCGCACAGCATGACCCGCGAATGCTCGGGCGTCAGCGCCACTCCGGCCGCTCGCTCCAGCTCGCCATTTTCGATCAACGTCGTAATCCGTCCATTCAGGGCGCCGGGATGTTGCTCACGCGTGACTGTGTTGATGAGCTGCAACTTGTGCGCGTATTCCGCCAGGTAGTCGCGCTGCGTCAGCCCGGCGATCAGTTCTTGATACGCCAGCTCGCGGGACTCACGAACGCTGTAGACAAGAATGATTCGTTCGAATTTTTCCCATACCTCGAAGTCCTGCAGGATCGACAAAAATGGCGCGATCCCCGTGCCTGTGGATAACAACCACAGATCCCGTCCGTCGACGAAACGATCGAGCGTCAGGTAGCCATAGGCCTGGCGATCAACCAGCAACGTATCGCCGACGTCCAGCCGACTCAGTTCACTGGTGAACTCACCACCCGGAACCACAATGGAGAAGAACTCGAGAAACTCGTCAAAGGGCGATGAAACCATGGAATAGGCCCGCCAAACCGTGCTGCCGTCAGCTTTGGTCACACCCAGGCGTGCAAATTGCCCCGCGCGAAATCGAAAGCCCTTGTCCCTGGTGGCGCGCAGGGTAAACAGGTTCGGCGTCAGTGGCTGGACGTCCAGCAAGGTCTGGCGAGTAAATTTCTCTTCACTGGCAGTCATGGGCGGCTCCGTTCAACGAATAGCCGCAGTGTCTCGCAAAGAGGACGCCATAAACACCGATGTTTTGTAGTGCTTTTTAGACAAGGACTCTTATTCTCATTTGTTTTGGAAAATAATTAGCAAGTAATTTGCTAACCAAACAGTTAATCGTGAGGGGAACGCGATGAGATTAGTATCGACATACAAGTTATCTTTTTTCTGCCATGGGATTAGAACCGGATACTGCTTTACAAAACTCGAACAAAACAAAAAATTCTCAACGTGACCATAGGAAACATCCTACACTCCAGCTCGCGCAGACCCGTTGGATCCAATGCGCCCTTTAAGCATCATTTTATAGATGGAGTCCATAATGGAACGGTGGAAGGAGCTGCAACTTATACAGTTATCCAATACAACCGAAATGGAGAGTGCCTACAGAATCTCATTGAGTTTCGCGAAAAACATCGGGTTCAAATTTTTCGCCTTTTCAACAAGTTACCCAACAAAAAATGAGCAGTTTCATACTCTTCGGTTCAACAATTATCCAACCGACTGGAACACTGAATACGAGAAAAAGAAGTACGCTGCGAGCGACCCGGTAGTGGCGCATTGCAATCATTCCGTACTCCCCATTCTTTGGAGTGAAGAACTTTTCAGCAATGCACCCTTTCTATGGGATGCCATGGAAACCAAAGGATTACAGCATGGCTGGTCCCAAGCCGTTCATGACGAGGAAACCGGCCTGTGCAGCATTCTGAGCCTGGCGAGAAGCCACTGCCCGGTCAGCGCCTGGGAGCTGTATGAGAATCTCGGTTTCTCCGTGTTCATTGGGCATCACCTGCATAAATTGATTGCGCAAACGCTGCCCAAGGCACCTGCCAAACCGGCTGCGCCGCATTTATCGCCAAGGGAAGTCGACGTATTGAAACTGGCAGCGGATGGCAAAACGGCCTATGAGAGCGCCAGAATTCTCAATCTCAGCGCACGCACCATCAATTTCCATGTCCAGGAAGCCATTCGCAAACTGGGGGTCAACAACAAGGTTTCGGCCGTCATCGCCGCCGTCAAGGCCGGCTATCTCAACAGCGGAGCGATGCGCTGAGCAGAAAAACCTGCGGGTAATCCGACTCAAAAAAACGTACCATTCGCGGTCCCATCCTGAGTGATGTCGTGTGAACTCCCGCGACGAAGTCCGCTCGGGCGGCCCCGCCCGCAAGACGCCTCTGGCCGCGGGATACCCCGTTGATTACCCTGAGCCCCACCCCATGCCACTGCTCGAAACCCCTTTCGCCAGCCTCGACCTGATCCGCCAGCCCGAACAGCAGAACGAACCCCTGCAAGCCTTTGACGCGGCAGATGAGTACCTGCTCAGTCATCTGGCCGAACAGCAGCCTGCGGCCGAGCTGCGGGTGCTGGTACTGAATGACAGTTTCGGCGCTTTGGCCGCCAGCCTGGCGGGCAAGGTCAACGTGGTCAGCAGCGGCGATTCGTTTCTGGCCGCTCAGGGATTGGAAAAGAATCTCGCCCGCAATGGAATGGCGTTTGATGCGGTAACGCACATACCGTCCAGTGAAGCCCTGGCGGGGCCATTTGATCGGGTGCTGATCCGGGTACCGAAGACACTGGCGCTGCTCGAAGAACAACTGATCCGCCTGCAAGGCCAACTGGCACCCGGCGCACAAGTGATTGCCGGCGCGATGATCAAGCACCTGCCACGTGCCGCAGGTGATCTGCTGGAGCGCTATATCGGCCCGGTTCAAGCTTCGCTGGCGGTGAAGAAGGCCCGACTGTTGATTGCCGCTGCTGAAGCCAAAGCACCGGTCACATCGCCCTACCCGACCCGCTATCGCCTCGACACACCTGCGATCGAATTGCTTAACCACGCCAACGTGTTCTGCCGTGAAGGCCTGGATATCGGCACGCGGGCGTTTTTACCGCACTTGCCGAAGGGCCTCGTTTCAGCACGGGTCGCTGACCTCGGTTGCGGCAACGGTGTGCTGGCTATCGCCAGTGCGCTGCAAAACCCCGACGCCCATTACACGCTGGTGGACGAATCGTTCATGGCGGTGCAATCGGCCGCCGAAAACTGGCACGCGGCGCTGGGTGAGCGGGAGGTGACCGTGCGCGCCGGCGATGGACTCGCCGGGCAGGAACCGCAGTCGCTGGACGTGGTGCTGTGCAATCCTCCCTTTCACCAACAACAAGTGGTCGGCGACTTTCTTGCCTGGCGGATGTTTCAGCAAGCTCGAGAGGCGTTGGTAGTCGGCGGTGCGTTGTACATCGTCGGCAACCGTCACCTGGGTTATCACAGCAAACTCGCGCGGCTTTTCCGCGGTGTCGAGCAAGTGGCGGCCACACCGAAATTCGTGATTCTCAAAGCCCGCAAATAACGACAAAAAAACCCTCCGTCAGGAGGGTTGTCAATCCGTGCTGCAAGGCAACGGGATGGGATGTCAGGTCTATCAGTGAGTCGTCAGGCCAGCAGCGTTCATGAACATGCGCATCAGGCTGGCGACGATGAACAGTGCACCGACGCTGCCAGCCCAGATCATGGCCAGCCAGCCGAGCCGCTGCCACAGCGGTTTTTTTTCGGCTTGTTGAATGTCGTGCAGGGATGGTTTGTTGGTCATTGCTTCAATCCTCCAGTAAGGATCGATGGCGCCTTTGAGGACGCCATCGCGAGCAGGCTCGCTCCCACATTTTCTTGCGCTGCAGCCTAGTGGTAGCCGTCTTCGTGGGTGACCTTGCCGCGGAACACGTAGTAGCTCCAGAAGGTGTAGCCCAGGATGAACGGGATGATGAACAGCGTGCCCACCAGCATGAAGCCCTGGCTTTGTGGCGGCGCGGCGGCGTCCCAGATCGAGATCGACGGCGGCACGATGTTCGGCCACAGGCTGATTCCCAATCCGCTATAGCCGAGGAAGATCAGCACCAGCGTCAGCAGGAACGGCGTGTAATTCGCGTTGCGAGCCACTGCGCGGATCAGGCCGTACAAGGTCACCAACACCAGAATCGGTACAGGCAGGAACCAGAACAGGTTTGGCAGGGTGAACCAGCGAGCGGCGATTTCGGCGTGGGCCAGTGGGGTCCAGATGCTGACGACGCCAATCACCGCCAACAGAACAAACGCCAGTGGCCGCGCCAGGTCGTGCATCTGCTCCTGCAATTTGCCTTCGGTTTTCATGATCAGCCAGGTGCAGCCAAGCAGCGCATAGGCCACCACCAGCGCGGCACCGCAGAACATGGTGAACGGCGTCAACCAGTCGAGTGAGCCACCGGCGAACTGGCGATTGACCACCGGCAAGCCATCAATGAAAGCGCCCAGTGCCACACCCTGGAAGAACGTTGCGGCCACCGAACCACCGATGAACGCCTTGTCCCAGAGGTGGCGCTTGTCGTCCTTGGCCTTGAAGCGGAACTCGAACGCCACACCGCGGAAGATCAGCCCGATCAGCATGAAAATCAGCGGCAGGTACAACGCCGAGAGCACCACCGAATAGGCCAGCGGGAAAGCGCCGAATAATGCCGCTCCGCCCAATACCAGCCAGGTTTCATTGCCGTCCCAGACCGGGGCGACGGTGTTCATCATCACGTCGCGATCGGTCTTGCCGGGGATGAACGGGAAAAGAATCCCGATGCCCAGGTCGAATCCGTCCATGACGACGTACATCATGATGCCGAAGATGATGATCACGGCCCAGATCAGCGGAAGATCAATACCCATGATTCAAATCTCCTTGGTCACGACGTGGTCGGTATCGGCATGCTCGTCATCGGCTGCGGAGAGCGGACGCGCCGGGGTACGTTTCTGGCCGGGGCCACCGTCGTTAGTTTCCTTGCCTTCGTCGATCTTCGGCCCTTTGCGCACCAGACGCATCATGTAGCCCAGACCGGCACCGAACAGCGCGAAATACACCACCACAAACAGGATCAAGGTGATGCTCATCTGCATGAAGCTGTGGTTGGACGACGCATCCGCCGTGCGCATCAATCCGTAGACCACCCACGGCTGACGACCGATTTCAGTGGTGAACCAGCCGGCGAGAATCGCAACCAGGCCGGACGGCCCCATCCACAACGCCAGGTACAGGAACGGGCGCGAGGTATACAGCTTGTCGCGCTTGCGCAGCCACAGGCTCCACAACCCGGTGAAGATCATCAGGAAACCGAGCCCGACCATGATCCGGAACGACCAGAACACGATGGTCGAATTCGGACGGTCCTCCGGCGGGAACTCCTTGAGCGCCGGCACCTGTTTGTCCAGCGAGTGGGTCAGGATCAAGCTGCCCAGGTACGGGATCTCGACGGCGAATTTGGTTCTCTCTTCTTTCATGTCCGGCCAGCCGAACAGGATCAGTGGAGTCGCTTCGTTGCCCTTGTTTTCCCAGTGGCCTTCGATCGCGGCGATTTTTGCCGGTTGGTGCTCGAGTGTATTGAGGCCGTGGAAGTCACCGATGACCGCCTGAATCGGCGCCACGATCAGCGCCATCCACATCGCCATCGAGAGCATGGTGCGGATCGCCGGGTTGTCCTTGCCGCGCAGCAAATGCCAGGCCGCCGAGGACCCGACGAAGAATGCGGTCGCGACGAACGCCGCCGTGGCCATGTGCATCAGGCGATACGGGAACGACGGGTTGAAGATCACTGCGAGCCAGTCGGTGGGGATGACCTGACCGTTGATGATTTCGAAGCCTTGCGGGGTCTGCATCCAGCTGTTGGACGCGAGAATCCAGAAGGTCGAGATCAGCGTGCCGATGGCGACCATGACCGTGGCGAAGAAGTGCAAGCCGCGCCCGACCTTGTTCCAGCCAAACAACATGACGCCGAGGAAACCGGCCTCCAGGAAGAAAGCAGTCAGCACTTCGTATGTCAGCAGCGGCCCGGTCACGGAACCGGCGAAGTCGGAGAAGCGGCTCCAGTTGGTGCCGAATTGATAGGCCATGACCAGACCGGACACCACACCCATGCCGAAGTTGACGGCAAAGATCTTCGACCAGAAATGGTAGAGGTCACGGTAAGTATCGTTATGGGTTTTCAGCCACAAGCCTTCAAGTACCGCCAGGTAACTCGCCAGGCCAATGGTGATGGCAGGGAACAGGATGTGGAATGAGATGGTGAACGCGAACTGAATTCGGGCGAGATCAAGTGCCTCTAAACCGAACATAAGTCTTCCTCTGTCAGGTAGTACGGCTGCCGGCTGGAGGCCTGCATCCTCGGCCCCACGAATATGGAGTGCGGCGAATCTCTATTTGTTCTTTTTTTCTACGCATCACAACGCAGGGAGTCTGGCCTTACGGCCACCAAACCAATTCCTGCGGAGGGTTTTGATCTGGATCAAGCAACGTTGAAAGAGTAGTCCCATTTCCGGGGATGAACCGCGTGGTCTTTTGCCGCGTGACAAGTTGCCTCATAGGGCTGTGGTATTTACTGTGGCGAGCGAGCTTGCTCGTGCTCGACTGCGCAGCAGTCGTCATATCGATAAATGCGGTTTACCTGAAGCGCCGAAATGTCAGGGTTTGAGGCCGCTTCGCGCCCTGACGGGAGCAAGCGCCCTCGCCACAGGAATCTGGCCCAGCAGATGATCGGTACCTAGCTAACTAAATTTTCCATCACCGCAACTTCCTGTTACAGGTTGGTGATAATCTCGCCCTTCCCCTCCCGCAGATCTGCCCTCAAATGCCCAGCCAAGAGCCCTTGCTGTTACGTCATCACCGCCCTTTCATCGCGTTTTGGCTGGCACGGGTATTTACCGCCAGCGGTTTTCAGATGCTCACCGTGGCCATTGGCTGGAACCTCTACCAGCTGACCGGCAACGTGCTGGATCTGGGCCTGGTCGGGCTGGTGGAGTTCGCGCCGCGGGTGCTGTTCATGCTGCACACCGGGCATGTCGCCGACCGCTATGACCGGCGCAAGGTCGCGGCGATCTGCCAGTCCGTGCAGGCACTGATCGCCCTGTCGCTGGCCATTGGCAGCGCGACCGACCATGTCACTCGGGAAATGATCTTTATCCTCGCATTCCTGCTGGGCGCCGCCCGCTCCTTCGAAATGCCGACCACTCAGGCCCTGCTGCCGAGCATCGTCCCCAGCGCGCTGTTCCCCCGCGCCGTTGCCGCCGCGCAATCGGCCCAGCAATCGGCGACCATCGTCGCCCCGGCCCTCGGCGGTTTGCTCTATGCCTTCGGCAGCGTCTGGGTCTACGGCCCGACGGTGATCCTGTACATCATTGCTTGTTCGCTGATGCTCAACCTGCCCGCCCGGCAAACGCCGCTGAACAAGGGCAAGGCCACTCTGGATTCGCTGCTGGCCGGCATTCGCTTCATTCGCAGCCGTCCGGACATCCTCGGGGCGATTTCCCTCGATCTGTTCGCCGTCCTGCTCGGTGGCGCGACGGCGTTGCTGCCGGTATTCGCGAAGGACATTCTGCTGACCGGCCCGTGGGGCCTGGGGCTGCTACGATCGGCACCGGCGGTGGGGGCGCTATTGATGTCGCTGTTCCTCGCGCGATTTGCCGTGGAACGCAACGTCGGGCGGGTGATGTTCACCGCCGTGGGTGTGTTCGGCGTGGCGACTATCGCCTTCGGTCTGTCGACCTCGTTCTGGTTCTCCCTGGCCGTGCTGGTGGTGCTGGGCGCGGCAGACATGATCAGCATGGTGATCCGTGCGTCCTTCGTACAACTGGAAACCCCGGACGAAATGCGCGGTCGGGTCAGCGCCGTCAACGGTCTGTTCATCGGCGCTTCCAACCAGTTAGGCGAATTCGAATCCGGCCTGACCGCCCACTGGTTCGGCACCGTGCCGGCGGTGGTCATGGGCGGCATCGGTACGCTGGTGGTGACCGGAACCTGGATCAAACTCTTCCCGACCCTGGCCAACCGCGACCGGATGCATGTGCCGAAGGAAGAGGTGAAGGCTGACGCCGTCTAAACCACCAACTCCCCCGCCACCGCCGCCCGCGCGGCTTTGCCGCAGAGCTGTTCCACCAGCGTCAGGGCAAACGCCAGCGCGGCGCCCGAGCCTTGGGCGGTGATGCAGTTGCCATCGACCACCACCGGTTGGTCGACAAAGTTGCAGCCAGACAGTTGATGGCTGGCCGACGGCAGGCACGTCATGCGTCGCTGGCGCAATACGCCAAAGGCTTGCAGCGCCAGTGCCGGGGCTTCGGCGATGCCGGCGAACAGGCGACCGGCTGCGGCCTGATCCTTGATCAGTTGTTGCAAGGGTTGATGGGCTGCCAAATGCTGCGCCCCGACGGCACCGCCGGGCAGAACGATCAGGTCGAATGGCTGGGCCAGCAAATCCACCAGCATCGCATCGGTCGTCAGGCGAGTGCCGCGGGCGCAGGTGAGCATGCGTCGCCCTTCGATGCTGGCCACTACCACTTCCACTTTGGCGCGGCGTAGCACATCGACCAGGGTCACTGCTTGCAGGTCATCGATGCCCTCGGCGAGGGTAATCAAAGCTCTAAAGGTCATGAGTGCAATCCACGGAATAATCTTTAAAGCGTAGTCAGCTTTCCCTGCCCTTGTTCGAGCCCAGCCGTTACTTGATGTAAAGCTGCGTCGACATGGTGTTGCCCGGCGCGTTGATCGACGTGTTGCTGAAGGTAAAGGTGCCTTCCTGCTTGCCCGCCAGATCGAAGATATAGAGATAGCCGACGGTTTTTTTACCGACGCTGCATTCGGTCAGGTTGCCGTTATCAAAAGCACAGACCGGCGTACGTGTTCCGTTGACGTCAAAACCATCCAGGGCAACGTGCGCCTTGCGACCGTAGCCAACTTCCAGCACGAAAATCCGGATGTTCGGGCCGGTGTGATTGCAGCGCGTCTGTTCCTGCCCTTCGGCAATGTCTTCATAGCCACAGGCCGGCGATTCAACCTTGAGCACTTTCACTTGGGTCAATGGCGCAGCAGATGCCGCCAGGGCTGACTGAGTCCCCAAGGCCATCAAAATCGCCAAGCTGATCAACAGACGCTTTTTCATGCAAAAACCCATCCCCAAAACCAGCGCGCAGTATGGCCGGTTTGGGTTAAACGCAAAACATCGACGACGATCACCGCCATAAGCAGCCATAACCCTGTGCTACTGGTATGATGCGCGGCTTTTTCCGACCCACAGAAAATTCCCGGGCGCCTGCAGTGGTCTGTGCTTTGCTGTTGAGGTCGATACATTCACGGCGCCGGGCGCGCCACGGGGAGCAGACATGCTGGAAAGGCTGTTTCAACTCAAGGCACACAACACCAACGTACGCACCGAGATTCTGGCGGGCGTCACGACCTTTTTGGCCATGGCCTACATTTTGTTCGTCAACCCGAGCATCCTCGGCGAGACCGGCATGGACAAGGGCGCGGTGTTCGTCGCCACCTGCCTGGCAGCCGCCATCGGCTCGACGGTCATGGGCCTGATCGCCAACTACCCGATCGCCCTCGCACCGGGCATGGGCCTGAACGCCTTCTTCACCTACACCGTGGTCCTGCACATGGGCCACACTTGGCAAGTGGCGCTGGGTGCGGTGTTCATCTCGGCCGTGTGCTTCTTCCTGCTGTCGATCTTCCGCATCCGTGAATGGATCATCAACAGCATCCCGCTGCCGCTGCGCTCGGCGATTGCTGCCGGTATCGGTTTGTTTCTGGCACTGATTGCCCTGCACAACGCCGGTATCGTGGTCAGCAACCCGGCGACCATGGTTGGCCTCGGCGACCTGAAACAACCGGCTCCGATTCTCGCCACCCTCGGCTTTGCCCTGATTGTCGCGCTTGAAGCCCTTGCCGTGCGCGGTGCGGTGCTGATCGGCATTCTGGTGGTGACCATCGCTTCCATCGCCTTGGGCTTCACTCCATTCGGTGGCGTGATGTCGATGCCGCCTTCGCTGGCCCCGACCTTCCTGCAACTGGACATCAAGGGCGCACTGGACATCGGTCTGGTCAGCGTGATCTTCGCCTTCCTGTTCGTTGACCTGTTCGACAACTCCGGCACCCTGATCGGCGTCGCCAAGCGCGCCGGCCTGATGGGCAAGGACGGCCACATGCCGAAAATGGGCCGTGCGCTGATCGCCGACAGCACTGCCGCCATGGCCGGTTCCCTGCTGGGCACCTCGACCACCACTAGCTACATCGAATCCGCCGCCGGCGTGAGTGCCGGTGGCCGCACCGGCCTGACCGCCGTTGTCGTTGCGTTCCTGTTCCTGCTGGCGCTGTTCTTCTCGCCACTGGCCGCCAGCGTTCCTGCTTTCGCCACTGCACCGGCCCTGCTGTTCGTCGCCGTGCTGATGACATCCGGTCTGGCCGAAATAGACTGGGACGACATCACCGTTGCCGCGCCGGTGGTGATCACCGCCCTGGCGATGCCGTTCACTTACTCCATCGCCAATGGCATCGCTTTCGGTTTCATTGCCTGGACCGCCATCAAGTTGATGTCCGGTCGCGGCCGTGAGCTGAACCCGGCGCTGGTGATCCTGTCGATTCTGTTCGTGATCAAACTGGGTTGGTTCAACGCATGACTTTTGATTCCCAGGCCTACGCCGTTCAGCTCGAAGAAAAGGTCACGCGTTTGCGTGACCTGCTGGCCCCGTTCGATGCACCGCAGCCGAGCGTCTTTGATTCGCCGCTGCAGAACTTCCGTCTGCGCGCCGAATTCCGCCTGTGGCGCGAAGCCGGCGAGCGTCACTACGCGATGTTTTCCCAGGAAGACAAACGCACGCCGATCCTGATCGAAGAATTCCCGATCGCCAGCCTGCGCATCAACCAGTTGATGCCGCAGCTCAAGGCCGCATGGCAAGCCAGTTCGGCGTTGAGCCACAAGCTGTTTCAGGTGGAGTTCCTGACCACCCTGGCCGGCGATGCGATGATTACCCTGTGTTATCACCGTCCGCTGGATGAGCACTGGCATGCAGCAGCCTCGAAGCTGGCGACGGACCTGAACGTCAGCATCATCGGCCGCTCCAAGGGCAAGCGCGAAGTCATCGGTCATGATTATGTGGTCGAGAAGCTGGAAGTCGGCGGCCGCACCTTCAGCTACCGCCAGCCGGAAGGCGCGTTCACCCAGCCCAACGGCACGGTGAACCAGAAGATGCTCAATTGGGCGTACGACGCGCTCGGCGATCGCCCGGACGATTTGCTGGAGTTGTATTGCGGCAACGGCAACTTCACCCTGCCGCTCGCCACCCGTGTGCGCAAAGTGCTGGCCACCGAAATCAGCAAGACTTCGGTCAACGCAGCCTTGAGCAACCTCAGCGAAAACGCTGTGGATAACGTCACGCTGGTCCGACTGTCCGCCGAGGAACTGACCGAAGCGCTGAACGAAGTGCGGCCGTTCCGCCGCCTGCACGGCATCGATCTCAAGAGCTACGAATTCGGCAGCGTCTTCGTCGACCCGCCCCGCGCCGGCATGGACCCGGACACCTGCGAGCTGACTCGTCGCTTCGACAACATCCTGTACATTTCCTGCAACCCGGAAACCCTGGCGGCCAACATCGCCCAACTGCACGACACCCACCGCATCACCCAATGCGCGATGTTCGACCAGTTCCCGTGGACCCATCACATGGAATCCGGGGTGTTGTTGACCCGGCGCTGATTGCAGATGCCAGAAAAAAAAAAGCCGTCATCACGACGGCTTTTTTGTCGGCGTAATCCCGAAAAACGATCCAATCCCTGTAGGAGCTGCCGCAGGCTGCGATCTTTTGATCTTGCTTTAAAAAATCAAAGTCAAAAGATCGCAGCCTGCGGCAGCTCCTACAGGTTGCTTTATCGGATCACCCCGGCTGATTTTTTCGAAACTCGGTCGTGGTAATGCCCTTGTATCCCCAGTTATCCGTATCGATTTCCTCGATCACGATGTGGGTCAGTTCCGGCGGCTTGCCGAGGACGCGTTGCAAAGTCTCGGTGATTTCAGCGATGACCTGGGCTTTCTGCTCCCGGGTAACGCCGTCACGGGTGATACGTACGCTGACGAAAGGCATGCTGCTTCTCCTGCTCGGCTGATTAAGAAAGGCTTACCACGTGAACTCACTGTATCTGTATGCCGGCATCTGATAAATACTGATTCAGACACTTCATTTGATCCCCGGTGTAATCAATCATGCAGCGACAATTTGACGATCTTCAGCTGGGCAGCATCGAACTGTTCTGCCTGGCCGCAGAAGCTGGCAGCTTCACCGCGGCGGCGCTGGTAGCGGGTGTCACCCCGGCCGCGGTGAGCCGTTCGGTGTCACGCATGGAAGAACGCCTGGGCGTGCGATTGTTCGCCCGTACCACCCGCAGCGTCAAATTGACTGACAGCGGTCGTCGCTATT
Organism: Pseudomonas fluorescens; assembly: GCF_000802965.1. Classification (GTDB taxonomy): domain Bacteria; phylum Pseudomonadota; class Gammaproteobacteria; order Pseudomonadales; family Pseudomonadaceae; genus Aquipseudomonas; species Aquipseudomonas fluorescens_A. The sequence continues at coordinate 117,068 of NZ_JSAK01000013.1, read as the reverse complement.
ACGAGGAATGCCGACAGGCACTGGCGCAACTGGTCGAAGCCCAGCGCGAAGTCATGGGTCAGCAGCAAGTGCCTTCCGGGACCTTGCGTATCAGTATTCCGACCACCTACGCCCACCATCGAATCCTGCCGTTGCTGCCAGCGTTTCGTGCGCGGTTTCCGGCGGTGAAGGTCGAGTCGCACATCAGCAACCGCAATATCGATTTCGTCGGTGAAGGCTATGACATGGCCATTCGCGTCCGCGCGATTCCGGATTCCGGCCTGATCGCGCGGCAACTCGAAGACGGCGTGCTGGTGATGATTGCCAGCCCGGACTACCTCAAGCGTGCCGGCACGCCGCAAACCCTCGACGACTTGCAACAGCACGAATGCATTCAGTACGAACTGCCCAGCAGCGGCCGGCGCATTGCCTGGTTGTTCAATGACAACGGCGTTGAGAGGGAGATTCTGGCCGAGGGCAACTTCAGCTGCTCCGACGATGTATTGGGTGGCGTGACCCTGGCGAAACACGGGGCGGGGTTGTTTCAAACCTATCGCTTTATCGTCGAGAAGGAATTGGCCGATGGTTCGCTGGTGGAAGTGCTAAAGCCTTATGGCGGGCGCTCGCGGCCGTTTACTTTGCTTTATCCGCAGAGCCGGCATATGCCTCTGCGATTGCGGGCCTTCATTGATTTTTTGGTTGAGCATTTGCCTCGTTAAAAGATCGCAGCCTGCGAAAGCTCCTACAGGGGAACGCGTTTCAAATGTAGGAGCTGCCGTAGGCTGCGATCTTTTTATGTCCGATCACCGCACACAATACGCCCACTAACCGCCTCTTCAATTGACCAAACTAACTAGCTAGTACAATTTATCTCCACAGGCTGAAAACCTCGGCCAACGCCAAAAATAATAAGTGGAGAAAGTTCGATGTCCCCCATCATTCTGGTGCTCAACGGCCCGAATCTGAATCTGCTGGGCACCCGTGAACCGGCGACTTACGGCCACGAAACCCTGGCTGATATTTCCGCCATGTGCGGCCGCGCCGCTGAAGAGTTCGGCCTGGCAGTGGAGTTTCGCCAGACCAACCACGAAGGCGAATTGCTCGACTGGATTCACGCCGCCCGCAAGCGTTGCGCCGGGATCGTGATCAACCCGGCAGCCTGGACCCACACCTCGGTGGCGATCCGTGATGCGCTGGTTGCCAGCGAATTGCCGGTGATCGAAGTGCACCTGTCCAACGTCCACGCCCGCGAACCGTTCCGTCATCACTCCTTCGTCTCGGGCATTGCCACCGCGGTACTGGCCGGTTTCGGCAGCCATGGCTATCGCCTGGCACTGGAGCATTTCAGCCAACGTCTGAAGGGTTGAACGTCATGAATCAGAACCAAACGGTATTGGCCGGACTGATCGGCGCCGGCATCCAGGCTTCTCGCACCCCGGCGTTGCACGAGCATGAAGGCGATGCCCAGGGTTTGCGTTACCTCTATCGCCTGATCGACCTCGATCAACTGAAACTCGACTGCAACGCCCTGCCCGACCTGCTGATGGCTGCCGAACGCATGAATTTCACCGGCCTGAACATTACGTTTCCGTGCAAGCAGGCGATCATCCCGCTGCTCGACGAATTGTCGCCAGAAGCCCGGGGTATTGGTGCGGTAAACACCGTGGTGCTGAAGGACGGCAAACGCATCGGCCACAACACCGATTGCCTGGGCTTTGCCGAAGGTTTTCGCCGTGGCTTGCAGGGCGCTGCCGTTGAGCGCGTCGTCCAAATGGGCGCCGGTGGCGCTGGTGCGGCAGTGGCCCACGCGTTATTGAGCGAAGGCGTACAACAGCTGAGCATTTTCGACGTGGAAATCAGCCGTGCGCAGAGCCTGGCGGACAATCTGAATCAGCATTTCGGCAGCGGCCGCGCAGTGGCCGGTCACGACCTGGCACTGACGCTGGCCGAGGCTGACGGCCTGGTGAACACCACGCCCATGGGCATGAAAAAACTGCCGGGCATGCCCGTGCCGGTGGAGTTGCTGCGGGCGGAGTTGTGGGTGGCGGAGATTGTTTACTTTCCGCTGGAAACCGAACTGCTGCGCAACGCCCGCGCCCTGGGCTGCCGCACCCTGGATGGCGGCAACATGGCGGTGTTTCAGGCGGTGAAGGCGTTCGAATTGTTCAGCGGCGTGGTGCCGGATGTTCAGCGGATGCTGGCGCATTTTCAGAGCATGAATGGCTGACGTAACCTGTAGGAGCCGGCTCGCTGGCGATGGCGATCGTACAGACGCAATCGCCAGCAAGCCGACTCCTACAAAGGCGCTTCACACAGCTGAATCAGGCCTGTAGATATCGCAGAACGGACTCGCAAATCATCTCCCGATGACGCTGCTTGATGCTTTCGTCCGGCAAGTCGATCTGAAAAATCTCACCAAAGGTATGGCGGTTCGAGACGCGATAGAAGCAGAACGAGCTGATCAGCAAATGCACGTCCAACGGATCAAGCCCGGTGCGGAACAACCCTTCCTCGGCACCGCGACGCAAAATTTCGCCCAGTGAATCGAGGATGGTGTTGTTCATCGCCTTGATTGCATCGGAGCGCTTCACAAATTCAGCATTGTGAATGTTCTCGATGCTGACGATACGCACGAAATCGACATTGCGATCATGGTGATCGAAGGTAAATTCCACCAGCCGACGAATCGCGTCTACCGGTGCCAGTTCGGCCAGATGCAGGCGGTTTTCGGTATTGCGGATGTCGCCGTAGAGTTTCTCAAGCACCTCGACGTAGAGCTGTTCCTTGCTGCCGAAGTAGTAATAGATCATGCGTTTGGAGGTGTGGATGCGCTCGGCGATCGCATCGACGCGAGCGCCGGAAAGCCCCTGCTGCACAAACTCGACAATAGCCTCTTGCAGGATATTTTCGCGGGTCTTTTCCGGGTTGTTCTTGCGACTCTTGCGCGGCTCGGCAAGCGGCTGGTCGGGCGTTACGGAGAGTTCTGGAATTATCGTCATTGCGGGCTCACGGCCGTCACTGCACAGGCTGGCGATTATGGGCTGCGCCGCACACTGAAGGAAGCCGTGCGGCAGCGGATTACCCCCGCGGTTACGAATTTCCTACAACTTTGCCTGACGGACGGCACCACTGCGGGATTTGGCCATGGCCGCCAGTCGTACCGCGACGTTGGCCGCACCGTAACCGGCATAGCCGCTCTTGCGCTGGATGATCTCGAAGAAGAATCGCCCTTCAAACGGCTCGGTGTAAACGTGGAACAGTTCGCCACCCTGGGCATCGCGGTCGTACAGCACGTTGTAATAAGCCAGTTCGCTGAGGAACTCGTCGTCGAAATCGAAGCGCGCGGCCAGGTCGTCGTAGTAATTGAGCGGGATATCCAGCAGCGGTACGCCCGCCTCTTTCGCACGACTGACTTCGGCAAAGATATCGTCGCAATCGAAGGCGATGTGATGCACGCCGGAACCGCGATAACTCGACAGCGCGTGTGAGATCGCGGTGTTGCGGTTCTCGGAAATGTTCAGTGGCAGGCGAATCGAGCTGTCTCGACTGCGCAGTGCACGGCTCTTCACCAGACCATACGGGTCGGGCAACACCACTTCGTCGTCGGCCTCGAAATCCAGCAGGCTCTTGTAGAACAGCACCCAACTGTCGAGGCTGTCGGCCGGCAGCGCCATGGCCATGTGGTCGATGCGCTTGAGGCCGCCAGTGCTCACTGCGTTCGGCTGCAGATTGAAGTCGGTGCCGTAGACGTCGGCGTCCTGATCCACCAGGTAAATCAGGCTGCCATCCGGCGCGCGTACAGCGGCGAGTTCCAGTTCATTGGGGCCGACCAATCCGCGATACGGCTGACCTTTGTAGGCCACGGCCCGAGCCAAGGCACTGGCGCTGTCCTTGACCCGCACGGCCGTGGCGCACAGCGATGGACCGTGCGCCTCGAAAAAGCTGTGGCCGAATGAATAAGGCTCGGAGTTGAGAATCAGGTTGATATCGCCCTGACGCAACAGGCTGACGCTCTTGGAGCGATGCTGGCCGGCCTTGACGAAGCCCAGGCGTTCCAGCCAATGGGAGAGTTTGGCACCGAGGCTTTCGTCCACGGCAAATTCGAGAAACTCGATGCCGTTGTATTCGCTGGCTTTGGGCGTCTCGAACAGAATTTCCGGATGGCCGGCAGGCTTGGCTTCCTGCGCCAGACGCTCGCGGGTTTTCTCTTCGAGGTACAGCAACGAACGCAAACCGTCGGCGGCGTTGGCCCGTGGCGGTGCGGCGCGGAAGCCGTCGTTGAAGATTTCCAGCGACAGCGGCCCGGTATAGCCACTCTTGATGATCGGCGCGAGGAAACCCGGCAAATCGAACTCGCCCTGACCCGGGAAGCAGCGGAAATGCCGGCTCCACTCCAGCACGTCCATAGCCAGGATCGGCGCGTCGGCCATTTGCACGAAGAAGATCTTGTCGCCAGGAATGTCGGCGATAGCGCTCGGGTCGCCCTTGAGCGACAAGGTGTGGAAGCTGTCGAGCAACACGCCCAGGCTCGGGTGATCGGCCTGACGGACGATGTTCCACACCTGTTGATAGGTGTTTACGTGACGGCCCCAGGCCAGCGCTTCGTAACCAATGCGCAGGCCTCGCGCGCCGGCGCGTTCTGCCAGCAGGCGCAAGTCGTCGACCAGAATCTGTTCATCACCGATGGAATCGGCTGAGGCGTTGCTGCACACCAGCACCAGGTCGGTGCCCAGCTCCTGCATCAGGTCGAACTTGCGCTCGGCGCGCTCCAGGTTGCGCGACAGACGGTCACGGCGGCAGCCTTCGAAATCCCGGAACGGTTGAAAGAGGGTGATGGCGATCCCGAGATCGGCGCACATCTGTTTAATTTCCCGCGGGCTACCGTCGTAGTAGAGAAGGTCGTTTTCGAAAATCTCGACACCGTCGAAACCGGCGGCGGCAATGGCTTCGAGTTTTTCCGGCAGGGTACCGCTCAAGGATACGGTGGCAATGGAACGCTGCATATTTCGACTCCCGGTGATGGAGGCAATCTTGTTAGGGACATCGCACGCTTGGCTCTTTGTAGGAACCGGCTTGCTGGCGATGGCGATTTCGCGGGCGCCATCGCCAGCAAGCCGGCTCCTACAAGAATTGCGTTTAGCTTTGAAGGAATTATTGGCCTGGCAATCTCTCACGGCAATTCAAAGTGTACTACCCGGTTAGTTTTGCGTGCGATTATCGAACAAAATGCCCTTTGGCGAATTGACGATTTTTCGTCCACTGCGCAACATCAACACCACATTGGGTCCGGTCATGAATCATCGGTTCCAGTTAACAAGACCCAGAACACCACATAAAAATTTCAAAAAACGGGTATACGCTCATGCGCTCCTTCAACGCCTTGCTCGATTGCACCACCGTCATTACGCCTTGCCTGGCGTCCATCCGAATCCCGCGCACCGATGGCACCCACGTGCCGCTCGCTGAATAACTCGTCAGCCGACGAACACAGTCGATCAGTCCAGCCGCGCCTGTCGCCATCGATTGATCACGCGCCCTTGAAGTCCCGACGAGCTTCGCTTGTCAGTCATTGAACGGATGGCACACATGAATCCTACACATAGCTCACGCATGGCTCCGGCCATGAGCGCTGCCACTGGCGGCATCGGCGACAAAATCCGCGGCGCCATGGCGGTCGGCAAGACCCGTTGGGGCATGCTGGCACTGGTGTTTTTCGCCACCACCCTGAACTACATCGACCGCGCCGCCCTCGGCGTCATGCAGCCCATCCTGGCCAAGGAAATGAGCTGGACGGCGATGGACTACGCCAACATCAACTTCTGGTTCCAGGTCGGTTACGCCATTGGTTTCGTGCTACAGGGCCGCTTGATCGACCGGGTCGGCGTCAAGCGCGTGTTCTTCTGCGCCGTGCTGCTCTGGAGCCTGGCGACTGGCGCCCATGGCCTGGCTACTTCGGCGGTTGGCTTCATGGTCTGCCGCTTCATCCTCGGCCTGACCGAAGCCGCCAACTACCCGGCCTGTGTGAAAACCACTCGTCTGTGGTTCCCGGCCGGTGAACGTGCGGTGGCCACCGGTATTTTCAACGCCGGGACCAACGTCGGCGCAATGTTCACCCCGATGCTGCTGCCGCTGATCCTCCACGTGTGGGGCTGGCAGGCCGCGTTCCTGTGCATGTCGGCACTGGGCGGGATCTGGTTGCTGTTCTGGGGCCTGAAGTACTTCAACCCGGAAGATCACCCAAGCGTCAAACAGTCGGAACTGGACTACATCCAGAACGAAGTCGAACCGGAACAAACCCGCGTACCGTTCTCGAAAATCCTGCGCATGCGCGGCACCTGGGCCTTTGCCCTCGCCTACTCGATCACCGCGCCGGTGTTCTGGTTCTACCTGTACTGGCTGCCACCGTTCCTCAATCAGCAATACAACCTGGGCATCAACGTGACCCAAATGGGTATCCCGCTGATCATCATCTACCTCACCGCCGACTTCGGCAGTGTCGGTGGCGGGATTCTGTCCTCGTTCCTGATCGGCCGCGGTGTCAACCCGATCAAGGCGCGACTGATGTCCATGTTCCTGTTCGCCTGCTGCATCATCGGCGTGATCATGGCGGCCGGCTCCAGCAACCTGTGGGTCGCAGTGGCCGCCATCTCCCTGGCCATCGGTGCGCACCAGGCCTGGACCGCGAACATCTGGAGCCTGGTGATGGACTACACGCCCAAGCACATGATGAGTACGGTGTTCGGCTTCGGCGGCATGTGTGCCGCGATTGGCGGGATGTTCATGACCCAACTGGTCGGCCACATCCTGACAATCACCAACAACAACTACACCGTGCTGTTCACCATGATTCCGGCGATGTACTTCATTGCGCTGACCTGGATGTACTTCATGGCACCGCGCAAGATTCCGAAAATCGAAGACTGATGTTCCCTCGGCGCAGGCCCGGTTTCGGGCCTGCGCTTTTTTTGTGCCTGCGTTTTATGAATTCACCCTTTCGCTCAATGCCAAGGAAGTCAAACCATGTCGCCAGGTCACCTGAGCATCGCCAAACGCGCCGTGATCAGCTTCGGCCTCATCGCCCTGCTGGTTCTGTTGCAAGGCTTGTTCGCCCTCAAGCAAGTCGCCCAAGTGCGCGCCACCGGCCAACACACCGAGAACGTTTCCCTGCCCAGCACCCGCTATCTCGGGGAAATCCGCGACTACGTCCTGAGCATCCGTGTGCTCAGTTTGCGCATGGCGCTGAACCGCGAGCCAAAAGTGCTAGACGCCACCGTCACGCGCCTGCATCAAGTGCAAGGCTGGCTCGAACAAGCCCTGGAAAAATTCACCCCGCTCGTAGGTGACTACAACCGCGTGCCGTACGAAAAATTCGTCGCGACAGTCAGCAGTTACCGTCAGGCGCTGGCGCAATACGAGACCCTGTCGCAGGCCAATCGCCTGGACGAAATGACCGCGCTGCTCAACGGCAAGATCCAGGAGTACTCGACCCAGACCGGTGACCAGTTCGCCGAACTGGTGACGCTCACCGCCAACCAGGTCAGTCAGTCGGCACAGCAGGCCGACGCACTCTATACCCAGGTGAAGGTCACGGTCATCGGCGCCTTGATCGCCGTGTCGTTGCTGACCGCTCTCCTCGCTTGGCTGTTGATTCGCAGCATCGTGGTGCCGATCCGCCAGGCCGTGGCGGTGGCCGAGCAAGTGGCCGCTGGCGATCTCGGCACGCCGATCCAGAGCCACGGCGCCGACGAAACCGCGCGCCTGCTCACTGCCCTGTCGGTCATGCAAACCAGCCTGCGCGAAACCCTGCAACGGATCAGCGCCGCTTCCACGCAACTGGGCGCAGCCGCCGAGCAAATGAATCACAGCACCCATCAGGATTCCGGGCGCCTGCAACAGCAACACAATGAAATCGAACAAGCCGCCACCGCCGTGAATGAGATGACGGTTGCCGTGGAAGAAGTCGCACGCAATGCCGTCTCGACGTCTGACAGCACGCGCCAATCGACGCAGCAAGCCAGTCAGGGCCAGGCGCGAGTCATCGAAACACTTGATTCGATCCAGGCCATGAGCGCCGACGCCGGCACGGCCCTGCAACAAGTTCAAACCCTGGCCGAGCAATCCCGGGAAATCGGCAAGGTACTGGACGTGATTCGCGCCATCGCCGAGCAGACCAACCTGCTGGCGCTCAATGCCGCCATCGAAGCGGCCCGGGCCGGGGAAGCCGGGCGGGGTTTTGCGGTGGTCGCCGATGAAGTGCGTGCACTGGCCCATCGCACCCAGCAATCGACCCGGGAAATCGAACAGATGATCGGCCGGGTTCAGGGCGATACCGAGAGTGTGGTGCTGTCGATGCACGGCAACAGCCAGCGCGTTGCCGAAACCCTGTCGATCGCCGAGCAGGCCGGCATCGCGTTGGCGGAAATCACCCGGGCCATGGAGCAGATCCACGAGCGCAATCTGGTGATTGCCAGTGCCTCGGAAGAGCAAGCCGCCGTGGCCCGCGAAGTCGACAGGAATCTGCTGAACATCCGCGATCTGTCGCTGCAAAGCGCCGATGCTTCGACCCGCACCAGTGCCACCAGCCAGGAACTCTCGCAATTGGCCGCGGGCCTGCAAAACCTGGTGGTACGTTTCAGGTTTTGAGTGCGCTCAGCGGCGGCTTTGTTGCCATGCCGCCGCCAGGCCACTGCAGCAAATCACGGCGATCCCGACGACGGTGGTCAGGGTTGGCGTGTGGGAAAACAGCAGCCAGCCCAGCAGACCCGCAAACACGATCTGGCAATAGCTGAACGGCGCCAACAAGGCTGGCGCCGCAAGGCGAAAAGCCTGGGTCAGAAACAGGTGTGCAGTCATCCCGCAGGCGCCCAGCGCCAACATCATCGCGCCATGCCCCAGGGTCGGCACCTGCCAGAAGAACGGCACCAGCGCACTCATCACCAAGGTATTGCACAGCCCGGCGAAGAAGTTGCTGGTGGTCGGGCTGTCGATCTCGCTGAGCTTGCGCGTCAGCAGTTGATAGAAGCAGAAAAACAGCGCCGAGCAGAACGGCAGCAACACCGCCGGCGTGAACAAATCACCGCCGGGATGCACGATGATCAAAACCCCGATAAAACCGAAAATCACCGCCAGCCATTGCCCACGGGTCACCCGCTCCTTGAGCAGCGGCACCGACAACGCCGTGACCAGCACCGGCGCGAGGAAGTTGACCGACGTCGCCTCGGCCAATGGGATGTACATCAATCCTGTTGTGAAAAACAGGCTGGTGCCCAGCAGGCATAACGCCCGGATCAGCTGAAGCATTGGCCGTTTGGTCCGCAACACTCGCAGCCCGGATTGCGGCAGGAAAATCCCGGCCATCAACAAGGTGTGCACCACGTACCGCGCCCACACCACCATGACGATCGGATAGAACCCGGAAAGGTATTTCGACAACGCGTCATGACTGGAAAACAGGAAGGTCGCAACAACGATCAGCAGGATCCCCTTGAAGGGTTTGTTGACGCCGGATAGCGGGGTGCTGACGGTCATGAAAGCCTCTGAGTGAAATCAATATGTGGCGAGGGAGCTTGCTCCCGCTGGACTGCGCGGCAGTCCCAAAGCATGCCCGCAACGACACGAAAGCTGTGTACGGCCATAAATCCCCTGTAGGAGTTGGCTTGCCAGCGATGGCGGCGTTTCAGTCACCAGTGATGTTGGATGTGCCGACCTCATCGCGAGCAAGCTTGCTCCTACAGGTGCCCGCAGCGCACACGAAAGCTGCGGTCGAACGGGATCAAGCTCCCTCGCCACAACATCAGGTCAACGCCGCGCCAACAATTCCCGCGTCTTATCCAACGCCATCTGCGCCCGATCCAACCCACTCACACCCTGCTCCAGCAATCGCACAGTGGGAATCTCCAGGCTCAGGGGAATGTTAGCTGGCAAACAGCGCAACAGTCCCGACAGATCGCAATCACCGTCGCCCGGAAAACGTCGCTCGTTACGAGCCTGACGCAAGATCTCGGCCATATCCGCAGGCTTTGGCCCGGCAACATCACACAACTGCGCATACCGTAACCGTGAAGGGGCAACCCTGGCCAGATCTTCCAGCCGTGAACCCGAACGGTCAAAGTGAAACGCGTCAACCAGCACCGCACCATTTTCGCGCCCGGCGTTTTCGACGATGCGCTCGGCTTGCACAAGATCGCGAGCATCGGTCCAGGGCATGAACTCCAGATGCGGATGCAACCCATAATGCGCTGCCAAATCACAGAGCGCGGCAAAGTTTTCCGTCATGCGCTGTTCGTCAGAATCGTTACCGGCCACGAGCAATTCAGTGGCACCGAATTCCGCGCCGACAGCCAGAATTTTCTCGAAGTCGGCGACGACGGTGTCCGGTTTCAGACGCAGGATTTCAACATCCAGAACGCGTATGCCGGTATCGCGCAAACGCGCCAGGGTCTGACGGCGCAGTTCGCCATCGGCCACCAACGCAAAATGGTGTTCCTCCGCTGTCGCCGGCACCAGGCGCAAACCGACATGGCTGTAACCGGCCCGTGCCGCGACTTCGACCATGTCCGGTGGTGAAAGCTCCAGCACAGTCAGACTGGCCAGGGAAAAGATGCGTTCGCTCATGGTCAGCCCTCGATCAAGGATGGTGCGCAAGCGCGGCCAGTTTCGGCGGCCTCGCGGATGGCTTCGATCAATGCCAGCGTGCGGGCGGCATCAGCGACACTCACCAACGGCTCGACTTCCCGACGCGCGACGCGCACGAAGTGCTGCAACTGCAAACGCAAGGCTTCATCGGCACTGAACGTTTCCTCCGTCTGCAGCAACGACTCATGCCATCCACCGTCAGCTTCCGTGTAATGCCAGCGCTTGAGTTGCGGAATGCTCAGCGCCCCGCCCGTCCCGGCCAGCAAGTAGCAAGGCTGGTCAGCCTGACGCGGATAGACGGGGTTTTCCCCGGAATCCAGCTCCCAACTCCAGGGTGCCGCCACCGCGTCGGAACCGGTCAGGCTGCCCAGCGCGCCGCTATCGAATTGCAGCAACACCGCCGCACAGTCTTCATTGGCAAACCCGCGAATCGCGTTACTGGTGATGGCCTGAACCTGACGCACTTCGCCGCACAAATGCCGCAGCAGGTCGAGGTCGTGGATCAGGTTGGTGAGCAACATTCCCGCACCGGCCTCGCGGCGCCAGGGAATTTCAAAATAGCTGTCGGGCTTGCGCAATTGCCAGAGCGCCGTGACCGTGGTCAGTCGTCCCAGGGCACCGCTGTGGACCAGTTCATGGGCGCGGACGATCAACGGATTATGGCGTCGATGATGGCCCACCAGCACCGGCACACCCGTGGCCTTCGAAGCCGCCACCAGCTCGCGGACTTCATCCATGTGCACGCCCACCGGTTTCTCCAGAAGCACCGGCACGCCCGCAGCGAGGCAGTCGAGGGCGGTGCTGACGTGGAGCGTGTTTGGATTGGCGACGATGACGGCGTCCGGCCTCGCCTGCTCCAGCATCTGACGGTGATCGGCGAAATACGCCACGCCCCAATCAGCCGCGAGACTTGCCGCTTGCGGCCCGGGATCGGCCACTGCGCACAGGGTCGCTTCGGTCAGGGTTATCAAATGCCGGTAATGCTGCTGACCCATGTTGCCAGCACCGATCAGAGCGATGCGAAGGGGCGAACTCATGTCGCGGTCCTCTTGTGATTATTGTTGGAAGGTTTTTTCCAACAATTTAGAACCTGGTTCCAGATTCTTACACAGGCGCGAATTGAAAGTGTTCGAATAGCGCACAGCTTCTCGGACCTGCGCGATTGAAACTGTAGGAGCGAGCCTGCTCGCGATGAGGAATTTGAATTCAACATAGTCATTGACTGACACATCGCTATCGCGAACAGGCTCACTCCTACAGGGGACTTACGCAGGCCTCAACTGAATAGCTCCGAAGCCAGACTCGCCGCCGACAACTCGTCAGTAAACGCCAACAACAACGGCGCCAATTCATGCAGCCGCGCCCCCGGCATCCGTGCGCTCGGTCCCGCGATGCTCAGTACACCAATCACCCGCCCATCGCCCGGATGACGCACCACCGCAGCAATCGCCGAAGTGCCGACCGCCGAACTTTCTTCGACACAGGCGTAGCCCTGTTCCCGGGCCAGGCGCAGACGCTCAAGCAGTTCAATGTTGGAGCGCGGCGCATTTGGCCCCAGCTCCAGCGGCCGGTCTTCCGCCTGACGTTCGACCAGCGACAAGGCCTCGGCGTCACTCATGCACGCCAGCCACGCATGGCCCGAAGCGGTGTAAAACAACGGCGCGTCACGGCCCATGTCCGGGTCGTAACGCAGGCCGGATCGGGCACCTTGGGACTTGGCGATCCAGGTCTGCCGCTCGCCTTCGATTACCCCGAGGCGCACCAATTCGCCGGTCTCCTGAGCCAGGCGATCAAGCACCGGCTGCACGATATCGGCGCCGCTGCTCGACAGATAACGGAACCCCATCGCCACCAGCTTGGTCGACAAGTGGTAGCGCAGGTTCTCTGGATTCTGCCGCACATAACCCAGCCGGATCAGCTCGGCGAGCAGGCGATGGGTCGCACTTTTGGGGATGTCCAGTTGCTCCGCCAAAGCCTGCATCGGCAGGCCACGCGGGTCGCTGGTGAGGCTTTCGAGCACACTGAAAACACGTTCGATCTGACTGCCGGCCATGGGTATTTCCACGCAAAATTTTCTCGATTCTAGAAGACAAGCGGCCAAATGCGAAATGTGGAACTGAATGTCCGATAACCGCCCATTTTATCCCGCTTAAGCTTGCCCGTTACAGACGGACTCTTATATTTTTTGGAACATGATTCCAAAACAATAAACCGCTGGAGCACACACAAATGCCTGATGAACCGCACTTTCTTCCCGACGTCGACTGCGATGTGCTGATCGTCGGTTCCGGTGCGGCCGGGCTGTCCGCCGCGGTTACCGCGGCGTGGCATGGCTTGAAAGTCATTGTTGTAGAAAAGGACCCGGTGTTTGGTGGTGCAACAGCCTGGTCCGGTGGCTGGGCATGGGTACCGTGCAACCCCTTGGCCCGCCGCGCCGGCATCGTCGAAGACGTGGAGCTACCGCGTACTTACCTGAAACACGAATTGGGCGAGCGCTATGAACCGGCGATGATCGACGCATTCCTCGAGGCCGGCCCGCATATGGTCGCGTTCTTCGAGAAGTACACGTCGCTGCAATTCGCCGACGGCAACGCCATTGCCGACATTCATGGCGACACGCCCGGTGCCGGCACTGGCGGACGGTCGGTGATCGCCGCGCCTTACGACGGGCGAAAAGTCGGCAAACTGCTTAAGCGTCTTCGCAAAACCATGCGGGAAACGTCCTTCATGGGCATGCCGATTATGGCGGGCGCCGACCTCACGGCGTTTCTCAACCTGACTCGCTCAGTGTCGGCGGCCTGGCACGTCACCCGGCGTTTTACCCGGCACCTGCTCGACCTCGCCGTCCATGGCCGGGCGATGCAATTGGTCAACGGCGTGGCGCTGGTGGCACGCCTGGCGAAATCCGCCGAAGACCTCGGCGTCTTGCTTTGGGAATCGGCGCCGGTCACCGAATTACTGCGCGAGAACAATCAGGTGCGCGGCGCGATAGTCAGCACCGCCAAAGGTCCGGTGCGCATCAAGGCCCGCAAAGCCGTGGTGCTCGCGGCTGGCGGTTTCGCCAATGACATCGAGCGACGAAAAGCCCTGTTCCCGCGCACGCCCACCGGGCATGAACACCTGGCCTTGCCGCCGCTGGCGGTGTCCGGCGACGGGTTGCGCCTGGGCGAAAGCGCAGGCGCCAAAGTGAACACCGACATGGCGTCACCGGTCGCCTGGGCACCGGTTTCGCAGGTGCCACACGGTGATGGCAGCACGGGCCATTTCCCGCACATCATCGAACGCGGCAAGCCAGGCATCATCGGCGTACTGAGCAACGGCCAGCGCTTCGTCAACGAAGCCAACGGCTACTACGACTACGTCACGGCCATGGTCGCCGCCGCCCCGCCGGGCGAAGAAGTCGCCTCGTGGCTGATTTGCAGCCATGGGTTTCAGCGTCGTTATGGCCTGGGCATCTCTCGGCCGTTTCCGCTACCGGTGTCGTCCTTTGTCCGCAGCGGCTATCTGAAAACCGGCAAGACCCTTGAGGAATTGGCCTCGGCCTGCGGTATCGACCCCATCGGCTTGCGCACCACCGTGACGAACTACAACCGCCACGCAAGCAACGGTGAAGATCCGCAGTTCGGTCGCGGCTCAACGCCCTACAACCGCAAACAAGGGGACGCGTTGCAGCAACCCAACCCCTGCGTCGCGCCGATCGAGCACGGTCCGTTTTATGCCGTGAAGGTCCAGCCCGGCTGCTTCGGCACCTTCGCCGGGCTCAAGGTCAATGCCCACGCCCAAGTCCTCGACGACACAGGTCAGGCCATCGCCGGGCTGTATGCGGCGGGCGGCGACATGGCCAGCATCATGGGCGGGCACTACCCCGCTGGCGGCATCAACATTGGCCCGGCGCTTACCTTCGGCTACATCGCCGCGCGCCATATCGCAGGCATCACCGCTTATGAAAAGGAGATCGACCATGCAGCACATCGTTAATGCACAGGGTTTGAACATGCCCAAGCTGGGCCTCGGCACCTGGCCGATGCTGGGTGAGGAATGCACTCGGGCCGTGGAACAGGCCCTGGCGCTGGGTTATCGGCACATCGATACGGCGGCGGCCTACAACAACGAAGACGCTGTCGGTCAGGCGCTGGTGAGCAGTCCTACGCCGCGAGAGCAAATTCACGTCACCACCAAGGTCTGGTGGGACCAGTTGCACCCCGACGCCATGCGCCATTCCATGGAGCGCAGCCTCAAGGCGTTGCGCAGCGATTACGTCGATCTGTTCATGATCCATTGGCCGACCACCGATTGGGACCTGCCGAAAACCATCGAAACCCTGGTCTCGTTCAAGGAGCAAGGACTGGCGCGCAACATTGGCGTGGCGAATTTCCCACTGCCGCTGCTGCGCAAAGTCGTCGAGGAACTGGGCGCGCCGCTGTCAGCCATTCAGGTCGAATACCACGTGCTGCTCGGACAAAACGCCTTGCTCGATTACGCCCATCAACACGATCTGGCGCTGACGGCCTACACGCCGCTGGCACGCAACAAGGTTTCGGACATCCCGGTGATCCAGCAGATCGCCACCATACACGGCGTTTTGCCGACTCAGGTCGCGCTTAAATGGCTGCTGGATCAACCGAACGTGGCCGCCATTCCCAAGGCCAGCAGTGAGGCCAATCAACTGGCCAACCTGGCGGCGCTGCAAGTGCAACTGGACGAAGACGACCGTGCGTTGATCGCCGGGTTGTCAAAGCGCGAGCGTCAGGTCAGCCCGGACTTTGCGCCGGTGTGGGATGCGTTCGACAAGTAAGACCCCACATAAAAACCCATCGTCCGACGGAATTCGATGGGGGATCCGTGTTCAATACAAGCCTGAATGTTCTCGGTAGCCCTCCTTGGGGTTGCCGAGAATAGCCGCGTGCGCAGGAAAAGCCGGACGACCGGACTGGCGCCGCTCCCACTCAGCAGCAACACTCATCGCACGGACAACCTGAGGATTCCCACATGCTATGGAAAAAAGGCCGACGCAGCGACAACGTGGTCGATGCCCGTGGCGATGATGTCGGCGGCGGTGGCGGCGGGATGCGCTTTGGTGGCGGCAAGGGCCTGAGCCTGACCGCGATCATCCTGATTGTCGGGATCGGCTGGATCACCGGCCAGGACCCGATGCAAATCCTCGGTCAGTTGACGGGCCAGATGAGCGAGCAATCGGCGCCTGCCACTAACCAGACCCGCAAGGCGCCACCGGCCAATGATGAGGGCGCCGAGTTCGTGCGCTCGATCCTCGGCGACACCGAAGACACCTGGCGGCAGATTTTCCAGCAGGCCGGCAAGCAATACAAAGATCCGACCCTGGTGTTGTTCAGCAACCGCGTGAACTCGGCTTGCGGCCTGGCGACGTCGGCGACCGGCCCGTTCTATTGCCCGGCAGACCAGAAGGTCTATCTGGACACGAGTTTCTTTCAGGAGATGTCACAACGCTTTGCCGCCGCCGGCGACTTCGCCCAGGCCTACGTGATCGCTCACGAAGTCGGACACCACGTTCAGACGTTGCTCGGCGTTTCCGCGAAAATTCAGACAGCCCGCCAGCAAGGCCGGCAGATGGAAGGCGATGGCGGTTTGCTGGTGCGTCAGGAATTGCAGGCCGATTGCCTGGCCGGGGTCTGGGCCAACAATGCCCAGCAGCGGTTGAACTGGCTGGAACCGGGCGACATCGAAGAAGCGCTGAACGCCGCCAATGCCATTGGCGACGATCGTTTGCAGCAACAGGGTCAGGGCCGCGTGGTGCCGGACTCGTTTACCCATGGTACGTCAGCGCAACGGGTGCGCTGGTTCAAAACCGGTTTCGCCCAAGGCCAGGTTGGCCAGTGCGATACCTTTTCGGCGAAAAATCTGTAGATGAAAAAATGGTTGTTGGCGCTGCTGGTCACTTGCGCAAGTACTCAGGCTGCCGAGTTGGGGGTCAAGGAACTAAGCCCCGGTCGCCTGTTGTTGAAATCAGGTGAAATGGCGGTGGGCATCAGTCCCGCCCCGGCGAAAATCGAACGCGTGCTGATCATCGTCCACGGTCGCCCGCGCAATGCACAAACCTACCTGAAAACGGGCGAACACGCGGCCGAACTGGCCGGACAAAGTGCGACGACCCTGGTGATCGCTCCGCAATTTCTCAATGAAACCGACGTCGCGCTGCATCCCGTGTCTGACACGGTTTTGCGCTGGCAGGGCAATGAGTGGATGGCCGGGGGCGAATCTACCGCGCCGTTTCGTATGAGTTCTTATGAGGCGCTGGACGAAATCATCGCCCGACTGAGTGATCGCCAGCAGTTCTCGGACGTGAAGCAAATCGTCATCGCCGGGCACTCCGGCGGCGCTCAGGTGGTGCAGCGCTACGCCATGCTCGGCCGCGATCTGTCGGCCCTCGAAGCCGCTGGAGTGAAGGTGCGCTACGTGATCGCCAATCCGTCTTCATACGCCTATTTCGATGAGCGCCGGCCGGTGGCCTTCAACCACGCCGGATGTCCGCAGTTCAATCGCTGGAAGTACGGGCTGACAGACTTGCCTGCCTACGCTGAAGGACAAACGCCCGCGCAATTGCAGGAAAAATACCTCAAGCGCGACATCGTTTATCTGTTGGGGCAGCAGGACAACGACCCGAACCATCCGGCGCTGGATAAAAGTTGCGAAGCCAAGGCTCAGGGCCCGAATCGATTGGCCCGTGGGCGTTTTTACTTCGATTATCTGAAGCGCCTGCAACCGCAGGGGCTGAATCAGCAACTGATCGAGGTGCCCGGTGTCGGGCATAACGGGGATGGGATGTTTACATCGCCGGAGGGACAGAAGGCGTTGTTTCAGTAACCGCAAAAAGATCGCAGCCTTCGGCAGCGCCTACAGGGGTACGCGATTCCCATGTAGGAGCTGCCGAAGGCTGCGATCTTTTGACTTTAAAAAATCAAGCCGACAACATCTGCCGCAACTCGACACAATCCGCCGCATGCCAATCGGTCAATTCCGGCCACGGGTTATCCGGCAAATTCACCAACACCGTCCGCGCCCCCGCCGCTCGCCCGCAATCCAGATCAAAGCGGTAATCACCGACCATCACCAGTTCGCTCGCCGGCACGTTCCAGGCTTGTGCCAGTTTCAGCAAACCACCGGGATGCGGTTTTGGCGGTGCTTCGTCGCGACCCAATACATCGTCAACCGCGAAGCAATCGGCCAGGCCAATCGCCTCCAGCGTGACATGCGCCAGCTCGCGGGCATTGCGCGTGAGAATCCCCAGGCGATAACCGCGCCCGGCCAGGTCACGCACCAATTCCACGGCGCCCGGTGCCGGTTTCGAACCAAGCGCCAAATCCCGTTCATGCTCCAGCAACCAGGCATGCTTGGCCGCCGCTTCATCGGGCGGCAGCGCAGCGAGGTGAGTCAGGATGTCGTCTTCGGCGGGGATCGCCAACGCCACGCGAATCGCGGCGAAATCATGCACGGCCACCGTCAGGGTGCCGTCCATGTCGAACACCCAGTGGCGCACGTCGGCCAGACTCATGCCCAATCCTTGCGATGACGAATCAAGCCTTCCTGCGTCACCGACGCCACCAGTTGCCCGGCGCGGTTGAACACGCTGCCACGGGAGAAACCACGAGAGTTACCGGCCCAAGGACTGTCCATCGCGTACAGCAACCAGTCATCGGCGCGCAGATCAGCGTGGAACCACAACGAGTGATCGAGGCTGGCGACCTGCATGTCCTTATGCCAGACCGATTTGCCGTGAGGCTGCATCGAGGTGGTCAGCAGACCGAAATCCGACGCGTACGCCAGCAGGTATTTGTGCAGCGCCGGCGAGTCGGCCAACGCACCGTCGGCGCGAAACCACACGTACTTGATCGGGTCGGACGGCTGTGGGTTGTAGGGATCTTTTTCAGTGATCGGCCGGAACTCGATCGGCTTCGGGCACAGTAGCTTTTCGCGCATTTTCTCGGGGATCAGGTGCGCGCGTTGCTGAGTCAATTCCAGCTCCGACGGCAGATTCTCCGGGCCGACCACTTGCGGCATTTCGCTCTGATGCTGGAAGCCGACTTCGTCGTACTGGAACGAAGCGCTGCACGTGAAGATCGGGTGGCCCTTCTGGATGGCCGTCACGCGGCGCGTGCTGAAACTGCCGCCGTCACGCACCCGGTCAACCTGATACACCACCGGCAACCCGGCATCGCCCGGACGCAGGAAATAACCGTGCATCGAGTGCACATGGCGCGTCTCTTCGACGGTCTGACTGGCTGCCGACAAGGACTGGCCCAATACCTGACCACCGAACAACTGCCGAAAACCCAGGTCCTGACTGCGACCACGGAAGAGGTTTTCTTCGATCGGCTCCAGGGTCAGCAGGTCTACCAGATCTTCCAACACTTGGCTCATTCAGACTCTCCTCACACAACGCAATGCCGCGCAGTCTTGGCTGCGTCGGTCGATTCAGTTTCTGGCCCGGGCCATCATGAGGGCCATTGTAAACGTCCGTGACAGGTTATCCATGCAAGGTTTGCAGCCATTGTTCGCGATTGATGCGATACAGCACGTGATGGCGCAGGGGATGACCGACGGCAAGCTTCGGGTGTTCGAAATCATCAACCGGGTCATGGTGCATGCCGATGGCCTGCATGACTTTCTGCGACGGCAAATTGCTGTCAGCGGTGAAGGACACGACTTCATTCAGAGCCAAACGATCAAACCCGCAGCGCAGAGCGGTCCAGGCCGCTTCGCTGGCGTAACCCAGGCCCCAATGCTCGCGCGCCAGCCGCCAACCGATTTCGATGGCAGGGGTAAAAGGCGCATCGAAACCAACCACGCCGAGCCCGGTAAATCCGATGAACTGCCCGGTGTCCTTGCGTTCCAGCGCCCACAGGCCAAAGCCATGCTCGGCAAAATGACCGCGAACCCGCCCGATCAGCGAAGCGCTTTCCAGTCGGCTCAAGGGTGCCGGAAAATAGCGCATGACCTGTGGATCGGCGCACATCGCCGCAAACTCCGGCAAATCCTCATCGCGCCACTGGCGCAACAGCAATCGCGCGCTAGCAAGTTCCAGTATCGGCTCCATCGTGTTCCCCCGTTTCCGTGCCGCAAGTCTACATCGCTGGTAGGATCCTTCACTCATTCCCGTATGAAATCATCATGCCGCTGCCGCTGATTTATCACGAAGACTACAGCCCCGAGTTCCCGGCGGATCACCGCTTCCCCATGGACAAGTTCCGCCTGCTGCGTGACCACCTGGTGGACAGTGGCTTGACCCGCGACGCCGACCTGCTGCGCCCACAGCTTTGCCCGCCAGAGATTCTCGCCCTCGCCCATGACCCTTCGTATATCGAACGCTACATGGGCGGCGAATTGTCACGCGAGGATCAACGACGCCTCGGCCTGCCCTGGAGCGAAGCGCTTGCCCGGCGTACGGTGCGGGCAGTCGGTGGCTCGTTGCTGGCGGCCGAGCAGGCGCTGGAGCATGGCCTTGCCTGTCACTTGGCCGGCGGCACCCATCACGCCCACTACGACCACCCGGCCGGGTTCTGCATCTTCAATGACTTGGCGGTGATCAGTCATTTCCTGCTGGAAAGCGGTCGGGTCAACCGAGTGCTGATTTTCGACTGCGATGTGCATCAGGGCGACGGGACTGCACGCATCCTGCACAACACACCGGAGGCGGTGACCGTTTCCCTGCATTGCGAGAAGAATTTTCCCGCACGCAAAGCCGAAAGCGATTGGGACATTCCGCTCCCCAATGGCATGGGCGATGCCGATTACCTGAAGGTGGTGGATGACGCGCTCAATTATTTGCTGCCGCTCTATCAACCGGATCTGGTGCTCTACGACGCCGGTGTCGATGTGCATAAGGACGACGCCCTCGGTTACCTGAAGCTGACAGACGAAGGCGTCGCCGCCCGCGATGAAGCCGTCATGCGTCATTGCCTGGGTCGCGACATACCGGTAGTCGGCGTGATCGGCGGCGGCTACAGCAAGGATCGCAAGGCCCTCGCCCGCCGCCACGGCATCCTTCATCACAGTGCGCAGCGCGTCTGGCAGTCATCAGGCTGTCATTGAGTCGTGGATGCTTTACCCACAATGCCTGTGGAACTGCCTGTGGATAACCTGAGTGAAAGGGACTACAAGCCACGCGGAGCTTGGGCTACAGAACAGTGATCATTTTTTAATCACCTTTTAAATCATCTTCAACCCCCTGTGGGAGCGGGCTTGCCCGCGATGAGGCCGGCACGTTCAACATCCTCATTGACTGATAATCCGCAATCGCGGGCAAGCCCGCTCCCACAGTTATCGCGTACTGCTAGAATGCGCGGCTACTCCGCCACACCGCAGCTCTCATCATGACTCAGGCCAGCACTTCTCCCTCCTCCCAAGTCGCCATCATCGGCGGCGGCCCCGCCGGGCTGATGGCGGCTGAAGTGTTGAGCCGGGCCGGGATCAAGGTCGACCTGTACGACGGCATGCCCTCGGTTGGTCGGAAGTTTCTGCTCGCCGGCGTCGGCGGCATGAATATCACCCACTCCGAAGCCTACCCGGCGTTCCTCTCGCGCTACGCCGAACGCGCACCGCAGATTGCGCCGCTGCTGCGTAGCTTCGGCGCCGATGCGTTGTGCCAGTGGATACACGACCTGGGCATTGAAACCTTTGTCGGCAGCTCCGGCCGGGTGTTTCCCACCGACATGAAAGCCGCGCCACTGTTGCGCGCCTGGCTCAAGCGCTTGCGCGACAGTGGCGTAGTTATCCACACCCGCCACCGCTGGCTCGGCTGGAATGCCGATGGCAGCTTGAAAGTGTCGAGTCCCGAAGGTGAAAAAACCTTGACGCCTGACGCAACCTTGCTCGCCCTCGGCGGCGGTAGTTGGGCGCGTCTGGGTTCGGACGGCGCGTGGATGTTGCCACTGGAGCAACGCGGCGTAGGACTTGCTCCCTTGCAACCAAGTAATTGCGGCTTCGAGGTGCAGGCCTGGAGCGAATTGATGGTCAGCAAATTCGCCGGAGCACCGCTGAAAAACATCGCCATCGGCCTCAACGACGACGTGCCGCGACTCGGTGAATGCGTGATCACTGCCACGGGTATTGAAGGCAGTTTGATCTACGCGCTGTCGGCACCCATCCGCGAGGCGATCAACCAGCACGGTTCGGCAACCATTCACCTGGACCTGCTGCCGGGCCGGCCTGTGGATAAAATCCAGGCTGCATTGAGCAAACCGCGCGGTTCACGTTCGATGGCCAAGCATCTGCACAGTCAGTTGGGGATAGACGGGGTGAAAGCGGCGCTGTTGCGAGAGCTGACATCGGCCGAGACCTTTAGCGACCTGTCATTGCTGGCCAAGGCGATCAAGGCGCTGCCCCTGACACTGGTGAAAACCCGTCCACTGGACGAGGCCATCAGCAGCGCTGGCGGTGTGTTGTTCGAAGCAATGGATGAGCGCTTGATGCTCAAGCAATTGCCGGGGGTTTTCTGCGCAGGGGAAATGCTTGATTGGGAGGCGCCAACGGGCGGCTATCTGCTGACCGCGTGTTTTGCCAGTGGGCGTGCGGCGGGAATGGGGATGGTGGAGTGGTTGCGACGCAAGGGCTGAAAACCGAGTCGTCCCCATCGCCAGCAGGCTAGCTCCCACAGGGGATTTGCGTCGTTCACAAAAACCTGTGGGAGCCAGCCTGCTGGCGATGACGACCTACTAGACGCCGCCGCTAATCAAGGTTTGCGCTTACGCGGCCCAGTATTGAACACCGGCACTTTTCGCACAGGCTTGACCGAAGGTTCCGCCGGCGCAACTTCACCGCTATCAACCCATTTACCCAGATTGCGTTTGCCGCCACCACCCGAAGCCTTCGGCTTCTTCGGTTTTTTCGGCTTCTTGACGACCTGCCCACTGGCATCGGTATCCGGCACTCGGTGCTCAGGCTCGAAGTCAGGTTCGTTCTGACGCTTCAACGTCTGACGGGTCAACATCTCGATGGCCGACAGAAGATTCACTTCATCCGCGCAAACCAGCGAAATGGCCTCGCCGGTCGAGCCCGCACGGCCGGTACGACCGATGCGGTGGATGTAGTCCTCGGCCACGATCGGCAAGTCGAAATTGACCACCAGCGGCAAGTCTTCGATGTCCAGGCCACGAGCCGCCACGTCAGTGGCGACCAGGATCTGCACTTCACTCGCCTTGAAACGGTCCAGCGCACGCTGACGGGTCGCCTGCGGTTTGTCGCCGTGGATGCCGTCGGCATTGATGCCCAGGCCCTGAAGTTTTTCCACCAGCGCATCCACGCCGTTGCGGGTTTTGGCGAACACCAGCACCTGCTTCCACTTGCCCTTGCGCATCAGGTGCACGAACAGTTCCGGCTTGCGCTTCTTGTCCACCGTCACGATCCATTGCTTGACGGTGTTGGCAGCGACGTTGCGCGGGCTGACTTCGACTGTCAGCGGGTCGTTGAGCATCTGCCCGGCCAGCAGGCGGATCTCGTCGGAGAAGGTCGCGGAGAACAGCAGCGTCTGACGTTTCTTCGGCAGCGCGCGGTAAATGTTCGCCAGCTCCTCGGAAAAACCCAGGTCGAGCATGCGGTCGGCTTCGTCCAGCACCAGGGTTTGCAACTGGTTGAACTTCAGCGCGTTCTGGCGGAACAGATCGAGCAAACGGCCCGGGGTCGCCACCAGCAAATCGACGCCGCTGCGCAGCTTCATCATTTGCGGGTTGATGCTGACGCCGCCGTACACCGCGTACGTGCGCAACGGCAGGTTCTCGGCGTACTGGCGCACGGCTTCGTGAACCTGCTCGGCCAGTTCACGGGTCGGCACCAGGATCAGCGCACGCACCGAGTTGGCGGTGACTTTCGGCCCTTCCATCGCCAGCAATTGCAGAAGCGGCAGGGCGAAACCGGCGGTCTTGCCGGTGCCGGTCTGGGCGGCGGCCATCAGGTCGCGACCGGCCAGCACCGCGGGAATGGCTTGCGCCTGAACCGGCGTCGGAGTCTGGTAGCCGAGCGTCTCGAGGGAGCGCAGCAAGGGTTCGATCAGGCCAAGGGTGGCGAAAGTCATGGGAATACCGTAGGAAAATTCAGCGCGGTTGTGCGAAGCAAGTGTGCAAAAAAGATGCAATGCCGCGCAGTTTACCCTAATTCACACGGGATTCTGTCGGCACCACCTTCACCGTCGGTAGCGCCGGAGCACGGCGCCACTGCGGCAGGCCGATCAACACCACGGCGCTGATGATCACCGCCATCGCCAAAGCTTCTTCGATACCGATGGTCTCGCCGACGAACGCGATCCCCAGCAACACCGCCACCGCCGGGTTGACGTAGGCATAACTGGTGGCCGCCGCCGGGCGCACGTGTTTCAACAAGTACATGTAGGCGTTGAAGGCGATGATCGAACCGAACACGGTCAGGTACGCGAGTGCGGCCCAGCCTTCGATCGGCGGCACCTTTTCCAGGTGTTCACCGCTGACCGCGCTGGCAATCAGCAACACGACGCCGCCCACCAGCATCTCCACGGCACTGGCCATTGCCCCTTGGGGCAGCGGCAAGTGTTTGCTCCACACAGAACCGAACGCCCAGGTGGCCGCCGCAAAAATCAGCAACGCCGCCCCCAACGGGCTCGATTGCAGGTTGGAGCCGAGGTTGAGCATGGCAATGCCGATCAACCCGAGCACAATCCCCGCCCATTCGAGACGAGTATTACGCGCACCCCAGAAATATCCGCAGAGCAAGGTAAACAACGGCACCGTCGCCACGGCCAACGCCGCCACTCCAGAAGCCACACCGGTGTGCTCAGCCACGCTGACCGCACCGTTGCCACAGGCCAGCAACAAAATCCCGATGATCCCGGCGGCTTTCCACTGCGCCCAGGTCGGTGCCGGCGCGCCACGCCAGCGCAGGAAGGCGTACATCAAGGTCCCGGCAATCACGAAACGGATGCCCGCCAGCAGCAACGGCGGCCAGTACTCCACGCCGATACGGATCACTAGGTAAGTCGACCCCCAAATCACATACAAGGCGAAGAAGGCAGCGATCAAGGGCAAGGGAAAGCGACGAAGGCCGGACATGGGGGCAGCTCACAGGCAAGTACAAGTGAACGGCTATTCTAGAAAGGCCAGCGCCGGAAAATAAGTTACAAAACCTGTTTAAACCGCCAGTACACTTTTCAAAGCACGGAGTTCAGCGCTATATACCGTGTTTTCGAAAGTCGGCCATTTTCAGGAGTTCCCCCGATGGATAAGTACGACCGCATGCTGCTCAGCGCCCTGCTGGAAAACGGTCGCGCGTCCTACGCCGACCTCGCGCGCAAGGTCAACCTGTCCGCCCCGGCCGTGGCCGAACGCGTGGCCAAGCTCGAAGCCAGCGGCGTGATCACCGGTTATCAGGCAAAAGTCGACATGGCCAAGCTCGGACTGCCGATCCAGTGCGTCATCGAACTGCGCCTGAACCAGCACGGCAATCAGAAAGCCTACGACGACCTGATCAAAATCCCGCAGCTGACCGAATGCCACCGGGTGACCGGCGATCCGTGCGTGATCATGCAGGCGGCGGTGGGTTCGATGCCGGAGCTGGAAGAGTTGATCAACCGGATTGCCACGTTTGGGTTCAGCAAGACGTCGATTGTGTTGTCTAGCGCCATCGAAAAGCGCGTGCCGTTGGGCCACATCGAAAGCAACGGCAAATAACGTCCTACAGGATTAGCGATAGCGCTGGAGGTGCTCGGTTACTTTGGCCGCCGGCACTTTCTGCAGCTTGCACAGCAAATCATGGGACAGCTCGCGCAAGCCATGTTTGTGCCGCAGCTCTTCAGCCAGATGCGCCGTCAGGTTGGCTGCCATCTCGGCATCCGCCATCGCCCGGTGAGCCTTGCCGGTGTGCGGCAAGTTGGCAAACGTGGTGAGGGTGCCGAGTTTGTGGTTCGGCGCCGCAGGCATCAGGCGGCGGGCCAACAGTAGCGAACAGGCAAAGTTTTGCAGGCGGGTGCGTTTGATCCGGCCGAGTTCGAAGTCCCAGAACTTCTGGTCGAACGCAGCGTTATGCGCCAGCAACGGCGTGATGCCGACGAACTCATTCACTTCGTTCATCACCTGCTCCGCCGACGGTGCGGTGCGCAACATGGCGTTGCTGATGCCGGTGAGTTGTTCGATGAAGGCCGGGACGCGCACGCCGGCGTTCATCAGGCTCTGGTAACGCTCGACGATGCGCCCCTGTTCAAGGATCACCACGGCAATTTCCGTGGCCCGGCAGCTGCTGCTCGGGGAGATCCCGGTGGTTTCAAAGTCGATGACTGCGATGCGTTCCAAACCTGTTTCAACTCCGTAAAAATCAATTCTTGAGCAGCAAGGCGCCTTCGATCGGCACGTAGCGGCTGGCGGCGCGGATCAGCGAATTGGCGGTCAGGCCCGGTACGCCATAGGCCACCGCTTGTACGCCGTGCTTGCTGATGATGCGTTCCAGCAGCATGTCGAAATCACCGTCACCGGAAGCCAACACCACTTCGTCGACGTGGTCGGCGGCGTCCATGATGTCGAGGGTGATGCCCACGTCCCAGTCGCCCTTGGCCGAGCCGTCGCTGCGCTGGATGTACGGTTTGAGCTTCACGGTGAAACCGAGGTTGCGCAGGATCTGCTGGAACTGCTGCTGCTTGCTGTCACCACGGTCGATCGCGTAGGCGTAGGCCTCGACGATCTCGCCCTGTTTGCTGACATCAGCCCACAGCGCGGCGTAGTTGAAGTGACAACCATAGGCCTGACGCACGGTGTAATAGAGGTTCTGGACATCGGCGAACACTGCGATTTTTTTCACCGGAGTTCCTCAAGGCTGACTCAGGCACCAGGCCCGAAAAGTCGCCCAGTATGCCAGCCTGAAGGAGGGTTCCGCGAATAATCGGCCGCAAGCGCTTGGGCAGCCCAGACGAATGGCACTATGAAATGAAAACCCGTGGCGAGGGAGCTTGCTCCCGCTGGGCTGCGTAGCAGACCCGCTTCTTTCTAAACACAGAGCAGGATGCCGCTTCGCGACCCAGCGCGAACAAGCTCGCTCGCCACAGGTTCGGGGTTTTCAGACGTAGGAGTCGTCGTCTCCGCCAAAGAACGATGAGCTGTCATCGCTGTAGTTGGCGTCAGCAAAACCGCCCTGGTCATTGCCGTAGGAATCGTTACCGGCCATGCGCTGGTCGTCGCCCCAGCCGTTGTTGCTCTGGTCGTTGACCTGGGCCGGTTCTTCCTTGATGACTTCGACGATTTCTTCCGGTTGCTGATTGTGATGGAACAGGCTGCTGATGCCTTGTGCCAGCATCACGCCACCCGCGACGCCGGCCGCGGTTTTCAGCGCGCCACCGAGGAAACTGCTGCCCGCCGCTGCCTGCTGTTGCGGTGCGTAGTTTTGCTGCGGCGTGCCGAAGTTTTGCTGGGGCGGCTGCGAGTTGAATGCCGGACGCGCCGGCTCACGCCAGCCGCCACCGCTCGACACCGGCGCACTTTGCGCGGGCGCAGGTTGCGGATCACGATTGCCGCCACCAAAGATGCTCGACAGGAAACCACCGCCACTCGGCGCCGGAGCCGGCGCCGCTTGCGCCTTGGCCTGTTGCAGGTCGGCCTGCAATTGCCGGACTTGCGCGGTCAGTTGCTTGTTCTGTTCATCAAGGCTCTTGATCGCCGCCTCTTGCACCAGAATCGCCTGGGTCATGAAATAACCTGCCGCCGGCTGGCGTGTCAGGTGTTCCTTGATCCGCGCCTCGGCCTGGGCGTCGCGCGGGGCTGAGTCCGTTTCGGCCTGTTGCAGCCGGGAAAACAGTCCATCGATCAGGGTTTGTTCTTCGCTGTTCATGGCGACCTCGTAGATTGCCGGGGAAATCGTTGCCTTTATCCACAGAGGATAAGGTGCCCGACCTTAATGGAGGCTGAAACAAGTCGTTTCAATGTCCTTTACCGAACGTTTACGTTTGCGCCCTCCCTCACATCATCGGTTAAAGTGGGCCACTGCTTTCCACCTGCGATACCGACTGATGAATCCGTTAGATGTGCTGCGTGACTCCCTTTATTTCTTCAAGCGCAATCTGGGCCAGATCGTGCAGCTGTGCCTGCCGCTGGTGATTTTCGAGGCGCTGTTGCAGCTAGTGGTCGACCGCTCCACCGAGCCGGACAGTTTTCCCGGTATCAGCGTGATGGTCGGCCTGCTGGTTTATCCGCTGTACACCGCCGCGCTGATTCTGTTTCTCGACGCCCGCAGCCGTGGCGAATCGCCGAGCACTCGCGCCCTGCTGTCGAGGTCCGCTTACCTGTGGCCGCGCTTCGCCGTGCTGACGGCGCTCAATACCTTGCTGATTCTGCTCGGCCTGTCGCTGTACTTCCTGCCGGGTATCTACCTGATGGTGACCCTGGCGTTCGGCGAATACCTGTTGGTGTTGCGTGGCCTAGCCCCGCTGGCGGCAATGAAGGAAAGCCTGCGCCTGACCCGTGGGCATTTCCTGCGCATCCTGGTGTGCATCCTGTGTGTGATGGCGCCTTTGTGGCTGCTCAAGGGCGCGACGCTGGCGGTCTACCCCGAGCCGCAAAACCCGGTGGTCTCGCTGTTGATCGACAGTGCCCACAGCTTCCTGCAACTGTTCACCAGCGTGGTGCTGTTCCGGCTGTTCATGCTGATCAGCGAAGTACCGGAAAAAATCGATGGGCCACGTTGACCGTGGGCGACCGCCCGTCAGTCGGGTATGCTCGGGGTCAACTTTCGTAACGCTATAAGCCGAGCCATGACCCGACTACTGCGCTACACCCTGCTGGGATCGTTGATCGTCATCGGCCTGATCGTCGTGATGATCTACAGCCTGACCTGGCGCCCCGACGCCAAGGAAGTGTTGCCGGTCAGTTGCAGCACTCAGGCACCGACCCTGGCTCCCGGCCAGGCGCTGAAAGTCATGACCTGGAACGTCCAGTACCTGGCGGGCAAGCGTTACGTGTTCTGGAATGACCTGGCGGCCGGAACCGATGAATCCCCCACGACGGAAGACATGGCTTTCAGCCTCGATGAAGTGGCGCGCGTGATTCGCGATGAGGAGCCGGACGTCGTGCTGTTGCAGGAGCTCGATGACGGCGCCAAGGCCAGCGCTTATCAGAACCAGCTCAAATTGCTCCAGGAACGGGTCGCCGATCTTTACCCCTGCAGCACCCATGCCTTCGACTGGAAAGCCGACTTCGTCCCTGACCTGCACATCTTCGGCAGCGTCGGCCGGCAACTGGCGACCCTCAGCCGCTACCAGATCGAACACGCCGAACGCCTGCAACTGCCAGTCATCCAGGGCAACCTCGTCAGCCGCCAGTTCAGCCCGAGAAACGCCTTGCTGGTCACTTACCTGCCATTGAGCGACGGCGGCCAGATGGCCATTCTCAACACCCATCTGGACCGCGTAGCGCAACCTGACGATAGCGTGAACAGGCAAATCTCGGCCGTGGCCAGGTTCCTCGACAAATTTGAAAGCCGTGGCACGCAGTGGTTGATCGGCGGCGATTTCAATTTGCTGCCGCTGGGGCAATTTCAGCGCCTGCCCGACGAACAACGCACGCCCTACTCCGCCGACAGCGCGCTGCATCTGCTGTGGGACAAATACCCGATGATCCCCACCAACAACGAAGCCGGCGGAGCCGACCGCGCGCGCTGGCTGACCCATTACCCGAACGATCCGGGTGTGAGCGGCCCGGACCGCACGGTCGACTACCTGTTCTACAGCCCGCGCATCAAACGGGTCGAGGCAACGGTGAGACAGGACGATACCTTGCGCATCTCCGATCATCTGCCGGTGATTGCGCGGTTCCTCCTGCCCGCCGCGCCATAACCCGCCGGACACAAAACCTGTAGGAGCTGTCGAGTGAAACGAGGCTGCGATCTTTTGATCTTGATCTTAATAATCAAAGTCAAAAGATCGCAGCCTCGCTTCGCGAGACAGCTCCTACAAGTCAGTCTTTTTTCCAGTCGTCCGGGATGACCGCGATCACGTCGATTTCCATCAGCCATTGCGGTTGGCCGAGCCCGGAGATGACCAGGCCGGTGGAGATCGGGAACACGCCCTTCAACCACTTGCCCACCACTTGATACACCGGCTCGCGGTAGCGCGGGTCAATGATGTAGGTGGTGGTTTTGACGATATGGGACAGATCGCTGCCCGCCTCTTCCAGAAGCTGTTTGACGTTTTTCATCGCCTGTTCCGCTTGCGCGCCCGGATCACCAAGGCCCACCAGGTTGCCGTCGAAATCGGTGCCGATCTGGCCGCGTACATACACCGTGTTGCCAGCGCGTACGGCTTGGCAAAGATCGTTATCAAGCGACTGATTGGGATAGGTGTCTTTGGTATTGAACATGCGAATTCGCGTGTGAGTAGGCATCAACTGACTCCCCTGAAACTTGATTGATAAGGTTATGGGAATGGCCGGCAGGCCATTCCTTCGATCGATTCTCAGCGCTGCGATGGGTCGCGGTATTCCAGGTACTGGCGCTGGGTCGCGATGTGCCCGGCGACGTGTTTGGCGTCGTGCCAAACGCCCCAGATAAAGCTCGAACCCCGGCGCGACAGCCACGGCAGACCGACGAAATAAACCCCGGGCTCGCTCGACACGCCACGTTGATGACGAGGCTTACCCTTGTCGTCGAAGGCGTCGACTTGTAGCCAGCTGTAATCGACTGCATAGCCGGTGGCCCAAATGATCGAGGTGATACCCGCTTCCGCCAGATCCAGTTCAAGAATCGGGTTTGTAACGCAGTCAGGATCAGGAAGGGTGAAGCGAGCTTCGGGCTCTTCCGGCAGGTCGAGGCCGTTGCGCGCCACGTAGGCATCTGCGGCATCCAGCAGCGACAGGTAATTCTCGTCTCCGGCAGCGATGTTGCGCGCGAGGTCCTGCTGGAACGTCACCACGCCGTCGTTGAACGACTGGGTCAGCCCCACCAGTTTGACGCCTTGCTGGGCCAGCACTCTGAAATCCACGGTCTGCCCGCCACGCGCGCCGCTCACCGCAATAGTGACGTGCTCACGACCCGGCTCCATGGTTTCCAGATCCCACAGCCCCAGAACCCCGAGCCACCAGCAGAAGTCACGGTTGCGATAGGCGCGAGGCGGACGGTCATGCTGGCCGACCGAAAGATAAACCTGTTTACCGGCGCGCTGTAACTCATCAGCGATCTGCACCCCGGAAGAGCCTGCGCCTACCACCAGCACGCCGCCCTCGGGCAGTTGCTGCGGGTTGAAATATTGAGCCGAGTGAATCTGCGTGATCGTGCTGTCTTTCGGCGCAATCGGTGGGATGACCGGGCGCTGGAAAGGGCCGGTCGCGGCCACCACGCGATTGGCCTGAATCACGCCTTCGGAGGTTTCGATGGTGAAGCCTGGGCGATCGGCGTTGCGTACAACCTTTTTGACTTCTACACCGGTACGAATCGGCGCTTCGAATTTCTCGGCATAGGCTTCGAAATAAGCCGCCACCTGATCTTTTGAGGCGAAGGCATCCGGTTCCAGGTCTTCGAAAGACAATCCGGGAAAGCGGTCGTGCCAGACCGGGCCGTTGGCAACCAACGAATCCCAGCGCCCGGTGCGCCACGCTTCTGCGATGCGGTTACGCTCAAGGACGAGATGCGGCACACCGAGTTTGCTCAGGTGCTCGCTCATGGCGACGCCAGCCTGGCCGGCACCGACAACAAGCGTATCTATTTCTATCTTTTTATCATTCATGCTTGTGTCCTTCAGAGAGGCGACTATGGCGCGACATGTCGCGACAGTTCTGCTGTTTGAATAATTAATTCCGCGTAAACAACTTTGCAGGCGGGGTAGTTTTATTGTGCTTAGCGAATGCCAAGAACGAAATTATGATTTTTGTAGTTGCTGCCCATGAAAAAACTAACCAACAACTAAGTTCGGTACTTTCTGGATAAACACAGTCACTGTAGGAGCGAGCCTGCTCGCGATGAACTTGAAAGCACCGCATTCATTCATGCAATACGCATTATCGTTAACGACCATCGCGAGCAGGCTCGCTCCTACAGTAATGGAGCGAGCCTGCTCGTTATTTAGAGCACGTCGATTTCTTTAGCGGTTCTATCGACGGCAATTTTAGTCTTACCAACCAATTCATCAATTTCAGCGCGGGTCGCGATCAATGCCGGTGCCATGATCATGCGGCCAAGCGTCGAGCGAATAATCACGCCCTCTTCAAAGCCAATCGTGCGGCAACGCCAGGCGATGTCGCCTTCGTTGGCGAAGCGCTTGCGGGTCGCCTTGTCCTCGGCAAACTGCAACGCCGCGACCAGGCCGACACCCTGAATCTCACCCACCAGCGGGTGATTGCCAAACACCTCGCGCAGGCACTGCTGAAAGTACGGGCCAGTGTCGCTCTTCACTTGGCTGACCACGCCCTCATCGCGCAACGCCGTGAGGTTGGCAATCGCCACGGCCGCCGCCACCGGGTGACCGGAATAGGTCAGGCCGTGGGCAAACACACCGCCCTGCTCGACCAGCACTTCGGCCATGCGCCGACTCAGAATCAGTCCGCCCATGGGGATGTAACCCGACGTCAGGCCCTTGGCGATCGACAGGGTGTCCGGCTCGAAATCAAAGTGCTGGTGCGCGAACCACTCGCCGGTGCGTCCGAAGCCACCGATCACTTCGTCAGCACACAACAGCACGTCATACTTGCGGCAGATTCGCTGGATTTCCGGCCAGTAGCTCTCTGGCGGGAAGATCATGCCGCCAGCGCCCTGGAACGGTTCGGCGATGAAGGCAGCGACGTTCTCCGCGCCCAGTTCGAGAATCTTGCTTTCCAGTTGTTGAGCGGCGCGCAGGCCGAATTCGGCGGGCGTCAGATCACCTTCATGGCCGAACCAGTAGGGTTCATCGATGTGCGCGACGTCAGGAATCACCCCGCCCATTTCGTGCATGAACTTCATCCCGCCCATCGCGCTGGCCGCCAGGGTAGAGCCGTGGTATCCGTTCCAGCGACCGATCATG
Source organism: Pseudomonas fluorescens (assembly GCF_000802965.1). Taxonomy (GTDB): domain Bacteria; phylum Pseudomonadota; class Gammaproteobacteria; order Pseudomonadales; family Pseudomonadaceae; genus Aquipseudomonas; species Aquipseudomonas fluorescens_A. The sequence goes on along the minus strand of NZ_JSAK01000013.1, from coordinate 84,490 downwards.
ACCTTCTTCTGCGGCTTGCCGAGCACCTGCCAGTAACGGCGCACAGTGCGGATCAGCACCTCGTTGGCCTCGGAGCCGGAGTTGGTGTAGATCGCGTGGCTGTAGTGCTTGGGCAGCAAGCTGAACAGCAGTTCGGAAAGCTCGACCACGGCCGGGTGAGTGGTGTGGAAGAACATGTTGTAGTACGGCAACTGTTCCAGCTGACGGGTCGCCGCTGCGGCGAGATCCTTGCGCCCATAACCGAGGTTGGTGCACCACAAACCGGACATGCCATCGAGGTAACGATTGCCGTCGTTGTCCCACAGATGCAGACGGTCGCCACCGACGATCACGCGCGGCCCCTCTTCGTTCAACGCCTTCTGATCGAGGAATGCGTGAATGTGGTGGGCGGCGTCGGCCGCTTGATAGTCCTTGGTTTCGCGCTGGGGTTTGTAGTCAGTTGTCATCTCTTATTCTCCTGAATTGAATAAAGGTTCAGTTCCCGGACACCGTGGCGATCGGTGTCATCTTCGGCACGTCGTTGCCCTGGGATTGGTTTTGAATGAGTGGCTCTGGCGTGAACAGTGGTTTGCGCATCACGAACTTGACCCACACCACGGCAATCACCGATATCACGCCCAGCACCACACCGGCGCAACCGAAAATGCTGGCGGTCATCTCTGGCGTTGGCGACACGTGGTAGATCGCAAACAGCATGCCCAGAATGCCGACGACCTGTGGCCATGGATAAAACGGTGAGCGGAATGGACGGGCCAGATGGGGATAGCGCCGGCGCAAGGCGATTACATCGATGTGCACGATGATGTAGGCCAGTAACCAGGCGAGCGCGGCGGCTAACAGCAGCAAGCTGATCGCGGCAGCGTCGTGCCCCAGAATGAGGATCGGCAGGCCGGTGATCGCTGCAACGAACAACACCGCCACCCACGGCGTACGACCACGCGCCGTAAGCTTCTTGAATTGCGGAAATGCCTGACCATTTTGCGCCATGCCGTAGAGCATGCGCGGCAAGGCCGCCAAGGACGAATTCACGGTGCTGCAAGTCGCGGTAATGGCCGCTACCACCAGGAACAACTTGCCGGCCTCACCGAAAACCGTGGTGGCCAGCAGGTAATGAGGCAAGGCATCACTGGCCAATTGCTCACGCGGGATGCACAGCAAAGCGCCGAAGCAATACAAGGCAATCACGCCGAAAATCACCGTCAAGCCAATGGTCATCGAGCGTGGAATATTGCGCTCCGGATTGCGGGTTTCTTCCACCAGCGGGCAGACGAATTCCGCCCCGACAAAACCCCAGACAGCCATGGCCGCCAAGGTGATTGCGCCGAACTCCAGCGGGTTCCAGCCCTGATCCAGCGGCAGTTGCAAACTCGCCTGGCCGTTACTCAGTGACGCCAGGCCCATGGCGACGAGTATCACCACCATCACCAGCGCCAGCACATTCTGCAGTTTGGCGAAGACATCAATGCCGAACAGGTTCAAAACGGTGAACAACCCCAGCAAGCCGTAGGCCACCACCATGTGCGGAATGACATCGGGATAGACCTTGCTGATCACCAGATCCAGCAACAGCAGTTCGGCGGACAGCGCAAACATCGCCACCACCATGTAGCCCGAGAAGGTCGCGAGAATCGCCGGGAAATGCCCGATCGCCACTTCGGTGTAACTGCTGAGGCTGCCCGCCCGCGGGATCATCAAGGCCAGCTCGGAAAACGACCAGGCATAAGTGATCGCCAACACATAGGCGATGGCCAGCGGAATGATAAAACCGAAACCGGCGATGCCCGCGCCTTGCAGCATCAGCACCATCACGCCTTGCGACACCACGACGCCCACCGCAACGGCCAGCAACGAGCCCAGCCCCAGGACCCGGCGCAAACCACCGGACGGCGCCTGGATGGACGCGGTTGTACTTGAACTCATGACAAACTCCCCGTGTTTTCTTGTTGTTGATCGCCTTCGCGTGGAAGGCAGGGATAAACATCGCGACTCATCCTTGAGTGGCGATTGATGAGAGCAGCGGCTTAGCGGGCCGCCCAGGCGTTGAAACGTTCCTCCAACTCTTCGCCGTGATCGACCCAGAACGTGGCATCCACCAGTTGGCCTTCAGACAAATTGGCTTGAGCCGTGGGCAGTTGGGCGAGCGTGTCGGCCGGTAGTTGCGCCAGCACGTCCTTGCGGATCGGACCGTAAGGAATCTGCGTGGAGAAAGATTTCTGGCCGCTCGCCTGGCTGGCAAACACGATGAAACGCTCGGCCAGCGCCTTGTTCGGACTGCCGCGCACGATGGCCCAGTGATCAGGATCGTAGAGGTGACCGTTCCAAGAGATGGCCAGTTTCGAACCTTCCTTTTGCGCCACGGCAATCCGGCCGTTGTAGGCGGCCGACATCACGACGTCACCGGCCGCGAGCCATTGCGGCGGCTGGGCGCCGGCTTCCCACCACTGGATCGATGGCTTGATCTGGTCGAGCTTGTGAAACGCCCGGTCCACGCCTTCCTTGGTGCCCAGCACTTTGTACAGGTCATCCTGTTTGACCCCGTCGGCGAGCAGCGCCACTTCCAGCGTGTATTTGGCGCCTTTGCGCAGGCCGCGCTTGCCGGGGAATTGCTGCAGGTTCCACATGTCCGCCCAGGACGTGGGCGCTGCGCTGACCTTGTTCGAGTTGTAGGCGAGCACCATCGACCACACGTAACTGGCCACGCCGCACTCGCTGACCGCGCCCGGCAAATAGTTTTTTGAATCGCCGATCAGCGCCGGGTCCAGCCGCTCAAACAATCCCTCTTCACAGCCACGCAGCAGCTCAGGGCTTTCCACTTCGACCACGTCCCAGCTGACCTGGCCGACATCGACCATGGCTTTGACTTTGGACAGTTCTCCGCTGTACTCGCCGACCACCACTTTGCCAGCACCACTTTGTTCGAAGGGTTTGAAGTAAGCCCCCTCCTGCGCCGCCTTGGTCGCACCACCGAACGAAATAACCGTGAGACTTTCGGCCTGTGCAATAACCGGCACCGTACCGACCAGTAGCGCAGTTAAACCAGCCGCTGCTGTAACACTCGAAGTTGAATATTTGAACATGGAAGCTCCCTCACTTTTTAATTGTGATTAGTTACTGAGGCAGTCACGACCACGCGGCCGCAAGTACGCGCACTACAAGCCGCGCGAGAACATCTTTTTATTCTTTAACCGCACGCAAATAACGTGCGGCTATTCACTCAGGAAACACTCAACGCAATTGAAACCAGGTGGTTTTCAACTGGGTGTATTTATCAAACGAGTGCAACGACAGGTCCCGGCCGAAACCCGATTGCTTGCCACCACCGAACGGCACGCTGACATCGAGGGCGTCCACGGTATTCACCGAAACCGTGCCGGCCTTCAGTGCACGCGCCACTCGGTGTGCGCGATTCAGATCGTCGCTCCACACCGAAGCGGCCAGGCCATAGATGCTGTCGTTGGCCAGGCGCACCGCTTGTTCTTCGCTGTCGAAGGTGGAAATCGCCAGCACCGGCCCGAACACTTCTTCACGGGACAGGTGCGAGTCATGATCAACGTCGGCAAAAATGGTCGGCTCGATAAAGTTGTCGGAGCCGTTGAAGCTCAAGCGACGGCCACCGGTAAGCAGTCGGGCGCCGTCTTCGTGGGCGCGTTCGATCGCACTCATCACGCACGACGCCTGGGTCGAATCGACGATCGCGCCAGCCGGGCTTGCAGGGTTAAGTGGATCGCCGGGCATCCAGGCTTTGGCTTTCTCCAACAGACGCTCGATAAACTCATCTTTGACCGAGTTCTGCACATACAGCCGCGAGTTGGCCGAGCACACCTCGCCCTGATTGAAGAAGATGCCGAACGCCGCTTTCTCCGCCGCCAGATCAAGATCACGGCAATCATCGAACACCAGGCTCGGGCTCTTGCCGCCACACTCCAGCCACACCTGTTTGAGGTTCGATTGCGCGGCGTACTGCATGAAGTATTTGCCCACCTGAGTCGACCCGGTGAACACCAGGCAGTCGACGTCAGGATGCAAGCCCAGCGCCTTGCCGGCGGATTCGCCCAGCCCCGGCAGCACGTTCAGCACGCCCGGCGGCAAACCGGCTTCCAGCGCCAGTTCGGCCAGACGCAGCGCCGAGAACGGTGATTGCTCGGCAGGCTTGAGCACCACGCTGTTGCCGGCCGCCAGCGCCGGGGCAAGTTTCCAGGCAGCCATGTCGAGCGGGAAGTTCCACGGCACGACGGCCGCAACAACGCCCAGCGCTTCACGGGTGATGGTCGCCAGTGCCGATGACGCGGTCGGGGCGACCTGGTCGTACAGCTTGTCCAGCGACTCGCCGTACCAGGCGAACACATGGGCGGCACCGGGGACGTCGATGTTGTAGGCGTCCATCACTGGCTTACCCATGTTCAGCGAATCCAGCAGCGCGAGCTCTTCGCGGTGAGCCAGCACCAGCTCGGACAGACGCAGCATCACCCGCTTGCGCTCGACCGGTGCCATCCGTGCCCACGGGCCTTCGTTGAAAGCGCGACGCGCACTGCGCACGGCCAGTTCCACTTCCACTTCGCCACACGCGGCGACACGGGCAAGCAACTGATGGGTCGCCGGGTTGATCGAATCGAAGGTCGCGCCTGAAGCGGCAGCGACCTGCCGGCCATCGATCAAGGCTTTATCAGAGAAGGTTTGCCGGGCAGCTCGTTGCTGCCAATAGTCGAGGTCGAACACGCTACGCTCCCTTTACGACCGCCTGGGTGGTCGGGGTTGTTATCAGAGGTTGGAGAGATAGTGCGGCAACCGTACGCAGAGGAAAATTATTAAAAATGTGCTCGGGGTATAAGAAAAAACTGGGTAAGCGCTGCCCCAGTCCAGAACCCGCATAGGGTAAGGTTCAGTCAACAATCTGTGCGACGGCCATCCGGTCTTTCAGCGCAAAACAGTGCAAAACGAGGTGCGTGTGGCTTCCTATACATTGCGGCAACTCAAGTATTTCGTCACAACGGTAGAAGCCGGCAGCGTCGCCGAAGCCTCGCGACAGCTGTACATCGCGCAGCCTTCCGTTTCCACGGCGATCAAGAGTCTGGAAGAGTCATTCAACGTCCAACTGTTCATCCGCCACCACGCCCAGGGCGTTTCCCTGACGCCCACCGGCACGCGCTTCTACCACAAGGCGCAGGAACTGCTGCGGATGGCCCGGGAGTTTGAACAGAATGCGCTGGCGGATAACGACACGGTGTCCGGACAAATCGACATCGGCTGCTTCGAGACCGTCGCGCCGTTGTATTTGCCACAACTGATCGCCGGTTTTCGCAAGCTGTACCCGGGCGTGGACATCCGCATTCGCGATGGCGAACAACAAGAGCTGGTGCAAGGCCTGACCGCAGGCACTTTCGACGTGGCCTTCCTCTACGATCACGGGCTGGACGGCACCATCCAGACCACGCCGCTGATGCCACCGCAAAAGCCTTACATCCTGCTGCCTGAAGGCCACCGCTTTGCCGACCAGAAAGAAGTATCGCTGCGGGACCTGTGCAGCGAGCCGATGATTCTGCTCGATGTGCAGCCGAGCCGGACTTATTTCGTGAGCCTGTTCCACGAACTGGATCTGACGCCCAACATCGTGTTCAGCTCACCTTCGATCGAGATGGTGCGCGGCATGGTCGGCCAGGGTTTCGGCTTCTCGATCCTGGTCACCCGCCCGCACTCGGAATGCACCTACGATGGCAAGAAGGTGATCTCGGTGAACATCAAAGAACCGGTGACAATGTCCGGCCTGGCATCCGCCCACCTCAAACGCAGTCAACTGACCAAGCCTGCGCAGTTGTTCGTGGATTTCTGCCGTGAGCAACTGACCCAGAAAGTAGCAGAACCCCTGTAGGAGCGAGCCTGCTCGCGATGGTCGTTAACGATAACGCGTGTTTACTGGCTAAACGCGGCGCTCTTGAGCCCATCGCGAGCAAGCTCGCTCCTACAGTTAGATGTCGCCACACAGGTAGTCAGCCAATCGCACCAGCATCGCATCACAACCGCTCAACTGCTCCAGCGCAATAAACTCATCGGGCTTATGCCCCTGATCCATGCTCCCCGGCCCACACACCACCGTGGGAATCCCGGCCTGATCAAACAACCCGCCCTCAGTGCCAAACGCGACCGTTCCAAACTCTGATGAATTGCTCAACAGCGCCAGCAGCCGCGCCGCCTCACTCTCCGGCGGCGTCGCCAGCCCGGGGTAAGCGCTCAGTGGCCGCAATCGAATATCCGTGTCCGCCTGCACCGCGCGCATCTTCGGCAGTACATGTTCCTTGGCGTAGGTTTGGAGCTGGTCCGCAACGACTTGAGCATCAAAGTCCGGCAGCGCCCTGACTTCAAAATCGAACTCGCATTCAGCAGGAACAATATTCAACGCCCGGCCACCTTTGATCACACCCGTTTGCACCGTCGAAAACGGTGGATCAAATCGTTCGTCATGCTGATCAGGATGCGCGAGCCCGGCACCGATAACGCCCAACTGGCCAATCAACTGCGCGGCATATTCAATCGCGTTCACCCCGTACGGCGCATACGCCGAATGGCACGCGGCACCGCGCACCTCGCAGCGCATCGCCAACTTGCCCTTGTGACCCAGCACAGGTTTCAGCTCCGTCGGCTCGCCGATCAGGCACAGTCGGGGCTTGAACGGACGCTTCTCCAGCTCGGCGAGCATCGGCCTGACACCCAGGCAACCGACTTCTTCATCGTAGGAAAACGCCAGGTGCACCGGCCGCAGAAGCGGACGCTGCACAAAGCTCGGCACCGCCGCGAGCACCGAGGCAATAAACCCTTTCATGTCCGCCGTGCCGCGACCGTACAGGCGTCCATCCTTTTCCGTCAGCCGGAACGGATCGACCGTCCAGGCCTGCCCGTCAACCGGCACCACATCGGTGTGACCGGAGAGCACCACGCCACCGGAAATGAGCGGGCCGATAGTCGCGAACAGATTGGCCTTGGTCCCTTCTTCGTTGAAAAAGAGCTCGCTCTGAACGCCATGCCCGGCCAGATACGCCTCGATGAAACGAATCAATTCCAGGTTGGAATCGCGGCTGACGGTGGCGAAACCGATCAGGCGTTCCAGCAGGTCGCGGCTGGACGCCTCACTCATCGCCCGGCACTCCGTAGCTCGGCGCCGTCGTCGGGTTGAGTGCGCGCGTCAGGTAGTCCTGCATTTGTGGCTGATAGGCTTGCCAGAGGCCGTCAAGCTGTCCGATGGGATCTTCCTCGGCCCAGTCAACCCGCAAGTCGATGATCGGCCACGTATGGTCACCCACCACTTTCAGCGCGGCGGAATGAACCGGCCCTGCCTCGCCACCGGCCGCCATCGCCGCGTGCATGGCCGCCAGTAAACGGTCCGCCAACTGACCCGGCTCGGCCTCGAACGCCACGACCATGGCCTCGATGACCCGCACATCGCTGAGCAGGTTACCCGCCGCGACACACTGCTCGCCTTTCACCGCGTTGTGCACACCCAGCGACTCCTTGCCGCTGAACAGCGCAATCCGGCCCGACGCATCGATCACCGTCACTTGCCGGTACTGACTCCAGCCGTTGGACGTCAGCGCCCTGTCCAGCGCCGCTTCAGGTTCCAGATGCTGATGCTCCAGCAAGTCCAGGATCTGCGGCCCCAGCGCCGGCAGCGTAATGTTCTGCGTAGACACCGCACCGACACCCGCCCGCGCCCATGGGCAGCGAGCGCCAACCGCAATGCTTGAAGAGCTGATGGCAATACCGAGCTGCCCGGTTTCAGGGCAGCGTCCGATAATCGAGAACGTCATGACTCACTCCTTAAAATTCCAATGCACGCGCAACTGCATTCTGTGCATGCACTGGAATGGGAGAAAGCAGGTTTTTTGTGGCTTTGGGGAAGGAAAAAACTGGTCAGGCCTGTCGTGTTATTCAGGCGGATCAATCTGATCCAGCACGCGATTGGCCGTGATCTCCGCCAGCATCACGCTGTTGGAAATCCCTAGCAGGGCATTGCGTGAACCACCGTCCAGGTGATCGACCAATTGATGGACCATCACATCCACCGAGGCCAGCGTTTCGACCAGATACACCATAAGGGTTTCGGTCGTGGCTTCTGGGTCGACGGTGAACAGGGTGCTGACGGTACGCGGTGTAGCTTTGATGTCGGCGGTCGAGGGGAAGTGGAAGTTGAGGGCGCGTTCGGCGGCCTCGTTGAGTTTTTTGGAATCGGGGTCGTATGGGGATGCCGGATCGGTGTCTGGCGGGTTCGGTGTAGGTTTGAACATGGGCAATTAACCTCAAGTGAGGCCGTGACCATCTCGCGACTAAACGAAAGGGAGGCGGCTGTGCGCAAGTTAGTCGACCGGTAAACCACCCAAACCCGGCGCGCCCGAGGGCGCCATGCGCACAGCCACCATCAAGTACAGGTGAACACCTGACTGGATGACACTTATGCAACCGTGAATGGATAGCCGGGCGACTAAACCCGGTCACTGATGAGCAGTGACACGAATCAAGTTACCGATGGCCTCCAAAGCGCACAAGCCGGCGGATTCTGGCGTACCCGTAGGCAACGGCGCAAGGTCTTGTAGCTTGCAGGAAGTATCCTTAAACGCCTTTAAACACGAGCCCTGCGCCGGTAAACCTGTAGGAGCGAGCCTGCTCGCGAAAGGCTCAAGGACGCCGCTGAGCATCTGGATTTACGCGTTATCGTTCACGACCATCGCGAGCAGGCTAGCTCCTACAGGGGACGTGGGATTATTTGCGCGGTTTGATGCGTGCCGTGGCTTCGGCCACCAACGGATCATCCGGCCAATAGTGTTTCGGATACCGCCCCTTTAAATCCTTCTTCACCTCGGCGTAGGTACTGCGCCAGAAGTTCGCCAGATCCTGCGTCACCTGCACCGGTCGCCGCGCCGGGGACAGCAGGTGCAGCTTGACCACTTGCCGGCCACCGGCGATGCGCGGGGTTTCGGCCAGGCCGAACAACTCCTGCAAACGCACCGCGAGGATCGGCGGCTGCTCGCTGTAATCCAGGCGAATCGACGAGCCCGACGGCACGCTCAAATGATGCGGCGCCTGCTCATCGAGCCGCTGCGGCAGCGGCCACGGCAGCAGGTTGTGGACGATGCTCGACAGGTCGAGATTGGCGAAATGACTGAGCCGCGAAACTTTGCCCAGATACGGCATCAGCCAGTGTTCGAGGTTTTTGAGCAGCGCAGCGTCGCTGACGTCCGGCCATTCGCTTTCGCCCTTGCCGGCCATATCCAGCTGACGCAACAACGCCACCCGCGCCTGCCATTGGCGCAGGTCCGGTGTCCACGGCAACAGCTCCAGACCTTTGCGTCGCACCAAATTGACCAGCGCCTGACTGCGTGCAGTTTCATCGAGCCCGGTCAGCGGTTCGCGGCTGAGGATCAGCTCACCAACCTTGCGCTGGCGCTCGGCGCGCAACACGCCTTCGCGCTCGTCCCAATCCAGTTGGTCGACAACGCGCACCTGTTCGGCCAGCACCGAATCGAACAGCGCCGGATCGAAATCCGCCGCCAGGTAAATCCGCTCTTCACGCTGCCCCTGACGACTGCCCAGATCGGCAATCACCAGCCACGCTTGCTTCATCAAACTGTCTGCTTCAGCGAACAACGCCGCGCGACCGTTGGCCAAACGATACTCGGCACCACCGGCCCGCCGTTGCTGGGCAACGCGGTCGGGATAGGCCAGCGCCAGCAGCGCCCCGAGCCAACGCGGATGGTCCGGATCGCTGACCGGTTCCGACGCCTTGCCACGCAGATAACCGCGATATTGCCGCGCCAGTTGCCGCGCTCGCTGCACCCCGCCCTGAGCACCGCGAGCGGCGCGTTCTTCACCGGACAACAGCACCAGCCGACTGTGCAAATCCGCGCCAGCGCCGCGCAAGATATCGCGCTCGCCCAGCAACGCCGCGACATCGCAAGCCATGTCCGCCAACCCCAGCGCCTGACCGCGCAACAACAAATGGCCGATGCGCGGATGCGCCGGCAATTCGGCCATGGCCTGACCGTGACGGGTCAGCGCTTCGCCCTCCAGAGCACCCAGTCGATCCAGCAAGTCCTGCGCCTGTGCATACGCGGCAGCGGGTGGCACATCGAGCCACACCAATTGCCCGGGCGTCACGCCCCAACGACCGAGTTGCAAGGCCAATCCGGCCAGATCCGCCGAAAGAATTTCCGCACTGCCGTAGGCCGCCAGTTGCTCGTGCTGATCCTGCGACCACAAGCGATAACACACACCCGGCTCCAGTCGCCCGGCCCGACCCGCGCGTTGCGTGGCGCTGGCCTTGGAAATGCGCTGGGTGTCGAGGCGGGTCATGCCGCTGCCGGGATCGAATCGCGGCACCCGCGCCAGCCCGGCGTCGATCACCACGCGCACGCCATCGATGGTCAGGCTGGTCTCGGCGATGTTGGTGGCCAGCACCACTTTGCGCTTGCCCGGTGGCGCCGGATCAATCGCCGCACGTTGCGCGGCGAGGTCCAGTTCGCCGTGCAACGGGCAGAGTAAAACCTGAGGGTTATCGCCCAGCGCATCGGCCAATTGCTGATGCACGCGCCGTATTTCCGCCTGCCCCGGCAGGAACACCAGCACGCTGCCGGTTTCGTCGTTCAAGGCTTCGAGAATGGTCTGCACCAGTCGCGGCTCGATGAATTCACCGGCCTGAAACGGTCGGCCCCAGCGCATCGCCACCGGGTACATGCGCCCTTCGCTACGCAAAATCGGCGCGTCGTCGAGCAGCCCGGCCAAGCGTTCGCCTTCGAGCGTTGCCGACATCAAGAGGATTTTCAGCGGCTGGTCGTCACGGAACAGTTCCCGACCGTTCAGGCTCAGGGCCAACGCCAGATCGGCGTCGAGACTGCGTTCGTGAAATTCATCGAAGATCAGCAACCCCACGCCTTCCAGCGCCGGGTCATCTTGCAAGCGCCGGGTGAGAATGCCTTCGGTGACCACTTCAATTCGCGTCTTGGGACCCACCTTGCTGTCGAGCCGAATGCGATACCCCACAGTCTCGCCAACCTTCTCACCCAGCTCACTGGCTAACCGCTCCGCCGCCGCCCGCGCCGCCAAACGGCGCGGTTCGAGCATCAGAATGGTTTGCCCGGCCAGCCAAGTCTCATTGAGCAAGGCCAACGGCACGCGGGTGGTCTTACCGGCGCCAGGCGGTGCTTCGAGCACGGCTTCATGGCGCGTAGCGAGTGCTTCACGCAGGGCGGGTAAAACTTCATCAATCGGCAAAGAAATCATGCTGGCTCCCAAACAGAGGGCGCGAGTATACGGCGAACAAGCCCTATACCTTGAATGCTGAACGTATGCGCTCTGCGACTTCAGCGATAGTGACGCCACGGAGCCCCAAGGCTTTCATGTCGACGTCCAGAGAGGGCATAACGGCGAGAAATTTGCGCAAGTCAGTCGCGATGTCCTCCGGAAGACTGATATCTGAATCAGCCGACAGAAGACGAGACAAAAGCACAATGTCCAGGTCTCGCGTGGAACGGAACTCAATGCCCGCCTCTTCAAGGGCCAGGCTGGCTGCAACACCACCGATGAGCACATAACGCTCCGCGTGACCGGCAAAAGCTTCGCGGAAAGTATCCAATCCCTTCACCATTCAATCTTCTCCATCATTTCATCAAGGCTCAACTGAACTCTGTCGTCGACGTTGTCCCTCAGGCTCAGATAGAGAGACAGGGGATCAACGCTTTCTGGCGGCAATGGAATCCGGGTTCGACCTGACACGTGATCAGGGGAATAGCTCCAGATCTCGACCTCGACAACAGGGTCGTCGATGGGGTCAATTTCCGCACGACCTGAGCGAGCGACTTCCGAATCCCAACTTTCTTTGGTGAAGGCAATAACGGGTATCGATGGCTCGCCCAGCAAGGACGCCCTGCTGAGCGCTGACAACCCGGCAGCTCGTTGCACCGATGGATGCCAGTCTGCGTACACAACCCGTTTCACCGGACTTTGCAGAATAGGAAGGGATTTTTCCCATATCGCTTTTGGGTCTGCCACGAAATGCCAACGCGATGATTTCCCACTGGATGCTGGCTCTATCAATCCGAACGAATAAAGCTCTTTCATCGCCCTGGATATCGTCATTTTTGAGTAGAGGTCTGCGTCAGCGAGGTCCGTACCCCGAAAGGTTTGATTCTCCTCCCATCCTCGATTGAGGGTTGCGATCAGCACGGCCTGGCTGGCCGGACTCAAGGCTTCTTTTTCTATCTGCCTGCTGCGGTAGAACTCACGCAGATCGAGTCCAAGTTGTGGCGCGAACAGCTGGTTGCCAGGAACAACAAACTGAATCGCGGACTCGATGAGACGTTTACGCTCAAATGACTGGAGTGCGCCGGTCGCATAGAGAATCGGGTAATCGACCGTCTTTTTCAGTACGTCGATGTGCTTGCGAATCTTCGCTGCATTTTCGAAGGGTTCGTGAGCAAGTAGCAGCAGGCATTGGCAGCCATGCAACATCACGACGTCGAAGGTGTATTCATCCAGGAGATAGAAAGGCAAACCCTTGGATTTCGCCCAACGTTTGATCTCGGGCTTCGCCCCGAAAATCTGCTCGAAGTAATTCTGAATTTCTTGCCGACTGGTTTTCATCTCAGCACCAAGTAACACGATTTACGCACAGTAACAGCGACGATGTTACCGTGCAATAATCGCGTTACGAGCCTAAATGCTTTGCTTGATATTACTTGAGCACAGCTTCATGGCGTGTAGCGAGGGCTTCACGCAGGGCGGGTAAAACTTCATCAATCGGCAAAGAAATCATGCTGGCTCCCAAACAGAGGGGCGAGTATAACGGCGAACTGTTTGGCGTAGTCTGAGCTCAAACCAGTAACGCTCTTAGCGTTCTACTCAGGAGATTTCATATGCGTGTTCCCTTTCGCCTGATCGGCGGTGTTCTGGTCGCGACCCTGCTGACCCAGGTCACCGCGTGCGGTTCGATTTTCTACCCGGATCGTCGTGGCCAGATCGATGGCAAGATCGACCCGGCCATTGCCGTGCTCGACGCCGTGGGCCTGCTGTTCTACATCATTCCCGGCCTGATCGCGTTCGCCGTGGACTTCGCCACTGGCGCAATTTATTTCGAACCGGGCAAGACTGCGCAAGTCGACCCGGAAAAACTCAAGGACGCCATCGGCGCCGACGGCAAGGTCGATAATCTCAAGCTGCAGACTATTCTGGAGCGTGAGTTGGGTCGCAGCCTGCCGCTGGACGATCCGCGTCTGATCCAGCACAAGGGCAGCACCCAGCAACTGGCCATGTTCGGCCTGCAACCCGCCGCGTAATCGGGGCACGACAAGGAACATCCGCACCCATGATCTCAAGCGTTGAACACGCCCGCCTGCTGCGGCTGGCGACCCGTGCCTCGGTGGCGGTGGCCTGCGCGCTGATCATCGCCAAAGCCATCGCCTGGTGGCTGAGCGGTTCGGTGAGCATGCTCGCCGGGTTGACCGACTCGACACTCGACGGCGTCACAGCGCTGCTCAACCTGCTGGCGGTGCACTACGCCCTGCGCCCGGCCGATGACGATCATCGCTACGGGCATGGCAAGGCCGAATCGCTGGCTGGCATGGCGCAGGCGTTGTTCATTGGTGGCAGTGCGGTGCTGATTGCGTTGCAGGCCTTCGACCGACTCAAGCATCCGGAACCGGTGGGCGCGCCGTGGATCAGCATCGGGGTGATCGTGTTTTCCCTGGGCCTGACTTTGGCACTGCTGATGTTGCAACATCGGGTGGTCAAGGCCACTGGCTCCAACGCGGTGCGCGCCGACTCCCTGCATTACCGCTCGGACATGCTGCTTAACGGCAGTATTCTGGTGGCGCTGGTATTGGCCGGATTCGGCTGGCATCAGGTCGACGCCTGGTTCGGCTTGGGCATTGCCGCGTACATCCTCTGGAGCGCAATCACAATCGCCCGGGAAAGCTTTGCGGTGTTGATGGATGAAGAGCTGCCGCCGGACGTCAGCCAGCACATGCTGGAACTGGCGTGCAGTGTGCCGGGTGTCTTGGGTGCGCATGATTTGCGTACGCGGATTTCCGGCAATCAGTGGTTTGTGCAGTTGCACCTGGAACTGCCGGGGGAATTGACCTTGTCAGTCGCCCACGGCATCAGCGATCAAGCCGCCGATGCGATCCATGCCGCTTATCCGCGAGCCGAAGTGCTGGTGCACGCCGACCCGCAGGAAGTGGTGAAAGCCGCCAAGGCTCAGAAACTTACCTGATAGCCGCGACTGCTCAGGCAGTTGCCCTGGGCCTGGCGATAGTTCTGCACCACCGAAGGGTCCGGCTGATAGGTCGCGGTTCGCGGGTCGAAACCACTCTGTTGCACCGCGTATTGATAGCACTCGAAACCGTCCTGATTGACCTGTTCCTGAGACTGACCGTTGGCCGGATACGCTTCCACGTCATAACCGTTGCTGGCAGCTTGCGGCGGCTGTTGCGCTTGCAGGTTGCCCACCGGCGGCTCGACCACGACGTAATCCTGGGTGCTCTCTTGGTAGGCGTAATACGAACCCGCCGCCAGGAACAACACCGACCCGCCGATCAAGACTTGTTCGGCGTAATCCGGCAAGTAGCGAACGCGAATTCCGCGCGGTGGTTCGACCACCACATAGCGTGGCCCCAGCGGGCGATACCAGTAACCGCCGGAATAGAAATAGTCCATGCCACGGTAAGGCACGCGGTATTCGCGGTCCGGGAAGCGATCGATCACGTGCCCCGGGCGATATTGCGGGCCTGGGCCCCAACCATTGCCATGCCCGCTTGGGCGGCCTTGCCATTGATTGTTACTCGACGGCGCGCCGATGTAGCCGTTCCAGTGCTGGTTGTTATCGTTACGACGGGGCACGTCCTGATAGTAACCACGCTGCGGCGGCTGGGTCTGGCGCACGGCATCGGGCCGCGGCTGGATCGGTAAGTCATTGGCTGGCAGTTGTGGGGGTGGCGGTGGCGACCGAACCGGGCTGTTGAAGTCTGGCTGTTGACGAGGCGGGTGCTGGCCATTGTTCTGATTCTGGCCGTTGTGCTCGAACTGGCGACTGTTGTCGCCACGAATGACGTCGTTGTTCTGCTGGTGCGGCTGATTCTGTTGCTGGCCATTCTGCTGGTGCGGCTGATTGTTGCCGCCATGGCCTTGATTATTGTTGCCCTGATGGCCGCCCTCCCCGTGCTGCCCGCCGTCGGGACCCCGGTTCTGCGGCTCATCGGCGAACGATTGCGCAGTGACACTGACACACAGCAAACCAACACCGGCCAAACGCCAGATGCGCGACTTCATGCTTTTCCTCACTGAGGGTTAGGGCCTGTAGGTAAGACTTGGAAAGCACAGGCCGGTTCTGCAACAGGTTATCAGTCGCGAAACTTATTTATTGAGGCCGGAGGTCAAATTCCAGGCAAAGAAAAGGGGAGACCCGTCGGCCTCCCCTTGAGAACTTCGTCCGTGCTCGACGCTTTTGACGTCGGCTCACCTCACGCCGTCTTCTGGACAGTGTGTAGCTCGGGGGCCTGCGCATCCCCGGTGGGGGTGGTGGCCGCGACTGGCCTGATTGGGCGAGTCGCACTGGACTGTTTGTCCGAGCAGTGATTCTGGTGATAAGAATAAGCTCGAGGCGCTGGCAGAGGATTGCGAAGATTGCTGAAATAAACATCACTTGCGCAATTTTTAACCCTGGATAGATAATCTGTCGCAATAGTTACGACAAGGGACCGTTTGATGAGCAAACTCGACCGTTACGACCTGAGCATTTTGGCTGAATTGCAGCGCGATGCGCGCATCTCCAACCAGGAGCTGGCCGAACGCATCGGCCTGTCCCCTTCGCCCTGCTCACGTCGAGTCAAACAACTGGAAGACGACGGCTACATCTCCCGCCAGGTCGCCCTGCTCGACCGCAAGATGCTCGGCCTGAGCCTGACCGCTTACGTGCTGATCGGCATGGATCGACACACCCCGGAGCGATTCGAGAATTTCGAAGCGGCGATTCGCACGTTGCCGCAGGTGTTGGAATGCAGCCTGGTGACCGGGATGGATGCCGACTACCAGCTCAAGGTGGTGGTGCCGGACATGGATCACTATCAGAAATTGCTGCTGGGGCATCTGACACGGATTGAAGGCGTGACCAGCGTGCGTTCGAGTTTTGTGTTGAACCAGGTTCTGAACAGTACTGAACTGCCTTTAACTCATTTGCGCAGCTGATAGAGGGTGTGGGGCTGACTGTGGCGAGGGAGCTTGCTCCCGCTCGGCTGCGAAGCAGTCGCAGGCCCGATACATGCGGTGTGCCTGAGATAACTCGATTGCAGATTTCAGGGCCGCTCCGCGCCCCGGCGGGAGCAAGCTCCCTCGCCACAGCTGCGACACACTGCCGCAGGTCAATACTTCGCGCAACCTGCGAGGCGTATACTCCCCGCGCCCTTTTAGCCTCGTCCGCGCTGGAGATGTTCAATGGATCCTGCAGTTTTCGAAGAGTGGATGATGACCGGACTGGTCAGCATCCTGATCATTTTCATGGGTTTCATCGTCTGGGATCTGGCGAAGAAGTCCAAGGCCGGGCGCTTTGGCTCGTTCATTCTGTTCTTCGTGCTGGGCCTCGGCGTGGCCGCATTCGTGATCAAGAGCGTGGTGATCGGCCTGATCGAGTCCGGCACTTTATAAGCGCGCCGGCACTTCTTTCCACTGGCCCTGATCGAGCCCTTCGATTGTCCAGTCGCCGATCCTGACCCGTACCAGCCGCAATGTCGGCAGCCCGACCGCCGCCGTCATGCGCCGCACCTGCCGATTACGGCCCTCGCGAATCACCAACTCCAGCCAACTGGTCGGCACGCTTTTGCGAAAGCGTACCGGCGGGTTGCGTGGCCACAGCTCCGGCTCATCCAGTTGCCGCGCCTCGGCGGGCAAGGTCATGCCGTCGTTCAACTCCACGCCATCGCGCAAACGCTGCAATTGCTCGGCGCTCGGTTCGCCTTCTACCTGCACCCAATAAGTCTTGGCCAGTTTATGTTTCGGGTCGGCGATGCGTGCCTGAAGCTGGCCGTCGTTGGTCAGCAGCAGCAAGCCTTCGCTGTCGCGGTCCAGTCGTCCTGCCGGGTAGATCCCGGGAATCTCGATGTAATCCTTGAGCGTCGCGCGCCCTTCGCCGTCGCTGAATTGCGTCAGCACGTCGAACGGCTTGTTGAACAGGATCAGTTTCGGCTCCGCCGGTGGTGCCTTGGCGACACGACGCGGGGCTGAAGGGGTTGGCTTCGCGCCAGGGCGGCGGGAAACGGGACGTTGGGGACGGGACATGGCAGAGAGAACATCTAGCGATCAGGGCTGCTAATGCTAGTGCCCCGACCGCCAAATGACCATGACAACCGTTAGCGGAACGGCGGCTCGTCGAAGCTGCGCAGTTTGCGCGAGTGCAGAGAGTTGAGCTCGGTACGCAGCAGATCCACCGCCTCGATACCGATCTTCAAGTGCTGGCTGACCGCACGCTCATAAAACGCGTTGGCCGAACCCGGCAACTTGATCTCGCTGTGCAGCGGCTTGTCCGAAACGCAGAGCAACGTGCCGTAGGGCACGCGCAAGCGATAGCCTTGCGCTGCAATCGTGCCGCTTTCCATGTCCACCGCCACGGCGCGAGACAGGTTGATCAACGGCCGCTCCTGGGCCCAACGCAGTTCCCAGTTACGGTCATCGTAGGTCAACACGGTGCCGGTACGCAGGCGTTTCTTCAGCTCATCGCCCTTCTCGCCGGTGATGTTGGCCGCCGCTTGCTGCAAGGCCATCTGCACTTCGGCCAGGGCCGGGATCGGAATGTTCGGCGGCACCACGCGATCAAGAATCCCGTCGCGACGCATGTAAGCATGCGCGAGCACGTAATCGCCGATGGTCTGGGACTGACGCAAGCCGCCGCAGTGCCCGATCATCAGCCAGCAATGCGGACGCAGCACGGCCAGGTGGTCGGTGATGTTCTTGGCGTTGGACGGGCCGACGCCGATGTTCACCAGCGTCACGCCGTGGCCGTCGGTGGCGATCAGGTGATAGGCCGGCATCTGGTAGCGGTGCCAGACCACGCCCGCGGCAATCGCCGAGGCTTCGCCGTGGTCCATGCTCTTTTCGATGATCACGTTGCCCGGCAACACCATGCGCACGAAACGCGGATCGCTGCGCAGTTGTTCCAGGCCATGGACGATGAACTGGTCGACGTAACGGTGGTAGTTGGTCAGCAGAATCCACGGCTGCACATGCCGCCAGTCGCTGCCGGTGTAATGCACCAAGCGGCGCAGGGAGAAATCCACACGCGCGGCGTCAAACAGCGCCAGCGGCAGCGGATCGGTGTTTTCCCAATCGTACAGGCCATCGGCGATGCCATCGGTCGCCGCCGAAAGGTCGGTACTTGGGAACACCCGCGCCAGCACGGCAGCGGTCACGCCGGAGCCGGCCAGCTCATCGCCCTGCTCGACCACGTACGGATAAGGAATGTTCTGCTGGCTGACACCGACTTCGACGGTCACGGTGAAGTCGTGCATCAACGGCACCAGCTGTTCCAGCAGGTATTTACGGAAAGCCGATGGATGGGTGACGGTGACGCTGTAGGTGCCCGGCAACTGGACCTTGGCGTAGGCGCGGGTGGTCTGCGGGACTTCGCCATGGCAATGGTAGGTCAGGCGCAATTCGGGATAACGAAACAACGCACGCTGCTCGGCGTCCGGCTCAACTCGATCCTTGAGGTAACGCTTGAGCGCCTGATTGAGCGCTGTGGTTGCACGATTGTGCAAGAGTGCAAGCCGATCCACGGCTTGCTCGGCGGTTTGAACGACAATAAAAGCTTCGGTCACGATCAGCATCCTGTGTTCTGACTTGCAGACCTTCATCTTGCCTGCATCGTCGCTTCACGGGAACAGTGGCATGCAGGTACAAAATACTGAACACACCAAAAAAACTGTGGGAGCGGGCTTGCCCGCGATGAGGGTGTATCAATCGACATATTTGTTGACTGATACACCGCCATCGCGGGCAAGCCCGCTCCCACAGGTTCATGCAGTGTTTGAATGTACCTAATTAGAAACCTTGAGGCGTCGAACGGGCGACTATGGCCTCCACATCCAGCCCCCGCGGCAACGCACCATAGACCCGACCGCCGCCGTTCAGACGACTGGCGATAAAAGCATCACTGACCGCCGTATTCCCCGCTTCCAGCAACAGCTTGGCCTGCAGCCCCAACGCAATGTCTTCGGTCAACTGCCGGGCGCGATATTGAATGTCGCTGGTGTCCTTGAAAGCGACCTGCAATTGGCTGATGTGCGCAGCCAGTCGCTTGTCGCCATGTCCATCGCCCAATTCGCTGAACAACGCATCCAGCACGCCCGGCTCCTTCGACAGGGCGCGCAGTACATCGAGACACTGCACGTTGCCGGAGCCTTCCCACGTCGAGTTGACCGGCGCCTCGCGGTAGAGGCGCGGCAGGATGCTGTCTTCGACATAACCGGCACCGCCCATGCATTCCGCCGCTTCGTTGATCATGGCCGGCGCCCGTTTGCAGATCCAGTACTTGCCCACCGCCGTGACAAGTCGGGCGAATTTGGCTTCCTGCGAATCGTCCAGATGGTCCAGCGCCCGGCCCATGCGCAGACTCAACGCCAGCGCCGCTTCGCTCTCCAGCGCCAGGTCCGCCAATACGTTTTGCATCAAGGATTGTTCACTGAGCAACTTGCCGCCGACCGAGCGGTGAGCGCAGTGATGGCTGGCCTGGGTCAGCGCTTGGCGCATCAGGGAACTGGAACCGACCATGCAATCGAAACGGGTCATCGCCACCATTTCGATGATGGTCGGAACGCCACGCCCCTCTTCACCGACCATCCACGCCAACGCGCCACGAAACTCCACTTCGCTGGACGCGTTGGAGCAGTTGCCGAGTTTGTTTTTCAGGCGCTGGATGTAGAACTGATTGCGCGTGTCGTCCGGGCGATGGCGCGGCAACAGGAAGCAGGTCAGTCCCTTGTCGGTCTGTGCCAGGGTCAGGAAGGCATCGCACATCGGCGCCGAACAGAACCACTTGTGCCCCACCAGTTCGTAAGCCTGGCCGGGACCGCTGGCACCCACCGGATACGCCTTGGTGGTGTTGGCCCGCACGTCGGTGCCGCCCTGTTTCTCGGTCATCGCCATGCCGATGGTGACACCGGCCTTGTGCGCCATGCCGACGTTGCGCGAGTCGTATTCGGTGCTGAGGACTTTCGGCAGCCATTTATCCGCCAAATCCGGTTGCAGGCGCAGCGCGGGGACACTGGCGAAGGTCATGGTCAACGGGCAGCCGCTGCCGGCTTCCGCCTGACTGTGCAAATAAGTCATGGAGGCGCGGGCGACGTGGGCGCCGTCCTGCAGATGCGCCCAGGGCAACGAGGTCAAACCGTGCTCGACCGCCGTGCGCATCAGTTCGTGATAGGCCGGGTGAAACTCCACCAGGTCGATACGGTGGCCATAGCGGTCGTGACTGCTGAACAGCGGTTTGTTCTGATTGGCCAGAAACCCCGCTGCCATCAACGGCCCGCCGGCCAGCGCACCATAAGCATCGATCCGCGATTCGGCCCAACCGGCCCCGAAACGCCGCGACCATTCCTGCAGCGGCAAGTCGATGCGATACAGGTTGGCACCATCCAGTGACGGCGGCTGGTTGGTGACTTCGTGGGTTTCGGCGAACTGATGCAGGTTCATGACGGGGCTCCTTTGGTCAGCCAAGGGATTTCAGTTAAGCACCGCCCCCCGGCCGATCAAAGTGTCATATCTGCCTAACTGTCGGCGCTTTCGCCTTGTTGCGAGCAGAGTACGCGACGATAGAGCGCCGCCTGCAAATCCTCGAATTTCACCGGTTTGCTCAGGTGATCAATCAGCGCGCCGGTCGGGCAGCGCTCTCGATCAGTGCCCTGGGCAATCATGAACAAGGGCAAGTCCGCGCAGCCCGGCAAGGCGCGGATCTGGCAGCAGACCGACGCCCCGTCCGATGACTGCGACTGACAGTCGAGCAGCACCGCATCAAAGGTTTCACGCTGCAAGCAATCGAGCGCGGCGGCGCCACTGTCAGCGGTGCGCACCCGAAAACCGAGCTTGAGCAACATGCCGCGCATCACCAACTGATTGATGCTGTTTTCATCCACCAGCAACACAGTGCAATCCTGCGGCAGTCGCAGCCGCGTAAAGTCGCCAGCCATCAGGGGCACCGGCGGACGCTCCAGCACTGGCAAATCGAATTCCACATCGAGTTGAAAGCGGCTGCCACTCCCGGGCTCCGAACGGTGCGTCAGGCGCCCGCCTAGCAACTCCACCAACTGTCGACAGATCGCCAGGCCGACACCCAGTCCGCCGTACTCGCGGGTCATCGAACCGTCGAGCTGGAAGAACCGCTGATACATCGTCGCCTCCCCCAGATCGGTGAACCCGATGCCCGTGTCGATCACCGCAAAGGACAACGCCATGCGCTCGTTATCCAGCGCTTTCCCGCTCACTCGCAGCGCCAACCCGCCAATCCGGGTGAACTTGATGGCGTTGTCCAACAGGCATTCGAGGCATTGCGCCAACTTGGCGCTGTCGCCGTGCAGGCGATCCGGGACACCCGGCGCCACGTCGACCTTGAAGTCCAGCGACTTGCTCGCCGCATTGCCGTCGAACTGCACGCGCAATGCCTCGACCACACCGCGCAGGCTGAAGGTCGATGGGGCGGCCTTGAGCTTGCCGGCCTGCAACTCGGTCAGGGTCAGAATGCCGTTGACCATGCGCATCATGTCTCGTGCCGACCCGGCGGCTGTTTGTTGGTATTGCTCCAGCTCCGGGTCCATATCGACGGTTTGCATCAGCTCCAATGAACCGATCACACCGTTCATGGGGGTGCGCAATTCGTGGGTCAGGGTGGCGAGAAATTCGTCCTTGAGCTTGTTACTGCGCGCCAGTTGCTGGTTCAGCACCTCAAGCTTTTGCCCGGCGTCGAGCAGGGTTTGCGCCTGCTGCTCGCGCATGGCGTTGATGCGGTCGGCCAGTGCCAGGGACAGCAAAGCCACTTCGATGGCCGAGCCGATTTGACTGGAATACATGGTGAGGAAAACGTTCGGCAGATAACCCAGGACCATGAGCGTATTGATGATGCCGCCCAGCAAGAACGCCGACCAGGCAATGATGAAATACCGCGCCACTCGCAGGCCACGCAGCCAGGCAAAAATGCCCGCGGCAAAAATCACCACCGTGAAGGTCAGCGCCAGCGCCGTGGCCAAGCGCAGGGCCAGGGCGTAACTGGTCATCAACGACAAACCAACCACGACTGCGCTGAACACTACCAACGCCAGAAGCACCCAATCCAGACGGCGACTGTGCATAGCCGTCTGCAAGAAACTGCGGGCAAACTGACTGCCGAACAGCCCTGCGCAACCGATGAAAAATGGCGTCGCCGCGTTGGCCCACCAAGGATTGTCCGGCCAGAAATACTGCACGGCTGCACCGTTCACCGACAGCTGATACAAGCCAAACGAAGCAATGTAGAAGATGTAATAGAGGTAGCTGGTGTCGCGCACGCTGAGGTAGATGAACAGGTTGTAGACCAGCATCCCCAGCAACACGCCGTAGATCAGCCCGAGTACATAGAGGCGCACGGGTTGTTCTTCGAGGTACGCGGTGCTCGACCACAAGGTGACGGGTGCCTGGATCGACCCTTGGCTTTGCAGGCGCAGGAAAACGGTTTGCGTTTGCTCAGGGATGAAATCCATATTGAACAGGTAGTTGTTCTGTCGAATCTCGCGACTGGCGAACGGCAAGGCATCGCCGGTCTGCCGGACCAGTTGATAGTTGCCGGCAGCGTCAGACAAGTAAAGATCCAGGTGATCGAGCGGCGGATAGGCCAGTTCCAGCAGCCAGGTGCGTTGCGCCGTCGGGTGGGTCGGGCGGTATTGCAGGTCGATTTTCAGCCAGAACACTGAACGCGAATACCCGGCGTTGAGGGTGGCCTGATCGTGGGGCTTGAAGTTGCCGGCCGCGGCTTGCGCGCGCACATCGGCGACGGAGGCCTGACCGCTCACGTCTTCGAACACTTGCAGGGAGCGGCCCAGGGGAAGGCTTTGGGTGAACTCATCGAATTCGACGGCGTTCGCCAAATAGGGCAAACACAACATCAACATCAGCAAATAGCGCATTTATGCCCCAGCGTGGCCTGTCCGGTCCTGTCAGGAAGCCCCCCATTCCTTTTGAGTAGACGTAAAACCGGTGATACCTGTTATTGGTTTGGATCCACTCTAGCATAGCCGTTGATGGCTAATGAGCACTACAGAAATTTTTCCTACAAAGGCTCTAGAACGGGCGTTCCAGCGAAGATTGTTGAGATAGAGCTGTTGACTTGATGAGATTCTTCAAACGCACCGTGGACATTAAGCAACCCGTGGCGAGGGAGCTTGCTCCCGCTGGGCTGCGAAGCGGCCCCCAATACACTCTGTCAGTGATACCACGCCGCCTGACTTTACGACTGCTTCGCAGCCGAGCGGGAGCGAGCTCCCTCGCCACAATGTATCGCCCGGACTGCTTGTCGCAACAACCGAAAAAACATGTTTGGTGGTAAGCTCGCGCACCATGAATATCTACAGCTCTCGCCCCGTTGTCCTCTGTCTCTCCGGCCACGACCCAAGTGGTGGCGCCGGCTTGCAGGCAGATATCGAAGCCCTGCTCGCTCAGGGTTGCCATGCGGCTCCGGCCGTCACCGCCCTGACCGTGCAAGACACAGTCAATGTCACTGACTTCCGCGTCCTCGACCGTGAGTGGGTGTTGGCCCAGGCCAATGCCGTGCTTAACGACTCCGAAGTGGCGGCGGTCAAACTGGGCATGCTCGGTTCCCTGGAAATGGTCGACACCGTGGTCGAACTGCTTTCAGCGCACCCGCATTTGCCGGTGGTCTGCGACCCGGTGCTGCGCGCCGGCGGCGGCGGGCGACTGGGCAAGGACGAAGTGGGCTACGCCATGCGCGAACGCCTGCTGCCGCTGTCGATCATCGCCACCCCTAATCTTCCCGAAGCCCGCATCCTCGCCGAACTGCCTGAAGGCACCGCGGACGAGTGCGCGGAAAAACTCCTGCCGTTCGTCAAACACCTGCTGATCACCGGCGGCCATGGCGATGAAACCGAAATCCACAATCGCCTCTATAGCCGTGACGGTCACCGCGACACGTTTACTTGCCAGCGCCTGCCGGGCAGTTATCACGGCTCGGGCTGCACGCTGGCCAGTGCGCTTGCCGGTCGTCTGGCCCAAGGCGAAAACCTCGCCAGTGCCGTACAGACCGCGCTTAACTACACGTGGCGCACCCTGCGCGATGCCGAGCAGTTGGGCAAAGGCCAATTCGTGCCACGCCGTCTGCCGCTGGACTTCTGTTCGTAACTTTCCATTAGCACTGCGGTGAGGCTTGTCCGATGAAACTACGTGGCCTGTACGCCATTACCGATAGCCAGTTGCTGGCCGGTAAATTTCTTTCGTACGTGGAGGCGGCGCTGGAAGGCGGCGTCACCCTGCTGCAGTACCGCGACAAAAGCAGCGATGAGGCCCGTCGGCTGCGCGAGGCTGAAGCCTTGCGCGATTTGTGCGAACGCTACAAAACCCAGCTGATCATCAACGACGACGCCGAACTGGCGGCGCGCCTGAACGTTGGTGTGCACCTGGGACAGACCGATGGTCCGCTGTCGCCGACCCGCGCCCTGCTCGGCTCCAAAGCCATCATCGGTTCGACCTGCCACGCGCAACTCGAACTCGCCGAGCAAGCCGCCAAAGAAGGCGCTACTTACGTCGCCTTCGGCCGCTTCTTCAACTCCAACACCAAACCCGGCGCGCCGACCTGCAGCCTCGAATTACTCGACCAGGCCCGCAGCAAATTGCACCTGCCAATCTGCGCGATCGGCGGCATCACCCTCGATAACGCCGCCCCGCTGGTGGCCCATGGGGTCGATCTGCTGGCGGTGGTGCATGGCCTGTTTGGCGCCGAGAGCACGGCTGAAGTGACCCGCCGCGCCCGCGCATTCAACGAATTACTAAAAGTCTGAGAGCCCGATCATGTCTCGTTCCGAAACCCTGTTTGCCAATGCCCAGAAACACATTCCCGGTGGCGTAAACTCGCCGGTCCGCGCGTTCAAGAGCGTTGGCGGCACGCCGTTGTTCTTCAAGCACGCCGAAGGCGCCTACGTCACCGACGAAGACAACAAGCGCTATGTGGATTACGTCGGCTCCTGGGGCCCAATGATCCTCGGCCACAGCCATCCGGACGTGCTGGATGCAGTGCGCAAGCAACTGGAACACGGTCTGTCCTACGGCGCGCCGACCGAGATGGAAACCCAGATGGCTGATCTGGTCTGCTCGCTGGTGCCATCGATGGAGATGGTACGCATGGTCAGCTCCGGCACTGAAGCGACCATGAGCGCGATCCGCCTGGCCCGTGGTTTCACCGGTCGCGACAGCATCATCAAGTTCGAAGGCTGCTACCACGGTCACTCCGACAGCCTGCTGGTCAAGGCCGGTTCCGGCGCCCTGACCCAAGGCGTGCCAAGTTCGGCCGGCGTACCTGCCGCGTTCGCCAAACACACCCTGACCCTGCCGTTCAACGACATCGACGCCGTTGAAGCCATGCTCGCCGAAGTCGGCCAGGACGTGGCCTGCATCATCGTCGAACCCGTGGCCGGTAACATGAACTGCGTCCCGCCAGCGCCAGGCTTCCTCGAAGGTTTGCGGAGCCTGTGCGACAAGCACGGCGTGGTGCTGATTTTCGACGAAGTGATGACCGGTTTCCGTGTCGCCCTCGGCGGTGCCCAGGCGCACTACGGTGTGACACCTGACCTGACCACCTTCGGCAAGATCATCGGTGGCGGCATGCCAGTCGGCTGCTTCGGCGGCAAACGCGAAATCATGCAGCGCATCGCGCCGCTGGGTCCGGTTTACCAGGCTGGTACGTTGTCGGGTAACCCGTTGGCGATGGCCGCCGGCCTGACCACCCTGCGCCTGATCAGCCGTCCGGGTTTCCACGACGAGCTGACCGACTACACCACCCGCCTGCTCGACGGCCTGCAAGTACGTGCCGATGCCGCGGGCATTCCGTTCGTGACCACTCAGGCCGGTGGTATGTTCGGCCTGTACTTCAGCGGTGCCGACGACATCGTGACGTTCGATGACGTGATGGCCAGCGACGCAGCTCTGTTCGGTCGTTTTTTCCACTTGATGCTGGAAGGCGGTGTGTACCTGGCACCGAGTGCGTTCGAAGCCGGCTTCACCTCGATCGCCCACGGCGACGCCGAACTGAAGTTGACGCTGGATGCCGCCGAGCGCGCATTCGCCGCACTGAAATAACGTTGTCATGCTGACGTTGGCCATGGCCAGCGTCGGCTTTCACCTGCATTCCCGCGTTTTTTCTTACTCATCTGCCAGTCATCCCCCGCAAAGTGGGCGATATATTTCCCGTGCAGCAGAAAAACGAGTAAAGACTTTGTAAGGTTGGCCCTGCTTATTTCATAATGCGCGCTTATTGGATCCCCTCGATGGGTCCGCGCGCCCTTCAGAGGTAAGTCGATTCCCATGAACCGCACCGGCCGCGCCCTTTCACTGGGCTGCCTGTTGCTCCTTCAGCCCCTGCTCGCGCTCGCACAAGCAGGCGGTAACTCGTTGTTAATCCCAGCGATGGGTCGTTGCACCCTCAATACCCAGCCGCAAGACCTGGCACAGGCGCTCGCCGCCTGCCAAAAAGCGTCGGATGAAGGGGATGCGCAAGCGCAATACGAGTTGGGTGAGTTCTACTACGAAGGCAAAAACACCCCGCGCGACCTCAATCAAGCCCTGAGCTACTTCGAAAAAGCCTCGCTGCAAGGCCACGCCCAGGCGCAATTCAAACTCGGCAGCATGTTTTTCCACGGCGAAGGCGTACCGGCCAATAATATTCAGGCGTACATCCTGCTGAAAATGGCAGCGGTCAATGGTGCCGAAGATGCGCTGGACACTGCCGATGAAGTCACCGAGAAAATGCCCCGCGAAGAACTCGAAGTTGCCACCCAGGTGCTCGGGCAGATCTTCCGCAAATACCTGATGGAATTGCAGAGCGCCGACGGGCGTACGCCATTTTCGCCATTACCCTGAATTGACAGCGGTTCCCAGTGGCGAGGGAGCTTGCTCCCGCTCGGCTGCGCAGCAGTCGCAAAATCAGCAACCGAGGTGTATCAGAAAGAATCCGCCGGCTGATTTCAGGGCCGCTTCGCGCCCCAGCGGGAGCAAGCTCCCTCGCCACAGGTTATTTCCTTCATCTCAAAATCTTTCTGTTTACTTCTCAGGCATCGGCATCGGAAACGGCATGACATTGCCGACCGCACCGCGGGCTTCGCTGATTTTTGGCGTGCCCAGGCGCTCGACTTCATCGATGCGCACAATCGAATGCATCGGCACAAAACTGCGCACCACGCCTTCGAACTGAGCCTTGAGCTTCTCTTCGCTCGGATCGACGACCACTTGCGTGCGCTCGCCAAAGACGAACTCTTCCACTTCCAGGAAGCCCCACAGATCGCTTTGATAGATCTGCTTGGCGTACATTTCGAACACCTGGCCCTGGTTGAGGAAAATCACCTTGTAGATTGGAGCTTCACGTTTGGTCATGGTGGGCGGGTAACACATCGAGGGATAAAAAAGAGGGCGCGAACTATAGCATAGCCGTCGGACGCGCAGCGGTAGGAACCTGGGTACATGTTCCCTATAATGCGCGGTTCTTTGAATCACGTGATGACTCTTTCCATGGCCAAGAAGCTTTACATCGAAACCCACGGTTGCCAGATGAACGAGTACGACAGCTCGCGCATGGTCGACTTGCTGGGCGAACACCAGGCCCTGGAAGTGACCGCCCGTGCTGAAGACGCCGACGTGATCCTGCTCAACACCTGCTCGATTCGCGAGCGCGCCCAGGACCGTGTCTACTCACAACTGGGCCGCTGGCGCGAGCTGAAACTGGCCAACCCGGACATGGTGATCGCCGTCGGCGGTTGCGTGGCCAGTCAGGAAGGGGCGGCCATTCGCGATCGTGCCCCGTACGTTGACGTGGTGTTCGGCCCGCAGACTTTGCACCGTCTGCCGGAAATGATCGACGCCGCGCGCATCACCAAACTGCCGCAAGTCGACGTCTCGTTCCCGGAAATCGAAAAATTCGACCACCTGCCAGAGCCGCGCATTGACGGCCCGAGCGCCTACGTGTCGGTGATGGAAGGTTGCAGCAAATACTGCACGTTCTGCGTGGTGCCTTACACCCGTGGCGAAGAAGTCAGCCGGCCGTTCGACGACGTGATTGCCGAGATCATTCACCTGGCTGAACACGGCGTGCGCGAAGTGACCCTGCTGGGGCAGAACGTCAACGGTTATCGCGGGACCACCCACGACGGTCGCCTGGCCGATTTGGCCGAGCTGATCCGGGTAGTCGCCGCCGTCGATGGCATCGACCGCATCCGCTACACCACTTCGCACCCGCTGGAGTTCTCCGACAGCCTGATCCAGGCCCACGCCGAAGTACCGGAACTGGTGAAGCACCTGCACCTGCCGGTGCAGTCGGGCTCGGACCGCATCCTCGCGGCGATGAAGCGCAACCACACCGCGCTGGAATACAAATCCAAACTGCGCAAACTGCGCGCCGCCGTGCCGGGTATTTGCATCAGTTCGGACTTCATTGTCGGCTTCCCCGGCGAGACCGAGAAAGACTTCGAACAAACCATGAAGCTGATTCAGGACGTGGGTTTCGACTTTTCCTACTCGTTCGTCTACAGCCAGCGCCCGGGCACCCCGGCCGCCGACTTGGCCGACGAGACGCCGGAAGAGCTGAAAAAAGAGCGCCTGAATGCCCTGCAACATCGCTTGAACCAGCAAGGTTTCGAGATCAGCCGACAAATGGTCGGCTCGATCCAGCGGATTCTGGTCACCGATTATTCGAAAAAAGATCCGGGCGAGTTGCAAGGCCGGACCGAAAATAACCGTATCGTCAACTTCCGCTGCGACAATCCGACTTTGATCGGCCAGTTCGCCGACGTACACATCGATGCCGCGCAACCGCACTCGCTGCGGGGCTCGCTGATCCAATAACACCGATCCCTGTGGGAGCTGGCTTGCCAGCGAGAGGGCCAGCAAGCCCGACAACGATGTCGCCCGTTACATCGCCATCGCTGGCAAGCCAGCTCCCACAGTGAAATGCATTGTTCTTGAGAATGGGTTGATCCATTTAAGAGCTTTCGCACCCACGCCACTGGCGCTATCCTTGAACTCATCACTATTGCCCCAGGGCGGCTAAATACGACCTTGAACGCACCCATCGAACCACATCGTTTTATCCTCGAGCCTTTTGAGGCCCGTCGCTTCGCCAATCTGTGCGGGCAATTCGACGAGCACCTGCGCTTGATCGAACAGCGCCTGACCATCGAGATCCGCAACCGCGGCAATCAGTTCGAGCTGATCGGCGAGCCCAAACACACCACCTCCGCGGAAAACCTCCTGCGCCGCCTGTACCGGGAAACCAAGGGTACCGAGCTGTCGCCAGACATGGTTCACCTGTTCCTGCAGGAATCCGCCGTCGAGGCACTGGACAACCACTCGCCCGCTGAACCGTCCGTCGCCCTACGCACCAAAAAAGGCATGATTCGCCCTCGCGGCTTGAATCAGCTGCGCTACGTGAAGGAAATCCTCGGTAACGACATCAACTTCGGCATCGGCCCGGCCGGTACCGGCAAGACCTATCTGGCCGTTGCCTGTGCGGTGGACGCCCTGGAACGCGAGCAAATTCGCCGCATCCTGCTGGTTCGTCCGGCGGTCGAGGCTGGCGAAAAACTCGGCTTCCTGCCCGGCGACCTGAGCCAGAAGATCGACCCATACCTGCGTCCGCTCTACGACGCGCTCTACGAAATGCTCGGCTTTGAATACGTCGCCAAGCTGATCGAACGCCAGGTAATCGAAGTTGCGCCACTGGCCTATATGCGCGGCCGGACGCTGAACAACAGTTTCATCATCCTCGACGAAAGCCAGAACACCACCGTCGAGCAAATGAAAATGTTCCTGACCCGGATCGGCTTCGGCTCGACCGCCGTCATCACCGGTGACATCACCCAGGTCGACCTGCCGAAAGGCACCAAGTCGGGGCTGCACCATGTGATCGAAGTGCTGAAAGACGTGCCGGGCATCAGCTTTACCCACTTCATGCCCAAGGACGTCGTGCGTCACCCGCTGGTGCAGCGCATTGTCGAAGCCTACGAGCGCTTCGAGAATCGTGTGGCCGATGAAGCGCCAAAGGACAGCCGACGCGATGCTTGAGCTTGATCTGCAACTCGCGACCGAAGCGCCCGCCCCCAGCGAAGCCGAGTTCCGCCAATGGTGCGAACTGGCCCTGCGCCAGCGCACCGCCGACTCCGAGATGACCATTCGCCTGGTCGACGAAGCCGAAGGCCGCGAACTGAATAACACCTGGCGGCAAAAGGATTACGCCACTAACGTCCTGTCGTTCCCGGCAGACGTTCCGGACGAGTTTCTCGACATCCCGCTGCTGGGCGATCTGGTGATCTGCGTGGCAGTGGTCGAGCGCGAAGCCGCCGAGCAAGGCAAGGAACTCAAGGCCCACTGGGCGCATCTGGTGATTCACGGCTGCTTGCATCTGCTCGGTTACGACCATATAGATGATGACGAAGCCGAAGAGATGGAAGCACTGGAACGAACGTTGCTTGCAGAACTGGGCTTTCCCGATCCGTACGCGGACGACGAAATCGAAGTCCCCCCTACCGAAACAACAAAGGATTCAGAGTAATCGCTATGAGCGAAGATCGATCGAGCAACGGGCAGAAGTCTTGGCTGGGTAAGCTCACCCAGGCTTTTGCCCACGAGCCGAAGAACCGCCAGGAGCTGCTGGAGCTGCTGCGCGATGCACACCAGAACAAACTGTTGGACAGCGAAGCGCTGGCCATCGTCGAAGGCGCCATCCAGGTCGCTGACCTGCAAGTACGGGACATCATGGTCCCGCGCTCGCAGATGATCAGCATCAAGGCGACCCAGACACCTCGCGAGTTCCTGCCGGCCGTGGTCGACTCGGCCCACTCCCGCTACCCGGTCATCGGCGAAAGCCACGATGACGTGATGGGCGTGTTGCTGGCCAAGGACTTGCTGCCGTTGATCCTCAAGGAGAACGGCGACAGCTTCAACATCAAGGACCTGCTGCGACCGGCCACTTTTGTGCCGGAGTCCAAGCGTCTGAACGTGCTGCTGCGCGAGTTCCGCGCCAATCACAACCACATGGCCATCGTCATCGACGAATACGGCGGCGTGGCGGGTCTGGTGACTATCGAAGACGTGCTGGAACAGATCGTCGGCGATATCGAAGACGAGCATGACGTCGAAGAAGACAGCTACATCAAGCCGCTGCCCAGCGGTGACTTCCTGATCAAGGCCCTGACGCCGATCGAGAACTTCAACGAGTTCTTCGACAGCGAATTCTCCGACGACGAGTTCGATACTGTCGGCGGTCTGGTGATGAGCGCGTTTGGACACTTGCCGAAACGCAACGAAATCACTGAAATCGGCGCCTATCGCTTCCGCATCCTGAACGCCGACAGCCGTCGGATTCATTTGCTACGTTTGACGCCTATCGCCCGGTAAAACCTAAGGATTGAAATGCGCTGGACAACCCGCCCCGGCTGGCCCGGTAACCTGCTGGCCGTGGCGGCCGGTGCAATCACCACCCTGGCCCTGGCGCCATTCGATATCTGGCCGCTGGCATTGCTGGCGGTCGGGCTTTTCTATGCCGGCTTGCGTGAACTGAGCCCACGCCAGGCCTTGGGTCGTGGCTGGTGCTTCGGTTTCGGCCTGTTTGGCGCCGGCACCAGCTGGATCTACTACAGCATTCACCACTTCGGCGGCGCTTCAGTGCTGCTGGCCGGGTTCCTGATGCTGATCTTTACAGCCGCGATTGCCTGGTTCTTCGCCCTGCCGGCCTGGCTTTGGGCGCGATGGCTGCGTCGCAACGAAGCGCCGCTGGCCGATGCCCTGGCGTTCGCGGCACTTTGGGTTGGCCAGGAAGCCTTCCGTGGCTGGTTCCTCACCGGTTTTCCGTGGCTCTACTCCGGTTACAGCCAACTCGACGGCCCGTTGACCGGGCTCGCCCCCGTCGGCGGGATGTGGCTGATTTCCTTTACGCTGGCCCTGACCGCCGCACTGATCTACAACGGCATGCGCCTGGTTCGCACGGGCCGCAAGGCTTTCATCGCGATGGGCGCCCTGCTGCTGGTGGGTCCTTGGGTCGCCGGCCTGGCACTCAAGCATCACGCCTGGACCAGCCCGGCCGGTGCTCCGCTGAGTGTGGCGGCGATTCAGGGCAACGTCGAACAAAGCATGAAATGGGACCCGGCGCAGCTCAACGCGCAGTTGGCGCTTTACCGCGACATGAGTTTCAGCTCCAAGCGCGTCGACCTGCTGATCTGGCCGGAAACCGCGATCCCGGTACTCAAGGAGTCCGCCGAGGGCTACCTGGACATGATGGGCAAATTCGCCTCCGATCGGGATTCGGCGTTCATCACCGGCGTGCCCATCCGCGAAGTCGTGCGTCATGAAAAACGCTTCTTCAATGGCATCACTGTGGCCGGTGAAGGCGATGGCACTTACCTCAAGCAGAAACTGGTGCCATTCGGCGAATACGTACCGCTGCAGGATGTGCTGCGCGGGCTGATCGCCTTCTTCGACCTGCCGATGTCGGACTTTGCCCGAGGCCCTGCAGATCAGCCTATGCTGCAAGCCAAGGGCTATCAGATTGCGCCGTTCATCTGCTACGAAGTGGTGTATCCGGAGTTCGCCGCCAGCCTCGCCGCCCAGAGCGATCTGTTGCTGACGATCAGCAACGACACCTGGTTCGGCACGTCCATCGGCCCGCTGCAACATTTGCAAATGGCTCAGATGCGCGCGCTGGAGGCTGGTCGCTGGATGATCCGCGCGACCAATAACGGCGTGACCGGCCTGATCAACCCGTTTGGGCAGATCACCACGCAGATCCCGCAGTTCGAACGCGGCATCCTGTACGGCGAAGTGGTGCCGATGCACAACCTGACGCCCTATCTGGAATGGCGTTCGTGGCCGCTGATCATTGTTTGCGTGCTGCTGTTTGGCTGGGCGTTGATTGCCAGCCGGATGGCCAAGACTGTCTGAAGATTCGTAGCGCCTGCAAAAGATCGCAGCCTCGTTTCACTCGACAGCTCCTACAGGGGATTGCATTCCAACTGTAGGAGCTGCCGCAGGCTGTGATCTTTTACCGATAAAACAACGAATACCCGATCTGCCCCACCGCCTCATTCAACAGTTGCCCGCTCTGCCAGATCGATTTGAACTCTGGCATCCAGCCACCCAGTGGCCGGGCGTTGTCCACGCCTAAAAATCCAACCGGTGCTGGCACCACCTCAAACCCGGCCTTGCGGAAACTCCAGACCGCTCGTGGCATATGCCAGGCTTGCGTCACCACCACCACGCGCTTGATCCCTTCGGGCAGCAACACTTCGGCGCTGAACTGCGCATTCTCCCAGGTCGTGCGGCTGCGTCCTTCCTGCCAGCGCACGTTCACGCCGAAATCATCGCGCAGTGAATCTGCCATCAATTTCGCCTCGGTCGGCGGCGTACCATAATGCAGGCCGCCACTGGTCAGAACCGGTAGGCCCGAGGCCTTGGCCAGGCGGGCCGCATAACGCTGGCGTTCCAGTCCCACCCCGGTTGGCTGGTCGGCGCCCCACGCCGGATCGCCTCGCTCGCGTCCCGAACCCAGAATCACGATGGCATCCGCGCGCTGCCCCAGCGTTGCCCATTCGTTCATGGCCAGCGGCGGCTCACGTTCCAGCAACTTGGCACTCCACTGCACCACGACGGGCAGGCTCATCAGCCAGAAGCCGCCCAAACCCAGAGCAAAACACAAACCGGCGAGCCTCGGCCTTGAGCGACGCAACCACCAGGCAAGCGCCAACAGCAGCAACAAAATGCCGGGAGGCAATAGAAGTTGTTTCACGAAATAACGAAAAGGCATCGAGCATCTCCATGAAGATGCTCGAAGCCTAAGTGGGTTGACGCGATGGGACAATAAATACGGAAGGACTATGCTTCAAAAAAGCCCCTGGAGCGCGGCTCTATACCCTTACTTGAATTGCAGAGACCGGACCTTTACCGCGTCTCTACCGGGTACTTTGTCCTTGAGCCAGATAATCTTGGCCGAACGTGGTGCGTCGAGTTGCTTCACTGCTTCAGACAAGCATCCGTGCGTCTCACGCTCACAACGATCCAGATACGCCTTGACCAGGGCAAACTCTGCGGGGCTCAGGCCACGCAATTCCAGCTCCAGCGGGCGTTCATCACGCAGACGGCCAGCGGTTTTTGCCGCTTCCAGGGCCATTCCAAGACGATCGATCAGTCTTTCGTACAACTCCGGTTTTGTAGCTTTTCGCTGTGACTCAACCATCCCTCACCTCATTGGAAGATAAGACCTACTCCCCAGTTAGAGCTTAGCTTCCATGAACAAACCGGCTGAACGCCGCGACCAACGGCCCTCGCAGCCGTTTTCGCGAGACGCGCGGCCGTAATCAGGGTTTCCCTCGATAGAGTGCGGTCATGTATGCTACGGCGCTTCCTGTAACTCCACTTCCAGCTCGTCTGGACACCGAAACGCCGAATTGGCGCGTTCACCGTCCAGCGTCGCATTGAAGAGGATTAGGCCACCCCTATTCAGTTCAAAAGTAGCCATGCACGAACAATATCAGCCCCGTGAAATTGAAGCCGCCGCCCAGAAATTCTGGGACGAGCAAAAGTCCTTTGAAGTCAGTGAACAGCCAGGCAAGGAGACTTACTACTGCCTGTCGATGTTCCCTTACCCCAGCGGCAAACTACACATGGGGCACGTGCGCAACTACACCATCGGCGACGTGATATCCCGCTACCAGCGCATGCAAGGCAAGAACGTCCTGCAACCCATGGGTTGGGACGCCTTCGGCATGCCGGCGGAAAACGCCGCGATGAAGAACAACGTAGCGCCCGCCAAGTGGACCTACGAAAACATTGCCTACATGAAATCCCAGCTGCGCAGCCTGGGCCTGGCGGTGGACTGGTCCCGTGAAGTGACCACCTGCAAGCCGGATTACTACCGCTGGGAACAATGGCTGTTCACCCGCCTGTTCGAAAAAGGTGTGATCTACAAAAAAAGCGGCACCGTAAACTGGGACCCGGTCGACCAGACCGTCCTGGCCAACGAACAGGTGATCGACGGTCGCGGCTGGCGTTCCGGCGCGCTGATCGAAAAGCGCGAAATCCCGATGTACTACTTCAAGATCACCGCCTACGCGGATGAGCTGCTGGAGAGCCTCGACGATCTGACTGGCTGGCCTGAACAGGTCAAGACCATGCAGCGCAACTGGATCGGCAAGTCCCGCGGCATGGAAGTGCAGTTCCCGTACAACGTCGATTCCATCGGCGAAACCGGCGCCCTGAAAGTCTTCACCACCCGCCCGGACACCCTGATGGGCGCGACCTACGTTGCCGTGGCCGCCGAACACCACCTGGCCACTCTGGCCGCGCAGAACAACCCTGAGCTGCAAGCGTTCATCGCTGAATGCAAGGGCGGCAGCGTGGCCGAAGCCGACGTTGCCACTCAAGAGAAAAAAGGCCTGCCGACCGGCCTGTTCGTCGAGCACCCGCTGACCGGCGAAAAACTGCCGGTCTGGGTCGCCAACTACGTGCTGATGCACTACGGCGATGGCGCGGTGATGGCTGTTCCAGCTCACGACGAGCGCGATTTCGAATTCGCCCACAAGTACAACCTGCCGGTCAAATCCGTGGTGCGCACCAGTTCCGGTGACACCAATCCTGCCCCATGGCAGGACGCCTACGGCGAGCACGGTACGCTGATCAACTCCGGCGAGTTCGATGGTCTCGATTTCGCTGGCGCCTTTGATGCCATCGAAGTCGCGCTGATCAAGAAAGAACTGGGCGCCTCGCGCACCCAGTTCCGCCTGCGCGACTGGGGCATCAGCCGTCAGCGCTACTGGGGCTGCCCGATCCCGATCATCCACTGCGATAGCTGCGGAGATGTGCCGGTTCCAGAAGATCAATTGCCTGTTGTACTGCCGGAAGACGTCGTTCCCGATGGCGCCGGCTCGCCATTGGCGCGCATGCCCGAGTTCTACGAGTGCAGCTGCCCGAAATGTGGCCAGCCTGCCAAGCGTGAAACCGACACCATGGACACCTTCGTCGAGTCCTCGTGGTACTACGCCCGTTACGCCTCGCCGCACTTTGAAGGTGGCCTGGTAGAAAAATCGGCGGCTGACCACTGGTTGCCGGTGGACCAATACATCGGCGGTATCGAACACGCGATTCTTCACCTGCTTTATGCGCGCTTCTTCCACAAGCTGATGCGCGACGAAGGCCTGGTGAGCTCCAACGAGCCGTTCAAGAACCTGCTGACCCAGGGCATGGTGATTGCCGAGACCTACTACCGTCGCGAAGCCAACGGTGCCTACACCTGGTTTAACCCGGCGGACGTCGAGCTCGAACGCGACAGCAAAGCCAAAGTCATCAGCGCCAAGCTCATCGCGGACGGCCTGCCGGTGGAAATCGGCGGCACCGAGAAGATGGCCAAGTCGAAGAACAACGGCGTCGACCCTCAGTCGATGATTGACCAGTTCGGTGCAGACACCTGCCGCCTGTTCATGATGTTCGCCTCGCCACCTGACATGAGCGCGGAATGGTCCGACTCCGGCGTAGAGGGTTCGCATCGCTTCCTCAAACGCGTCTGGCGTCTGGCTCAAGCGCACGTCACCCAGGGCCTGCCGGGCAAACTGGACGTTGCGAGCCTGAACGACGAACAGAAAGCCATTCGCCGTTCTATCCACCAGGCCATCAAGCAGGCCAGCCACGACGTCGGCCAGAACCACAAATTCAACACCGCCATCGCCCAGGTGATGACGCTGATGAACGTACTGGAAAAAGCCCCGCAAGGTACCGAACAGGATCGCGCACTGGTTCAAGAAGGCCTGGAAACCGTGACGCTGCTGCTGGCGCCGATCACCCCGCACATCAGCCATGAGCTGTGGAGTCAACTGGGTCACGCCGATCCGGTGATCGACGCTGGCTGGCCGGTGCTGGACGACAGTGCACTGGTGCAGGACAGCCTGACGCTGGTCATCCAGGTCAACGGCAAGCTCCGCGGCCAGATCGAAATGCCTGCCGGCGCGACACGTGAAGAAGTCGAAGCCGCTGCCCGCGCCAACGAAAACGTGCTGCGTTTCGTCGATGGCCTGACTATTCGTAAAGTGATCGTGGTGCCCGGGAAACTGGTCAACATCGTCGCCAGCTAATTGGATCAGGCGCCAGGTCATGCCTGGCGCCGCGTAAAACCTTTCGGGCCGCCTGATCGGCCCACATGGTTTCAAGGGGAGCAACACAATGATCAAACGCAACTTGCTGGTGATGGGCCTTGCGGTCCTGCTGAGCGCCTGTGGTTTCCATCTGCGCGGCACCGGTACCACCGAACTGGCGATCAAGGAACTCGACCTGACCGCGCGTAACTCCTACGGTGAAACCGTGAAGCAACTGCGTCAGGTGCTGGAAAGCAGCGGCGTCAACGTCTATACCGGCGCACCGTACAAACTGGTGCTGACCGATGAGCAGGAAAGCCAGCGCATCCTCAGCTACGCCGGTGCCGGCCGTACTGGCGAGTACCAGGTGACCACGGTCCTCAACTACGACATTCGCGGCAAGGGCGACCTGGACCTGCTGAGCGACAAGCTTGAAGTGCAGAAAATCTTTATCCACGACGGCAACAACCTGGTAGGTTCCGATCAGGAAGCCGCAACTGCCCGGACAGAAACCCGTCGCGAGCTGGTTCAGCGGATGATGCTGCGCCTGCAACAACTGACGCCAGCCCAACTGGATCAGCTGCAGCAGACCGCCGATGCCAAGGCCAAGGCTGAAGCCGCGGCACTGGAAGCGGCGCGCAAGGCTGAAGCGGAAACGCCGCGTCAGTCGCCTATCGAACTGCCGCAGCAGTAAGACTTACGGGGCGCTCAGGCGCCCCGTTCGCCCTCTCTTATGAAGCTCGCTCCCGCCCAACTCGCCAAACACCTGCAAGGCGCCCTCGCGCCGGTCTACGTCATCAGTGGCGATGATCCTTTGCTGTGCCAGGAAGCCGCCGACGCTATCCGCGCCGCCGCCCGCCGACAGGACTTCGATGAACGCCAGGTCTTTGCCGCCGACGCCAGTTTCGACTGGGGCACGTTGCTGCAAGCCGGTGCGAGCATGTCGCTGTTCGCCGAAAAGCGCCTGCTGGAATTGCGGCTGCCCTCCGGCAAGCCCGGTGACAAAGGTGCCGCTGCGCTCATCGAATACTGCTCGCGACCCGCCGAAGACACGTTGCTGCTGATCAGCCTGCCAAAACTCGATGGCAGTGCGCAGAAAACCAAGTGGGGCAAGGCGCTGGTCGAAGGCCCGCAAACCCAGTTCGTGCAGATCTGGCCGGTGGATGTCAGTCAGCTGCCGAGCTGGATCCGCCAGCGTTTATCCCAGGCCGGGCTTTCCGCCAGCCAGGACGCTGTCGAGCTGATCGCCGCACGGGTCGAGGGCAACCTGCTGGCCGCGGCCCAGGAAATCGAAAAGCTTAAATTGATGGCCGAAGAAGGCCAGATCACCGTGGAAACCGTGCAGGCGGCGGTAGCCGACAGCGCGCGTTTCGATGTCTTCGGGCTGACCGATGCGATTCTCAACGGTGAAGCCGCCCATGCCCTGCGCATGCTTGAAGGGCTGCGTGGTGAAGGTGTCGAACCACCGGTCATTCTCTGGGCCCTGGCCCG
The DNA here is from genome assembly GCF_000802965.1 of Pseudomonas fluorescens. Classification (GTDB taxonomy): domain Bacteria; phylum Pseudomonadota; class Gammaproteobacteria; order Pseudomonadales; family Pseudomonadaceae; genus Aquipseudomonas; species Aquipseudomonas fluorescens_A. The sequence continues at coordinate 45,629 of NZ_JSAK01000013.1, read as the reverse complement.
GGAACTGCGCCTGCTGGCTAATTTGTCACTGCAATACAGCCAGGGCGTGCCCTTGGACAAAGCCTTCAGCCAGGCGCGACCGCCGGTCTGGGACAAGCGCAAACCGCTGATGAGCAAAGCCCTGCAACGCTATTCGGCGCAACGCTGGGCGCAACTGTTGCTCGAAGCGCAGCGCATCGATGCGCAGATCAAAGGTCAGGCGGCCGGTTCGCCGTGGATGAGCTTGAGTCGGTTATCGCTGTTGATGGCTGGGCAAAGATTGTCGTTGCCTGCTGAATAAGGCGTTTTGTGGCGAGGGAGCTTGCTCCCGCTGGGTTACGAAGTAACCCCAAACCAAACGCCGAGCATTTTCTGTTAATACGCGCTTACAAGTTTACGACTGCTCCGCAGCCGAGCGGGAGCAAGCTCCCTCGCCACAGATCATCATTCCCTACACATCGCGGGACTGGACAGAACCCCAACTTCGGCCGATGATTTGCCCCGCAAAAACCCATCACTTGCGAGAGACCATCATGAGCAAAAAGCCGTCCAAACACGGCCCCAACAAGGCCAAATCCATCATCGCCCAGCCATTGTTCCGCAGCCGCCAGGAACGAGCCGGCAAGGGCAAAGGCAGCTACCGCCGCGAAGCCTTCCAGTCTGATAGCTGGGAGGCTTCTTACTTTCTGGCGGCCTGAAAGGCATGCATCCGCTCAACATGTTAAGGTCTGCACTTGATACGTACTTCCTGGACCTGTGCATGCCCTTTTGTCTTTCCCATCGTTGGCCCGTACGCCAATTGATTGCTGCCTCCAGCCTCATTTTGCTAGTCGCCTGCGCGGAAAAACCCACCGCCGCTGACGCCCAGCCGATTCAGTCACTCCCCGTTGCCACCGCCCCAGCGGTCATCCCGCCTGTGGTGCCGAGCGGCGAAAATCTCGATATCCAGCCTACCCAGACCTTCGCCGAGTGGCAGGCCGGTTTCCGCAAGGACGCTCTGGCCGCCGGCATCCGCGCCGATCTGTTCGACCGGGCCTTTGCCAACGTCAGCCTCGACCCCAGCGTCATTCGCGCCGACCGCAGCCAACCGGAATTCGCAAAACCGGTGTGGGAATATCTCGATGGCGCCCTGTCCCCCCTGCGCGTACGCAAAGGTCAGGCGCTGATCAGCGAATACGACGGCATTCTGCGAAGCATCGAACAGCGCTATGGTGTCGACCGTCAGGTACTGGTCGCGGTGTGGGGCATGGAGAGTAATTTCGGCCAGTTCCAGGGCAGCAAGTCGGTGATCAACTCGCTGGCGACCCTGGCCTACGAAGGTCGACGTCCCGGCTTCGCCCACGCGCAATTGATCGCCGCCCTGCAGATCCTGCAACAAGGCGACATCGAACCCGAGAAAATGCTCGGTTCCTGGGCCGGCGCCATGGGCCAGACGCAGTTCATCCCGACCACTTACAACACCCACGCAGTGGACTTCGATGGTGACGGTCGCCGCGATATCTGGGGCAGCACCGCTGATGCGCTGGCCTCGACCGCGCATTACCTGCAAAGCTCCGGCTGGCAGAAAGGCCAGCCGTGGGGCTTCGAAGTGCAACTGCCGAGCAGCTTCAACTACGTGCTGGCCGATGGCACGATCCGCAAGAGTGTCGCCGAATGGCGGCAACTGGGCGTGATGATGCCTAACGGCGGCCAGGTTCCGCCAGGCACCGAACAACTGTCCGCAGCGTTGTTGCTGCCGGCCGGTTATCGTGGTCCGGCATTCCTGGTGCTCGACAACTTCCGGGCGATCCTCAAGTACAACAACTCGTCGTCCTACGCCCTGGCGGTGAGCCTGTTGTCCGAGCGCTTCAATGGCGGGGGCCTGATCAGCGGCACCTGGCCGAAGGATGATTTGCCGTTGAGCCGCACCGAGCGAATTGAATTGCAAAACCTGCTCAGCGCGCAGAACTACGACGCGGGCACCGCCGACGGCATCATCGGCGCCAATACACGCAAGGCGATCCGCAGCGCCCAACAGTCATTCGGCTGGCCGGCGGATGGTTATCCGACGCACAAGTTGCTGGAAGGATTGCGTAACCGCTAAAAAGAAAAGATCGCAGCCTGCGGCAGCTCCTACAGAGTTTCGTGTAATTCTGTAGGAACTGCCGCAGGCTGCGATCTTTTTTGTTATTTACCGGGTAACAACATCCTGCTCCAACACCAACACCTTGTTCCCCGCGTCCAGCTTCACCAACGCCCCCATCGGCAACGTCAGGTTCGGGTCGCAATGCCCACTGCGCCAACCCGACAGTACTGGAATCTGCAACGGCTCGAACGTCTGCTTGAGCAACCGCTCCAGCGCTGTCACCTCTACCCCTGCCACATCCCCCACCAGAACCCCGCGCAATTTGTGCAGCGTGCCCGCCAACCGCAGATGGGTCAGCAACCGGTCGATGCGATACAGCGGCTCGTTGATGTCTTCGATAAACAGGATGACGCCCTCGGCATCGATCTCGTAGGGCGTGCCCATGGTCGCGGCGATCATCGACAGATTGCCCCCCAACAAGCGCCCATGAGCGATGCCAGGCTCGATTGTGGTCAACGGATAAGCCTTGGGGTGCGCCAGCACGCTACCTGCCTTCACCTCGCCACTCAGCATGTTGAAGAATGAAAACTCGGTGGGCGGCTGCCGGTTTCCCAGCAAGTCTGCGTTCAGCAGCGGACCGTGGAATGTCACGAAGCCGGCATAGCGGCTGATTGCCAGGTGCAACGCCGTGATGTCGCTGTAACCGATGAACGGCTTGGCGTTGTTGCGCAACAGATCGAAGTCGATTCGGTCGAGCAGCCGTGGCGTGCCGTAGCCGCCGCGCAGGCAGATGATTGCATCGACCTCGCGGTCGGCGAACGCGGCGTGCAAATCATTGAGCCGCACGTCGTCACTACCGGCCAGGTAGCCACTGGTCTCATAGACGCCTGGAAACACTTTCAGCGTATAGCCCCGTGCGCGCATCCATTGCACCGCTTTACGCGTGTCCAGCGCCGCGGGACCGGCCGGTGCGATAACGCCAATCTGCCCTTCTGACGGCAATAGCGGGACCGGGGCATTAGGGCAAAGGGTGTGGGTCGGTCGAGCGGTCATCCATATCTCCCTGGCGTGAAACCTCTACACACAGTAATCAGGAACGGGAACAAACAGAAGAGGGTTTGTTGCGCCGCTGATTACAAAAAACACTGCAGTTGCCGTATCCGGGACAAAAAAACGCCCGCAAGGCCTAAAGCCGTGCGGGCGTTTTAAACTCATGCGATGGATCAGGACGACATCAGCTCGGCCTTGACCAGCTTCGCCTGCTCGTCAGCGTGGTACGACGAACGCACCAGCGGACCCGAAGCAACGTTCTTGAAGCCCATCTTGTAACCTTCCTCGGCGAACCAGGCGAAGGTGTCCGGGTGCACGAAGCGCTGCACCGGCAAGTGGCTGCGGGACGGTTGCAGGTACTGGCCCAGGGTCAGCATGTCGATGTCGTGCTCGCGCATGCGCTTCATGACTTCGATCACTTCGTCGTCGGTCTCGCCCAGACCCAGCATCAGGCCGGACTTGGTCGGGATGTGCGGCATCATTTGCTTGAAGCGTTGCAGCAGGGTCAGCGACCACTGGTAATCCGAACCCGGACGCGCAGCCTTGTACAGGCGCGGCACGGTTTCCAGGTTGTGGTTGAACACATCCGGTGGCTCGGCCGCGGTGATTTGCAGGGCGATGTCCATGCGGCCACGGTAATCCGGAACCAGGGTCTCGAGCTGTACGTTCGGCGACAGTTTGCGGATTTCGCGGATGCAGTCGGCAAAGTGCTGGGCACCGCCGTCACGCAGGTCGTCGCGGTCTACCGAGGTGATTACCACGTACTTCAGACGCAGATCGGCAATGGCGATGGCCAGGCTTTCCGGCTCGTTGACGTCCAGTGGCTTCGGACGACCGTGACCAACGTCGCAGAACGGGCAGCGACGGGTACAGATGTCGCCCATGATCATGAAGGTCGCGGTGCCGCCGGAGAAGCACTCACCCAGGTTCGGGCAGGAGGCTTCTTCGCAGACGCTGTGCAGCTTGTGTTTGCGCAACAGGGCCTTGATGCGGTCGACTTCCGGAGATACCGGAATGCGCACACGAATCCAGTCAGGCTTTTTCGGCAGCTCAGTGGTCGGAATGATCTTTACCGGGATGCGTGCAACCTTCTCGGCGCCGCGCAGCTTTACGCCGGCTTCAACCTTGGCACGCGGGGCCGGACGCTCGGTGACATCCTGCGTCGGGATCATGGTTTGCACTGCATCAGTAGTCATATCAGTCGATTCCGCCCGTTAGGGTCGTCTGCTCAGCATAGTCGAGGTGTTTGACGAGCTGCGCACGCAGCCGGGCACTTACCTCGGCAAATTCAATCGATCCTGCGTGATCGCTCAGCTGGGTCATCGCCAGCCCGGCATAGCCGCAGGGATTAATCCGTCGAAACGGTTCCAGGTTCATGTCCACGTTCAGGGCCAGGCCATGAAAGGAACAACCGTGGCGGATCCGCAGACCCAGAGAAGCGATTTTCGCCCCATCGACATAGACACCCGGCGCATCCGGCTTGGCGGCGGCGGTCACGCCATAGCTGGCGAGCAGCTCGATCAGGCACGACTCCATGCGGCTCACCAGGTCTCGCACGCCGAATCCCAGCTTGCGCACATCCAGCAGCAAATAAGCCACCAGTTGCCCGGGACCGTGATACGTCACCTGACCACCGCGATCGACCTGCACCACCGGGATATCTCCCGGCAGTAACAAGTGCTCGGCCTTGCCGGCCTGACCCTGGGTGAACACCGGCGGGTGCTCGACCAGCCAGATTTCGTCGGCGGCATCGCTGCCGCGTTCGTTGGTAAACCGTTGCATGGCATGCCAGACCGGCTCGTAAGCCATCTGGCCGAGCTCGCGAAAGCCCAGCGTGCCAGACATCACAACACCATGTGCACGAAGCCGGTAGCCCGCAGTTCGCTGTTGATGTTGTACAGCTGGTCCTGGTCGGTGGCGACGATGTGCAACTGAATCGTGGTGTATTTGCCGTTGGTGCTTTGGCGCTCATCAACACGGTCATGGTTGATCGTCGCGTGTTTCATGACGATCTCGATGATCTTGTCCTTGTTGCCTACACCGGTATCGCTGATCACCTTAACCGGGTAATCAACGTTGGGGAATTCGATCTTAGGCGCCTTTACTTCGGTATCGGTCATGGCGTAACGGCCTCGTAAGCGTAAGCCGTGGCGACGGGCATAGCCCCACGCCGGATGAGCGCGGGGCCATGCAGGTGCACACTATCAGTTGAACAAGCCGTAGAAGAATAGACGGATGCTATCCCACATGCGGCGGAAGATACCACCCTCTTCGACGCCATCCAGAGCGATCAGGTCGGCGCTGTGCACCACCTTGTCGTCCAGTTTGACTTCGACTTTACCGATCACGTCGCCCTTGGCGATTGGTGCGACCAGTTGCGGGTTCATGGTCATGCTGGCAGCGAGCTTTTTCAGCTGGCCTTTCGGCAGGGTCATGGTCAGGTCTTCAGCCAGGCCGGCCTTGACTTGATTGGTCGCGCCTTTCCAGACAGGAGCCTGAGCCAGCTCGGCGCCTTTCTGGTAGAAGGTCTGGGTTTCGAAGAAACGGAAACCGTAGGTCAGCAGCTTCTGGGTCTCGGCGGCGCGAGCCACTTCGCTGTTGGTGCCGAACACCACGGCGATCAGACGCATGCCATCACGCACGGCCGAAGACACCATGCAGTAGCCCGCTTCGTCGGTGTGGCCGGTTTTCAGACCGTCGACAGTCTTGTCGCGCCACAGCAGCAGGTTACGGTTAGGTTGCTTGATGCCATTCCAGAAAAACTCTTTCTGCGAGTAGATCGCGTAGTGAGCCGGGTCTTCGTGAATGATTGCGCGAGCCAGCACGGCCATGTCGTGAGCCGACGAGTAATGCTCCGGGTTCGGCAGACCGGTCGGGTTCATGAAGTGGCTGTTGGTCATGCCCAGGTCGCCAACGGTTTTGTTCATCATGTCGGCGAACGCGTCTTCGCTGCCGGCGATGTGCTCGGAGAGCGCAACACTGGCGTCGTTGCCCGACTGGATGATGATGCCGTGCAGCAGGTCACTGACAGTGACTTGCGAGCCGACCTTGATGAACATCCGCGAACCGCCGGTACGCCAGGCGTTCTCGCTGACGGTGACCGGATCGTTTTCACCGATCTGGCCGCGACGGATTTCCAGGGTCGCGATGTAAGCCGTCATCAGCTTGGTCAGGCTGGCTGGCGGCAGACGCTGGTCACCGTTGTTCTCGACCAGCACGTTGCCGCTGCTGGCGTCCATGAGCACGTAGGCCTTGGCGGCCAGTTGCGGTGGCGACGGCATCATCTCGACCGCGAATGCGGCAGGCGAGAGGAGCAGCGGGACTAGAAGGCACAGGCGTTTGGCAAAGGTGGTGATGTTCATCCGTCTCTCGAAATCGCTAATGGAAACTTGCCCGAAGGCAAAAACTAATCAAATAACCTCTAACGGGTTATCGCGTGTTCAGTCGTTCACTCTGCAACCCTTGCCGGGCTTTTGTTCTTCGACGAGCCAACAACCTGATTCATCCCCGACTGCGGATGAACCGTCAAACAAGTCCTACGTATTACTCGGTGACCACACTTGGCGAACCCAGATTGGCCAGGCGCACACTGTTCTGCACTTGCTGTATTTCACCCGGCGAACCAATTGGCCCCAGGCGTACCCGATGCAGCGTTTGTTGATTGCGCACGATTGAACTGATGAACACCGGAGCGCTCACCATTCCGCTGAGCTTCGATCTCAAGAGTTCGGCAGCGTCCGGGTTGGCGAAAGCACCTACTTGCAGGTACTGGCCAGTGGCAGCGGCGGATGGTTTTTTCGTGTCGATCTGTACAGGCACGACAGCGGCGGCGTGTTGCTGCGGCGGCGGCGTCCATTGCTCGACCGTACCGGCCTTAGACGTAATCACCGGGGCGCTATTCTGCGCGACTTGCGGCTCGTTGAGCATCAAAGGCGCCGGACGCCCCTTGGCTGCCCAGTATTGCTGCGGGTCAATGCCTTCGACCTTGACCCGCGCCGTGCCGGTTTCGGCATAGCCAAGTTTCTTGGCCGCGGCGTAGGACAAATCGATGATCCGGTCCGAATAGAACGGCCCGCGGTCGTTGACTCGCAGGATCACGGTCTTGTTGTTGTCCAGGTTAGTCACCCGAACGTAACTCGGCAGTGGCAAAGTCTTGTGTGCGGCGCTCATGCCGTAGAGGTCATAGACTTCGCCGTTGGCGGTGTTCTGACCATGGAACTTGGTGCCGTACCAGGATGCAGTGCCCGATTGAACGTAAGTCTTGGATTCTTGCAACGGGAAGTACGTCTTGCCCAGCACGGTGTACGGGTTGGCCTTGTACGGGCCGGTGTGCAGGGTTGGCGTGGCATCCGGGATGCGCGACACATCGACATCCCACCATGGCGCGCCATCCTTGTGAGCGCGGTTGATGTCCAGCCCCGGCGCCGAGCGCACGGCGGTCGTGGATTTCTGCGTCGGCGCGCGACTGGTCGAGCAACTGGCGACCAGCACTGCCAACGCGGCCAATGCCATCAGCTTCAGGGGTTTATTCATAGGCAATGCCCGCATTACTTGACGCCCCGTGCTTGGACCAGCTGTTCAGACAGTTGATGTACGGCCATGGCGTACATCACGCTGCGGTTATAACGCGTGATTGCGTAGAAATTCTTCAGGCCCATCCAGTATTCGGGACCCTTGTCGCCTTCCAGCCGGAAAGCGGTAACCGGCATATCATCGCGCAGCGCATCATGACTTGACCAGCCCAGGGCCCGCAACTCTCCGACGGTTTTAGTCGGCTCGATGCCTGTGGTCAAACCTTCGTCCGCCTGATCGCCGCGCACATCAGCGCGGCTGACCACCGACTCACCGGCGACCCAGCCATGACGCTTGAAGTAACTGGCAACGCTGCCAATCGCATCGTCAGGATTGGTCCAGATATTGATGTGGCCGTCACCGTCGAAATCCACCGCATAGGCGCGAAAGCTGCTCGGCATGAACTGAGGCAAGCCCATGGCACCGGCGTAGGAGCCTTTGAGGGTCAACGGATCGACCTGCTCTTCACGGGCCAGCAGCAGGAATTCACGTAATTCCTTGCGGAAAAATTCGGCACGGGGAGGATAGTCGAAACCCAGGGTCGACAAGGCATCAACTACCCGGAAATTGCCGGTATTACGTCCGAAAAAGGTCTCAACACCGATGATCGAGACGATCACCTGGGCCGGCACACCGTATTCCTGCTCCGCCCGGGCCAGGACCGCCTCATGCTGACGCCAGAAATCCACACCACGGGCGATGCGCGCATCGGTGATGAACATCGGGCGATATTCGCTCCACTGCTTGACCCGTTCTGCGGGTTTCGAAATCGCGTCCAGAATCGACTGCTTGCGCTCGGCTTCGCGGAACACGCCCATCAGTTGTTCGCCGGCGAAACCGTAGTCGCGGGTCATTTCACCGACGAATTCGGCCACCTGAGGCGAGCCTTCGTAATCGCCGGCCAACGCTTCCTGCGCAGTGCCAAGGATGCTTACCAGGCCGACCCATGGCGCGTATCGAGTCGCCCAGCCACGCATTACTTGCATTGAAATCTTCACCTTATTCAAACCTGCGCGATCCACTTACGATGGGTATGGATCGACATCAAAACCCCAAACGCTGACAGCAGCGTCACCAGCGAAGTTCCTCCGTAGCTAATGAATGGCAACGGCACCCCCACCACCGGCAACAGGCCACTGACCATACCGATGTTGACGAAAACATATACAAAAAACGTCATGGTCAGCGCGCCCGCCAGCAACTTGCCGAACAAAGTCTGGGCCTGGGCGGTAATCACCAGGCCACGACCGATCAACAGCAGGTAGATCAGCAGCAGTGCGCAAATGCCCACCAGACCGAACTCTTCACCCATGACCGCAATAATGAAGTCGGTGTGGCTTTCCGGCAGGAAATCCAGGTGCGACTGGGTGCCGAGCAACCAGCCCTTGCCGAACACGCCGCCGGAGCCGATGGCCGCCTTGGACTGAATGATGTTCCAGCCAGTGCCCAGTGGATCGCTTTCCGGGTCGAGGAAGGTCAGGATCCGTTGCTTCTGGTAGTCGTGCATGATGAAGAACCACATCGCTACGGCGACTGGTACGGCAGCGGCGAGAACGCTGAGAATCCAGCGCCAGCGCAGGCCGCCCATGAACAGCACGAATGCGCCGCCGGCGAGGATCAGCAGCGAAGTGCCAAGGTCCGGTTGGCGCACGATCAGGATGAACGGAACGCCAATCAGCATCAGGCTGATGCCGACATGCTTGAGTTGCGGCGGCAAGGTGCGTTTGGACAGATACCAGGCGATGGTCGCCGGCATCAGGATCTTCATGAATTCCGAAGGCTGGAAGCGGATTACACCGGGGATGTTGATCCAGCGCGTGGCACCCATGGCGTTGTGCCCCATCACGTCCACCACCACCAGCAACAGCACGCCAACCACGTAGCCGACCGGTACCCAGCGAGCCATGAAGCGCGGCTCGAACTGGGCGATGACGATCATCGACACCAGACCGATGCCGAACGAAGTGGCTTGCTTGGCTAACAGATCCCAGCTTTTGCCACTGGCGGAATACAGCACGAACAGGCTGCCGGCGGCGAGAGTCAGCAGCAAAATCAGCAGCGGCCCGTCGATGTGCAGGCGTTGCAGCAGCGTCGCGCGGCGACGCATCACATCCTCACTGGAGAGCATGCGGTCAAAATTATTCATCACGGGCGGTTGCCTCTGCACTGATAGGGCTGGCGTATTCGGGCTTCAACCGGCCGTCCTGGCCCAGGAGCCAGGCGTCCATGATCTGCCGCACCACCGGCGCAGCAACGCCGGAGCCGGACTCACCGTTTTCGACCATCACCGAGACCACGATTTTAGGGTCGTCGGCCGGTGCAAAACCAACGAACAAGGCGTGGTCGCGGTGGCGCTCCTGAACCTTGGAGCGGTCGTACTTCTCGCCCTGCTTGATCGCGACCACCTGGGCCGTACCGCTCTTGCCGGCGATGCGGTATTGCGCACCGATCGACGCTTTGCGCGCCGTACCGCGGGCGCCGTGCATCACCTGTTGCATGCCGTGGTTGACCTTGTTCCAGTCGGACGGGTCACGCAGGATGATGTCCGGCATCGGGTTCTCATCCACCGGTTTCTCGCCTTCGATGGTCTTGGCCAGGTGCGGACGGTTCCAGATGCCTTTGTTGGCCACCAGCGCCGTGGCCTGGGCCAGTTGCAACGGAGTCGACTGCATGTAGCCCTGGCCGATCCCCAGAATCAGCGTTTCACCAGGGAACCACGCCTGGCGGCGCGTCGCACGCTTCCACTCCCGCGTCGGCATCAAGCCCGGCGACTCTTCGAACATGTCCAAAGAGACTTTCTGACCGATGCCGAACTTGGTCATGTATGCCGACAACCGATCGATCCCCAGCTTGTGGGCCAGGTCATAGAAGTAGGTGTCGTTGGAACGCATGATCGCCGTGTCGAGGTCGACGAAGCCGTCACCGGTGCGGTTCCAGTTGCGGTACTTGTGATCGTAGTTGGGCAGCATGTAATAACCGGGGTCGAACACCCGGGTCGAAGCCGTCACTACGCCGGCGTCCAGACCGGCAATCGCCACCGCTGGCTTGATCGTCGAGCCCGGCGGGTACAGACCGCGCAGCACGCGGTTGAACAGCGGTCGATCAATGGAATCGCGCAGTTCGGAATAAGCCTTGGAGCTGATGCCGGTAACAAACAGGTTCGGGTCGAAACTCGGCTGACTGACCATCGCCAGTACTTCGCCGGTTTTCGGGTCCAGGGCTACCACTGCGCCACGGCGACCACCGAGCGCGGCTTCGGCGGCTTCCTGCAGTTTGATGTCCAGGCTCAGGACGATGTCTTTGCCGGAAATCGGTTCGGTACGCTTGAGCACCCGCAATACACGGCCCCGAGCGTTGGTCTCGACTTCCTCGTAACCGACCTGACCGTGCAGCTCCGGCTCGTAGAAGCGCTCGATGCCGGTTTTACCAATTTGATGGGTGCCGCTGTAGCTCACTGGATCGAGCGTTTTCAGCTCTTTCTCGTTGATCCGCCCCATGTAGCCCACCGAGTGCGCAAAGTGCGCGCCCTGCGGGTAGTGCCGAACCAATTGCGCGACCACTTCCACCCCCGGCAACCGGAACTGGTTCACGGCGATGCGGGCGATCTGCTCTTCGGTCAACTCAAACAGGATCGGCACCGGCTCGAACGGCCGACGCCCCTGGCGCATGCGCTTCTCGAAAATCACCCGGTCTTCAGGCGTCAGTTCCAGCACCTCGACGATCACGTCGAGCACTTGCTGCCAATCGCCGGAGCGTTCGCGGGTCATGCTCAGGCTGAAGCTCGGCCGGTTGTCGGCAATCACCACGCCATTGCGGTCGAAAATCAACCCGCGGGTCGGCGGAATCGGCTGCACGTGGACGCGGTTGTTTTCCGACAGGGTCGAGTGGTAGTCGTACTGGATCACCTGGAGGAAATACAGGCGCGCAATCAACACGCCGATCAGCGCCACGACCGCAATTGCCCCGAACACGACGCGGCCACGCACCAGACGGGCGTCTTTTTCGTGGTCCTTGATGCGGATCGGCTGAGGCATGAGGGCAGAACTACTTGTGGTAAGGGTGGCCGGACAGCACTGTCCAGGCACGATACAGCTGTTCGCCGATCAGGATTCGCACCAGCGGGTGCGGCAACGTCAATGGCGACAACGACCAGCGCTGATCCGCACGGGCACACACTTCCGGCGCCAGCCCTTCGGGGCCGCCGACCATGAAATTCACCGTGCGCGAGTCCAGCCGCCAGCGATCGAGTTCGACCGCCAGTTGCTCGGTGCTCCAGGGCTTGCCGTGGACTTCGAGGGTCACAACGCGCTCGTTAGGCCCGACCTTGGCCAGCATGGCTTCGCCTTCCTGACGGATGAAGCGCGCCACGTCGGCATTCTTGCCCCGGGTGTTGAGCGGAATTTCCACCAGTTCCAGCGCCAGCTCGGACGGAAGACGCTTGGCATATTCATGCCAGCCCTCTTCCACCCATTTGGGCATGCGTGAACCGACGGCGATCAGTCGCAGTCGCACAGCCGTTCCTTATTCCTGGTCTTTGTTGAGCTTGTTGAAATGCTCGTGACCAACTTCAGGACTGTGGTGTTTGCCATCGGCGGCACGGCTCTGCTCGGCACCTTTCCACAGGCGCTCCAGGTCGTAGAACTGACGGGCGTTGGAGGTCATCATGTGGACGATCACGTCGTCCATGTCCAGCAGCACCCAGTCACTGTCGCCCTTGCCTTCTTCACCCAGTGGCTTGATGCCCAGGGCTTTGACGGCTTCACGGACCTTGTCCAGCATCGCGCCGATCTGACGGTTGGAGGTACCGGTAGCGATGATCATGTAGTCAGTGATGCTCTGCTTGTCGCGAACGTCGATGACCAGCACGTCCTGGGCCTTGACGTCTTCCAGGGCGGCTACGGCGATTTTGACCATCTCGTCGCCTTTAGGCGGCTCGGCAGCGAGCACCTTTTCTGGCAGCGGAGCGCTCTTGAACGTGCCTTTGCGCTTAACTTTGTTTACTTCGTTGTTCGTCATATAAAACTCGTTTTGCTCGTATGTTCGGGCGCTTCAATACACGTTGTTGCTACGTGCCTTGAGGCACTCCTATTCAGTTCGACGCACGGTAGAGTCCGTGCGCATCGATGTAGGCCAGGACCGCGTCGGGCACCAGGAAACGTACCGACTTACCGCTGGCCAGCAGTTGACGGATCTGGGTGGCGGATACCGCGAGCGGCGTCTGCCAGACGAATGCAATCTGTCCACTCGGCCCTTTGAGGGCCAGCGGGTCGCTCACCGAGCGCGCTGCCAGCAGGTTGCGCAAGGCATCCGGCGGTTCGCTGTCGGCATCCGGGCGTTGCAACACCAGGATATGGCAATGCTGGAGCAACTCTTCCCAGCGGTGCCAAGTGGGCAGGCCGCAAAATGCGTCCCAGCCCAAAAGCAGAAAAACCTGGGTCTCGGCGGCCATTTCGGCACGCATCAACTCCAGGGTATCAATGGTGTAGGACGGTTTGTCCCGCTGCAATTCGCGGGCGTCCACCACCAACGGCGCCACACCGGCCACCGCGCACTCGACCATTGCCAGACGGTCCTTCGCCGACACTTGCGGCGTATTCCGATGGGGCGGCCTGGCACTGGGTGTCAGACGCAGCTCATCGAGCGCCAGCGATTCGGCGACTTCCAGCGCACCACGCAAATGGCCGATGTGCACCGGGTCGAAAGTCCCGCCCAGTACGCCGATGCGTCGAGGTCGAGGCGCGCTGGCGGTTACCGGGGCTGACGGGTCGAGGTCGCCCAAGTCAGACCGACTCCTGTCCGCGCAGCTGGCCATCACCGACCACGATGTACTTCTCGCAGGTCAGACCTTCGAGGCCCACCGGTCCGCGGGCGTGCAGCTTATCAGTAGAAATGCCGATCTCGGCACCCAATCCGTATTCAAAGCCATCGGCGAAGCACGTCGGGGTGTTGATCATCACCGACGAAGAGTCGACTTCAGCCACGAAACGCCGGGTGTCGCCCTGGTGTTCGCTGACAATCGAATCGGTGTGGTGAGAGCCGTAATGGTTGATGTGTTCGATGGCCTGGTCCAGCCCGTCGACCACGCGGATCGACAGAATCGGCGCCAGGTACTCGGTGCTCCAGTCTTCTTCGGTGGCCGGTACGGCATCGATGATCGCCCGGGTGCGCTCGCAGCCACGCAGCTCGACGCCTTTTTCGCGGAACTGGGCAGCCATCGACGGCAGGAAATCTTTCGCAATGGATTCATCGACCAGCAGCGTTTCCATCGCACCGCAGATGCCATAACGGTACGTCTTGGCGTTGAATGCAATGCGTTGGGCTTTCGCCAGGTCGGCGCGCTCGCTCACGTAAACGTGGCAGATGCCGTCCAGATGCTTGATCACCGGCACGCGGGCGTCACGGCTGACGCGCTCGATCAGGCCACGGCCGCCACGGGGCACGATGACGTCGACGTATTCGGGCATGGTGATTAGGGCGCCAACGGCGGCACGGTCAGTGGTTTCGACCACTTGCACCACGGCGGCCGGCAGATCGGCCTCGGCCAGGCCGCGCTGGATGCAGGCGGCAATGGCTCGGTTCGAATGAATGGCTTCGGAGCCGCCACGAAGGATGGTCGCGTTGCCGGACTTCAGGCACAGGCTGGCAGCATCGATGGTCACGTTTGGCCGAGACTCGTAGATGATCCCGATCACACCCAGCGGCACGCGCATCTTGCCGACCTGGATACCCGACGGCCGATAGCTCATGTCGCGGATCGCGCCCACCGGGTCCGGCAGTGCAGCGACCTGACGCAGCCCGACGATCATCCCGTCGATACGCGCCGGAGTCAGCGCCAGACGCTCGAGCAGCGCCGGTTCCAGACCATTGGCGCGGCCAGCTGCCAAGTCCAGCTCATTGGCAGCGGTCAACTCGGCGCGTGCAGCGTCCAGCGCGTTGGCAGCCGCCTGCAGCGCACGGTTTTTCTGCGCAGTGCTAGCACGGCCGATGACGCGGGAAGCCTCGCGGGCAGCGCGACCCAGGCGGGTCATGTAGTCAAGAACGGGCTCAGTCATGGTCTGGCGTGGTCTTTTCCAAGGTCGTGGTAAAGAGTAAAGCGGCAGATTATAGCTGTCGCGTCCACTGACTAACAGCGGTGACGGGCGGATGGTCGAAATGGAGGGCAATTTGCCGACGTTCAGCCGTGATTAAGCTGCAAATTGTTATCATCACGACTCAATCAGCCCTGACAAACGCCGTTCATCATGTCCAACCTGACTGTTCGAGCGTCCGCCACGAGCCTGCCCACGGGCCTTGCGGACGCGTTTTTCGACCGAGACGCCCAAGTTCTGGCCCGGGAGTTACTGGGCAAAGTCATCCGCCACCGGGTCGGCGACCTGTGGCTTAGCGCCCGAATCATCGAGACCGAAGCCTATTACTGCGCAGAAAAAGGCAGCCACGCGTCGCTCGGCTACACAGAAAAGCGTAAGGCTTTGTTTCTGGATGGCGGCCACATCTATATGTATTACGCCCGGGGCGGCGATTCCCTGAATTTCAGCGCCCAGGGCCCGGGCAACGCCGTATTGATTAAATCCGCCTACCCTTGGGTGGATGAATTGAGCGGGCCGGCGAGTCTGGCGCAGATGCTGTTGAACAACCCCGACGCCCAAGGTCGCCCTCGCCCGTCACAAAAGCTCTGCGCGGGACAAACCTTGCTGTGCAAGTCTTTGGGCCTGAAGGTGCCGGTCTGGGACGCCAAGCGTTTCGACCATGAAGTGCTGCTGGTGGAAGATGTCGGCCAGACACCTGTGCATATCATCCAGACCACGCGCCTGGGCATCCCCCATGGACGCGACGAACACTTGATGTATCGCTTCGTCGACGCGACCTACGCGGCCTATTGCACGCGGAACCCGCTTCGACGGGGCCAGGTCGAAGGTCGCGATTACGTTTTGCTGTGAACACAACCCCCTGTAGGAGCTGCCGCAGGCGCGGGCCGCGGCAGCTCCTACAGTGGTTTGTGTGTTGAGTAGATTGGTGTGCGCCCGCCCAGGGTTTATTGAAGAATTGATGGAGTTGTTTTTATGGGCCCATGGCTCGATAGCGTCACCGGTTGGTTGACGGTCAACCCGCAATGGCTGGCGGCGGCGGTATTCATCGTGGCTTTCATCGAGTGCCTGGCGATTGCCGGGCTGATCGTGCCCGGCACGGTGTTGCTGTTCGCGGTGGCGGTACTGGCCGGCAGCGGTGCGCTGTCATTGAGTGAAACGCTGTTGCTGGGATTTCTCGCCGGGGTACTGGGCGACGTTGTTTCGTACTTCCTGGGGCGGCATTTCCATCAGAACATCCGGCGTCTGCCCGGGCTGCGCCATCACCCGGAATGGATCGCCGGAGCCGAGTCGTACTTTCAGCGCTACGGCATCGCCAGCTTGCTTGTAGGGCGCTTCATCGGCCCGCTGCGCCCCATGCTGCCGATGGTGGCCGGGATGTTCGACATGCCCTTCCCGCGTTTCTTCGCCGTCAGCCTGCTGGCCGGGGCCGGATGGTCAGTGGCGTATCTGCTGCCGGGCTGGGCCACCGGCGCGGCGATTCGTTTGCCGCTGCCCGAGGGTTTCTGGCCGCAGGCCGGAATAGTCGCGGCCAGCATTGCGCTGATGATCGGCCTGAGCGCAACCAGCAGTCTGCGTCGGCATCGCAAAGCCACGATGTTCATTGCCGGCATGAGTTTTCTGATTCTGGCCGGGCTGTTTATCGGCTATTCGCACCTGAGCGCCCTCGATCAGGGCGTGATGACTCTGGTGCAGGAACACCGCAGCCCGATGCTCGATGAAGTCGCCGTTGTCTTCACGCTGATCGGCGAATTCCGCAACATGCTGGTATTCAGCGCCTTGCTGGTGCTGCTGTTGCTGATTACCCGGCAATGGCGGCAGGCGATCTTCGCTTGCAGCACTCTGCTGTTCACTGCACTGGGTAATACCGCCACCAAACATTTTTTCGCCCGGGTGCGCCCGGAAGTGTTGAGTGATCCGCTGACCAGTTACAGCATGCCCAGCGGCCATGCCTCTGGATCTTTCGCGCTGTTCCTGACCCTCGCCGTACTGGCCGGGCGCGGACAACCGCCACGGATGCGCCTGACCTGGCTGTTGGTGGGATGCTTGCCGCCTCTGGCGATTTCTTTGTCCCGCGTATACCTCGGGGCACACTGGCCGACAGATGTGCTCGCCGGTGCGATGCTGGCAGCGTGTGTTTGTGCGGCGAGTTTGTGGCTAATTCAGCGTCAAACTTCTCTCAATGCCATGCCACCCAAGGTCTGGTGGCTGGTATTACCGGCGATGGTGGCGTTGTTCGGATTTTTTATATTGCGGCATTTGCCGCATACGATGTTGCGGTATGCGTATTAAGCGGAAGAAAAAAACCCGATCAATGATCGGGTTTTTTGTTAGGTCGCGCTTAGCTGTTCCATTGACGCTTACGTTTTTCCAGAATCAATGCGTCGGCCAGCTGGCATGCAATCTCTGCGGTGTCGTCGAAGGACTGGCCGGGGGTGGCGTTTTTTAGCATATAGCCCACCGCAGCAGCATCCCAGATAGAGCGTTCATGCAAGTAAACAATCATGGTGTGAATTCCTTTTAGTCAATTAATAGCCCGCTTCATGCGAGTTACTCCAAAGTAAATAAAACGCCGCCGAACAGCAATAATGGCAAGTAAACCGAATGATTACCAAATACTGCTCAAGCAAATAACTCCCCCTGCAACTCATCCAATAACGCCTGAATAGCATCCAGTCGTTGCTGCGGATCATCAAGTTGCAACAGGTCGATCTTGTCCAGTTCAGCGAACGGCAGCAGGTACGCCAACTGATTGGCCAGTGACTGTTGCCCAACCGCTTCGGTGCCCATGTTCAGCGCTTCAACCATCGGGTGTTCGGCCAGGGCCTTGAGCAAGGCCACCAGATCGGCATCCTCATCCTGCAGCGGCTGCTCCGGTTCGTCCTCCAACCACTCGACTTCAGCGACGGTCAACTGATCGCGCTGAACCTCGGTCCTTAACACGTGAAAGCGCCGCCCGCCCTGCACCCGAATTCCCAGCAGACCATTGTCCTGCTGCTTGAAATCGGTGATCAGCGCCTCGCACCCGACCAACGCGTAACCTGCCGGGGCAATGCCGACTTCTTCGCCGTCAAGGATGCAGACCACGCCGAAACCGCCGCCCTGTTTCATGCAGCGGCCGATCATGTCCAGATAGCGCGCCTCGAAAATCTGCAAATCTAGGATGCAACCCGGAAACAGCACCGTGTTCAGCGGAAAAAGCGGCAGACTCATAGACATTTCCCTTACACCACCATCGACACCGCCAACGGCAGCAACACCGCCGTGGCCACACCCATCAGACTCATCGCCAGCGCCGCGAAGGCGCCGCACTCTTCGTTTTCCTGCATCGCCACCGCCGTGCCGACCGCATGGGCGGTCATGCCCAGGGCCATGCCTCGGGCCTCGGGGCTGTGGACTCCGAGGCGGGTCAACAGACTTGGACCGAAGATCGCCCCGATCACGCCGGTGATCAACACGAACACCGCCGCCAGCGCTGCGACACCACCGATCTGCTCGGCCACCAACATCGCAATCGGCGAGGTCACCGACTTCGGCGCCATGGTCATCAGGATCATGTGCTCAGCGCCAAACCACCAGCCCAACAGCACGCCCATACCCGTGGCGACCACCCCGCCTATCACCAGCGTAGTAAATATCGGCCAGAACAACTGCCGAATCCGCCGCAGGTTGAGATAAAGCGGTACCGCCAGCGCAACCGTGGCCGGGCCGAGCAGGATGCTGAGGATCTCGGTGCTCTTGCGGTACTCGGCGTAGGTCAGCCCGCAACCCACCAGCACACCGATCACCAGCAACATGGAGACCAGCACCGGCTGCAAAAAGATCCAGCGGGTTTTCTCGAATGCCGCCAACACCAGCTGATAGGCGCCGAGGGTAATGCCGATGCCGAACAATGGATGATGAATTACCGACGCCCAGGCGCCGTGCCAGTCGAGGATCATTGGCTGTCCTCAGGATGGTGCGTGTGGCGCTTGATCATGCGCTGCATCAGCACACCCGCGAACGCCATGGACAGTAACAGCGACAGCACCAACGCGCCGACGATGGCCCAGAAATCCGCCGCAATGTCCTTGGCGTAAACCATCACCCCCACGGCCGGCGGTACCAGCAGCAATGGCAAATAGCGCAACAGGCTGCTGGCCGCGAGGTTCAGCGGTTCACCGACCTGGCCACGGCAGATCAGGTACACCAGCAATAGCAGCAGGCCGATGATCGGCCCCGGCAACACCGGTAAAAACAAATGGTTGATCGCCGTGCCGAGCAATTGGAACAGCACCAGCCAGGTCAAACCTCGTAACAACATCCTTCATCTCCCGCAAAAACCGTCACCCGCATTAGCCCGGGCATTATAAGCACGCCTGCGCTATAGATCGGCATTCGCCAAAAGCATGGTCGGTTGACCGCTGCCATTTGCCATGTTGATCTAAAGTGGTAATTCGGGCGGCCAAATCCCCCACCTCAAAACTATAAAAGCGATGAACCCAAGGAGAGTCTCAATGCCCTATGTTCCAGTTGCAGAGCTCAAAGATTATGTCGGCAAGGAACTCGGATGTTCCGAATGGCTCACCATCGATCAGGAGCGCATCAACCTGTTCGCCGAAGCCACAGGGGATTTCCAGTTCATCCACGTTGACCCGGTCAAGGCCGCGCAAACGCCATTCGGCAGCACCATTGCCCACGGTTTCCTGTCGCTGTCGCTGATTCCAAAACTGATGGAAGACATCCTCGTCATGCCCGAAGGCTTGAAGATGGTGATCAACTACGGTCTCGACAGCGTGCGTTTCATTCAGCCGGTCAAGGTCAATTCGAAAGTGCGCCTCAAGGTCGACCTGACCGACGTCACCGAGAAAAAACCCGGCCAATGGCTGCTCAAAGCCACCGCCACCCTCGAAATCGAAGGTTCGGAAAAACCGGCGTACGTCGCCGAGCCATTGTCCCTTTGCTTCGTCTGATACCCACCCGATTGCGAAACAGCTCACGCTGTTTCGCGCCTGCTTCCTTTCTACCGGCTATATAAGGACACATAGCTGCGGCATACTCCGTCGCCTAATTGCCCGGATCCCGCTATGCGCTCACTTGCACTCCTTGCCTTGACCCTGATGCTCACCGCTTGCGGCGACGGCGAATCGCCATTGCCTCCCGATGCGCGCCTGCCGGACGGCGGACGCTATCGTGGTGATCTGGTCAACGGATTGCTGCAAGGCCAGGGCCGCATCGATTACCCGAACGGCAGCTGGTACGCCGGCGAGTTCGACCAAGGCCAGTGGCATGGCCAGGGCGAATGGCACGGTAGCAACGGTGAGATCTATCGCGGGCAATTCAGTCAGGGCCTGTTCGACGGTCAGGGCAGTCTGACCACCAGCGTCAGCAGCTACACCGGGGGCTTCAAACTCGGTCGTCGTGACGGTGAAGGCACGCTCAAAGAAAACGGCATGACCTACCGCGGCGAGTTCAAGGGCGATCAATATTCAGGACTCGGCCGTCTGGAGCTCGAAGACGGCAGCGCCTATCAAGGCCAGTTCAGCCGCGGCAAACCCAACGGCGAAGGCCAGCGCAGCGACGGCAACGGCAATCAGTTCACCGGGCGTTTCGTTGACGGTCAGCTGGAAGGAAACGGGACCTTCAACAGTGCCGATGGCGACATGTACGTCGGCAGCTTCAAGAACAATCAACTGCACGGCAAGGGGCGCTACGAGAACGCGGACGGCGATGTCTGGCTGGGTCAATTCAAGGAAGGCTCGCTGAATGGCAAGGGCGAGTTGATCGGCGCCGATGGCAGCCATTACATTGGCAACTTCAACGACTGGCGCTTCAGCGGTCAAGGCCGCTTGAACCTGGCCGACGGCAGTTTCTACGTCGGCCAGTTCGACAACGACAGCTATTCCGGACGCGGCACCCTGGTACTGACTGACGGGACGGTGCAAAGCGGGACGTGGGCCAACGGCCAAAGGGTGCGCGATGCCGATGGCAAGTTGCTGCCCGACACCCTCGAACTCGGCTTGCTGGCCCAGGGCAGACTACTCGAAACCGCGCTGAGCAACGTGCCCGCGTCGACCCCGGCGGTGGAGCTGTACACCTTGACCCTGGGCGGTGACGGCAAGCAGAGCGTGTTCCTGCGCGAATCCGACTACGTCGCCAACATGCTCACCAGCCGTTTCGGCGCCTTTGGCCAGATTCGCCTGGTGAACCATCGCGATCACATCGGCGACCGACCGATGGCCACCCGGGAAAACCTGCGTCGCGCCGCCATGACCCTGGCTGAACGCAGCGGCCCGGAGGATTTGATCTTCATCTACCTCACCAGCCACGGCACCAGCGAACACGAACTGGTGCTCGATCAGCCACGCATGGAACTGGCCGACCTGCCAGCCGATGAACTCGCTGCGGTCCTCGCTCCGCTGAAAAACCGCGACAAGATCGTGGTGATCTCGTCTTGCTATTCGGGCGGTTTCATCCCCGCGCTCAAGGACGAACGCACCCTGATCATGACCGCCTCACGGGCCGATCGCGTGTCCTTTGGCTGTTCAGAAGAAGCCAACTTCACCTACTTCGGCGACGCCCTGTTCGCCCAGGCATTGAACCAGACCGACGACCTGGAACAAGCCTTCAAACTGGCCAGGGCCACCGTCGCCGAACGCGAGCTGGCGGATAACTTCGAAGCCTCCGAACCACAGATCTGGGCACCCAAAACCGTCCTCTCACACTGGCAGTTGTTACGTAAGCAGCAGGCACGAAAAGCACTACAAAGTGTCTCCATTGACGGCAAGGATGCAAAGAACAACTAAGCTGACAGTATCAAGGGAGAAACACTATGTACTTGACGCCTCAGCACGTGCTGCTCGCCGGAGCCACCGGTTTGACCGGTGAACACTTGCTTGATCGCCTGCTCAACGAGCCAACGATCTCGCGGGTCCTGGCCCCTTCACGCCGGCCGCTGGCCAAACATCCCCACCTCGAAAACCCGGTGGGTGACCCGGCAGTATTTCTGCCGCAACTGAACGGTCGTGTCGACATCGCCTACTGCTGCCTGGGCACCACCATCAAGCGGGCCGGCTCGGAACAGGCGTTTCGCGCAGTGGACCTGGACATGGTGGTGGCATTCGCCAAACGCGCCCGTGAGATGGGCGCAAGGCACCTGATCGTGATCAGCGCCCTGGGGGCCGATCGCAGGTCCTCGATTTTCTACAACAAAGTCAAAGGCGAGATGGAGCACGCACTGCGCGCGCAGGACTGGCCGCAGCTGACCATTTGCCGTCCGTCGCTGCTGCTGGGTGAACGTCTCGAACCGCGCCTGGGTGAGCAGTTCGCCGGACCATTGTCGCGCCTGATTCCCGGCAAGTATCGCGGTATCGAAGCCTGCCAACTGGCCCGCGCCATGTGGCGTCTGGCGCTGGAAGAGCAGGATGGGGTTCGGGTTGTCGAGTCGGATGAACTCAGGAAATTAGGAAAATAATCGACGAACCTTGTGGCGAGGGAGCTTGCTCCCGCTGGGTGGCGAAGCCGCCCCAATGAGGGACTGCTGGGCAGTCCAGCGGGAGCAAGCTCCCTCGCCACAAAAAGCCAAGTTCGCCTCTACAACCCGCCCGTCGCCTGAAAACTCACGCCTAAAACCGTAAGCAACGACAGCGGCAACAACAGCGTGTCGAGCAATGCACTGGCCGGCAGGTCTACACCGGGATAGCTCGGCGCTTCGGCACCGAATCGGTCCATGGCGCAACAGCCGCCGTTCATGGCATACAAATCCAGCCGCGTGCCCGAATACACCACCGGCGCCCCCGGCTTGGCAGCATCGAGGGTGCGCGCCGTTGCGCACCCTGCCAGCTGGAGCGCCAGCAGGATGATCAGCAGCTTATTCATCGCTGGTCAGATGGTGTTCGCCCCAACGCGGCAGCATGTCCTGGGGAATGTTCAACAGGTTGAGAATCCGCGCCACGACGAAGTCGACCAGATCGTCGATGGTTTGTGGCTGATGATAGAAACCCGGCGATGCCGGCAGAATCGTCACGCCCATGTTCGACAACTTGAGCATGTTCTCCAGATGGATGCTCGAATACGGGGCCTCACGCGGCACCAGAATCAGCTGCCGGCGCTCTTTCAACGTCACGTCGGCGGCACGCTCGATCAGGTTATTGCAGGCGCCGGTGGCGATGGCCGACAGGGTGCCGGTGGAACACGGCACCACTACCATCGCCGCTGGCGAACCGGAGCCCGAAGCCACCGGCGACATCCAGTCTTCCTTGCCATACACGCGAATCTGCCCGGCGGTTGCGCCGGTGTATTCGGTGAGGAACGCCTGCATCATCTGCGGCTTGGCCGGCAGCGTGACGTCGGTTTCGGTGGCCATCACCAGTTGCGCGGCTTTGGATATCAGGAAGTGCACTTCGCGGTCTTCACGCACCAGACAGTCGAGCAGGCGCAAACCGTATTGGGCACCGGAAGCGCCGGTCATCGCCAGCGTGATGCGGTCCGGGCCGTTGTTCATTTCAGCGCCTCGGCGAGTTTGCCGTGGAGGCCGCCGAAGCCGCCGTTGCTCATGATCACCACGTGAGTGCCCGGTTGCGCCTGGCTTTTCACGCGCTCGATGATGCCTTCCAGCGAGTCGCTGACAATCGACGGCACGGTGCACAGCGCCGCCGTGCCTGCCAGATCCCAGCCGAGGTTGGCCGGTGCGTACCAGATCACCTGATCGGCATCGACCACGCTTTCCGGCAAGCCGTCGCGGTGAGCGCCGAGCTTCATGGAATTGGAGCGCGGCTCGATGATCGCGATCAACGGGGCGTCGCCAATACGTTTGCGCAGGCCATCAAGGGTGGTGGCGATGGCGGTAGGGTGATGGGCGAAATCGTCATAGATGGTGATGCCACGGACTTCCGCGACTTTCTCCATCCGGCGTTTCACGCTTTTGAACGCGCTCAACGCGGCAATACCCATGGACGGCACGACACCGACATGACGGGCCGCGGCCAAGGTAGCCAAGGCGTTGGCGACGTTGTGCTGACCGGTCATGTCCCACTCGACTACGCCTTGGGAAACACCTTCGAACATGACTTCGAACTTCGAGCCATCCTCACTGTGTAACTTGACCTGCCATTGGCCGCCGGCACCGGTGGTTTGCACCGGGGTCCAGCAACCCATCTCGATCACGCGCTGCAACGCTGGCTCGGTGGTCGGATGGATCACCAGGCCTTCGCTCGGGATGGTTCGAACCAAGTGGTGGAATTGCCGCTCGATCGCTGGCAAGTCCGGGAAGATATCGGCGTGATCGAACTCCAGGTTGTTCAGGATCGCCGTACGCGGGCGGTAGTGAACGAACTTGGAGCGCTTGTCGAAAAAGGCGCTGTCGTATTCATCGGCTTCGATGACGAAGAACGGCGTACCGCCCAGCCGTGCCGACACCGAGAAGTTCTGCGGCACGCCGCCGATCAGGAAGCCCGGGCTCATGCCCGCGTGCTCCAACACCCAGGCGAGCATGCTGCTGGTGGTGGTCTTGCCGTGCGTACCGGCCACCGCCAGCACCCAGCGACCTTGCAGGACGTGGTCAGCCAGCCATTGCGGGCCGGAAACATACGGCAAGCCTTTGTTCAGCACGTATTCGACTGCCGGGTTGCCGCGCGACATGGCGTTGCCGATCACCACCAGGTCAGGAGCCGGGTCGAGCTGCGCCGGATCATAGCCTTGGGTCAACTCGATACCCTGAGCCTCAAGCTGAGTGCTCATCGGCGGATAGACGTTGGCATCGGAGCCCGTCACGTGATGGCCCAGCTCTTTGGCCAGAACCGCCATCGAACCCATGAAAGTGCCGCAGATACCAAGAATATGAATGTGCATAGTCGACCTCGTAAAACATGGCCGCAGGTTAGCTTAGGGTGGGAAAATTCGCACTCTTTAGCTGAGATTCACAGCGATCCATGTGGCGAGGGAGCTTGCTCCCGCTGGGCTGCGCAGCAGCCCCAAAGGGTGCCCACGGATGCTTTGGCTAATCGCATGATGGGATGGCGACGGCTTCGCCGCCGAGCGGGAGCAAGCTCCCTCGCCACAAAAGCACTTTACCGGGCGATACCGTGTTTACGCAGCTTTCGATAGAGGGTGTTGCGGCTTACGCCAAGCTGCTCGGCGGTATGGGTCATATGCCACCGCGTATGCTCCAGCGCATTCAACAGCGCCAGACGCTCGGCATCTTCCAGTGGATGTTCGGTCACTGGAGTGTCCACTTCGGTCAGGGGCCGCACCTGGCGAATCATCACCGGCAAATCCTCGAGCCCGATCCGCCCGTCGTCACACAACGCCGCCAACGTGCGCAGCACATTACGCAACTGCCGCACGTTGCCCGGCCAGGCAAATCCCAGCAAAGCTTCCCGCGCCGGCCCGTCAATCAACACCGTTTCACCGCGCGCTTCTTCTGCCAGTAAAAAGTCCAGCAACTGCGACTTGTCACTGCGTTCGCGCAACGCCGGCAACCTGACCTCCAGCCCATTGAGCCGGTAATACAAATCCTCGCGAAAACTGCCGTCCTGCACCCGTTCCAGCAGATTGCGGTGCGTGGCGCTGATGATCCGTACATTGACCGATTCGGGCTCACCGCCGATCGGCACCACCTGACGATCCTCCAGCACCCGCAACAGTCGTGTCTGCAAGGCCAGGGGCATGTCGCCGATTTCATCAAGGAACAACGTCCCACCATCGGCCTGCTGTAACTTGCCGCGCATGCCTTCCTTGCGCGCGCCGGTGAAGCTGCCGCCGCGATAGCCGAACAGCTCGCTTTCGATCAGGCTTTCCGGGATGGCCGCGCAGTTGAGGGCGACGAAGGCTTTTGAGGACCGCTGACTGGCGTGGTGCACGGCTTTGGCGAAAGCCTCTTTGCCTGAGCCGGTTTCGCCGTTGATCAGCAAGGGCACATCACGCTCGTACACGCGCAACGATTTACGGAAATCCGCCTGCAACGCGGCATCGCCCAGGCAGATCCCTGACAGCGGCGCAGGCTCTTCAATCACCGGGCCGGGTATCAGCGGCACCGGCACACGCCGAGGCTGCCCACGCAAAACGGCGAACAGCCCCCGCCCATCCCGGGTGCGCAGCGGCCAACTGGCGCTGGCATTCACGCTGGCGCGACCGAGCAATTCGTCCAGCGAGCAATCGAAAAACGCCTCCACCGGTTTGCCCAGCAATCCGCCGCGAACATGCCCCAGCAAGTTCAATGCACTCTGGTTGACCGCGCAGATCCGCCCTTCACCATCAAACGCCAACAATCCTTCGCTGAACAGTCCGACGGACTCGGCCTGCAAATGAAAACGCAGCAACCATTGATTGTCGAAGCAACGCAGGAAGTAGCAACTCTCGATCATCTTCGCCGACAGATTGACCAAGGCCATGGTGTGGAACTGACTTTGACGCGATACGTCATGCCGCGCCGAGGACACATCGAGTACCGCCAGCAATTCGCCGTGGGGATCAAAAACCGGACTCGCCGAGCAGGTCAGGCCGGTGTGGCGGCCACGGAAGTGTTCGTCCTGATGGATGGTCAGCGACTGGCGCTCCACCAGGCAGGTGCCGATGCCGTTGGTGCCTTCGCAGGCTTCGCTCCAGTCCGCGCCGAGCCAGAGCCCGGCGCGCTCGAAAATCTTCCGCTCGGTGGGCGCGGTTACGCAGTTGAGGATCACGCCGCGTGCGTCAGTCAGCAACACCGCGTGTCCAGCACCGGAAAGCTGCTGATGCAGGCTGGTCATCTCATGGCCGGCGATGTGCAGCACTTGCTGCAGGCGTTCGCGGCTTTCGAGGACACGGCCATGCTCCAGCACCGTCGGCGCCATGGTCAGGGCCGGGTCGAGGTGATAGTCCTCAAGACAGCGCAACCACGAGCGGGCGATGGACGGATCGCTGCCAGGACCGTGCAGGTGGGTTTTCCCTTGCGTCACGGTCAACACTTGCCGGGCATGGCGACTCAAATGGTTGTCGTGCATTTCTTATTATTCTCCCCCTCTAGAGGTTCACCCGTCCCCCTGTAGGAGCTGCCGAAGGCTGCGATCTTTTGATCTTAAAAATCAAAAACAAAGATCGCAGCCTTCGGCAGCTTCTACAGAGGTTGCGACCGAGCATCCTCCAGCCTAGCGCGCATTGCAATGCTGGCAAGACTGCCCGGTCACAGGCTGTGCCACAAACGGTACAAAGTGTCACAGGGGCTGTACCGAAACCGTCACAGACGTCGGCCATCGGTCCGACAAAACCCGTGTAAAGCCTTGATTTGCCTGACCTGCAAGGCAGTGGCCCAACCTTTGCTCTACGCTTATAGCAAGCGCACATGCGCCTCTCTTATAAGTACAAAAGCCAAGGAGAAAACATCATGCGTTACGCTCACCCCGGTACTGAAGGCGCTATCGTTTCGTTCAAAGCCAAATACGGTAACTACATCGGCGGCGAGTTCGTCGCGCCTGTCAAAGGTCAGTACTTCACCAATACCTCGCCAGTGAATGGCCAACCAATTGCCGAATTCCCCCGTTCCACGGCCGAAGACATCGACAAGGCCCTGGACGCTGCCCACGCGGCGGCCGATGCCTGGGGCGCTACGTCCGCCCAGGCGCGTTCGCTGGTGCTGCTGAAAATCGCCGACCGCATCGAACAGAACCTGGAACTGCTGGCCATCACCGAATCCTGGGACAACGGCAAAGCCGTACGTGAAACCCTCAACGCCGACATCCCGCTGGCCGCCGACCACTTCCGCTACTTCGCCGGTTGCATCCGTGCGCAGGAAGGCAGCGCCGCCGAGATCGACGGCAACACCGTGGCCTATCACATCCATGAACCGCTGGGCGTGGTCGGGCAGATCATCCCGTGGAACTTCCCGATCCTGATGGCCGCCTGGAAACTCGCCCCGGCCCTGGCTGCCGGCAACTGCGTGGTGCTCAAGCCTGCCGAGCAAACCCCGCTAGGCATCACCGTGCTGGTCGAACTGATCGGCGACCTGCTGCCGCCGGGCGTGCTGAACATCGTGCAAGGTTTCGGCAAAGAAGCCGGCGAAGCCCTGGCGACCAGCAAACGCATTGCCAAGATCGCCTTCACCGGCTCGACCCCGGTCGGTTCGCACATCATGAAATGCGCGGCCGAAAACATCATTCCGTCCACCGTGGAGCTGGGTGGCAAGTCGCCGAACATCTTCTTCGAAGACATCATGAAGGCCGAACCATCCTTCATCGAAAAAGCCGCCGAAGGCCTGGTGCTGGCGTTCTTCAACCAGGGCGAAGTCTGCACCTGCCCTTCCCGCGCACTGGTGCAAGAGTCGATCTACGACGAGTTCATGGCCGTCGTGATGAAGAAAGTCCTGCAAATCAAACGTGGCGACCCGCTGGACACCGACACCATGGTCGGCGCCCAGGCGTCCGAGCAGCAATTCGATAAAATCCTTTCCTACCTGGAAATCGCCAAGGGCGAAGGCGCCGAGCTGCTGACCGGCGGCAAAGTGGAAAAACTCGAGGGCAACCTGGCCAGCGGCTATTACATCCAGCCGACGCTGCTCAAGGGCACCAACAAAATGCGCGTGTTCCAGGAAGAAATCTTCGGCCCGGTGGTGAGCATCACCACCTTCAAGGACGAAGCCGAAGCCCTGGCCATCGCCAACGACACCGAGTTCGGCCTCGGCGCCGGCCTCTGGACCCGCGACATCAACCGCGCCTATCGCATGGGCCGCGCCATCAAGGCCGGTCGTGTGTGGACCAACTGCTACCACCTGTACCCAGCGCACGCCGCGTTCGGTGGCTACAAAAAATCCGGCGTCGGCCGTGAAACCCACAAAATGATGCTCGACCACTATCAGCAGACCAAAAACCTCCTGGTGAGCTACGACATCAATCCGTTGGGTTTCTTCTAAGCGCGTAATTGCTATCGCCAGCAAGCCGGCTACTACAGACCGCGTAAACCTGTAGGAGCCGGCTTGCTGGCGATAACGCCCTAAATGACACAACACTCCTGGCCTGGCCGCTCTGGCACGGGCCTTGCGTGCCCGCTCTACACGCAAATGCAGCTCCCGAAAGTCCAACAGATCAAAAAATAAAAAAGACAGCGAGGACTTATGACTTCTTCCACACAGCTCAAACCCACACTCGGCACCCTGCATTTATGGGGCATTGCCGTCGGCCTGGTGATTTCCGGCGAATACTTTGGCTGGAGTTACGGCTGGGGCACCGCAGGCACACTGGGTTTTCTCGTCACCGCGTTGATGGTGGCGACGATGTACACCTGCTTCATCTTCAGCTTTACCGAATTGACTACTGCAATTCCCCACGCTGGCGGACCCTTTGCCTACAGCCGCCGCGCCTTTGGTGAGAAAGGCGGATTGATCGCCGGCATCGCCACGCTGATCGAATTCGTTTTCGCGCCCCCGGCAATCGCCATGGCGATCGGCGCCTATCTCAACGTTCAATATCCGGAACTGGACCCGAAGATCGCCGCCGTTGGCGCCTATTTCGTCTTCATGGGCCTGAACATACTCGGCGTCAGCATCGCGGCCACCTTCGAATTGGTGGTCACCGTGCTGGCGGTCGCCGAATTGCTGGTATTCATGGGCGTGGTCGCTCCGGGCTTCAGCTTCAGTAACTTCGTGCTCAACGGCTGGGCCGGCTCAAATGAGTTCACGATGGCTTCGATTCCCGGCATTTTCGCGGCCATTCCCTTCGCTATCTGGTTTTTTCTTGCCATCGAAGGCGCGGCCATGGCCGCCGAAGAAGCCAAGGACCCGAAACGCACGATTCCCAGGGCCTATGTCAGTGGCATTTTGACCTTGGTGTTCCTGGCCATCGGCGTGATGGTGATGGCCGGTGGCGTCGGCGACTGGCGTCAGCTGTCGAACATCAATGATCCGCTGCCCCAGGCCATGAAAGCGGTGGTTGGCAACAATTCAACGTGGATGCACATGCTGGTGTGGATCGGCCTTTTCGGGCTGGTGGCGAGTTTCCACGGGATCATCCTCGGCTACTCGCGGCAGTTCTTTGCGCTGGCTCGCGCCGGATATCTGCCTCGTGGCCTGGCTAAACTGTCGCGCTTCCAGACACCGCACCGGGCGATCCTCGCCGGCGGCGTGATCGGTATCGCGGCCATATACAGCGACGGACTGGTCAACCTGCAAGGCATGAGCCTGACGGCGGCAATGATCACCATGTCGGTTTTCGGCGCCATCGTGATGTACATCATCAGTATGCTGAGCCTGTTCAGGCTGCGTAAAACCGAGCCGAACCTGGAGCGCACGTTCCGTGCCCCTGGCTACCCGATCGTGCCGGGCATAGCGCTGTTTCTGGCGGTGGTGTGTCTGGTGGCGATGGCTTGGTTCAATACCTTGATCGGCCTGGTTTTCCTCGGTTTCATGGTGGTCGGTTACCTGTATTTCCAACTGACCGCCCGGCAGCGCTCCGAAGCACCGGCGGACGCTATGCTCGAAGGTATCTAGTTGCACCGGCGCCGGGCCTGTTGCCCGGTGCCGCTACATTGAAGTGCACACCACCTGTAGGAGCTGTCGAGCGCAACGAGGCTGCGATCTTTTGATCTTGCCTTCAAAGATCGCAGCCTCGTTGCACTCGACAGCTCCTACAGGGATTAGCGGTGAAACAGAATCAGAAGGAAACCCATCCCATGGCCGTATTTGCCCATTCCATCGGCGCTCAGACCTACCGTTTCGAGAGCCTCAAGGAAGTCATGGCCAAGGCCAGCCCGGCGCGTTCCGGGGACTTTCTGGCCGGTGTCGCCGCCCTCAATGATGGCGAGCGCGTAGCCGCGCAGATGGCGTTGGCCGACATTCCACTGAGCCACTTCCTTGAAGAAGTGTTGATTCCGTACGAAGCCGACGAAGTTACCCGGCTGATCATCGATACCCACGACCATCACGCTTTCGCCGTGGTCAGCCACCTCACCGTCGGCGGCTTTCGTGACTGGCTGCTCAGCGACGCCGCCGATGAACAGGTCCTGCGCGCCCTCGCCCCAGGCCTGACCCCGGAAATGGTCGCCGCCGTATCGAAGATCATGCGCGTGCAGGACCTGGTGCTGGTGGCGCAGAAAATCCGTGTGGTCACCCAATTTCGCGGCACCCTGGGCCTGCGCGGTCGCCTGTCCACGCGTCTGCAACCCAATCACCCTACCGACGAACCAGCCGGTATCGCCGCGAGCATTCTCGACGGCCTGCTACACGGCAATGGCGATGCCATGATCGGAATCAACCCGGCCACTGACAGCATCGCTTCGATCTGCGCGATGCTGGAAATGCTCGATGCGATTATTCAGCGCTACGAAATTCCGACACAGGCCTGCGTGCTGACCCATGTCACCACGTCGATTGAAGCGGTGAATCGCGGCGTTCCGCTGGATCTGGTGTTCCAGTCGATCGCCGGTACCGAGGCGGCCAACGCCAGTTTCGGTATCAATCTGAACGTGCTGAAAGAAGGTTACGACGCCGGTTTGAGCCTCAATCGCGGCACCCTCGGGCGCAACCTGATGTATTTCGAAACCGGCCAGGGCAGCGCCCTGTCAGCCAACGCCCACCACGGCGTAGACCAACAGACCTGCGAAACCCGGGCCTACGCCGTGGCGCGCCATTTCAACCCGTTCCTGGTGAACACCGTCGTAGGATTTATCGGCCCGGAATATCTCTACAACGGCAAACAGATCATCCGCGCCGGCCTCGAAGACCACTTCTGCGGCAAGTTGCTGGGCGTGCCCATGGGCTGCGACATCTGTTACACCAAC
The DNA here is from genome assembly GCF_000802965.1 of Pseudomonas fluorescens. Classification (GTDB taxonomy): domain Bacteria; phylum Pseudomonadota; class Gammaproteobacteria; order Pseudomonadales; family Pseudomonadaceae; genus Aquipseudomonas; species Aquipseudomonas fluorescens_A. Next base: position 14,159 of record NZ_JSAK01000013.1, on the reverse strand, counting down.
CATGCCGAAGCCGACCAGGACGACATGGACACTCTGTTGACCTTGCTGGGCGTGGCCGGGATCAACTTCATCATGGGCATCCCCGGCTCCGACGACATCATGCTCAACTACCAGACCACCTCGTTCCACGATGCGCTCTACGCCCGGCAGACCCTGGGATTGAAGCCCGCACCGGAGTTCGAACAGTGGCTGGCAAAAATGGGCATATTCACTCAGGCGGACGGCAAGGTTCTGTTCGGCAACAACCTGCCGTCAGCCTTCCGCCAAGCCTTGGCGCAACTGGGATGAGTGTTGACATGGATAAGCCCCCTTTCGATCCGCACAACCCTTGGCTTGAACTGCGACGCCTGACACCGGCGCGGATTGCTCTGGGACGCACCGGCACCAGCATGCCTACCCGCGCCCAGCTGGATTTCCAGTACGCCCATGCCCAGGCGCGGGATGCTGTGCACTTGCCGTTTGATCATGTGGCACTCAGCGCGCAACTGGCCGAACGCGGGCGTGAAAGTATTTTGCTGCACAGCGCGGCAATAGACCGTAACAGCTATCTGCAACGCCCCGATCTGGGGCGAAAGTTGAGCGCTGGATCGGCTCAAGCTTTGCGCGACTACGCCTCAGCCAACCCTGGCGGGGTCGATCTGGCCATCGTGGTCGCCGATGGCTTGTCAGCGTTGGCCGTTCATCGGCATACCCTGCCATTTCTGGCGCGCCTGGAGGAGCAAGTTGGCGCTGAAAACTGGTCGGTAGCCCCGATAATATTGGTCGAACAGGGCCGCGTTGCGGTCGCCGACGAAGTGGGCGAATTGCTGGGGGCAAAAATGACGGTGATTCTGATCGGGGAACGGCCGGGCCTCAGTTCGCCGGACAGTCTGGGTTTATATTTCACCTACAACCCCAAGGTCGGCCTGACGGATGCTTACCGCAACTGCATCTCCAACGTGCGCCTCGAAGGCCTGAGTTATGGCATGGCGGCACACCGTTTGCTGTATTTGATGCGCGAAGCCTGTCGGCGTCAGCTGTCCGGGGTCAATTTGAAAGACGAAGCGCAAGTTCAGACATTGGAGTCAGACGCAGGTGCAGACATGAAAGGTAATTTCCTACTCAGTCCGCCGGATGCGTGAACCGCTTCCGCATTGCACTTTCGTTCCATTTTCAGGCAGGATCGACGCACGGCTGCCAGTGAGTACCTTTTGCCGTCAGAGCACGTGAAGACAGCCACTTGAGACGAGACCTACCATGCGGATTATTCAAGCGACCCTCGAACACCTGGACCTGCTGACCCCGTTGTTCGTCAAATACCGCGAGTTTTATGGCTCCCTGCCGTACCCGGACTCGTCCCGGGCGTTCCTCGAGAAACGCCTGCGTCGCAAGGAATCGGTGATCTACCTGGCACTGTCCGATGACGACAACAACAAACTGATGGGTTTCTGTCAGTTGTACCCGAGTTTTTCGTCGCTCTCGCTCAAACGCGTGTGGATCCTCAACGACATCTACGTCGCCGAAGACGCCCGCCGCCAATTGGTAGCCGACAACCTGATCCGCACCGCGAAGAAAATGGCCAAGGAAACCAATGCCGTGCGCATGCGCGTTTCCACCAGCAGCAATAATGAAGTCGCACAGAAAACCTACGAATCCATCGGGTTCAAGGAAGACACCGAGTTCAAAAACTACGTGCTGCCGATCAGCGACGAACTCTGATCAACATCAAACCTGTAGGAGCAAGCTTGCTCGCGATTGCGATGTGTCACTCGACACATTTATCGGATGCAAAACGGCTATCGCGAGCAAGCTTGCTCCTACAAATCAGACTGCGCCCACCGTCCGAGTGACATCCCCCGCTACAAACTCGACGCGCTTTTCACTAGCCTACCCGTATAATGCCGACCTTCCTGGCTTGTAAGAAAAACTACACCCGTCTGTAGCCTTACGCGAAGTCATCCGCACAGGCCTGCCGAGTCGGGCCGTCATCACAGGTGCTCCTCCATGGATTTCAACCCACTCGACCTTATCCTGCATCTCGATGTTTACCTCGATTTGCTGGTCACCAACTACGGGCCATGGATCTACGCCATTCTGTTTCTGGTGATTTTTTGCGAAACCGGTCTGGTGGTCATGCCGTTCCTGCCGGGTGACTCGCTGCTGTTTATCGCCGGTGCCGTAGCAGCCGGCGGTGGCATGGACCCTGTTCTACTCGGCGGCCTGCTGATGCTGGCGGCGATTCTCGGCGACAGCACCAACTACATCATCGGACGAACGGCCGGGGAACGCCTGTTCAGTAACCCCAATTCGAAGATCTTCCGCCGCGATTACCTGCAACAAACCCACGATTTCTATGACAAGCACGGCGGCAAAACCGTAACCCTCGCGCGTTTCCTGCCCATCATTCGTACGTTTGCACCGTTCGTCGCCGGTGTAGCGAAAATGCCTTACCCGCGTTTCTTCGCCTTCAGCATCCTCGGCACCATCCTGTGGGTCGGCGGCCTGGTTACCCTCGGCTACTTCTTCGGCAACGTACCGTTCATCAAGTCCAACCTGTCGCTGCTGGTCGTCGGCATCATTCTGCTGTCGTTGGTACCGATGATCATCGGTGTGGTCCGCAGCCGCTTCGGTGGCTCGAATTCCAAAGCTGAATCCCGCTGATTGGCGATGTGGTCCCTGAGCGCCTGGCGCCGCCAGCGCACCCTGACCAGGCACCCGATTGCCGACGACATGTGGCAGCGGGTGCGCCAGCACCTGAGCTTCCTTGATGGCATCACGGCCGCCGAAGACCAATGGTTGCGCGAAGCCTGCGTGCTGTTCCTGCAAGACAAACACCTGACCGCCCTGCCCGGCGTCGAGCTGCATCAGGAACAACGCCTGCTGCTGGCAGCCCAGGCGCAATTGCCGCTGCTACACCTCGGTAATCTCAACTGGTATCAGGGTTTTCACGAAATCATCCTTTACCCCGACGACTTCCTGAGCCCCCAGCGTCACCGTGACGCCAGCGGCGTCGAGCATGAATGGGACGGCGAGCACAGCGGTGAAGCCTGGCAACAAGGCCCGATCATCCTGGCCTGGCCGGGTGTGATGGCCAGCGGCGGCTGGGAAGGCTACAACCTTGTCATCCATGAACTGGCGCACAAACTCGACATGCTCAACGGCGATGCCAACGGCCTGCCGCCGCTGCATGCCGACATGCGGGTCAGCGACTGGGCCAAAGTCATGCAAGAAGCCTACGACGATCTCGACCGGCAACTGGATCGCAACCCGGATGCAGAGACGGCTATCGATCCCTATGCCGCCGAAAACCCAGCGGAGTTCTTCGCCGTGACCAGCGAATACTTCTTCAGCGCCCCGGACTTGCTGCATGAGGCTTATCCACAGGTCTACGAGCAACTGAAGCTGTTTTATCGCCAGGACCCGCTCGTAAGGCTGCGGCAACTTCTCGCCGAGAACCCGGTCTATCAGGCACACGACTAAGGTCTACACGACTTCTGGTACGTGGCGTCGACGTAGGAATATGCCTATAATCGCCGCCACTTTTTGGTCAATCCGGCCAAGTGTTTCTGGTCAACTAACGGGGGCAAAGCCCAATGAGCTACAGCAAGATTCCGGCTGGCAAAGACCTGCCGAACGACATCTACGTCGCGATCGAGATTCCGGCCAACCACGCGCCGATCAAATACGAAATCGACAAAGACAGCGATTGCCTGTTCGTTGACCGTTTCATGGCCACCCCAATGTTCTACCCGGCCAACTACGGTTACATCCCGAACACCCTGGCTGACGACGGTGATCCCCTCGACGTGCTGGTCGTGACCCCTTACCCGGTTGCTCCAGGTTCGGTGATCCGCGCTCGTCCAGTCGGCATCCTGAACATGACCGACGACGGCGGTGGCGATGCCAAAGTCATCGCAGTTCCACACGACAAGCTGTCCCAGCTGTACGTCGACGTGAAGGAATACACCGACCTGCCTGCGCTGCTGATCCAGCAGATCGAGCACTTCTTCGCGAACTACAAAGATCTCGAAAAAGGCAAATGGGTGAAAATCGAAGGCTGGGCCGGTGCAGACGCCGCCCGCGAAGCGATCACCAAGTCGGTTGCGGCCTATAAAGGCTAAGAGCAGCGGCTAGCGTCAAGCTGCAAGCCTTAAGAGAAACCCCGGTAAATCCGGGGTTTTTTGTGGGTGCCCGTAAAGCGTCGTCAACATGCCGTTTAAGATCTGGCCGCTTGAGTTTTTCCTTGTTTAATTTCCTCCATTAGCGTCTTACATCCAGTCTTAAATTTCCCTCGAAATTTGAACGGTTCGTTGAATCAAAGCCTTATGCCGCGCGGGTAGACTCGCGTTTATGAAAAAGAACAAAACCTGCGGTGCGCGATTCAAAATGCTCCTCGAAGAGGCGAATATCACGACGACGGAATTTGCCGAGTTCTTGAAAATCAAGAAGCCACAAAACGTCCACAACTGGTACACCCGAGGCGTGCCCCACTACCGAATGGAAGAGGTCGCCAGACGTCTCTCTGTAAACAGTGAGTGGCTGAAAATCGGCGAAGGTCCGAGAAACTCGAAAGAACTGCGCCTGCTCGACGAATCCGGCAACGTCTTCGACGCCCAAGCGATCCGGGGCTGTTACAGGGTCATCGAGCCGACCGATGTCGAACTGCCCTTCTACAAAGAAACAGTCATCACACCCGACTCCAACAAAACCCATGTCATCAAAGACCCCGGTCAGTCCATCCGCCTTCCCCGCAGCGATCTCGACTCCCTGGAAATCAACCATGCCGACGCCATCTGTACTCGCATGATCGGCAACAGCATGGCGGAGAAAATTGAAAATGGTTCGATCCTCGCCATTGACCGCGGGCTCACGCAAATTATTGATGGCGAGATCTACGCCATCGAGCATGACGGCATGTTGCGGATCAAATACCTGCATCGCGTTCCGGGCAACTCGCTGCGCATGCGCAGCCACAACAGCGCTGAATACCCGGATGAGGTCTTTAGACCCGCACAAATCGAGGAACAAAATATCAGGGTACTGGGTTGGGTGTTCTGGTGGTCGACGCTGAACAAGCGCAGGCCAGAGGTGCCGTTCCTGTAGCACCATGGCTTGCCCGCGCTATTGACTCAAAAGATCGCAGCCTCCGACAGCTCCTACAGGGATTCACGTTTTCATGTAGGAGCTGCCGAAGGCTGCGATCTTTTGATCTTGTCCTTCCTAGAGGGAACATTCACCCCAAGCTGGGAATTCCCCAAAAAAATCAGTATGCTGCGCCCCACATTTGCATCGACCCGCCCCGCGGCTCCGATCGCACCGACAAGGCAGATGATTTTCTCGCCGAGTCCCACAGCCGGACGCAAGATCCGGGTGTACGTTTTGAAGGCTGGCGCGGTTTACCAAAAATGAACCAAGCCAGTCCCCGAGAAGCCGGCCACAAGCCGGCTTTTTAATGCCTGAAAGCCACGTAGAGTGCGGGCCGAATACAAAACACCATCTTTGACCCACACTTTGACCCACACCCAAACGCTTGGTTAGCCGCTGCTCCATCGACTCGATTTCTGTGGCACCAACGATCTGTGTCGTCTCATAGCTCACTCCTATAGCCACGCCTCACAGAGCGTCTCCGCCTGATTGAGTATCAACTGGGCCGCTTCCTCGGCTTGATCCGGCGGGTACTTGTACTTGCGCAGAATTCGACGCACCAGGATGCGCAATTTGGCCCGCACGCTTTCACGGCTGCTCCAATCGACACTGACGTTAGCCCGCAAGCTGGCGGTCAGTTCGTGGGCAATTTTGGCCAGGATCTTGTCACCCAGTTCACGTACCGAAGCCTCGTTGTTGGCCAAGGCATCGTAGAACGCCAGTTCGTCATCGTTGAGTCCAAGTGCATCGCCGCGCTGACTCGCGGCGGCGAATTTCTTGGCCATTCCGATCAGCTCTTCGATGACCTGGGCGGTTTCGATCGAGCGGTTTTGGTAGCGTTGGATCACATTGGCCAGCAGCTCGGAGAACTTCTTCTCCTGGGCCAGGTTGGTGCTGTAACGGCTCTTGATCTCGCCTTCGAGCAAACGCTCCAGCAGCTCGACCGCCAGGTTCTTCTCAGGAAGATTGCGCACCTCAGCGAGAAACGCGTCGTCGAGCAGGCCGATATTGGGTTTATCCAGGCCCACCGCCTGGAAAATGTCCACCACCTCGCCGGAGACCACGGCATTGCCGATGATCTGGCGGATGGCCAGCTCGCGCTCTTCGTCGGTTTTTTTCTGCTGGCTGACTTCACGCTTGATCAAGATCACCTTGATCGCCTGGAAGAACGCCACTTCCTCACGGACAGCTTTGGCTTCATCCAAGGTGCAGCACAGGGTGAAGGCCTTGCCCATGGCCAGCGCGGTGTCGGCAAAGCGCTTCTTGCCATCTTCCAGCCCCAACACATGGTTGGCGGCCCCGGCGAGCAGCTTGTGGCCGCCGGTGAGGAAATCGCTGTAATCGTAGCCATGCAGCAAGTTGCGCAGGACGTCGAGCTTCTCCTCCAGTACCGAATAGGCTTCATGGGCATCCACGGTCGGCCGTCCCTTGCCCTTGCTGCCGGTGTATTCCTTGAGCGCGGCTTTCAGCTCATTGGCGATACCGATGTAGTCGACCACCAGGCCGCCCAGCTTGTCCTTGAAGACACGGTTAACCCGGGCAATGGCCTGCATCAGGTTATGGGCCTTCATGGGCTTGTCCACGTACAGGGTATGGACGCAGGGTGCGTCGAAGCCGGTCAGCCACATGTCACGGACGATCACCAGCTTGAGTGGGTCGAGCGGGTCCTTGAAGCGTTTTTCCAGACGCTTTTTAAGTTGACCGGAATAGATGTGCGGTCGCAACAAGGCTTTATCCGAGGCGCTGCCGGTCATGACGATCTTGATCGCACCTTTCTCCGGATCTTCGTCGTGCCATTCAGGACGCAAGGCGACAATCTCGTTGTACAGGTGCACACAGATCTCGCGGCTCATGGCCACCACCATGGCCTTGCCGGGCATCTGCCCCATGCTCACCAGCCCCTGATTACGCTCTTCAAAGTGTGTGACCAGGTCGGCCGCCACGCTGTGAATCCGAGGCTCGGCGCCGACCACTTTTTCCAGGGCGGCCCAGCGGCTTTTTAGGCGTGACTGCTGGTCGTCCTCTTCATCTTCGGCCAGTTCATCGACCTGATCGTCGATCGCGGGTAGCTCGCTGTCTTTCAAGGACAACTTAGCCAGACGTGATTCGTAGTAGATGGCGACGGTCGCACCGTCTTCGGTGGCCTGCTGCATGTCGTAGACGTGAATGTATTCACCAAACACCGAACGGGTGTCACGGTCTTCGCTGGACACCGGGGTGCCGGTAAAGGCCACGAAAGTGGCGTTTGGCAACGCATCGCGCAGGTGCTGGGCATAGCCCACCTGGTAACGGGTCTGGCTCGTGATGTCAGGCGTTGCTTCTGAGACTTTCAACTCAGCACCAAAGCCGTATTGGGTGCGATGCGCTTCGTCGGCAATGACCACGATATTCGAGCGGTCGGACAGCACCGGGAACGTGTCTTCGTCTGCACCCGGCATGAATTTCTGGATGGTGGCAAAGACAATGCCGCCACTCGGTCGATTGGCTAGTTTGCTGCGCAAGTCACCGCGTGACTCCACCTGGACGGGCTGCTCACGCAGCAGATCCTGGGACAGCGAAAACACCCCGAACAACTGGCCGTCCAGGTCGTTGCGATCGGTGATCACCACGATGGTCGGGTTTTCCATCGCCGCTTCCTGCATCACCCGGGCGGCGAAGCAGGTCATGGTGATGCTCTTGCCCGAGCCTTGGGTGTGCCAGACCACCCCGCCCTTATGGCTGCCGCCAGGACGCGAGGCGCTGACCACCTGCCCAATGGCGGCGCGCACGGCGTGGAACTGGTGATAGCCGGCAATCTTTTTCACCAGCCGGCCGTCATCCTCAAACAGCACGAAGTAGCGCAGGTAATCGAGCAGCATCTTCGGCGCCAGGGCACCACGTACCAGGGTCTCCAGTTCGTTAAATTGACCCAGCGGGTCGAGATCCTGGCCATCGATGGTGCGCCAGTTCATGAAGCGTTCGGAATCGGCCGACAACGAGCCCATGCGCGCTTCGCTACCGTCGGCAATCACTAGGATTTCGTTGTACTGGAACAGATCCGGGATCTGCTCCTTATAGGTCTGGATCTGGTCGAAGGCTTTGTCCAGGTCAGCTTTCACATCGGCCGGGTTCTTCAGCTCCAGCAACACCAACGGCAGGCCGTTGATGAACAGGATGATGTCAGGACGCCGGGTGTGTTTCAGCCCCTGGATGCTGAACTGATTGATGGCCACCCAGTCGTTGGCTTTCACCTCAACCCAGTCGATCAAACGGACGAAGTCGCCGCGGGTTTCACCTTCTTTTTGGTACTGTATCGGTACGCCGCTGACCAATAGACGATGGAACAGGCGGTTGGCCGACAGCTGCACCGGCAGGCCCAGCTCGAGTACCTGCTTGAGCGCATCTTCGCGTGCGGCCAGTGGCACCTTGGGATTGAGCCTGGCCATGGCGCTGCGCAGGCGCTCGACCAAGACCACCTGACGGTAGTTGTCACGCTCAGGGCTTTCGCCGTCATAGGCGATAGTCGGGCCGTACAGGTGGGTGTAGCCCGCCTCTGCCAGCCAGCCGAGTGTTTCCTGTTCTAATTGGTCTTCGGTCATACGCTAGGCTCCCCAGCCAAGGCCTCGGGCTCAGGGCCGCCTGCCCACCCGTTGTACAATAAAGCTAATGTCATCACGCGCTGGCTTCCCACTCCCTGGCCGACAGTTCGCCGGTCTGGTGGAAGCGACGTATGCGGCCAATGAACTCGGCGAAGTCGCCATTCTCTTCAGTCAGTCGGTTACACATATCCCAGTCGATTTCGCTGCGTTCACGAGCAGGGATCAGAATCTGGCTTTCCGTAGGACTCTGTACATCGAGCTGAATAACCCCAATGCCATGAGCTGCGGCGAGCATGCGTAATTCTTTGAGCGTGCCGTCGCCCTCCACCGTGGCTGCCACTAGGTAGCCAAAATTTGCCCAAGATGAATTGGACACGGCCTGGAAGAAACTCTTGCGTGCATTGGAACGATTGAGCAGTAGTTTGGCTTCAAAGGACCACAAGCGGGCACGACGCTCACCCTGCACACCGACGCAATCGCGTAACTCACGAGTCCAACCAGCAGTCAGGTCTTCCATGCCAACCAAGTCTGGGTGCAGCCAGTCGTTGCCACCGCTACCCAATCGGTTGGAAGAGCGTTTTTCGTCGATTCGCATGGCGTACACCCGCTGCTCATCCGTTAACAGGTACTGAGCCAGCAAGGGATAAAGTGCATGCTCACGTACGACAGAACGCTCTGCCTGGTGGGTGGTTGGCTCGGTAATTCCTTCAGCAGCTGCCACCTCGGCACTGGCATCCATCTCCGACCAATAGTAGCGGCGCGGGCGGCCTTCGGTCGTCTTGAGCTGGAGATGTTTCTGCTGCCAGCGTGGACGGGACCCAGAAATTTCCGCCACTAACTGTTGAACCAAGTCGGCGTCGGTTTGCATATAGCTGGCACTACCCGCTTTCTTGACCGCGCATTCGGCAGGAAATTGCTCGAATATCCACTGCGCCAGTTCGCGGGCGGTTTGTTGGGTATCTGGCAGGCTTTGCAAGCGTTCGATGACACGTTGACGGAGATTCAGGGCCATATCAGACAGCCACCGACAACATATTATCGATGGCGGCTTCCGTTTCCGGCAGGCGCATCTGGCCGGAGATCAGGCGCGGCAGCAAGGTATCGCGGATTTGGGTGAGGGTTTTGACTCTTTTGTGATTTTCAATCCATCCTGAAAAAATTATGGATGCTATGTCGTCAAACGCCTTTAGAACCTCATCATTTATCGGGAGAACTAACCTTGCGCTTTCAATCCCAGTGGTACTTATATTTGCCTGAGCACTACCGCTCGCCCCATTTACTATTTGATCAATCATAAATAAATTTTTAAATGCGATATATACTAGCCATCTATTGCTTTGATTTGATAACTTAGGTTCGAATTTAGCTACGCGCTGATTGAGAAGCGGTGTTTCGCCCTCGCACGTAACAACCACTCCCGTCTTCCCAATTGTAGCCCCCGTCATAGCCATCAAGATATCACCATCTTGCAAAGCAAATTTTTTAGATTTTTGCGCTTGATCATGATCAACGTACTGCACGTTTTCTAGATCAACGGTTCCGTCACCAACAATGTTTTTAATTTTTACTACGGGAATACCCGACTCACAAAAAACATTACTTTTAAATGCAAATCCGCTTTTAACGACAGCAATATCACCAATAGAACCAGCCTTCCATCCCTTTGGCACCAACCCCAGCTCGGACTCTTCAAAGCTATCCGGAAACAGCGCGGCGGTGGCCGCATCCATCCCTTCCGGCTCAAGCCCTTCTGCCTTGGCCCGCACCGGGTCGAAATCGACGAACCAGGACTTGAACAGCGCTTGGGCGATGGCTTCCAGGGTGGCGTTGGTTTCGCGTAGCAGGGTGATGCGGTCGTCAAGCGCTCCCAGAGTTTCAGCAACCTGTTGTTGCTCACTCAAGCTCGGAATTCTGACAGGAAGCTGATAAAAATCGTCCCGACTTGTCGATGGAATCGCTGAGCCAGAATCCATTCCATTGATGTCATAAGTCAAAATTGAGTAGTAGGCCCATTTTATATTGAGTCCAATCTTAGGCTTCAAATAAAACGCAGTATCGATCACAAAAAACGGAATCTGGCTGTAATGAACGCCTCTATACGCTCCTTTCCGCCCTATTACTATACCTGCACACGGACATAGCGGAGTGTGATGCCAACCAATAGGCCCATTAGTTCCGTAAACAGGGAAACCTCCCCCTGCGTTTTTATAGTCACGAATAGACTTACCATACTCAAGGGTAGCAATATCACCCCATGTTGCTTCCTGCCACTCAGAACTCATAGCCTATCCTCTCTAGCGTCTGGCGGATCGACTGATCGAGTTCCGCGCCCTTGGCCAACTGCTCACCAAGTAGCGCTGTGAGATTCTGCATCTTTTCAGCAAAAGCTTCGTCGTCGTCTTCGATCGCTTCGGCGCCGACATAACGCCCTGGGGTCAGCACATGGCCGTGCTCGGCGATTTCCGCCAGAGGTACGCTGCGGCAGAAGCCGGGGATGTCAGCGTATTCGGCGATTTCACCGCCGACATCCAGCGGTACCCCGCGCCAGTTGGCTACGGTTTGGGCAATGCGCTCGATGTCGCTGTCGAGCAGCTCGATCTGCACCCGGCTTACGTTAGTACCGAGCTTGCGCGCATCGATAAACAGCACCTCGCCAGGACGAGCGACCTTCTGTTTAGTGAGGAACCACAAGCAGGCGGGGATCTGCGTGTTGAAGAACAACTGACCGGGCAACGCGACCATCACTTCGACCACATCGGCCTCAACCATGGCGCGGCGGATGTCGCCTTCGCTGTTCTGGCTGGAGCTCATCGAGCCGTTGGCCAGGACGATGCCGGCGCGGCCGCTGGATTTTAAGTGGTAAAGCATGTGCTGCAGCCAGGCGTAGTTGGCATTGCCTGGCGGCGGCGTGCCATACACCCAGCGCGGGTCACCTTCGAGGCTGCCGTGCCACCAGTCGCTGATGTTGAACGGCGGGTTGGCCAGGACGAAATCGGCGCGCAGGTCGCTGTGCTGGTTGCGGATAAAGGTGTCGGCGGGCTCACGGCCAAGGTTGAAATCAATGCCGCGGATCGCTAGGTTCATTGCCGCCAAACGCCAGGTGGTCGGGTTGGACTCCTGGCCGTAGATCGACACGTCGCCGAGCTTGCCGCCGTGGGACTCAATGAATTTTTCCGACTGCACAAACATGCCACCCGAGCCGCAGCAGGGGTCGTAGACCTTGCCATGGTGCGGGTTGAGCACCGCGACCAGAGTTTTGACGATACTGGCCGGGGTGTAGAACTGTCCGCCGCGCTTACCTTCGGCACTGGCAAACTGGCCGAGGAAGTATTCATAGACCTGGCCGAGCAGGTCGCGGGCCTGGTGGACATCGCCACCAAAGCCAATGATAGAAATCAGATCGACCAGTTCGCCGAGTTTGCCGTCTGGCAAATGAGCCCGGGCGTAGCGCTTGTCGAGGATATTTTTCAGTGGCGGGTTTTCCGCTTCAATATCGGCCAGGGCGTCATCGATGCGCTTGCCGATGTCCACCTGTTTGGCGTTGGCACGGATGGATTCCCAACGCGCCACTTCCGGTACCCAGAACACATTCACTTCTTTGTAGTAGTCGCGCTCTTCCAACTCGCTGGCCAGCAGTTCGGCGTCGTCACTGCCAAGGTAGTAGTCGTCGCCGGCATCGGCAAAACGCCGTTCCAGCTCGGCACGACGGCCGGCGAAGCTGTCGGAGATGTACTTGAGGAAGATCAGGCCGAGCACCAGGTGCTTGTATTCGGCGGCGTCCATGTTGGCCCGCAGCTTGTCGGCAGTGGCCCACAGAGTTTTTTTTAGATCTTGCAGTGTATTGCTAGGCTGACTGGCAGCGGCTTTGCGCCCGGTCTTCTGTTTGGGGATTTCGGGCTCGGTGCTGGCGATGGCTTCGCTGGGGGCCAAACGGGCGCGTGCGGCGCTAAGCGCTTGTTCGGCCAGACTGTTGGCTTGCTCGGCTTCGTGGTGATCCGCCATGGATTGCTCCTAACCTTCGACGCAGCTGCACTGCGCGCTGAAAACGAAAACCCGAGCGCGGAGCGCAGGGGCAAAATATGGTCTGCATGATAACGGTCAGCTCGATCAGTGTCTGGCCGGCTTTGGCCGAGCGCTGAGTAGCGGCATGCCATCATCCTTTTTATATGTGATAATGTCCTTTATCACACGTAGTAACGCCAAACAGCGAAATGTTTACTATGACAGATACCTGCCTTCTCCTAAGGGGAAGGTTGGCAGTTCGAACCTGCCCTGGGAAACCATATTTTACAAGGCCTCCAGCGCTCCATAAAAAATAAAAAACAGTTCATGGGTGCATCGTGGGTGCTTCTAAAAAGGATTTGAGTATTTTTATTGGTTATCCGGCTCATTCATATCGTCTCACCCTCAACGGATTGAGAAGCACAAATGTTAGAATTTCTGATTAATAACTGGCTATCGATCGTTTCCATACTGATTGGTCTCCTGGTCGCATACGTCTCTTATCGTGTGCAGAAAAAGGATTCGGTTTCAGCCTCCGTCGAAAGGAAGAAACACGCTCACTCTGAGCTGCTGGATGTAATTGAGAGCTACCTGATCAATAAACAGCAGCTTTCCGAAAGCGTCATAGAAAATCTGATCTACGCAGCTGAGCGGGCTCACTTCGTTGCTCTGCGCCCCGAATGTACAACTATCTCTCTTCTTCAGGATGTTGCGTTGCGCCTGCAACGTAGTAGACACCTCGACATCCCTCAAAAATCTGAGTACTCCGTTGCGATCGACTCCTTGATTCGGGATGTGAGGGCCAGCTCTCAGCCTCTGACTTGGGAAAAAATGAAAGACGAAAGCTCGGGGATCATCACGGAGGTCGTAGGGTTAGTTCCAGAAGACAGGCGGATGGATGTAGAAGACAAGCTTCTAACTTTGGGCGCGATCGGAACCCTTGCTAAAAGCTTCGGTGAGGTGACCATGATAGAGGATAGAAGCACCAGGCTTACATGGTTCACTGCCGCTGTTTCCGGGGTTGCAGCGACATTGGCTGCGTCCTCAGTTGGCACAAAGCTACTCATGGGGGGAGAGGGCCTGAGTGGCTTCTTTGCAAATAGGATAGTAATCCTCAGCATTTTGGGAATGCTCATGATCGCTCTAGTGGCTACTGTCTTCGCTTGGCGCAATATGGAAAAACAATCAAATAGAGCCTGAGGTGCGCAGAGTTGCAAGTTTATCCCGAATTTTCAGCACGGTCGTGGTAGAGCAACCCGCATGCTTAGCTGTTGTACGAATGCCAAGACCGGCGCCGAGTAATTCTGTAACGCGCTTATGTAGGTCATACCTATAACTGCCGTAGTCGTATGATGGCGCCTGTGATGTCTTGAGCATTCCGGTCTAGCGTTTCCATGGCCGCAATTGCATTAGCGGCAACGCTCCCCACTCCATTGTAAGCGTCCGGCCAACACA
>NZ_JSAK01000012.1:0-14845 GCF_000802965.1 Pseudomonas fluorescens | reverse complement strand
GCCCAGACCCACCAATTTTGTGTGGGAACCTGTAGAAATACGGGGCCATAGCTCAGCTGGGAGAGCGCCTGCCTTGCACGCAGGAGGTCAACGGTTCGATCCCGTTTGGCTCCACCACTACTGCTTCTGAAGTTTGAAAGCTTAGAAATGAGCATTCCATCGGTTCGATGGTGAATGTTGATTTCTAGTCTTTGACTAGTTCGTTCTTTAAAAATTTGGGTATGTGATAGAAAGATAGACTGAACGTTACTTTCACTGGTAACGGATCAGGCTAAGGTAAAATTTGTGAGTAATTGCGAATTTTCGGCGAATGTCGTCTTCACAGTATAACCAGATTGCTTGGGGTTATATGGTCAAGTGAAGAAGCGCATACGGTGGATGCCTTGGCAGTCAGAGGCGATGAAAGACGTGGTAGCCTGCGAAAAGCTTCGGGGAGTCGGCAAACAGACTTTGATCCGGAGATGTCTGAATGGGGGAACCCAGCCATCATAAGATGGTTATCTTGTACTGAATACATAGGTGCAAGAGGCGAACCAGGGGAACTGAAACATCTAAGTACCCTGAGGAAAAGAAATCAACCGAGATTCCCTTAGTAGTGGCGAGCGAACGGGGACTAGCCCTTAAGTGGCTTTGAGATTAGCGGAACGCTCTGGAAAGTGCGGCCATAGTGGGTGATAGCCCTGTACGCGAAAATCTCTTAGTCATGAAATCGAGTAGGACGGAGCACGAGAAACTTTGTCTGAATATGGGGGGACCATCCTCCAAGGCTAAATACTACTGACTGACCGATAGTGAACTAGTACCGTGAGGGAAAGGCGAAAAGAACCCCGGAGAGGGGAGTGAAATAGATCCTGAAACCGTATGCGTACAAGCAGTGGGAGCCCACTTTGTTGGGTGACTGCGTACCTTTTGTATAATGGGTCAGCGACTTATTTTCAGTGGCGAGCTTAACCGAATAGGGGAGGCGTAGCGAAAGCGAGTCTTAATAGGGCGTCTAGTCGCTGGGAATAGACCCGAAACCGGGCGATCTATCCATGGGCAGGTTGAAGGTTGGGTAACACTAACTGGAGGACCGAACCGACTACCGTTGAAAAGTTAGCGGATGACCTGTGGATCGGAGTGAAAGGCTAATCAAGCTCGGAGATAGCTGGTTCTCCTCGAAAGCTATTTAGGTAGCGCCTCATGTATCACTGTAGGGGGTAGAGCACTGTTTCGGCTAGGGGGTCATCCCGACTTACCAAACCGATGCAAACTCCGAATACCTACAAGTGCCGAGCATGGGAGACACACGGCGGGTGCTAACGTCCGTCGTGAAAAGGGAAACAACCCAGACCGTCAGCTAAGGTCCCAAAGTTATGGTTAAGTGGGAAACGATGTGGGAAGGCTTAGACAGCTAGGAGGTTGGCTTAGAAGCAGCCACCCTTTAAAGAAAGCGTAATAGCTCACTAGTCGAGTCGGCCTGCGCGGAAGATGTAACGGGGCTCAAACCATACACCGAAGCTACGGGTATCACTTAGGTGATGCGGTAGAGGAGCGTTCTGTAAGCCTGTGAAGGTGAGTTGAGAAGCTTGCTGGAGGTATCAGAAGTGCGAATGCTGACATGAGTAACGACAATGGGTGTGAAAAACACCCACGCCGAAAGACCAAGGTTTCCTGCGCAACGTTAATCGACGCAGGGTTAGTCGGTCCCTAAGGCGAGGCTGAAAAGCGTAGTCGATGGAAAACAGGTTAATATTCCTGTACTTCTGGTTATTGCGATGGAGGGACGGAGAAGGCTAGGCCAGCTTGGCGTTGGTTGTCCAAGTTTAAGGTGGTAGGCTGGAATCTTAGGTAAATCCGGGATTCTAAGGCCGAGAGCTGATGACGAGTGTTCTTTTAGAACACGAAGTGGTTGATGCCATGCTTCCAAGAAAAGCTTCTAAGCTTCAGGTAACCAGGAACCGTACCCCAAACCGACACAGGTGGTTGGGTAGAGAATACCAAGGCGCTTGAGAGAACTCGGGTGAAGGAACTAGGCAAAATGGCACCGTAACTTCGGGAGAAGGTGCGCCGGTGAGGGTGAAGCATTTACTGCGTAAGCCCACGCCGGTCGAAGATACCAGGCCGCTGCGACTGTTTATTAAAAACACAGCACTCTGCAAACACGAAAGTGGACGTATAGGGTGTGACGCCTGCCCGGTGCCGGAAGGTTAATTGATGGGGTTAGCTAACGCGAAGCTCTTGATCGAAGCCCCGGTAAACGGCGGCCGTAACTATAACGGTCCTAAGGTAGCGAAATTCCTTGTCGGGTAAGTTCCGACCTGCACGAATGGCGTAACGATGGCGGCGCTGTCTCCACCCGAGACTCAGTGAAATTGAAATCGCTGTGAAGATGCAGTGTATCCGCGGCTAGACGGAAAGACCCCGTGAACCTTTACTATAGCTTTGCACTGGACTTTGAATTTGCTTGTGTAGGATAGGTGGGAGGCTTTGAAGCGTGGACGCCAGTTCGCGTGGAGCCATCCTTGAAATACCACCCTGGCAACTTTGAGGTTCTAACTCAGGTCCGTTATCCGGATCGAGGACAGTGTATGGTGGGTAGTTTGACTGGGGCGGTCTCCTCCTAAAGAGTAACGGAGGAGTACGAAGGTGCGCTCAGACCGGTCGGAAATCGGTCGTAGAGTATAAAGGCAAAAGCGCGCTTGACTGCGAGACAGACACGTCGAGCAGGTACGAAAGTAGGTCTTAGTGATCCGGTGGTTCTGTATGGAAGGGCCATCGCTCAACGGATAAAAGGTACTCCGGGGATAACAGGCTGATACCGCCCAAGAGTTCATATCGACGGCGGTGTTTGGCACCTCGATGTCGGCTCATCACATCCTGGGGCTGAAGCCGGTCCCAAGGGTATGGCTGTTCGCCATTTAAAGTGGTACGCGAGCTGGGTTTAGAACGTCGTGAGACAGTTCGGTCCCTATCTGCCGTGGACGTTTGAGATTTGAGAGGGGCTGCTCCTAGTACGAGAGGACCGGAGTGGACGAACCTCTGGTGTTCCGGTTGTCACGCCAGTGGCATTGCCGGGTAGCTATGTTCGGAATAGATAACCGCTGAAAGCATCTAAGCGGGAAACTAGCCTCAAGATGAGATCTCACTGGGACCTTGAGTCCCCTGAAGGGCCGTCGAAGACTACGACGTTGATAGGTTGGGTGTGTAAGCGCTGTGAGGCGTTGAGCTAACCAATACTAATTGCCCGTGAGGCTTGACCATATAACACCCAAGCAATTTGACTACTCGAAAGAGCATCAGATTGCGGTGTGTGAAGACGAAACGAACCGAAAGTTCGAGATACTCACAAAACACCAGCTGTCACATACCCAATTTGCTGAAGCGAGGCCATTTGGTCACGACTCAGTACCCGAATTTCTTGACGACCATAGAGCATTGGAACCACCTGATCCCATCCCGAACTCAGCAGTGAAACGATGCATCGCCGATGGTAGTGTGGGGTTTCCCCATGTGAGAGTAGGTCATCGTCAAGATTAAATTCCGAAACCCCAATTGCGAAAGCAGTTGGGGTTTTGTCTTTAAAGTAGAAACATCAAGAATTCGTCAGCACGTCGTCATAGACGGACTGACACACAGAATTTCTTGACGACCATAGAGCATTGGAACCACCTGATCCCATCCCGAACTCAGCAGTGAAACGATGCATCGCCGATGGTAGTGTGGGGTTTCCCCATGTGAGAGTAGGTCATCGTCAAGATTGAATTCCGAAACCCCTGTCTGCTAACGCAGACAGGGGTTTTGTCGTTTCAGGGGTACTAAAAGCCCGTTTTGGAGCGTCTCCAAAACGGGCTTTTTCGCGTCTTACATAAACAGTTTCAGTACATTGTTCATCGCATCATCGGCAAAACCCTGTACGAAATCCTTAAACCCCGACAGCGTCTCGGCACCACCCTGTGCCGGTTCGGCAATGATGGTCCAGGTAGCCCGCGACCTGCCCGCATCTAACGAATCCACACTCATCGCCGCCCACAAATTGCCCACGCCCAATGTGTTGTAGATCGTGGTCCAGGTCATGCTTAGCGCTTCATCGTCACGGGAGTTGAGTTGCTCGACTACCAGGTTGCCGTCCTTGAAGAATTTCTTGCGCAGGGATGACACGCCTTCACCAGTCATCTCGATGTGCGACAGCGCCGGAATGAATCGGTCGAAACCGGCAAAGTTACCGACCACGGCCCAAACCTGTGCGGCATCGGCAGGCACTTCCACCGAGGACACAACTTGGCAGCCTTGCGGGTTTTTGATCAGGGTATCGGGGTGCAGTGTGCTCATGGTTTTGCTCCATTGGGTTGAATCAGATGAAGTTGATTTCTTTGAGGTAGTCGCACCCGCGACGCAGCAGCGCCGGGGATTTTTCCGGATAGCACGTGCCCATCTGACGCACGCCGGCCCGGGCGTTGTCGTGCCCGATCATCGAGATGTCGCCGATGTCTTCTTCGAAGCCGTTGAGGTAGAAACCCAGCACGCCGAACAGCGCGTTGTCGCTATCGACACGGCGCAGTTGCTGTTGCCAGTCTGCGACGCTGACCATGGAAAACTGCCGGCCGGTTTCGCGAAAGGATGCAACGTAGGTGTCCCAGTCCAGCGGTTCAGGGTTGTGCAGGTTGAATACCGCTTTGTCCGGTTGATAACGGCTGGCATGGAAGGCGATAAAACCGGCGAGGAAGTCCACCGGCATCAGGTCGAAATTGAGCGAAAACTCCGGAACCTGGCCGAGTTGTATCGAGCCCTTGAGCATCAGCATTAAACGGTTCTTGTGTGGCTGGCACACACCCGTGAGGCTGTTGAAGCTGATGTTGCCGGGGCGATAGAGATTGACCCGCACACCGCGCTGTCGTGCGCGTTCGAGGATCCGCTCGCCGACCCATTTGGACAGGTTGTAGCCATTCTTGATGTAAATCGGCGGGGTCTGGGCGGCGGGCATCTCCAGCACCCGGCCATCGGCGGAAATCGTGCTGGAAGCTGAGAGTGTCGAAACGAAGTTGAAGATCTTTTTGCTGCGCCCTTCGCACAGTCGCAGACACTGGAAAATCGGCTCAACGTTGTCCCGCGCCAGCGACTCATAATCGAGCACGTGATTAACATTGGCAGCGTTGTGCACCAAAGCGCCGAACTCTCGATCCAGTCGCTCGTAGACGTCGGCTGCCAGCCCCAGTTCCGGGCGCGTGATATCTGCCGCGTAGACTTGCACGCGATTCAGGTCCAGGTGCTCCAGGCGATTCTCCCGCAAGGCCTGGGCGAAACGCTCGACAGCCGATTGCCCGCCACCGTCGCGGACCAGGCAGGCTACTTCGCTTGCCCCCCGCGCCAGCAAAGCTTCAACGATGTGTACACCGACAAAGCTGTTGGCGCCGGTGACGATTACCTTATGCACGTCGCCCATGCGGCTGACGGGCAGTGGCTGCACTTCCAGTTCGCGGTCGGCGTCGGACAGGGCCTTTTCACTCAGCACCTCTTCGCTGCCGGATCCGCGCACCAGCGTCGCCAGTTTTGCGATAGTGGGCAGTTCGATAAAGCGGTTGATCGAAATGCTGCGGCCGAACTCTTCGCGCAGGCGCAGCAACATCCGAGACAGCAAAATCGAATGGCCGCCCAGATTGAAGAAGCTTTCGTCAGTGGAAATATCGCAGGCGAATAACTCCAGCAGTTCGGCCCAGATTTCCCGCAACAGCACTTCATCGTCACTGACGGGCAAACACCGCGAGCCGTTTTCAATGCAGCTGACCGGCAGTTTCAGCAGTGCCTGACGATCGACCTTGCCATTGCTGGCATACGGCATGCTCGTCAGTGCGGTCCAGGCGCTGGGCTGCATGTAGTCTGGCAAATGCTGCGCCGCATGAGCTTTCAACGCTTCGCGAGCGCTGCCAGGTTGATCTTCCCGAGGCTGGGCGAGGAAGGCCAGAATCCGTCGATTGCTGTCGATGACGACCGCCACCTGACCGAACAACTGGCTGTCGCGCAGGCAGCGCTCGATCTCTTCCGGCTCGACCCTGAACCCGCGGATCTTCACTTGGTTGTCGCGACGCCCACACAGCTCGATGCCGTCACCGGTCCACTTCGCCATGTCGCCGGTGCGATAGGCGCGCAAATGCTCGCCCTTCGGCAGACGCAGGGTCAAATAGCGCTCGGCGGTTTGCTGCGGATTGTTCAGGTAACCCAGGCACACCCCTGGCCCGACGATGTACAACTCGCCGACGGTTTGCTCGGCTACCGGCTGAAGTTCCTCATCGAGAATCAGCACCCGGCTGTTTGCAATCGGTCCGCCCAGCGTCCGATTGTTGTCGCCGGTTTGCAGTTGCCGCGCGGTAATCAGTACCGTCGCTTCGGTGGGACCATAAAGGTTGTAGAACTTGCTTTGGCGCGTCAGTTGCTGGATGACCCAAGGCTCGCAAACATCGCCGCCGGTCATGACGTGATCAAGGTTTCGCAGTTGCTCCAGCGGTAGGATGCTCAACAACGCCGGAGGCAAAAAGGCGTGGCTCAGTTGCTGATAACGGATCAGCTCCACCAGTTGCAGCGGGTCGCGACGCTGATCTTCATCAGGTACGATCAGCTCCGCACCTTGCAGCAAGGTCGGGAAAATATCGATCAGCGACGAGTCAAAACTCAGCGACGAAAACTGCAGCACACGACTCTCTTCGGTCAACTGCACATAGTCCGCATACCACGCCGTGAAGTGCGCGAGATTGGCCTGGCTCAGCAGTACGCCTTTGGGGTGGCCGGTGGTGCCCGAGGTGTAGAGCGCCATGCACGGAGCGTCGAGATCGGGGCGAAGGCGCATCAAGGGTTGATCGAGATTCTCTTCGTCGAAGTCGATGCCGGTGATATCAAGCGCCGGCATTTCTGCAGCGAGCGGGTGCTGCCCGTCATGCAGCAGTAAAACAGCGCCAGCGTTCGACAGGATGTACTGCTGGCGCTGTAGCGGATGGCTCAGCTCCAATGGCAGGTACACCGCACCGACGCCGAGAATCGCCAGAATTCCCGCATACAACGCACTGCACTTGGGCAGGCAAATTCCCACGACCAATGGCCCTCGATACTTATCGAGCAGCGGTTGCAAATGCCGGGCGATGGCGCGGCTTTGCGCGTGCAATTGGCGATAGTCGATGGACGAACCTGAGATGTTCAATGCCGGGCGTTCGGCGCACTGGATAAAGCGCTGTTCAAGTCGCTCGATGATCGGCGTTTGTGCCAATTGCAGTAGACGCGGCTGCGCGGTGGCGTTGAAACGATGCACGTACGCCAGGCTCTCCAGCCATTGCAGATTTTCCATTCGATCGAAATGCGCCGGGGTGGCCGGTTCGGCGAGGAGAAAATACTCGGCATCCCGGGAGAAACGGCTGACCAGTAGCGCCACGTGACCCACCAATTCCGCCACTGTGCGCAGACGCAACGCCTGGCCATTGCCCGAAGGCTCATTCGCGATTGGCAAACGAGTGAGTAACGTCGAACCGATGGAGCACAGCAAATCTAGCGACGGAAGGTCGGAAGCACCCGAGGGGCCGACACCCAGTTCCAGCGTCAGTCGCGGCGCATCGCTGAGACTTTCAAGCAGCAGGCTGGCATCGTCGATCAGCAGATCCGCACTACCCGGTGTCAGCTCTCCGAGCGCGGCCACCCGTGTCAAAGAATGACCGTGTTGTTCAAGTTCCAGCGCCAGATCGGTCAGGGCCTGGCTGCGGCCAACGAGCAGAATGTCGAGACGTCTCATGATGTGCTCCTCGTCAAATCAGGTAGTCGCTCAAGGCGTTTTGCACGCACGGCGAATCAAGCAGCGAACTGCTGCGGAAGAACCGCACGATGTTGGCCACGAGTGGGTGATGCCGATTGATCGGGAAGGCCAGCCCCGATACTTCGCTCTTGAGCGTGTGGCGCGTTGCGTCGTTGATTTGCAAGGCGTCGATCAAGCGAAAGTCGAAGGACTTCTGGATGTCGTTGGTCAGGTAGTGGCCGATGAACACCGGCAGGATCTTCGCGATGCACTGGCGGTCGTCTTCGCACGCGGTGTGCCAGTAGATGCGCACCATCCGGGACCAGAACCCGGAGTGGCGGCCTTCATCCAGCAAGTGGTCGGCCATCAAACCCTTGATCGACTGCTTGACCGTGTCGTCCTTGGCGAACGCCGCGACATCGCCGGTCACGGTGTTCTCGGCGATGGCCACGCAAATCAGCTCCACGGCGCTGCGCAGGTGTTCTGGCGCGAGTGCCACAGCCGCCGGGATCGCCCGGCTCAGCTCGATTTCTTCGGGCAGGTCGATGGGCGTGATACCGGTCATGGCGACGGTCTGTTGCATGAAGTCCATCGCCACCAGCGCGTGATAATCCTCGTCTACGACTACGGTCATGGCGTCGTAACGGCAGGCGAACGGAAAGGCCAGTGCGAAGCGATTCTTGGCGATGCTGCGAGCGGTCTTGTCGACGATCTCGGTTTCGAATATCACCACGTCGTTGATGAATTTGTAGAGCGTCTGCACCAGGGCAAAGTCGCGCTGTTGCGGGCACTCGCGCAGGAACGTTTCGCTGAGCACCAGTGGTTGCCGGCTCAGGGGGTAGATCAGTTTGTCGTCGTTCTCCAGTACGCGACGCGGCCGGGTGCGGATGGTGGCGCGGCTTTCCCAGGCGTCGGCGAAGGATTGGTAGTCGGCGGCGTTCATGAGGTCATCTCCGTGACGGATTCGCCCATGCTCAGGCGCAAGCCGTCCCACAGCGCGATACGACTTTCCACCGCGGCGATGGCGCTGGCATACACCTCTTCTTCACGCTGCGGATTGCCATCGACCAGTCGCGCGAGGAGTTTTTCCGCCGCCGGGCCGTGGTCTTCGGCATCGACTTCAATGTGCCGTTCGAGGTAATAGCGAAAGGTCGGCGCCTGTTCGATGCCGATGCCCCAGTCGTCGAGAATGCGCTGGAACATTTGCGGAATGACGCTCTCGCGGCCATGTAGAAACGCCGCCGCCACACTGTGGCCCGGCGCGTGCAGCGCGGTGTGAAGTGTGTGACGTACGAACTGCGCCGCCGCCGGGTTGACGTCCACACTTTGCAGCGCCACATCGTAACTCACGCCTTCCTGTTGCAGTGCCACGAAGCGTTCGACTGCGGCCGTACTCGCGCCTATCTCACGCATAGCATCGAGATACAGTTCGAAGTGGCTGTAGTGACCCTGGGCCGGGCGGTCATCAGACTCTTCACCCAGCACGATCTCGTTGATCAACCGCGCCGCTTGCGGATCTCGCGGAGGGAGCCAGGGCAGGTGGGTGCAGGTCAGATCCCGTTGCAGGCGTTTGGTCAGCGACATGAAATCCCACACCGCAAATACATGGGATTCCATGAAGCGTTGCAACACCGATAGCGAATGTATTTCGGAGAAAATCGGGTGTGCACTCAGTTCGGTTTTCTTTTGGTCGAGATGCGCTTTAGTTGATTTCATGGACGAACCTTTATGAGTTTTAGATGAGTGTGATCAATCTCTGATGGCCGGTTAAAGTTTTAAGTTGGCGAGCGAGTGCCTCAAACAAATTGATCTGTTTTTGCACGTGTCTCAGATGTGCTTGGCCCTGCAGCCCGCGATCGCTGGCGGCGTAGAAAAACTAATACACAAATAAAGTATTCGGCAAGTCATTTTGTTAGATATTAAAAGTTGATATTTTTCAAGCGCGACAAGTTCCAATAAAATCTTTTATGTAAGTTTTATTTGGATGTAGTTACTCCTTCCGGCTTATATAAGTCAGAATTTTAGTAAAGAGTGAATGCCTCACTCGAAGCAACTTTCTAATTTAAATCGTTGAGGTGATTTGAAGGGGGGAAGTTGGACAGGGGTGACGCCGACTCTTCCGTTCCCGTGGCAAGGCTCCTTCCGTAGGTTTCGACCCAAGAGTGAGCGTAATTCAAGGCAGCCGCTATCACCGGAGTGTGCGGATCGGGGAAGGATGAAAGGGAGGGGAATTTGTAAGCGGTTTGTGTAGCGAGGGAGCGTGCTCCCGTCCGGATGCGGTGCAGTCACTCAGTCTGTCAGGGCGTCATGGCAGTAAAAAAATTTTTGGGGCTGCTGCGCGGCCCAGCGGGAGCAAGCCCCCTCGCCACATTAGATCGGCGTCACTTGGCGGCTTTTCTGCTCTGGGCTTCAGGGCTGGCGAGGTAGCGCGTGATGACCTCGACCCCACGATTGAGGTGATGTTCGAGCAGTTTCACCGAACCTTCGACGTCCCGCTCCTCAGCGGCTCGCAACAGCGCACGGTGATCCTCCTGGGACAATTTGCCCAGGCCCATGGCTTCCAGGTTGAAACGCAGAAAACGCTCTTCTTCGTTCAAGCCGTCCTCAACCAGCTTCAGCAGCCGGCGATTAGGGGCTTTGTTATACAGCGACATATGGAAGAGGCGATTGAGCCGGCCAATTTCGCTGTAGTCGTGCTCCGTTTCCAGTTCGTCGATGAAGCGGGCGGCCTGATTGATGTCCGACGCCTCAAGCAGAGGAACCGACAAGCGCAGCGCTTCGGATTCAAGCAGGATCCGCAAAGCGTAGGTTTCCACGGCATCGCCCTGTACCAACGGCGCGACCACCGCGCCTTTATGGGCGACCACGTTGAGCAATGCCTGGGCTTCGAGCTGGCGCAAGGCTTCGCGCACGGGCATGCGGCTGACGCCAAACAGGTCGGCCAAGTCTTGCTGGCGCAGGGCAGTACCGCAGGGAATGCGTCCGTCGAGAATGGCCGAGCGCAAGGTTTCCTCGATCACCGAGCGTGCCAAATGAGCGGGAATCGGCCCGTTGACCTTGATACTGCTGAGGGGGTTGGGCTTTTGTGTCACAACTACGCACCCTGAATGATTGAATTATTTTTTGGATCCAACTGACCCTAGTGACAGTCCGCCATGTTGTCAAACGCCCGGTGGAAAGCCTTTCTCTCAGTTTAGCGCGCCATCAGTGATCGCATCGTGCCATTGTTTTTTACTGGGCTAACCTACACCATCAACCGACTTCTACCCTATTTACACTGGATGCCTGGCATTGGCGGTATGTAACCCGATCTCCCGGATTTTGCGCCGCCTGCTTGGCGCACTGCTGCTGGCCAGCGTGCTGCTGGGCGGCTTGCATGCCGATTGGGATTTTTCCCTGATCAGCCGCCGGGCGCAGGCATTGTACGGACCTTTGGGCGAAGGTCAGCAACGCATTGATGATTGGCAACGCCTGCTGTCCACCCAGAAGCAGATCGGCGAGCTGGAACAACTCAACGTGGTCAACCGGTTCTTCAACAGTCAGGTGCGTTATGTCGAAGACCAGGATCTCTGGCGCCAGGTCGATTATTGGGAAACCCCTATCGAAGCCCTGTGGAAAGGCGCCGGCGACTGCGAAGACTACGCAATCGCCAAATATTTCAGCCTGCGGCATCTCGGCGTTTCCAGTGACAAGCTGCGGATCACCTACGTAAAGGCCTTGCGCCAGAATCGTGCGCACATGGTGTTGACCTACTACCCGACCCCGGACGCCATTCCGCTGGTGCTCGATAGCCTGGTCGACACCATCAAACCGGCCAACCAACGAACGGATCTGCTGCCGGTCTACTCTTTCAATGCTGAAGGGATGTGGTTACCGGGCGCCAAGGGCAACCAGAGGGTCGGTGACACCAAACGCTTGTCCCGCTGGCAGGATGTGCTGAAGAAAATGCAGGCCGAAGGTTTCCCGGTCGAGTCGATAAATTAGGAGCACGCCTTTAGATGTCTTTGTTCAAACAACTGTTGATCGCTATCTGTCTGTTCCTGATCGTCGCCTTTACCGGCAGCTTCATGGTCAGCCTGGAGAGCTCGCGAACCCAGTACGTCAATCAGTTGCGCTCCCATGCCCAGGACGCGGCGACGGCGCTGGCGCTGTCCTTGACGCCAAACATCGACGACCCGGCGATGACCGAACTGCTGGTCAGTTCGATTTTCGATAGTGGTTACTACGCGAAAATTCGGGTCGTGGATTTATCCAACGATAAGACACTGGTCGAGCGCAGCGGCATCCCCACGGATACCAAAGTGCCGGAGTGGTTCGTCAAGTTGATCGGCCTGGAACCCGCCGGTGGCGATGCTATTGTCAGCCGTGGCTGGGAGCAGGCCGCGCGGGTCGAGGTGGTGAGTCACCCGATGTTCGCGTTGGCCAAGTTGTGGCAGAGCGCCTTGGGTAGCCTGGCCTGGTTACTGATCTGCGGCGTGGTCAGCGCGATCCTGGGCGCCCTGTTGCTGCGCCGGCAATTGAAGCCTCTGGATTACATGGTCCAGCAGTCCCATGCCATTGCCCGTCGCGAATTTCTCAGCCTGCCAGACCTGCCGCGCACGCCTGAATTGCGACGCGTGGTGCAGGCCATGAACCAGATGGTCGAGAAGCTCAAGGCGCTGTTTCAGGAGCAGGCCGAACGCAGTGAAAAGCTGCGGGTCGAGTCCTATCAGGACAACCTGACCGGGTTGGCCAACCGACGTTATTTCGAGATGCAGTTGAACGCGCGGGTGAGCAACCCCGAACAGGCCAGTTCAGGTTATTTGCTGTTGTTGCGGGTCAAGGATCTGGCCGGTCTCAACCAACGTCTGGGCGGTCAGCGCACTGACGCCTTGCTGCGTGCGGTCGGCGAGCTGTTGTCTCGCGAGTGTTCCAAATTCCCGGAAACCCTGAACCTGGTCACACGGATTCGTGGTGGTGAATTTGCCGTGCTGGCGCCAGGGTTGGTGCGCGAGGAAGCGCTGCAACTGGCTCAGCAACTGGACAACAGCCTGGCTAGCCTGCATGCGACCGGCGCCACCGACGTTCCCTCGGTGGCCGCCATCGGGTTGGCGCCGTTTGTTCATGGCGACGCGCCACAAGCGGTGCTCGGGCTGGCTGATCAGGCCTTGGCACAGGCTGAAGGCCAGTTGGATTCGAACTGGGTCTGCCTCGATCACAGCGCCCTGGACCGCGTCGGCGACGATCATCATGCCTGGCACAACCTGCTCGATCAGACGCTGAATCAGCGGCGCTTCCAGTTGTATTTCCAACCGGTGGTGGCGAGTCAGGACACGCAACTGGTGCTGCACTACAAGGTGCTTTCGCGCCTGATCGACGATCAGGGCCAGACCATTCCGGCCGGACACTTCCTGCCGTGGCTGGAGCGGTTTGGCTGGGCGGCGCGGCTCGATCGGCTGATGCTGGAGCTGGTGCTGGAGCAGATGGCCGGCCACGAGGAGTCGCTGGCGCTGAACCTGTCGTCGGCCACCCTGAGCGATCCGCAGGCGTTGAACGCGGTTTTCGAAACGCTACGTGCGCATTCTGATCTGGGGCCGCGGCTGACCCTGGAAATCGGCGAAGAACAATTGCCCGAGCAAGCGCAACTCGAAGACCTGACACGGCGTTTGCGTGAGCTCGGGTTCTCGCTGAGCCTGCAACGCTTTGGCGGGCGCTTCAGCATGATCGGCAACCTGGCGCGGCTCGGGTTGGCGTACCTGAAGATCGACGGCAGTTACATCCGTGCGATTGATCAGGAAAGTGACAAGCGCCTGTTCATCGGGGCCATTCAGCGTGCGGCCCATAGCATCGATTTGCCGTTGATTGCCGAGCGAGTTGAGACTGACGGGGAGTTGGCGGTGATTCGCGAGATGGGGGTGTATGGGGTTCAGGGGCGGCTCGTGGGTGAGCCGAAGCCATGGGCTTAGGTGTTGGGATTTGAGTCGTTTGTGATCCCGCCATCGCGAGCAGGCTCGCTTGTATGTTTAGACTTGAAGGGGTGGGCGGGACTAAAAGCTCGATTCCGACTCTAGCCAGTACGGACCGTGGGAGACTTCTCGTCCCGCCCTTTCTACCCGAAGCGCCGATAAGGAATTCATCGGTAAACCAACCGACGATAGAGGCAAGCCAGCGCAAGGGTAAACCCCGACAAGCTCTTAAACCCTAGCCCCGAGGATTCGTCATGACAATCCTTACCTCGCCAACGGTAATCGGTATTGATGTGGCCAAGGCCGAAATCGTCGCTTACCGCGAAGACGAAAAAACCACTGAAGCCATCAACAACGATCGGGAGACGCTTGGCCGTTGGCTCAAAGCGCTGCCTGCGCAAAGCTCAATTGCTTTGGAAGCCACCAGCATTTACCACTTGGACACGGTTGAACTGGCCCACGAAATGGGACACCGGGTTTACGTTGTGGATGCTTATCGGCTAAGCCACTACCGCGAAAGCATTGGTCAGCGGGCGAAAACCGACCCTTGTGATGCGCGCCTGCTGGCGCGTTACCTGTCTAGCGAGCAGGAACGACTGCGTCTCTGGAGTCCACCTCCGCAGGCCTACAAGGTGTTGAAAAGTCTGCTGCATAGACGCGCAGAACTCATCAACGTGCGTGTGGGCATCACGCTGAGCTGGTCGAGCGAACCGCTTCTGAAAGATGAATTGGCCCGGCAATTGAAGTCCTTCAAACAAGCTGAGCAGGCTATTCAGAAATTACTGCACAAAGTCAGCAAAGAGGCCGGCATCACCGAGAACATCAAGCGTTGCAAAGCCATTGAAGGGATCGGTGAGCTTACGGCTATGGGCTTGGCGACCGCCTTCATGCGTGGACACTTCGCCAACGGCGATGCATTCATTGCTTTTTTGGGGATGGACTTGCGAGCAAAGGATTCAGGCAAGAAGAACGGGCCTCGCCATCTGTCCAAAAAAGGCGATACGGAGTTGCGGCGCTTGGCTCACAACGCGGCAATGGCGGCTTGTCGATCTCCAATCTGGAAACCTTTTTATGAGTCCTATCTGGCCAGAGGCCTGGCAAAAACCCAAGCCCTGGTCATCCTCGCGCGCAAGCTGTGCCGGGTGGCATT
>NZ_JSAK01000011.1:71483-107055 GCF_000802965.1 Pseudomonas fluorescens | reverse complement strand
TTTGTTTTGTCCGCAGGAAAATCTGTCTCTCCGGGTTTCTATGCAACTGCCCGGGGCGTAGCTATCATGCGGGCCTCATTGTGAGGCGAAACTTGCATGCTGACGTTGTTAAAGCTTCTAAAAGATGGCCGATTCCATTCGGGTCAGGCGCTGGGTGCTGCCCTGGGTGTCAGTCGCAGTGCAGTCTGGAAGCAACTCCAGCACCTGGAGGCCGAGCTGGGCTTGTCCATTCACAAGGTGCGGGGCCGGGGTTATCAATTGGCGGCGCCCTTGACGTTGCTGGATCCGCACGAGATAGGGCGGCTAGCGCCATCCTGCAATTGGCCTGCGCTCGTTATTGACTCGATAGATTCCACAAATGCTGAGGCGCTGCGTGCCATAGATCGTGGCCAGGCTGCACCCTTTATTGTGGTTGCCGAGCGTCAGACGGCAGGCCGCGGAAGGCGAGGCCGGAAGTGGGTGAGTCCATTTGCAGAAAACATCTATTACAGCCTTGTGCTGCGCATTGAAGGCGGGATGCGTCAGCTCGAGGGATTGAGCCTTGTTGTAGGGCTCGCTGTCATGCATACGCTGCGTGATCTCGGTATTTCTGCGGCTGGATTGAAGTGGCCCAACGACGTTCTGGTGGGCCAGAAGAAAATTGCCGGGATTCTGCTTGAGTTGGTGGGCGATCCTGCTGATGTGTGCCATGTGGTGCTGGGTGTGGGAATAAATGTAAACATGCAGCTAACCGATGAAGTCGATCAACAGTGGACTTCCATGCGGCTGGAGTCTGGGAGGATGTTCGATCGCAATCAGCTGGTCGCGGAGCTTGGGCTGACGCTGCAGAGGTATCTGGCGCGCCATCAGGCGAGCGGGTTCTCGGCGATCCAGTCTGAGTGGGAGCAAAATCATCTGTGGCAGGGGCGTGCGGTATCGTTGGTCGCGGGAGTTAACCAGATCGCCGGTGAAGTGCTGGGAATCGATAGCCAGGGCGCCTTGCGCTTGAAGGTGGATGGCGTGGAAAAAGTGTTCAGTGGTGGCGAGCTGAGTCTGAGGTTGCGCGATGATTCTTGAGCTCGATTGCGGAAATAGTTTCATCAAGTGGCGCGTGCTCGAAGCGAATGCCCGGAAGGTAGTGGGTGAAGGAGTCGTTGATTCGGATCTGGCGTTACTGGAAAGCTTGAGGGCCCTGAAAGGCCTTGCGCTCAGGTTTTGTCGGTTGGTTAGTGTCAGGACTGCTGAAGAGACCGGTGAATTAACCGCTTTGTTGAGGGAGTCCTTCAAAATCTCTGCGGTCTGCGCGGCCCCGACCCGGGAGATGTCGGGTGTGCGCAACGGCTATGAAGAGTTCGAGCGTCTTGGGCTGGATCGCTGGCTTGCGATGCTAGGTGGTTTTCATCTGGCTGGCGGCGCGTGCCTTGTGCTTGATTTCGGTACCGCTGTGACCGCCGACTTCGTTGCCGGGAATGGTGAGCACCTGGGAGGGTTCATCTGTCCTGGTATGCCGTTGATGCGCAATCAACTTCGTACGCATACCCGGAAGATTCGTTACGGCGATCTCGCGGCCGAGCGCGCGCTGGAGAGTCTTGTTCCGGGGCGTACGACTGTCGAAGCTGTCGAGCGAGGCTGTCTTCTGATGCTTCAGGGTTTTGTGCTGACTCAGCTGGAGCTGGCACGTAGTTACTGGGGTGATGATTTCGTGGTGTTCCTTACCGGTGGCGATGCAGTCCTGGTTTCAGGCATCGTGCCGGAGGCGAGGGTGGTTCCAGACCTGGTATTCGTTGGTTTGGCTATGGCGTGTCCTTTGTCCTGAGGTTCTTATGCGTTGGTTGTTTCTGCTTCTGCTGGTTCTCAATGTTTTCTATTACATCTGGCATCAGCAGGAAGCTCCTTTGCGGGCGAAGGATGTGACGCCTTTGAGCTTGTATAGGGGGTCTCAGCAAGATATTCGTCTGTTGAGCGAGGCGCCCGATGCAACCAGGGAAAAAGGAAGGGCTCCACAGGCTGATACCGGTTGCCTCTATATAGGTGGTTTTGCGCGGCAGGACGTAGTGCAGGGGCTTGAGCGCCGGTTGACTGGGATGGAGGTGAAATTTCAGTCGTTACCGAAGGGTGGTACTGAATCAGCCGGTTACTGGGTTCGCATCGCCCCGGAAAGCAGGCGCTGGCTAGACGATTTGCAGCTGATAAACCTTTCTAAAGAATTCAATGAGTTAAAACATAAAATAATGCCTTGCGAGGGGGTTGCACCCATCGAATAGTTTGCATAGAATGGCGCCCGCTCCACAGCGAAGACCGGAAACGGTTAGCGATGTGAAGCGAGGTCAACGCAGCTAAGCTCAGGTTTTTAATGAGAAAAATGCTTGACAGAAGGCTGGCATGATGTAGAATGCCGGCTCGCTTAGGAGGGGTTCCCGAGCGGCCAAAGGGATCAGACTGTAAATCTGACGTCTACGACTTCGAAGGTTCGAATCCTTCCCCCTCCACCATTTTTAGCGAGAGCTGCAAGCCTCGCGGGTATAGTTTAGTGGTAGAACCTCAGCCTTCCAAGCTGATGATGCGGGTTCGATTCCCGCTACCCGCTCCACGTTTGCAGGTTTTGCACAGTGTTACGCTCTTGTAGCTCAGTTGGTAGAGCACACCCTTGGTAAGGGTGAGGTCAGCGGTTCAAATCCGCTCAAGAGCTCCATATAACAAGGCAGATATGAAAATATCTGCCTTTGTTTTAGGTGGTAGTGGTTGCGCCTGGTTGTGTTTCTGAAGGTTGCCGGTGTTGAAAATGCCGGTGTTGCAGTCAGGCTTACCTGGTAAGTGTTGTAAAGTCTTTTTCGGGTCGGCATAATGGTCGGCCTGATTTTGTTTTAGGTCAGTAGCTCAATTGGCAGAGCGACGGTCTCCAAAACCGTAGGTTGGGGGTTCGATTCCCTCCTGACCTGCCAGATTCACTCGGTGTGTCTGGCTTTCTTTTCACAGGATCTTCATAGATGACTCCTAAAGCTGAAGCTCAAGGCTCTCGTTTCGACCTCCTCAAGTGGCTTGTAGTAGTCGCTTTGGTGGTTGTTGGCGTTGTTGGCAATCAGTACTTTTCTGCTTCGCCGATCCTGTACCGCGTACTCGCATTGCTTGCTATTGCTGCTGTAGCTGCCTTTGTAGGCTTGCAGACAGTTAAGGGCAAGTCTTTCTTCGTACTGGTTAAGGAAGCTCGCTCCGAGATTCGTAAAGTCGTATGGCCAACTCGCCAAGAAACCACGCAG
Source organism: Pseudomonas fluorescens (assembly GCF_000802965.1). Taxonomy (GTDB): domain Bacteria; phylum Pseudomonadota; class Gammaproteobacteria; order Pseudomonadales; family Pseudomonadaceae; genus Aquipseudomonas; species Aquipseudomonas fluorescens_A. The sequence goes on along the minus strand of NZ_JSAK01000011.1, from coordinate 103,819 downwards.
ACCACGTTGATCGTTGTGGCTGTTGTCCTGGTTATGGCGTTGCTGTTGTGGGGTCTCGATTCCCTGCTCGGCTGGCTTGTCTCCTTGATTGTCGGCTAAGGGTGTCCCGTGGCTAAGCGTTGGTATGTTGTGCATGCTTACTCGGGTTACGAGAAGCATGTCATGCGTTCGTTGATCGAGCGCGTAAAGCTGGCTGGCATGGAAGATGGCTTCGGCGAGATTCTGGTTCCCACTGAAGAAGTGGTTGAAATGCGTAATGGCCAGAAGCGCAAGAGCGAGCGTAAGTTCTTCCCTGGCTATGTGCTGGTCCAGATGGATATGAACGAGGGTACTTGGCACTTGGTCAAGGATACTCCTCGGGTGATGGGCTTTATCGGCGGTACTGCTGATAAGCCTGCACCAATCACTGATAAAGAAGCAGAAGCGATTCTGCGTCGCGTCGCTGACGGTAGCGATAAGCCTAAGCCGAAGACGTTGTTCGAGCCAGGCGAGTCGGTGCGCGTTAACGATGGTCCGTTTGCCGATTTCACCGGCACGGTCGAAGAAGTTAACTACGAGAAGAGCCGGATCCAGGTCGCGGTGCTCATTTTCGGACGCTCTACCCCGGTAGAGTTGGAGTTCAGTCAGGTCGAAAAGGTCTAGCTGAACAAGCATCCCAACCCCGCAGCCTTAGGCTGTGGGGTTTTGTCGTCACTGGGATAAACGCGCAAGTAACCGGGGAGCCTTTCGAGGCGTTTGAACCCGTAATTGGAGTGCCTCATGGCCAAGAAGATTACCGCTTACATCAAGCTGCAAGTGAAGGCCGCTCAGGCTAACCCAAGCCCACCTGTTGGTCCTGCTCTGGGTCAGCACGGCGTGAACATCATGGAATTCTGCAAGGCCTTCAACGCCCGTACTCAGGGTCTTGAGCCAGGTCTGCCGACTCCAGTGATCATCACTGTCTACAGCGACCGTAGCTTCACGTTCGAAACCAAATCCACCCCTGCTTCGGTTCTGCTGAAGAAGGCGGCCGGTCTGACCAGCGGTTCCGCTCGTCCGAACACCGTTAAGGTTGGCACTGTAACTCGTGCTCAGCTGGAAGAAATCGCGAAAACCAAAAACGCGGATCTGACTGCAGCTGATATGGAAGCAGCCGTGCGTACCATCGCCGGTTCTGCTCGTAGCATGGGCCTTAACGTGGAGGGTGTGTAATGGCTAAGCTGACCAAGCGTCAAAAGGCTATCGCCGGCAAAATCGAAGCAGGCAAGTCCTACAATTTTGTAGACGCTGCTGCCCTGCTGGCTGAGCTGTCGACTGTCAAGTTCAGCGAGTCGTTCGACGTAGCTGTGAACCTGGGTGTTGACCCGCGTAAATCCGACCAGGTCGTTCGTAGCGCTACTGTGCTGCCACACGGCACTGGCAAGACCGTTCGCGTTGCTGTGTTCACCCAGGGTCCAGCTGCTGAGGCCGCTCTGGCTGCCGGCGCTGACCGTGTAGGTATGGACGATCTGGCTGCCGAAATGAAAGGCGGCGACCTGAACTATGACGTAGTTATCGCATCCCCGGATGCAATGCGCGTTGTGGGTCAGTTGGGTCAGATCCTCGGTCCACGTGGTCTGATGCCTAACCCTAAAGTCGGCACCGTAACGCCAGACGTAGCTACCGCGGTTAAAAACGCCAAGGCTGGTCAGGTTCGTTATCGCACCGACAAAAACGGCATCATCCACACTTCCGTTGGCAAGATCGGCTTCGATGCCGTCAAGCTGAAGGAAAACGTTGAAGCCCTGATCGCTGATCTGAAGCGTATCAAACCAGCTTCCTCGAAAGGCATTTACGTCAAGCGCGTTACCCTGAGCACCACTATGGGCCCAGGTCTGGTCATCGACCAAAGCTCGCTCGACGCGTAAGACAAAGATTGGCGCAAGCGATTGCGCCAATTGAAAAATTGGGGTCCCTGCCTGGCGGGGGCTATCCAAGACCGTAGGCGACGCAAGTCTTAAACCACAAGCCTACGCAGATGGTGCTCCCGGTTCCTTACCGAATCAGACACCAAAACGACATTCGGTTTCGATCGAATGAAACGGTAACAAGCAGGAGTTAAACCCGTGGCAATTAAACTCGAAGACAAGAAGGCCATCGTCGCTGAAGTCAACGAGGCTGCCAAAGTCGCTCTGTCCGCTGTCGTGGCTGATGCCCGTGGCGTAACAGTAGGCGCGATGACCGGACTCCGTAAAGAGGCTCGTGAAGCTGGTGTTTACGTACGTGTTGTACGTAACACCCTGCTCAAGCGCGCTGTTGCTGACACTGAATTCAGTGTCCTCAACGACGTGTTCACTGGCCCTACCCTGATTGCATTCTCCAAAGAACATCCAGGCGCTGCTGCCCGGATCTTCAAAGAGTTCGCAAAGGGTCAGGACAAGTTCGAGATCAAGGCAGCTGCGTTCGAGGGCAAGTTCCTCGCAGCTAACCAAATCGACGTACTGGCAACTCTGCCGACCCGTGACGAAGCAATTTCTCAGCTGATGAGCGTGATTCAAGGCGCAACCAGCAAATTGGCTCGTACTCTGGCGGCAATTCGCGACCAGAAAGAAGCTGCTGCAGCCTAAGGCTCGTCAACTTCTCGCGTTTTTTGTTTTTTTCGATGGTCGCGTAGGCCGTCCCCAATATCAGGAATTAGATTCATGTCTATCTCTCAGAACGATATCCTTGAAGCAGTTGGCAACATGTCCGTAATGGAAGTTGTTGAGCTGATCAAAGCTTTCGAAGAAAAATTCGGTGTTACCGCTGCTGCTGCATCGGCTGGTCCAGCTGCTGCTGCTGCCGTTGTTGAAGAGCAAACTGAATTCAACGTCATGCTGACCGAAGCTGGCGAGAAGAAAGTTAACGTGATCAAGGCTGTACGTGAACTGACCGGTCTGGGCCTGAAAGAAGCCAAGGCTGTAGTTGACGGCGCACCTGCCATGGTTCTGGAAGCTGTTGCCAAAGACGCAGCTGACAAAGCCAAAGCAACTCTGGAAGAAGCAGGCGCTAAAGTCGAGCTGAAATAAGCATCGACTTTGCGTCTCCAGCCCGAGCGTTAAGCGACAGGCTGATGGCTGGTGGCTCTTGCCACCGGCCTTTTTCCGTTATTGGCAGCCGACTGGGTCGGTGTTGATAACGAGCTGTAACCACCCGATGCGGTGGCGCAAACCATGGGGTTTGCACGATTTTCTGGCTGCTCCCGTCGGGAGGGGCCAAACAAGCAGGTGACCAAGCTGGGGAACGCTGATGGCTTACTCATATACTGAGAAAAAACGTATCCGCAAGGACTTTAGCAAGTTGCCGGACGTCATGGATGTGCCGTACCTCCTGGCCATCCAGCTGGATTCGTATCGTGAATTCTTGCAAGCGGGAGCGACTAAAGATCAGTTCCGCGACGTGGGCCTGCATGCGGCCTTCAAATCCGTTTTCCCGATCATCAGCTACTCCGGCAATGCTGCGCTGGAGTACGTCGGTTATCGCCTGGGCGAACCGGCATTTGATGTCAAAGAATGCGTATTGCGCGGTGTAACTTACGCCGTACCTTTGCGGGTAAAAGTGCGCCTGATCATTTTCGACAAAGAATCGTCGAACAAAGCGATCAAGGACATCAAAGAGCAAGAAGTCTACATGGGTGAAATCCCCCTGATGACTGAGAACGGTACCTTCGTAATCAACGGTACCGAGCGTGTAATCGTTTCCCAGCTGCACCGTTCCCCGGGCGTGTTCTTCGACCACGACCGTGGCAAGACGCACAGTTCCGGTAAACTGCTGTACTCCGCTCGCATCATTCCTTACCGCGGTTCGTGGCTGGACTTCGAGTTCGACCCGAAAGACTGCGTATTCGTGCGTATCGACCGTCGTCGCAAGCTGCCTGCATCGGTTCTGCTGCGCGCGCTCGGCTATACCACCGAGGAAGTGCTGGACGCGTTCTACACCACCAACGTTTTCCATGTGAAGGGCGAGAACCTGAGCCTGGAGCTGGTACCTCAGCGTCTGCGTGGTGAAATCGCGGTTCTGGATATCCAGGACGACAAAGGCAAGGTTATTGTCGAGCAAGGTCGTCGTATCACCGCTCGCCACATCAACCAGCTGGAAAAAGCCGGGATCAAAGAGCTGGAAGTGCCACTGGACTACGTCCTGGGTCGCACTACCGCCAAGGTCATCGTGCACCCGGCAACCGGCGAAATCCTGGCAGAGTGCAACACTGAGCTGAACACCGAGATCCTGGCGAAAATCGCCAAGGCCGGCGTTGTTCGCATCGAAACTCTGTACACCAACGATATCGACTGCGGTCCGTTCGTCTCCGACACGCTGAAGATCGATTCCACCAGCAACCAACTGGAAGCGCTGGTCGAGATCTATCGCATGATGCGTCCTGGCGAGCCGCCAACCAAAGACGCTGCCGAGACCCTGTTCAACAACCTGTTCTTCAGCCCTGAGCGCTATGACCTGTCTGCGGTCGGCCGGATGAAGTTCAACCGTCGTATCGGTCGTACCGAGATCGAAGGTTCGGGCGTGCTGTGCAAGGAAGACATCGTCGCGGTATTGAAGACTCTGGTCGACATCCGTAACGGTAAAGGCATCGTCGATGACATCGACCACCTGGGTAACCGTCGTGTTCGCTGCGTAGGCGAAATGGCCGAGAACCAGTTCCGCGTTGGCCTGGTACGTGTTGAGCGTGCGGTCAAAGAGCGTCTGTCGATGGCTGAAAGCGAAGGCCTGATGCCGCAAGACCTGATCAACGCCAAGCCAGTGGCTGCGGCGGTGAAAGAGTTCTTTGGTTCCAGCCAGCTGTCCCAGTTCATGGACCAGAACAACCCGCTGTCCGAGATCACCCACAAGCGTCGTGTCTCTGCACTCGGCCCTGGCGGTCTGACTCGTGAGCGCGCCGGCTTTGAAGTTCGTGACGTTCACCCGACGCACTACGGTCGTGTTTGCCCGATCGAAACGCCGGAAGGTCCGAACATCGGTCTGATCAACTCCCTGGCCGCTTATGCGCGCACCAACCAGTACGGCTTCCTTGAGAGCCCGTACCGCGTGGTGAAGGACGCTCTGGTCACCGACGAGATCGTATTCCTGTCCGCCATCGAAGAAGCTGATCACGTGATCGCTCAGGCTTCGGCCACGATGAACGACAAGAAAGTCCTGATCGACGAGCTGGTAGCTGTTCGTCACTTGAACGAATTCACCGTCAAGGCGCCGGAAGACGTCACCTTGATGGACGTTTCGCCGAAGCAGGTAGTTTCGGTTGCAGCGTCGCTGATTCCGTTCCTCGAGCACGACGACGCCAACCGTGCGTTGATGGGTTCGAACATGCAGCGTCAAGCTGTACCAACCCTGCGTGCTGACAAGCCGCTGGTAGGTACCGGCATGGAGCGTAACGTAGCCCGTGACTCCGGCGTTTGCGTCGTGGCTCGTCGTGGCGGCGTGATCGACTCCGTCGACGCCAGCCGTATCGTGGTTCGTGTTGCTGATGATGAAGTTGAAACCGGTGAAGCCGGTGTCGACATCTACAACCTGACCAAGTACACCCGCTCCAACCAGAATACCTGCATCAACCAGCGTCCGCTGGTGCGTAAAGGTGATCGGGTTCAGCGTAGCGACATCATGGCCGACGGCCCGTCCACCGACATGGGTGAACTGGCGCTGGGTCAGAACATGCGTATCGCCTTCATGGCATGGAACGGCTTCAACTTCGAAGACTCCATCTGCCTGTCCGAACGCGTTGTTCAAGAAGACCGTTTCACCACGATCCACATTCAGGAACTGACCTGTGTGGCCCGTGACACCAAGCTTGGCCCAGAGGAAATCACTGCGGACATCCCGAACGTGGGTGAAGCTGCACTGAACAAGCTGGACGAAGCCGGTATCGTTTACGTAGGTGCTGAAGTAGGCGCAGGCGACATCCTGGTGGGTAAGGTCACTCCGAAAGGCGAGACTCAACTGACTCCGGAAGAAAAACTGCTGCGTGCGATCTTCGGTGAAAAAGCCAGCGACGTTAAAGACACTTCCCTGCGTGTACCTACCGGTACCAAAGGTACTGTCATCGACGTACAGGTCTTCACCCGTGACGGCGTTGAGCGTGATGCTCGTGCACTGTCGATCGAGAAGTCTCAGCTCGACGAGATCCGCAAGGACTTGAACGAAGAGTTCCGTATCGTTGAAGGTGCCACTTTCGAACGTCTGCGTTCCGCTCTGGTCGGCCACAAAGCCGAAGGCGGCGCCGGTCTGAAGAAAGGTCAGGACATCACCGACGAAGTGCTCGACGGTCTTGAGCATGGCCAGTGGTTCAAACTGCGCATGGCTGAAGACGCTCTGAACGAGCAGCTCGAGAAGGCCCAGGCCTACATCGTTGATCGCCGCCGTCTGCTGGACGACAAGTTCGAAGACAAGAAGCGCAAACTGCAGCAGGGCGATGACCTGGCTCCAGGCGTGCTGAAAATCGTCAAGGTTTACCTGGCAATCCGTCGTCGCATCCAGCCGGGCGACAAGATGGCCGGTCGTCACGGTAACAAAGGTGTGGTCTCCGTGATCATGCCGGTTGAAGACATGCCGCACGATGCCAATGGCACCCCGGTCGACGTCGTCCTCAACCCGTTGGGCGTACCTTCGCGTATGAACGTTGGTCAGATCCTTGAAACCCACCTGGGCCTCGCGGCCAAAGGTCTGGGCGAGAAGATCAACCGCATGATCGAAGAGCAGCGCAAAGTTGCCGAGCTGCGTAAGTTCCTGCACGAGATCTACAACGAGATCGGTGGTCGTCAGGAAAGCCTTGATGACTTCTCGGACCAGGAAATCCTGGATCTGGCGCAGAACCTGCGTGGCGGCGTTCCAATGGCCACTCCAGTGTTCGACGGCGCCAAGGAAAGCGAAATCAAGGCCATGCTGAAACTGGCAGACCTGCCAGAAAGCGGCCAGATGCAGCTGACTGACGGCCGTACCGGCAACAAGTTCGAGCGTCCGGTTACCGTTGGCTACATGTACATGCTGAAGCTGAACCACTTGGTAGACGACAAGATGCACGCTCGTTCTACCGGTTCGTACAGCCTGGTTACCCAGCAGCCGCTGGGTGGTAAGGCGCAGTTCGGTGGTCAGCGTTTCGGGGAGATGGAGGTCTGGGCACTGGAAGCATACGGTGCCGCTTACACTCTGCAAGAAATGCTCACAGTGAAGTCGGACGATGTGAACGGCCGTACCAAGATGTACAAAAACATCGTGGATGGCGATCACCGTATGGAGCCGGGCATGCCCGAGTCCTTCAACGTGTTGATCAAGGAAATTCGTTCCCTCGGCATCGATATCGATCTGGAAACCGAATAACACGTGACGCGAATCGAGAGCGGGGCAGGATTGCCCGCTCTCTGCTCCGCCAGGAGGAAAGGCCTTGAAAGACCTACTGAATTTGCTGAAAAACCAGGGTCAAGTCGAAGAGTTCGACGCCATCCGTATTGGATTGGCATCGCCTGAGATGATCCGTTCGTGGTCGTTCGGTGAAGTTAAAAAGCCGGAAACCATCAACTACCGTACGTTCAAACCTGAGCGTGACGGCCTGTTCTGCGCCAAGATCTTTGGCCCGGTAAAGGATTACGAGTGCCTGTGCGGTAAGTACAAGCGCTTGAAGCATCGTGGTGTGATCTGCGAGAAGTGCGGCGTTGAAGTCGCGCTGGCAAAAGTTCGTCGTGAGCGCATGGCGCACATCGAATTGGCCTCGCCTGTTGCCCACATCTGGTTCCTGAAATCGCTGCCGTCCCGTATCGGCTTGCTGATGGACATGACCCTGCGTGATATCGAACGCGTTCTCTACTTCGAGAGCTACGTCGTTATCGACCCGGGCATGACCACCCTTGAAAAAGGTCAGCTGCTGAACGACGAGCAGTACTTCGAAGCGCTGGAAGAGTTCGGCGACGATTTCGATGCCCGCATGGGTGCCGAAGCTGTCCGCGAACTGCTGCACGCTATCGACCTGGAACACGAGATTGGCCGTCTGCGTGAAGAAATTCCGCAAACCAACTCCGAAACCAAAATCAAGAAGCTGTCCAAGCGTCTGAAGTTGATGGAAGCCTTCCAGGGTTCCGGCAACCTGCCAGAGTGGATGGTGCTGACCGTTCTGCCGGTTCTGCCGCCAGATCTGCGTCCACTGGTCCCGCTGGATGGCGGTCGCTTCGCGACTTCCGACCTCAACGATCTGTATCGTCGAGTGATCAACCGTAACAACCGTTTGAAGCGCCTGCTGGATCTGTCCGCTCCGGACATCATCGTGCGCAACGAAAAGCGTATGTTGCAGGAAGCTGTCGACGCACTGCTCGACAACGGTCGTCGTGGCCGCGCTATCACCGGTTCGAACAAGCGTCCTCTGAAATCCCTGGCTGACATGATCAAGGGTAAGCAGGGTCGTTTCCGTCAGAACTTGCTCGGTAAGCGTGTTGACTACTCCGGTCGTTCGGTAATTACCGTAGGTCCGACCCTGCGTCTGCACCAGTGCGGTCTGCCGAAGAAAATGGCTCTCGAGCTGTTCAAGCCGTTCATTTTCGGCAAGCTGGAAATGCGTGGTCTCGCTACCACCATCAAAGCTGCCAAGAAGATGGTCGAGCGCGAGCTGCCGGAAGTTTGGGACGTTCTCGCTGAAGTGATTCGCGAACACCCGGTTCTTCTCAACCGTGCACCGACCCTTCACCGTCTGGGTATCCAGGCGTTTGAACCGGTACTGATCGAAGGTAAGGCTATCCAGCTGCACCCTCTGGTCTGCGCCGCGTACAACGCCGACTTCGACGGCGACCAAATGGCCGTGCACGTACCGCTGACGCTGGAAGCCCAGCTCGAAGCGCGTGCGTTGATGATGTCGACCAACAACATTCTGTCGCCAGCCAACGGTGAGCCAATCATCGTTCCGTCGCAGGACGTTGTATTGGGTCTGTACTACATGACTCGTGAAGCGATCAACGCCAAGGGCGAAGGTCGTGTGTTCGCGGATCTGCAGGAAGTAGACCGTGTGTTCCGTGCCGGCGAAGCCGCACTGCACGCCAAGGTCAAAGTGCGGATCAACGAAACCGTCAACGACCGTGACGGTGGCAGCGTGAGCGGCACTCGTATCGTCGACACCACTGTCGGCCGTGCGTTGCTGTATCAAGTTGTGCCAAAAGGTCTGTCGTACGACGTCGTCAACCTGCCGATGAAGAAAAAGGCGATCTCCAAGCTGATCAACCAGTGCTACCGCGTGGTTGGTCTGAAAGAGACCGTGATCTTCGCTGACCAGTTGATGTACACCGGTTTTGCCTACTCGACCATTTCCGGCGTTTCCATCGGCGTTAACGACTTCGTTATCCCGGATGAAAAAGCCCGCATCATCGGTGCTGCCACCGACGAAGTGAAAGAGATCGAAAGTCAGTACGCCTCCGGCCTGGTAACCCAGGGCGAGAAGTACAACAAAGTGATCGACCTTTGGTCCAAGGCGAACGACGAAGTTTCCAAGGCGATGATGGCCAACCTCTCGAAAGAGAAAGTCATCGACCGTCATGGCGTTGAAGTCGACCAAGAGTCTTTCAACTCGATGTACATGATGGCCGACTCGGGTGCGCGGGGTTCCGCAGCACAGATTCGTCAGCTGGCCGGTATGCGTGGCCTGATGGCCAAGCCGGACGGTTCCATCATTGAAACGCCGATTACTGCGAACTTCCGTGAAGGTTTGAGCGTACTTCAGTACTTCATCTCGACTCACGGTGCTCGTAAAGGTCTGGCGGATACCGCGTTGAAAACTGCGAACTCCGGTTACCTGACTCGTCGTCTGGTAGACGTAGCGCAAGATCTGGTTGTAACCGAGATCGATTGCGGCACCGAACACGGTCTGCTGATGACTCCGCACATTGAAGGCGGTGACGTTGTAGAGCCGTTGGGTGAGCGCGTATTGGGTCGTGTTATTGCCCGTGACGTATTCAAGCCAGGTACCGAGGACGTTATCGTTCCTGCCGGCACCCTGGTAGACGAGAAGTGGGTTGAATTCATCGAGCTGAACAGCATCGACGAAGTGATCGTGCGTTCGCCGATCAGCTGCGAAACCCGCTACGGCATTTGCGCCAAGTGCTACGGCCGTGACTTGGCTCGTGGTCACCAGGTGAACATCGGTGAAGCTGTCGGCGTAATCGCTGCACAGTCGATCGGTGAGCCGGGTACCCAGCTGACGATGCGTACGTTCCACATCGGTGGTGCGGCAAGCCGGACCTCCGCTGCTGACAGCGTTCAGGTGAAGAATGGCGGTACCGTCCGTCTGCACAACCTGAAGCACGTAGAGCGCGTGGATGGTCACCTGGTTGCTGTGTCCCGTTCCGGTGAGCTGGCCATCGCTGATGACTTCGGTCGTGAGCGTGAGCGTTACAAGCTGCCGTACGGTGCTGTGATTTCGGTTAAAGAAGGTGACAAGGTCGACGCTGGCGCAATCGTGGCCAAGTGGGATCCGCACACTCACCCAATCGTTACCGAAATGAAAGGTACCGTGACCTACGTGGGCATGGAAGAAGGCATCACGATCAAGCGTCAGACTGACGAATTGACCGGTATGACCAACATTGAAGTGCTCGACGCCAAAGACCGTCCAGCTGCGGGTAAGGACATCCGTCCTGCCGTGAAGATGGTCGACGACAACGGCAAGGATCTGTTGCTGCCAGGCACTGACGTTATCGCTCAGTACTTCCTGCCAGCCAACGCCCTGGTCGGTGTGGCGGATGGTGCGAAGATCGCGATCGGTGACGTTATCGCTCGTATCCCGCAAGAGACTTCGAAGACCCGTGACATCACCGGTGGTCTGCCGCGTGTTGCCGACTTGTTCGAAGCTCGTCGTCCGAAAGAAGCGTCGATTCTGGCTGAAGTCAGCGGCACCATCGCGTTCGGTAAAGAGACCAAAGGCAAGCGCCGTCTGGTCATTACCCCGAACGACGGTAGCGATCCGTATGAAGAGCTGATTCCGAAGTGGCGTCACCTGAACGTGTTCGAAGGCGAACAGGTAAACCGCGGCGAAGTTATCTCCGACGGTCCAAGCGATCCACACGACATCCTGCGTCTGCTGGGTGTAAGTGCGCTGGCCAAGTACATCGTTAACGAGATCCAGGACGTTTACCGTCTGCAAGGCGTGAAGATCAACGATAAGCACATCGAGACCATCCTGCGTCAGATGCTGCGTAAAGTTGAAATCGCTGAATCCGGCGATTCCAGTTTCATCAAGGGCGACCAGATGGAATTGACTCACGTTCTGGTAGAGAACGAGCGTTTGAGCGGCGAAGACAAATTTGTCTCCAAGTTCACTCGCGTTCTGCTGGGTATCACCAAGGCGTCGTTGTCCACCGAATCGTTCATCTCGGCGGCTTCCTTCCAGGAAACCACTCGCGTACTGACCGAAGCGGCGGTAACCGGCAAGCGCGACTACCTGCGCGGCCTGAAAGAAAACGTGGTCGTGGGTCGTCTGATCCCGGCTGGTACCGGTCTGGCTTATCACAGCGAGCGCAAGCGTCGTCGTGATGCTGACAAACCGTTGCGCGTTAGCGCCAGTGAAGTGGAAGCTGCACTGACCGAAGCGCTGAACTCGAGCGGTAACTGAGTTCTGCGGTAAATGAGCGTAAGGCCCTGTTCGCTCCGTTCATCGAATCGAGACAATTTGTCGAGGTTGGATGAGCGGGGAGGGCGGGGCCTTGCCTTGACTGGGGGCAAGATCCTCTTTAGACTCTTGTACCCCTAAATTTGGCGGGAATTCGTTCCTGCCATTTTGCTTTTCTTGCAAGACAATAGCGTCGCAAGACAACAGTGGAGCTAGTAGATGGCAACTATCAACCAGCTGGTACGTCAGCCGCGTAAGCGTATCGTCGAGAAATCCGACGTGCCTGCGCTGCAGAACTGCCCGCAACGCCGTGGCGTGTGCACCCGTGTGTACACCACCACGCCGAAAAAACCTAACTCGGCACTGCGTAAAGTATGCCGTGTGCGTCTGACCAACGGTTTCGAGGTTTCCTCGTACATCGGTGGTGAAGGCCACAACCTGCAAGAGCACAGCGTGGTACTGATCCGCGGCGGTCGTGTAAAAGACTTGCCAGGTGTTCGTTACCACACCGTTCGCGGTTCTTTGGATACTTCCGGCGTTAAAGGTCGTAACCAGGGTCGTTCGAAGTACGGTACCAAGAAGCCTAAGTAGTAGCGGCTTTTTGTAAACTGATTTTCTATTTTTCTGAGTCGATAAGAGTAAGGTCGGAGGCGTCCCGCAAGGGCACCGATTCCGAGCGAACCTGAAGACCGTTTGAGGGCTTATCCATGCCAAGAAGACGCGTAGCAGCCAAGCGCGAAGTGCTTGACGATCCAAAATACGGAAGCCAAATCCTGGCCAAGTTCATGAACCACGTGATGGAAAGCGGCAAGAAAGCCGTTGCCGAGCGTATCGTTTATGGCGCGCTGGAAAAGGTTAAAGAACGCAAGAACAGCGACCCCCTGGAAATCTTCGAGAAAGCTCTCGACGCCATCGCTCCGCTGGTCGAAGTAAAGTCGCGCCGTGTAGGCGGTGCTACTTACCAGGTTCCGGTTGAAGTTCGTCCGTCCCGTCGTAACGCTCTGGCAATGCGCTGGTTGGTAGACTTCGCCCGTAAGCGCGGCGAGAAGTCTATGGCTCTGCGTTTGGCTGGCGAACTGTTGGACGCTGCCGAAGGTAAAGGTGCTGCAGTTAAGAAGCGTGAAGACGTGCACCGTATGGCTGAAGCTAACAAAGCTTTCTCGCACTACCGCTTCTAATTTTAGCGTCACTAATTTTGCGAGGGCTTTATGGCTCGTACTACACCGATTAATCGCTACCGTAACATTGGTATCGTTGCTCACGTGGATGCTGGTAAAACCACCACCACCGAGCGCGTCCTTTTTTACACTGGCAAAAGCCACAAGATGGGCGAAGTGCATGATGGCGCTGCGACCACCGACTGGATGGTTCAGGAGCAGGAGCGTGGTATTACCATTACTTCTGCTGCTATTACCGCCTTTTGGCAGGGTTCTGCGAAGCAGCACAAGGACCAATACCGCTTCAACGTCATCGATACCCCGGGTCACGTAGACTTCACCATTGAAGTTGAACGTTCCCTGCGCGTACTCGACGGCGCGGTGGTTGTGTTCTGTGGTACTTCCGGCGTTGAGCCTCAGTCCGAAACCGTATGGCGTCAAGCCAACAAGTACGGTGTTCCACGTATCGTTTACGTGAACAAAATGGACCGTGCTGGCGCGAACTTCCTGCGCGTGATCGCTCAGATCAAGCAGCGTCTGGGTCACACTCCGGTGCCGATCCAGTTGGCTATCGGTTCCGAAGACAACTTCCAGGGTCAGATCGATCTGATGACCATGGAAGCGGTTTACTGGAACGATGCTGACAAGGGCATGACTCCACGTCGCGAAGCTATCCCTGCTGAACTGCAGGAACTGGCTGAAGAGTGGCGCAGCAACATGGTTGAGGCTGCTGCCGAAGCCAGCGAAGAGCTGATGAACAAGTACCTGGAAGGTGAAGAGCTCACCATCGAGGAAATCAAGGCCGCTCTGCGTCAGCGTACTATCGCTGGCGAAATCGTCTTGGCTGTTTGCGGTTCTTCCTTCAAGAACAAGGGCGTTCCCCTGGTTCTCGACGCCGTTATCGACTACCTGCCGGCTCCAGTCGACATTCCTGCTATCAAGGGTTCCAACCCTGATAACGAGGAAGAAATGATGGAGCGTCATGCAGACGACAACGAGCCGTTCTCGGCTCTGGCGTTCAAGATCGCTACCGACCCATTCGTGGGTACCTTGACCTTCGTCCGCGTTTACTCGGGCGTGTTGGCCTCCGGCGACGGCGTGATCAACTCGGTTAAAGGCAAGAAAGAGCGCGTGGGTCGTATGGTGCAAATGCACGCAAACGCCCGTGAAGAAATCAAGGAAGTACGCGCTGGTGACATCGCGGCCTTGATCGGCATGAAGGACGTCACCACTGGCGAAACTTTGTGCAACGCTGACAAGCCAATCATCCTGGTTCGCATGGACTTCCCGGAGCCGGTTATTTCGGTTGCCGTTGAGCCTAAGACCAAGGATGACCAGGAAAAAATGGGTATCGCTCTGGGCAAGCTTGCTCAGGAAGACCCGTCTTTCCGCGTAAAAACTGATGAAGAGACTGGTCAAACGATCATCTCCGGCATGGGCGAGTTGCACCTGGACATCCTGGTTGACCGGATGCGCCGTGAGTTCAACGTCGAAGCCAACATCGGTAAGCCTCAGGTTTCCTATCGTGAGCGCATCACGAAGAACTGTGAAATCGAAGGCAAGTTCGTTCGTCAGTCCGGCGGTCGTGGCCAGTTCGGTCATTGCTGGATCCGTTTTGCACCTGCTGACGAAGGTCAGGAAGGTCTGCAATTCGTGAACGAAGTAGTGGGTGGTGTGGTTCCTAAGGAATACATCCCGGCTATCCAGAAGGGTATCGAAGAGCAGATGAAGAACGGTGTTGTTGCCGGTTATCCGCTGATCGGCCTGAAGGCTACCGTGTTTGATGGTTCTTACCACGACGTCGACTCGAACGAGATGGCGTTTAAGGTGGCTGCTTCCATGGCTACCAAGCAACTGGCCCAAAAGGGCGGTGGTGAGTTGCTTGAGCCGATCATGGCGGTAGAGGTTGTTACGCCTGAAGACTATATGGGTGACGTGATGGGCGACCTTAACCGTCGTCGCGGCATGATTCTGGGTATGGAAGATACGGTTTCCGGTAAGGTTATCCGTGCTGAAGTTCCGTTGGGCGAGATGTTCGGTTATGCGACCGACGTTCGTTCGATGTCCCAGGGTCGCGCAAGCTACTCTATGGAATTCAAAAAATACAATACGGCTCCGTCGCACATCGTCGAAACCGTTACCAAAAAACAAGGCTGATTCAGTCCTTTAGGCAAGGAGTTAATTGTCGTGGCTAAAGAAAAATTTGATCGTTCCCTACCGCACGTCAACGTTGGCACCATCGGTCACGTTGACCACGGTAAAACCACTCTGACCGCAGCTCTGACTCGCGTTTGCTCCGAAGTTTTCGGTTCTGCAATCGTTGATTTCGATAAAATCGACAGCGCTCCAGAAGAAAAAGCTCGTGGTATCACCATCAACACCGCGCACGTCGAGTACAACTCGAAGATTCGTCACTACGCTCACGTTGACTGCCCAGGTCACGCGGACTACGTGAAGAACATGATCACCGGTGCTGCCCAGATGGACGGCGCGATCCTGGTTTGCTCGGCCGCTGATGGTCCGATGCCACAAACCCGTGAGCACATCCTGCTGTCCCGTCAGGTAGGCGTTCCGTACATCGTGGTTTTCCTGAACAAGGCTGACCTGGTAGACGACGCTGAGCTGCTGGAACTGGTTGAGATGGAAGTTCGCGACCTGCTGTCCACCTACGACTTCCCGGGTGATGACACTCCAATCATCATCGGTTCGGCTCGTATGGCGCTGGAAGGCAAAGACGACAACGAAATGGGCACCACTGCCGTTCGTAAACTGGTTGAAACTCTGGACAGCTACATCCCAGAACCAGAGCGTGCTATCGACAAGCCGTTCCTGATGCCAATCGAAGACGTATTCTCGATCTCGGGTCGCGGTACTGTTGTGACTGGTCGTATCGAGCGCGGTATCGTTCGCGTTCAAGATGCGCTGGAAATCGTTGGTCTGCGTGACACCACCACCACCACCTGCACCGGTGTTGAGATGTTCCGCAAGCTGCTCGACGAAGGTCGTGCTGGCGAGAACTGTGGCGTTCTGCTGCGTGGCACCAAGCGTGACGACGTTGAGCGTGGTCAGGTTCTGGTTAAGCCAGGTTCGGTTAAGCCGCACACCAAGTTCACCGCAGAAGTTTACGTTCTGAGCAAGGAAGAAGGCGGTCGTCACACTCCGTTCTTCAAAGGCTACCGTCCACAGTTCTACTTCCGTACTACTGACGTGACCGGTAACTGCGAGCTGCCAGAAGGCGTTGAAATGGTAATGCCAGGTGACAACATTCAGATGACTGTTACCCTGATCAAAACCATCGCAATGGAAGACGGTCTGCGCTTCGCTATCCGTGAAGGCGGCCGTACCGTTGGTGCTGGCGTTGTAGCTAAAATCATCGAGTAATCTCCTCACCGAGATAGCTTTGATGTTTTGAAAAGGCCCCCGCTCAGCGGGGGCCTTTTTTATTGGGTTGACACCTATCTGGGGCGTCTATAGAATTGCGCCTCCTTTTAACGGGCGTATTGCGCCCGGTGGGAATAGCAGCCGGAGTCTGAAATCCAATGCAAAATCAGCAAATCCGTATCAGGTTGAAGGCTTTCGACCATCGCCTGATCGACCAATCCACCCAGGAAATCGTGGAAACCGCGAAACGTACTGGTGCTCAAGTGCGTGGTCCAATTCCACTGCCTACCCGTAAAGAGCGGTTCACCGTTCTGGTCTCCCCGCACGTCAACAAAGACGCGCGTGACCAGTACGAGATCCGTACTCATAAGCGCGTTCTGGACATCGTCCAGCCAACGGATAAAACCGTTGATGCACTTATGAAGCTTGATCTTGCGGCCGGTGTGGAAGTGCAGATCAGCCTCGGCTAAGACTCGGTCTTAGTCGTGTAACGCTCTGAAATGGGCGGCCATAGCGGGTGAAAGCCCCGTACACTCATGAGGTTTACAACATGACTATTGGTGTAGTCGGTCGTAAATGCGGTATGACCCGTATTTTCACCGAAGAAGGTGTCTCCATTCCGGTCACGGTCATTGAGATCGAGCCGAATCGCGTCACCCAGTTCAAAACTGAAGAGACCGATGGCTATCGTGCAGTGCAAGTCACTGTCGGCGAGCGTCGTGCTTCGCGTGTAACAGCAGCTCAGGCTGGCCACTTCGCTAAAGCGAACGTTGCCGCTGGTCGTACCGTAATGGAATTCCGCCTTGAAGAAGGCGAGTACCAGGCCGGCGATCTGATCAACGCTGAAATCTTCGCCGCTGGTCAACTGGTTGATGTGACCGGTCAGTCCAAGGGTAAAGGCTTCCAGGGTACGATCAAGCGTTGGAATTTCCGCGGGCAAGATAACACCCACGGTAACTCCGTATCCCACCGCGTTCCAGGCTCTATCGGCCAGTGCCAGACTCCTGGTCGTGTATTCAAGGGCAAAAAAATGTCCGGTCATATGGGCGCTGAGCGCGTGACCGTGCAGTCCCTCGAAGTAGTGCGCGTGGACGCTGAACGCAATCTGTTGTTGGTCAAGGGCGCTGTTCCTGGCGCTACTGGCGGCAACTTGGTTGTACGTCCAGCAGCCAAGGCTCGCGGTTAAGGGGAAGCTGACATGCAATTAAATGTAAATGACGCTCAAGCGATCGAAGTTTCCGAACTGACATTTGGCGGCGAATTCAACGAGACGCTGGTTCACCAAGCAGTCGTGGCCTACATGGCCGGCGGTCGCCAGGGTTCCAAGCAGCAAAAGACCCGTTCCGACGTTCGTGGTGGCGGTAAGCGCCCATGGCGTCAGAAAGGTACTGGCCGTGCTCGTGCCGGTACTATCCGTAGCCCAATCTGGCGTGGCGGCGGTACCACTTTCGCAGCTCGTCCTCAGGATCACTCCCAGAAGCTGAACAAGAAGATGTATCGCGCAGCAATGCGTTCCATCCTTGCTGAGCTGGTGCGTACTGATCGTCTGGTCGTGGTTCAGGATTTCGCCGTTGAGACGCCGAAAACCAAAGACCTGCTGGGCAAACTGAACAACATGAGCCTGACCGACGTTTTGATCGTGTCGGACGCTGTTGATCAGAACCTGTACCTGGCTGCTCGTAACCTGCCACACGTAGATGTACGTGACGTGCAAGGTTCCGATCCAGTTAGTCTGATCGCATACGACAAGGTGTTGATCACCGTGTCGGCCGTGAAGAAATTCGAGGAGCTGCTGGGATGAACCAGGAACGCGTATTTAAAGTTCTGCTTGGCCCGCACGTTTCCGAGAAGGCTACGGTTCTGGCAGACAAGAAAGGCCAGTTCGTTTTCAAGGTTGCTACTGACGCAACCAAGCTGGAAATCAAGAAGGCCGTCGAAAGCCTGTTCAGCGTGAAAGTAGAGCGTGTTACTACCCTGAATGTTCTGGGTAAGAGCAAGCGCACTGCTCGCGGTCTGGGCAAGCGTAATGACTGGAAGAAGGCAGTTATCTCCCTTCAGCCAGGCCAAGATCTCGATTTCAGCAGCAGTGCTGAGTAAGGAAGGGGTGCATCATGGCAATCGTTAAATGCAAACCGACTTCCCCTGGCCGCCGTTTTGTGGTCAAGGTGGTCAACCAGGAGCTGCATAAAGGCGCTCCTCACGCACCGCTGCTCGAGAAGAAGTCGAAGACTGGTGGTCGTAACAACAATGGCCGTATTACCACTCGTCACATCGGTGGTGGTCATAAGCAGCATTACCGTATGGTCGATTTCCGTCGCAACGACAAAGATGGCATCGTCGCCACTGTCGAGCGTATCGAATACGATCCAAACCGTACTGCTCACATCGCACTGCTCTGCTACGCAGACGGCGAGCGCCGCTACATCATCGCCCCTAAAGGCGTGAGTGCTGGCGACACGCTGATCGCAGGTGCCCTGGCTCCAATCAAGCCAGGCAACGCTCTGCAACTGCGCAACATTCCAGTCGGTTCTACCGTACACGGCATCGAATTGAAGCCAGGTAAAGGCGCTCAGATCGCTCGTTCCGCTGGTGCTTCGGCTCAGCTGATCGCTCGTGAAGGTGTCTACGTGACCCTGCGTCTGCGTTCTGGTGAGATGCGTAAAGTGCTGGCTGAGTGCCGCGCGACCTTGGGCGAAGTCTCGAACTCCGAGCACAGCCTGCGTTCGCTGGGTAAAGCTGGTGCCAAACGCTGGCGTGGCGTTCGCCCAACCGTTCGTGGTGTTGCCATGAACCCGGTTGACCACCCACATGGTGGTGGTGAAGGTCGTACCTCTGGTGGTCGTCATCCGGTATCGCCATGGGGCTTCCCGACTAAGGGCGCGAAGACTCGTGGTAATAAGCGTACCGACAAAATGATCGTCCGTCGTCGCAAGTAAATAGAGGGATACGACAGTGCCACGTTCTCTGAAAAAAGGTCCTTTTATCGATCTTCACCTACTGAAGAAGATCGAAGTGGCGGCGGAAAAGAACGATCGCAAACCAGTTAAAACCTGGTCGCGTCGTTCGATGATCCTGCCACAAATGGTCGGTCTGACCATCGCAGTACACAACGGTCGTCAACACGTCCCAGTTCTCGTTAACGAAGACATGGTCGGCCACAAACTGGGCGAGTTCGCCGGTACCCGCACTTATCGTGGGCACGTGGCAGACAAGAAAGCCAAGCGTTAAGGGGTTAGGAAATGGAAGTAGCCGCTAAGTTGTCGGGCGCTCGAATCTCCGCCCAGAAAGCCCGCTTGGTCGCCGACCAGATCCGCGGGAAGAAGGTGGGCGAAGCGCTCAACCTGTTGGCTTTCAGCAGTAAGAAAGCCGCCGAGATCATGAAGAAAGTGCTGGAGTCGGCCGTAGCCAACGCCGAGCATAACGAAGGCGCAGACGTTGATGACCTGAAGGTCAGCACCGTTTTCGTCAACGAAGGGCGTTCGCTGAAGCGCATCATGCCACGTGCCAAAGGCCGTGCTGATCGCATCGTCAAGCGGTCTTGCCATATCACTGTCAAGGTTGCTGACAAGTAACGGAGTCGAAGAGATGGGTCAGAAAGTACATCCCATTGGCATTCGCCTGGGAATCGTCAAGGAGCACACCTCCGTCTGGTACGCAGACGGTCGGACTTATGCGGACTACTTGTTCGCTGATCTGAAGGTGCGTGAGTATCTCCAAGACAAACTAAAAAGCGCGTCCGTAAGCCGTATCGATATCCATCGTCCGGCCCAAACTGCACGTATCACCATCCACACCGCTCGTCCAGGTATCGTTATCGGGAAGAAAGGTGAAGATGTTGAGAAACTGCGTCAGGACCTGACCAAGCAAATGGGTGTGCCTGTGCACATCAATATCGAAGAGATCCGCAAGCCGGAGCTCGACGGTATGCTGGTTGCGCAGAGCGTAGCTCAGCAGCTGGAGCGTCGCGTAATGTTCCGTCGCGCTATGAAGCGCGCTGTACAGAACGCCATGCGCATTGGTGCCAAAGGCATCAAAATCCAAGTGAGCGGTCGTCTCGGCGGTGCTGAAATCGCACGTACTGAATGGTATCGCGAAGGTCGTGTGCCACTGCACACCCTGCGTGCCGACATCGACTATGCCAACTACGAAGCTCACACCACCTACGGTGTGATCGGTGTAAAGGTTTGGATCTTCAAAGGCGAAGTAATTGGTGGTCGCCAAGAAGAACTGAAACCACAAGCACCAGCGCCTCGTAAAAAAGCTGCTAAGTAAGGGGTACGCCAAATGTTGCAACCAAAGCGTACGAAGTTCCGCAAGCAAATGACTGGTCACAACCGTGGCCTGGCATTGCGCGGTAGCAAAGTCAGCTTCGGCGAGTTCGCGCTGAAGTCTGTTGCTCGTGGTCGTCTCACCGCTCGTCAGATCGAGTCAGCGCGTCGTGCTCTGACCCGTCACGTAAAACGTGGCGGCAAGATCTGGATCCGTGTATTCCCGGACAAGCCGATCTCCAAAAAGCCTCTCGAGGTTCGGATGGGTAAAGGTAAGGGTAACGTGGAATACTGGGTTGCCCAGATTCAGCCAGGCAAAGTCCTGTATGAAATCGAGGGTGTTTCTGAAGAGCTGGCGCGTGAGGCTTTCGCCCTGGCTGCTGCAAAGCTGCCGCTCGCCACCTCCTTTGTTAAACGGACGGTGATGTGATGAAAGCGAATGAACTTCGTGAAAAATCCGCACAGCAGCTGAACGAGCAACTGCTCGGCCTGCTGCGCGACCAGTTCAATCTGCGTATGCAGAAAGCAACTGGCCAGTTGGGGCAGTCTCATCTGCTCTCGCAAGTTAAGCGTGACATCGCTCGCGTGAAGACTGTGCTCAACCAGCAGGCAGGTAAGTAATCATGGCTGAAGCCGAAAAAACTGTCCGTACGCTGACTGGCCGTGTTGTCAGCGACAAGATGGACAAAACCATCACCGTTCTGATCGAGCGTCGCGTTAAGCACCCGATCTACGGTAAATACGTTAAGCGTTCGACTAAGCTGCACGCGCACGACGAAACCAATCAGTGCCACATCGGCGACAAAGTCACTATTCGTGAAACTCGTCCTTTGGCCAAGACCAAGTCTTGGGCGCTGGTTGATGTTCTCGAACGCGCTGTGGAAGTCTAAGGACTAGGGGTCGGAGAAATTATATGATTCAGACTCAATCCATGCTCGATGTGGCCGATAACAGCGGCGCTCGCCGTGTTATGTGCATCAAGGTGCTGGGTGGCTCCCATCGTCGTTACGCTGGTATCGGTGACATCATCAAAGTTACCGTCAAGGAAGCAATTCCTCGCGGTAAAGTGAAAAAAGGCCAAGTGATGACTGCTGTTGTAGTCCGCACTCGTCACGGTGTACGCCGTGCTGATGGCTCCATTATCCGCTTTGATGGCAACGCTGCTGTTCTTCTGAACAACAAGCAAGAGCCGATCGGCACCCGTATCTTTGGGCCAGTGACCCGTGAACTTCGTACTGAGAAGTTCATGAAGATCGTCTCGCTCGCCCCAGAAGTGCTGTAAGGAGATCCGACATGCAAAAGATTCGTCGTGACGACGAGATCATCGTGATCGCCGGCAAAGACAAAGGTAAGCGCGGTAAGGTGCTTAAGGTTCTCGCTAACAACCGTCTGGTTATTGGTGGTCTGAACCTGGTCAAGCGTCATACCAAGCCTAACCCGATGTCGGGCGTGCAGGGCGGTATCGTCGAGAAAGAAGCTCCGCTGGATGCTTCTAACGTCGCCATTTTCAACGGCGAAACCAACAAGGCTGACCGCGTTGGTTTCAAAGTAGAAGACGGCAAGAAAATTCGTGTCTTCAAGTCGACCCAAAAAGCGGTTGATGCTTGAACACTGCTAGGTAGATGAGACCATGGCACGACTAAAAGAGATTTACCGGAAGGAAATTGCTCCGAAACTTAAGGAAGAACTTAAGCTTTCGAACGTGATGGAAGTTCCGCGCGTTACCAAAATCACCCTGAACATGGGTCTGGGCGAAGCGATCGGCGACAAAAAAGTCATCGAGCACGCTGTTGCTGACCTGGAAAAGATCACCGGCCAGAAAGTCGTTGTGACCTACGCTCGCAAATCCATCGCTGGCTTTAAAGTCCGTGAAGGTTGGCCGATCGGCGTCAAAGTGACCCTGCGCCGTGAGCGTATGTACGAGTTCCTGGATCGTCTGCTGTCGATCTCCCTGCCTCGGGTTCGCGACTTCCGCGGCCTGAATGCCAAGTCCTTCGATGGTCGTGGTAACTACAGCATGGGCGTAAAAGAGCAGATCATCTTCCCGGAAATCGACTACGACAAGATCGATGCTCTCCGCGGTCTGGACATCACCCTGACCACCACTGCCAAGAACGATGATGAAGGCCGCGCTCTGCTGCGTGCGTTCAAATTCCCGTTCCGCAACTGATTGGAGTAGGACCATGGCCAAGATGAGCATGAAAAACCGCGAGCTGAAGCGTCAGCTCACGGTTGCCAAGTACGCCAAGAAGCGTGCAGCACTGAAAGCAATCATCGTTGATCTGAACGCAAGTCCAGAAGCACGTTGGGAAGCTACAGTTGCCCTGCAGAAGCAGCCACGTGACGCAAGCGCTTCGCGCATGCGTAACCGCTGCCGCCTCACTGGTCGTCCACACGGCGTTTACCGCAAGTTCGGCCTCGGCCGTAACAAGCTGCGTGAAGCGGCAATGCGTGGTGACGTACCAGGTCTGGTTAAAGCCAGCTGGTAAGTACTTTCAAAGTCTCGGTGTTCAGGTTCGCAAGATCCTGACCGCCGGTGGCCTTGAATCTGAATCAAGCCCCTTTTGGGGCTTGATTCATTTCCGGGGTGTGTCTAGAATACCCGGCTCGCCTGAGCCCGTGTTTTCTTTGCTCGGAGATTCTCGGCGACACGTAGTAGCCGCAAGGCTAATTTTTCTGTATTAGGAGCGTCTAGCCCATGAGTATGCAGGACCCGTTAGCGGACATGCTAACTCGAATCCGTAATGCCCAGATGGCTGAAAAGTCCGTCGTAAGCATGCCATCTTCTACTTTGAAGGTAGCTGTTGCCAAAGTCCTGAAGGACGAAGGTTACATTGCGGGTTATCAGATCAGCAGCGAAACCAAACCACTGCTGTCTATCGAGCTGAAATATTTCGAAGGCCGTCCGGTTATCGAAGAAGTGAAGCGCGTTAGCCGTCCAGGCCTGCGTCAGTACAAGTCCGTCGAAGATCTGCCGAAAGTTCGTGGCGGTCTCGGTGTGTCTATCGTCTCCACCAACAAGGGTGTGATGACTGATCGTGCTGCGCGCGCTGCCGGTGTCGGCGGCGAAGTTCTTTGCACTGTGTTCTAAGGGGGGATAAGCATGTCTCGCGTCGCTAAGAACCCCGTTAAGCTGCCAGCCGGTGTCGAAGTAAAATTCGCAGGCCAACAGCTTTCGGTGAAGGGTGCCAAGGGCACTCTCGAACTGAACATCCATTCGTCCGTTGAGATCGTTGAAGAAGCTGGTGAGCTGCGTTTCGCTGCTCGCAATGGCGATCAACAGACTCGCGCAATGGCTGGTACCACTCGTGCGTTGGTAAACAACATGGTCCAAGGCGTAAGCCAAGGCTTCGAGCGCAAGCTCCAGCTGGTCGGTGTTGGTTACAAAGCGCAAGCAAAAGGCACAGTGCTGAACCTGGCTCTTGGCTTCTCGCACCCAGTGGATTACGAACTGCCGGAAGGCATCACCGCTGAGACTCCTAGCCAGACCGATATCCTTATCAAGGGCATCGACAAGCAGCTGGTAGGTCAAGTGGCCGCCGAGATCCGCGACTTCCGTCCACCAGAGCCGTACAAAGGCAAAGGTGTGCGCTACGCGGACGAAGTCGTCCGTCGTAAAGAAGCCAAGAAGAAGTAGGGCATAGCAAATGACCGACAAAAAAGTTACTCGACTGCGTCGCGCTCGCAAAGCACGCCTGAAAATGCACGAACTCGAAGTCGTGCGTCTCTGCGTGTTCCGCTCTTCGCAGCACATCTACGCCCAGGTCATTTCGGCCGACGGCAACAAAGTCCTGGCAAGTGCCTCGACTTTGGATAAAGAACTGCGTGATGGCGCCACTGGCAACATCGACGCGGCCACTAAGGTTGGCCAGCTGGTCGCTACGCGTGCTAAGGCCGCTGGCGTCTCGCAGGTGGCTTTCGACCGCTCTGGCTTCAAGTACCACGGCCGCGTTAAAGCGCTGGCTGATGCTGCTCGTGAAGCTGGGCTGGAGTTCTAAGTTATGTCAAATAACGACCAAAAGCGCGACGAAGGCTACATCGAGAAGCTGGTTCAAGTTAACCGCGTAGCCAAAACCGTTAAAGGCGGCCGTATCTTCACTTTCACCGCGTTGACCGTGGTTGGTGATGGTAAAGGCCGTGTTGGCTTCGGCCGTGGCAAGTCGCGTGAAGTGCCTGCTGCGATCCAGAAGGCAATGGAAGCTGCTCGCCGCAACATGATCCAGGTTGATCTGAACGGCACCACTCTGCAGTACGCAATGAAGTCCGCTCACGGCGCTTCGAAGGTGTACATGCAGCCTGCTTCTGAAGGTACCGGTATCATCGCTGGCGGCGCAATGCGTGCCGTTCTCGAAGTTGCTGGCGTTCAGAACGTTCTGGCCAAGTGCTACGGCTCGACTAACCCTGTAAACGTGGTTCACGCCACTTTCAAGGGTTTGAAAGCAATGCAGTCTCCTGAATCCATTGCCGCCAAGCGTGGCAAAAGCGTCAAGGAGATCTTCTGATCATGGCTACCGTTAAAGTAACGCTGATCAAAAGCATGACCGGCCGCATCCCTAACCACAAATTGTGCGTTAAGGGTCTGGGTCTGCGTCGCATCGGTCACACTGTAGAAGTCCAGGATACTCCCGAGAATCGCGGGATGATCAACAAGGCTTACTACATGCTGCGTGTCGAGGGTTAATCGATGAAACTCAATGATCTGAGTCCAGCGCCGGGTTCCCGTCGCGAAAAGCATCGTCCGGGCCGTGGTATCGGTAGTGGTTTGGGTAAGACTGGTGGCCGTGGTCACAAAGGTCAGACCTCCCGCTCCGGTGGCACCATTGCTCCAGGCTTTGAAGGCGGTCAACAGCCGCTGCATCGTCGCCTGCCGAAGTTCGGTTTCGTTTCCCTGAAAGCCATGGACCGCGCAGAAGTGCGTCTGTCCGAGCTGGCTAAAGTGGAAGGCGACATCGTCACCGTGCAGTCCATGAAAGATGCCAACGTGATCAACGTCAACGTTCAGCGTGTGAAAATCATGCTGTCCGGCGAAGTTACTCGCGCTGTAACCATTGGAAAGGGAATCGGCGCCACCAAAGGTGCGCGTGCGGCTATCGAAGCAGCTGGCGGCAAGTTCGAGGAATAAATGGCTAAGCAAGGTGCTCTCTCTGCGCTCGGCAAAGGCGGTATGTCTGAACTCTGGGCTCGTCTGCGTTTTCTGTTCCTGGCGATTATCGTCTACCGAATAGGCGCACACATCCCGGTTCCAGGTATCAACCCGGACCGACTCGCGGACCTGTTTCGACAGAATGAGGGGACCATTCTTAGCTTGTTCAACATGTTTTCCGGCGGCGCGCTGGAACGGATGAGCATCTTTGCACTGGGGATCATGCCGTACATTTCGGCATCGATCATCATGCAACTGATGACCGCCGTCAGCCCGCAGCTGGAGCAGTTGAAGAAGGAAGGTGAAGCTGGCCGTCGCAAGATCAGCCAGTACACCCGCTACCTCACTGTCGTCCTTGCTCTTGTCCAGGCCATTGGCATGTCCATTGGTCTGGCGGGGCAGGGCGTTTCGTTCACTGGTGACTTTAGCTTCCATTTCGTCGCGGTAACCACTTTTGTGGCTGGTGCGATGTTCATGATGTGGCTGGGTGAGCAGATTACTGAGCGTGGTGTTGGCAACGGTATCTCGATGTTGATTTTTTCGGGTATCGTCGCCGGTCTTCCGAGAGCGATTGGGCAGTCTTTCGAGTCTGCCCGTCAGGGTGATATCAACATCTTCGCCCTGGTTGCCATCGGTTTGCTGGCAGTAGCGATCATCGGTTTCGTGGTGTTCATTGAGCGTGGTCAGCGTCGTATCGCCGTTCACTACGCCAAGCGTCAGCAGGGCCGTAAGGTCTTCGCTGCGCAGACTAGCCACTTGCCGCTGAAAGTGAACATGGCCGGTGTTATTCCGGCCATTTTCGCGAGCAGCATTTTGCTGTTCCCGGCTTCGCTGGGTGCCTGGTTCGGTCAGTCTGAAGGTATGGGCTGGTTGCAGGACATCTCGCAGTCGATCGCTCCTGGTCAGCCGTTGAATATTCTGCTGTTTAGTGCAGGGATTATTTTCTTCTGCTTCTTCTATACGGCGTTGATGTTCAATCCGAAAGACGTAGCGGAAAACCTGAAGAAGTCCGGTGCCTTTATTCCGGGCATTCGTCCAGGTGAGCAGTCTGCGCGCTACATTGATGGCGTTCTGACCCGCTTGACCCTGTTCGGTGCTCTTTACATGACGGCCGTGTGCCTGTTGCCCCAGTTCCTGGTGGTTGCAGCCAACGTTCCGTTCTACCTTGGCGGGACCTCGTTGCTGATCGTCGTCGTGGTTGTGATGGACTTCATGTCCCAAGTACAATCGCACCTCGTTTCGCACCAGTACGAATCCCTGATGAAGAAAGCCAACCTGAAGGGTTACGGCAGCGGCATGCTGCGCTGACCCATAAGGTTCGAGGAGTTGGTGATGAAAGTTCGTGCATCGGTGAAAAAGCTGTGCCGTAACTGCAAGATTATTCGCCGCGAAGGTGTTGTTCGAGTAATTTGCAGCGCGGAACCGCGTCACAAACAGCGCCAAGGCTGAGTGTGATTGTGCTTCAAGCCCGGTAGCTAGTGCGCTACCGGGTTGATTATTTGTTATTACAGCGATATTATCTCGCGCCCTATTTCTTGGCTTCCGGGGCGTAGGTAGCTGTCAATTGGAGTCCCACTGAATGGCCCGTATTGCAGGCGTTAACATTCCAGATAACAAGCATACTGTTATCTCGCTGACCTACATCTATGGTGTTGGTCGCACTACTGCACAGAAAATTTGTGCAGAGACTGGGGTAAACCCAGCAGCAAAGATCAAAGATCTGAGCGACGAGCAAATTGAACAGCTGCGTGGCGAAGTGGCGAAGTTCACCACTGAAGGTGACCTGCGTCGCGAAATCAACATGAAAATCAAGCGCTTGATGGACCTCGGTTGCTATCGCGGTCTGCGTCATCGTCGTGGTCTGCCAGTACGCGGTCAGCGTACCAAGACCAACGCGCGTACCCGTAAAGGTCCGCGTAAGCCGATCCGCAAGTAATCGCCCCAGCGAATCGACAGGAATTTAATCATGGCAAAACCTGCTGCTCGTCCTCGTAAAAAAGTTAAAAAGACAGTGGTTGATGGCATCGCCCACATCCATGCATCTTTTAACAACACCATCGTGACCATTACCGACCGTCAAGGTAACGCTCTTTCCTGGGCTACCTCCGGTGGTTCGGGTTTCCGCGGTTCCCGCAAGTCCACCCCGTTCGCTGCTCAAGTAGCTGCTGAACGTGCTGGTCAAGCTGCGCTGGAATACGGCCTGAAAAACCTCGACGTAAACGTCAAAGGTCCAGGTCCAGGTCGTGAATCCGCAGTCCGCGCTTTGAACGGCTGTGGCTACAAGATCGCCAGCATCACCGACGTGACGCCAATCCCGCACAACGGGTGCCGTCCGCCGAAGAAGCGCCGCGTGTAATCCAGGAGATTGTAAAGAATGGCTCGTTACATTGGTCCAAAATGCAAACTCGCTCGTCGCGAAGGCACCGATCTCTTCCTGAAGAGCGGCGTGCGCGCGATCGAATCGAAGTGCAACATTGAAGCAGCACCTGGTATCCACGGCCAACGCCGCGGTCGCCAGTCCGATTACGGCACCCAACTGCGTGAAAAGCAGAAGGTCCGTCGTATCTACGGCGTTCTCGAGCGTCAATTCAGCGGCTACTACAAAGAAGCTGCTGGCAAGAAAGGTGCAACCGGTGAAAACCTGCTGCAACTGCTCGAATGCCGTCTGGACAACGTTGTATACCGTATGGGCTTTGGTTCGACTCGTGCCGAATCCCGTCAGCTGGTATCGCACAAGTCGATCAGCGTAAACGGTCAAACCGTTAACGTTCCGTCCTACCAGGTTCGTGCTGGTGACGTGGTTGCTGTTCGCGAGAAAGCAAAAAACCAACTTCGCATTGTCCAAGCTCTCGATCTGTGTGCCCAACGTGGCCGCGTAGAATGGGTAGAAGTAGACACTGAGAAGAAGTCGGGCGTTTTCAAGAACGTTCCAGCTCGCAGTGATCTGTCCGCCGACATCAACGAAAGCCTGATTGTCGAGCTCTACTCCAAGTAAGGGCTAGAAAATAGGTGCATCCATGCAGATTTCGGTAAATGAGTTCCTGACACCCCGCCACATTGATGTGCAGGTTGTCAGTCCAACCCGCGCCAAGATCACTCTCGAGCCTCTCGAGCGTGGTTTTGGCCACACCCTGGGCAACGCGCTGCGCCGCATCCTGTTGTCCTCAATGCCTGGCTGTGCAGTAGTCGAGGCCGAGATTGACGGTGTGCTCCACGAGTACAGCGCCATCGAAGGTGTACAGGAAGACGTAATTGAAATCCTGTTGAACCTTAAAGGTCTGGCTATCAAGCTGCACGGCCGTGACGAAGTTACGCTGACCTTGTCGAAGAAGGGTTCGGGGGTGGTTACCGCTGCCGATATTCAGCTGGATCATGATGTCGAGATCGTTAATCCCGATCACGTAATCGCTAACCTGGCGTCTAACGGCGCCCTGAACATGAAGCTCGTAGTAGCTCGTGGTCGTGGTTATGAACCAGCCGACTCGCGTCAGAGCGATGAAGACGAAAGCCGCAGCATCGGTCGCTTGCAGCTTGACTCTTCGTTCAGCCCGGTTCGCCGTATCGCATACGTGGTGGAAAACGCCCGTGTCGAGCAGCGTACCAACCTGGACAAGCTGGTTATTGATCTGGAAACCAACGGTACTCTGGATCCTGAAGAGGCTATCCGCCGCGCTGCAACCATCCTGCAACAGCAGTTGGCTGCGTTCGTCGACCTCAAAGGTGACAGCGAACCAGTGGTAATCGAGCAAGAAGACGAGATCGATCCGATCCTGCTTCGCCCGGTTGACGATCTGGAACTGACTGTACGTTCGGCTAACTGCCTTAAGGCGGAAAACATCTACTACATCGGTGACCTGATTCAGCGTACCGAAGTAGAGCTGTTGAAGACTCCGAACCTGGGCAAGAAATCCTTGACTGAAATCAAGGACGTTCTGGCCTCCCGCGGTCTGTCCCTCGGCATGCGCCTCGACAACTGGCCGCCTGCAAGTCTTAAGAAGGACGACAAGGCGACTGCCTGATCGTCGTAATCACCGAACGTAGTGTTTGGTAAGGAATGAACCATGCGTCATCGTAAAAGTGGTCGTCACCTGAGCCGCACCAGCTCGCACCGCAAGGCCATGTTCCAAAACATGGCGGTGTCGCTGTTCGAGCACGAGCTGATCAAAACTACTCTGCCAAAAGCTAAAGAGCTGCGCCGCGTTGCCGAGCCGCTGATCACTTTGGCCAAGACAGATAGCGTTGCTAACCGCCGTCTGGCTTTCGACCGTACTCGTTCGAAAGCTATCGTTGGTAAGCTCTTCAACGACCTGGGCAAGCGTTACGCTACCCGTGAGGGTGGCTACCTGCGCATCCTCAAGTGCGGTTTCCGCGCTGGCGACAACGCGCCTATGGCGTACGTCGAGTTGGTTGATCGTGCTACTGCTGGCGAAGCTGTATCTGCCGAGTAAGACGTCAGTCTGAAACAAAGAACCGGGCCTAGTGCCCGGTTTTTTGTGTTCGCTATAAAAGTGCGGCAGTCTTCATGCTATTAGGTATTTTCTATCGATTCTCATCAGTTAATGAATTAGATGATGTCATCTTGATCATCAATACTTCCTTTCAGCCGATTAGCCGGCAGTTCAAGACTGACAAAGGAAGAGATCGCATGAGCCAAAATAAAACGCTTACCACTGCCAGTGGCGCTCCTGTCGCCGACAACCAGAATTCCCGCTCCGCCGGCCCTCGAGGCCCGCTGCTACTCGACGATTTTCATCTGATCGAGAAGCTCGCCCACTTCAATCGCGAAAACATCCCGGAACGCCGTGTACATGCCAAAGGCTCGGGCGCCTACGGGACGTTCACCGTGACGCGTGATATCACCCAATACACCAGCGCCAAGCTGTTCGAGGCTGTAGGTAAACAGACTCCGACGTTTCTGCGTTTCTCCACCGTAGGTGGTGAGCGTGGTTCTGCCGACACTGAGCGTGACCCGCGCGGGTTTGCCTTGAAGTACTACACCGAAGAAGGCAACTGGGACATTGTCGGCAATAACACGCCTGTGTTCTTCATTCGTGATCCGCTGAAATTCCCGGACTTTATCCACACGCAAAAACGTCTGCCGCAGAGCAACCTCAAAAGCGCTCAGGCTATGTGGGACTTCTGGTCGCATTCTCCTGAAGCGCTGCACCAGGTCACTATTCTGTTCTCCGACCGCGGCATTCCTGATGGCTACCGTCACATGCATGGCTTCGGCAGTCACACCTACAGCCTGATCAACGCCAACGGTGACCGTCATTGGGTCAAGTGGCACTACAAGACCCAGCAAGGGATCAAGAACCTGGCACCGGCAGATGCTTCGCGTCTGGCTGGCACGGATCCGGATTACGCTCAGCGCGATCTGTTTGAGGCTATCGAGCGCGGTGACTTCCCGAAATGGAGCGTGTGCATCCAAGTCATGACCGAGGCCCAGGCCGCCGCCCATTATGAAAACCCGTTTGATGTCACCAAAACCTGGTCGCAGAAGGAGTTTCCACTGATCGAAGTCGGTGTGCTGGAACTCAATCGCAACCCGCTCAACTACTTCGCTGAAGTTGAGCAAGCCGCTTTCGGTCCTAGCAACATGGTGCCCGGTGTAGGCCTGTCCCCGGATCGCATGCTGCAAGGACGTGTTTTCGCTTACGCCGACGCGCACCGCTACCGTGTTGGTACCAATCACCAGCAACTGGCGGTGAACGCGCCCCGCAGTCCGGTTAACACTTACCAGCGCGATGGCTCGATGGCTTTTGGCAGCAATGGCGGTGCAGCACCGAACTATGAGCCGAACAGCTACGTGGAGTCGCCTAAACAGGCGCCTCGTTATGCCGAGCCTGCGTTGGCTTTGAGCGGCGCTGCCGATCGCTATGATCATCGTGAGGATACCGACTACTACAGTCACGCCGGTGCGCTGTTCCGGTTGATGAGTGGTGATCAGAAAAACCTGCTGGTCAGCAATATCGCCGGCGCATTGGCAGGCGTATCAAGCGATGTGGTCGACCGTCAGTTGCAGCATTTTTACAAGGCGGACCCGGCGTATGGAGAAGCAATCGCAACGCTGCTTAACGTACAGCTTAACGAAGTCTAAATGAGAAGCAGAACCGCCCTTGTTTGGGCGGTTTTTGCGTTATTTAAACCATTTTTCTCAGAATATCTTCGCTTTTATCGCGCAAACGGAGTGACCAATCCGTCGTCGTGGTTCAAACTACAGACTTTCAAGCAGGGAGATGTAGGGCGATGCAAGGCCACCCAGACGTTATCGATTACCTCAACACGTTGCTGACCGGCGAACTGGCTGCACGTGATCAATATTTCGTCCATTCGCGGATGTATGAGGACTGGGGTTTCACCAAGCTCTACGAACGTATCAACCATGAGATGGAAGAGGAAGCCGGGCACGCCGATGCGCTGATGCGCCGGATTTTGATGCTCGAAGGTACGCCGCGCATGCGTCCGGACGACCTTGATGTCGGCACCACCGTTCCTGAGATGCTCGAAGCGGATCTTCGCCTTGAGTACAAAGTCCGTGCCGCGCTGTGCAAGGGCATCGCGCTCTGTGAGCAGCACAAGGACTACGTCAGCCGCGAGATGCTGCGTATCCAGCTCAACGACACTGAAGAAGATCACACCTACTGGCTGGAAAAGCAGTTGGGTCTGATCAAGTTGATCGGTCTGGAGAACTACCTGCAATCTCACGCTTGATTCCGGCGTCGATGAGATAGATATCGCCAGCAAGCCGGCTCCTACGGGGTTTCCCACGATTTCGTGAAGATCCACAAAAAAGCCCCTGTCAC
>NZ_JSAK01000011.1:0-71475 GCF_000802965.1 Pseudomonas fluorescens | reverse complement strand
GTGACAGGGGCTTTTTTGTGGCCCGGATTCAGGCCCTGTCGCGTTCCAGTAGCGGCTTGAGGTAGTAGCCGGTGTGAGATTGCTTCATCTCGGCGACTTCTTCAGGCGTGCCGACGGCAATGATTTGCCCGCCTTTGGAACCGCCTTCCGGCCCGAGGTCCACCAGCCAGTCGGCAGTCTTGATTACATCAAGGTTGTGCTCGATTACCACCACCGTGTTGCCGTGGTCGCGCAGTCGATGCAGGACGTCGAGTAGTTGCTGGATATCCGCGAAGTGCAGGCCCGTGGTCGGCTCATCGAGGATGTACAGGGTTTTGCCGGTATCGCGCTTGGACAGCTCGCGGGACAGTTTCACCCGTTGAGCCTCACCACCGGACAAGGTGGTCGCGGATTGTCCCAGTTTGATGTACGACAGGCCGACGTCCATCAGCGTTTGTAGCTTGCGCGCCAGCGCCGGCACCGCGTCGAAGAACTCACGTGCTTCCTCGATGGTCATTTCGAGGGTTTCGTGGATGTTCTTGCCCTTGTATTTGATCTCCAGGGTTTCGCGGTTGTAGCGCTTGCTCTTGCACACGTCGCACGGCACGTAGATGTCCGGCAGGAAGTGCATTTCCACCTTGATCAGACCGTCGCCCTGGCAGGCTTCACAGCGTCCGCCCTTGACGTTGAAGGAGAACCGCCCCGGCCCATAACCTCGGGAGCGGGATTCCGGCACGCCGGCGAACAACTCGCGAATCGGCGTGAACAGCCCGGTGTAGGTCGCCGGATTGGAGCGTGGCGTTCGGCCGATCGGGCTCTGGTCGATATCGACGACCTTATCCAGATGTTCCAGGCCCTTGATACTGTCGTGAGCGGCAGCCTCAAGCGTCGTCGCACCGTTCAGCGCGGTGGCGCTCAGAGGAAACAGCGTGTTGTTGATCAGCGTCGATTTGCCCGAACCGGACACGCCGGTCACACAGGTCAGCAGGCCAATCGGGATATCCAGATCGACATTGCGCAAGTTGTTGCCACAAGCGCCTTTGAGCGACAGCGACAACTTCTTATTGCGTGGTGTGCGTTTGGCCGGCACTTCGATCTTCACCCGGCCCGACAGATACTTGCCGGTCAACGAATCAGGGTGAGCCATGACCTCTGCCGGCGTACCTTCGGCAACGATGTGCCCACCGTGAACCCCCGCACCCGGGCCGATATCCACCACATAGTCAGCCAGGCGAATCGCGTCTTCGTCGTGCTCGACCACGATCACCGTGTTACCGATATCGCGCAGGTGCTTGAGGGTGCCGAGCAAGCGGTCGTTATCGCGTTGGTGCAGGCCAATCGACGGTTCGTCGAGGATGTACAGAACACCGACCAGACCCGCGCCAATCTGACTGGCCAGGCGAATACGTTGAGCCTCACCACCGGACAAGGTGTCCGCGCTACGATCCAGTGATAGATAGTCGAGGCCAACGTTGACCAGAAATTGCAGGCGCTCGCGGATTTCCTTGAGGATCTTGTCGGCAATCTCGCCACGGCGGCCGGTCAGCTTCAGTCCACCGAAGTAATCGCACGCATCGCCGATGGGCAGGTTGGTCACCGCCGGCAGCGTTTTCTCGCCGACCCACACGTGGCGTGCTTCGCGACGGAGGCGTGTGCCGCGGCAGTCAGGGCAAGCCTGGGTGCTGAGGAACTTGGCCAGCTCTTCGCGCACCGAGGCAGACTCGGTTTCGCGGTAGCGGCGTTCCAGGTTCGGCACGATGCCTTCGAACGGGTGCGAGCGTTTGACGATATCGCCGCGATCGTTCAGGTACTTGAAGTCGACGTTTTGCGAGCCGCTGCCGTGCAGGATTTGCTTCTGCTGATCGGCCGGCAGATCGTTGAACGGTACTTCCAGGCTGAACTTGAAGTGGGACGCCAGTGAGCCAAGCATCTGGAAGTAATAGACGTTGCGCCGGTCCCAGCCGCGAATCGCGCCTTCGGCCAGCGTCAGCTCGCCGTTGACCAGCCGCTTGATGTCGAAAAACTGCTTCACGCCCAGGCCATCGCAAGTCGGGCAAGCGCCGGCCGGGTTGTTGAAGGAAAACAGTTTGGGTTCGAGCTCGCTGATGGCGTGGCCGCAAATCGGGCAGGCGAAGCGCGCGGAGAAGATCATCTCTTCGCCCGGCTCGTCGTCCATTGGCGCTACGAGGGCAATGCCATCCGCCAGCTTTAGCGCGGTCTCGAAGGATTCGGCCAGGCGCTGTTGCAGATCGGCGCGAACCTTGAAGCGGTCGACCACGACATCAATGGTGTGTTTTTTCTGCTTGTCGAGCTTGGGCGCTTCGTCCAGCTCATACAGCTTGCCGTTGATCCGGGCGCGGACGAAGCCTTGGGCGCGCAGCTCTTCGAAGACTGAAAGGTGTTCGCCTTTACGCTCGCGGATGACTGGGGCGAGCAACATCAGTTTGCTGCCCTCCGGCTGCGTCAGGACAAGGTCGACCATCTGGCTGACAGTCTGCGCTTCCAGCGGAATGTCGTGATCCGGGCAGCGCGGAATGCCCACGCGTGCATAAAGCAGACGCAGGTAGTCGTAGATTTCGGTGATGGTGCCGACGGTCGAGCGCGGGTTGTGCGAGGTCGATTTCTGTTCGATGGAGATCGCCGGCGACAGGCCTTCGATGGTATCGACGTCAGGCTTTTCCATCATCGACAGAAACTGGCGGGCATAGGCCGACAGCGATTCGACGTAGCGGCGCTGACCTTCGGCATACAAGGTGTCGAAAGCCAGGGACGACTTGCCGGAGCCGGACAGGCCGGTGATGACGATCAGCTTGTCCCGTGGCAGGGTCAGGTCGATATTCTTCAGGTTGTGGGTTCGAGCCCCACGAATCAGGATCTTGTCCAAAGTGGCCTCGCTTGGCGGGCGTCGAAAACGTAGGAGTATACGGCCAAATACTGGATGGATGCACACTATCGAATGATGTCATTGCAGGCTTACATGAAAGCTCTGTCATCTACACGCGGCAAAGCGTCGCGATATACCCTGCCAATCGATGGGACTGGTAGAATCGCCGCCGGTTCACATGAGGTTTTTCCATGCACGATCCCCACAGCGAACGCATGAGTGGCAGCGAGACCCGCGCGGCGAGCGGTCTGGCCCTGGTGTTCGCCTTCCGTATGCTTGGCATGTTCATGGTGTTGCCGGTGCTGGCGACCTATGGCATGGACCTGGCGGGCGCGACCCCGGCCCTGATCGGGCTGGCGATTGGCGCTTATGGCCTGACCCAGGCGATTTTCCAGATTCCATTCGGCTTCATTTCCGACCGTATAGGCCGTCGTCCGGTGATTTACCTGGGGCTGATTGTCTTCGCCCTCGGCAGCGTGTTGGCAGCCAACGCCGATTCGATCTGGGGCGTGATCGCCGGACGCATCCTGCAGGGCGCCGGGGCGATCTCCGCAGCGGTCATGGCGTTGCTGTCGGACCTGACCCGTGAACAGCATCGGACCAAGGCCATGGCCATGATCGGCATGACGATTGGTCTGTCGTTCGCTGTCGCCATGGTTGTAGGACCGTTGCTGACCCGCGCCTTCGGCCTGTCCGGGCTGTTTCTCGCTACGGGCGGGATGGCGCTGTTCGGCATCGTGATCGTGATGTTCATGGTGCCGCGCTCCACCGGGCCGCTTCAGCATCGCGAATCCGGCGTGGCGCGCCAGGCGTTGATTCCGACCCTCAAGCACCCGGACCTGCTGCGCCTGGACTTGGGCATTTTTGTCTTGCACGCGATGCTGATGTCGAGCTTCGTTGCCTTGCCGCTGGCGTTGGTGGAGAAGGCCGGGCTGCCAAAGGAACAGCATTGGTGGGTTTATCTGACTGCGCTGCTGATTTCCTTCTTCGCCATGATTCCGTTCATTATCTATGGCGAGAAGCGACGCAAAATGAAACGAGTTTTGCTCGGCGCCGTCGTGACGCTGATGCTCACTGAGCTATTCTTCTGGCAGTTCGGCGATAGCTTGCGGGCTCTGGTGATTGGTACGGTGGTGTTCTTCACCGCGTTCAATCTGCTGGAAGCTTCGTTGCCTTCGCTGATCAGCAAGGTTTCACCGGCGGGCGGCAAAGGCACGGCGATGGGAGTTTATTCCACCAGTCAGTTCCTCGGATCGGCACTGGGCGGTATCCTCGGCGGCTGGTTGTTCCAGCATGGCGGTTTGTCGGTTGTGTTCCTCGGTTGCGCCGGGCTGGCTGCACTTTGGCTGGTCTTTGCTGTTACCATGCGTGAACCTCCCTACGTGACAAGCCTGCGCTTGCCGTTGTCGCCCGAGGCGATCCGCGAAGCGGGTCTGGTCGAGCGCCTGAAGGCGGTCGTAGGGGTAACAGATGCAGTGATCGTCGCGGATGAAGCGGCGATTTACATCAAATTGGACACCGAACTATTGGATCGCACCACCCTTGAGAGCCTGGTGAACAACCCGGCCGGGGCAGCGTGCGTAGCCTAGGAGAACGTAATGGCCCGTGGGGTTAACAAAGTCATATTGGTCGGCACTTGCGGCCAGGATCCTGAAGTTCGTTACCTGCCGAATGGCAACGCCGTGACCAACCTGAGTCTGGCGACCAGCGAACAGTGGACCGACAAGCAAACCGGTCAGAAAGTCGAAAAAACCGAATGGCACCGTGTGTCGATGTTCGGCAAAGTCGCAGAAATCGCTGGCGAGTACCTGCGCAAAGGTTCGCAGGTCTACATCGAAGGCAAACTGCAGACCCGCGAGTGGGAAAAAGACGGTATCAAGCGTTACACCACTGAAATCGTGGTCGACATGCAAGGCACCATGCAACTGCTGGGCGGCCGTCCTCAGGGCGACCAACAAGGCCAGGGCGGTGGTAACTACCAGCAATCCGCGCCGCGTCCGCAGGCTCAACGCCCAGCACCGCAACAGCAGCCACAGCGTCCAGCGCCTCAACAGGCCGCGCCGCAACCGGCTCCGGATTTCGACAGCTTTGATGACGATATTCCGTTCTAAGCAACTGCTTCCCCGAACGGCATGAAAAAGGCCCGTAGCGCTCAAACGCTACGGGCCTTTGTGTTTTCAGGTTCGATCAGCTTTTGGCAAACGCCAACATATCCGCATTCACCTGATCCTTGTGCGTATCCGTCAGCCCATGCGGTGCACCGGGATAGACAATTAACTCGGCATGCTCGATCAATCGTTTGCTCTCCAGCCCAGCCGCTTGAATCGGCACGATCTGGTCATCATCGCCGTGGATGATCAGGGTCGGTACATCAAATTTTTTCAGGTCTTCGCGGAAGTCGGTTTCCGAGAACGCCTTGATGCTGTCCAGGGTGTTTTTGTGACCACCCATCATGCCTTGCATCCAGAACGAATCGATCAGCCCTTGCGAGGCTTTGGCACCCGGTCGGTTGAAGCCGAAGAACGGCCCGCCGGCGATGTCTTTGTACAGCTGCGAGCGGTCAGCGATGGAGCCGGCGCGGATGCCGTCGAAGACTTCGATCGGCAGGCCTTTGGGGTTGGTGTCGGTCTTCAGCATCAACGGCGGTACGGCTGAGATCAGCCCGGCTTTCGCCAGGCGACCGGTGCCGTGGCGACCGATGTAGCGGGCGACTTCGCCGCCGCCGGTGGAGAAACCGAAGAGGATCACGTCCTTGAGGTCCAGGTGTTCGATCAACTGCGCCAGGTCATCAGCGTAGTGATCCATGTCGTTGCCGTCCCACGGCTGGCTGGACCGGCCATGGCCCCGACGATCGTGTGCGATGGCGCGGAAACCGTTGTTGGCGAAATGCAGCATCTGCGATTCCCAACTGTCGGCGCTCAAGGGCCAGCCGTGGCTGAACACCACCGGTTGTCCGCTGCCCCAATCCTTGTAGTAGAGGGTGTTGCCTTCGCGAGTCGTCAGAGTAGCCATGTCGATCATCTCCAATGAAGTAGCGTGAATGAGGCGCTTACCGGGCGAGGAATTCGTCGGTGGATATCACGTTGGCGTAGGCAAAGCCCAAGGCCGACATGAAGGCCGCGTGGACATGAGCCGCCGGAACGGTTACGCCGTTGAACTCCAGGTCACGAGAGGCACAGGCATCGTGGATCACCGTGACGCTGTAGCCGAGGTCGTTGCCGGCGCGGGTGATGCCATCGACGCACATGTGGCTCATGCTGCCGACGACCACCAGTTCCTTGATGCCCTGCTCGTCGAGAATGGACTGTAGTTCGGTTTCGCGGAATGAGTTGACGAAGTGCTTGAGCACTACAGGTTCGTCGGCTTGGTTGAGGACTTTGGGATGAAGTTTTGCGCCTTCGGAATTCGGGGTGAAAAACGGTGCGTCTTCGGAGGTGAATTCGTGGCGGATGTGCACCACCGAATCACCAGCGTCACGAAAGGCTTTGAGCAGACGGACGGCGTTGTCCGCGGCGGCATCGGCGCCGACCAGCGGCCACTTGCCTTGTGGGAAGTAGTCTTTTTGGATATCGACTACGATGAGTGCTTGCTTGGCCATGACTGTTTCCTCGGAGTGCGGGTTGGTGTGGAATGAAGTATTGGCCCTGGCAAACCATCCGTGGATTGGCCGCACCGACAATAGAAGGGGGAAAACTGACAATGGACGCACAAAGGGCAATCGCCGAACTGGGTGTGTTGATCTATCCCGGCGCGCAGATGGCGGCGGTGCATGGGTTGACGGACCTGTTCGGGGTGGCCAACCGGATCGCCGCCGAGCATCAGGCAGCGTGCTTGCCGTTGTTGCGGGTCAGCCATTGGCAGGTCGATGGCGAGCAGGCGCCGACGCGGGTCTACGACAGCCATCCTGATAAGGACGGTGCATTAGTGGCCGTGTTGATTCCGCCGTCGATTGCCGGCTTCTCCGAAGGCCAGGCACCGCAACCACTGCTGCGCTGGCTCCGGCAACAACACGCCAGCGGCGCGACCCTCGGTGGTGTCTGCGTGGGTTCGCTGCTGTTGGCCGAAAGTGGTTTGCTCGACGGTCGTAGCGCCACCACGCACTGGACCTCCGCGAAGACCTTTGCCGAGCGTTACCCGGCGATCAAGCTCAAGGCCGATACGCCCATCGTCGACGACGGCGACTTGATCACCACCGCTGGTTTGATGGCCTGGTCCGAGTTGGGATTGCGCCTGGTGGATCGACTGCTGGGACCGAGCATCGCCACCGGCACGGCGCGTTTTCTAGTGGTTGAACACAGCGACAGCGCCAGCGAATGCGGCAGCAATTTCGCACCGATTCTCAGCCATGGCGACGCCTCGATTCTCAAGGTTCAACACTGGCTGCAAGGCACCGGAGCCACTGACGTTTCGCTGCCGGCCATGGCCGAGCGGGCAGGGCTGGAAGAGCGCACGTTCCTGCGTCGGTTCCGCGCGGCGACCGGTCTCAAGCCGACTGAGTACTGCCAGCATCTGCGGGTCGGCAAGGCCCGGGAAATGCTCGAGTTCACCAACGGCACCATCGATCACATTGCCTGGACCGTGGGTTATCAGGATCCGGGTGCGTTTCGTTCGACGTTCAAGAAGATCACCGGGCTGGCGCCGAGTGATTATCGGGCGCGGTTTGGGGTGATGCCGAGTGTTGCAGCGCGATAGATTCCCTGTAGGAGCGAGCCTGCTCGCGATGGCGGCGTATCAGGCGAAAAAAATGGCGAATGTGCTGACCTGATCGCGAGCAGGCTAGCGCCTACAGGGGGCGTGGATGGACATGAGCCGTGCAAAATGCCGGACTGTTGATGGTCGTCGTGCAGAATAAAACAGGCGCCGTGCCACTACCGTATTCGCAAGCGGCTGATTTGAAAACCGTTTCTCTCAAGAAGCGGTTGGCCTGAACCCTGCACCCCATCAGCTACATTCATTCAGCGACCATTGAAGGGGGACGCATGACCCCAACAAGCCGCAAAAAACTGGTAGTCGCCCATTCGGTGCGTCCCGGTGCGCCGCAGCACGAAGTCGAAACC
Organism: Pseudomonas fluorescens; assembly: GCF_000802965.1. GTDB lineage: Bacteria > Pseudomonadota > Gammaproteobacteria > Pseudomonadales > Pseudomonadaceae > Aquipseudomonas > Aquipseudomonas fluorescens_A. Next base: position 63,555 of record NZ_JSAK01000011.1, on the reverse strand, counting down.
AATCGCGCGCTGGCCCGCTGGCTGGCGCAAATTCTCGGGCTCAAATTCGGGGGCAATTTCGATCCGCAGTTGCATGGCGGTCGAGATATTTATCTGTTGCCGACCCAGACACTGGTAGGCGCCGCTGCTGCCCGTGAGTTGGGCATCAAAGGGCCGGAGGATGTATGGGGCGGTTATGTCGAACACGACTTCATCTGCACCAAAGCCATCACCCACGGTTTATTGAACAGGCATGCCCACGCACCACAAGGCTGGTCGCCGTTGTTTTCCGCGCGAGTGCGCTCTGTGGTGCTCGATGGACTCAGTGTTTTCTCCTTCGACGACGCGCGAGCAGCAGCGGAGCATCTGCTCTACAGCGGTCCGATCCGCATGAAACCGATCCATGCCTGCGCCGGGCGCGGACAAGAAGTGATCAACAGCCTCGACCAGTTCGATGAAATCCTCGCCCGACCCGAAGCGAGAGCGCTGTTCAATGAAGGCGTGGTGCTGGAGCAGGACCTGGACCAGGTGATTACCCACAGCGTCGGCCAGAGTTTTATCGGCGATAAAGTGCTGAGTTACTGCGGTGATCAATACTTGACCAAAGACGCTCACGACGAAGAGGTCTATGGTGGTTCCAACCTGCTGGTGGTGCAGGGCGGTTACGACGAATTGCTGAAGCTGGACCTGCCTGACGATGTGCGACTGGCAATCAAGCAAGCCCAGGTGTTCGATGGCGCTGCGGATGAAGCCTATCCCGGTTTCTATGCTTCACGGCGCAATTACGACATCGCCCAAGGTGTCGCCAGCGACGGCCAGCAACGCAGCGGTGTGCTCGAACAATCCTGGCGCATGGGCGGGGCCAGCAGCGCGGAAGTGGCGGCCTTGCAGAGCTTCGTCAACGATCCGCAGATGCGCGCGATTCGCGTGTCTTCAGTGGAAACCTACATCGATCAGCCGCTGCCCGCGGACGCCATTGAGGTGTACCGTGGTCCTGCAGAGAACAGTGATTTCCTACTCAAGTACGTAACGGTCAATTCCTATGACGGCTAGAAGCGAAAGCATTCAAATCGACATCGACGACGAACAGATGAGCGGCACTTTTCTCAGTCCCAAATCGAAAGTCCCCGGCGTGTTGTTCGTACACGGCTGGGGCGGCAGCCAGGAGCGCGATCTGGAGCGTGCAAAAGGCATCGCCGGGTTAGGTTGTGTGTGCCTGACCTTCGACCTGCGCGGGCACACCAGCGGCACCGGAATCCCGTTGGCCCGCGTGACCCGTGAAGACAATTTGCGCGATTTGCTGGCGGCCTATGACCGTTTACTCTCGCACCCCGCACTGGATACCTCGGCCATTGCTGTGGTCGGTACCAGTTACGGCGGTTACCTGGCTTCGATCCTCACGTCGCTGCGGCCCGTGCGCTGGCTGGCGCTGCGGGTGCCGGCGCTGTATCGCGACGATCAATGGCACACGCCCAAGCGTGACCTGGACAAACTCGATCTGCGCGATTACCGCAGTACATTGGTGCGCGCCGACAACAATCGGGCGCTGCATGCCTGTTCGCAATTTACCGGGGATGTGTTGCTGGTGGAGTCGGAAACCGATGACTACGTCCCGCACGCGACCATCATGAGTTACCGCGCGGCGTGTCAGCAGACCCACTCGCTGACCCACCGCATCATCGACGGCGCCGACCATGCGCTGAGCAATCCCGTTTCACAGCAGGCCTACACCTCGACCCTGGTGGGCTGGATCACTGAAATGGTGGTGGGGGAGCGGTTGAGCATTATTCAGTCCAAGTGATCTTTTGCTGTTCTTTAAGCCGTCATCGCGGGCAAGCCCGCTCCCACAGTGAGTGCTGGTGTTCACAATATTTGCGTTCACCGCCAAACCCTGTGGGAGCGGGCTTGCCTGTGATGGCGTCCGAAAGAACTCCACCCATCACTTGGGTTTCTTCGAGATCCGCAACGACTTGGCCTTGGCCTCCACCAGCAAATACATCACCAGCGTGATTAACAGCGGTAGCAGGAAATAGATCGCCCGATACGCCAGCAACCCCGCCACCAGACTGCCCCGCGATGCTTCGTGTTGCAACAACGCCACGAACACCGCTTCCAGCACACCGAGCCCCGCCGGAATGTGGGTGATGACCCCGGCGATGGCGCTGATCAGCAGCACACCGAGCACCAGCGGATAGTCGAGTTTGCTCGGCAGCAACGTGAAAATCACTGCCGCCATCAACGACCAGTTCAGCGCCCCGAGGGCCAGTTGCAGGATCGCCATGCGCAGTGACGGCAGGTTGATTTCCACCCCGCGAATCGACCATTCCCGACGCCTGGAAAACTGGCACGCCGCCAGGTAGCCCGCACTCACCAACAACAGCAACACACCCACCGCTTGCAGCGCACCGCTGCTGAGTTTCCAGCCCGGCAGCATGCGCACCAGCCCGCTACTGAATATCGCGCCGGCAATCACCATGTAGCCAAACCAGTTGGTCGCCAGGCTGAGGCCGAGGATTTTCGCAATGTTGGCTTTGCTCACCCCGAGCCGCGAATACAGCCGATAACGCATGGCAATGCCGCCGACCCAGGCGCTCAGGTTGAGGTTGAAGGCGTAGCTGATGATGCCCACTGGCAGGATCTGTTTCCACGTCAGGTCCTGGCGGATGTAGGTGCGGCCAATCAGGTCGAAACAGGCGTAGACCAGAAAACTCAACAGGGTCAGCCCGGCCGCGATGATCAAGGTGCGCACCTTGAAATCGGCCAGGGTGTCGAACACTTCGTTCCATTCGATGCGCTGGGCGAACATCGTCAAGAGCACGATCAGCGCCAGGAAAAACAACATCGTCAGCGGTCGTTTCCAGCGGCTCCAACGCGACTTTGCCGGGTGCTCGGCGTGGGGCGCCGCGTGTGCTTCAGTGCGGCTCATGTTGATCGCTCCCGGTCGGTGGGGTGAACGCTTTCAGACGTGGTTTATGTGCGGGCAACCACCCGGCCCAGGCCGGAAAATGCCGCAGGAAGTGGAACACCAGAAAACCCACGGTCATGTGCCAGACTCGCCCGCGCGGGGCCTTGTCCACCGACATGGATTTGCAGTGGTTGTCACTGAGGTCTTCGAGGCGATCGAACAGGACGCGGTTGAACCCACGGTCGCGGATCAACACGTTGGCCTCCAGGTTCATCGACAGGCTCAACGGGTCGAGGTTGCTGGAGCCGACGGTGCTCCAGTCTTCGTCCACCAGCGCGACTTTGCCGTGCAGTGGCCGGTCGCAGTATTCGAAGATTTTCACCCCGGACTTGAGCAGATAATCGTAGGTCATGCGCGCTGCCAGTTTGGCCACCAGCATGTCCGGTTGGCCCTGGAGAATCAGGCGCACTTCAACGCCACGGCGCGAAGCGTTGCGGATTTCCCGCAGCAACCGATAGCCGGGAAAGAAGTAGGCGTTGGCGATGACCACGCGCCGCTGCGCCGTGCGCAACGCCAGGCGGTAAACCTCTTCGATGTCGGTAGAGTGCTCGGCGTTGTCGCGGTATACCAGCCGCACCTGGCCATCGTGATCAGTCACGGCCAGTTCTGAGCGCCGTTGCCGACGGCGTTGCCACCAATATTTGGCTCGCGCCGGACGACCGCATTGCAGCAGGGCAAAGTGATGAATGTCGGCCACCGCCGGGCCTTGCACTTCAACCGAATAATCCTGCTTGGCCTCGGGGCCGAAGTCGGCCAAATGGTCGGCGGAAAAATTGATCCCGCCAATGAAGGCTACCGTCCCGTCTACGACCACGATTTTGCGGTGCAGGCGGCGGAACCAGTTGGTGCGAATGCCCAGGCGCTTCGGCGCCGGGTCGAACATTTGCAGGTGCACGCCGGCACCGCTCAGGGCCGTGAGATAGGCGGTGGTCAGCTCTCCGCAGCCAAACCCGTCGAAACTGGCGGTGACCCGAACACCCCGTTGAGCGGCCTCGATGAGCACCTCCTTCAATTCATCGCCGACCTTGTCCTCAAACACAATGAAGGTTTCCAGGAGGATTTCGGTTTTGGCCTGGCGCATGGCCTCGAACACCCGGGGGAAATAGGCCTCGCCGTTTTCCAGCAGTTCGACCCGATTGTTGCCTTGCCAGCCGTACTCGACGTCGACCACTGCCGGCTCGCTGATGGGCGGCGCGGCAATCGTTTCCACCGTGGTTTTTTCCATCGTCGGGATGCTCATAGTTCGATCTCCACCGACAACGGTGCGTGATCCGAAAGGTGGGACCAGGGCCGCGTCGTCAGCACTTGCGGACGACTGGCCTTGAGGTTTCGCACGTAGATGCGGTCCAGGCGCAGCGCCGGCAAACGTGCGGGGAAACTGCGCGCCGGTTTGCCGTGGTGTTCGGCGAATACCTCACGCAATCCGCAGGGCTTGAGCAGGGCATCCGCGCGCTGGCGCCAGTCATTGAAGTCACCGGCAATCACCACCGGGGCATCGCTGGGCAATTCTTCCAGGCGACGCGTCAGCAGTTTGAGTTGTTCGGTGCGGTGGGTTTCGCGCAGGCCCAGATGGACGCAAATGGCATGCACCTCCGGACCATCACCCGGCAGGCGCAACACGCAATGCAGAATGCCGCGGTTCTCGTGGCCGCTGATGGACACGTCGAGGTTGTCGTGGCGCACGATCTGGAATTTCGACAGCAGAGCATTGCCGTGATCGCCCGCCGGATAAACCGCGTTGCGCCCATAGGCGAACTGCGGCCACAGCGTGTCGGCGAGGAACTCGTATTGCGGCATTGCCGGCCAATTGTCGTAGCGCTTTGGATGCTGTTCGTGGGTGCCGTGCACTTCCTGCAAAAACACCACATCGGCAGACACGCTGCGCACCGCTTCGCGCAGTTCCGGCAGGATGAACCGTCGGTTCAGGGCCGTGAAGCCTTTGTGCGTGTTGACGGTCAGGATCGTGAAACGATGCACCGTGGTGTCGATGGTCGCTTGCTCGTCGGTGGTGCCAACCGGCTCGGAAATGCTCATGGCAGCACTCCTTCGGCAACCGGTTCACCGGGTGAGGTGAGCAGGTTTTTGTCGAGGTCGAAGCTTTCCAGCAAACGCCGCGCATCGAAGGGTGCGCGGACCTTGATGTCGTTATCGAAATAGCAAAACACGTCTCGCGACTTGCGCGCCCGGGGTTTCAGTCGAGGTGCAATCAGATGCGGATCACCCGGTTGGCGCCCGTGGTGCCAGGCTTCTATGCGGTCGGCCCAGCGTTTGAGTGCTTGCGGGGTGTAGCCGCTGGCGTAGAGCTCCTCGGCGCCGTGCAGGCGCAGATAGACGAAGTCGCTGGTGATGTCTTCGCGATATGGCCATTTTCCAGCGGTGTCGGCGATGACCAACGCTGTGTTGTAGCGTTTGAGCAGGCGCACAAAGGCCGGGTCGATGAAGCTTTCGTGACGGATTTCCACAGCGTGGCGCAAGGGCTTTTTCCCGTTCGCTTTCAGGCTGGCGTGGCCGTTCACGTGAGCATCGTGTTGGCGGGCGAGGGCGGCGGCTTGTGCGGTGTCGTGGGGCAATTGTTCGAGGAAGGTTTCGAACAGCTCGGCGTCGAATTTGAAGTTGGGCGGAAACTGCCAAAGGATCGGGCCGAGTTTCTCCTTGAGTTCCAGTACTCCGGACGCAAAGAAATTCGCCAGGGGTTTGTGGATGTCACGCAGGCGCTTGATGTGGGTGATGAAGCGTGGGGCTTTGACGCTGAATACGAAGTGCTCCGGGGTTTCGGCGTACCACTGCGCGTAGCGTTCAGGCCGTTGCAGGGCGTAAAACGATCCATTGATCTCGATGCTGTTGACTGCCCGTGAGGCGAATTGCAATTCGCGCTTCTGGGCCAGGCCCTTCGGGTAGAAATCCCCCCGCCAGGGCGTGTAGCGCCAACCTGAAATACCGATGTGAATCGCCGCCATGTCGCCTCCCGTCTGACTGCCCCCTGATCTTTTGATGACTGCGGGGCGGTGGCGAAAGTTTCGGCGAGGCTACGGACGGTCAAAGCGAAACACCTGTAGGAGCTGCCGAAGGCTGCGATCTTTTGATCTTGAAGAACAAAATCAAAAGATCGCAGCCTGCGGCAGCTCCTACAGGGGATCAGTGGCCGGCGACGATGCGGGTTGAGCCTTGGGAATAGACCGGGCCGAGGCGATCCAGACGTCCGCTCCACGCGGTCAATGCCAACGCCACCAACACCACCAAACCACCGATCCACGCGGTATGGATCAATCCCATGTGGGCGACGATCAAGCCACCACCCCACGCGCCGCCAGCAATACCGAGATTGAACGCGGCGATGTTCAGGCCGGACGCCACGTCCACCGCATGGGGCGTGTGATGTTCAGCCTGGCGCACCACATACACTTGCAGCCCCGGCACGTTGCCGAACGCCACGGCGCCCCAGACCAGCACGGTGGCCAGTGCCAGCCATGGGTTGCCGGCGGTGAAGGTCAGGACAAACAGCACGGCGGCGAGCAGGGCGAAGATGATTTTCAAGGCGCTGATCGGGCCGCGTTTGTCCGCCAGCTTGCCGCCCCAGATGTTGCCGACAGCCACCGAGACGCCGTAGACCAACAGCACCAGGCTGACGGTGCTGGCGCTGAAGCCGGAGATGTCCTGAAGGATCGGCGCCAGGAACGTGAACGCGATGAACGATCCACCGTAACCGACCGCCGTCATGGCGTAGACCAGCAACAGGCGTGGCTGCTTGAGCACTTGCAACTGCTGCAACAACGAAGCGGGTTTGCTGTGGGCGATGTTTTTCGGCACGTAGAGCAGGCTGCCGATAAAGGCAATGACACCCAATGCCGACACGGCGAGGAAGGTTTCACGCCAGCCGAAATGTTGGCCGATAAAAGTACCCAACGGCACGCCGGTAACCAGTGCCACGGTCAGGCCGGTGAACATGATGGCGATGGCGCTGGCGGCTTTTTCCTTGGACACTAGACTGGTGGCGATCGTCGAGCCGATCGAGAAGAACACCCCATGGGCCAGCCCGGTGACGATTCGCGCAATGATCAGCGATTCATAACCTGGCGCTTTCCAGGCCAACAGATTGCCGAGGGTAAACAGCACCATCAGCGACAACAACAGCAATTTGCGCGGGACTTTGCCAGTCAGGGCGGTCAGCACCGGAGCGCCGACGGCGACGCCCAGCGCGTACAGGCTGACCAACAGGCCGGCGGACGGCAGACTGACCCCGAGGTCGGCGCCGATGGTCGGTAACAGGCCAACGATGACGAATTCGGTCGTCCCGATGGCAAAAGCGCTGAGGGTCAGCGCGAGCAAGGCAATGGGCATGGCTGCAACTCCGGTGGGTTGATTCGATGGCGCGCAGTGTCAGGGTTTGGGTTGTGCGGAAAAATACAGGGATGAGCATTTGATATTTGCGTGTAGATCAAATATTGCAGGTGACACGGGAGCACTGTGGCGAGGGAGCTTGCTCCCGCTCGGCTGCGAAGCAGTCGCAAAACCAATGTATGCGGTGTGTCTGAAGCAACCGGTTTGGGGGCGCTTCGCACCCCAGCGGGAGCAAGCTCCCTCGCCACGGAAGCGTCAAACACCCGATCATCTGTGGGCCAACAGCGAACTTGCCCGGCATTTTCCGATCAGTTCCTTACAGTCTTGTCCAAGGGAGCGGGTACGTTGATCAAGCTCAAGACCGCGATGCTATTGGGGGCGCTGCTGTTTTTCGGCAGCGAGGAACTGGAAGCAGCAGCAATACCAGGCGTGCCGGCAGCCACCACCACCGCGACACCGCCAGCCCATCCGCAACCGTTGGTGCAGGGCGGGTTGCTAGGCGCTATCAGTTCGAGCATCGATGGTATCCAGAACAAGCTCAATCTCAACAAGGACCTGCTCGACGCCTGGCGTTTGCGCGCTGACCGTGCCGCCGATGAGGTGGATCAACTGGTCAATCGTCCATCGGCCCGTTCGAGCTGGGCCGTGGCCGGGGATTTTCTGCTGCTGACGGCGGTGTGGGTCGGTGTTTTCGGGCTGCTTTGGCTGTTCGGCAAGTTCTTGACCGAACGCCTGTGCCGCCATCGACTGCTGCTCAGTCGAGAGCGTGGGCAGGCGTTGCTGGGTTATGTGTTGCCCTACAGCATTCCGGCGGTGATTAGCTTGCCGCTGACGATTTATGTCAGCCAGTTTTTGCCTGTTTCGGCCGGCCGCGCACTGGCACTGTGTTTGGCTTATGCCACCAGCAGTGGTGTGTTCGCCGCGTCATTGGTGATGTCCCTGGCGGTGCTGTTCAACGTTGGGCACAAGCGCCGGGCGGTACAGATCATTCGCCATGACAGCCCACGGCCGCTGTTCGCGATCGGTTTCCTCGTGGCCCTGAGCGATGCGTTGACCAGCCCGCAGATCGCCCATCAATTGGGTAACAACCTCACCAGCAGCATCGCGGTGTTTACCGGTCTGGCGGCCTCGATTTCCTTTGGTTTGCTGGTGATCCGCATGCGCCGCCCGGTCGCCCATGTGATCCGGATTCTGCCGCTGGCCCAACGTCGATCGCAGCCAGCGTTGCGCGAAACCCTGCGGATTTTTTCCGGGCTCTGGTATTGGCCGATTCTGTTGATGGTGCTGGTCTCGATCATCAACCTGATTGGCATCGGCGATGACAATCAGCAAGTGCTGCGCAGCGCGCTGTTTACTACGGTGTTGCTGATTGCGACGGTGTTTCTCAGCACCACGCTGCACCATTTGTTCAAGACCCGCAGCGAGACCGACGTACGCCGCAATGGCGCCTACAAAGAACGCTTTCTGAGCCTTTCCCACGCGTTACTGCGCATCGCCATGGCTATCGTGTTCATCGATATCCTCGGGCGAATCTGGGGCGTGTCGCTGTTCGAATTCGCGGTGAGCAATGCGGTGGGTCGGGCGATCAGTGATTCCCTGAGCCACATCGGGCTGATCTTCCTGGTGACCTGGATGGTCTGGGTTGTGCTCGACACGGCGATCCAGGAAGCCCTGAAACCTCCGGCCAGCAAACGCGGCGCACGCCAGCCGAGTACGCGGGTGAAAACCATCCTGCCGTTGCTGCGCAACGCGGTCAAAATCATCCTGGTGGTGATCTGCGCCATCACCACCATGGCCAATCTGGGCATCAATGTTGCGCCGTTCCTGGCCGGTGCCGGGGTCATCGGTCTGGCGATCGGTTTCGGTTCCCAGCAACTGGTCCAGGACGTGATTACCGGGTTGTTCATCATCATCGAAGACACTCTGTCCATCGGCGATTGGGTGGTGCTCGACTCCGGGCACGCCGGTACCGTCGAAGGCCTGACCATCCGCACCTTGCGCCTGCGCGACGGCAAAGGGTTCGTGCACTCGGTGCCCTTTGGCCAGATCAAGGCTGTCACCAACCAATCGCGGCAATTTGCCTATGCGTTCTTCTCGGTGCAGTTCACTTACGACACCGATGTCGACAAGGCCATCGAACTGATTCGCGAGGCCGGGCATTCCATCAGTGACGACCCGTTCCTCAAGTACAACCTGCAAGGGCCGCTGGATGTGTTCGGCGTCGACAAGATGGACCTCAACGGCGTGGTGCTGACGGCGCAGTTTCGTACCGTGTCCGGTGGGCAATATGCGGTGAGCCGGGCGTTCAACCAGCGTTTGAAAAAGCTTGTGGATAACAGCCCGTGGGTGCATTTCGCGCAGACTTATCCACAGCAGGTTTTGATGCCGAGGCAACATGCGACTGAGCCGTTCCAGGATGGGACGGCTGAGCCGGAGCATTCGGCGGTGTTATTGCCGGAGGGGGCACGGCCTCAGTAAATGTGTCGGTTGTGATGGCCTCATCGCTGGCAAGCCAGCTCCCACAGGGTTTTGTGAACAACAGAAATCTCTGTGGGAGCTGGCTTGCCAGCGATGAGGTCCGCCCAGCCAACATCAATGCCGGATCAGTTTGCTGTGTACTTCAGCACTGGCCTGCTGATCCAGTTCCAGCCAAAAATACGGCTGACCCGCAATCTGCCCAGCCGCCGGCAAACCATCGCGATACACCAGCCGATTACTCGCCAGCGCCGGCACTTTCACGCCGGGTAACAGCGTGCCGGCGAGGTTCAGCGGATCGACCCCGCACACCGCGATCAAGCTCCCGTCATGGGGTCGACGCCGTACCTCGCGTAGCAGTGGAATCGCCTCGGGCAACGCGAACTGCTCGCCCGCCAAACCACTGACAAACCGCCCGCCGCGAATTTCTCCCCGGGCTTCCAACCGATGGAAGGTACGCAGCAATTCCCGCCAGCTCGGCAGCCAGTCCGCCTCGCGCTCCAGCAAGCGCCAGAACACTACGCCGTAGCGGCGCAGCAGCGTCATGGCGATGTGTTCCAGGGTCTCGGCAGGCGTGGGCGCCGGACGTTGGTTATCCACAACCGGCGCGCCAACACCACGTCGCAACAGCGCCCAGCGCCCGGCATCGTCCATGCCGCCGACAAACGCGCCGCGCCCACGTCGGCTACTGCGCTGCTGGCGCTTGCTGGCCGGCGTGATCAGCGCCCGCAGGCCGGCGAAGCTGTCGGCATTCACCAGCCCGGCGCCCACCAATTCCTGCAAGGCGATTTCCAGTTCCGCGCGCAGCAGATGCGCCTCGTGAATCAACTCATCGAAAAACAGCGCGCCGTGTTGGCTGAGCGCGGCGTGGACCTTTTGTGTTTTCGGCGACAGTTCGCTGACTGGCGTCTGTTCGGTCAAGTCGCTCCAGAGCCCGACCCGATTGCGCGGCAACAACAGAATCGGCGTGCTGCGCAGGGCCGTGCCGGTGCTTTTGTTGCGCGCAGTGAGCCGAGTCCAGACCAGTTTGCCGCTGCGGCACAGCTCGTCCAGCCAGGTCGGCGAATAATCCTTGAGACGCGCTGGCAGGACGTCGCTGTCCCAGGCCGACGCGGCGGCGGGGTAGCCTTCGAACTGCGCGATGATCGCCGGCAACACCGCGTTGCCCTGGCCGCGGGTGGCGCTGGACAAGTGCTGCCAGTCGAACAGAAAACGCATGAAATCCTGCAACGCCACCGGCTCGATTTCCCGGCGCAGGCGCTTGACTGTGTAGCGGTGAATCCGCGCCAGCAGATGCCGTTCGCACCATTCATCTTCATGGCTGCCCGGCGTGAAGCGGCCGCGCAATACATAACCTTCGCGCTCCAGATGCGCCAGTGCGTGGGTGACTTGTGTCGTCGGCAATAGCAGCGGTTCGGCAATCGCCGGCAGTCGCAGGGGACCAAACGCGCTGAGCCGGGCGCGAATTACTTCGAGTACGGCGTCGTCTGCTTGCCAAGCTTCATCGAATCCCGGCAACGCCTCCAGCGGCGGCGAAAAAATGGCCTGTGGATAAATCGCCCGCAGGCAGGTCAGTCGTTCCCGCGCCAGCCAAAGTGAGTGATTGATGCGACAGGCACGGCCGCTGTCGGCCAGGGCATTTAACCAATCGAGCCAACCGGCGTTGGCGCTGGCTTCGGCCTCGGTGATGCAGGCCAGGCTCATCAACGCCTCGTGCATTTCGTCGACGCTACCTGGTGCCGGCCATGCTTCTTCGCCCACGGCGGCAATCGCCTCGGCGTCCAGTGCTCCGAGGTCGTCGGTGGACTGTGGATCGCTCCAGCGCCGGTTGATAACGGCTTGGGTCCGGCGCTCTTCCAGCGGCGCGTCGTCAAGAAAGGTGTAGGGCCGGGCGCTGAGAATTTCCGCCGCCAGTGGCGAAGGCGCGGGCAGGTCGCGGCTGATCAACCGCACCTCACCACGCTCCATGCGCCGCAACAAGGTCAGCCAGCCTTCGCTGTCCATCGCTTCGTGCAGGCAATCGTCGAGGGTTTGCTCCACCAGCGGGTGGTCGGGAACTTCCCGTTCGCCGACGAGGTTTTCCACGCAGGCAATCTGATCGGGAAACACACTGGCGATCAGGTCCTCGCTTTTCATCCGTTGGATCTGCGGCGCAACTTTGCGCCCGCCGGTATAACGCGGCAACGCCAGGGCCACGCCGGCATTCCAGCGCCAGCGCACACCGAACAGCGGCGCATCGAGCACGGCCTGGATCAGCGTGTGCTCGGCGCTGTTGCTGTGCAGGTAACGCCAGACGTCATCCAGTTCAAAACTGTGGCTGGTGGACAGCGACAGGACGATGGCGTCCTCGCTGGCGGCGGCCTGCAATTCGAAGTTGAAGGTGCGGCAAAAACGCTTGCGCAGAGCCAGGCCCCAGGCGCGGTTGATGCGGCTGCCGAACGGGCTGTGGATGATCAGTTGCGTACCACCGGACTCGTCGAAAAACCGCTCCATCAGCAGCGTGTCTTGTGAGGGCAGGGCGCCGAGGGTCTGGCGCGCACGGGCGAGGTATTCGACCAGTTGTTCGGCGCTGGCCAGGTTCAAACCGAGGGTGTCGGTCAGCCAGTCGAGGCTGGGCTGCAAGTTGCCCGGCGTGGCACCGAGCAGTTCATCAAGCTGCGCTTGCAAGCGGGCCACGGCAAATGACAGTTCGGCACTGCGCCCCGGCGCTTCGCCGAGCCAGAATGGAATGGTCGGTGGCTGACCGTGGGCATCTTCGACTCGAACCTTGCCGGTTTCGACCCGCAGGATCCGGTACGAGGTATTGCCCAGCTGGAACACATCGCCGGCAATGCTTTCAACGGCAAAATCTTCGTTGACGCTGCCGATGTTCAACGCTTGCGGCTCCAGCAGTACGCTGTAATCGGCGTTGTCCGGAATGGTCCCGCCGCTGGTCACGGCGGTCAATTTGGCACCCCGACGACCGCGCAGGGTACTGCTGACGGCGTCGCGGTGCAGGTACGCGCTGCGGACACCCTGGCGCCCGTTGTAGCCTTCGGCGAGCATCTGTAGCAGCGCTTGATAGTGCTTTTCGTCGAGCGCGGCGTAGGGTGAAGCCTGACGGAACAGTGCGAGCAACGCGTCCTCCGACCACTCCCGGCAACTGACTTCAGCGATGATCTGTTGCGCCAGCACGTCCAGCGGCGCTTCGGGAATCAGCAGCGTGTCGAGTTCGCCCCGACGCACGCAGTCGAGCAGGGCAGCGCATTCGATCAGATCGTCGCGGGTGGTGGCGAACAAGCGGCCCTTGGGCGTGCCACCGACCTGGTGCCCGGAGCGACCGACTCGTTGCAGAAACCCAGCAATAGAGCGCGGTGAGGCAATCTGGCAAACCAAATCGACATCGCCAATATCGATGCCCAGTTCCAGCGACGCCGTGGCGATCAGCACTTGCAGTTCGCCGCGCTTGAGTCGCTGCTCGGCGTCCAGGCGAATCTCCTTGGCCAGACTGCCGTGGTGCGCGCCCACGGCGTCCTTGCCGAGGCGTTCGCTCAAGTGTCGGCTCAAGCGTTCGGCGAGGCGTCGGGTGTTGACGAAAATCAGCGTGGTGCGGTGTTCGCGGGCGAGGGCGGCGAGGCGGTTGTAGACCAGTTCCCAGACATCGTTGGCCATCACCGCCGACAGCGGCACGGGCGGCACTTCGATGCCCAGGTCTCGCGGGCGGGCGTGGCCGATGTCGATGATCTCGCAGGGGCGATCACGACCAACCAGAAATCGAGAGACCGCTTCGATGGGTTTTTGCGTGGCCGACAGCCCGATGCGCACCAACGGCTCAGTACACAGCGCCTGCAGGCGTTCGAGGCTCAGGGCCAGGTGACTGCCGCGTTTGCTGGCGGCGATGGCGTGGATTTCATCGACGATCACCGTGCGCGTGGTCTTGAGCATTTGCCGTCCGGAGTCGGAGCCGAGCAGCACGTAGAGCGATTCCGGGGTGGTGACCAGAATATGCGGCGCTGTTTTGCGCATCGCCGAGCGGTCTTTTTGCGGCGTGTCGCCGGTGCGCACGGCGGTGGTGATCTGCAAGGGCGGCAGGCCCATGGCGTGCAATTGCTCGGTGATGCCGGCCAATGGATTTTGCAGGTTGATGCGGATGTCGTTGGACAGCGCCTTGAGCGGCGAGACGTAGACCACCAGGGTCTCGTCAGGTAAACCTTCAGGGTGCTCCAGGCCTCGATGGACCAAGTCGTCAATCACGGCGAGGAACGCGGTAAGCGTCTTGCCGGATCCGGTGGGCGCGGCGATCAGGGTCGAACGGCGCTGCCGGATCAACGGCCACGCCCGGGCCTGGGCGGCGGTCACCGTCGCGAAGGTCTTGCTGAACCAGGCGCTGACGGCGGGGTGGAAGCCTGTCAGGGCACTGTCTGCGGGGATGGGCAGGTTCATGTGCTGATTTATGCGGGTGGGGCGGGGAAGTTGCAAGTACCGCTCGGTTGTCACAGCCCCTGTGGCGAGGGAGCTTGCTCCCGCTGGGCTGCGAAGCGGCCCCAAATTGTTGGCGACTGCTTCGCAGTCGAACGGGAGCAAGCTCCCTCGCCACTGGGGCTGCATTGAAATCCCGCACATCTACACTTTACGGATGACGGTTGCGCACTAAACCCGCAAAATGCAACGATTCCGGCATCTATCGACGACAGCGCCCGCAAGCGTTGTCGACAAAGCCATTGTTTCAATCAGATTGGGCCTGCTGACTCTATGCGAATGCGCCTTATGTTACTGGGCGGCGGAAATGCCCTTGGGCAGGCGCTGATTCGCCTCGGTGCGGAGGAAGACATCGGTTTCCTCGCCCCCCGCCCACCCCAAGACGGCTGGGATGCCGCGAGCCTGACGCAACTGCTCGACGACACCCGCCCGGACGCGTTGATCAACCTCGCCTACTACTTCGACTGGTTCCAGGCCGAGGCGGTCAGCGAACAGCGTCTGGCCGGGCAGGAGCGGGCGATCGAGCGCCTGGCCGAACTGTGCCAGCACCACAACATCGTTCTGCTGCAACCGTCGAGTTATCGCGTGTTCGACGGTTCCCGCGCGACCGCCTACAGCGAAAAAGACGAGCCAGTGCCGCTGGGCCTGCGCGGTCAGGCCTTGTGGCGGATCGAACAGAGCGTACGCGCCACGTGTCCGCAACACGTACTGCTGCGTTTCGGCTGGCTGCTCGATGACAGCCCCGACGGCACCCTTGGGCGCTTCCTCGGCCGGGCGGAAAATCCGGAAGAGCTGCTGATGGCCGACGATCGTCGCGGCAATCCGACCCCGGTGGATGACGCCGCCCGGGTGATTATTTCGGTACTCAAGCAACTCGACTGCGCCGCGCCGTTGTGGGGCACCTATCACTACGCCGGGCATGAGGCGACGACGCCGCTGGCGTTGGGTCAGGCGATCCTCACCGAAGCGCGCGCCCTGCATCCGCTGGCCATCGAAGCCCCGACCGCCCAGGCCCATGCCGCGCGGCCGGACGCCGCCGAAGAACCGCAACACGCGGTGCTGGCCTGCAAGAAAATTCTGCACACCTTCGGGATCAAGCCACGCGCCTGGCGTGCGGCGCTTCCCGGCTTACTGGACAGGTTCTATCGTCATGGCTGACCGCCCCGTTTTAATCACTGGCGGTGCCGGTTTCATTGGTTCGCACCTGACCGACGCGTTGCTTGCCAAGGGCCATTCGGTGCGGATTCTCGATGACCTGTCGACCGGCAAGCGCAGCAATCTGCCGCTGGACAATCCCAAGGTCGAACTGATCGTCGGCGACGTTGCCGATGCCGCGTTGGTTGCCCAAGCGATGCTCGGTTGCAGCGCCGTGGCGCACCTGGCGGCAGTGGCCTCGGTGCAGGCTTCGGTGGACGACCCGGTGAAGACCCATCAAAGCAATTTCATTGGCTCGCTGAATGTCTGCGAAGCCATGCGCCAGACCGGCGTCAAACGCGTGCTGTTTGCTTCCAGCGCGGCGGTCTATGGCAATAATGGTGAAGGCGAGTCGATCAACGAAGACACGCCCAAGGCACCGTTGACGCCTTACGCGTCGGACAAACTGGCCAGCGAGCAGTACTTCGATTTCTATCGGCGCCAGCATGCCCTGGAACCGGTGATTTTCCGCTTCTTCAACATCTTCGGGCCGCGCCAGGATCCGTCCTCGCCGTACTCCGGGGTGATCAGCATTTTCAGCGAACGCGCGCAGAAAGGTCTGCCGATCACCGTGTTCGGTGACGGTGAACAGACGCGGGATTTTGTCTACGTCGAGGATCTGGTCGACTTGCTGGTGCAGGCCATCGAGAAAACTCAGGTGGAAGAGGGCGCGGTCAACGTCGGCTGGAACCAGGCGACCAACCTCAAGCAAATGCTGGCAGTCCTTGAAGTCGTGGTCGGCAAACTGCCGCCCGTGAGCTACGGCCCGGCGCGCTCCGGTGACATCCGTCATTCACGGGCGGACAACCGGCGCTTGCTGGAACGCTTCGACCGTCCGCAGCAGACGCCGATGAGTGTCGGGCTGGCGCGGTTATTGGGCCAATAGAAAAAGGCGCCTGTTGAGGCGCCTTTTTTTGTTGCTGATCGTTCCCGACCACAGAGCATGGAACGATCAATTCACCACCACGTGAATGTTCTTTAGAACTTGTAACCCAACCCCACCATGTAGATGAACGGGTCGACATCCACATTGACGCGGGCGCGTGTGCCGGGTGCGACCGCGTCGTTTTCCGCGGTCGCACGGGTGTCGATGTCGATGTAGCGCACCTGGGCGTTGAGCATGATGTGGTCGGTGATCATGTAGTCCGCACCAACCTGGAACGCCATGCCCCAGGAGTTTTCTGCCTTGAAGTTGCTCCAGCCTTTGGCCTGGGCTTCGCTGCCGACATGCTCGTCGTAGATGTACGTGTAGTTGATACCGGCGCCGACGTACGGCTGAAAGTCGGATTTGGAATCCAGCGGGTAGTACACAACGCTGAGGGTCGGTGGCAGGTGTTTCAGCGTGCCGAGTTTGCCGTTGGCCGCACCAAGGGAGGTGCCCTTGAGTTTGACGTCATGCTCGAACGGCGTGGCCGCGAGCAACTCGATCCCCCAGTTGTTGGTGATCATGTAGGCAACGTTCAAACCCAGCTGAGTGTCGCTGCTCATGGTCGCCTTGCCACCCAGGTCGGCGCCGCTCAGCGGACCCTGATCGACCTTGACCGAGGAACTGTCGGCTTCCGGGTTGACGGTAATTGCACCGGCACGAAGGATGAGGTCACCGGCTTCGTGGGCGTGGGCGAACGGGGCTGCAAGCGCTAGCGCTACCAGCGAGGCGCCGAGCAAGGACTTGTTCATGGGAGCTCCAGAGGACGTTAAAAATGTTCGATGACCAATAATAAGGCGGCTAACGATTCGATCTTTTGATGCAGCTCAATGAAATCGTGATGGCTGTGGTTTTTGTGGTGTTTTCAATGGCCTCATCGCAAGCCGGCTCGTTCCCACAAGGGAAATGCGATTCCCCATGGGAGCGAGCCGGCTCGCGATGACTATAGATCAAACATTTCGTAACGCCCGGAATTACTCCGGCAGTTCATACACATAAATCTTGTCCGCCTCCATCTGATACCCGGCGTCCGCGAGTTCGCTGGTGGACGGTTTGACCTGCATCGCGCCTTCGATCCAGTACGGCTGATACAACTCGTCGAGCTTCACGCCGACTTCGCTTTTGACGTGCACGATCTGGTTCGACGGCGGTGGCGGCACATGGATGCAAGCGCCGAAATACGGCACCAGCAGGAACTCGGTGGTGCGACCTTCCTCGCTCACTTCCAGCGGCACGATGTATCCCGGCAGACGAATGTTCTTCCCATCGAGCGCCTTGACCACCGGCGCGTTGGGCATGTCCTGCCGGGCCGCTGGCGCCGACTCGGCGGACAGGGCGTCACTCATTTTCGACATGTCATGCAACGGTGTCATGTTCGGCACTTCCGCCGGGGCATCCGGCGGGATCATTTCCGACCAGGTCAGCTCTTTCGGCTCGGCCGCCCACAGGGGCAGGGCGACCAGCATCAACAGCGCAAGCAGAGCGCGGGGCATTTTCAACATCCTCATAAACGGATCGACAGGCCATCGGCCAGGGATTGGCGATACGCGCGCCAGGCCGGCACGCTGCCCATCAGCAGCGCGGCGATCAGGATGCCACCGAGCAGCGTCCATTCATATTCGCTGGGCCAGGCCAGCGGTAAAAACAGGCCGTAATTGGCTTGCACATAACCCTGGGCGGCGGCGATGCCCACGTAAAGCAGGGCAACTCCGGCGACCACGCCGGACAGTGCCAGGGCGAACGCCTCTAGCACCAGCAGCGTCGCAACATGCCACGGCCGCGCGCCGACCGAACGCAGAATTGCCATCTCGCGCCGACGTTCGTTGAGGCTGGTTAGGATCGCCGTGAGCATGCCAATCAACCCGGTCAACACCACAAACAACGACACCACGAACAAGGCTTTTTCCGCCGTGCTCATCAAACTCCACAACTCTTGCAGCGCCACGCCCGGCAGGATCGCCAACATCGGTTCGCCACGGAATTCGTTGATTTCGCGCTGCAAGGCGAAGGTCGAAATCTTGCTGTTGAGGCCGAGCATGAACGCGGTGATCGCCTGCGGCGTCAGGTCCATGTTGCGCGCCTGATCGGCGCTGACTCGGCCCTCGCCACGGGCCGGAACGCCGTTGTGCCAGTCGATGTGAATCGCTTCCATGCCGCCGAGGCTGATGTGTAACGTGCGATCTACCGGCGTGCCGGTGCGTTTGAGAATACCGACCACGGTGAACGGTTTGTCGTCGTGCTTGACCAGGCTGATCGCCGCCACGCCGTGGGCCAGCACCAGTTTTTCGCCGAGCTTGTAGTGCAGC
This sequence comes from Pseudomonas fluorescens, assembly GCF_000802965.1. Classification (GTDB taxonomy): domain Bacteria; phylum Pseudomonadota; class Gammaproteobacteria; order Pseudomonadales; family Pseudomonadaceae; genus Aquipseudomonas; species Aquipseudomonas fluorescens_A. Next base: position 44,915 of record NZ_JSAK01000011.1, on the reverse strand, counting down.
GCCTCGGCCACTTCTGCACCGAGTACCACTTCAAACGGATCGGTGGCGAAGGCGCGGCCATCGGCCAGTTCCAGGTGTTGCTGGCGGCCGTATTGGTAATGCTCGAAGTAGGCTTCGGTGGTACCCATCACGCGATAACCGCGATGGGAATCGCCGAGGGACATCGGGATCGCCCACTTCACTTTCGGGTTGTTGGCGAAGTGTTCGAAGCTGTCCCAGCGGATGTTGTTGGTGGCGTTGCCGATGCGGAACACCGAGTACAGCAGCAGGTTGACCGAACCGGAACGGGCGCCGACGATCAGGTCGGTGCCGCTGATGGTGCTGGCAAAACTGGCCTTGGCCTCGGTGCGCACGCGTTCCACGGCCAATAGCAGGCAGACCGAAAGGGCGATGGCGAATGCGGTGAGGATCGCGGTGAAGCGGCGGTTAGCCAGGCTGGCCATGGCTAGACGAAACAAATACATCTCAGACCTCGGACGGGGTGGCGGCGCGATTGAGTTCGGCCAGCGACAGGTGGCGGTCGAACAGCGGCGCGAGGCTCTGGTCATGGCTGACAAACAACAGGCTCGACCCGGCGTCGCGGCATTCGGCGAACAGCAGGCGAATGAAGTTTTCGCGGGCGTCGTAATCCAGGGCCGAAGTCGGTTCATCGGCAATCACCAATTCTGGCTGACCGATCAATGCGCGTGCGGCGGCGACCCGTTGCTGTTGGCCGATGGACAACGAATCGGCGCGGCGGCTGAGGATGCTTTCATCTTTCAGGCCTAAATGCGCAAGCAGGGTGGCGGCGGCCTGATCGACGCTGCCGTGGCGCTGGATCGCCCGTTTCGCCCGCAACTTGGAGAAGTGGCATGGCAGTTCGACGTTTTCACGCACCGACAGAAACGGCAGCAAATTGAACTGCTGGAAAATGTAGCCGGTGTGGTCGACGCGAAAGTGATCGCGGGCACCGGCGGAGAGTTCGGTCAGTTCCTGGCCGAGCAGGCGAATGCTGCCGCGATTGGGCTTCTGCACGCCGCCGAGCAGGCCGAGCAGGGTGGTCTTGCCGCTGCCGCTGGGGCCTTTGAGGAACAGGGTTTCCCCCGGTTCCAGGCGAAACGCCGGAATGTCCAGCAACGGCGGGTGACCGGGCCAACTGAACCCCAGGTCGGACAATTCGATGAGTGCTTGGGTCATAGCGCCGATTTCATAAATGTTGATGACCTGTGTAGGAGCCGGTTTGCTGGCGATGGCTACGACGCGGCCTGTAAATTGAACCGCGTTATCGTTCATCGCCAGCAAGCCGGTTCCTACGGGATAGGGTGATTTCAGAATTTGAGGGCAGCAGCCTTCGATGTCACTTCAACCCCTTGCTGCCCGCTCGGGCCGATCAGTTGTAGCTGAATTTTTTGGGTGGCCGGGAAAGTGTTGAAAATATTCGCCAGATCCAGGGTTTTCAGCGCACCCGGCGTGGCGCAGGTGAAGTGGTAGTGGGCGTGGATTTCGCTGTGGTCGTGGTGATGCTCGTCCTTGGCGTCTTCGTCATGATCGTCATCGGCATCCGGTTTGCCGCCGAACAGCGGGCTTTCCAGTTCCTGGCTCGCCACCACGCAACCGGCGGCTGTTGGCAGGTTGAACAGCGCCAGCGGTTTTTCGAGTTGAGCGCGAACGGCGGCGACTTTGGCTTTGTCGGCATCGCTGGTGGCGGCATGTTCGAAGCCCACCAGGTTCATTGCCGGGCTTTCCAGTTCCAGCTCTAAAGTCTGACCGTCCAGCGCCGCGTTCAGGCGACCCACGCCATGTTCGTGAGCGCTGAGGCTGCCGTGCTCATGGTCGTGATCATGATCATGCTCGTCAGCCGCGTGTGCGACGGCCAGCGGCAACAAGGCAAATGGCAAAGCGAGCAGCAGACGGCGCATGAGGAATCTCCGGAAGTAAAATGAAAAGATTGTTATGTAATCTTATAACGTAAGTGCGGAGAGTTTGACCGTCTGCTTGGCGTTGCACAAGTCCCATGGGAGCATGCAAGTCAGAAATGTGCAGGAGCAGACCTATGTTGCGAATTCGCGGAAGCATCGGCGACTGGCCGGTGGATTTGACCCTGGAAATGGATGACGCCGACTGGGCGCGGCTCGGCGCGCAGTTGCAGGTGGAAAAAACCGAAGTCACTGCGACGCCGGCACCCAGGCCGCTGAATCAGGATGATGCACCGTGGCAGATCGCCAGGGATTTGCTGCGCAAGGCGGGGCAGTTGAGTGGGCCGGATTTGCTCGAACAACTGGAAGGGTTGACCGGCAGCGCGGCGGCGGGAAAACGCCTGTTGGTGCGTTTGCGCCATAGCCCGGATGTGAAGGTGGAAAGCGGCGCAGATACGCCGCTTTACCGCTGGATCGAATAAACCGCAAAAGATCGCAGCCTGCGGCAGCTCCTACAGGAGGAACGCATACCCCTGTAGGAGCTGCCGCAGGCTGCGATCTTTTGCTCTTTTAATAAAGCGCAGCAAACAACTTGCGACGGTACGTGGTCACCAACGGGTGATCGTTACCCAGCAATTCGAAGACCTGCAGCAAAGTCTTGTGCGGCAAGCCTTCGCTGTAGCTGCGGTTGCGGACGAACAGCTTGAGCAGGCCATCCAGCGCGGCGTCGTACTGCTGACGGGCCAGTTGCTGAACCGCCAGTTGATAGACCGCTTCATCGTCCTGCGGATTTTTTGCCAAACGCGCTTTCAAATCGGCGGCGTCCGGCAAGTCCTTGGCCTGGCCAAGAAACTTGATCTGCGCCTTGGCACCGGCCAATGCAGCCTTGTGTTCATCACTCTTGACCGCGTCGAGCACGGCTTGCGCTTCGTCCAGTTCGCCACGCTCGGTGAGGCAGCGCGCATAGAGGATTAGCGCCTTGGCGTTGGTGTTGTCTTCGCCCAGCAGCACTTTGAGGATGGCTTCGGCGTCGGCAAAACGACTGTCGTCGAACAGCGCCTGGGCCTGTTCGAACGGATCGGCGGCGGCCGGTGGTGGCATTTGCACGTGTGGCTCAAGCAGCGCCCGCACGGCCGATTCCGGTTGTGCACCGGCAAAACCGTCGACCGGCTGACCATCCTTGAACAACACCACGGTCGGCAGGCTGCGAATGCCGAAACGAGCGACGATGTCTTGTTCGATGTCGCAGTTGACCTTGGCCAGCAGCAATTCGCCCTGATAGCTCTCGGCGATGGTCTGCAGCATCGGCATCAGCACTTTGCACGGCGCACACCATTCGGCCCAGAAATCCACCAGCACCGGTTTGTGGAAAGAGTTCTCGATCACCGACTGGTCGAAATCGGCAGTCGTGGCGTCGAAGATGTACGGCGTTTCCTGACTCATGGGCAATCTCGTAAAAGCGTGGATAGATGCACTATAAGGCGTGGCGCAAAAGATCGCAGCCTTCGGCAGCTCCTACAGGTTAAACCGTGTTCCCCTGTAGGCGCTGCCGCAGGCTGCGATCTTTTACCGGATTGCGTGGTAGAGGCTCACATGCCGAAACTCTTCCGGCTCGGCCAGATCCGGCAAGGTCATCGCTTCGAGCATTTCAATGCGCCGATACAGCGGATGGCGAAAATCCCTCACCCGCGAATCGGCCACCAAGGCTTCCTTGCCACGACTCAAGAATTCATCGAGTAACGGCAGGTTTGCCCGGTCGTACAAGACATCGGCCACCAGGATCAGATCAAAGCGATCGGCTTCGGCGAAAAAGTCGCTCGAGTAGGTGAACTGCACGTCATTGAGTTCAGCATTCGCCCGACACGCGGCAATCGCCAGCGGGTCGAGGTCGCAGGCCACCACTTCCCGTGCGCCAGCCTTGGCCGCGGCAATTCCCGCGACGCCGGAACCGGCACCGAAATCCAGCACCCGTTTGCCTTTGACCCACTCCGGGAACTCGGCGAGATAACGCGCCACCGCCAAACCGCTGGCCCAACAGAAACTCCAGTACGGCGGCTCATGCAGGATGCGCCGAGTTTCTTCCGGGCTGAAAGCGCGGTCCATGTTGTCGCCGTCAATCAGCCACAACTTCAGATCGGTTCCCGGCAGCTCACACGCTACCAGCCGTGCATCGCCCAGCAGTTCACCCAAGGCCTGTTGCAGGTCGAGCGGTGCACTCATGGGGCTTTGACGAATTGCAGCTGGCCCAACGCCTGAGTGGTCGCTTGGGAAATCACTTGCGACGGCAAATGCAGGATCAACTGACCGGACTGGCTGGCGCGACCACGCAGTTCAACGCGGGCACCGGCCGGAAAGGATTCCGGGTTGAAGCGCAGGTGGAACGGCAGAATCTGATTGGTGCCGATCAGGCTGGAACTTGCGAGCAATTGTTGCGGGCGGTCTTTTTCATCGATCACCAGCAATGCCAGCTCGACTTCGGCACCAGCCGGCACGCCTTGCAAGGTGCCGCTCAATTCACGCTGATACGCCGGCAGCGGCCCGAGGTTGGCCGATTCCCTGGCTTTCTTCTGTGCCTGCTCCGGCGCGGGGCCCGGGGTCGGCGGCTGAGGCTTGGGTGCGTCGCTGCTGCAGGCCACCAGCAGGCTGAAAACACTGAGCAAAACGAGCGGTCTTAGGGACATTTGCGGCTCCGGCAAGACGTGATCCATATATAGCCAGTCTGTATACCGCAAACCCTATGGCTTGTCTTGCCACGGGGATGCGCTACCATGGCCCTCCCTTTTTTTGTTGCCTGCCACCATGCACTGTCCCTTCTGCGGTGCCAACGACACCAAGGTCATCGACTCGCGTCTGGTCGCCGAGGGCGAACAGGTGCGCCGCCGGCGTGAATGCCTGGCCTGCGGCGAGCGTTTCACGACGTTCGAGACGGCTGAACTGGTGTTGCCGCGCCTGATCAAAACCGACGGCAGTCGCCAGCCGTTCGACGAAGAAAAACTCCGCGCCGGCATGCAGCGTGCGCTGGAAAAGCGCCCGGTGAGTGTCGAGCGTCTAGAATCGTCGCTGGTGCACATCAAACACAAACTGCGCGCCACCGGCGAGCGCGAGGTCAAATCCCTCGTGGTCGGCGAACTGGTGATGGCCGAGCTGCAAAAACTCGATGAAGTCGCCTATATCCGCTTCGCTTCGGTGTATCGCCGCTTCCAGGACCTCAACGAGTTCCGCGAAGAGATCGATCGCCTGGCCCGTGAACCGGTGAAAGAATGACCACGTCCACCGAGCAATCCATCCTCGACGCCCATTACATGGCCCGCGCGCTGGAACTGGCGCGCAAAGGTCATTACACGACGCACCCCAACCCTAGGGTCGGTTGCGTCATCGTGCGTGACGGGCAGATCGTCGGCGAAGGCTGGCACGAGCGGACCGGTGAGCCCCATGCCGAAGTCCATGCCTTGCGCGCCGCCGGTGAATTGGCCCGGGGCGCGACGGCTTACGTCACTCTCGAACCTTGCAGCCACCACGGCCGTACGCCGCCATGCGCCGATGCGCTGGTGAATGCCGGTGTGGCACGGGTTGTCGCGGCGATGCAGGACCCGAACCCGGAAGTCGCCGGTCGTGGTCTGCAACGCCTGGAGCAGGCCGGTATCGCCACCGAAAGCGGCGTGCTGGAAGGCGAGGCGCGCAAGCTCAATCAAGGCTTCCTCAAACGCATGGAACACGGTTTGCCGTTCGTGCGGGTCAAGTTGGCCATGAGCCTCGACGGTCGCACGGCGATGGAAAGCGGCGAGAGCCAATGGATCACCGGCCCGGCGGCGCGTTCGGCGGTTCAACGCCTGCGCGCCCAGGCCAGCGTGGTGTTGACCGGCGCCGACACGGTGCTGGCGGACAACGCCCGCCTGACCGTGCGCGCCGATGAACTCGGCCTGGACGCCGAACAAACCGCCCTGGCCATGAGCCGACCGCCGCTGCGCGTGCTGGTCGACGGTCGCCTGCGGGTGCCGCTGGATACGCCGTTTTTCAAGGCCGGTCCGGCGCTGGTTGCCACCTGCGTGGCAGTCGAAGAGCAATATGCCAACGGCCCGGAATGCCTGATCGTGCCCGGCTACGACGGTCAGGTCGACCTGCATCAGCTGCTGGTCGAACTTGCCGCTCGTGGGGTCAACGAAGTGCTGGTCGAGGCCGGTCCGCGTCTGGCCGGTGCGTTTGCCCAGCTCGGGTTAGTGGACGAGTTCCAGATTTTCATCGCCGGCAAGTTCTTGGGCTCTTCGGCGCGGCCGCTGCTGGACTGGCCGCTCGCGCAAATGAAGGATGCGCCGGAACTCAAAATCACCGAAATTCGTGCGGTTGGCGATGACTGGCGAGTCATCGCCATTCCTGTGCCAGTAGCGAGCGTATAATTCCCGGCCATCGCTACAGCGCTGGCTTTGTTCTCGAGGAGAACCTCATGTTTACCGGCATCATCGAATCCATCGGCAGTATTCGTGCATTGACCCCAAAGGGCGGTGATGTACGGGTTCACGTCGAAACCGGCAAGCTCGACCTGAGCGACGTCAAACTGGGCGACAGCATCGCGGTCAACGGCGTGTGCCTGACCGCCGTTGAACTGCCGGGCAACGGCTTTGCGGCGGACGTCAGCCGCGAAACCCTCGACTGCACCGCCATGAACGACCTGAAAAGCGGCAGCCCGGTCAATCTGGAAAAAGCCCTGACCCCGACCACTCGCCTCGGCGGGCATCTGGTCAGCGGTCACGTCGATGGCGTGGGCGAAGTGGTTGCCCGCACCGAGAACGCCCGTGCCGTGGAATTCCGCATCCGCGCGCCGAAAGAACTGGCCAAGTACATCGCCCATAAAGGCTCGATCACCGTCGACGGCACCAGCCTGACCGTGAACGCAGTCGATGGCGCCGAGTTTTTGCTGACGATCATTCCGCACACCCTGAGCGAAACCATCATGGCGTCGTATCAGCCGGGTCGCCGGGTGAACCTGGAAGTGGACTTGCTGGCCCGTTATCTGGAGCGCTTGCTGTTGGGCGACAAGGCCGCAGAGCCGACTTCCAGTAACATTACCGAAAGCTTTTTGGCCGCCAACGGCTACCTCAAATCCTGAGCTCTAATTTCGAAAGAAGGGGGGTGCCTTGTGGCGCTCAATAGCATCGAAGAACTGGTTGAAGACATCCGCCAAGGCAAGATGGTCATCCTCATGGATGACGAAGACCGCGAGAACGAAGGCGACCTGATCATGGCCGCCGAATGCTGCAAGCCCGAGCACATCAACTTCATGGCCAAGCACGCCCGTGGCCTGATCTGCATGCCGATGAGCCGCGAGCGCTGCGAACTGCTCAAGCTGCCGTTGATGGCGCCGCGCAACGGTTCCGGTTTCGGCACCAAGTTCACCGTCTCGATCGAAGCCGCCACGGGCGTGACCACCGGCATTTCCGCCGCGGATCGCGCACGCACCGTACAAGCGGCCGCCGCCCGTGATGCCAAGGCTGAAGACATCGTCAGCCCTGGCCACATCTTCCCGCTGATGGCCCAGGCTGGCGGTACGCTGGCCCGCGCCGGCCACACTGAAGCCGCGTGCGATCTGGCGCGCATGGCCGGTTTCGAGCCAAGCGGCGTGATCTGCGAAGTGATGAACGACGACGGCACCATGTCCCGTCGCGCCGAACTGGAAGCTTTCGCTGCCGAACACGACATCAAGATCGGCACCATCGCCGACCTGATTCACTACCGGATGATCCACGAACGTACCGTTCAGCGGATTGCCGAGCAGCCACTGGACAGCGAACTGGGCCAATTCAACCTGGTGACCTATCGTGATTCCGTGGAAGGCGACGTGCACATGGCACTGACCCTGGGCAACGTCTGCGCTGAAGAGCCGACCCTGGTTCGCGTGCATAACATGGACCCGCTGCGCGACCTGCTGATGGTCAAGCAACCGGGCCGCTGGAGCCTGCGCGCCGCCATGGCTGCGGTCGCCGAGGCCGGTAGTGGCGTGGTGTTGTTGCTCGGTCACCCGCTGGATGGCGACGTGTTGTTGGCGCACATCCGCGAAACCGCCGACCACGCGGTCGTGAAAAAACCGACCACCTACAGCATTGTCGGTGCCGGTTCACAGATCCTGCGTGACCTCGGTGTGCGCAAAATGCGCCTGATGTCGGCACCGATGAAATTTAATGCGATATCCGGTTTCGATCTGGAAGTTGTAGAATACGTGCCCTCCGAATAATGCACCGGGTTTTGGCATCGTTGTTCACTTAAGGCTTGTTTGATTTATTGTGGCGAGGGAGCTTGCTCCCGCTTGGGTGCGCAGCGCCCACAAGAGGCCGCTACGCAGCCAGCGGGAGCAAGCTCCCTCGCCACGACGATTTATAAGTGAACACCGATGTGGGATCCGGCGCTGTATTCGCGGTTCAAATATCACTGAGGGACGCGTACGAGACGCGTCCCGGCTCTTTAAGAGATCTAACGAATGACCCTGAAGACCATCGAAGGTACCTTCATCGCCCCTAAAGGCCGCTACGCTTTGGTAGTGGGCCGTTTCAACAGCTTCGTCGTTGAAAGCCTGGTCAGCGGTGCAGTTGATGCCCTGGTTCGCCATGGCGTGAGCGAAAGCGACATCACCATCATCCGTGCGCCTGGCGCCTTCGAAATCCCGCTGGTTGCGCAGAAAGTCGCTCAGAAAGGCGAGTTCGCAGCAATCATCGCCCTGGGCGCAGTCATTCGTGGCGGTACTCCGCACTTCGAATACGTGGCGGGCGAATGCACCAAGGGCCTGGCCCAGGTGTCCATGGAGTTCGGCGTTCCGGTCGCTTTCGGCGTCCTGACCGTTGATTCCATCGAGCAAGCCATCGAACGTTCCGGCACCAAGGCCGGTAACAAAGGTGCCGAAGCTGCCCTGTCCGCTCTGGAAATGGTCAGCCTGCTGGCGCAGTTGGAGGCCAAGTGATTAGCGACGAAAGCGATCGTTTCAACCCGCGCGATCCAAAGCCTGCGGACGCCGGCAAGCCATCGAAAAGCGTCAAGCGTCGCGAAGCTCGTCAGCTCGCGACCCAAGCGCTGTACCAATGGCACATGGCCAAGCAATCGCTGAACGAGATCGAAGCGCAGTTCCGGGTCGATAACGATTTCAGCGATGTCGATGGCGCGTACTTCCGCGAGATCCTGCACGGGGTTCCGCAGTTCAAGACCGAAATCGACACCGCACTCACGCCTTGCCTCGATTTGACCATCGAAGAGCTGGACCCGGTTGAACTGGCGGTTTTGCGCCTGTCCACCTGGGAACTGCTCAAGCGCGTCGACGTGCCGTACCGCGTTGTGATCAACGAAGGTATCGAGCTGGCGAAGGTCTTCGGTTCCACCGACGGCCACAAGTTCGTCAACGGTGTACTCGACAAGCTGGCCCCGCGTCTGCGTGAAGCTGAAGTGAAGGCGTTCAAGCGCTGATTGGCGTTTGAATCAGCAATGGGCGAGTTTGAGCTGATCCGCAATTTCTTCGCCGCCGCGCCTTGTGCGCAGGGCGGCGAAGGCGTTGCCCTCGGGATCGGCGATGACTGCGCCTTGCTGGCTGTTCCCCCAGGGGAGCAGTTGGCGATTTCCACCGACACCCTCGTGGCCGGTGTGCACTTCGCAGATCCTTGCGACCCCTTTCTGCTCGGTCAGCGCTCGCTGGCCGTGGCCGTCAGCGACCTGGCCGCCATGGGCGCCACTCCCGTTGCCTTTACCCTTGCCCTGACCTTGCCGACGGTGACCGCCGATTGGCTGGATGCCTACGCCCGTGGTTTGAATCGCATGGCGCAAAGTTGCGGCGTGGCATTGGTGGGTGGCGACACCACTCGCGGGCCGTTGAGCCTGACCGTGACTGTGTTTGGTCGAGTGCCGTCCGGCCAGGCACTGACACGCAGCGGCGCGCAACCAGGCGACTTGCTGTGTGTCGGTGGCGGCCTGGGCAATGCTGCCGGCGCGTTACCACTGGTGCTGGGCGAGCGCAGCGCTGATGCGGCCATCGCCGATACGTTGCTGGCGCATTACTGGTCGCCACAACCGCAACTTGGATTGGGCCAGGCATTGCGCGGCAAGGCGACTTCGGCGCTGGACATCTCCGACGGCTTGCTCGCGGACTGTGGGCACATTGCCCTCGCGTCGCAGGTCGGACTTCAGGTGGACATTGAGCGCTTGCCGTTGTCGAAAGCGCTGGTTGCCTTCCTCGGCCAGTCGGGCGCACAAATTGCGGCCCTGAGTGGTGGCGATGATTACGTGCTGGCCTTCACCTTGCCGTCCGGCGAGTTACCGGCGTTGCTGGCTGAAGGCTGGCCAATCCATGTGGTCGGGCGAGTCGTTAGCGGGCAAGGCGTGACACTGCTGGACGCCGCTGGAAAAGACATCACCCCGCAGAGCCGGGGCTATCAACATTTTCGGGAGACACCGTGACAGATCATCCCAAACAGGTCCCGGCGGAATTCGTACCGCCGTCGGTCTGGCGCAATCCATGGCACTTCCTGGCGTTCGGCTTCGGCTCGGGCACCTTGCCAAAGGCACCGGGCACCTGGGGGTCGTTGGTCGCGCTACCTTTCATCCCGTTGTGGCAGATGTTGCCCGATTGGGGCTATTGGCTGATGCTGGGCATCACCATGCTGTTTGGCTTCTGGCTGTGCGGCAAGGTGGCCGATGATTTGCGCGTGCACGACCACGAAGGCATCGTCTGGGACGAAATGGTCGGGATGTGGATCACCCTGTGGCTGGTGCCGGAAGGTTGGCAGTGGTTGCTCGCGGGTTTCCTGGTGTTCCGCTTCTTCGACATTCTCAAGCCATGGCCGATTCACTGGGTCGACCGGCATGTGCACGGCGGCGTCGGGATCATGCTCGATGACGTTCTGGCCGGGGTGTTTGCGTGGTTGGCGATGCAAGGACTGGTGTGGTTTTTCGCCTGACCAGAGAGGTTTTGGGGCGTTAAGTGGGAGAACTAGGGATGGCTCTACGCGGTTTGATGGTGATGGTGTTCGCGTTGTGTTGCTCGCTTGCCTGCGCGGGGGAGGCCGCGCCGACGCCGTCGGTGATTCACCTGGCCAGCGAGGACTGGGAAGACTACACCGCTGCCGACGGTCATGGGCTGGGCTGGGACGTGCTGCGGCAAGTCTTCGAGCCGGCGGGCGTCAAACTGGATATCCGCACCGAGCCTTACGTGCGCTCCATGGGCCTGGCCGAGCGTGGTGAAGTGGATGCCTGTGTCGGTTCCTATCGTGACGAGTCGGATGAGCTGCTTTACCCGCGCTGGAACTTCGACACCGATCACATTTATGCCCTGGGCCTGACCACCAGTCCGGTGCCGACCCGGGAAACCCTGGGTAATTTTCGTCTGGCCTGGGTCCGCGGCTACGACTACCAGCATTACCTGCCCAACGTTCGCCGCTATAACGAAGTGCTACGGCGTACCGGCATCGTCTCGATGCTGACTCAAAATCGTGCCGATTTTTACATCGATGCACTGACTGAAGTCGATTACGTCGTCAGACGGGCGAAGGATCCATCGCAGTTGCGCCGCACCCATATCGCCGAATTGCCGCTGTATCTGTGCTTTGCCAAGACCCCGCAGGCTCGCACGCTGATGGCGTTGTTCGACCAGCGCATGGAGCAACTGGTGAAAAGTGGCGAGTTGAAGCCGATCTTCGAGCGCTGGAAACAACCCTATCCATTTGAAGAGCATTAACACGGATTTTACGGTCGTCGGCGATTACCCCCTGTAGGAGCGAGCCTGCTCGCGATAGCGGACGTCCAGTTGACGAATATTTGTCTGACACACCGCTATCGCGAGCAGGCTCGCTCCCACAGGGGATGGTGTAATCAGGGTGGACATCAAACTTTTTGATAGTTATCGCCGATAATTCAGCCTAAGCGTCGTCAGGAACCTGCTGTTACAATGCCGGCCTGCGAATCTTCAGACTCTTTAGATCAGGAGCACACCGGTGCCTGTCGTTTTTGTCGCCGCTTCCAAGCTGCCAACGCCTTTTGCGCAATTCACCATGCACGGCTTTCTCGATGAAGCCACCGGCCGCGAGCACGTCGTGCTGAGCCTGGGTGAGATCGCCGACGGTGCCCCGGTACTCGGCCGGTTGCACTCCGAATGCCTGACGGGCGATGCCTTGTTCAGCCAGCGTTGCGACTGCGGTTCGCAACTCGAAGCCGCGTTGCAAGCCATTGCCCGCGAAGGTCGCGGCGTATTGCTGTACTTGCGTCAGGAAGGCCGTGGCATTGGCCTGCTGAACAAGATCCGCGCGTATGAGCTGCAGGATGGCGGTGCCGACACCGTCGAAGCCAACGAGCGCCTGGGTTTTGCCGCCGACCAGCGTGATTACGCCATGTGCCTGCCGATGCTGGAACATCTGGGCGTTAAGTCCCTGCGCCTGATGACCAACAACCCACGCAAGGTCAAGGCCTTGACCGATATGGGTATCGTGGTCGCCGAGCGCGTGCCGTTGCACACCGGCCATAACCCGCACAACAAACTCTACCTGGCGACCAAGGCCAGCAAACTCGACCACATGATGGGCAACGAACATCAGGGCGAGGTAGGCCGGGCGTGACCCGCGGTCAGGTGCGGCGTCGACTGTCCGTCAACTGGTGGCAATACCTGGCGCTGGCCTTGGTGCCGCTGTTCGTGATCAACGGCGTGTTCGGCCAGGGCGAGGCTATCTTGCCGGTGCTGGCGATGCCGTTGTTCATCGCCGGTGTGGCTTCGATGTTTGTCAGCCTGAAATTTTTCGGTGGCTACAAGCATGCATTGATCGCCACCCAGAAAGCCCTCGATACCCCTGAAGAACCCGCCGCCTGGATCAGCCTGGCGGCCAAGCGTCGTACGGCATTTCTTGCTGCCGGTTTGCCAGCATGGATCGGTGCATTGGCGGTGTTCGTCGGCCTCGAAGCAGTGCCGCTGTTCCTGCTGGCGCTGTCGACCACCGTGCTGTTTTACCTCTACCGTATCCCGCGTCAACTCGGCTGATGCGTCCTGTCTGGCTGGCGGTTTTGCTGCTGGCCGTCAGCGGCTCGGCAGCGGCAGTCGAACGGGTGGTCAGCCTCGCGCCGTCCCTCTCTGAAATCGTTGTCGAGCTGGACTCTGCGGATCTTTTGGTGGGTGTGCTGGATGCTGGTGAGCGTCCTGTGCAACTCAAGAACCTGCCATCCGTTGGCCGCTACGGCCAGTTGGACATGGAGCGACTGCTCAGCCTGAAGCCGGATTTACTGCTGCTCTGGCCCGGCAGCGTCGGCCCGGCCCAGCGTGAACAACTCAAGCGCTTGAACATCCCGACCTACGTCGCCGAACCCCACAACTTGGAACAGCTCACTGCGCAGATTGAGGCGATAGCCAAGCAGCTCGGGCGGCCTGAGCGTGGGGCTTCACTGGCGGCGGGTTTGCGTCAGCGGCTGGATGATCTGCGCCAACGCTACCGCCGGGATCAGCCGTTGCGGGTGTTCTATCAGGTCTGGGATCGACCGTTGTACACCGTTGGTGGCGGGCAGATCATCAGCGATGCGCTGGAAGTGTGCGGGGCGAAAAACGTGTTTGATGACCTGACACTCCCGGCGCCGCAAATCAGTGTGGAAGCGGTGCTGCAGCGTAATCCCGAAGTGATTCTGGCCAGTGATCAGGCGCAGTTGGATGCGTGGAAGGCGTGGCCGCAGGTGAGAGCAGTGGAGCAGGGGCAATTGCGGCTGGTGACGGACAAAGGCCTGGAGCGGCCGAGCGGGCAGATGATCGAGGCGACGGCCAAGTTGTGCGAGTTGATCGCACCAGAGCGCTGAGATGGCACCCCGCCCCCTGTAGGAGCTGCCGAAGGCTGCGATCTTTTGATCTTGCTTTTGACAGATTCGAAAGCGCCGAGGATCAAGATCAAAAGATCGCAGCCTGCGGCAGCTCCTACAGGTGATCTCAGCGGACTTCAGGTGTCCACGTCACCCCAAACATCCATGCCCGACCTTCCTCGCGATACCCATATTGGCTGCCTTCATGGCTGTACAACGCCCGGCTGTAATCCTTGTCCAGCAGGTTATCGACCTTCAGTTCCAGTTTGATCTCGCGGTTGAGCTCCCAACTGCTGCGCAGCCCCAGCAACGCATAACCACCCAATGGCTGCTGATTGTTCAGGTCGTCATAGCTGCTGCTCACCGCTTGCCAGCTCGCACCCAAGCCCAACCGGTCAAACTGTCGGTCCAGATCCCAGCTCAATGTACGTCGAGCCCGACGGGCCAAGGTATGGCCGGTGTCGCGGTCACGCGGGTCGATGATCGCCACGCCAAGGTTGCTCTGCCAGCCGAACAGTTCCTGCTTCAACGCCGCTTCGAAGCCGTTGATCCGTGCCGAGGCGACGTTCTGCGGGCGCGAGTTGCTACCGAAGATGATCGCGTCTTCCAGGTCCGTGCGGTACAGCGAAGCTTCGAGGCGACTGTTCTCAGTCAGCTGACTGCGCCATTGCAGCTCATAGCTTTTTGAGGTTTCAGGCTTCAGGTCCGGGTTGCTGAAGTCCGGGTAGTACAAGTCGTTGAAGGTCGGCGCGCGGAAGCCTTCGCTGTAGCTCAGCAGCACGTCGTTGTCCGGGTTCATCGGCAAGGTGAGGGTGCCGCTCCAGCTGTTCTGGCCGCCGAACTGCTGGTTCTGGTCGCGGCGCAGGCCCAGTTCGGTGGAGAAACTGTCGGTCTGAAAGCGATGCTGGATAAACGCCGCGCGGTTCCAGCGGCTGTCTTCGTCGAAGTCCGTGGTGCTGTTGACCCGGTCTTCGTACCAGTCGCCGCCGAGGATCAAGCTGTTGCGTTCATTGAGCTTCAGATCGTTCTGCCACGTTACCGAGTCGCGGTAGGTGTTGAACACGCTGCGTTCATCGCTGAGTTTGTCGAAGGTTTTCTCGCGGTTTTCGCTGTGGCCGAATTCGATCCGGGTTTTCCACAGGTCATTGACCCGCGCGTCCACATAGCTGCTGACGCTGCTCACATCGAATTTGTTGTACGGCTGCTCCTGGACTGACTCGAAGGTATTCAGGTCGAAGCGGCCGAACGGGTTGTCGTATTCACTTTTGCCGCGGTTATCCAGCACGTTGGCGCCGATTTCAATGTCATCGGTCAAGGCATGGCTGAGGCTCAGGCTGAACGATTTATTACGGTACGCGTCGTGATCGCTGTCGCTGGGATAGGACTCATGAGTGCGGTCGATCCCAGCGGTTTCATCGAGGCTGGCGCCGAGGTTGAAGCGGGTCTGCGCATCGCCGCCGGACAAACCGACGCTACGCTCCCAAGTCTGGTTGCTGCCAAAACCTACGTGCATTCGGGGTTGCAGGCCTTGTTCGCCGCCGCGCCGGGTGAAGATCTGGATCACCCCGCCAATCGCATCGCTGCCGTAAATCGCTGAACGGGAACCGCGCAGCACTTCCACGCGCTCGACCTGTTCGATATTGATGTGTTGCAGGTTGCTGTCGCCGGACGTCGAGTTGCCGATCCGTTGTCCGTCCACCAGCACCAGACTCTGGGCCGATTGGGTGCCACGGATATACACCCCCGGCAGGCTGCCACGGCCGCCGGTTTGCGCGATTTGCACGCCCGGTACGCGACGTAGCAGGTCGGTGACGCTGTTTGGTTGCAGTCGGTCGATGTCTTCACGAGTGAACACGGTGTTGGCGGCGCTGCTGTCATTGCGTGCCTCGACCTGACGGTTGGCGCTGATCAGTACGTCCGGCAGCTTCAGGGCCTGGTCGCGTTCGAAGGAGTCGGCCAGCAGGGGGCCGGACGGCAGAAGAGTCAGCGTCAGGGCGAGGCGAGAGAGTTTCATAATTTATTCGTGAAAGCGAAGGAGTACACAGTCCCTGTAGGAGCCGGCTTGCTGGCGATGGCGTCCTTGAAAACGCCATCGCCAGCAAGCCGGCTCCTACAGGGGTGAGATCGGGTTACAGGTTGAGCAGTTGCAGGCGCGCGCGGATCGATGCCTCGATCCCGGCCTCATCCAGCCCGCACTCGGCCAGCATCTGCGCAGGCTTGGCGTGTTCGACGTAGATGTCCGGCAAGCCCAGGTGCAGCATCGACTTGAGAATATTCTCGCGAGCGAGGAACTCACTGACCGCTCCACCGGCACCGCCCATGATCGCGTTTTCTTCGACGGTCACCAGCAACTCGTGACTGGCGGCGATTTTGCGTACCAGTTCTTCGTCGAGGGGTTTGACGAAACGCATGTCGACCACGGTGGCATCCAGCGTCTCGGCGACTTTCAGCGCTTCGGCCAGTTGCACGCCGAACACCAGCAGGGCGACTTTGTTGCCCTGACGACGCACCACACCCTTGCCGATCTCGATTGGCTCGAGGTCTTTCTCGATGGTCGCATTCGGGCCGTTGCCACGCGGATAACGCACAGCCGCCGGACCTTCGTACAGATGGCCGGTGGTGAGCATTTTGCGCAGTTCGTTTTCGTCGCTCGGGGTCATCACCAGCATGCCGGGGATACAACGCAGGAACGACAAATCGAAGCTGCCAGCGTGGGTCGGGCCGTCTTCACCCACCAGGCCGGCGCGATCAATGGCGAACAGCACGTCGAGGTTTTGCACAGCGACGTCATGCACCAACTGGTCGTAACCGCGTTGCAGGAAGGTCGAATAGATCGCCACTACCGGTTTCGCGCCTTCGCAGGCCATGCCGGCGGCGAGGGTCACTGCGTGCTGCTCGGCAATCGCCACGTCAAAGTAGCGCAGCGGGAAGCGTTCGCTGAAGGCCACCAGGTCGGAGCCTTCCTTCATCGCCGGGGTAATCCCGACCAGACGCGGATCAGCCGCGGCCATGTCGCACAGCCATTCGCCGAACACGCCGGAATACTTCGGACCGCTGGCTTTTTTCGGCGCGGCGGCAGGAGCATCCAGTGGTTCGAGTTTGGTGATGGCGTGGTAACCGATCGGGTCGACTTCCGCCGGGGCGAAGCCTTTGCCTTTCTTGGTGACGATGTGCAGGAACTGCGGGCCTTTCAGATCGCGCATGTTGCGCAGGGTGGCGATCAGGGTCGGCAGGTCGTGGCCATCGATCGGGCCGATGTAGTTCCAGCCCAGCTCTTCGAACAGCGTGCCGGGAACCAGCATGCCTTTGGCATATTCTTCGGTACGACGGGCGATTTCCCAGGCACCGGGCAGGCGCGACAGCACTTTTTTGCTGCCCTCGCGCATGCTCGCGTAGGTGCGGCTGGAAAGGATTTTCGCCAGATAGTTCGACAGCCCGCCGACGTTGCGCGAGATCGACATGTCGTTGTCGTTGAGGATCACCAGCATGTTGGCATTCACTTCCGGCGCATGGTTCAGCGCCTCGAAGGCCATGCCGGCGGTCAACGCGCCGTCGCCGATCACCGCAATCGCCTTGCGATCACTGTTTTGCAGGCGGGCGGCAATCGCCATGCCCAGCGCGGCACTGATCGAAGTGCTGGAGTGGCCGACGCCAAAGGTGTCGTACTCGCTCTCGGAGCGACGCGGGAAGGCGGCAATGCCGTCCTTCTGGCGCAGGGTGCCCATGCGGTCGCGACGACCGGTGAGGATCTTGTGCGGATAAGCCTGATGACCCACGTCCCACACCAGCCGGTCGTCCGGGGTGTCGAAGACGTAATGCAGCGCGATGGTCAGCTCGATCACGCCCAGGCCGGCACCAAAATGCCCACCGGTCTGACCGACCGTGTAGAGCAATTCCAGGCGCAACTCATCGGCCAGGGTTTCCAGCTCGGCTTCGCCTAACCGGCGCAGGCCGTCCGGCGTGTTCGCGCGGTCGAGCAGGGGCGTGGTCGGGCGCTTGCGGGGAATCTCATGAAACGTCGTGGGCATCAGGCGAATCGTTATAGGTATAAAAGATGCGGCAGTTTACCTGATGCATCGGCCCCTGCCCACGCGTTGGTCTTTTTTGGCGGATACGCCGTCAGCTGCGGCGCTCGACGATATACCGGGCCAGATCACGCAACGGCTCGGCCGCCGCGTCAAACGGTCGCAGCGCGTGCAGGGCCTGGTCACGCAGTTCCAGGGCGTAGGCCTTGGCGGCGTCGAGACCAAGCAGGGCCGGGTAGGTCGGCTTGTCGCGGGCGATGTCGGCGCCCTGGCGTTTGCCAAGGGTTTCGGTATCGCTTTCGACGTCAAGAATGTCGTCCTGGACCTGAAATGCCAGGCCGATGGCCTGTGCATAACTCTGCAAGGATTTCAGTTCATCTTTCTCGGCACGGCCGCTGGCCAGGGCGCCGAGTTTGACGCTGGCCTCGATCAGCGCGCCGGTTTTGTGCCTGTGCATGTATTCGAGGGCTTTCTGATCGAGCTTCAGACCGACCGAACCGAGGTCGATCGCTTGACCGCCAACCATGCCCGCCGGGCCGGCCGCCAGCGCCAGAGCGCTGACCATTTGCAGGCGAATCTCTGCATCGGCATTGCTCAGGCGCGAGTCGAGCAGGGCGCTGAACGCCAGGCTCTGCAAGCCGTCGCCGGCGAGGATCGCGCAGGCTTCATCGAATTTCTTGTGGGTGGTCGGCTGGCCGCGACGTAAATCGTCATCATCCATGGCCGGCAAATCGTCGTGCACCAGCGAGTAGGCGTGGATCAGCTCTACGGCGCAGGCTGCGCCGTTGGCTTGCTCGGGCTTGCCACCCAGCGCTTCGCAGGCCGCGTAGGCCAGCAATGGACGAACGCGCTTGCCGCCGTTCATCACGCTGTAACGCATGGCTTCGTACAACCGCGCCAGCTCAGGGCTCGGGGCGGTGAACAGGGTTTCCAGCGCCGCATTGACCCGGGCCTGGCTGGTCGCCGAATACGCTGCAATCATTCTGGCTGGTCCGCGTCGAAGGGTTCCTCGGCCAACTCGCCATCACGTTCGAGCAGCACCTGAACCTTTTGCTCGGCCTGGGCCAGCGCCGCCTGGCAATCGCGGGTCAGACCGATGCCCTGCTCGAAAGCGGTCAACGAGTCTTCCAGCGACAATTCACCATTCTCCAGACGCTCGACCAGCGTTTGCAGGTCAGCGAGGGATTGTTCGAAATCCAGTGCAGCTTTTTTGCGGGCCATGGCGGCGATTTCCGGTTGACGTTAAACCGGCGCGACACTAGCAGACATGGGGTTTATGGGCAAATGAGCGGGGTGATTTGGCAGCTAAACCCTGTGGCGAGGGAGCTTGCTCCCGCTGGGTTGCGCAGGGGCCCCAAAAGGGCACAACAGTTTTAGCTGACATGCCGCATGCAATGGTTTTGCGACTGCTTCGCAGCCGCGCGGGAGCAAGCTCCCTCGCCACAGGGTTCAGCGTTGACCGGGATTATGGTGTTGAGTCATATGGATAGTGAATTCGGTAGCGAGTACTGCGACCGCCACCGGGCAGGCGTTGCAGGCAGCCCTTATCCAGCAGTTCGGCCAGATGACGGGTTGCGGTCGCTTTAGATACCTTTGCCACGGCTTGATACTGAGACGCGCTGATCCCGTCTTCGAATCCGCGCTCCCCGCCATCCAGTAGGCGACTGAGTACCTTGGTCTGTTCAGTCGACAGTTCAGACTCCCGATGCGCCTGCCAGAATCGCGCTTTGCCCAACACCGATTCGATCCGAGCCATGGCCTGCTGCAAGCTGCGTAGCAAGGTCTGTAGAAACCACTCCAGCCATTGAGTGATGTCCAGGGTAGATTTCTGACTGTTTTCCAGTATGCGGTAATAGCCGGAGCGATCTTCCAGGATGCTCGACGACATGGCGTAGAAACGGATCGCCTGATCCTCGCCCTGGGCCAGTGCAAGGTCGGTGATTGTGCGCGTCAGTCGACCATTGCCGTCATCGAAAGGGTGCAGCGTGACGAACCAGAAATGCGCGATCCCGGCCCGCAGCAGCGGATCGAGCCCCGCCAGATTTCGGCTACTGTCGAACCAGCTGAGAAATCTCTCGAGTTGACGCTCAAGCCCCTGGCGCGGCGGCGCTTCGAAGTGAACGGTCGGCCTGTCTAGCCGACCGGACACCACTTGCACTGGGTCATCGCCGCGCAATGCGCCCACTCGGATGCGCCGGGTGGCGAGGTCGGTGTCTTGATCGGAAAACAACCACTCGTGCCAATCGAGCAATCGTTCCAGCGTCAGTGGCTGGGCGAACTGTTGCGTCGCATCGAGCATCAACTGCGCAAGGCCTTCGCTGCGCTGGCTGACGGTATTGCCGTCGGTCAGCTCCAGCCCCAAGCGGCGCGCCAATGAAGAACGTACTGAGCCGACGTTCAATTGCTCACCTTCAATCGCGGACGAGGTGACAATGTTTTGCAGCAATGCGTCCAGCTCACTCTGGGCGCTGAGCGAAGTCCCCACGGAACTGGCCATGCCCATCAATCGACCTTGTGCCTGAACGCAGTTGCGCAGAAGCGGCGCCAATTGTTCGGCGTGCCAAGTGAAATTCGGCCAATCGGGCTGCTGCCAGATCCAAAAAGGTGCCATTGAGATCGCTAACCTCGAATTGAGTAAGCCAATTAGAATGGCTATTCGGCTCATATAGCGAGCCGAATATGCGGCTTATTCGGCTCACAGTCCAGTCGCGACGTGATTGCCAACGCATTTTCAGATGTATCTGATTGTGAGGAACCGCCGCAGCGTCTAACCTTCGCGGCCAATACGACCCGACAGTCATGGGTCTTTCAGACGAAACGCAGTCTTCGCATCTGCAACGCGCCTAGGATCAGGCGCAAGGTTTCGTCAGGCATGGCAGGAGGCATCACATGCGCTCATTTCTTTTGCTGCTGATCGGGTTGGCTTGCATGCCGGTTCTGGCCGCGCCGAGTGCCGAATTATCGGAACCGGTAGGCGGCTGGCGCTACAACGGCTTGCTGGACCGCACGGAAAACCCGCAAGTCGCCTATCCCACGCCACCCATCGACCGGGGCGTGCAGCGTAATCGCACGATGATCCAGGGCCAGCTCAAGGCCATTGGCAATCAGCGCGGGCCGCACACATTGGCGGTCAACGGCAATCCCTTGAACCTGTACACCGACGACCAGGGGCGTTTCGCCCGGCCGTACGCGTTCGGTGCCGGTTCGAACAGTGTCGAAGTACGCAGTGGCGAAGGCCAGTCGCTCAAGCGCGTTCAATTTTATGAAGCCAACAACCTGCGCACGCCGGCGCGGATTCGCGTGGTGCTGGGCTGGGATGACCCCAAGGCCGAGCTCGACCTGCACATCGTTACCCCGGACGGCCAACACGCGTTCTGGGCTCACTCGGCGCTGACCAACGGAGGTGGCCTCGATCCGGACGGCGTCGACGGACCCGGCCCGGAAATGTTCACCATGACCGCGCCGTTGCATGGCACCTATCTGGTTTACGTCAACTATTGGGGCAACTTCGGCAGCGGCGGCTATAACTTCGATGAGACCAGCAACCAGAACGAGGTGATCACCTCGCAAATCAACCTGGTCCTCAACGAAAACACCGTCGACGAAAAACGCGAAACCTTCACCGTGCCCCTGCGCGCGATCGGTGATCTGCTGCTGGTCAAGACTTTCAACTATTAAGCATCCCGCACCACGGATGACATCGGGTTTTGTGAAATGAGCGATAACACTGTTTCCCCGGCTGCCGAAACACCGAGCGCCAAGCCGTCCCGCCGCTGGCCGGCCATCGTGGCAGGGTTGTGTCTGGTGGCAGGCGTGGCTGCTGGCATGGGCTGGTTCATGCAAAAAAGCAAGGCACCCGCTCCGCAACTGGCGGCGGAAAAACTCGGCATGAGCCGCCCCGATGGCTTGCTCGAAACCCACTCCTTGAGCCAATTGCCCAAGGACCTGTTGGCGGTGCCGTTCCTCAAGGAAACCCTGACTGAGGATTTCGTCTTCTATTACGAAACCCATGCCGATCGCCTCGGGCTGATTGGCAGTCTGCGGCGGATCATTTACGAGCATGACCTGAAGCTGCAGGACAGCTTGATCGAGCAGCTATTCGATCAACCGGCGGACGTGGCGCTGTGGCGCGGGGCGGATGGCCGGCTCAAGGATTTCCTGCTGGTGATGGATCGCGGTGGGCTGGCCAAAGTCTTGGAGCCGCTGGCGAAAGTGGCGCTGGATGATTCGCAGCTGAGCAAAATCGCGGACGTGAAAGTCGGCGCCGATGACGTGGCGCTCTATCAACTCACCTACAACGCCAGCAAGGCACTGCTGTTCGCCTCCCATGGCGACAAACTGGTGGTGCTGTCGAACCCGACCAGACTTTACGATCCGCAAAGTGGCGCGACGCAGGAGTCGGGCGGCGTCTCGACCCAAGCCATCGCCGCACTGCTCAACGGCGACAAATTGTTCCCCGAAGCCTTCGGTCTGCAACCTCGCACGCCTGAGGTGAGGCAACGGCTCTCGGTCAATGCCAGTGTGTTGGCGATGGGTTACCAGCGCTTCATCCCGAACTTCGCTGGCTTGCGTTTCGACATGGACGACAAAGGCTGGCACAGCTTCCTCGCCATGGATGAACTGGACGATCAACCGGACTTCGATTTCAAGCCAATCTGGCAAGCCATGCCGATGGGCGCCAGCGCTTGCGTGGCCCTGCCGCTGGCCGCCGAACAACAGAAGCCGCTGCTGGTGAAACTCGGCGCCGAAGAAACCGTGGCCCAGGCGCTCACCGATCACATGGCCGGTGCTGCCGGTCTGTGCTGGTACGCCGATTCGCGGCTGTATACGCCGCTGCTGGTGGCCAGCCTGAATGACAAGGACAGCGCCAAACTCGATGGCGATCTGGGCAAGTTGTTTGGCTCGATGGTGGGTGCCTATGAAGCCAAGGTCGATGAGCATGCGTTTCCCGTGGTCGAGAAACAGGAAGGCGAAACTCACCAATGGCAGCGTCAGGTCAGTTCCAACTTCGGCCCTTACAAAGCCAAGGACGCCGAGAGTCCTGACGCAATTACCGGCAAGGC
Source organism: Pseudomonas fluorescens (assembly GCF_000802965.1). Taxonomy (GTDB): domain Bacteria; phylum Pseudomonadota; class Gammaproteobacteria; order Pseudomonadales; family Pseudomonadaceae; genus Aquipseudomonas; species Aquipseudomonas fluorescens_A. The sequence goes on along the minus strand of NZ_JSAK01000011.1, from coordinate 22,139 downwards.
TTTCATGCGTGTGAGCCTGGCGCGTCACGGTTCGACGCTGCTGTTTTCCCTCGACGACAGGCTTGTGGACAAGGCCCTCGGCACCCTCGACAAACGCTTCCCGCCAATGGCCGATGTGGTGCCCAAAGACCTGCTGATGCCGGTCTACTTCGGTCCGGATTCCATGGCGCAACTGATGCAGCAGGAAACCCTCGACAGCCTGCCGCAGGACATGGAGCCGGTGTTCTACAACGCCGCGCAAACCTACCTGATCCCGAAATTGCGCAAGCTTGGCGGTTACGGAAAATACGCCCTGACACTCCCCGAAGGCAGCGAGCCGGATGGTCATTGGCAATGGTTGCCGCTGGAGTGGAAAGCGCTGTGACGGCACTGATCCGAAGCCTCGGCCTGCTGGCATTGCTGCTGGGCAGTCGCGCGTTCGCCATGGAAACACCAGCGCTCGACCCGCAGCAATCCCAGGTATTCCGCGCCTGGTTCGTGCGCATCGCCCAAGAGCAACTGAGCCAGGGCCCGAGCCCGCGCTGGTATCAGCAGGACTGCGCGGGGCTGGTGCGTTTTGCCGCCAACGAAGCGCTGAAAGTCCATGACGAAAAATGGCTGCGCAGCAATGGCCTGTCCAATCGCTACCTGCCGCCGGATCTGCAACTGAGCGATGCCCAGCGCGGCCTCGCCCAGCAATGGCAGCAGGGCGGCGGCAAGGTCGGGCCGTACGTCAACGCGATCAAATTGATCCAGTTCAATAGCCAGCTGGTCAGCCGCGATGTGTCTCAAGCGAGACCTGGCGACCTCATGTTTTTCGATCAGGGCGACGACCAGCACCTGATGATCTGGATGGGCCGCTACATCGCCTATCACACCGGCACCACCACACCCACCGACAACGGCATGCGCTCCGCAAGCCTGCAACAACTCATGACATGGAAGGACACCCGATGGATACCCGATGCAGCCAACCCCAACTTCATCGGCGTCTATCGACTGAATTTTCTCGCCCAATGATCGGTGCCCGCATGTTGCGTTTCCTGCCTCTGCTGTTGGTAGTGCTGCTGCCTTTGTCGACGGTCCATGCCGAAGACACGGTCGAGCCGAGTGGCTATACGCCGGTGGCCGGTGAAAGTTTTTTCCTGCTGGCAGACAGCAGTTTTGCCAGCGACGAACAGGCGATGGTGCGACTTGAAGCACCGGGTCGCGACTATCGCCGGTTCCGCATGGAACCCTACGGCGGCGCCGACATTCGGGTGTATCGAATCGACAAGCCGCTGGACTTCCTCAAGCGCCAGAAGAACCTGCACCGCGTAGTGAGTGACGGCCAGTTCAAGGGTGAAGGGCTGTCGAACACGCTCGCGTACTTGTGGGACAACTGGTATCGCAAATCCCGTCGCGTGATGCAGCGGGCGTTCAACTACGAGTCGCGCAAACAGGTCACCGAGGAAGTACCGGAACTGAAGATGGGCGCCGCCATGGTCGCGCCAACGCCCTATGACGCGCAACCGCAATTCGCACTGATTCCGGGCCTGCCGGTGGTCAGCCAGTTTCGCTATCCGCTGTGGCAAGCGAAGCCGATCCAGCCGCCCGAAGGCGTGAACCTCGCCGGTTCTTCCAGTGAGTTCGTCAGCGTCGCGCCGGGTAACGTCTACATCCCGTTGGGCAACCTGAAACCGGGTCTGTACTTGGTGGAAGCGCTGATCGGCAAGTACCGCGCGACCACCATGGTCTTCGTCTCCAACACCGTGGCCGTGAGCAAGATTGCCGGCGATGAATTGCTGGTGTGGGCCGCGCGCAAACACGAAGGCAGTTCGGTGCCCAAGGTCAATGTGCTGTGGACCGATGGCCTCGGCGTGATGAGCAGCGGCGCCACCGATACCGATGGTTTGCTGCGTCTGAAACACGTGAGCCCCGAGCGCTCGTTCGTGATCGGCGAAGACGAAGAGGGCGGTGTTTTCGTCTCGGAAAACTTCTACTACGACAGCGAAATCTACGACACCAAACTCTATGCCTTCACCGACCGGCCGCTGTATCGGCCGGGGGATTGGGTGTCGCTGAAAATCGTCGGCCGCGAGTTCAAGAATGCCCGCGATTCGGTGCAGCCAACGGCTGCCGACGTCAATGGCACGGTGCTGGATGCGACCGGCACGGCGCTGCAATCGTTGGCGCTGAAACTCGATTCCAAGGCCGGTACTCAAGGTCGTTTCCAGTTGCCGGACAATGCGATAGCCGGCGGTTATGAGTTGCGCTTCAGCTACAAAGATCAGGTCTACAGCAGCGCCTTCCGCGTGGCCGAGTACATCAAGCCGCACTTCGAAATCTCGCTGAACCTGGCCAAGCAGGATTACCGCACCGGCGAGCCGGTGAAGGGCAATCTGGTGCTGCTCTATCCGGACGGTAAACCGGTGGCCAACGCCAAGTTGAGCCTGAGCCTGCGCGCCCAGCAACTGTCGATGGTCGACAACGAGCTGCAATACCTCGGGCAATTCCCGGTGGAACTGACCAGCACTGAACTCACTACCGACGCCAAGGGCAATGCGACCCTCGACCTGCCGGCCGCGGAGAACCCGAGCCGCTACATGCTCACCGTATTCGCCAGCGATGGCGCGGCGTATCGGGTCAAGACCACCAAGGAAATCCTCATCGATCGCGGTGCGGCGAATTTCCGCTTGAGTGCGCCGCAGCGCTTCAGTGCGGTGGGCGACAAAGTGGCGTTCAGCTACGTCGGCGAAGGTGAGAATCAAGCGGTTACGCCGAGCAGCTACGGCTGGGTACGCCTGGAAGATCAGAGCGCCGGCGAAGGCAAACTGGCCGCCACCGATAAGGCCTTCACACTGGCCTTCGATCGTCCCGGCACCTACAACCTGACGCTCAAGGATGACCATGGCCGTACCCTCGGCGCCACCGGTCATTCAGTAACCGGCGACGGCGTCAAAGCAGTGCCCGGCACGGTGGAAATCGTCCTCGACAAACCCGAGTACGAGGCCGGCGATGAAGCGCTGGCGCTGATCACCTTCCCCGAGCCGATCAGCGATGCACTGCTGTCACTGGAACGCGACAAGGTCGAGGCCACCGCGCTGCTGTCCAAGGGCGGCGACTGGCTGAAGATGGAAAAACTCAGCGACACCCAATACCGCGCGCGCATTGCGGTGAAGAACAGTTTTGCGCCGAACCTGACGTTCTCGGTGCTGTACACCAAGGGCGGTCAGTACAGCTTCCAGAACGCCGGTATCAAGGTGATCACGCCGCAAATCGACGTAGCCATCGCGACCGATAAAGAGACCTATCAACCCGGCGACACCGTGTCGGTGGACCTGAGCACGCAATTCGCCGGCAAACCGATTCCGGCGCACCTGACGGTCAGCGTGGTCGACGAAATGGTTTACGCGTTGCAACCGGAGGTCGCGCCGACCATCGACCAGTTCTTCTATCATCCGCGCCGCAACAACGTGCGCACCAGCGCCAGTCTGTCGTTCATCAGCTACGACGTGGCGCTGCCGGGCAGCCCTGGTGCGCCGGGCAAAGCCAACCGCAGCGAGCGCGGCGTAAAGGTACTGGAGCGGCCGCGTCGCGAAGACGTCGACACCGCTGCATGGCAGCCGGAATTGCTGACCGACGCCAATGGCAAAACCCGTTTCACCTTCAAGATGCCCGACTCGTTGACCCGCTGGCGCATCACTGCGCGGGCGATCGCCGATGACGGTCAGGTCGGGCAGAAAAAGCAGTTCGTGCGTTCGGAAAAACCGCTGTACCTGAAGTGGAGCGGGCCGAGTAAATTCCGCACGGGCGACAAACCGGATCTCGGCGTGTTCGCGTTCAGTCAGGCGCAAAACCCGGTCAAGGCTGAGCTGGTGATTCATTACGCAGGCAGCGAACAACGGGTTCCCGTCACGCTCAACAGCGGCATCAACTACATTCCTCTGCCGGCGTTTGCGTTGACCAATGGCGAGTGGACGGCGGAATTGGTAGAGGACGGCAAAACCGCCGATGCCCTGACCGTGCACCTGACCGCGACCGGCGAAGGTTGGCAGGTCACGCAAAACCAAAGCCTGGACGTTGCCACTGGCGATACACCGCTGACCTTGCCGGCGGACGCGACGGATATTCGTCTGCGTCTGGATGACAGTCCGCAAGCGTTGTTCCGCTCGGCGCTCGATGATCTGCTGAGCTACCCCTATGGCGGCGTCGAGCAAACCGCCAGTCGTTTACTGCCCTTGAGCATCGCTTATCCAGCCTTGTCGTCGAACCCGCAGATCCGCGACCGCTTGCGCCTGATCATGCAGAACAGCCGCTTGCGTCTGGTGCAAATGGCCGGGCCGTCGGCGAGTTTCACGTGGTGGGGCATGGACGGTGAGCCCGATGCGTTTCTCACCGCGTACGCTTATTACGCCGACTGGCACGCCAGCAAAGTGCTGGAGCTGAGCCTGCCGCCGGAGCATTGGCAGCGGGTGCTGGAGGTCTATGCGAAACAGGCGAAAAACACGCCGCTGTTGCAGCGGGCGCTGATCCTGTCGTTCGCCAAACAGATGCAATTGCCGGTGAACACTTTGCTCAGCGGGCTGGTGGCGGATCTGGCGAAAGCAGGCGAGGGCAACGCGGCGAATCTGATGGAAGACGGCGAAGACAGCCTCGTCATGAGCGATCCGGATTCAGCGCTGGGTCTTGCCGCTGCCCGGACGTTGACGGCATCTTTGGCCAGGCAATCGAAGGTCACTCTGCCGGAGGCGTTCAACCGGCAACTGGCCGACGCTCAACAACGATTGGCGGTCAGTTCCCAGCCGTTTGCAGAAGCGCTGAATCTGTCGCTGCAAGCCTTCGATCAGACCCGAGCGCAAACGTTGCTGCAACGCTTGCTGCCGCAGCAATCGACGCTGGAACGTGCGTTGGCACTGACCTGGTTGCAACGCAGCATCGAACAGGCTTCACCGACCATCGCACTCGCTCCGGGTGACGGCTGGAAGAAAAAATACGGCGATACCGGCGAGCTGTATTGGACATGGCAGGGTGCTGCAGCGGTGCCAGCGGTGTTGTCGCTGAGTGGGGTGCAAGAGCGTCCATTGCGTGCCGCGTTGAGCTTCCAGACTCGGCAACCGTCGGTTGATCCGATGGCCGTGACCATCACCCGTCGCTTGTCGCGTCTGGTGCCGGGCGATGAAGCGTTCACCTTCAAACTCGAAGCGGTCGGCACTCAGCCGTTGTCCAGCGACAGCCTGTATCTGGACGAAGTGATCCTCACCAGCAAGGCCGCTAAACCGCTGCGCTACGGGATGCTCGAAGTGCCGCTGCCACCGGGTGCGGATGTCGAGCGCACGACGTGGGGCATCAAGCTGATGGGCAAGGCCGGCACCGAACCGACAGCGCTCGAGAAAGCACGATTCGAGCCGGGGCAACTGGCCTATGCCGTGCCGGTGGATGCGCTGAGCGGCGAGTTGCGCTTGCGGCATCTGGTGCGTTTCTCGCAGAAGGGTCAATTCAACCTGCCACCGGCGCGCTTCACGCAGGTGTACGCGCCACAGCATCAGGCGCAGGAGCAGAAACCGGCGCTCGGTCAGGTCACGGTCCACTGACATGTTTCGGCCTCTGGTCTGTTGGCTGCTGTGTTTGATTCCTGCGCTGGCCACGGCGCAGGAGGAGCCGCTGCGGCTGGGTTTCAAAGGTGAATTGCTGTCGTTGAGCCGGACCCAGGTGATTTCACGCGAGCCGTTGGCGGCTGATGTGCAGGCGCCATTGGGCAGTTTGTGGAAGTTGTTCGTTTACGCTTGGCTGGTGGATACCGGGGCTCATGAGGCACCTTACGAATGTCGCGGGCAGTCGAAGGAAGAGGTTTATTGCTGCACCGCGGGTGGCAAGATCGAGCGCGGTCAGGCGTTGGTGAAGTCGTGCGGCTTGTACTTTGAGCCGGCACGCTTGGGCATTACCGGTGCTGACTGGCGCAGCTATTGGCAAGCGCGACAGGCGCCGGAGTGGTTGCTGGATTTGCCATCTTTACAGCCTTCGACGCGCGTGTCGGTGGCTGGATTGTTACGGGAGCTGGCATTGATGCCCGCGCAGGATCAGGCGCGGCGAGTGTTGCTGGACGTGGTGCTCAATGCCGCCGACGGCAACGTGGTGGGCGAACTGGGCGGCGGGTTGCGGGTGAAAACCTGGAGCTGGTTGGGGGATCAGGATCCATCGTCACGTCAGGGCGGATTTGCCGGTTGGACGGCGGATGGCACTCCAATCTGGGCCGGTGGGCGTGGCACCAGTCAAATGGTGCTTCGTCATTATGGTGCGGCGTTGGCAACGGTGTTGCCGACAGGTTGGCCGGCGGAGACGGGGCGTTGTGTCGAAGTCGGATTGTTTTCCCGCTATCCGATCGGGCGCGTTGTAGCGGGAGATCGTGTGGTTTCTGACGGGCCATTACAGGGCGATTACCGCGTCGAATTCACCAACGGCAATCAACTCGATATCCACAGTGACGGCGAGCTGTTCTTGTTGAATGACAAGCTCGTCGCCCGCCTGGACCGCGAAGAGTACGTCGCGCGTGTGCTCCAGCGTGAAGCCAGACCGGAACCGGCCGAGGCTGCCAAAGCCCTGGCCGTTGCAGTCCGCACCTACCTCCTGCAAAACGCCACCCGCAACGGCGACTGCCTGAGCATCGACGACAGCAGCAGCCGTCAGCGCGTCGCCCCGCGCCCGGCCTCCGCAGAAGCCCGCCGCATTGCTGCGTGGACCAGCGACCTGGTGTTGGCCGGCAGCACCGTCACCTACCATTCAGATCAAGCAGGCCCGGACAAATTGTCCTGGCAGCAAGCGGTCGAGCAAGCCAACGCCGGTCAGCGCTACGACGCCATTCTCCTGCACGCTTACCCGCGCGCCAGCCTCAGTCGCTGGGACAATCCCGTCGCCTCCTGCGAAGCACTGCCCGCCGCCCAGGACTGGCTGCAGAAGCAGCGCCGTGGCTGGCGCCCACGGCTGGAAAGCGAAACCGGCTACAACGAAGTCAGCACCTTCGCCGTCTGCCGCCTGACCTTCGGTCGTCCCTATGTCGATCGCGAACGCCAGCGCATCTACGTGCGCGGCGTGCTCTCGCTGCAAGACCGCCTCGACCTGACTCACGAATACCTGCACCTTGCCTTCGAAGCACACCCCAACGGCCAGGATGAAACCTACATCGAAGGGCTCGCCCGTCAACTTTTGCTGGAATAGACCATGACACTTCGTTATCCGACGGTCTTGTTGTTGCTCTGCACGTTCGCCGTGGTATCGCCGGCAATGGCTGCCGACAGCGTCAAACTGGATACCCCTGCCGGCGGCTGGCGTACTGGCACGCCCGAAGGTGAAGGCGAACGTTTTCGCCAAACCGTCAACTACCCCGCTTCATCGGTGAACACCCCGGCAGGGCAGGCCAACACCGCACGCATCGCCGGGCAGATCAAAGCCGTACCTAAATCTGAAGAGCCCGGTCGGTTGATTGTGAACGGTGTCAGCATGCCGCTGAAAATCGACCCGACCGGCCGCTTTGATCGGCCGTTTTCATTCCCCAACGGCAGCAACAGCGTTGAAGTCCGCAGTCCCGATGGCCAACAACGCCGTCGTGTTCAGTTTTTAAATGCCAGCGGTGGCTCAACACCGGCGAAATTGCGCGTGTTGCTGGCGTGGGACAGCGATGGCACCGATCTGGATCTACACCTGATCACCCCCGACGGTGCCCACATCTGGTACGGCGACCGCGTCGCGCCCAATGGCGCTGCACTCGACGTCGACGTGACCACCGGTTACGGCCCGGAAATCTTCGCCATGCCGGCGCCGATGAAGGGTCAGTATCTGGTGTATGTGAATTACTTTGGCGGCGGGTATCGCAGTGATGAAGAAGGGCAGGAAGAGGCGGTTCAACCGCTGACCACCGCGCAGGTGACGGTGATAACCGAGGAGGGCACGCCGAGCGAGAAGATGGAGACGTTTCTGGTGCCGATGCGAGCGGTGGGGGAGTTGACGTTGGTTAAGGGGTTTAGTTATCCGTGAGTGTCATTGCCGGATTACGTTTCTGTCAGGCATTAAAAAGCCGGCTTGTGGCCGGCATTTTTGTGGTCCGAGGTTTTTCGTGGGTGTTCTATAAGTCTAGATTTTACAAGGGTTTAAGCCTACTATCAGTCCAGATATGTCCGACATCGAACGCTGTAAACCGCGATTAAGGTGTGGGTCAAGGTGTGGGTCGGAATGATGGGGACTTTATGGGCAAGCTGACAATTAAGGCAATCGAATCACTTGTTAAATCTGGAGATGCAGGAAAAACCAACGACGGCGATGGTTTGTATTTCCAGATAAGCAAAGCCGGAGTACCCAGCTGGATTTTCCGTTACAAACTGGCGAGCAAAGGCCGTGAGATGGGCTTAGGCCCTTATCCAACCGTTACCCTTGCGAAGGCTCGCGAACTGGCCGCAGATCAACGAAAAGTTTTGGTTGCTGGAGGTGATCCTCTTGCCACCCGGGATGCCGAGCGAGAAGCCAAGCGTGAAGCTGAACGACAGGCACAGGCGCGAGGTGTGACTTTCGAGACGTTGGCGACCGAATACCGGAACGCCCACGGCACTGACTGGTCCGAGAAATGGCGTAAAGGCTGGCTGCGAAAGTTGGAGCTATACGCCTTCCCCGTTATCGGCAAGCTGTCGACCAGCGACATTCAAGTCGAGCACGTCTTGAAGGTGTTGCAGCCGATCTGGGCGACCAAGACCCGTACCGCCGATGAAGTGCGCGGTCAGATTGAACAGGTATTGGACGCGGCCAAGGCCCGCCGCCTGCGCGATGGGGACAATCCAGCGCGCTGGCGCGGACACCTGGATAATCTGCTAAGTAAGGCTGAGAAGAAGAAGGCTCGCAAGCGTCAGCACTTTCCTGCTATGCACTGGGGCGACGTACCGGGGCTTATGGTCAAGCTGGTGCAGAGCGAGACGCGCGCCGGCATGGCAGCTCGCCTGCTTATCCTGACCGGCGCACGTGCGCAGATGGTCCGGCTTGCCACTTGGGCGGAATTTGATTTGCAGGGTGGTGTCTGGTCTCTGCCCGCCGAGCGCATGAAGATGCGTCAAGCCTTCGATATTCCCCTAGCTCCCCAGGTTGTCGAGCTTCTCCAGCTGCTGCAGTCGATGCCATCCATCACTGAGGACAGCCCATATCTATTCCCTGGCCAAGGAAAAACCGGCGTCATGCACGCTAACGCCATTCGCAACCTGCTACATAGTCTCGACCATGCCGATATTACTCGACATGGCTTCCGGGCGAGCTTTCGCGACTGGGCAAACGAGTGCACCAACTATCCTCGAGAAATCTGCGAGCTGGCTTTGGCTCACGATGAGCGCGATCAGACCGAGGCTGCTTACTCCCGATCCGACTTCATCAAGAAGCGTCGCGCCCTTATGGACGATTGGGCAAACTACGCGACCAAACAACCAGCACATAACGTCGTTCCGATTCGGAAAATAATCCATGACTAAGCATACCGAACTCGATTTGAATCAAGAGCAACAAGGACCTAAGTGGGCAGACGCAACACCTGATGACCTTGAAGTGGGGCTTTTGTGCGCGCTGGATGGCGAGACTTACGCAGAGCGATGCCTGATCGAGTGCTTCCTCGAACAAATGACCGCTGGTCTGCCATATGACACGAGTGTGTTCACGCGCTATATCACGGAGGTTTTCAAGCAAACCTTGGAGCGAACAGCCGGTAAGGAGGATGCAACGCTGCTACTGCGTCGAGGACGTGGACGCCCAGAGGACGCCAGCAAAATTGAGCGGGACTTCGGCCTATCAGCAGCTGTTGTACTCCTTATAAGAGACGGGCTTGGCTGGGAAGCAGCCTGCAACGATGTCGCTGACCGCTATGGGGTTTCGGAGCGCCAAGTACATCGCGCACTGGAGAAGCATCGAGACGACGCTGAGAAACTTATCGATACCGAGCTTCATGGCCTGCTGGATGGCTTCGAAGGTTAAACCATTAAATGCTCCGATTTAGTGGTTTAGCTCCCTCTGTTTCGCTCACATAGTTTAGGCATCGTCCGCTTCACTACGAGGTGGCTCCAGAGATAACGACGATGACCGTAACAGTACAATCTCCCCGCTGTATCTGGCGCATGACAACGTTGAAGGCTAAAACCGGCCTGGGTCGCACCACGATTTACGATTTGATGAAGGATGGCCGTTTCCCGAAATCCCGCCGCATCGCTGGCGCTCATGCGGTCGGCTGGGATTCTCTGGAAGTCGAGGCGTGGATTGCCGAGCAATTGGGGGTTCGCCAGTAATGAAAAACGACCACTCCCTTTGCCGGCTACGTACCCGCACCCGCGGCCAGATTGTCAGTCCGGTCAACCGCCTGCTCCTTGGTGAATCCGTCTTCCCCCTTCTGATTACAACGGCGCAGTTCGCTCTGTACTGGCTGGTCTTGTGGGCGGTGATGACCAATACCGGCCACCGTATCGAGGATCGTCAGAGCTTCATCTACGACGAGATCCACTCGCTGCTTGATGGTTATATTTGCAGCGATAACATTCCGTCCGAATACGTGGTGTTCGGTGACTTCCTGACCCCGCAGGAGGAGTAACCCATGCGTACCCAACAACCCACGAATCAACGCGGGGCGGTAGCGTTCGGCCTGAAGAAAGTCGGCGCTGGCGGGTTTGCACTGATGCCGATCCATATTGAGTTTCAGCGCATCGCTGATGCGGCTCTGCTCGCTGCCGACAATCTGCTGGCCGACTGGCTGCCGGATGGCACTCGCAAGGGCAAAGAGTATTGGGCAATCAATCCGGTGCGCGGTGACCGCACGCCCGGGTCGTTCAGCATCGACTGTCACACCGGCAAATGGCACGACTTCGCCAGCGGCGATAAAGGTGGCGACCTCGTTTCGCTGCTGGCCTACCTGCGTGGCTGCCGGCAGATCGATGCCGCTCGCATTATCGCCGGGCAACTGGGGCTGCCGTTCGGAGATGACCACGAGCGTGACCTGCTCGCCGAGGAGGTCGCGCGGCAGCGTTACGCCCGCCAGTGTGAGCAGCGTAAGCAGCAAGACGATGAAAAAATGCGGGCCAAGTGGGAGCAGGCCGCCGCTCGTGCACGTTGCGACTGGGCACTCGCCGGGCCGGCTGATCTCAACCATCCGTACCTGGCCCGCAAGCGCATCAAACCCCACCATCTGCGCCAGCTCGGCAGCGAGTTACTGGTTCCCATCTACTGGCGCGGCGAATTGGTAAGCCTTCAGCGCATCAAGGTCAATGGCAACAAGCTTTTCCTTCAGGGTGGCCGGATCACCGGTTGCTATTGCCTGTTCGGGCGTATCGAGCCCGGCGTCGAGCTGTTCATCGTCGAAGGTATCGCCACGGCTGCCACGCTTCACGAGCAGACCGGCAAGCCGGTCGCCGCTGCAATGAACGCCGGCAATTTGCTGCCGGCTGGCTTAGAGCTGAAGCACAGCTATCCCGATGCCGTGCTGATCGTCGGCGGCGACGATGACCGCGCCAAGGAAGTCGAGGGCAAGCCCAACACGGGCAAGGTGGCGGCCGTCCATGCGGCTGCGATGCTCAGCTGCGGGTACGTCCTGCCAGCCTGGCCGGAGGATGCGCCGCGGCATTTCTCCGACTTCAACGATTTGGCCGTCTGGCGGGAGGGCCGGGTATGAACGACTCCCTGATGACCGAAGTTCAGGCCCCGGTAGTGTCGGCACCTAAGCCGCTGCTGCCGGACGTCGTGCCGCCGACGCCCTATCCCTTGGACGCTCTGCCCGACATCCTTCGCGGCGCAGTCGAGGCGATTGTCGAGCATGCAATGGTGCCTGCCGCCATCGCTGGGCAATGCATTGTCGGCGCAATCACGCATCTGGCGCAGACGCGTGTCAACGCTTGGCACCCCCTGGGTAAGCCGGAAGGTGCGCCCTGCATGCTGTTCATGCTGTCGCTGTTCGATTCGGGGGAGGGCAAGTCGATCGCGCGTGAGCTGGCCTTCAAGACGATTGACGAAGCGGAGAAGGAGGCGCGTGCCCGCCACCGCCAAGCCTGCGCCAAGATTGAGGCCATGGCTGCCGGCCTGAAAGGCAAGGCGCGTGAAGAGTTCCTGGCGGCAAACCCGCTGCCGCCCGACCCGAAGACCCAATACAGCGATGCGACTTACGAGCCGTTGGTCGGTGACTTCATCCGGGGCAAGTCTGCTGCAAGCTGGGACACGGACGAAGGCGGGCAAATGCTCTGTGGTCACTCGCTCAAGGCTGACACCGTGGCCGCGACCCTCGGCGGCCTGACTACAGTCTATTCCTCAGGGAAGTTCGAGCGCACCCGCTCGCGCAGCAACCTGGAAGGCTCCGGCGTGGCTGACAACCGCCGCCTGAGCATTCGCCTGATGGTGCAATCGGTGGTCGTGAAGGAGGCACTGAGCAATCCTCTGTTGGTCGGGCAGGGCTTTCTTGCGCGCTTCCTGCTCGCCGCGCCGGATAGTCTGGCCGGCAACTGCTTGATCACCGTTGATTCGCTGAAGCGCAACGCCTACGCAGACCCGCGTCTGAAAACGTACTGGTCGTGGCTTAAAAAGATCGCCGCCAGCCCGGAGTATATCGACCCAGAAACCGGCGAGGTCGCCCCGCCCGTTCTGGCGCCTGATGAAGAGGCTAAACAGGTATGGGTGGACTTCCGCAACGAGATCGAACGCGAGCGCGGGCCGCTCGGAATGTTCGCTGACCTGAAGCAGTTCGCCGCCCGCTGCGCCGAGCAGGCGTTGCGCCTGGCTGCCGTGCTCGGCTGTTTTGAGGGTGTTAAGCATATCGATGCCGACTGCATGCGCCGCGCTTGCATGCTGGCGCGCTACTCCCTCTCCGAGTGGTCGCGCTACATCGATGCAGGCGCGGTTGATCCGGAGCTGAAGCGCGCCGCTGAACTGATGAGCTGGTTGCGCGACCCTAAGCACGCGGCAAAGTGGCAAGTGTTTCATGTCAATGATCTGGGCAAGTCTGGGCCGCCTGCGGTTCGTAAGGCCAAGGTGCGCGACAAGGTGCTGGCCGTTTTGTTGAAGTATCACCACCTGCTGAGCAGCGACGGCAAGCAATTCAGGATCAACCCCCTTGCGGAAGTTGCGGATTCTGCGGAAACCCAGAAACCGCGCGGTTATACGACTGCGGAAGATATGCGGAAAGTTGCGGAAATTGCACGGTTCCCCCGCGCAACCCATCCAGCATCCGCAGAGCTTCCGCAAACTTCCGCAGATCTTCCGCACGCTGAAGCCAAGAAATTTCAAGGCCTTCCGCAGAATCCGCAGAATCCGCAGCTCCCTGCGTTCGCAAACACGCGTAGCGAACAGCCTTGGGAGCGGGAGCTGTGAGCGCCGCCGAGCTGATGCACCGTGCTAGCGTGGCGGGCGTCGAGATGGCGGTCAGTCAGGAGGGTCGTCTCAAACTGCGTGCTGACTTCGAGCCGCCCGCAGAACTGCAGGCCGAACTGGCTGCACACAAGGTCGAGATCATCGCCGCACTGAACGCCGCTAACGATCCTGTCCCGTCGAGCGCCTGGCTTTCCCGTGTCGCACGCCTGCTTGAGACCTGTCCTGCCGTACTGCTGGAAGAGGGGCATTTGGAGTCACACGACCTTGTCGAGCTGGCCGATGCGGACGTCGTGCTGGTGGCCGACATCATCCGCGCTAGCCCGGCGTGGATCGGCCGGCCGCAGCGGGTCGAGCAATCGGTCGAGGTCCACGCCGTGGAGGAAGTTAAGTCGCAGCACATCATCCGCACCGCCGCTACGGCGTCAAAGGCATGGCGAGATGCTGCTGCGGCGTACAACAACCACTGGATGAGTTGCCCTGACTGTTATGCGGCAATTGGTCGTTACTGCGCGTCTGGCGTTGATCTGCGCCAGCGTTATACCAACACCCCGATGGAGGCGAGCAAATGAACGATGCCCCGGAAGTGAAGTTTGTAATTGAGGAGAATGAGGAAAAGGCCAATGCCCGCAATTACCTGACTCCGGAGTGCCTGAACGCCGCATTACTTGTCAGCAGTAACCTGCTCGGCAAGACGCCGTTCCCCGAGGTTGTCCTCGAACTGGGTCGACAGACGACTGCAATCAACCGCGGCGACATGACCCGAGCAGAAGACATGTTGGTGTCGCAAGCGCACTCTCTGGATGCTCTATTCGTGCATCTTGCGAGTCGGGCACTGTCGTCTAAAAACATGGACGGGCTGGAGTCCTACATGCGTCTCGCACTCAAGGCCCAGAACCAGGCCAGGGCTACCTTGCAGACACTGGGCGAACTTAAAGCTCCCAAGCAGATCGCTTTCGTGAAGCAGGCGAACATCGGCAATCAGGTCCAGGTCAACAACGGCATCCAAGAGAAGCCCGCGCGCGCGCGGAAAACCAAAAAAGCGCAGAACGAACTATTGGAGGTTGAGCATGGCGAACGGCTGGACACCCGAGCGACGGGCACGGCAGGCGAAGCTGATCCGGCAATGGCGACCTTGGGAACAAAGCACCGGACCGCGAAGCGCCGAGGGTAAGGCTGTTGCATCGCGCAATGCATGGGATGGCGGGATGAGGCCGTTGCTGCGAGACCTGGCCGAAGAGCTGCGAGAGCAGGACAAGATTCGTCGCGAGATTCTGGACTGAGCGAAGCGCCAAGGATGGCGTTTACTCTCAATCCACCTCATGACGGCGCGCTAAGTAGCGCCGAACCCGTTCATTGCTCCAGTCGTTGGCTCGACCGAGTATTTCGTCCCGAATGTAATCGACCACATCGCCTTGGAACACCGGGTAGGACTCGCGTTCACCTTCCAGTTTGCAATCCCAAAATTCGCCTTCGCGAGTCAGCAGCCATTGAGCGTCCAGCTCGTAAGGCTGCCAGTCATTCGAGATATGTCCTCTAAGCAGACGCCCCCTACCTGCCCCGAGTTTATTGGTGCGTATCACTTTGAGTTATCCCGACAAAGTGCAACGAAAAACACATTTCCTAAGCCCTGAAATCAAGACTCGTCCGTCCCATTTTGTCTTGTTATGTGTAGTACCTGAGGTGCACCTAAAAAACCTGCGCTGGGGATATGACGACACCGCTGATGGGGGCGCCAAATGATAGCAGCCTGACGGTAAAGTCTGGTGCTCCTCTGCTGCAGGGCATCACAGGCCCGATAAACATCTGGTCTGCCGTCCAACTGCCGATGTTTGAACTCGAGCTCTAAGGCCTGTCCGTCATGTGTCATGAGCAGTTTTGATCCTGGGCGAAATCCACGGTACTCCTCGGCGCCGGAAAGCCCCCAACGGCGCTGTAATCGCATTTCAAACCACGCATCGAGTGCGGCAAGGCAACGTGCATGAGTAAGGTATACATTGCGCGTCTGCAGCCCAATGATGCTGCACGCAATTACACCTCGTGCTTTATGGTACCGCTGGGATACAACATGTCAGCCACCTCTAGCAAGGCCAGCTCGGTGGCGCGAATACCAGTCGGTTGAGTCAGCCACAACAACATCACATCACGCTCCGGCAAACGGCCAGTGACTTATGCAACGCGAATCAGATGTTTGAAAAATTGGTTATTAACGACGTCGCCGAACGCACCAGCATGAGTCAATCCGAAGCCGATCGCGCGATAGCGCGGGAATGACGTTCCGCTCGTTGGCTTCGGCACCTTCTCAGTTCGTGCGCGATCGGCCAGGACCGGTCGCAACCCGCAAACCGGTAAAACGATCAAGATCCCGGCCGCCAATGTCCCCTCGTTCAAGCCCGGCAAAAACCTCAAGGACTCGGTGAACTGACTGCAACACCGCGCCAGAAAAAACAAAAGGGCCCGAGCGGGCCCTTTTGCTTGTCAACAATATATCGGCTCGAGGAACGTCAGTTAACGCGCTGCAACGTTCCGTTGGCCAGCGGGGCGGCCAACAGTTGGCTGGGCCCGCCGTGCTCCTTAGAGCTCGATATCAGGACCTTGCGCGCTGCCCGGCTGGCTCCGAGGTAGACGCGTGACACGTATCGGCGGCGCGAGCCCTGGCCTTGGTCTTCGTCATAGTCCGCGCTATCCGAATGGATGAGGAATACAGTGTCGAACTGCAACCCTGCCACAAATTCTGGCATGCTGAAGACGCACTTGTTCTTGGCGTTGCGTAACTCCTTGAGGTCTTCGCGGGTGGTTATCGCCACGACTCTTTCCCGTACCCGCCCGGCAACACGAATCTTGTCGAATAGCGCCTCATTCAGGCAGAGCACTGCCACCTGGCTACCGCCACCGTCAATGCTACGCCCTCTGCGGATGGCCTGGTCAAGGACGCCGTCGATCAAGTTGATATCGGTATCGTATATGGTCAGGGTCGGCGTTTCGCCATTTTCCTGCTGCGACTCGGCCACGTAAGTCGCGTACTCGCCCTCCAAATCCATGGCTGGGAAAGAGGCGTCCAGGTCGCGCAGGAGCGCGGTGATCTGCGGCGTTGACCGGTAGACCTGCTTAAGCTCAGTCAATACAGACTCCCCAACGCCCGGGTTACGGAATCTCTCCATTCCACCGCTGATGGCGACGTCGTTTGTGGCCTGCTTTATGTCGTAGGCCATGAGTAAGGGCCATCGGCCGGAAACCTGCGCCCGCGTCTTGAACAGGTTGTGCAGCAACATGGCCTCGGCGCGGGTAAAGTAGTGATATTCGTCGACGAACACCAGGTCAAAGCCATCGCGATCCCGCAGCGCCCCCCATTCATGGGTACCAATGTACCGATCGAAGTCGGCGATCATTTGGTCCATGCTCAGCATCTGCTCAGTACGCAGTAGCGCCCGGTAGATGTCATGAATCTCCAGCACCACGCGCCGGTGGGCTTCGTTGGGCAGAACCATCTGCCAGAGCTCTCTAGAGCCCCCACGCGCATAACGGTTGCCTTCGGTGGTGTCCTTCTTGATCGACTCCAGGTCAAGCACACAGGCGAACTCGTTCATGAGTTCGTCAATGAGTGTGGCGTCGGCCCCGTGATTCACCAAACGCTTCTGGAAGTCAGGACAGCCGGGGAAAAGGTCAAAAACAATACGAGCATCTTTCAGGACCTGGTCGATGGCCTGCTCAATGAGCATCCGCTGGTATTCGCGCCCTTCACGACCGTCCAGCGACAAGGGCCTCAGGCCCTTTTTCTCGTAACCTAACTTCTCCTGTGCCAGCTCGTAGATCGTACCGATCCAAAGCCTGGGCTGCTCGTAGGAGCATTTCAACGATGTCCAGCGTTCAGTGGGGTCAAGTGCGTGGAGCATGCCACGCACGACTGTGTGGGCCAATGCTGAGCTGTGGGTAAGGAAAGCGAAGGTTTTATTCCCGTCTGTGTCAGCGTAGAGATCGCGCAGGCACTTCACGACCATCGATTGTGTCTTGCCGGTACCGGCTGCACCACGCAATCGCACCGGCCGGTCATGCGGTCGATCGACAAATTCACGTTGCTCACGGTTCAAACGATGCAGATACCACTCCTCCAGTGTTCCCGCACTCGCCAGCCGGACACCCAGGGTCTCCGACAGTAGGACTCCGAAGTTACCAACTTGGGGAGGCGGAGGGGCGTCGGTCAGTAGGGCATCGGGGATACCTTCGATTGCGAGCTGATACAGCGCATCGTCTTCTGGCACTCCATCCAACTCAGCAGGGTTGCTAGTAACAGCAAACGCGTAGAGATTGCCGGTGCCGTCCGGCGATTGATCAAAGTAAATTCGCTGCAGGGCGGCTCGGGAAGCCTGTGCGAAAACCGAAAGTCGAGACCCGGCGTGATAAGGCTGCCACTGGATAGGGATAGCTATGCTGCGATCGAAGTGGCGCAACGCGACACGGATCACTCGCTCAAAGGCGGTGCATAGCCTGGCAAGGCCTGCAGCAGGCCCGAAAATACCAGTGTTGATTACCAGGTAGCCGTCTTCGAGTTCGGCATTTTCGGATAGCAGGTAGACGATGCCATTCGCCTCCACACGGCGAAGCCCATCGGAGTTCTGTGGCACTTCGAACTTCTGCAGCCAAGCATCCTCTACGAACGCCCGGTCCAGAATGCTGATCGCCTTCTGGTCAACTACAAGTGCGGATACGGTCGTCGTCATCGTCATGCCTCCTGGACTTTTTTCTTGAAGAATTCCTCGACCGTAAGCTCAGTCGCCGTCTCGCAGGCGGATTCGAAGGTCGTAGGCATACCGATACGGGAAAACAAGAATGCGAGCTTTTGTGTGATCGAGAAACGTATGCCATCGTTGAGGCGCCCTACGCGATGGAATGCGTCCGGGTGGTCATGGATGCGCGCATCCTGCTCGGTGAAGTACAAGTCTGAGGCCATAATGGACCACATAGAGCGCAGCATCACCACAAAACCCAGACCGCTCTGCCGAGGCAGCTCCGGGAGCACGAAATAATCCTGGAAGCCACCGCTGTCCTTGAAGGCATCTCGTACGTAGTCCTGCTGGGTTTTTTCGTCTGTACCGTAGAGGTTCCAGGCGCCTTTCAACCGGCTGAAAGCGGTCTGGGTTTCGTCGGAGCTCACCGTCAGCGCGAAGGCCTGTAGGTTGCGTAGCTGCTTGTCATCTGCGGCAGGGGATTTGACGGTGACGCTCTCCAAGATTTCTTCGGCAGACTTACTGCGCAGCCATAGCACCAGGTTCTCATGAGTCAGCGCTGTAAGACCAAGATCCCGTTTGCGGATCTGGCCGTTCAGATATTCCAGCATTCCCTTGGAACGCTTTTCCGAGAGCTTTCGCAGCTGCTCCTGAGCCCAGGGACCTTCCACATAGGCTGTCATGGGCACAATTTCCAGCCACGTATAGCGGTTACCCGCCTTGCGCTGAGCAATGTCGCAATCGGCCGTTATCACGATCCCCAGCGTCTCGGTCTCCCCGTTCGTGGGATTCACCTTGCGGATGATGTCGCCTTGGCGCACCTCCTCCGTGTCTTCGATCTGCGTGAAAAAACCCAGCATGTAAACGCGCCTCTGAAAGGATCAATGAGCCATTTTGACAAGCCATGTTAGATGCTGGCAAATCGCCTAGAATTCCGGCAGCAGGCTGCGAACCCGAGAGCTAGCAAACCGCGTGCCGAGATTGGCTCGACTAGTCCTGACGCTTCATCACGTCGCCGCCGCTATCCGCATGCTCACGGCTCAACTGCAGGACCTGCACAGACCACTCCCCTAACCGTCTCAGTACGCCCGAAACGCTTCACTTAAAACCAGTTTGAGGAAAATTGAAGGCACTGCTCCACTCATTGGATTAGTGCGAAATTGCACTCTACTTGAACACCCGCTTGCGTTCGACCTGACCAGTCTTTTGCATTCGTTCTGACCACCGATTGCGTCGAGCTTGACTAGGCACGCATTGTCGCCAAGATCGGCAGAGAACGGCCATAAGCAGTCAATCCCGGCGGACCGCTTTTGACCCAAACCGGAAGATCACTTTGCATATTTGAATGCCCGGAGAAGGCTGAACTGAGTCATTCCTCAACTACAGTCCGAGCATCCGCTACGCCCATCACAAGACGTTCGACAATCAGCAGTCGCTCAATACAGAGCGCTTGCCTCCGAACGGCTCCGACATGGAGATTGTCACAAATGGATATTTCCACCGCCGTAACCCGCGACTCCTTAGAGCCAATGGAAGTCGGGGCGGAGTGCACTGGCAGCACGGCCCAATGCCGGGACCATCAACCCGATTGGCGGCGAACCTCGATCTCGACGATGTGGCGAGGCGTTCGCCCAAGCCGGGGATTGCCGTTGGCAACGGCGACGATGCCCTCATCTTCGTCGCCAGCCCACAGGCCCACTAGGTCGTGAAGAAAAAAATCTGCATAGGAGCAGCTAGCGTCCCGCACCTGAGTCGCCACGACCGAGGCCTTGCTCGTGTGCAGCTGGGTCAAGTTCCTGACAAGCCGGGCCGGGGCAACCCAAAGCGTCCGGCGCGCCGAGGCCGGCGTCGCGAACAAGTAGTAGGCGTGCTCTGACTGCGTGAGCATGTCCTCGCATTGCTTCAGGTCGATGCCTATGGTCGAACTGAAGCCCTTCCCCGACACAGTGCCGCTGCGCTTTTTCACCTGCACAAGGGTGGCCCGCTGGATCACCGTTTTGCCCTCGTCCACTATACGGGTCAGGAACAGCACATCCGCCCCCAGAGGAGCCCCGGCAGGCGTGCTGGCCCCTTCCTCCCGCTTGCTAGGCTGGCGCACCTTCACCGATAGGCTCGGATACGTACCCCGCGTCGTGGCCGAGAGCTGGTGCAACTGGCGGCTCGCGTTGTCAATTGCCCCCTTCGTAAGGGCCAGGAGGCGTGCCGTATGGGCCTCCTCGTCCTCTCCCCATGTCGCCAGAAACTCGCGGCAAAACTCTTCCTCGATCTGGCTGAGAGCCCTATGGATGAGGCGCTCCACGGATGGGTCGCCCAGCCAGGTTTGTGCGCCGACGCTGGGTAGCACATAGGCATCCTCGCCCTGGCCTACCGGCGCCTCCAAGTCCAGTGCACCTTGCCCGGACCGCACCAGCCCCTTGGCCCTTAGCTGCTTCTGTCTTGGACCAACGCTAGCGAGCCGGTTCGCAAAAGCCAAGTGATCCTCATCGTCCATCAATCGCAGTAGCACCGGCTCGACTTCGGCAAACGCCGTCTGCTCGAGCCAAAGGCAGGCGAAATCGAGGAGACCCTGTGCCAGCTCTGGCTCCTCCCTCACCTGGTCGAAAAGATCCTGCCGCCAAGCCTCGCGGGCGGCAGGGCCTAGTTGGCTCCACACTGCCTCTCGGTCCCACGCCCCGGAAGGCAATTCTCTTAGACCTGCAGCAACGCTTTGCTGGCCGGATCGCGCTGAGTCCCCGAACCCGTGCCAGACCACGGCAAGCGCTAGATCCGAGGGCATGGTGTCCGCCAACAAACTAATAAGCGTCGAGCAGGCTTTGGCAACGCATTCCTTAAAGTTGTCTTTCTTCTCTGTCTTCGGACGAGTGTGCCAGCGCTGGAACAGGTTGCGCACATCGTCCGCCACGATCGTGTGGCAATGTTGGACCAGTTGAGGAAAGACCGTCGGATCGGCTCGTTCAAGAACCTGCTCACAGGCCCACCGGGACGTCTGCACCGTCGACGAGTTCGCAAACAGCGAGAAGACGAGATTAGGCACTTCTGAGCCTGAAGAGCCGACATGGGTCTCCAAGTAGTCGCGTACATGCTGCCAATGCTGCTCGACCAACTGCTCGAAGGCCCAGCTATTCCTACCGTGACGGGGGGCGACTAGTTGAAGGCTATCGATGCAATCATCCTTCGATGTACTGGTCACCAGCGCCGCCATGATCTCTTGATCGTCCAAAAAGCGAGACCGGTCAGATGAATCGGCATCAAGCAGCCAGCTCACCCATATCTCACGGGGCGCGATCGCCGCCATGATGGTTTCGCGCAAGGCCCAGGAGTCGCCTTGAAGCACGTCCTTCCTGAAGGCCTCCTCGGCAGATTCATAGGCATTCTCGTCCAGGATAGACGATGAACCCTTGATCCCGGTGGATCCGTGCCCGAGGATTGCGAGGGTCAGTGCTATGGGCCCCTGCCGTGCGGCGTACTTGAATTCGAACACAAAGTTCTCACAATCGGTTAGTGACATCCTTAGCCAATTGGACGTAACGCTGGTGTTCTCGGCAGACAGGTGGGCGTAGTCCAGCCGAAGTATGCCCTCGCGGACCTCAAAGTAGCGTCCCAGGTGTTCGACCAGCGGCGGAGCCCAATCGGCCAGAGGGATGCAGGCAACTGCCAGTTCATTGTCGAAGCTAATCTTCACGCTCAAGGCGTTCTCCCTTTTCCTGCGCCTGGCGCGTGCTGGTTGAAAGGAGGGATTCTACCCACAGATCGAACGCAGTGCGTAGGGCCGCTTTGGTTCGTTCACAGCCCGTCATTGTTTGCTAAGGGGATGGGTCAAATCCCGCGCAGATGGTTGGTTCGGTCGAATGCAATGGATGGTGTAGTTGCCCAGGCGTCAGCGAACCTGCAAAAGTGGATCGATTCATCGGCGAGTTCAGGTAGTCTTCCCAAGCCAGTTACTCAAGGACGATACCCATGTCAGATAACTCTGAAGCCAACATAGCCACAGCAGATGCACTCACACTACTCCTGCATAACCAGCACGCCATATGTGCGGCAATTGAGGAGGTGACCAAGTGGCTTTCTGAGAATGGAGTGTAAGGGGCCGGCGAACAC
>NZ_JSAK01000010.1:124093-227635 GCF_000802965.1 Pseudomonas fluorescens | reverse complement strand
GACCATCGACACGGGACAGCCATGGGTGGTCGTGCGATCCGCCGAATCGGCGCTGTCGCCGTTGGGATTTTTCCCCTGAGCCGGGGCATCTTCCCGATGTTCCTGTCGGCTCAGACGGGTCATGGCTTCCGACTTGTTACGAGCAATGGCAAGCGGATTGTTTACGAGTACATCCGCCGACCCCGCGACGCTTATTTGCAGCGGCACCGCAGGCGTCGGTCTCACCGGCGCGTTTCGAGCATTGACCATCAACGGTTTGAGCACGCCCGCATGAGCGGTCAGATCAGAGCGGGCAGTGAGCTCGCTCAGTCGCAAACCCATCGCTGCGAGCCAACGTCGGGCACGCTCGGACTTGACCTTGTTCAGCACCTTGGCGCTCATCCCGAGCTTCAATCCTGTAGGACCGGTCAGGCACGCCAGCAGGAAACTGATCAACAACTCCGTACGAATTTCCGCCACGACTTCGGCGATGTACTGCGGCGGCAACATCCTGAGCCAACTGGTGAAAGCAGCCAGATGAATGAACACCAGCGGCTCATCACTCAGTACCAGCAATACATTGGCAATGGCCTCTGAGGACGCGTTCAGCAGCGTCTCAAGTTCGGCCTGAGTCACGTATTCAAGGAGTTTCGAGCTGTTAGCCTGCATGTCGGAGATCAGCGCGTAGAGCTGCTTAATGTCATCCCACAAACCATGCAGCGAATGCTCGAAACCCTGCCAGTCGGCTCGTTGCAGCATGCCGTAGCGTTCGCTGAAACCTGCTTCGGAAAACTCGACCCACTGCGGCTGAAACTCGGTCGCCCACTCATTGCGCAACCAGCCCTCCAACTCGCGGATGACACCTTGGTAAGAATCGTAAAGCGCCTTGACGTGAGCAGTGGATACGTTGGGAAAGAAGGTGATGCGGTAGCGCTGGCCGCGCCAGCAATCGGGGATCTCGAGGATTCCACTGGGGCCAATGGTTTCGTGAATCGGTGCGCCAAACTTCGGTCCATCCGGGCCTTCTGATATCAGCGGCTCGAGCATCACCGGTGTATTGCCAATCGGAACGAAGCCCGCGGCTTCAAACATATGCACCAGGGTCAGCGGGCCGCTGGCGGGGCACGTCGTGACGGTGGAACTGACTTCAGTTGAATTCTGTGGCGCGGTGAGACGTACGTTATTTCCGACCTTGAACACTTGCTCGACAGCCAGTGCTCCACCGGTCCAGAAGTTCTCCGCCCAGGCCTTGTGGTCGTTATGGCTGAGGCGGAAATCATCGAGCAGCGCTTCAATGTCCGGATGTTCCGGATCCATGGCGGCAACCACCAGCAAGCCGATGGTGTTGTTCAGGGCCAGCAGCTTGTCAGGTAGAAACATTCGCAGTCTTTCGCTCAGGTGAAGAGTGAGCGAACTCTGCAAGGGATCAGGGAAGAAAGAAGTCGGGAAAGGAGGTGTTTGATGTAGGGCGAATCGCTAAATGATTGGCCCGCAGCTGGAATTGTCCGTTGCTCTACGCCAACCGCGCTCGCTATGCTGCTGAACCCTTTAATCAATCACGGATCCGGCTGCAGCTGAGCCGCCTGGGATGTCATCAACAACGGATCAGACGCGATGAATGCAGCGCTGGAAGAGTTCGGCCCGATCAAGGCCGTGATTTTTGATATGGACGGTTTGCTGCTGGACACCGAGGGCATTTACACCGAGGTCACCTCCCTGATTGCCGGGCGTTACGGGCGGACCTTCGACTGGAGCATCAAGCAGAACATCATCGGTCGTGGTGCGGGCGATCTGGCGCGATACGTGGTCGAGGCGCTGGATCTGCCAATAACCGCCGAAGAGTTTCTAGTGATCCGCGAGCCCTTGATGCGCGAGCGTTTTCCTACAGCACAGGCAATGCCTGGAGCACAGGAACTGGTAAGGCATCTGAAGGCCAACAACATTCCAATCGCGGTAGGCACCAGTTCTTCTAGCCAGTCGTTCGGCCAGAAAACCACTTTGCACCGGGACTGGTTCGCGCTGTTCGACATCATTGTCACTGCCGATGACCCAGAAGTCGGTGCGGCCAAACCGGCGCCGGATATCTTCCTGACCGCAGCGCGGCGTCTGGGTGTCGCGCCCGAGGATTGCCTGGTGTTCGAGGATTCGCCGTTTGGTGTGACGGCGGCGAAAGCGGCGGGGATGAAGGCGATTGCGATTCCGGATGCGGCGATGGCGGATGAAAAGTACGCACATGCCGATGGGATTCTTCGTACGTTGAAGGCCTTCAGACCGAGTGCCTGTGGCTTGCCAGCGCTTGAATGGTCGTGACGAAAGACATGTAGGAGCGAGCCGGTTCCGGACGGCGTTTCGACGAAGGCGGTGTATCAGGCAACGTTAATGTCGTCTGAACTATCGCTATCGCGAGCAGGCTCGCTCCTACAGTTGGAAGGTGTTTAACCCATCAGGCGCCGAAACCACCGTCGATGGTCAAACTTGCGCCAGTGATGTAGCCGGCCTCCGGACTGACAAGGTAGGCGACGAAACTGGCGATCTCGTCAGCCTTGCCATAACGTCCGACCGCCATCAACGGAATCAGGCTGTCGGCGAAATCGCCGTGGGCCGGGTTCATGTCGGTGTCGACCGGTCCCGGTTGCACGTTGTTGATGGTGATGCCTTTCGGTCCGAGATCGCGGGCCAGGCCCTTGGTCAGGCCAACCAGTGCCGACTTGCTCATGGCATACGGGCCACCACCGGCGAAGGGCATGCGATCGGCGTTGGTACTGCCGATGTTAATGATGCGACCGCCTTCGGTCATGTGTTTGGCGGCAGCCTGGGTAGCGATGAACACACTGCGTACGTTGATCGCCAGGGTCTGGTCGAAATCTTCGAGTTTGAAATCTTCCAGCGGCGCGACGGCCAGCACGCCGGCGTTGTTGACCAGGATATCCAGTTGGCCAAAGGCTTCTACCGTCGCATTCACGGCACTGCGGATGGCTTCCGCGTCGGCGCTGTCAGCCTTGATGGCCAGGGCTTTTCCGCCATTGCCGATGATGCTGTTTTGCAATTCTTCAGCCTTCGCCGTTGAGCTGACGTAAGTAAAGGCGACCGTCGCGCCTTCAGCAGCCAGGCGTTTGACGATGGCGGCGCCGATGCCGCGGGAGCCGCCCTGAATCAAAGCCACTTTGCCGCTGAGGTTTTGAGTAGTCATATCGATCTCCAAAGTCCCGAGGCGAGATGTCCCGGTTGATGGAGCCTAGTATCGAATCAGGATTACACGCTGTGTAGCCGGTAATTGCGATAGTCTGTGTAAACCAAAAGTTTATAGTGGCGCTTATGGAAACCTTCAGCAGTATCGAATGCTTCGTGCGCAGTGCCGAGGTCGGCAGCTTCGCCGAAGCCGCGCGGCGCTTGAGCCTGACCCCGGCGGCGGTGGGTAAAAGTGTGGCCAAGCTTGAAGCGCGGCTGGGTGTACGGCTGTTTCAGCGCAGTACTCGCAGCCTGACGCTCACGGAGGCCGGGCAACTGTTTCTCAGTGAGGTCAGTGCCAGTCTGCACACGATCCAGAATGCCGTGGCCAATCTGGCCAGCGCCGAGGGGCGCCCGGCAGGAACGTTGAAAGTCAGCATGGGTACCGTGTTCGGTCGTTTGTATGTGGTGCCATTGCTCGGTGAGTTTTTGCGGCGCTTTCCTGCGATCAGTCCGGACTGGCATTTCGACAACCGTCAGGTCGACCTGATCGGCCAGGGGTTCGATGCGGCAATAGGTGGCGGATTCGAACTGCCCCAAGGCGTGGTAGCGCGCAAACTGACTCCGGCGCATCGCGTGCTGGTGGCCTCCGCCGATTACCTGGCGGCGCATGAGAAGATCGTCGAGCCCGACGATCTCAAGCCTCACGATGGCATCCTCATTCGTTCACCGCAGACCGGTCGCGTGCGTTCCTGGCAGTTGACCAGTCGCACTCAGCAACACAGTCCGTTAACGCTAAAGGCGCGGATGACCATGAGTGATTCGGAAGCGGCTTGTGCCACGGCGGCGCAGGGTTTGGGTATAGCGCTGGTGAGCATGCCGTTCGCCGTGGGCTATCTGGAGGCAGGGACGTTGCAGCGGGTGTTGCCGGATTGGTATGTCGATGACGGCAACATTTCTATCTATTACGCCGAGCACAAACTGTTACCGGGGAAGACCCGGGCGTTTGTCGATTTCATTATTGAGCAATTTGCGGAGCGGGGGTTGGGGCAGAGGTTCAGTGCGGTTTGAGCATGGTTTGAGACCGTGGTGTTGCCATCGCTAGCAGGCTAGCTCCCACACTGGATCTGCGTCGTTCACAAATCCCCTGTAGGAGCCGGCAAGCCGGCTCCTACAGGGAGATATCGCCAGGCGTGGGGTCAGGCTTTGGACTTGCTGATGATATTCCCCGCATGCAGTCCGCATTCTTTCTGCGTCGCTTCTTCCCACCACCAGCGACCTTCACGCTCGTGCTGGTTCGGCAGGACCGGGCGGGTGCACGGTTCGCAGCCGATGCTGATGAAGCCGCGCTCGTGCAGGCTGTTGTACGGCAGCTCCAGCATGCGGATGTAGCCCCAGATCTCTTCGCTGGTCATTTGCGCCAGCGGGTTGAATTTGTACAGTGTGCGTTCCGGGGTGGAGAACGCGGTATCGATTTCCATCACCGCGACGGCGCTGCGGGTGCCCGGGCTCTGGTCGCGGCGCTGGCCGGTAGCCCAGGCCTTCACACCCGACAGTTTGCGGCGCAGCGGCTCGATCTTGCGGATGCCGCAGCATTCGCCGTGACCATCCTTGTAGAAACTGAACAGGCCTTTTTCCTTCACGAACGGTTCGAGCTTGGTGTAGTCCGGCGACACCAGTTCGATGTCGATCTTGTAGTGCTCGCGCACCTGATCGATGAAGCGATAGGTCTCGGGATGCAGACGGCCGGTGTCGAGGCTGAACACTTTGACGTTCTTGTTCAGCTTCCAGGCCATGTCCACCAGCACCACATCCTCGGCGCCGCTGAAAGAGATCCATAGGTCATCGCCGAACTCGGCGAAGGCGAGTTTGAGAATGTCCTGGGCGGATTTGTTGGCATAGGTCGTGGCGAGTTCCACGACGTCGAACGTTGGGCTCATCAGGGCGGCTTCCTACAGGTCGGTGGCGCTGGGCGCTCTATATGGGGCCGATGGTAACAAAAAGCTGCGCTGGCCGGGGCGTTCGATGCGTTGCGCGGTGGGGGAGGAGTCGCTAGAGTTCGGGCTCGCTCGACTCAATAAACAATACCAATGGGAGTGTCTTGTGGAAATTGCCTGTCTGGATCTTGAAGGTGTACTGGTCCCGGAAATCTGGATCGCCTTCGCCGAAAAAACCGGGATCGAATCCCTCAGGGCCACCACCCGGGACATTCCCGACTATGACGTACTGATGAAGCAGCGCCTGCGGATCCTCGACGAGCATGGCCTCAAACTCGCCGATATCCAGGAAGTGATCGCCACGCTCAAGCCGCTGGACGGCGCTATCGAGTTCGTCAACTGGCTGCGTGAGCGTTTCCAGGTGGTGATTCTGTCGGACACCTTCTACGAGTTCTCCCAGCCGCTGATGCGCCAGTTGGGCTTCCCGACCTTGCTTTGCCATCGTCTGATTACCGACGATGCCGGGCGAGTGACGAGCTATCAATTGCGTCAGAAAGATCCCAAGCGTCAGTCAGTATTGGCGTTCAAGAGTCTCTACTACCGAGTGATAGCGGCGGGTGATTCCTACAACGACACCACGATGCTGGGCGAAGCGGATGCGGGGATTCTGTTCCACGCGCCGGATAACGTGATCCGCGAATTCCCGCAATTCCCGGCGGTGCACACCTTTGAAGAGCTGAAGCAGGAATTTATCAAGGCTTCCAACCGCGCCCTGACCTTGTAAACCCGGTCCCCTGTAGGAGCTGTCGAGTGAAACGAGGCTGCGATCTTTTGATCTTAAAAATCAAAATCAAAAGATCGCAGCCTTCGGCAGCTCCTACAGGATCGTCGCAATACCGTAGGAGCCGGCTTGCTGGCGATGCTTTTAGAGGTTTTGCAGGGTATCGAGCAGCACCTTCACCTTGGTGATCGATTCCTGATACTCCGACTGCCACTCGGAATCGGCAACGATCCCGCCGCCACCCCAGCAACACACCTGCCCATCCTTGACCAGCAAGCTGCGAATGGCGATGGAGCTGTCCATCTCGCCGCGCACGTCCAGATACAACAACGAACCGCAATACAACCCGCGTCGCGTCGGCTCCAGTTCATCGATGATTTGCATCGCGCGAATCTTCGGTGCGCCGGTAATCGAACCGCCCGGAAAGCTGCCGGCGATCAGGTCCAGCGCATCACGGCCATCCGCCAGTTCGCCGGTCACGCTGCTCACCAGGTGATGGACGTTCGGGTAGCTTTCCAGACTGAACAGTTCCGGAACCCGGACCGAACCGGTGCGGCAGGTGCGACCTAGATCGTTGCGCAGCAGATCGACGATCATCAGGTTTTCCGCACGATCCTTGGGACTGGCCAGCAGTTCGGCGGCGTTCGCAGCATCTTCGGCAGCGCTCAGGCCACGCGGGCGGGTGCCTTTTATCGGGCGGGTTTCCACATGACGATCGCTGATTTTGACGAAGCGCTCCGGCGACAAGCTCAGGACCGCGCCGCCATCGGGCAAAGTCTGGAACCCGGAAAACGGAGTTGGGCATGCGGCCCGCAATGCCATGTACGCAGTCCACGGATCACCTTGGCACTCGGCGCGGAAACGCTGGGCGAAGTTGACCTGATAGCAGTCACCGGCCTGTATGTATTGCTGAATACGCTCGATCGCCTGGCGATACTCGTCAGCGCTCAGGTCAGCCGCCATTAGCGCTTGCAGTTTGAAAGGCTCGGCCGATTCCAGCGCTGGCTGGCTGAACAATTGGATCAGGCGCTGACGCTCGCTGTCGATCAGCGTCGGGTGAAACACCAATTGGCTGGTGGCCTGGTGGTGATCGCTGATCAGCGCCCAGTCGTACAAACCGAAACGCGCATCCGGCAACTGCAGGTCGTCCTGCGCCTGGCTCGGCAGGTTTTCCAGATGACGACCGAAGTCGTAGCTCAGGTAGCCGATCAAACCGCCCGCAAACGGCAGGTCAAAAGGAACCGTCGCTTCGCCGAGTCGTGTCAGGTTGTCGCGAAGGCGTTGCAGGAAATCGTCACCACTTTCGTCAGACGCAACCGTCAGTTGTTCCAGTGGCCAGGCGCTGAGCAGGTCAAAGCGCCCGCGCTCGGCGCTGGGGCGGCCGCTGTCGAGCAGCACGGCGCCAGGGGCATGACGAATGGCCGCGAAGAATTCGGCGGGGTTGGCGCGGTAGGGCAGCGGGTGTACGGAACAGGTCAGCATGGGCGGGTTGGATCAGCCATCGAGGCGGGGTGGCGATTGTAGTCCTCTGCGGGATTTGGTCCTAGAGGGGATGTCGGGGATTGGCAGGTTGAGGGCTGTGGTGGCTGTGAGGCCGCCATCGCTGGCAAGCCAGCTCCCACAATAATGGTGCAAACCCTGTGGGAGCTGGCTTGCCAGCGATGGCAGCGCCTCGGTCTCGGATCAACCCTCAACCGGCGGAATATGCCCGAACATCTCCTGCACAAACGCCACACGCTCTTCGACGGTTTCGCTCACGCCGCGTGCCTTCAGCTCTTCCAGCCGCGCCTCGACGGCATGGGTGCGCAACGTCAGGCCGCAATCATTGGCAATCTGGATATTCAACCCCGGCCGGGCATTGAGCTCCAGAATCAGCGGACCTTTTTCCTGGTCCAGCACCATGTCGACACCGATGTAACCCAGGCCGCACAGCTCGTAGCAACCGGCGGCGAGTTTCATGAAACCGTCCCAGTAGGGCAGTTGCACGCCATCCACCGCGTTGGTGGTGTCCGGGTGTTTGGTGATGATGTTGTTCAGCCAGGTGCCGCGCAGGGTCAGGCCGGTGGCGAGGTCGACACCGACGCCGATGGCGCCCTGGTGCAGGTTGGCCTTGCCGCCGGACTGGCGCGTCGGCAAGCGCAACATCGCCATCACCGGGTAGCCCATGAGCACGATGATGCGGATGTCCGGCACGCCTTCGTAGCTGATGCTCTTGAAGATCTGGTCCGGGATCACGCGATATTCGATCAGCGCGCGGTCGCGGTGGCCGCCGAGCGAGTACAGGCCGGTGAGGATGCTGGAAATATGATGTTCGATCTCTTCGTGGGCGATGATTTTGCCGGACACCGTGCGATAGCGTCCCTCGAAGCGGTCGGCCACGACGATGATGCCGTCGCCC
The DNA here is from genome assembly GCF_000802965.1 of Pseudomonas fluorescens. Classification (GTDB taxonomy): domain Bacteria; phylum Pseudomonadota; class Gammaproteobacteria; order Pseudomonadales; family Pseudomonadaceae; genus Aquipseudomonas; species Aquipseudomonas fluorescens_A. Next base: position 219,372 of record NZ_JSAK01000010.1, on the reverse strand, counting down.
CCCGCGCCCTGAGCCGGCTTGATCACGAAGTCGTTGCGCCCGCCGATGATCTCGTCGAGCTTGTCGATTTCTTTCTCGGTGGAAATCACGCCATACAGTTCCGGCACATGAATGCCGGCGGCGATGGCGCGCTCCTTGGTGAGGATTTTGTCATCGACGATCGGGTACAGGCTGCGTTTGTTGTACTTGAGCACGTAGTCTGCGTTGCGCCGATTGATGCCCATGATGCCCCGGGCTTCCAGGGCCTTCCAGGTCTTCCAGAAGCCGAACATCAAGCGTCAGCCTTTTTCAGGAAAGCCTTGAAGCGCACCAGTTCGGTCAGGCGGTAGCCGCGATAACGACCCATCGCCAGCATGAAACCCACCAGAATCAGCAGGACCGCAGGGAAGGTAAACACGAAGTACACCAGTTCCGGCACGCTCATGATCAGGTGTGCCAGGGACGCGGCGAACAGCGTACCAATCGCCACTTTCATGGCGTGGCTGGCGCCGCGCTCTTCCCAAGTGATCGACAGGCGTTCGATGGTCATGGTCAGGATCACCATCGGGAACAGCGCCACCGACAACCCGCGCTCCAGACCGAGTTTGTGGCTGAACAGGCTGATGGCCGCGATCAATACCACCACGAAGGTCAGCACCACCGACAACCTCGGCAACATTTGCAACTTCAAGTGTTCCAGGTAGGAACGCAGCGACAGCCCCAATGCCGTAATGATCGTAAACAACACGATGCCGAAGCCGAGCTGGGTTTCGCGGAAGGCCAGGGCGATCAGTACCGGGGTAAAGGTACCGAGGGTTTGCAGGCCGATCAGGTTGCGCAGGACCAGAATCACCAGCACGCCAATCGGGATCATCACCATGATCATGAAGGTCTGCTGGGTTTGCAGCGGCAAGCCGTACAGCGAGTATTCGAGGAAGTTGGCGTCGGTGTTTTCGTCGGTCAGCTTGGCCAGGCGAATGGCGTTCATTTCGCTGTTGTTCATGCTGAAAGTGACAGTGGCTTTCTTGCCGCCATCGACGGTGATCAGGTTTTCATCACCGGTCCACCACAGCAAGCGGTCGGTCGGCAGGCCCTGCTCGCCGGTTTCCGGGTTGAAGTACAGCCAGTCGGTGCCGTTGAAGCTGCGCAGCCAGAGTTCCGGGGTTTGCGGCTGATCGGCCACCAGGCGGATGGTGTGGACTTTTTCCACCGGCACGTGGGCGATGGCCAGCACCAGTTCGACAATCCGAGCCTTCTGCACGGTGGACGGATCGCCCGCCAGCAGCAGTTTCACGTTGTCATCGTTGAGATTGTTGACACGTTTGATGGCTTCGCCAATGAAGGTCTCGACGTCAGCCGAATGCTGGCGGATCGGCGCGAGCAAAGCTTCGGCGGCGATTTTTTCCGGGCCTTCGATGGCGATGCTGTCACGGAAGGTCGGGCCTTTGACCTTGGCTTTTTCCGCGCTGTAACGCTTGGTCAACACCAAGCGGTAATAAAGCGTCTGGTTGCCTTTGGCCCGACGTGCCGACCAGGTGACCTTGCGGTTGCCGTCGACCCGGTTCACCGCTACGCCGTAATTGTTGGAAATGAAGCTTTCGTTGAGGCTGACGTAGTCGCGGCTCAGCGGTGGCACGAACATCTGGATCTTGACCGGGTCTTTGGCACTGGCGACGAACTCGACCTTGGCGTCGATGTTCCACAAGTCGTCGGTGGCGTCCTCGGTCACGGGAATGCCCAGCACGAAAATCTGATAGGCCGTAACTGAAATGCCCAGCACCACCAGGATGGCGATCAGCATTTTCAGATGAAGGGTAAGAGAGCGCATTGGAATTACTCTGCGGTATGAGCGTCGGTGGCGCAGGCGGGTTTGCCGGCAGCGTATTTAAGACTGGGGTCGACCAGCGCATCAAAGCGCTTGAGCGCTTCGGAGCCGATCAAAAGCGGATATTGGAACGCGCTTCGGTCGGTCAGGTTCACTTCGATGCTGCGTAAAGCCGAGCCCATGCAGATATCGAGTTCGATCACCGGACGGGCGGTGTACTTTTTGCCTTCTTCCGGATCGTAGTCGCCGGCCCGGCGCTTGATCTTGCTGACGCGGGCCAGCGGTCGTTCGATCGGGTGCGAATGGGCGGCGTCGATGGCCAGGTAGAAGCGCACCCAGGACTCGCCGTTACGTTTGAATCGTTTGATGTCGCGGGCGCTCAGGGATGCGGTCTTGGCGCCGGTATCGAGTTTGGCGGCCACTTCCAGGTCGATGCCGCCCAGCGATGCGTACTCATTGAGGCCGTACACGGTCTTTTCCCCCGCCACTGCAAAAACGGGCAGGCAAAGAAATGAAAGGAGTGTGGGGAAGGGCTTGAGTCTCATAAATCCTGGTGCGCAGCGGTGCGTATTTCGGTTCAAGGCCCTGGCATCGCTGCGCAAGCTCCCTCGTAGGCCTATCAGCTATTTATGACAAGCCGTGCAGATGTGACAACAAATGCGGGCGGCATTCTAGCACGGTGGTTTTATGGCGCCAGCGCTGGCCCGCCGCTATGAGGCACCCATGAGGTCGCATTGTCTTCGTAGGAGCCGGCTTGCTGGCGTTAGCGCCTGGCCAGCCGCCCAATCCATCGACTGACCCAGCGCCATCGCCAGCAAACCGGTTCCTACAAAGAATCTGGTTATTAGACGATTGTCGACAATATCGAATTATCCTTTGACTCATGCGCCTGTTTTGGTTAGTTTTTGCCGCACTAGCTTTCAAGGTGTCGACAATATGTTGGATCAACTGGATCCCCCGCTCATCGTTCAGGATGACTCGGAAACACTTTCCGAGAACGTCTTTCGACGCATTCAGGCGGCCATCGTCAAGGGTGATATCGCCCCCGGCAGCAAAATTTCCGAGCCGGAACTGGCCCGCACCTACGGCATCAGCCGTGGCCCGCTGCGCGAGGCCATCCACCGCCTGGAAGGCCAGCGCCTGCTGGTGCGCGTGCCTCACGTCGGGGCGCGGGTGGTATCGCTCGACCATGCCGAGTTGATCGAGCTCTACGAAATCCGCGAATCCCTTGAAGGCATGGCCTGTCGTCTGGCTGCCGAGCGCATGAGCGTCGAAGAAATCGACGAACTGCGCCGCGTCCTCGAAACCCACGAGCGCGATGAGGCCTTCCAGGCCGGCCGAGGCTATTACCAGCAGGAAGGCGATTTCGACTTCCATTACCGAATCATCCAGGGCAGCGGCAATCGCACGCTGACCCAAATGCTCTGCGGCGAGCTGTATCAACTGGTGCGCATGTACCGGATGAAGTTTTCCAGCACGCCCAACCGCCCCCACCAGGCGTTCGCCGAGCACCACCGAATTCTCGATGCCATCGCCGACCGTGACGGTGAACTGGCCGAGTTGTTGATGCGCCGCCACATCGGCGCTTCCAAACGCAATATCGCCCGTCACTACCAGGACGGCGCCAACCCGACAGCCAAACGAGGTGAGTCATGAGTTTGAACAAGAGCACTCCAGGCCAGCGTTTCCGCGATGCGGTCGCCAGCGAGCATCCATTGCAAGTGGTCGGCGCGATCAACGCCAACCACGCGCTGCTGGCCAAGCGCGCCGGTTTCAAGGCGATCTACCTGTCCGGTGGCGGGGTGGCTGCTGGCTCCCTCGGCCTGCCGGACCTGGGCATCACCGGCCTGGATGACGTGCTGACCGACGTGCGCCGTATCACTGACGTCTGCGACCTGCCGCTGCTGGTGGACGTGGACACCGGTTTCGGTTCTTCGGCCTTCAACGTGGCCCGTACCGTGAAGTCGATGATCAAGTTCGGCGCGGCGGCGATTCACATCGAAGACCAGGTGGGTGCCAAGCGCTGCGGTCACCGTCCTAATAAAGAGATCGTGACCCAGCAGGAAATGGTCGACCGCATCAAGGCTGCCGTCGATGCGCGTACCGATGACAGCTTCGTGATCATGGCGCGTACCGACGCCCTGGCAGTGGAAGGTCTGGAGTCTGCACTGGATCGCGCCGCTGCGTGCATCGAGGCTGGCGCCGACATGATCTTCCCGGAAGCCATCACTGAACTGGACATGTACAAGCTGTTCGCCAGCCGCGTGAAAGCGCCGATCCTGGCCAACATCACCGAATTCGGCGCGACGCCGCTGTACACCACCGAGCAACTGGCCGGTGCCGATGTATCGCTGGTGCTGTACCCGCTGTCGGCTTTCCGCGCCATGAACAAGGCGGCGGAAAACGTCTACACCGCGCTGCGTCGCGATGGCACGCAGGCGAATGTCATCGACACCATGCAGACTCGCATGGAGCTTTACGATCGCATCGACTACCACACCTTCGAGCAGAAGCTCGATGCGTTGTTTGCTGCGAAGAAGTAATGAACCCCCTGTAGGAGCGAGCCTGCTCGCGATGGACGTCAACGATAACGCGGTGTCCCTGATGCGCCGAGGTGTAGCGTCCACCATCGCGAGCAGGCTCGCTCCTACAAGTTTCCCTAACAAATTCAAGATTGGAGACAGCAAATGGCCGAAGCAAAAGTACTCAGTGGCGCCGGGCTCCGTGGCCAGGTAGCCGGGCAAACCGCACTGTCCACCGTGGGCCAGTCGGGCGCCGGTCTGACCTATCGTGGTTATGACGTTCGTGAACTGGCGGCTGACGCTCAGTTCGAAGAAGTTGCCTACCTGTTGCTGTACGGCGAACTGCCGAGCAAGGCGCAACTGAACGCCTACATCACCAAACTGAGCAAGCTGCGTGACCTGCCACAAGCCCTGAAAGAAGTGCTGGAACGCATTCCCGCCGACGCCCACCCGATGGACGTGATGCGTACCGGCTGCTCGTTCCTGGGCAACCTGGAACCAGAAGCAGACTTCTCCGAGCAGCACGACAAGACCGACCGCCTGCTGGCTGCATTCCCGGCGATCATGACTTACTGGTATCGCTTCAGCCACGAAGGCAAGCGCATCGAGTGCGTGAGCGACGAGCAGTCCATCGGCGGCCACTTCCTGCACCTGCTGCACGGCAAGAAGCCAAGCGAGTTGCACGTCAAGGTGATGAACGTTTCGCTGATTCTGTACGCAGAGCACGAGTTCAACGCGTCGACTTTCACCGCTCGTGTTTGCGCGTCGACCCTGTCCGATCTGTATTCCTGCATCACCGCCGCCATCGGCTCGCTGCGCGGTCCGCTGCACGGCGGCGCCAACGAAGCGGCGATGGAAATGATCGAGCGTTTCTCGTCGCCGGAAGATGCGATCAAAGGCACCCTCGGCATGCTGGAACGCAAGGACAAGATCATGGGCTTCGGCCACGCGATCTATAAGGACAACGATCCGCGCAATGAAGTGATCAAGGGCTGGTCGAAAAAACTCGCTGACGAAGTGGGCGACAAGGTGTTGTTCCCGGTTTCCGAAGCCATCGACAAGACCATGTGGGAGCAGAAGAAACTGTTCCCGAACGCCGACTTCTACCATGCCTCGGCGTACCACTTCATGGGCATCCCGACCAAGTTGTTCACACCGATCTTCGTCTGCTCGCGCCTGACCGGCTGGGCCGCCCACGTGTACGAACAACGCGCCAACAACCGCATCATCCGCCCGAGCGCCGAATACACCGGCGTCGAACAGCGCAAGTTCGTGCCAATCGAACAACGCTGACCGAGGAGGGCGCTTGCGCAGGGATCTGAAAAAATCGCAGATCCCTGTAGGAGCGAGCCTGCTCGCGATAGCGGTGGGTCAATCGACATCAATGTCGGAAATGACTCAGTCATCGCGAGCAGGCTCGCTCCTACAGTGGATTGTGTGAACTTCAGGACCGTGCCAGGCCCCACCTTTTGTAACTACCGTGACCGAGTCCCGACGATGAACACAGAATTTCGCAAATCGCTGCCAGGCAGCAAACTGGATTACTTCGACGTCCGCGCGGCTGTCGAAGCCATTCAGCCTGGCGCCTACGACACCCTGCCTTACACCTCTCGCGTACTGGCGGAAAACCTTGTGCGTCGCTGCGACCCGGCCACGCTCACCGAATCCCTGAAGCAATTCATCGAGCGCAAGCGCGACCTCGATTTCCCGTGGTTCCCGGCCCGCGTGGTGTGCCACGACATTCTCGGCCAGACCGCACTGGTCGACCTCGCCGGCCTGCGTGACGCCATCGCCCTGCAAGGCGGTGACCCGGCGCAAGTCAACCCGGTAGTGCCGACCCAGTTGATCGTCGACCACTCCCTGGCCGTCGAGCGTGGTGGTTTCGATCCGGAGGCGTTCGAGAAGAACCGCGCCATCGAAGACCGTCGCAACGAAGACCGTTTCCACTTCATCAACTGGACCAAGAAGGCGTTCAAGAACGTCGACGTGATCCCGCCGGGCAACGGCATCATGCACCAGATCAACCTGGAGAAAATGTCTCCGGTGATCCAGGTGCGTGACGGCGTGGCCTTCCCTGATACTTGCGTCGGCACCGACAGCCACACCCCGCACGTCGATGCGCTGGGCGTGATCGCCATCGGCGTTGGTGGCCTGGAAGCGGAGAGCGTGATGCTCGGTCGCGCATCGTGGATGCGTCTGCCGGAAAGCGTCGGCGTCGAACTGACCGGCAAGCTGCAACCGGGCATCACCGCCACCGACATGGTGCTGGCGCTGACCGAGTTCCTGCGTAAGCAAAAGGTTGTTGGCGCATGGCTGGAATTCTTCGGTGAAGGCGCCGCAGCGCTGACCCTCGGCGACCGCGCAACCATCTCCAATATGGCCCCGGAATACGGCGCTACCGCGGCGATGTTCTATATCGACCAGCAGACCATCGACTACCTCAAGCTCACCGGCCGTGAAGACGAGCAAGTGCAGTTGGTAGAGAACTACGCCAAGACCACAGGTTTGTGGGCCGACAGTCTGAAAGGCGCGCAATACGAGCGCGGCCTGACTTTCGATCTGTCCTCGGTAGTACGCAACATGGCTGGCCCGAGCAACCCGCACGCCCGTGTGGCGGTGTCGGATCTGGCGGCCAAAGGCATCTCCGGTCAGTGGGACGATGTGCCGGGCCAAATGCCCGACGGTGCGGTGATCATCGCCGCCATCACCAGCTGCACCAACACCAGCAACCCGCGCAACGTGATCGCTGCCGGCCTGCTGGCGCGCAACGCCAACAAGCTCGGTCTGACCCGCAAACCGTGGGTCAAATCGTCCCTGGCACCGGGCTCGAAAACCGTCGCCCTGTACCTCGACGAAGCCGGCCTGACCGATGAGCTGGAACAGCTCGGTTTCGGCGTCGTGGCGTTCGCTTGCACCACTTGCAACGGCATGTCTGGCGCACTGGATCCGGTGATCCAGCAAGAGATCATCGACCGCGACCTGTACGCCACGGCCGTGTTGTCCGGCAACCGTAACTTCGACGGCCGGATTCACCCATACGCCAAACAAGCGTTCCTTGCTTCGCCGCCATTGGTGGTTGCGTATGCGATTGCCGGCACCATCCGTTTCGACATCGAAAAAGATGTGCTGGGCATGGTCGACGGCAAGGAAATCCGCCTGAAAGACATCTGGCCGAGCGACGAAGAAATCGACGCCGTGGTGAAAGCTTCGGTGAAGCCTGAACAGTTCCGTCAGGTCTACATTCCGATGTTCGCCATCCACGAAGACACCGGCCCGAAAGTCGCGCCGCTGTACGACTGGCGCGAAATGAGCACTTACATCCGCCGTCCGCCGTACTGGGAAGGCGCACTGGCCGGCGCGCGTCCGCTCAAGGGCATGCGCCCGCTGGCGGTGCTGCCGGACAACATCACCACTGACCACTTGTCGCCGTCCAACGCGATCATGCTGGACAGCGCCGCCGGTGAATACCTGGCGAAAATGGGCCTTCCGGAAGAGGACTTCAACTCTTACGCGACCCACCGTGGTGACCACCTGACCGCGCAGCGCGCAACCTTCGCCAACCCGAAACTGTTCAACGAAATGGTTCTGGAAAACGGCAAGGTCAAACAGGGTTCGCTGGCCCGCGTCGAGCCGGAAGGCCAAGTAATGCGCATGTGGGAAGCCATCGAAACCTACATGGATCGCAAGCAGCCGCTGATCATCATCGCCGGTGCCGACTACGGTCAGGGTTCGTCCCGCGACTGGGCGGCCAAAGGCGTGCGTCTGGCCGGTGTGGAAGCGATTGCCGCTGAAGGTTTCGAGCGCATTCACCGCACCAACCTGGTGGGCATGGGCGTGTTGCCGCTGGAGTTCAAACCGGGCACCAACCGTCACACCTTGGCCATCGACGGCAGCGAGACCTACGACGTGATCGGCGATCGCACGCCACGCGCCGAGCTGACGCTGGTGATCCATCGCAAGAACGGCGAGCGCGTCGATGTGCCGGTGACCTGCCGCCTCGACACCGCTGAAGAAGTATCGATCTACGAGGCCGGCGGCGTGTTGCAACGCTTCGCCCAGGACTTCCTCGAAGAGTCGGCGGTAGCCGTTTAACACACGCAGTACAGACACGGGACTTCAAGTCCCGTGTCTGCTTTCAGATCAGGAGTAACGAGCACCATGGCTCATGCACCGCAAATCAAAATTCCCGCGACTTACATGCGCGGCGGTACCAGCAAAGGCGTGTTTTTCAGCCTGAAAGACTTGCCTGAAGCCGCACAGATTCCCGGCCCGGCCCGCGACGCTTTGCTGTTGCGCGTGATCGGCAGCCCGGACCCGTACGACAAGCAAATCGACGGCATGGGCGGCGCGACGTCCAGCACCAGCAAAACCGTGATCCTGTCGAAAAGCATCAAGGCCGATCACGACGTCGATTACCTGTTCGGTCAGGTCTCCATCGACAAGCCATTCGTCGACTGGAGCGGCAACTGCGGCAACCTGACGGCGGCGGTCGGTTCGTTCGCCATCAGCAACGGTTTGGTGGACGCCAGCCGCATCCCGCACAACGGCGTGGCCGTGGTGCGCGTGTGGCAAGCCAACATCGGCAAGACCATCATCGCCCACGTGCCGATCACCAACGGCGAAGTGCAGGAAACCGGCGATTTCGAACTGGACGGCGTGACCTTCCCGGCCGCCGAAGTGCAGGTCGAATTCCTCGATCCGGCAGCGGAAGAAGAGGGCGGTGGCGGGTCGATGTTCCCTACCGGCAACCTGATCGATGACCTTGAAGTGCCCGGCGTCGGCACCTTCAAGGCGACCATGATCAACGCCGGCATTCCGACGATTTTCGTCAATGCCGAAGACATTGGCTACAAGGGCACCGAACTGCAAGGCGCGATCAACGGTGATCCGAAAGCCTTGCTGATGTTCGAAACCATCCGCGTTTATGGTGCACTGCGCATGGGCCTGATTTCGAATGTCGACGAAGCAGCCAAGCGTCAGCACACGCCGAAAGTGGCGTTCGTGGCCAAGCCTGCGGATTACGTGTCATCGAGCGGCAAAGCGGTTGCAGCGGCTGATGTCGATCTGCTGGTGCGCGCGTTGTCCATGGGCAAGCTGCACCACGCGATGATGGGCACCGCGGCGGTGGCCATCGGCACGGCGGCGGCGATTTCCGGCACCCTGGTGAACCTCGCTGCGGGCGGCGTCGAACGCAACGCGGTGCGCTTCGGGCATCCGTCCGGCACCTTGCGCGTTGGCGCGCAAGCCAGCCTGGTCAATGGTGAATGGACCGTGAACAAAGCCATCATGAGCCGCAGTGCGCGGGTGTTGATGGAAGGTTACGTTCGCGTGCCAGGCGATTCGTTCTAAACGACATCGCCCCTGTAGGAGCCGGCTTGCTGGCGATGTCGTCCTTGAAATCGCCATCGCCAGCAAGCCGGCTCCTACAGACGACACCACCATCCTGTGGGAGCTGGCTTGCCAGCGAAGAGGCCGTCAAATTCAACATCATTGTCATGTGAGACACCGCTATCGCTGGCAAGCCAGCTCCCACATGGGGATAGAACAACATGAGCGCCAACGTTGACCTCAACAATCGTCCGGACTACGACCCGGTCTTGCAAGACATTGCCGATTACGTCCTGAATTACAAAATCGAGTCCCGGGAAGCCCTTGATACCGCCCGCAACTGCCTGATGGACACCCTCGGCTGCGGTCTGCTGGCTCTGCGTTTTCCCGAGTGCACCAAGCATTTGGGCCCGATTGTAGAAGGCACTGTTGTCCCGTGCGGCGCCCGTGTACCGGGAACCTCGTTTCGACTCGACCCGGTCAAGGCGGCGTGGGACATCGGCTGCATCGTGCGCTGGCTCGACTACAACGACACCTGGCTCGCAGCCGAGTGGGGCCATCCGTCGGATAACCTCGGCGGCATTCTCGCGGTGGCGGATCACTTGTCGCAAAAACGTCTGGCCAATGGCGATGCGCCGTTGACGGTTCGCGTGGTCCTCGAAGCAATGATCATGGCCCACGAAATTCAAGGCGTAATCGCCCTGGAAAACTCGTTCAACCGCGTCGGCCTCGATCACGTCATCCTGGTGAAAGTCGCTTCGACCGCCGTCACCGCCAAACTGATGGGCGCCAACCGCGAGCAGTTGCTCTCGGCGTTGTCCCACGCGTTCGCCGATGGTCAGGCATTGCGCACTTATCGTCATGCGCCAAATGCCGGCTCGCGCAAGTCGTGGGCGGCGGGGGACGCGTCCAGTCGGGGTGTGCGCCTGGCAGATATCGCCATGCGTGGCGAGATGGGCATTCCCGGTGTATTGAGTGCCCAGCAGTGGGGTTTCTACGACGTACTGTTCAGCCATACCAACAAGGATCTGGCGCTCAAGCCTGAGGACAAACGGGCTTTCAGTTTCTCGCGGCCGTACGGCAGTTATGTGATGGAAAACGTACTGTTCAAGATCAGTTTCCCTGCCGAGTTCCATGCGCAAACGGCTTGCGAAGCGGCCGTCACCTTGCATCCGCAGGTTCGAAATCGTCTGCACGAAATCGACAGAATCGTCATCACCACGCACGAATCGGCGATTCGCATCATTTCCAAGGTCGGCCCGCTGGCCAATGCTGCTGATCGCGATCACTGCATCCAGTACATGACCGCTGTGCCATTGGCCTTCGGCAATCTGGTGGCCGAGCACTACGAGGATGATTTCCACAAGGCGCATCCGATCATCGACGTGCTGCGCGAGAAAATGGTCATCGTCGAAAACCCGGTTTACACCCGTGAATACCTGGAAGCCGACAAGCGCTCGATCGCCAATGCGATCCAGGTGTTTTTCAAGGATGGCTCCAGCACCGAAAACGTGGTGGTGGAATACCCGATTGGGCATCGTCGGCGGCGTGCCGAGGGCATTCCATTGCTGGAGGACAAGTTCAAGACGAACTTGCTGACACGATTCACCCGTCAACGTAGCGAGGAGATTTTTGCGTTGTGCAAAGATCAGCAGAAGCTTGAAGCGACACCGGTGAACCGGTTTGTGGATTTATTTGTGATCTAGATAAACCCCTGTAGGAGCTGCCGCAGGCTGCGATCTTTTGATCTTGTTTTTAAAAGAAAAAGTCAAAAAATCGCAGCCAGCGGCAGCTCCTGCAGGGATGTGTGTAATTACTTGAAACGCCGCTCCACACCTTTCTCCACGAGAATCTTCGCGGAGATTTCTTCCACGGAGAAATGCGTGGAATTGATGTTCGGAATGTTCTCGCGGCGAAACAGGTTTTCCACCTCGCGCACTTCGAACTCGCATTGCGCGTAGCTCGAATAGCGGCTGTTGGGCTTGCGCTCGTTGCGGATCGCGGTGAGGCGGTCCGGGTCGATGGTCAGGCCGAACAGCTTGTGCTGGTGGGCGCGCAGGGCACTTGGCAGTTGCAGGCGTTCCATGTCGTCTTCGGTCAGCGGGTAGTTGGCCGCGCGGATGCCGAATTGCATGGCCATGTACAGGCAGGTCGGGGTTTTGCCGCAACGCGACACGCCAACCAGAATCAGGTCGGCCTTGTCGTAATAGTGCGTGCGGGCGCCGTCGTCGTTGTCGAGGGCGAAGTTCACCGCCTCGATACGCTCCATGTAATTGGTGTTGGCGCCGATGGAGTGGGACTTGCCGACGGTGTAGGAAGAATGCTCGGTCAGTTCCTGCTCAAGGGGCGCGAGGAAGGTCGAGAAAATGTCGATCATGAAACCATTGGAAGTCGCGAGGATCTCACGGATGTCCTGATTGACGATGGTATCGAAGATAATCGGACGGAAGCCGTCGGTTTCGGCGGCTTTGTTGATTTGTTGTACCATGGCCCGCGCTTTGTCCACGTTGTCGATGTACGGCCGCGTGACTTTGCTGAAGGTAATGTTTTCGAACTGCGCCAGGAGGCTTTGACCCAGGGTTTCGGCAGTAATGCCGGTGCCATCGGAGATAAAGAAAGCAGATCGTTTCATTTGCACCTTGGGCCTTAAGCTAGTGACGAATCTTGGATATGATAGGCGCGATTTGTCGGCCGCCAATGGCCCGCATTCTCACTTATTTTCCAGGTCCAGGCCATACAGCCGGAAAATGCTCTGTCGAGCAGCCGGCTTCTGAGCTTTTCCAACACAGTTAGTGGAGAGATCACCTTGGTAGAGTACGTAGTTTCCCTCGATAAGCTCGGCAAACACGATGTTGAGCATGTGGGGGGCAAGAACGCATCCCTGGGCGAGATGATCAGCAACCTTGCAGGTGCCGGTGTATCGGTGCCCGGTGGCTTCGCCACGACCGCTCAGGCTTATCGTGATTTCCTGGAACTGAGCGGCTTGAACGATCAGATCCATGCCGCCCTCGACGCCCTGGACGTCGACGATGTCAATGCCCTGGCCAAAACCGGTGCCCAGATCCGTCAATGGATCATGGAAGCCGAGTTCCCTGAAAAACTGAATGCCGAAATCCGCACCGCGTTCGCCACGCTGTCCGCCGGCAACCCTGACATGGCCGTGGCCGTGCGCTCTTCCGCTACCGCCGAAGACTTGCCGGACGCTTCCTTCGCCGGTCAGCAGGAAACCTTCCTGAACATCCGTGGTGTCGAAAACGTCATTCGCGCCGCCAAAGAGGTGTTCGCATCCCTTTTCAACGACCGCGCGATTTCCTATCGCGTGCACCAGGGCTTCGACCACAAGTTGGTTGCCCTGTCGGCCGGCGTACAGCGCATGGTCCGCTCCGAAACCGGCACCGCCGGCGTGATGTTCACCCTCGACACCGAGTCGGGCTTCCGTGACGTGGTGTTCATCACCGGCGCCTACGGCCTGGGTGAAACCGTCGTACAAGGCGCGGTGAACCCGGATGAGTTCTACGTCCACAAAGGCACGCTGGCCGCCGGTCGCCCTGCGATCCTGCGCCGCAACCTGGGCAGCAAAGCCATCAAGATGATCTACGGCGACGAGGCCAAGGCCGGCCGTTCGGTCAAGACCATCGATGTCGACAAGGCCGAGCGCGCGCGTTTCTGCCTGACCGACGCCGAAGTCAGCGAGCTGGCCAAGCAGGCGATGATCATCGAGAAGCACTACGAGTGCCCGATGGACATCGAATGGGCCAAGGACGGTGACGACGGCAAGCTGTACATCGTGCAGGCCCGTCCGGAAACCGTGAAGAGCCGCACCCAGGCCAACGTCATGGAACGTTACCTGCTGAAAGAAACCGGCACCGTGCTGGTGGAAGGCCGTGCCATCGGCCAGCGCATCGGCGCCGGCAAGGTCCGTATCATCAAGGACGTGTCCGAGATGGACAAAGTCCAGCCCGGCGACGTACTGGTGTCCGACATGACCGACCCGGACTGGGAACCGGTCATGAAGCGCGCCAGCGCCATCGTCACCAACCGTGGCGGCCGTACCTGCCACGCGGCGATCATCGCTCGTGAACTGGGCATCCCGGCCGTAGTGGGCTGCGGTAACGCCACGCAGCTGTTGAAAGACGGCCAGGGTGTGACCGTTTCCTGCGCTGAAGGCGACACCGGTTTCATCTTCGAAGGCGAACTGGGCTTCGACATCAAGAAGAACTCCGTGGACGCCATGCCGGATCTGCCGTTCAAGATCATGATGAACGTCGGCAACCCGGACCGCGCGTTCGACTTCGCACAGCTGCCGAACGCCGGTGTGGGCCTGGCCCGTCTGGAGTTCATCATCAACCGCATGATCGGGGTGCACCCGAAAGCGCTGTTGAACTACGACGGTCTGCCGCAGGACATCAAGGAAAGCGTCGACAAGCGCATCGCCGGTTACAACGATCCGGTCGACTTCTACGTCGACAAGCTGGTCGAAGGCATCAGCACTCTGGCTGCAGCGTTCACGCCGAAAAAGGTCATCGTGCGCCTGTCGGACTTCAAGTCCAACGAATACGCCAACCTGATCGGCGGCAAGCTCTACGAGCCGGAAGAAGAAAACCCGATGCTGGGCTTCCGTGGTGCGTCGCGTTACATCAGCGAATCGTTCCGTGACTGCTTCGAACTCGAGTGCCGCGCCCTCAAGCGCGTGCGCAACGAGATGGGCCTGACCAACGTTGAAATCATGGTGCCGTTCGTCCGTACCTTGGGCGAAGCCAGCCAGGTAATCGATCTGCTGGCGGAAAACGGCCTGGCCCGTGGCGAAAACGGCCTGCGCATCATCATGATGTGCGAGCTGCCGTCCAACGCGATCCTGGCTGAAGAGTTCCTCGAATTCTTCGACGGCTTCTCCATCGGCTCCAACGACCTGACTCAGCTGACTCTGGGCCTGGACCGTGACTCCGGGATCATCGCTCACTTGTTTGACGAGCGTAATCCGGCGGTCAAGAAGCTGCTGGCCAACGCCATTGCCGCGTGCAACAAGGCCGGCAAGTACATCGGCATCTGCGGTCAGGGTCCTTCGGACCACCCGGACCTGGCCAAGTGGCTGATGGAGCAGGGCATCGAAAGCGTTTCGTTGAACCCCGATTCCGTACTGGAAACCTGGTTCTTCCTGGCGGAAGGTCAAGCTTCGGCCTGATCCGGTGTAAACGGGCCGCTCTCTGTAGGAGCGAGCCTGCTCGCGATGGACGTCAACGATTACGCGTTTATCCTGAATAAACGCGGTGTCCGGAAGTTCTTCGCGAGCAGGGCTCGCTCCTACAGGGAGCGGCCTTTTGAGATTCAAGCAGGGCGGGCTCCATCTGGATGCCGCCCTTTTTTGTGCAAGAGATTATGCAAAGCAGCAGCAACCTATTTCCTGTCGCCCTGATCAGCGCCGAGCGGCGCGGCGATCTGAGCGAAGATGTCTATCGTTTAAAACCCGGTAACAGCCCCGACTTCACCGTCGAACTGGCTGTGACGCGCCTTGGCATGGCCGACGAATCGTCGGTGCGCGGGGTGCCGGTGATCCTGTTGCACGGCAGTTTTTCCAATCGCCGGTTCTGGTTTTCGCCAAAAGGGCTGGGGCTTGGTGCCCATCTGACGCGCCTGGGATTCGATGTGTGGATTCCGGAAATGCGCGGTCACGGCTTGTCCCAGCGCAACCAGAACTACCGCAAGAACCGCGTCGCCGACTACGCGCGTTACGATCTGCCGGCCATTGGCGCGTTCGTTCGCGAGCAAAGCGGCCAGGTCCCGCACTGGATCGGCCACTCGCTGGGTGGGATTACCCTGGCGGCGGCGCTCGGCGGTGAATACATCGGCGAACCTGTAGTCGCGTCCGCCGCGTTCTTTGGCACGCAAATGAGCCGCACCTACTGGCCATTGAAGATTCCCCCGGTCGAGTGGAGCGGGCGGTTCATTCTCAAGCGTTTTGCCCAGTTGTCCGGTTCTCGACTCAAGCGCGGTCCGGAGGACGAGCCGATTGGCCTGGCCCTGGAAAGCATGCGCTGGTATGGCCTGTTCGGGCGCTTTGGCGATGCCGACAAGGACTGGTGGGCAGGATTGGCTAACGTTCAAGTGCCGGTTTTGGCCGTTAGCGCAGTGAACGACCATCAAGATCCGGACTGGGCTTGTCGCAAGTTGTTTGATCAGTTGGGTTCCGAGCACAAGCAATTTATCAACCTGGGTCGCGAACAGGGTTTTACCGATAATTTCGGTCATGTGGAAATGTTGGTCAGCAAAGCCGCCCAGACAGAAGTCTGGCCATTAGTTGCCAAGTGGCTGGTGGATCAGCAGGTGCCGTTGCTCGGCGATAAAGCGGATTTGGCTGCGGCGATCTAAGCTGGACGCTCTATCAAGGGCATTTCGCTCTGATCGGCTTGCGGCTAAGATATGACGCATTGAGCTGTTCCGGTCATTTTCGATGACCGAAGCAGTAGTGATGTTCGTGCTTTCTTCCTCTTTACAGGAGTTTCTCGATGAACCATTACCTCACGCCTGACCTGTGCGACGCCTATCCGGAGCTGGTGCAGGTGCTGGAACCGATGTTCAGCAACTTCGGCGGCCGTGATTCTTTCGGCGGCGAGATCGTGACCATCAAGTGCTTCGAAGACAACTCGCTGGTCAAAGAGCAAGCCGAACTCAAGGGCAACGGCAAGGTGTTGGTGGTCGATGGCGGTGGCTCCCTGCGTCGTGCGCTGCTCGGCGACATGATCGCCGAGAAAGCCGCGAAAAACGGTTGGGAAGGGCTGGTAATCTACGGTTGCATCCGTGACGTCGACGTCATCGCGCAAACCGACCTGGGGGTTCAGGCCCTGGCCAGTCACCCGATGAAAACCGACAAGCGCGGCATCGGCGATCTCAACGTCGCCGTGACCTTCGCCGGCGTGACCTTCCATCCAGGCCACTACATCTACGCGGATAACAACGGCGTGATCGTCTCGCCGAGTCCCCTGAAAATGCCTGAGTAAGACCGACCAAAGGAATGCGGATGTTCGAGGAAGAAAACGCGCAATGGGGGCTGGTGCATGCCCTGGTGCTGAACGGTAAAGGTGGTGCGCGTTCGATTGCCCGGACAGAACTCGATGACTTGCAGCTGCAGGCCCATGAAAGCCTGTGGCTGCACTGGGATCGCAGTCACCCGCAAACCCAGACCTGGCTGCGCAAATCCAGTGGCCTGAGTGAATTCAGCTGCGACCTGTTACTTGAAGAGAACACCCGTCCGCGTTTACTACAGCTTCCCGACAGCGAACTGCTGCTATTTTTGCGTGGGGTCAACCTGAATCCGGGTGCCGAGCCAGAGGACATGGTCTCGGTGCGGATCTTCGGTTCCGCCCAACGGGTGATTTCCCTGCGTTTACGTCCATTGCGCGCCACTGAAGAGTTGCTGGTGCAATTGGCGGAAGGCAAGGGGCCGAAAACCGCTTCCGAACTCATCCTTTATATGGCGCAGTACCTCACCAACAAGGTGCAGGATCTGGTCAGTTGCCTCTCGGAAGTGGTCGACGAGGAAGAAGAAAAGCTGGACTCCGACGAACGGTATACGCCGGAGCACGGGTCCATTTTGCAGATACGGCGGCGCGCGGCTGCGTTGAAGCGGTTTCTCGCTCCGCAGCGGGACATTTTCGGTCAGCTGACGCGGATCAAATTGCCCTGGTTCGTCGACGACGATGGTGATTACTGGAACGAATTGAACAACAGCCTGACCCGCTATCTTGAGGAGCTGGAATTGACCCGCGAGCGGGTGGGGCTGGTGCTGGAGGCTGAAGACCGACGCTTGAGCGTGCGTATGAACCGCACGATGTATCGCTTCGGCATCATCACCGGGATCTTTTTGCCGATGAGTTTTCTGACCGGTCTTTTGGGGATCAATGTCGGGGGAATACCATTTTCTGCGAGCCCGTATGGCTTCCTCGTAGCGTGCCTGCTGATGGTCTCGGTGGCCATCGGGCAGTGGTGGTTGTTCCGCCGTTTGCGCTGGGTTTGAAAGTAAAGCATGTGACCCGGGCAAAATTGACCGCGTCTTTCACAGACATCACGAGAGGTGCGTATGCACGATCCGTTTGAACAGTCTTTGCGTGACATGCTCAAGTCATCACCGTCCACCCGGGACGACGATGCGTGCCTTGATCGTGTACTGAAAACCGCCAACCGCCAGGTCGGCGCCGGCGATTTGTTCAGCCTGCTGGGCCGCTGGCTGCCCGCGCTGATGATCGCCCTGAATAATGGATCGGCCCATGTCGCGCCGGTATCCCGTCTTCGTAAACCTACTGTTCGCACTGCTGATAAGGCTGATTGAATATGGAACTTGATCTCTGGACACAGAGCCTCGTCACTGCAATGACTGCGTTATGGACCAAGATTGCGAACTTCATTCCGAACCTGTTCGGCGCACTGGTTGTGCTGCTTCTGGGTTTCGTCGTGGCCAAGTTGCTGGACACACTGCTTTCCAAATTGCTCGCCAAACTGGGCCTCGATCGCCTGATGGGCGGCACCGGTCTGACAAAGCTATTGTCGCGTGCCGGACTCCAGGTTCCGATCTCGACGCTGATCGGAAAAATCGTTTATTGGTTCGTTCTGCTTATTTTTCTCGTTTCTGCCGCAGAATCCCTTGGACTTGAAAGAGTTTCAGCTACGCTGGATATGCTTGCGTTGTATTTACCGAAGGTATTCGGTGCCGCGCTGGTGCTACTGGTGGGTGTTTTGCTGGCGCAACTGGCCAACGGGCTGGTGCGCGGTGCGGCAGAAGGCGTAGGCCTGGACTATGCTTCAGGGTTGGGGCGAATTGCCCAGGGCCTGGTGATCATCATCAGTATCTCGGTGGCGATCAGTCAGCTGGAAGTCAAGACTGATCTGCTTAACCATGTCATTGTCATCGTATTGATCACCGTTGGTCTGGCAGTAGCCTTGGCCATGGGGCTGGGAAGCCGTGAAATTGCTGGTCAGATTCTTGCGGGAATCTATGTGCGTGAGTTGTATCAGGTTGGGCAACAAGTACGTGTTGGCGAGGTCGAAGGTCAGATCGAAGAGATCGGCACGGTTAAAACCACATTGCTGACCGATGAGGGTGAGCTAGTCTCTCTCTCCAATCGGATCCTTCTCGAGCAGCATGTGAGTAGCCGCTAACCCGGCAAACCCTGCTAATGTATGCCGCCGCAAAAAATGCCGCTGATGCTGGCTGCGGCGGACATTGACCTGACTGTCGGCCCGACTTGTTTTGAATAAAGCCCAATCGCTATCCATGCGCTACGACCCCCGCGAGCTCTCTGATGAGGAGTTGGTCGCGCGCTCGCATACCGAGCTGTTTCACGTAACGCGCGCCTATGAAGAACTGATGCGGCGTTACCAGCGAACATTATTTAACGTCTGTGCACGATATCTTGGGAACGATCGCGACGCAGACGATGTCTGTCAGGAGGTCATGTTGAAGGTGCTGTATGGCCTGAAGAACTTCGAGGGCAAATCGAAGTTCAAGACATGGCTATATAGCATCACGTACAACGAGTGCATCACACAGTATCGAAAGGAACGGCGAAAGCGTCGCTTGATGGATGCTTTAAGTCTGGACCCCCTCGAAGAAGCGTCCGAAGAAAAGGCGCCGAAACCCGAGGAGAAAGGTGGACTTGATCGCTGGTTGGTGTATGTGAACCCGATTGACCGTGAAATTTTGGTGCTACGATTTGTCGCAGAACTGGAATTTCAGGAAATCGCAGACATAATGCACATGGGTTTGAGTGCAACAAAAATGCGGTACAAACGCGCTCTAGATAAATTGCGTGAGAAATTTGCAGGCATTGCTGAAACTTAGTTCGGCGCAAATATCTCTTACGTGTAGGCAAGTTCTGATAGACTTGCCGCCGAGTTGTCCCCCGGTTTGCGGGACTGCTTCACAATCACCAGATGGGGATTTAACGGATGAAACTGAAAAACACCTTGGGCTTGGCCATTGGTTCTCTTATTGCCGCCACTTCGTTCGGCGCTCTGGCACAGGGCCAAGGCGCAGTTGAAATCGAAGGCTACGCAAAGAAGCAATATTTCGATAGCGACCGTAACTTCAAGAACGACGGCATTCTGCCGGGTGGTTCGATCGGTTACTTCCTGACTGACGACGTTGAGCTGCGTCTGTCCTACGACGAAGTCCACAACGCCGTTACCGATGATGGCCAGAACGTTAAAGGCGCTAACACCGCTCTGGACGCTCTGTACCACTTCAACAACCCAGGCGACATGGTGCGTCCGTACCTCTCTGGCGGTTTCTCCGACCAGAGCATCGACCAGAATGGTTCGAACGGCCGTAACCGTTCCACCTTCGCCAACGTTGGTGGCGGTGCCAAGCTGTACTTCACCGAGAACTTCTACGCCCGTGCTGGCGTTGAAGCTCAATACAACATCGACCAGGGCAACACCGAGTGGGCTCCTAGCGTTGGTATCGGTGTGAACTTCGGCGGCGGCTCCAAACCAGCTCCTGCTCCAGTTCCAGCTCCAGAAGTCTGCTCCGACAGCGACAACGATGGCGTTTGCGACAACGTTGACAAGTGCCCGGACACCCCAGCCAACGTAACTGTTGACGCTGACGGCTGCCCAGCAGTTGCTGAAGTTGTTCGTGTTGAGCTGGACGTGAAGTTCGACTTCGACAAGTCGGTAGTCAAGCCTAACAGCTACGGCGACATCAAAAACCTGGCTGACTTCATGAAGCAGTACCCATCCACCACCACTACTGTTGAAGGTCACACTGACTCCGTCGGTCCTGACGCTTACAACCAGAAACTGTCTGAGCGTCGTGCAAACGCCGTTAAGCAAGTTCTGACCAACCAGTACGGTGTTGAATCGTCCCGCGTTCAGTCTGTTGGCTACGGCGAATCCCGCCCAGTTGCTGACAACAAAACTGACGCTGGCCGCGCTGTAAACCGTCGCGTAGAAGCGCAGGTTGAAGCTCAAGCTAAGTAATTAGCTCGCAGCTCTGAGAAAAGCCCGGCTTAGGCCGGGCTTTTCTTTGTCTGCGATTTGGTGTTTCAGCGTGAATCAGGCGTTGCCGCGAAAGGATCGCAGCCTGCGGCAGCTCCTACAGGGAGTGCGCGTAGATTCCTGTAGGCGCTGCCGAAGGCTGCGATCTTTTGATCTCCTCGCAAACTGCCGCAACCGCGCCGATTACCAGAATGGCAGGGCTTTTGAGCTGGAAGGCGCAGGCATCTTCCTCCATCGCCGTCAGATCACTCCGACATTCCCGCTGATGGGGCAGGGAAGCGTTTTCAATCATCGCCACCGGCGTGTCCGCCGCCATTCCCCCCGCCAGCAGTTGTTCGCGAATTTCGCTGAGCTTGGCCACGCCCATGTAGATCACCAAGGTCGTACCGCCCTGGGCCAGTGCCTGCCAGTTCAGGCTGCTACCGTCCTGAGTGTGGGCGGTGACCAGCGTCACGCCACGCGCAACACCGCGCAAGGTCAACGGGATATCGCACTGAGTTGCGCCAGCGAGGCCGGCCGTGATGCCATTGACCAGCTCCACCTCAACCCCGCGTTCGCGCAGCCACTGTGCTTCTTCACCGCCGCGCCCGAAAATGCACGGATCGCCACCCTTGAGCCGAACCACACATTTGCCGTGGCGCGCATACCGCAGCATCAGCCGATGAATGAACGCTTGCGGCGTGGAGCGACAACCGCCGCGTTTACCCACCGGAATGATCCGAGCGTTGCTGCAGTGTTCAAGTACCGCGTCATTCACCAAATCATCGATCAGCACGACGTCCGCTTCTCTCAGCGCTCGCACGGCTTTGAGCGTCAACAATTCCGGATCACCAGGTCCCGCACCCACCAGCCAGACTTTTGCGTTCATAGTGTTTTCCTCACGAGACGACGGCGACCGGCCGCGCAGTGGCGACCAGCAAACGCTTGATTTCCGGGACGCACGAGCCGCATTGCGTGCCGCAGCCCAATTCTGATTTCAGCCCCTGCAAGTCCAGACCCCGAGCGATACCGGCACAGACCGCGCTTTGGCTGACGTTCTTGCAGTTGCACAGGGTCTTGTTGCCGATAGCGGCTGTGCCGGCATTGCCCGGCGGTGCGCTTAGCGGCGCCAGCAGCCAGCGCCGCAGTTGTTCGTCGGCGCGACCCTCGAGCCAGAGGTTTTGCAGCCAGTGCTGGGCGAGGGTCTCACCGGCCAGGCGAATGGCGGTGATTCGCCCGTTTTCGATGCGAACCCGTTTGCCGATGGAGCGCTTGGGGTCGTCATAGGCCAGCACCGGACCTTCGTGCAGTCCCAGGCATTGATCGAGTTCCCGTAGCCATTGCGGTTGCGGCGCTGTGGCGCTGGCAGCGCGTATAAGCAGCGCAGGGCGTTCTCGACCTGTCAGGCTCAGGCTGACGTAGGAAAATGCCTCACACAGCGGTCGTAGCGTCTCAAAATGCCGTTGAACATCGCCTTCGATCAGCGCAAACAGCTTCCACGGCAAATTAACGGGTTCCAGACGCACGCCGCTGTGCTTGAGTTCCGGTTGCTTCGACAGCGGATCGAAGGCGGGAAGCGTAAGGCTGTTCACCCCGCCCTTGAGAAAGCGGTCACCCCAATGCATGGGCAAAAACGCTTGGCCGGGGCGTACGTTATCGTCGCTGCTGACCGGAACGATCAGTGCGCCGCGTCGACTTTTCAGGCTGACCAGATCGCCCGGTTGCAAGTGGTACTGGCGCAGATCATCCGGGTGCAGGCTCAACAACGCTTCGCTGACGTGGCCGAATAGCTGCGCGGCGGTGCCGGTGCGACTCATGCCGTGCCATTGATCGCGCAGGCGGCCGGTGATCAGGGTCAGGGGGAAATGCGCATCCCGCTGTTCCTTGGCGGCGCGAAACGGATCGGCGACGAACTGCGCCCGGCCGCTGGCGGTCGGGAAAACACCGTCGCCATACAAGCGCGCGGTGCCTGCGCTGGCATCCATTGGGAAGGGCCACTGTTGCGGGCCGAGACGGTCGATCAAGCCATGGCTGATGCCGGACAAGTCCAGGTCCCGTCCGCGCGTCAGTTGCTTGTACTCATCGAATACCTGCGACGGGGTTTCAAAGGCAAACAGACTGGTTTGCCCGGGACGCAGATGTTTTTCCAGGCGTTGTGCGAAATCGACGGTGATCGCCCAGTCCGGCCGTGCTTCACCGGGGGCGACGATGGCCTTGCGGACATGGGAAATGCGCCGTTCGGAGTTGGTCACCATGCCGTCCTTTTCGCCCCAGCTGGCAGCGGGCAGCAGCAGGTCGGCAAAAGTCGCGGTTTCGGTGGTGCGAAAGGCTTCCTGCAACACCACGAACGGGCAGGCTTCCAGGGCTGAGCGCACGGCGGTTTGATCCGGCATCGATTGCGCCGGGTTGGTGCAAGCGATCCACAGCGCCTTGATTGTGCCGTTGCGCACCTGCTCGAACAGCTCAATGGCGGTGAGCCCGGTGCTGGCCGGGAGTTGTTCAACCCCCCAGTAGGACGCCACTTCAGCGCGGTGTTCGGCGTTGGCGGCCTCGCGATGGCCGGGCAGCAAGTTCGACAGACTCCCGGTTTCCCGCCCGCCCATGGCATTCGGCTGACCGGTGAGCGAGAAAGGTCCTGCACCGGGGCGGCCGATTTGCCCGGTCGCCAAGTGCAGGTTAATCAGGGCGCTGTTTTTGGCGCTGCCGGCCGTGGACTGATTCAGGCCCATGCACCACAGCGACAGGAAACTTGGTGACGTGCCGACCCATTCCGCGCATTGGCGCAACTGTTCGACACTGATCCCGCACAACTGCGCAACCATTTGCGGGGTGTAATCGTGCACCAGTTGTTTCAACTCGGTCAGGCCTTGGGTGTGCGCCTCGATGAAGTCGCGATCGACCCAGTCTTCCCACAACAACAGGTGCAAAATCCCATGGAATAAGGCGACATCGGTGCCCGGAAGAATCGCCAGGTGCAAGTCAGCCAAATCGCAGGTGTCGGTACGACGCGGGTCGATCACGATGATTTTCATCTGCGGGCGCCGGGATTTGGCTTCTTCAAGGCGACGAAAAAGCACTGGGTGGGCGTAGGCCATGTTGCTGCCGACGATCATCACGCAATCGCTCAACTCCAGGTCTTCGTAGTTGCAGGGCGGTGCATCGGCGCCGAGGCTGCGCTTGTAGCCCACCACCGCCGACGACATGCACAGCCGTGAATTGCTGTCGATGTTGTTAGTGCCCACCAGCGCTCGGGCCAGTTTGTTGAAAGCGTAGTAATCCTCGGTCAGCAGTTGCCCGGAGATGTAGAAGGCGACGCTGTCCGGACCATGTTCGGCGATGGTTTGCGCGAAAACCTGGGTGGCGTGATCGAGGGCCGTGTCCCAATCGGTACGGGTCCGTGCCAGGCCTTTGCCCAGGCGCAATTCGGGGTACAAGGCGCGGGCCGTCAGGTCGCCGGTCAGGTGCAATGTCGAACCTTTGCTGCACAGTCTGCCGAAGTTGGCCGGGTGGGCCGGATCGCCGCTGACGCCGAGGATGCGGTCGCCGTCATGGTCGATCAGTACGCCGCAGCCAACCCCGCAGTAGCAGCAGGTGGAAGCGGTGATCTGGCGGTCCATCAGGCGACTTCCCGTGCAAGTCCGCCATCACCCACGGCTTGTTCAATGGCAAAGGACTGGCCGAACATCAGGTGATCACGAATTTCGTCAATGCTCTGGTGCTCACGGATCTGGTTGAAGTACCAGCCACCATCCGCCGTATCGCCGTACAGGCAGGCGCCCACCAGCACGTCATCCTTGATCACCAGTTTCTTGTAGATCCTGCCGATGGGGTCGGAAAGGGTGATGGTTTCGGTGCCTTCGCCACCCATGAAGTCGCCAGCGGAAAACAGGTCGATGCCGGTGACTTTCAATTTGGTCGAGGTCACCGAACCCTTGTAGGTGGCGAATCCCAGCTGGGCCAAGTGATTGGCGCAGACCTTGGCCTGTTCGAACAACGGCGCCACCAGGCCATAGGCGATCCCGCGATGGCTGGCGCATTCGCCGATGGCGTAGACCCGTGGGTCATAGGTTTGCATCGTGTCGTTGACCAGGATGCCGCGGGCGCAAGGGATGCCGGACTTTTCCGCGAGTTCGATGTTGGGGCGAATGCCGGCGGCCATCACCACCAGGTCGGCGGGGATGGTGTCGCCGTTCTTGAATTCGATCGAACCCACCCGGCCATTGCCGGCATCGTGCAGGGCCTGGGTTTGTTCGCACAGGCGAAAGTGCAGGCCGCGAGTCTCCAGGGCAGTTTGCAGCAGTTGGCCGCTGGTTTTGTCCAGTTGCCGCTCCAGCAGCCATTCACCGTTGTGCACCACGGTGACGTGCATGCCGCGCAGCATCAGGCCATTGGCGGCTTCCAGGCCGAGCAGTCCACCGCCGATCACCACCGCATGCTTGTGGGTTTTTGCGCTGTCGATCATGACCTGGGTGTCGGCGATGTCGCGGTAGCCAATCACGCCCTGCAAGGTATTGCCGGGAATCGGCAGGATGAACGGGCTCGAACCGGTAGCGATCAGCAGGCGATCATAGTCGGCCACGGTGCCGTCTTCGGCGATGACCCGGCGTTTGATTCGGTCAATCTCGACGACTTTGCGGTTAAGCAGCAGCTTGACGTTGTTTTCCAGGTACCAGTTCAGATCGTTTAGCACGATCTCATCGAAAGTCTGTTCGCCCGCCAACACCGGCGACAGCAGGATGCGGTTGTAGTTGGCGTGGGGTTCTGCGCCGAAGACCGTGATGTCGTACAGCTCGTTGCTCAGTTTCAGCAGTTCTTCCAGGGTCCGTACCCCGGCCATGCCGTTGCCGATCATCACCAGTTTTAGTTTTTTCATCAGGTTCTCCGGGGAACTCAGACCTGCCTCATCAGGCGTTCAGGTCTTGCTCGACGATTTTGCGCAAACAAAAAAAGGCGTCCCGCTAGTTGCCTAGCGAGGACGCCTTTGTCCGGTCCCGTTCTCTCGGGAAGTGCAGCCGTCATCGTTGAGGGCTGCACTTTATGTGTAGTGGGAAAGGTAATGCAGTGGTTGTGCCAAGTCGTTAAGGAAGCGGATTTAGTGGGTTTTTGGCTGGTGCTCAGGAGCAGATTCAATGTTCCTGCACCGATTCGAGGCGGGGCGCCCGGTGTTGGCGCAGAAGAAAACTGTGGCGAGGGAGCTTGCTCCCGCTCGACCGCGAAGCGGTCGCAAAATGTCAGGGTCTGCTTCGCAGCCCAGCGGGAGCAAGCTCCCTCGCCACAGTGGATTGGGTTCGACACATACTTAGTGAAGCAAACAAAACAACAGCAGCAGATTCACCACCAACGACACCAACGCCAATGTCCGCCACACCTTCAGCGGTTCACGCTCCAGCAGCGGCTTGGGCCGTACGCTCAAACTGCGTCGTTCTCCCTGCTCCATCAGCAACAACCACTCTTCCGCCGTTTCAAAGCGCTGATCCGGATCCGCCGCCACCGCGCGTTCAAGACTTTGCGCGATCCATTCCGGCAGGTCCGGACGATAGCGACTGGCGCTGACCGGAATCCCGAACCGTGGACGCTGGAAAGCTTCGACTTCTCCGTAGGGATAATGTCCGGTCAGCAAAAAATACAAGGTCACACCCACCGCATACAGATCCTGTTGTGGTGTCGGCACTTCACCGAGAAAAGCTTCCGGAGCGATGTAGGAGGGGGTTCCCGGCAGCGTGGAGACCTGATCTTCAGACAGCCCCGGGCAATAGGCGAGACCAAAATCCAGCAGGCGCAATTCGCCGTCATCCCCCAGCAACAGGTTTTCAGGCTTGATGTCGCGGTGCAGGATCTGCCGCCGATGCAGCATACCGACCGCGCGCAGCAGCCGTTCGGCCAAGTCTTGCCATTGCGCCAGCGGCAGAGGTCCGCTTCGCTCGTGCAACTGCGCGAGGGTCGTCCCGGAATATTCGCGCATCACGTAATACAGATGCTGACGCTGACTGGCGGCATGTACTTCAGGAAAGTGCCGCCCGGCCACACGCTTGAGAAACCATTCTTCCGAGAGCAGCGCTTGCCCGGCCTGATGGTCGTCGCGCAGGTGGCCGGGCAGGGTTTTCAACAACCAGGGTAGTTGCTGACTGTCGCGCACCCGATAGAGCAGCGATTGCTGGCTCTGACCGAGAATCCCTTCGACCTGCCAGCCCTCGAAGTCCTGACCCGGTTTCAATGCTGGCGGCAGCGGCCATTGCTGCAAATGAATCAACGCATCGCCGATGCTGGTTTCGCCGAGGGCATCGACCCGCACCAGCAAGGCGCTGGCGTTGTCCTGGCTGCCGGCCAGATGCGCGGCGTTCACCAGCGTCTGCGCGGCTCTGTGCAGATCCGGTTGGTCACGCAGAATCGCGGCAATCGCCGTGTCACCGAGTACGGCCCAGATCCCGTCGCTGAGCAGCACGAAGCTTTCATCGACGCGCAATTCGCCGTCGAGGAAATCCAGTACCAGATGCTGATCGAGGCCCAGTGCCCGTTTGAGCACATGCTGCATGCCCGGTTGGTCCCAGACGTGATCTTCGCTGATTCGCTGCAACTGCTCGGCGTGCCAGCGATAGACCCGGCAATCGCCGACGTGGGCCAGGGTAAAGCGTCGTCCCCGCATGACCAATGCGCTGACCGTGGTCAGCAGCGGTTGCCCACCGCCGTTGGATTGCAGCCAACGGTTTTGTGCCAGCAGCAAACGATCCAGCGCCTGGGCGACACCCCAGGTTTCCGGGGTGGCGTAGTAGTCCAGTGCCAGCGCCTGCAAAGTCGAGCGCGCAGCCAGGCCGCCATCGGCGCACTGGCTGACGCCGTCGGCGATGGCGAACAGGTAACCCTTGCTCGCCGCCAGCGCCGGGGCGGGCGTGACCAGGCGCAGGGCGTCCTGGTTTTCTTCGCGAGGGCCGGTGGCGCTGGCTTCCGCGAAACTCAGTTGCAGGCTCATTCAGCCCTCACACCCGGGCAGCGGTCACAGCGGCCGAGCCCCAAGTGGTTCTCCAGCGACGTTTGACGCCGTGCAGACCGAACCAGGCGAGAACACCGAGACTGGCGAACAACCACAACGCCATCTGATAGCTGCCGGTGCTTTGCTTGATCGCGCCCATGCCCGCCGCCAGGGCGAAACCGCCGATGCCGCCAGCCATGCCGATCAGGCCGGTCATGACGCCGATCTCGCGACGGAAACGTTGTGGGACCAATTGGAACACCGCGCCATTACCCGCACCCAAACCGAGCATGGTGCAGACGAACAGCGCCAGTGCCGCGTAGGAATTCGGCAGGTTGAAACCGACGGCAGCGATGCAGATCGCGGCCACGGTGTACATGGCCAGCAAGGTGCGAATCCCGCCGAAACGGTCAGCCAGTGCGCCACCCAATGGCCGCATCAGGCTGCCACCGAACACGCACGCCGCGGTGTAGTAGCCGGCGGTCACCGGGCTCAGGCCATATTGGTCGTTGAAATAGCCGGGCAGGGCGCTGGCCAGGCCGATGAAGCCACCGAAGGTGACACTGTAGAAAAACATGAACCACCAGCTGTCGCGGTCGCCCAAGGCCTTGAAGTAGTCAGCCATCGATTTGGCTTTCGGCCGCTCAGGCGCGTTTTTGGCCAACCAGGCGAAGACGATCAGCGTCAGGATCAGCGGGATCAGCGCGAAGCCAAACACGTTGCTCCAGCCAAACGCCGCGGCCAGCACCGGTGCAATCAATGCGGCCAGTACCGTGCCCGAGTTCCCGGCCCCGGCGATGCCCATCGCCTTGCCTTGATGCTGTGGCGGATACCATTGCGACGCCAAGGGCAGGGCCACGGCGAAGGACGCGCCGGCCATGCCGAGGAACAGCCCCAGCAGCAGCGCTTGCTCGTAGCTGTGGATGCCGAGTTTCCAGGCGCCGAACAAGGCGCAGATCACGATCACCTGACCGATCAGGCCGGCGGTTTTTGGCGACAGACGATCAGCCAGCATGCCCATCGCAAAGCGCAGTATCGCTCCGGCCAGAATCGGCGTGGCCACGACCATGCCGCGTTGCTGGGTGGTCAAGTGCAGGTCGCCGGCGATTTGTACGGCCAGGGGGCCGAGCAAGTACCAAACCATGAAGCTCAGGTCGAAGTAGAGGAAGGCCGCGAACAGGGTCGGGGTATGGCCGGATTTCCAGAAGCTTGAATTCATCGCGCACCTCAGCTGATAGGAGTCTCGAACGGGAGTCATGCTGGTGGGCGCCGAAAGGGCTGCACCACCGGCCCCGGGCAATGGGGCCAAAACTAAAAAACGCCGCCACCTGATTCGCCGTGGGGCAAATGAGATGAGCGACGTCTTTGTCGTAGGTGGGGCAACCGCCGTTGGTTACCTGTGTTGATTACTTAGCGAGATCTGTGCCAACAGTTCGCTTTTGTGGCGAGGGAGCTTGTCGGATCGCCGCACCGTCCCGCTCGGCGGCGGAGCCGTCGTAAACCCTGCTGTTGCGTTGTGACAGGTTTATCGAGTTGGCAGGTTTTGGGGCCGCTTCGCAGCCCAGCGGGAGCAAGCTCCCTCGCCACGATGATCGAGTCAGCCCAACAATTCACTCATGGCAATAATCTGCTCCGCCACCTGAATCAGCTTCTGCTGGCGGCTCATGGCCTGGCGGCGCATCAGGGTGTAGGCCTCTTCCTCGTTGCAATCCTTCATTTTCATCAGCAGCCCTTTAGCCAGCTCGATGCGCTTGCGCTCGGCCAGTTGCTGGTCACGAGCATGCAGTTGCGCGCGCAGGGCCTGGTCGCTTTCAAAGCGCGCCATGGCCACATCGAGAATCGGCTGCAAGCGTTGTGCGTGAATGCCTTCGACGATGTAGGCGCTGACCCCGGACTTGATCGCCTGGCGCATCACGTCGGGGTCGTGTTCGTCGGTAAACATGACGATTGGTCGTGGCTGATCACGGCTGACCAGCACCACTTGCTCCATCACATCGCGGCTCGGTGACTCGGTATCGATCAGAATCACATCCGGGCGCACCGTTTCGACGCGTTCCGGCAGATCGATGGTCAGGCCGGACTCGTCGATCACCTCGAACCCGGCTTCGGTCAAGGCCGCTTTCAGGCGTCCGACTTTTTTCGCGGTGTCGTTGATCAGCAGGATACGCAACATATTCGCAATCTCCTGTCAGCGGCTGGCGAGAAGGGCTGAGCGATCGCTCATGGCGTGCAGCTTGAAACTGCTGGCATAGCCGGCCGGGTCCGAACCGTCCCAGATCTTGCCGTCGATCAACTGGCTGCTGCGCATCTCTTTACCCAGTGCCGCGACGCCAACCGCGCTGGCCGCTTCACGATACAAGTCTAGTTGCTGGACCTGGCGGGCCACGGCGAGGTAATCCGGGTCGTCGCGCAACAAACCCCAGCGACGGAACTGGGTCATGAACCACATGCCATCGGACAGGTACGGCAGATTGACCTCGCCATCGCCATGGAAACGCAAGGCATGCGGGTCCTGCCAGCGATTACCCAGGCCGTCGGCGTAGTCGCCCAGCAAACGAGGTTCTATGCAGTCCAGCGGTGCATCGAGGTACTGCGGCGCGCTGAGTAATTGCGCAGTGCTGCGGCGGTTCTCGCTGCTTTCTTCGATGAAACGGCTGGCCTCCAGAATCGCCATCACCAAAGCGCGGGCAGTGTTGGGGTATTGCTCGACGAATTCGCGCGTGCAGCCCAGGACCTTTTCCGGGTGATCGGGCCAGATGGTTTGTGTGGTCGCCATGGTGAACCCAAGATCCTGCTGCACCGCGCTGGCCGACCAGGGCTCGCCGACACAGAAACCATCGATGCGCCCCGCTTGCAGGTGCGCGACCATTTGCGGCGGCGGCACCACCACGCTGTCGACGTCCAGCAACGGATGAATGCCCTGGCTGGCGAGCCAGTAATACAACCACATGGCGTGGGTGCCGGTGGGAAAGGTCTGGGCGAACGTCAGTTTTGGGCGACTTTGGTGCACATGCCGAAAAAGCGCTTCAGGACCGGTCACGCCGAGACCTTGCAAGCCATGGGAGAGATTGATGCTCTGGCCGTTCTGGTTCAGGCCCATGAGCACGGCCATGTCGGTCGGGGCCACGCCGCCGATGCCCAGGTGCACGGCATAGATCAAGCCGTACAGGCTATGGGCGGCATCGAGTTCACCGCTGACCAGTTTGTCCCGCAGATTGGCCCAGGACGACTGGCGCTTGAGGTTCAGGGTCAGGCCGTAGGGCTGGGCGAAGCCCTGGGTCGCGGCGACAACCACTGAGGCGCAGTCGCTCAGGGCCATGAAGCCGAGGTTGATTTCGGTCTTTTCCGGGGCATCGCTGCCATTGACCCAGGCCAGAGGCCCGGCTGATGGTTCGTTCATCGATTTCGCACCTTCAAAAAAAACGTCGTCCCAGACCCTTCTACAAGCCAGGCCGGATGACGACGCCATTGTCCTTGCACTCATTCCGTCGTTGGCCTGCGTGCTGATGCGTGAACGGGTGCAAGGCATATGCCATCGCGGGTTCATCAGCTTTACATCAGGATTCAACGCGCCATGTCTTTCATCCTGCCGACCTACATCGTCAGGCCGCAAAGGAGGTTGGCGTGCACATCGAATCAATACGCGCCGCAAGTTGCCCTCATGCCCGTTTCAGCGAGCGGCTGCTGCATTTGCGTGTCAGCGAATCCCCCGCGTATCTGGTCTCGCCTCAGTGTGCGACGGTCTGTTTCCTGCCTGTCGGGTGGGAAGGGCTGATCGTGATGAACGGTACGTTTGAAGTGAGAGGCAGTGTGCAGACCCTGCCGATTGCAGAAGCACCGCTGGTGAAGTTGCAGGTATTCATCGATCTGGGTGAAGCGCTGGCTGCCCAGCGATCCAGCCAGGCTTCCTGGGCGGTATTGCCGGCGGCTCGTGCGTCTGTCCAGCCGGAAAGGGCGCTTGAGCGCTGGTACATCGAGCAGGCCATGTCCGGTGGTTCTGCCTATCAGGCCTTTGCCAGCGTGCTGCGTCATTCCGAGAGCTACGGGCTTGTGCGCTTTCTGCTGGAACAAGGCACGCACAGTGAAAAGTTGAGCATCCTGGCGCAACGCTACGGCGTTTCTGTATCGCATTTCCGTCGTTTGTGTCGACAGGCGCTGGGTACGGCGGCCAAGCCCGTCTTGCGTGGCTGGCGGACGGCGCAGGCGCTGTTGAACATGAGTCTGCAGGACGGCTCGCTGACGGATGTCGCGCTGGAGTTCGGTTTCGCCTCTTCTTCGCATTTTTCCAAGGAAATCCGCGAGCTTGTAGGGTTCTCGCCCAGCAGCCTGGCCGATATTACCTTCCTTCCAGGCAAGTGAGCCGATGAACTGCCGATTGTTCTCTTTATCCCTTTTTTCCGTCTGCCTTAACGCTGTGCTGCTGCTTGCACCCGGTGCTGCGCAGGCCAATGTCTATAGTTTCGAGGCGCGTGAGCAGAGTGCGCGCACTTTTTTCAGTGAGCTGTCCGGGGCTCTCGGCAAGCCGGTGATCGTCAGCAAGGCTGCTTCGGCCAAGCGGGTTTCCGGTACGTTCGATTTGCTTACACCCCAGCGAACCTTTGAGCGGATCGCCGCGCAAATGGGCTTGATCTGGTACAGCGATGGGCAGGCGATTTACCTGTACAACGCCTCGGAATTCAAAAGCTCGATGATGTCCCTGCAGACCCTCACCGTGGCCAAGCTCCAGGCCTTTCTCGAGCGTTCCGGCCTGCACGATCCCCGTTATCCGTTGCGCCACGACGGTCTGCGGACTTTCCATGTGTCTGGCCCGCCGATGTATGTCGACCTGGTGGTGCAGGCAGCCGGGATGATGGATAACCAGCGCTCGGAATTGTTGCTGGGCAAGCAGCAGATCGGCGTGATCCAGGTGCGCAACACCTTTGTCAGTGACCGCAAATATGAGTTGCGCGATGACAAGGTGACTATCCCCGGGCTGGCCACCGTGATCGAGGACTTGTTGCGGGGCGAGAAACGCGAGGTCGAGCCCTCGGTGGCGCAAGCCCCGGTACAGCGACCACAGGGGTTGATGCCGGCGTTTCCCCTGGAAGGCCTGGCCAGTTCACCTTCGGATCAAGACCCGGCCGCACCGCGGATCATTGCGCGGGATGTCGCCGCCGGAAATATCCGGGTGGTGGCTTATCCCGATACCAACAGCCTGTTGGTCAAGGGTTTGCCGGAACAAGTGCGTTTCATCGAGAACCTGGTGAGTGCGCTGGACACGCCCAAGCGCCACGTGGAGCTGTCGTTGTGGATCATTGATTTGCACAAGGACGAACTCAATCAACTGGGCATCAATTGGCAGGGTACGGTGAATTCGGGCGGGAAGTTTTCCGCCTCGCTCAATGCCGGTTCGGCGACCACCCTCGATGGCGTTTCCTTCGTGACTCAGGTCATGGCGCTGGAGCGAACCAACCGCGCAAACGTAGTCTCGCGACCGGTGATCCTGACCCAGGAAAACGTGCCGGCGATCTTCGACAACAACCGTACGTTTTATGCCCCGCTGGTGGGCGAGCGCAGTGTCGATTTGCAGCACGTGACCTACGGCACGCTGGTCAGTGTCCTGCCGCGTTTCGCCCAGGCGGATGAGGTTGAAATGTCGCTCAATATCGAGGACGGCAACGAAGTCGAAAACCCCGGCCAGGGCGAACGTCCGAACTCGCTGCCGACGGTTGGTCGCACGCGAATCAGTACGGTGGCGCGGGTGCCCCAGGGCAAGAGTCTGTTGGTAGGCGGTTTCACCCGCGATGACCACAGTGAGCAAATCGGACGGATACCGGTATTGGGTTCCATACCGTGGATCGGGCGCCTGTTCAGCTATCGCCAGAACCGCTCGGCCAACACGGTGCGGGTGTTCCTGATTCAACCCAAGGAAATCCTCGACGCCCTTGAGCCCGTCGCGGAACTGGTCCCGCGGGTGCTGACCCCGCAGCAGCAAGAACGTGTACGCCGCTCCTATTTCCGGGCTGCTGAAAAATGATCCTGCCACCGATTTCCAGCGGGGGGCGAGCGGCCCAGGCGCGGCTGAATGCCGAGAAAGCCGCGGAGCATCCACAACCGCAAGTGGAGGCGAACGTTGATCTGGATGAAAGCGGTACGGCGGCTGTCGCACAGCGCTTTGTCCAGATCAGCGACGAAATGTCGGCGGCGTTGGCGCAGTTTCGCAGCCGGCGCAATCTCGAGCTCAAGTCCGACACCGTGACAGACAACTTCGAAAGAGTGCTCGACGACGACACCTTGCCCAAGGTGCAGAGAGTTCTGAGTCTGGCGCGGCTGGCGGACAAGCCTGATACCTGGCTGCTGCAGCAGCTGCGCGGGTTGTTCCCCGACGACAGTGACCTGGTGTTGGTGCTGCGGGAATTGTTGCGCCGCAAACGGCTCGATGCCGGCTCGCGTCGACGGCTCGAGCGGGCATTGCAGGCGGCGCTCGCCGAGGTCTCGCCCAAGCGTATGAACGCGGGCATCAATACGGCCCTCAAAGCCCGAATGTTCGGCGCGAGCATGGCGGTACGTGCGGGACTGCTGCGCGAAACCTATCGGGATTTTCTTGAGTCGGACGAAGGCCCTGTCAGCTGCTATCAAGACTGGATTGCGTTGTATGGCGCGCCCAGGCGCATGAGTGTGCTGGTGTTTATCGAAGATGCATTGCTCACCGACATCAGCGCACAGGACCCGAGTTGCTCGCGTGCGGAATTTGGTGATCTGCTGGCCAGGCTGGCCGACCTCAAGCGCCTGCGTTCAGCCGATGGCTTGTTCATCGGCGGCCTGCTCGGCGATGAGCTCATCTGCCGTCACAACCCCGATGAATCCGACTGGCTGGTGTTTCTCATGGGACTGTTGACCTATCCCGATGAGCTCGACCAGCTGTTGCTCGGCGCCCTGGGTGAACGCTTGCTGTTGAGCGCTCACCGTGAGCGCGGGACGGTGCTGCAAACGCTGCGCCGACTCAGCCTGCTATTGCCATTGCCACTGTATGCCGATGAAGAGGCGCCACAGCGCCTGGCACAACAATTCACGCGCCTGGCAGACATCGCTTATGCCCACGAATGTATCGAGCGGCGACGTCTCGGTGGTCGCCCAACTTCTCCCCGGAACTGACCTGCCATGCTCAATGTGTTTTTACGCAATGTCAGCGCTCGCCCGGAGCTGCTGATTCTGTCGTTGATGGTGATGATCATCGCCATGCTGATCATTCCCTTGCCGACGGTGCTGGTGGATTTTCTGATCGGCTTGAACATCATCATTTCGCTGCTGGTGTTCATGGGTTCTTTCTACATCGAGCGCATCCTCAATTACTCGACGTTCCCGGCCTTGCTGCTGTTGACCACGTTGTTTCGCCTGGCGCTGTCGATCAGTACCAGCCGCTTGATCCTCAGTCAGGCCGATGCGGGCGAGATCATCGAGTCGTTCGGCGAGTTTGTGATCGGCGAAAGTCTGGTGGTGGGTTTCGTGATCTTCTCCATCGTCACCATTGTCCAGTTCATCGTGATCACCAAAGGTTCGGAGCGGGTTGCCGAAGTGGCGGCGCGCTTCTCGCTGGACGGTATGCCGGGCAAACAGATGAGCATCGACGGTGACCTGAAGGCGGGCGCCATCACGGCCGAAGAAGCCAAGGAAAAGCGCAGTGTGCTGGAGCGCGAAAGCCAGTTGTACGGCTCCTTCGACGGGGCGATGAAGTTCATCAAGGGTGACGCGATCGCTGGCATCATCATTATTTTCGTCAACTTCATCGCAGGCATGGCCATTGGTGTCGGGCAAATGGGCATGGACATGTCCACCGCGCTGTCGACCTACACCTTGCTGACCATCGGCGACGGCCTGGTGGCGCAGATTCCAGCGTTGCTGATTGCCATCGGTGCCGGTTTCATCGTCACCCGTGTCAACGGCGATGACAGCAATCTGGGGCGCAACATGCTTGCGCAAATGCTGGGTAATCCATTCGTTCTGGGCGTGACCGCCTTGCTCGCGGTGGGCGTCGGCCTGCTGCCCGGTTTTCCGCTGCTGACGTTTTTGTCGATCGCCAGCGTGCTGGGCCTGGTGGTGTTCATGCGCCATCGAAAGTCTTCCCGACAATCAGGCAAGGGCGAAGGTCATGCGGCGCCTGCCAGCCAGGATGCGCTGCAACCCGAGTCGGGATTGCTCGATGACGTCGACAACATCGCCACCGAAACCGTTGCCCTGATGCTGCTGGTGCCGACGACGCGCCTGGAAGAATTGAATAAGGCCCGTTGGGCGGCGCGCTTTCGCAGCCAGTTTTTCGTCGACTACGGCTTGCGCATTCCCGAACCGCAGCTTCGTGCCAGTGAGGCATTGCCGGCGCATCAAGTCGCAGTGCTGATCAACGAAGTACGCGCCGAGCAGTTCGATATCCATTTCGATCACTGGCGACTGCTCGACTATTCGCCGGAGCTCGAACCCTTGGGGTTTGCCTTGGTGCGCGGCAGCGACAGCAATCGCCTGGGCGGTGTCTGGGTCAACGCCACCGACCGCGAGCGGGTGCAGCAGTTGGGCTATCACCTGCGCCCGGCTGACGAAGAATGCTATCGCTGCCTGGTCACGCTGCTGGCGCGCAACATTCAAGAGTTCTTCGGCGTGCAGGAAACCAAACAACTGCTCGACGAAATGGAAGCGCGCTACCCCGACCTGCTCAAGGAAGTCTATCGCCACGTCACCGTGCAGAAGATCGCCGAAGTGCTGCAGCGTCTGATCGCCGAGCGCATTTCCGTGCGCAACATGAAGCTCATTCTCGAATCGCTGGCCCATTGGGCATCGCGGGAAAAGGATGTGCTGGCGCTGGTCGAGCACGTTCGCGGCACGATGGCCCGCTACATCAGCAACAAGTTTGCCCAGGGCAATGACTTGCGTGTGCTGCTGCTCTCACCGGAGTTCGAAGAGGTGGTGCGGCGCGGGATTCGGCAAACCTCGGGCGGCAGCTTTATCAACCTGGAGCCCGCCGAATCGGAAGAGCTGATGGACCGGCTGAGTGTCGGCCTGGACACCCTGCACATCGCGCAAAAAGACATGGTGCTGCTGTGTTCGATCGATGTGCGGCGCTACATCAAGAAACTGATCGAGGGGCGGTTTCGGGAGCTGGACGTGATGTCGTTCGGCGAAGTCTCCGAGACCGTTTCCGTCAATGTCATCAAAACGCTGTAAGGAAAACCTGTAAATGATTCCGATGGATATCGCTGATCTCTTGCGCGAAGCGCTGCGTCACAGTGGCTGCGTAGACAGTCAGATAGGGCACTTCGACAGTCACAGCACCATTGAAATGCAGATGAAAAACCTGCCCGATATCAGCGTGGCGATGGTCGAAGGCGATGTGTGGGTCTGGGCGGCGGTTGCAGAGGCGAGCCCGAATGTCATGAACCATTGCGCCTTCGAGTTGATGCAGTTCCTGCTCGAAGGCAATGCTTATTCCCGCACCGGGCAATTGCATCTTTGCGTGGTCCAGGAGCGGCTCGAACTGCGTTTGATGGCCAACGCTCACGCCACCGGTGACGCTGAACACTTCGCGCAAGCCCTTGATGGTTTTGTGCAGGCCACTGAAACCCTGTGCGAACTCTTGCGTCGATGATCATCCGCCTGGAAAGGCATGCGGCCCATCCCCTGCGGTTGAATGGTCCCTTGATCGAATCGGCGCTGGGCGACGTTGTGATTGGCGAAGTATGCGAAGTTCGCCGTCATTGGCGCTTGCCCGACATCGCGGCGAGAGCGCAGGTCATCGGCTTCAAACCTGGCTCGGTGCTGCTCAGTTTGCTCGGTGACGCGAAAGGCTTGTCCAGGGAGTCGATGATCGTGCCCACGGGCGCGACATTGCGACTGACCTGCAGTGACGCCTTGCTCGGTAGCGTGGTCGATCCCCAGGGCAACATCGTCGAGCGCCTGGCGCCGTCGACAGCGGTTGCGCAGCAAGACTATCCGGTGGATGCCGACCCGCCCTCCTACCAGCAGCGGCGCCCGGTGGCGCAACCGTTGCGCACAGGTATTCGCGTCATCGACGGTTTACTGACCTGCGGTGTCGGTCAGCGCATCGGCATTTTTGCCGCTGCCGGCTCCGGCAAAACCACCTTGATCAACATGCTGATCAACCACACCGATGCCGATGTTTTTGTCATCGGCCTGATCGGCGAACGTGGGCGCGAGGTCACCGAGTTCATCGAACATCTGCGCCAATCTGAAAAGCGCTCCCGTTGTGTGGTGGTGTATGCCACATCGGATTTTTCCTCGGTCGATCGCTGCAACTCGGCCCTCCAGGCCACGGCCATTGCCGAGTATTTCCGCGACCAGGGCCAGCGCGTGGTGTTGTTGCTGGACTCGTTGACGCGTTATGCCCGGGCTCGTCGCGACCTGGCGCTGGCGGCCGGTGAAGCACCGGCGCGGCGCGGCTATCCGGCCTCGGTGTTCGATGCCTTGCCGCGCTTGCTGGAGCGCCCGGGTGTGACCGCCTCCGGCAGCATCACTGCCTGGTACACGGTTTTGCTGGAAAGCGATGATGAGCCGGACCCGATTGCCGAAGAGATCCGCTCCATTCTTGATGGCCATATTTACCTCAGCCGTGCCATGGCGGCGAAAGGGCACTACCCGGCAATCGATGTCCTGAACAGCGTCAGTCGCGTGGCAACCCAAGTCACCACGCCAGAGTTACAGCAACTGGCGGCGAAGACTCGCGAAACACTGGCGCGTCTTGAGCAGTTGCAGATTTTCCTCGACATGGGCGAGTACACCCACGGCGCAGACGCCGCCAACGACCACGCGATGCAGCGCCGTGAAGCCCTCACTCAATGGTTGCGTCAGCCGACGGGCGAATGTTGCGAGCCCGATGAAACCCAGCGGAGTTTGCATGAACTCATTGGCTGATCGACGGCGCCTGTTGGCGTTCAGTCAGTACCGTCGGCAACGGGGCGAACAAGCGGTGCTGCGCACTCAGCAGCAATTGCAACCACTGCTGCAGGAACGGGCCGGTTTCGAGGGGCAGGAGACTTCGTTGCAAAGTCTGTTGGCCAGCCATCGGGCGAACGACTGCGTGCTGGATCACGGGCAACTGTTGGCGCTGTTGCGCAGGCAAGCCGTGATCCGCCGACAGATCGATCTGTTGCGGATCGAGCGTGATCGCGTGGATCAGCAGTGCCAGCAGGTAGAGCAACTGTTGCAGGAGCAACGCGAGCAATTGCGTTCGTTGCAGGGCAAACACGACAAGTACCAACGGTCTGTCCAGCAACTGTTGCGCGTGCAACGTCTGGAACAGGTGCGCAGAGAAGAAAGGGAGATAGAAGAGATGAGCGGAGTGCGGCGATGAGCGATGTAACAGTAATTTCACCTCGGCCGGTTCAGGTCCTGGATCCCGTCACCGACGGCTCGATGGATGAACTGCGGGACACGCTTGTACCGGTGCAGGAGGAGGACCTGCCACAAGGTGTGCTGGATCTTCTGGCGGCGCTGATTCAGCGTCATCGATCGACAATGCCAACGGTCCGCGCAGCGGTATCGCAGCCGATGACTACCGCCCCGATGGCGGCGGATGTTGGGCACGATAAGGCACTGTCGTCGGTGCCGCTGGTGATGAGCTATCCGCAAACCAACCGACTGATCCAGCATTCGCTAGCGCACCTTATGGCTGCTTCCGTCGAGAGACTGGAAATCCCTGTTCAAGGGACTATCGGGGAATCGGATGTGACCCCGCGCCTATCGACTCAGCCACCACGTCCATCAATCGAACGCGTGTCGATTGAGGCAGGACTGCCAGCGTTCGAACGCGTATCGAGCGCGGCGGTACTGCCGTTGTTCGAACATACGTCGAGTACCAAGGAATCGCCGGCAACCGATCGGGTCACCAATCCGGTTGCCACCGAACCGCATTTGCCGCAAGCACTGCAACCGCCGCCCGCCACCACCCGTCACGCAGTATCGGTTCCACCGCCAACGGCCCCGGCCGCCCCTACACTGCGAGCCATTCCGCCTCCCGCTGTGATGCTCGAAACCTTGCCGGGCACGGACCGTGGCCTGCTGCAGGTGCCGTTCAACAAAGGCGCGGCCAACGGACAAGTAACGATCAGTCGAGTACCGGACGAACCAACCCGTAGCCTGCAACTGAGCCCAAGCAATGCCCTGGTCTTTGATCAGCTCAAGGTGCCTTTCGAGCAGATTCGCGAACCGGTCTGGCGACTGACTGACAGTGGCGGCGAGCAACAGCGGCAGGGCTCACAGCAATCGCCGGAAGACGAGCAACCCGAGCAATCCGAGCTTCCCGCATGAGCACCCTGAAGTTGCGCCGTGTCGATCCAGCGACTCATGCCCGCTGGCGGTCGGTCGAGCGTTGGCGCAGTGCCGGCCATGGCGCCGGTTTCGATTGTCTGCAACGGGTGCCCGGCTACTTACGATTTTGCGCGGGCAGCGAAGGAGGGAGGTGGCACGGTCTGATCATGGCCCGCGACTGGCTGCATCACTCGCTTCCACAGTTGCAGGCGTTGCTCGCGATCGAGCCCCCGTTGACGAGCATCGCCGACCTATTCCGGGCAGTGCCACAACCGTTACTGCTGGAGCTTGACGAGTTGATTTACCAGACGCTGACCGAGGTCGCGCTGGTCGATCCACAGATATTGCCGACCCACAGTTTGCCATGGCTGGAAACGCCTCGTGGGCGCGTGTGGGTGACGCAGTTGCCATTGGCTCGCGCCGTCATTGAACCCTTGAATCCCGGCGCCTGGCTGAGCGATATGCCGCTGCGCCTGACGCTGACGCTGGGTGCCAGTCACCTCGACCCTGCGAGCCGGATTCGACTGAGCGAAGGCGATGTCCTGCGCATCACTCAGCGCGCTCAACACGGCTTTGTGGCGCAGCGCTGCATCGGCGTTTTCACGTTTACTGAAGAAGGATTACTCATGCAATCGACTGATACCGATGCCCATCCACCGACCGCGATAGAACCTGGTGCGGATGCCGGGCTCGGCGCTTTATCGGTGCGTCTGGAGTTTATCCTTTCGACCCATGACATCGACCTGGCCACGCTCTCGCAGATTGCCGATGGGCAACTGATTCCGTTGGGCGACGATGCCGCGCGACACATCGAAGTTCGCGCCAATGGCAAGCGCGTGGCTCGCGGGGAGCTGGTGCAGTTGGACGAGCAGTTGGGGGTCGAGTTGATCGAGGTCTATCGCGGCACTTCATCGGAACCGCCGCGATGAATGACGTTTCGCTGATCGCTCTGTTGGCGTTTGCTTCGTTATTGCCATTCCTGGTGGCGGCCGGCACCTGCTACATCAAGTTTTCCATTGTGTTTGTCATCGTGCGTAACGCCTTGGGCCTGCAGCAGGTGCCCTCGAACATGGCCCTCAACGCAATTGCCCTGATGCTGGCGATTTTCGTGATGACGCCGGTGATGAAACAAGGCTATGGCTATTACAAGGAAGAACAGGTGGCCTTTACCGATATCGAGTCGGTGGTGAATTTCGCCGAGAACGGGCTGGGCGGTTACAAGGAATACCTGCGCAAGTACACCGACCCGGAACTGGCGCTGTTCTTCGAGCGTGCTCAGGCGGTTCAGAGTGAAACCGATGCCGGGCTGCCCGCCGATGAAGAACTCACGCCGTCGCTGTTTTCCCTGTTGCCGGCCTACGCGCTGAGTGAAATCAAAAGCGCCTTCAAGATCGGCTTCTATCTGTACCTGCCGTTCGTCATCGTGGATCTGGTGATCTCCAGCATTCTGCTGGCGCTGGGCATGATGATGATGAGCCCGGTGATCATTTCGGTGCCGATCAAACTGGTGCTGTTTGTGGCGCTGGATGGCTGGGCGTTGCTGTCCACCGGGCTGGTCAAGCAATACCTGACCTTGCTGGCTTAGGAGCATTCCATGAACGATCTGGTCTATGCCGGCAACAAAACCCTGTACCTGATTCTGTTGATGGTGGCCTGGCCGATCATTGTCGCCACGGTGGTCGGCCTGGTGGTCGGCTTGATCCAGACCGTGACCCAGTTGCAGGAGCAGACCCTGCCGTTCGGTTTCAAGCTGTTGGCCGTCGCCGCGTGCCTGTTCCTGCTGTCGGGCTGGTACGGCGAAACCCTGCTCGATTTCAGCCGTGAAGTCATCCGCCTGGCGCTGGCTTAGCGCGATGTCGGTCACGTTGTTTTTCGACCTGTACGCCTGGTTCGCCGCCGCCATTCTGGGGGTGGCGCGGCTGGCGCCGATTTTTTTCATGTTGCCGTTTCTCAACAGCGGCGTGCTCACGGGGGCGCCACGCCAGGCGGTCATCGTGCTGGTGGCGACGGGGTTCTGGGCTTATGTGGGCGTGCCTTTGCCGGCGCTCGACGGCTTGGCATTCTTTGGTCTGGTGTTGCGTGAGGCCGGCATCGGCGTGCTGCTCGGATGCCTGTTGTGCTGGCCGTTCTGGGTGTTGCACGCCATGGGCAACCTGATCGACAACCAGCGCGGGGCCATGCTCAGCAGCACCGTGGACCCGGCCAACGGGGTCGACACGTCGGAGCTGGCAAATTTTCTCCAGTTGTTCGCCGCGGTGGTTTATCTCGAAGGTGGCGGCATGTTGCTGATGCTTGAAACCGTTGGTCACAGCTACCGTATTTGCGCGCCGGCCAACGGTTGCGAGATACACCTGTCAGCCATTTTGAGCCTGTTGGATGCACTGGTCAGCAAGACGCTGGTGATCAGCGCGCCAGTGGTGGCCACGCTATTGGTCAGCGAAGCGCTGTTGGGTTTGTTGTCGCGGTATGCACCGCAAATGAACGCGTTCTCGGTGTCGCTGACGGTCAAGAGCCTGGTGGCACTGGTGGTGTTGATGCTGTATTTCGGCGTGCATCTGCCCGACGAAGTCTTGCGCATGGGCATGAAATCCCAGGGGCTCGAACATTATCTGGGCAGCGAAGGGGAGGCTGCCAATGTCATCCAGCGCCTCGAAGACTGAGAAACCTACCGCCAAGCGTCTGCGCGATGCTTCGCGCAAAGGGCAAACGTTCAAGGCCAAGGATCTGGTGGTCACCTGCCTGACCCTCTGCGGCATCACCTACATGGTGTTCAACAGCTCACTGTTCGAGGTCATGGAAGTCTATCGGCGGATCATCGCCAGTGACTTTGAGATGGACCTGCAAGCGTACTCGGCGATGCTGGTGCTGGTCGGGCTCAAGGCGTTGTTGCCGTTGCTGCTGGTGTGCGTGTTGACCAGCGCACTGCCTGCGCTGTTGCAAAGCGGTTTCGCCT
Source organism: Pseudomonas fluorescens (assembly GCF_000802965.1). GTDB lineage: Bacteria > Pseudomonadota > Gammaproteobacteria > Pseudomonadales > Pseudomonadaceae > Aquipseudomonas > Aquipseudomonas fluorescens_A. The sequence continues at coordinate 176,539 of NZ_JSAK01000010.1, read as the reverse complement.
TGGCCAGCGAAGCCTTGAAGCTCAACCTGGGCGCGTTGAACCCGATCAATGGTTTCAAAAAACTGTTCAGCATGCGCACCGTCAAGGACACAGTGAAAGCGCTGTTGTACCTGGGCAGTTTTGCCCTGGCGCTGTGGATTGTCTGGATCACCCAGCGTCAATTGGTGTTTGCCCAGTTGTTTGCCCAGGCGCCGGACCTGTTCGCCATCTGGGGTCACTTGCTGCTGGTGCTGGTGCTGGCGTTCCTCGGATGCGTGCTGCTGATCGTCGTGCTGGATGCGCTGAGCGAATACTGGCTGTTCATGAAAGATCAGATGATGGACAAGGATGCGGTCAAGCGTGAACACAAGGAGCAGGACGGCAACCCGGAAATCAAGGGGCGCCGTCGTGATCTGCACCGGGAGCTGCTGTCGGAGCAGATCAAATCCGATGTGCGCAGCTCGCGGATGATCATCGCCAACCCGACCCACATCGCCATCGGGGTGTACTTCCGTCCGGAAATCACCGTGCTGCCGTTCATCTCACTGATGGAAACCAACCAGCGCGCCCTGGCCGTTCGAGCCTATGCCAAGGAGGTCGGTGTGCCGGTGATCAACGACATCGCCCTGGCCCGCCGGATCTTCAAGACCCACCAGCGCTACAGCTTTCTCCAGGTGCAGGAAGTCGAAGAAGTCCTGCGTCTGTTGATCTGGCTCGAGCAAGTCGAGAACGCCTGATTTCCCACCTTTCCCTTTTTCTTCCGAACGTCGGTACCATGAGACACAGCGTGGCAACCGGCGAAACGGCCGAATGGGACACTGCAAGGTTCCAGGCCTGGCAAACCGGCTTCAACGCCCAGGAAGAACGCATGAAGAACACCTTGCAGTCCTTCACGCAGAAATATTCCAACGCCAACTCTTACCACGACAACTTTAATAAGACGTTGTCTTCACATCTGAATCAGTTCGCAGATATGTTGAAGGCGATGTTGAATTTTTGATGCAGTTCCGAAGTTTGTGAGTGGGTAAATCAATCTTGATTTTTTGGCAGGCGTGACACGGGGTTGTTTGAACTCGAGTCGCGCCTGCTTTTTTGTGTCGGAGGAATGAATGTCTGATTTTTTGACGGATGAGTCAGGGCTTGAGCGCCAAGTGAAAAAGGTTCTGTCAGATTATTTTTCGGTCGGTCGAAAGACCATCGAGATTGATTCACGATTAGTGGAGGACTTGTATGTCGATTCAGTGGGCATGGTTGAAATCGTCATGGCGTTGAATGAGGCGTTCGGCATTGATCTGCCAGAGGAGGGCGTAGAACAGTGGAAGACGGTGAGTGATATTTGTGAGTTGGTCAAAGCTTCAGCCAGGTCTCTGGATCGCACTCATTTAATTCCTTAACACCTGGTGATTGAGTGGTGGATTTTTCCTACAAATTAAGTCGTGTATTCATCTGACTATACGTACGTCTGTCCTACGGAAACCCCCCACACAACTTCCTATAGTCACGCAGCTTGTCATCTCGAGCCTGACCCCCGTCTCAGGCTCGATTGCGTTTCAGTACCTTTCTATAGAGAAGTCTCAAAGTATGGACAGTGCCACTGATCAATCGCCGGTCCCGTCATACGTTTTTGACCACTGGCAACTGCAAAGCGACGGAACGCTGATGCGAGATGGACAAGGAGTTCACGTCCCCCCGAAAGAGTTGAGTGTTTTACGTCTGCTGCTTGGTTCGGCGGGCACGGTGATCAGCAAGGACCACTTGCTGGATAGTGTCTGGCCCGAAATCGATGCAGCTGAAGAGTCGTTGACCCGCTGTATATACGCGCTGCGCAAGCTGCTCAGAGAGAACAAGAATTTCATTGCGACGGTGTACGGGCAGGGTTATCGATTCACCTGTGCGGTGGTCGAAATCGATACGCCGGGTCCCTCGAGGATGGAGGCAACAACGCTGGCTGTTTTGCCTTTTCGCAATCTCGGCGAAGACACTGCACTGGATTTGCAGGATGCGATGATTCGTCAGCTGTCCACGGCGTTCGGCGAGGGGTTGCATGTCATACCCTCGGGGTTGATGGCCACTTACGGGCAGCCGGTCGATGTGCGGGCGCTGGTTGGGCAATTGTCTGCTGACTACTGCTTGAGCGGGCGGTTTACCGGCTCGAGTGAGAGACAACAATGGTCGGTCGAACTGATCCGTGGCCGCGATCATGCATTGCTGTACGGACAGACACTGGACGCCGGTGATCTGGCAGAGGCGCTTGGTGCGTTGACGTGTCTGGTTGCGCAGCGCATTCCCGGTTTGCGTCCTGTCAGTGAATCCTGCGCTTCCTACCCGGCCGCCGTGGCCTATCTGCGTGGTTTGTGCAGCGTGCAGCAGCACACCCCGCAAAGTCTGCGTGATGCCCTTGTGCAGTTTCGACACTGTTTGCAGTTGGCAGCAAATTACGCAGCGGCCTGGTGCGGTTTGGCGGATGCCTGGCTGGGTAAAGCCATGCTCGGCCTGTGTGTGCAGGAGCGCGCTGTTGATGAGGCGCATTCGGCGATTTCCAGAGCGTTATCGGTTGACCCGGCCAGCCCGCAAGCGCTTGTGCGGCTTGCCTTGCTGACCAGCCTTCGTGGATGCGAGGACGCTGCAAACGTGCTTTTTCGGCGTTGTCTCCTGGACGCCGAACAGGCCGATGGTCATTTCTTCCACGCCTGGCATCACTGGTTTTGGCGGCGCAGCGAGCAGGCGGCGCAAAGTCTCGAAAAGTGTTTACGGCATGACCCCGATTGTGTGCGGGCGAAGATATTCAAGGACCGTATTGCACTGGAAGGCAAAGGCGGGGATATCGTGCTGATCGGCCGACAATCCTTGTGCGGCGCGGCGAAGTCGCCTGTGCTTGATCGCTGGCGATGCCTGACATGAGTCGGTGCGCATTCAAACCGATTCTTATGCTGATGTGTCTTGGCTCTGGAACCGCGAACGCCTTTTGCTGGGATTCGGCAGGCGAGAAACATGCCATTGAGCCGGAACTGCTCCAGGCGATCGCCGATGTGGAGTCGGGACAGTCGGCGCAAGCGATGAACTACAACAAGGACGGCAGCCATGACATCGGGTTGATGCAAATCAACAGTCATCATCTTCCTCGTTTGAGTGCTCAGGGCATTACCGAGCAGCGCTTGCTGGATGAGCCCTGCCTGTCGGTCGAAGTCGGTGCATCGGTACTGGCCGATTTTATCGCCCGTTACGGCTACAACTGGACGGCGGTGGGGGCCTACAACGCCGGCAATTCTCCCCACCGACAAGCCGCGCGTCTGCGCTATGCGCGCAAGGTCGGGCAACGCTATGAAGTGTTTACCCAGGCTCGACAGTGACGGGACGAAGTGAAGTCAGGCAGCGGATTCTGATCCTCTGCCGGGCGCAATCGGCAGAATTCGATCAGGAATCCAGCGGTCAGCCTTTTTAACATGACCGCTCAATTTCACTGCTTTGGAGCTTGAACGGTGACAGTCCTGACGGCCCCCGCCCAACAGCCCTGCGTTTTGCGGATACTCAATGGTCCGCTGCAAGGATGTGAGTTTCCCTTAGGCGAAACCACAACCTTGTTCGTGGTAGGGTCGCTGGATCTGTTAGGACAGGGGACTCTGACCGCCAGTGTTCCCGCCGATGCCATCTTCGTGCCCCTGGAGGAAGGTGGTTGCAATTTCGAAGTGCTGGCTGCTGAAATGACGCCCGATGGCTTGCCGTTACGTCTCCTCGACGAGTCATTAGAAACACGCCACTGCCCCTTCCAGGCCAGGGTGCAGATCGGCGGCCTGCAAATCGCTTTGCGCCATGAAGACCAATACTGGACACCTGAGGTGCTCGGCCAACCACCTTGCGCTCCATCAGATGCAAACAGAGTTCAGTGGTGGCGTAGCCCTTTGACTGGATGGATCGCCGGTGGCACGGCCATGGCAGTGCTGGTCGCCGCAGTCAGTCTCTGGTCGATGCCGGTGCCGGTGCCTGAAACCGATGTCCGTGTGCTGATCGCCGGAGCCAGTGCCGAGGCCCAGGTGTTGAGCGGCCGTGACCATGCAATCTATGTGTTCGTTGATTCCGAGCGTGATGCTGGCTGGAGTCGGCAGGTGCTGATGCGCCACAACGCACGGAGCGGCAAAGTGCTGGTGACGGACCAGGAGCGCCGTCGACTGGAGCAATTGCTGGTCGACTTCGATCCGCAACTGGCCTGGCACACCCTTGACCTCAAGGAGCCCTCGGTACCGCGACTGCTGCTCAGCGCCCAGCGAAATCTACTGACGCCCCAGAAGCAAGCGAAGCTGCTTGATGCGCTGCTGGCGGCCGCGCCCTATGCCCGGGACATAACGGTGCAGATGCAGGATGACAACCTGCTGGCCGATCTCGCGCAGGAGGGGCTGCAACGTCTTTCACTGGGATTCAACCGCTCGGAGCATGCAGACAGTGTCACGTTTGCCGTGACCGGCAACCTGCAGGATTCCGAACTCGCCGCCACTCGCCGTTACATCGACAGTTTTTACCGCCAGTGGGGTGATCGCTACGTGAGCTTCACGGTCGAGCTCAAGGACGATTCGCTCAAAGACAAGTCGTTTCAAACCGGCCCGCAGGGCTATATCAAGATGACGTCGTCATCCTGGCATTTTCCAACACAACACTAAAAGGTGATTCATGTCTGGTATTGGTATTCCGATCGACTTTTCCGACGACTTTCTCGGGCGTCAGGCCGCAGATTTCGAACTCGGTGCAGCAAATCTCAAGATAGCGATGGATAAAGCCCTGGAGGATCTCAAGGGCGACGCTTCCGACCCCGCGAAGCTGGCCGCCTACCAGGCAGCCTTTTCGTCCTACACCGTTTTCCGTAACGCCCAGACCAACACGATCAAGGGCTTCAAGGATATCGACATGGCGATCATCCAGGCGGCGCGCTGATTCCTTCTTTTCGGTCGGCCATCGGTGTGTGTCGATGGCCATTTTGAGTGCAACCCATGTCCATTCAGAACATATCGCAGTCTTTTATTGAGCGCACATCGTTTGTTGAGTTGCGGGGGCCGCAGGAAGGTCCGATCGTCTCCCTCGAGTCCCGATTGATCGAAGCGTTTGCCGGTTCTGCCGTCAACAGCGAGCAGGATGTTTCGGCGATCAATCAACTGATGCAGCGCCCGGATATCACCAGCCCTGAATTACTGACTCAGCTGCAGGAGCAGGTCGGGCAGTACAACGTCGATATCAACTTGCTTAACGTGCTGGTTCGCAAAGCGGTAGGTACGGCCGAAACCCTGTTGCGTGCGTCATGAAGGCGGGAGCTTTACTGGTATTCATCTGTGTGGCGTTGCTGGGGTGTCGTCAACCGAGTCTGCTCGAAGGGCTGGACCAGCAACAGGCCAATGAAGTGCTTTCGGTCCTGCAACGCAACAACATCGCGGCGGTGAAAGTCGACGCCGGCAAAACCGGTTATGCGGTGAAAATCGATCAGGTCGATTTTTCCGCGGCCGTCGATTTGCTCAACCTCTATTCGTTACCTTCCCGGCCGCGCTTGCAAGTGGCAGAGATGTTTCCTGCCGATTCGCTGGTAGCTTCCCCCCGCGCTGAAAAAGCCCGACTGTATTCGGCGCTGGAGCAGCGGATAGAACAGTCGCTGGGTGTGCTCGAAGGTGTGGTTTCAGCGCGGGTGCATGTCAGTTACGACCTGGATGCCGGTGAAGGCGGACGCAAGTCACCGCCCATTCACCTCTCGGCGGTGGCCATCCATGAGCGAGATGTCGAGCCGCAGTTACTGATCACCGACATCAAGCGTTTTCTCAAGAACAGTTTTGCGGCGGTCGAATACGAGAATATCTCGGTGGTGCTGTCGAAGCGTTCGCCGACACAGCACGTCCCGCCGTCCGTGATTGCGACGCAGGGAAATTCGCAGTGGGTGTGGTGGTTGGCCGTGGCAAGCGGATTGCTGTTGGCCATTGGTGCAGGCTGGGCCTATCGCCAGCTGAGCACAGGGCAGCGTGATGTCGCACGCTGAATGTTTGCAGCGAATCCTCGCCGAACCTCTGGGTTACCTGCACCCGCAGCGCCTGTCTCGACCGGCGGGTTTCGATGGGGCTCAGGCAATCAGCGCGCTCGACCGGTTGCTGCTCGAAGGGCTCGAGTTGCAAGGTCCCTGGCCTTCGACATCGCTGACAGCGGTGGGGAGTCTATGGATACGCCATTGGCAGGAGCTGCCCTACATCGCAAGGCTGATGGGCGCTAATCGCTTGATGCCGGGTCTGGCGAAAGGCGCTGCGCTGCTGCGCCTGCCATTGTCGTTGCGCCGGTTTGCCGGTTACAGCCTGGGTATTCGCAAAGTCCCGCCGATCAAGTCTTCAGCCGTTCCCATGGAGCAGGTCGAAGCCGTTGGCCTCAATGCGTTGTGGAGCTGGCGCGAGCACGTGCCGCCCATGTTGCTCGAGCGCCTGATCCTGCAATTCTCCGAACCGGTTGTTCACTTGCACAGGCAATGGCCGATCACCGATCCCGATCCAGCTCTTTTCTTCTTGGCGGTGCAACATGCTCGACGCTATCCGAACCCTGACTGAACTCCCCGAGTCGAGCGATGCACATTTGCCTCGCGAGGACATTGCCGCCGCGCGTCGACGTAGCACGTTGCAGCGCCAGGCCCAGCGTTGGGCCGGTGATTGCGTGGACCAGGCTCGGCGTGATGCCGAAGCGGTTCATGCCGAGGCTTTTCGGGAAGGCTACGCCGAGGGTATTTTGCGTGCGATCGAGCATCTGGCTGATGGTCTACTGGAGTCGCAATCGCTGGGCCAAACATTGCGCAAAGACCTCACCCAATCCGCTCGCGGATTGCTGGCAGAGGCCTTGAGTCGCCCCGAATGGCTGGACGAAATGCTTGAGCGCTGGCTGGCGACGCAAACGGGCGATTCAGGCACAGTCCTGCAAGTGCTGCTGCCGGTGCATTGCCGCACCCGGGGCGATGAACTGCGCAAGCGACTGTGCAGAGTGTGGGCTGGGGAGCTGGTCCTCGACTATCACCCACAAGAGCGTTATGTGGTGCGTCTCGCGGACCAACTACTCGAATTCGATGTGGAAACGACCCGCAAGCGGCTGGAGCCCAGGTTGCTGGCGAGCGTCCAAAAACTGCCGGACTCGGTTCGGGCTTTGGACCAGCAGGCAGTGCAGGCGCTGACCACGCTTTGTTCGACATTCGGCGCGCGCGCGGCCGAAGGGTTTAGCCATGAAAATTGATAACCTGATGAATCATGGCGCGCTCGAGCAGGAAAGTGCGGTTCAGACGCTTGAATCACGTGTTCTTGCTGCCGGGCAGGACTTACCTGAGAACAGGCGTCCGGACCCGGAGTTCGAGCACCTCTACCAAACGTTGTTAACCATGGAGGGACGGGGAGAAAAGGCCGTCTACGATTTTATCCGCTCGATGCGCAGCGCCGACGGCACATCTGCTGCCTATCCAACGGCACAAAAACTGATGGCCGTCACCCTCCAGGTACTGGTTCGACTGAAAGAAGAGAAGCTCGAAGACTCGCAGCTCTTCAAGGAAATGCGCGGAGCCAACGGCCTGGCGTTCAGCGTGGATGTCTTCGTCAAGGGGTTCATGCGTGAGGTGTTTGAGCCTATGGGGGATGAGTCGTGGGAAAAGAGTGAATGGTGAGCCAATACGCTGCGCTCAAACCTGTTTGATATTCGCGGCAGGCTTCGTTCCCTGGTTGGCGTATACGAAACCCGGGCGACTCGCGAACACCACTGCGGCGACCAATGCATTGACGATGTGATCGACTTCAGCTTTGGAGATCGGCAGTGTGGAGAAGTAGCGACTGGCTGAAACCACGACGGTGGTGATGGTTTCGCTCATTGAGGTACGGATCGCATTGGTGGTCAGGAATTGATCGGCCACTTGTTCTGCGGTGGGAATGCGTGGCGGCATGAGCTTGACCCGGAAGCCTTCAGGGTTTTTCTCCGGTTGAAGGGCATGCATGATTTCGCCACCGAGGACCTGGCTGGCGATGTCGGCTCCAGCATTGTAGGTGCCGCGTAAAACATCATGCCCAATGACCGGGTTCAAGGATTCGAGAATCTCGGTGGCCCGATTTTCCGCAGACAGGTTGGCACTGACCGCCGTCTCGGTGTTGCGCGCAAGCCAATCCGAAAGTTGGGTTGCGAACACTTCATCGGCGGTTGAAGGCGAACTGCCCGCCGACATCGCATAGCCGGGGCCGGATTTTGGTGCCGTATTGCTCATGGCCGTAAACGCCAGAAACTGCAATGCGCCATTAAGACCTCCAGTGGCTGCCGTTCCGGCCAGATTGGGTTTCGAATTGTCACTGATCGGCAGGAACAGGTTCACCAGGTCGGAGGCGAAGCTGTAAAAAGCCATTTGCGAACCGTATGAGGCAAGCGCCGGCAGCGCTTGGGGCGCCGCTGCTGCCGTTGCCAGTGCGGCCATCGATAACGTGAGGGTGGCGAGGCGGGCCAGACGCGTTTGTGTATTTGCGGTGCCGTTGCATTCATCCCTGACCGCGCCAATGATGTTCAGCGCTGGACCAATCATCAGTGAGATCGCACCGATCACATTGCGTGTCAGCGGCGAGGCGGCGCTGGATTGCAGGATTTTTTCCAGGGCGAACCCGATCAGCTGGCGAATGGTTGTCAGGGTGCCCACGACCAGGCCTGTACGCAGACCGGAAATCGTCAGGTTGCTGGCCAAGCGACCGAAAGCGCCTTCGAATTCGTTACGGCCCAGTTTGCCCAGCAGTTCGCCGAGGGAGTCGGTGATGGTTTGGGCGCGTTGGATTGTTGCTGCGGGTGATTGATCTGTTTGTTCCAAAAAGTCCAAGACGTCGAACTTGTGAGCAATGTATCTGCCGATTGAGCCGTCAAGAGCATTGCTCTTTGCTCCCTCTACTTCACCTGCGAGGAGCTGATCAATGGTTTGCGCAAGGTTGGCTGAATCAACAGCGTGACCGGTGGACTCTGTTGCGATGATCTCAATCAGGTTCTGCTCAATGCTCTTTAGAACAGGCTCTATTTCAACCACTACAGAACTATTGGCCGGTCCGTCCGGATATGGAGCCTGCATCATCAAGGCAGTCCCAATCTGATCAGACGACGCGTAGTCGCCCATATCGATAGTCGTGTGTTCTTTGCTCGTGGTTCGGGTCGATTGGTGTGTGTGGGGCTGAGTCGGGAGTCTTGATACCGGTAAACCTGCAGGCGATAGAGGCATTTTTTTCATCCAGTGAAAGGGAAAGAGGCTGCGTCATTGCAGTCGCATCGATCATTGGGAGCTCTGCGCTGGCGGGACTACCAAAAAACGCTCCCGGGTGATGCCTGCAGCTACCGCCGCAACAACAGGTCTCGAATTAACCGGGTTTCTCGCCCGTTACCTCCCGGGCCGGCTATAATCACCGCCACTTTTTATTAGCCCAGAGTCAAACCCGCCCATGTACACCCTGGCCCGTCAGCTGTTGTTCAAACTTTCCCCGGAAACCTCCCACGATCTGTCCCTGGACTTGATCGGCGCGGGTGGCCGTTTGGGCCTCAACGGCTTGCTGTGCAAGGCGCCGGCGAAGAAACCGGTGACGGTCATGGGCCTGGATTTCCCGAACCCGGTGGGTCTGGCGGCCGGCCTGGACAAGAACGGCGCGGCCATCGATGGTTTCGCGCAACTGGGTTTCGGGTTTGTTGAGATCGGCACCATCACCCCGCGTCCGCAACCGGGCAACCCGAAACCACGCCTGTTCCGTCTGCCGGAAGCCGAGGCGATCATCAATCGCATGGGTTTCAACAACCTTGGCGTCGATCACTTGCTGGCCCGTGTGGCGGCGGCCAAATACAAGGGCGTTCTGGGCATCAACATCGGCAAGAACTTCGATACTCCTGTTGAGCGCGCGGTCGATGATTACCTGATCTGCCTGGACAAGGTTTACGCCCACGCCAGCTATGTCACGGTCAACGTCAGCTCACCGAACACGCCGGGCCTGCGCAGCCTGCAATTCGGTGACTCGCTCAAGCAGTTGCTCGCCGACCTGGCCACGCGCCGGGCGGAGCTGGCGCTGCGTCACGGCAAACATGTGCCGCTGGCAATCAAGATCGCCCCGGACATGACCGACGAAGAAACCGCGCAGGTCGCACAGGCATTGATCGAAACCGGTATGGACGCGGTCATCGCCACCAACACCACCCTGAGTCGCGTGGGCGTCGAAGGCATGGAGCATGGCGACGAGGCGGGCGGTCTGTCCGGCGCACCGGTTCGCGACAAGAGCACTCACACCGTGAAAGTGCTGGCCGCAGAATTGGGCGGTCGTTTGCCGATCATTGCCGCGGGTGGCATCACCGAAGGCAAACACGCCGCCGAAAAAATCACCGCGGGTGCAAGCCTGGTGCAGATCTACTCCGGCTTCATCTACAAAGGCCCAGCGCTTATCCGCGAATCCGTCGACGCCATCGCCGCCCTGAGATAAACCCTATAGGGATTGGGCTTTTGTGGCGAGGGAGCTTGCTCCCGCTCGGCTGCGCAGCAGTTGTATTCCGGCCAATGCGTTTTAACGGGTACACCGCGTGTCCAGTGTTGGGGCCGCTTCGCAGCCCAGCGGGAGCAAGCTCCCTCGCCACGATGGGATTTGCGGTGAATTTACGGGCATAAAAAGGGCCCCTTTAAAGGAGCCCTTGGGCCGTAGCCCGCCGTCCGGATGGGACGTGCGTGGTTAATTCGTTACGTAATCAGATTGTCGTGTGTCGGAGTGTTGTGCCCTGTGTTAGCCGACGGCGTGAAGTTCGTTGAGTCTGTGGATTCCCGCAGTGCCGGTCATACCGTCCCAGTTGTCGCCGCGTCCTTCTCGCCAGCCGTTAATCCAGGCTTGACGTACCGACGGTAGAGTAAATGGGCAAAGCTCACGGGATTTACCACCAACGCCATATTGATATCCGCGCAAAAATGCTCTTTCCAACGGATCACGCTTAAGTCTTCTCATAGGGTGTAGCCCTCACTTGTTGACTGTTTTCATCGCGTCGACCTCAATCGAGGTCAGGCAGAAAAACTCTGCCGTTGGGGGCTCGCTGCCGGCGTGGCGAGCCAAGGGTGTTGGCGTCGTTGCGGCGCCAACCTGTGTTGAGTTCTAACCAATGCGTCACATCGAGGGAATGATCGATTTGTCATAAGAACGTAACCATAAAGATGCTAAGGCCATAAGTAACACGATGTTCGTCGCGTATTTATTGGTCAAAGCCCTGTATGATCGGCGCCCCGCAGGATGACGGGGTTCATCCTTTGCTGAGAATGTCTCGCGTTGCAGTGCGGCATTATTCGACGAAGGGTCGACTTATGACATTTTGTTGCATCAACTTTTTTATCTGTCCTTGCATCTAAGCTCATTTAACCCGAGCAGCAGGGGTGGAACGGCACACCTTCGTGCCACGCGGGCGCTCTTCGAGAAAAGCGCCTGATTGAAAACCGGGCCGGCAATGCGTTGCCGGTCCACTCAGCTAAAGGCTCTGATACTCCCATGTCCGATCGTTTCGAACTCTTCCTCACTTGCCCAAAAGGCCTTGAAGGCCTGCTCATCGAGGAAGCCGTCGGGCTTGGCCTTGAGGACGCACGTGAGCACACCTCTGCCGTGCGCGGCATGGCTACCATGGAAACCGCTTATCGCCTGTGTCTGTGGTCGCGCCTGGCGAACCGCGTGCTGATGGTGCTCAAGCGCTTCCCGATGAAGGACGCCGAAGACCTCTACCACGGCGTGCTCGATATCGAGTGGCAAGACCACATGCTCAACGACGGCACCCTGGCCGTCGAGTTCAGCGGTCACGGCTCGGGTATCGACAACACCCACTTCGGTGCCTTGAAGGTCAAGGACGCCATCGTCGACAAACTGCGCACCCCGCAGGGCGACCGTCCGTCGATCGACAAACTCAACCCGGACCTGCGTATTCACCTGCGCCTGGACCGTGGCGAAGCGATTCTTTCCCTCGATCTGTCCGGCCACAGCCTGCACCAGCGCGGCTATCGCTTGCAGCAAGGCGCAGCGCCGCTGAAGGAAAACCTCGCGGCCGCGATCCTGATCCGTTCCGGCTGGCCACGCATCGCTGCTGAAGGCGGCGCACTGGCTGACCCGATGTGCGGTGTTGGTACCTTCCTCGTGGAAGCAGCGATGATCGCCGCCGATATGGCGCCGAACCTGCGCCGTGAGCAGTGGGGCTTCACCGCCTGGCTCGGCCACGTGCCGGCGTTGTGGAAAAAACTGCATGAAGAAGCTGTCGAGCGGGCCGCTGCCGGTCTGGCCAAGCCGCCGCTGTGGATTCGCGGTTACGAAGCGGACCCGCGCCTGATTCAACCGGGCCGCAACAACGTCGAACGCGCCGGCCTGAGCGAGTGGATCAAGATCTATCAGGGCGAGGTCGCGACCTTCGAGCCGCGTCCGGACCAGAACCAGAAAGGCCTGGTGATCTGCAACCCACCGTACGGCGAGCGTCTGGGCGACGAGGCGAGCTTGCTCTACCTCTATCAGAACCTCGGCGAACGTCTGCGTCAGGCCTGCCTGAACTGGGAAGCGGCGGTGTTCACCGGCGCGCCGGACCTGGGCAAGCGCATGGGCATTCGCAGCCACAAACAGTATTCGTTCTGGAACGGCGCCTTGCCGTGCAAGCTGCTGCTGATCAAAGTGCTGCCGGATCAATTCGTCACCGGCGAGCGTCGCACGCCTGAACAGCGTCAGGCCGAGCGCGAGCAGGCTGACTACGATCAGGCGCCGAACGAGCCGCAAGAGCGCAAGTACAACAAAAACGGCAACCCGATCAAACCAACGCCAGCACCGGCGCCGGTGGTCGAGCAGCCGCGCCTGAGCGAAGGCGGGCAGATGTTTGCCAATCGCCTGCAAAAAAACCTCAAGGCGCTGGGCAAGTGGGTCAAGCGTGAAGGCATCGATTGCTACCGCGTCTACGATGCCGACATGCCGGAATATTCCATGGCCATCGACCTGTATCACGATTGGGTCCACGTCCAGGAATACGCCGCACCGAAATCCATCGACCCGGAAAAAGCCTCGGCGCGCATGTTCGATGCGCTGGCGGCCATTCCGCAGGCGTTGAACATCGACAAGAGCCGCGTGGTGGTCAAGCGCCGCGAACGTCAGAGCGGCACCAAGCAATACGAGCGTCAAGCGGCGCAGGGCAAGTTCGTCGAGGTCAATGAAGGCGGCGTGAAGCTGCTGGTCAACCTCACCGATTACCTCGACACCGGCCTGTTCCTCGACCACCGGCCAATGCGCATGCGCATTCAGAAAGAGGCTGCTGGCAAGCGTTTCCTCAATCTGTATTGCTACACCGCCACCGCCAGTGTGCATGCGGCCAAGGGCGGCGCGCGCAGCACCACCAGCGTCGACTTGTCGAAAACCTACCTGGACTGGGCGCGTCGCAACCTGTCGTTGAACGGTTTCTCAGACAAGAACCGTCTGGAGCAGAGCGATGTCATGGTTTGGCTCGAAGCCAGTCGTGACGAGTACGACCTGATCTTCATCGACCCGCCGACCTTCTCCAACTCCAAGCGCATGGAAGGCATCTTCGACGTGCAGCGTGACCAGGTGCAGTTGATCGACCTGGCCATGGCACGACTGGCCCCGGGCGGGGTGTTGTACTTCTCCAACAACTTCCGCAAGTTCGAACTGGAGGCCAATCTTTCCGAGCGTTATGCGATCGAAGAGATTACCGCCCAGACCATCGATCCGGATTTTGCCCGTAACGCCAAGATCCACCGCGCCTGGAAAATCACGGCTCGTTGACACCTGAAAAGATTGGATCCACAGAGCCTTGATTTTAAAAGGCTCTTGGATTCTTCCGGGACTGGTCAAATTAGTGGCTAATAGCTATAACTCAACTCAGGGCCAAAGGGCTTTCCCGCACCTGGCGTTTTGAGTTGCGTCTATGTCGTTGCACGCCGTGCGCCCAAAAATCCTGGGGTTTATCAGCGAAGATGTCTCGGCCTGGCTGGTCGCGATGTTGGTTTTGCTCATCGGCGGAATTCTCACCGGATTGCTGGCCTGGTCGACGCTGAACCTTTTCCACCATCAATTGCGGCAACGTTTCCAACTGCTGGCCAGTGAACGTTACAGCCGTATCGCAGAACGTTTCGAAGATCAGGAACAGCGCCTTGATGGCCTGCGCCGGTTCTTTGCCAATTCCGATTCGGTTTCACGCGACGAATTCGACGGCTACACCCAACCTCTATTGCACCGGACCCAGGCCTATTCCTTTGCTGAACGGGTAAGTCATGGCGATCGCGCGGCGTTCGAGCAGCGTGCGCGTGAGGAGGGGCTGAACGGTTTCACCCTGCGTGAACTCAATGCCGACGGCCAACTGCAATTGGCCGCTGAACGGGATGAATACGTGGCGGTGCTGTACAGCCAGACCCAAAGCAAACTTGGCGCACCGCTCGGTTACGACTTGCTGGCGCAGCCGCTGCGACGAACGACCCTGGAACGGGCCGATGAGCTGCGCGGCATGGCGGTGTCACAACCGATGCACCTGGTCAGCATCGAGCCGGCGTATGCGCGGGGGGTGCTGCTTGTCGCGCCGGTCATGCTGCGCGATAGCCCGGAGGACCCGAGCCGTAAACCGTTTGGCTATGTCATGGCGGTGATCAGCATGCGCCAGTTGCTGGCGGATGGTTTGCCGGAGGCGGGCCGTGACTACCTCACGGTACGCATCCTCGACTTATCCACAGGCGACCAGCACGAGGTTCTGTTTGAATCGCCGAACACACCGGCCCTCAGTGACTTGTCCGCAACCCGGTTGTTGCGCCTGGCTGACCATGATTATCAAGTCGATATCCAGCCCAGTGAAGCGTTCCTGCGGGCCAATCATTCATCGGTGACCACGCTGGTGGTGCTCGGTGGTTTGCTCAGTCTGTTGCTCAGTGCCTTGCTCTACGTGCTGGTCAGTCAGCGGCAACGAGCGCTGAAGATGGTCGATCAGCGCACCGAGGAATTGCGCGCCCGCGAACAAGAATTGCGTGGCACCCACGGCCAGTTGCGTGGGGTGCTGAATGCCGCGACCCAAGTGGCGATTATCGCCACGGACCTGCGCGGAGTGATCAGCACCTTCAATGCCGGTGCCGAGCAGATGCTCGGCTACAAGGCTGCCGAGGTGGTGGGCCACATGACGCTGGAGAACCTGCACCTGCCCCGTGAGCTCATGGCTCGCTCGGCGGAACTGAGCGCGCGCTACGGCAAACCGGTTCCAGCGTGCCACGCGATGCTGGTCGAAGGCGGCGAGGAGAATGGTCATGAGGCTCGGGAGTGGACGCTGGTGCGGGGTGATGGCAGCCATTTGACGGTCAACATGCTTGCAACCCCGGTCCTTGACGAGCAAGGCCTGTGGGTCGGGCATCTGGCAATTTGCATCGACATCACCGAACGCAAGCGCGTGCACGAGGCGTTGGCCGCGCGGGACTTGTTGTTGAAGAAACTCAGCGCCCACGTGCCCGGCGGCATCTATCAGTTCAAGATGGAATTCGACGGTCGCTTCAGCGTGATTTACGCCAGTGACGGTATCCGTGAGATCTACGAGCTCGAACCGGACGTGCTTTTACTCGATGCCGAAGCGATCTTCACGCGGATTCATCCCCAGGACACCACCCGCGTCCGAGCTTCGATCCGCGCCTCGGCGGACACCATCAGCCCATGGCGCGAGGAATACCGCGTGCAACTGCCCCAGCGTGGTTTGCGTTGGGTGCGCGGCGAAGCGACCCCGGAGGAATTGCCCGGCGGCGGTGTGCTCTGGCATGGCTACATCTCGGACATTTCCGATATGAAGCGGGTGGAAGAGGAACTGCGGGCGCTATCGATTACCGATGCCCTGACGGGCATCCACAACCGCCGTTATTTCCAGGAGCGTCTGACCGTCGAGATGTCTCGGGTGGAGCGCGGCGGTGGCGAGCTGTCGGTGATCATGCTCGACATCGACCATTTCAAGCGCATCAATGACCAGTACGGCCACGCGGTCGGCGACCGGGTGTTGCAGGCGGTCTGTGAACGAATCGGCCAGCGGTTGCGCCGCACGGATGTGTTTTGCCGTTTGGGCGGCGAAGAGTTCATGGTGCTTTGCCCGGACATCGGCGGCGAACAGGCCCATGGGTTGGCCGTGGAATTGTGGCAAAGCCTGCGCAGCGCACCGATTGATGAAGTCGGGGTGGTGACGGCGAGTTTCGGGATTGCCAGTTGGCGCGTCGACGAGGGCGTGGATGCATTGCTGCTGCGGGCAGATTCGGGGGTTTACGCGGCGAAGCAGGGCGGCAGGGATCGGGTTCAGGGTGAAGCGATTTGATCCGGCCCACACACGAAATCCGTAGGAGCCGGCTTGCTGGCGATGGCGGCACATCATTCAACATTGATGGTGCCTGACACACCGTCATCGCCAGCAAGCCGGCTCCTACAGAGGACGCATCGTGTACGCCTGTAGGAGCTGTCGAGTGCAACGAGACTGCGATCTTTTGATTTTCTGGCGTTAAAGAACCGAAGCCGTCTGCGGCAGTTTCGGCTGGCGATACAGATCCAGCAGCACCTGATCCAGCACCGACGACGCGCCAAACGGTGCCTTGTCGTTGAGGATCGCCACCACCGCCCAGGTGTTGCCATTGATATCGCGGCTGAACCCGGCAATCGCGCGCACGGTGTTCAGGGTGCCGGTCTTGACGTGGGCTTCACCGCGCATGGCTGTGGTCTTCAGGCGTTTGCGCATGGTGCCGTCGGTGCCGGCAATCGGCATCGAGCTGATGTACTCGGCGGCGTAAGGGCTGCGCCACGCGGCTTGCAGCATCGAAGCCATCTCCCGGGCGCTGACGCGTTCGGCACGGGACAGGCCGGAGCCGTTCTCCATCACCAGGTGCGGCGCGGTGATGCCTTTCTTCGCCAGCCACTGACGCACTACGCGCTGGGCGGCCTTGGCGTCGTCGCCGTCGGCATCGGTGCGGTATTTCTGGCCCAGGCTCAGGAACAACTGCTGGGCCATGGTGTTGTTACTGTATTTGTTGATGTCGCGGATGATTTCCGCAAGGTCCGGCGAGAATGCCCGCGCCAGCACCTTGGCGTCTTTAGGCGTTGGCGCCAGGACGTCCTTGCCCTGGATGCTGCCACCCAGTTCCTTCCAGATCGCGCGCACGGCGCCAGCGGTGT
Organism: Pseudomonas fluorescens; assembly: GCF_000802965.1. Classification (GTDB taxonomy): domain Bacteria; phylum Pseudomonadota; class Gammaproteobacteria; order Pseudomonadales; family Pseudomonadaceae; genus Aquipseudomonas; species Aquipseudomonas fluorescens_A. Next base: position 159,398 of record NZ_JSAK01000010.1, on the reverse strand, counting down.
AGGTCGCGTGGTCGAGCAGCGACAGGTAAGTCTGCGAGCTGCAACCTTCACCCAACTGACCGCCGACCGTGACGGTCACGCTGCCATCGGCCTGCGGCACCGGGTTGTAGCGCACGCCGCCGGTGCATTGCTTGGAATTGAGCGCCTTGACCTGATTGTCGATGCGAATGCTGGCGATCGGCGGCTCTACCGAGACCAGGACTTTGCCCGAGTCATTGCGCGCCACGAAGCGCAGGGCCTTGAGGTTGACCAGCAGGGCATCGGGTTTGACCAGGAACGGTTTGTTCTCGTCGTTGCCGTCGTCGTTGAATTCCGGCAGCTGTGGTTGCACGAAGAAGTTTTTATCCAGCACCAGGTCGCCGGTGACCTGGGTCACGCCGTTGGCGCGCAGGTCGCGCATCAACAGCCAGAGTTTTTCCATGTTCAGCTTCGGATCGCCGCCGCCCTTGAGGTAAAGGTTACCGTTGAGGATGCCGCCGCTGAGGGTGCCGTCGGTGTAGAACTCGGTTTTCCACTGGTGGTTCGGGCCGAGCATTTCCAGGGCCGCGTAGGTGGTGACCAGTTTCATGGTCGACGCCGGGTTGACCGACACGTCGGCGTTGAAAATGGTCGGGGTGCCGGGGCCGTTCAGCGGGATCATCACCAGCGACAGGGCGTTGTCCTGCAACTTGCTGGCCTTGAGGGCTTTTTCAACGTTGGGCGATAAAGCGGTGTTGATCGGTTCAGCGGAAACGGGGAGGGCCAGGGGAAGAAGAAGGCCGGCCAGCAGCAATGGACGCAACGATTTGATCATCTGAAATAAAACCCTACAGCCGAGGGGAAAAAAACGAGGGCATGAAGATAAATTCCCTCAGTGGTCATGAAAGTGTCGGCATTATGCCCCAAGGTGTCGCGGCTTGTGCCTTGCCTTGGCCCACTAATCCGCTATTTTTTTACCGACGGTAGGCGTGGCGCCGTTCAGAGACGGGCAATCGGCGGCTTAAACTGCTAAAGTGCCGCCCGTTATTACTTATGAGGATTGTTCCAATGGCGACTAACCGTTCCCAGCGTCTGCGCAAAAAACTGTGCGTCGATGAATTTCAAGAGCTGGGTTTCGAGCTGAACCTGGATTTCAAAGAAGATTTGGCTGATGAAGCCATTGATGCTTTCCTCGACGCGTTCCTCAAAGAAGCCATGGAAGCCAACGGTCTGGGCTATGTTGGCGGCGACGACTTCGGTCTGGTTTGCCTGCAGAAGCGTGGCTCGGTGTCCGAAGAGCAGCGTGCAGCGGTTGAAGCCTGGCTCAAAGGCCGCAGCGAACTGACCGAAGCGACTGTCAGCCCGCTGATCGACGTCTGGTACCCGGAAAAGCCGATCAATCCGGTAGCTTGATGTCATGAAAAACGGCGACCTACGGGTCGCCGTTTTTTTTGAGGATCAAAAGATCGTCCGAACGCGGCCCGAGCCTTCGGCAGCTCCTACAGGGCCTGCGTGAACCTCGTAGGAGCCGGCTTGCTGGCGATGCTTTTCAGACCTTACGCCAATTTAAAATCACCAGCGTCAAAACCCCCGCCACAATCCCCCAGAACGCCGAACCAATGGAAAACAGCGTCAGCCCCGACGCCGTGACCATGAAGGTGATCAGCGCCGCTTCCCGTTCCTTCGCTTCGCTCATGGCAATGCTCAAGCCATTGATGATCGAGCCGAACAACGCCAGCGCGGCAATCGACAGCACCAACTCTTTAGGCAACGCCGCAAACAATGCCGCCAACGTCGCGCCGAACACCCCGGCGATCCCGTAGAAAATCCCGCACCAGACAGCCGCCGTGTAGCGCTTGTTGCGATCCTCGTGGGCATGCGGCCCGGTGCAGATGGCTGCGCTGATGGCCGCCAGATTGATCCCGTGGGAGCCAAACGGCGCCAGCAGCAGCGAGGCGATTCCGGTGGTGGTGATCAGCGGGGAGGCCGGTACGTTGTAACCGTCGGCGCGCAGCACGGCGATACCGGGCATGTTTTGCGAGGTCATCGCCACCACGAACAGCGGAATGCCGATGCTGATGGTCGCCGCCAGGGAGAAGTGCGGGGTGGTCCAGACGGGCGTTGCCACTTCCAGATGAAAACCGCTGAAGTCCAGCAGGCCCATGAATCCGGACAGCGCCGTGCCAATCAATAACGCGCCTAGCACCGCATAGCGGGGGGAGAGGCGTTTGACTACCAGATAGGTGAAGAACATGCCCAGCACCAGCGCGGTGCGGTGCTGGGCGGCAACGAAGATCTCGCTGCCGATCTTGAACAGAATCCCCGCCAGCAATGCGGCTGCCAACGATGCCGGTATCTTTTTCACCAGGCGTTCGAAGCTGCCGGTCAGCCCGCAAATGGTCACCAGCACCGCGCAAGTAATATATGCACCAATGGCTTCGCCATAACTCACCCCACCGAGGCTGGTGATCAGCAGCGCGGCACCGGGGGTCGACCAGGCAATGGTGATCGGCGTGCGATAGCGCAGCGACAGGCCAATGGAACACACCGCCATGCCGATGGAAATCGCCCAGATCCACGACGAAATCTGCCCGCTGGTCAGCCCCGCTGCTTGCCCGGCCTGGAACATCAGCACCAGGGAACTGGTGTAGCCGGTCATCATCGCGATGAAGCCGGCGACGATGGCCGAGGGCGAAGTGTCGGCCAAGGGGCGCAACTGGGTGTGCGTGGCGTCGTTCATGACGGGGCGTTCCTTATACGGGTGAAGATGTTCGCAACGCCGCAACCCTCTGTAGGAGCCGGCTTGCTGGCGAAAGCGTCCTTAAGTCTGCGCAAGCCTCAAGGCCGAATCGCCAGCAAGCCGGCTCCTACGGGTTTCAAGCGCGGCGGATTCTGCGATCAAGCCTAAACTCAAACGTAATGGATCGTTGCGATACAGCGGAAGTGACAAACAGCCGTACAGTCGTGTTGCCACTAAGCATTGTGTACAATCGCCATGTTTTTTACGCGATACTTGCCAGCGACCCACTGTGCCGTATTACAGTCACGGTCAATTCGCCGCAGTTCTCCCGACTCGAGTGCCCATGAACGAACAGTTGCAGCCCCTCAAGAAACAACCGCGAGCAGGCAAAGCCGGCCGCAGCGGTACTCAGGACGATATTGTCTACGCGCATATCTTCGAGGCGATCCTCGAACAGCGTCTGGCGCCCGGCACCAAGTTGAGCGAAGAAGCGCTGGGGGAAATTTTCGGGGTCAGCCGCACCATCATTCGCCGCGCGCTGTCGCGCCTGGCCCATGAAAGCGTGGTTCTGCTGCGTCCGAACCGTGGTGCAGTCGTGGCCAGCCCGAGCGTCGAAGAGGCGCGCCAGGTGTTCATGGCCCGGCGTCTGGTAGAACGCGCAATCACTGAATTGGCGGTTCAGCACGCCACCGCCGAGCAAATCGCCGAATTGCGGCAGATGGTCAACGACGAACGCGACAGCTTTTCCCGTGGCGATCGCGGTGCGGGTATCCGTCTGTCGGGTGAATTCCACCTGAAACTAGCCGAAGCGGCGAAAAACGCGCCGTTGATCAGCTTCCAGCGCAGCCTGGTGTCGCAGACTTCGCTGATCATCGCCCAGTACGAAAGCGGCAACCGTTCCCATTGCTCGTACGACGAGCATACCCAGTTGATCGACGCCATTGAAAAGCGCGACGCTGAACTGGCGGTGAACCTGATGATGCACCACATGGATCACATCGACAGCAAACTCAACCTCGACGAAGAAAGTGCGTCGGATGATCTGCATGCGGTGTTTTCGCATTTGTTGCAGACCAAGAAGCCAGGGCGGTCGGCCGCGAAACTCTGACAGACCGAGGTGTGTTTATCGCTGGCTTGCCAGCGATGGCGGACTGACAGGCAATAAAAATCCCCCAGGCTGAAAAGCGATGGGGGATTTTTTATGCCCGGAAAAAACTCAGCGCTGATGCACCAGATTTCCCGCCGCATAGGTCTGCTGCACAGTCCGGTCATCCCCCAGCGTCATCAACACAAACAACGTCTCGGCAATGTTATTCGCCTGCTTCAAGCGATAACCCAGCAACGGCGTGGCGTTGTAGTCCAGCACCAGGAAGTCCGCATCGCTGCCCGGTTGCAGGTTGCCGATCTTGTCTTCCAGACGAAGCGCACGAGCGCCGCCGAGGGTTGCCAGGTACAGCGACTTGAACGGGCTCAGGCGCGCACCTTGCAGCTGCATGACCTTGTACGCTTCGTTCAACGTTTGCAGCAGCGAGAAACTGGTGCCGCCACCGACGTCCGTGCCGATACCGACGTTCAGCTTGTGCTTCTCGGCCATCGGCAGGTTGAACAGGCCGCTGCCGAGGAAGAAGTTCGACGTCGGGCAAAAGGCGATCGCCGAGCCGGTTTCCGCTAGGCGCGCGCACTCGTCATCGCACAGGTGCACGCCGTGGGCAAACACCGAGCGCTCGCCGAGCAACTGGTAGTGATCGTAGACGTCCAGGTAGCCCTTGCGCTCCGGGAACAGCTCCTTGACCCACTCGATTTCCTTGAGGTTTTCGCTGATGTGGGTCTGCATGTACAGGTCAGGGAATTCGCTGAGCAACTGGCCGGCGAGGGTCAACTGTTCCGGGGTGCTGGTTGGTGCGAAGCGCGGGGTGACGGCGTAGTGCAGGCGACCCTTGCCGTGCCAGCGTTCGATCAATGCCTTGCTTTCGACGTAGCTTGATTCCGCGGTGTCGGTCAGGTAGTCGGGGGCGTTACGGTCCATCATCACCTTGCCGGCGATCATCCGCAGGTCGAGCTGTTCAGCGGCTTCGAAGAACGAGTTCACCGATTGCGGATGCACGCTGCCGAATACCAGCGCGGTGGTGGTGCCGTTGCGCAGCAGTTCCTTGATGAAAATGTCCGCGACTTCATCGGCGTGGGCCTTGTCGGCGAATTGGCTTTCGCACGGGAAGGTGTAGGTGTTGAGCCAATCCAGCAGTTGTTCGCCGTACGCACCGACCATGCCGGTTTGCGGCAGGTGGATGTGGGTGTCGATGAAACCAGGAGTGATCAGCGCATCCTGGTAATGGGTGATTTCGATGTCGGCCGGCAGGGTTGGCAGCAATTCAGAGGCGTGACCGAGGGCGCTGATCTTGCCGTTATCGATCACCAGCAGGCCGTCCTCGAAATACTCGAAGGAGGCTTCGATCCCGACTTCGGCGGGGTCGGCGATGCTGTGCAGAATGGCGGCGCGGTAGGCTTTGCGAGTCAAAGGCATGGTCATTCTCAATTAGAGGCTTGGCTGCGGCGTGAAGCAGGCAGCAGTTTGGCAATCGATGATCCGGCGCTGACAGTCTGCTGGCCGAAATTCGCGTTATAGGTGGCGATGATCTCGCCGGCGATGGAGATGGCGATTTCCACAGGCAACTTGCCTTTGACTTCGCCGATGCCCATCGGGCAGCGCATGCGCTGCACCACGCTGCTGTCGAAACCGCGATCACGCAGGCGATGTTCGAACTTCACCCGTTTGGTCTTCGAACCGATCAGGCCGAAGTAGGCGAAGTCGTTGCGTTTGAGGAGCGCGGCAGTGAGTTCGAGGTCGAGCTGGTGGTTGTGGGTCATGACGATGCAGTAGCTGCCGGCGGGCAGGTCGTCGATTTCATCGACCGGTTCTCCGCTGACGATCTTGCGCACGCCGTGGGGGATCTGCTCAGGGAATTCGTCATCCCGCGAGTCGATCCAGCGCACCCGGCACGGCAGGCTGGCGAGCAGCGGTACCAGTGCGCGGCCGACGTGACCGGCGCCGAACACGGCGATTTGCGCTTGCACCTGGCCCATCGGTTCGAACAGCAAAACGGTCGCGCCGCCGCAGCACTGGCCCAGGCTGGCGCCGAGGCTGAAGCGTTCCAGATGCGTATCCTGCTTGCCGCTGGCGAGCATGTCGCGGGCGATCTGCATGGCTTTGTATTCCAGGTGCCCGCCACCGATGGTGTCGAAGGCCTGGCGGGCGCTGATGACCATCTTCGAACCGGCATTGCGCGGCGTCGAGCCGAGCTCTTCGATGATGGTCACCAACACGCAGGGTTCACCCCGGTTCTGCAGGTCGGCGAGGGCGTCGATCCAGTTGTACATGTTTCACCTCAACATCTCTGTTGTCAGTTCGGGCCTCATCGCTGGCAAGCCAGCTCCCACAGTGCTTTGTGGTGCCCACAGAATTTGGATTCACACAAATCCTGTGGGAGCTGGCTTGCCAGCGATGGCCGCACCTCGGTCCTAGAGCGGAGCCAACTCGGTTTCAGCCTCGACAGCCTTCGCCACCGTCAACTGGCGCATCTGCTCACAACCCCACAACACCCGCTCCGGGGTCGCCGGTGCGTCGATTTTCGGTTGATGCTTGTAGTCGCCCAAACTCGCCACGGCATCCTTGATCGCACACCACGCAGCAATGCCAAGCATGAACGGCGGCTCGCCCACAGCCTTGGAGTGGAACACCGTGTCTTCCGGATTCTTGCGGTTTTCCACCAGCTTCACCCGCAGGTCCAGGGGCATGTCCGCCACGGCCGGGATCTTGTAGCTGGCCGGGCCATTGGTCATCAACTTGCCTTTGTTGTTCCACACCAGTTCTTCCATGGTCAGCCAACCCATGCCCTGGATGAAACCGCCCTCGACCTGACCGATGTCGATGGCTGGGTTTAGCGAAGCGCCGACGTCATGGAGGATGTCGGTGCGCAGCATTTTGTATTCGCCCGTCAGGGTGTCGACCAGCACTTCGCAGCACGCCGCGCCAAAGGCGAAGTAGTAGAACGGACGGCCGCGAGCCTGACTGCGGTCGTAGTAGATTTTCGGGGTCTTGTAGAACCCGGTGCTCGATAGCGAAACCTGGGCGAAGTACGCCTGCTGGATCAGCGCTTCGAAGGTCAGGATGTGATCGCGAACCCGCACGTGGCCGTTGTGGAATTCCACGTCTTCTTCGCTGACCTTGTATTGCCGCGCGGCGAATTCCACCAGCCGTTGCTTGATGATTTCGGCAGCGTTCTGCGCGGCTTTGCCGTTGAGGTCGGCACCACTGGAAGCAGCGGTTGGCGAGGTGTTCGGCACCTTGTCGGTGTTGGTCGCGGTGATCTGTACGCGGTCCATTTCCACCTGGAACACTTCGGCCACGACCTGCGCGACTTTGGTGTTCAGGCCCTGGCCCATTTCGGTGCCGCCGTGGTTCAGGTGGATGCTGCCGTCGGTGTAGACATGCACCAGCGCACCGGCCTGGTTGAGGAAGCTGGCGGTGAAGGAAATACCGAATTTCACCGGGGTCAGCGCCAGGCCTTTTTTCAGGATCGGGCTGTTGGCGTTGTAGCGGCGGATCGCTTCGCGACGTTCGGCGTACTGGCTGCTTTCTTCCAGTTCGGCGGTCATTTCCTCGAGCATGTTGTGCTCGACGGTCTGGTAGTAATGGGTGACGTTGCGTTCGGTCTTGCCGTAATAGTTGGCCTTGCGCACCGCCAGCGGATCGAGGGCCAGATGGCGGGCGATGGCGTCCATTACTTCTTCGATGGCGACCATGCCTTGCGGGCCGCCGAAACCACGGTAAGCAGTGTTCGACGCGGTGTTGGTCTTGCAGCGGTGACCGTTGATGGTCGCGTCGCCCAGGTAGTACGAGTTGTCCGAGTGGAACATCGCGCGGTCGACAATCGACGCCGACAAGTCCGGCGAGCAACCGCAGTTGCCGGCCAGTTCCAAAGCAATCCCGTGCAGGCGACCGGTGCTGTCGAAGCCGACGTCATACTCGACATAGAACGGGTGACGCTTGCCGGTCATCAACATGTCTTCGACGCGCGGCAGACGCATCTTGGTCGGCTGGCCGGTCAGGTGCGCGATCACCGCGCACAAACATGCCGGGCTCGCGGCTTGAGTTTCCTTGCCGCCGAAACCACCGCCCATGCGACGCATGTCGACGACGATCTTGTTCATCGACACGTCCAGCACTTCCGCCACCAGTTTCTGCACTTCGGTGGGGTTTTGCGTGGAGCAGTAGACGATCATGCCGCCGTCTTCGGTGGGCATCACCGACGAGATCTGGGTTTCCAGATAGAAGTGTTCCTGACCGCCGATGTGCAGCGTGCCCTGGATGCGATGTTCAGCAGTGGCCAGGGCAGTCGCCGAATCGCCGCGCTGATGGGTGTGGCTATCGAGCACGAAATGGCGTTTGCGCAGGGCTTCGACCACGTCCAGCACTGGCTCCAGATCTTCGTATTCGATGATCGCGGCCATCGCTGCTTTGCGCGCGGTTTCCAGGTCTTTCGCGGCGACGGCGATCACCGGTTGGCCGACGAATTCCACGGTGTCGATCGCCAGCAACGGATCGCCCGGCAGCAACGGGCCGATGTCTTTCAGGCCCGGTACGTCTTCGTGGGTAATGGCGATGCGTACGCCTTCGAAGGCATAGCAGGGCTGGGTGTCGATGCTGATGATTTTCGCGTGGGCGCGGTCAGACAGGCGTGCATAGACGTGCAGCTGATTCGGAAATTCCAGGCGATCGTCGATGTACTGCGCTTCACCGGACACATGCTTGGCGGCGCTGTCGTGCTTGACGCTGCGGCCGACACCGGTGGTCAGGTCCTTGGCGAACAGTTCCGCCAATTCGGCCTGGGTGTTCTCTACGGCGTGATGATTAGACATAAGCGGTCACCCGGGTCTCGATGTGCGGTGTTTGCAGTTCGATGAAGTATTTGCGCAGCAGGTTCTGCGCGCTGAGCAGGCGATATTCCTTGCTGGCGCGGAAGTCCGAGAGCGGCGTGAAATCTTCGGCCAGTGCGGCGCAGGCGCGTTCAAGCGTGGCGCTGTTGAACGGTGCATTGCGCAATACGGTTTCGCAGGCGTTGGCACGTTTCGGAATGGCCGCCATACCGCCGAAGGCAACGCGGGCGTCGGCGATCACACCGTTTTCCAGGCGGATGTTGAAGGCGGCGCAGACAGCAGAGATGTCATCGTCCAGACGCTTGGAAACCTTGTAGGCGCGGAACAGCTGTTCGGCGCTGGCGCGGGGCACGATGATCTTCTCGATGAACTCGCTTTCCTGACGTGCGGTGACGCGGTAATCGATGAAGTAATCTTCCAGCGCCATCGTCCGGCGGGTTTCGCCCTTGCACAGGACGATCTGCGCGCCCAAGGCAATCAGCAGCGGTGGCGAGTCACCGATCGGCGAAGCGTTGCCGATGTTGCCGCCCAGGGTGCCCTGGTTGCGGATTTGCAAGGAAGCGAAGCGCTGCAGCAATTCGCCGAAGTCCGGGTACTCGGCCTTCAGCGCTTCGTAGCAATCGGAGAGGGCGGTGGCGGCACCGATTTCCAGGCGGTCGTCGAAGCGTTCGATACGTTTCATTTCGGCGACGTTGCCGACGTAGATCATCACCGGCAGGGTGCGGTGGAACTGCGTGACTTCCAGCGCCAGGTCGGTGCCACCGGCGAGCAGGCGGGCTTGTGGGTAAGCGTCGTAGAGATCGGCCAGGTCGGCCACCGTCAGCGGCACTAGGCAGCGTTTGTCGCCACTGTTGAGTTCGCCGATGTCGGTGGGTGCGATGGCTTTCAGGCGGGCGATGGTCTCGGCTTCTCGGGCGTCGAATTGATCGGGTTGCTTGCCGCAGCAAGATTGCTGGGCCGCTTCCAGGATCGGCCGATAGCCAGTGCAACGGCAGAGGTTACCGGCGAGCGCTTCGTGGGCTTTATGGGAATCGGGCTCGTCACTGTTCTTTTGCAGCGCGAACAGCGACATCACGAAACCGGGGGTGCAAAAGCCGCATTGCGAACCGTGGCACTCGACCATGGCTTTCTGCACGCTGTGCAGCTCACCTTTGTGCTTGAGGTCTTCAACGCTGATGAGCTGTTTGCCGTGCAAGGACGAAACGAACGTCAGGCACGAGTTGAGGCTGCGATAGCGAATGTGTTCGCGGCCATCCTCATCGGTCTGCAATTCGCCGACCACCACGGTGCACGCGCCGCAGTCACCGCTGGCGCAGCCTTCTTTGGTACCGGGTTTGCCCACATGGTCGCGCAAATAGTTGAGCACGGTCAGGTTCGGGTCCAGGGCGTGCTCGCTACGGAGTTCCTGGTTTAGTAAAAACTGGATCACGGAAGGCCTCGCAGACTCATTATTGTTGTTAACCGATATGAACCGAATTTAGCAGGTCTGACTTTTCGGTCAATGATTTTCTGACTTAAAGGTCAGGAAAGCCCATTTTGTCGATTAACCACTGGTTTCTTCAGTATTGACCCTCGTGGGCTAGCCTGCTTTTTGCTTGAATCGTGCCAAAAACCACCCGGCGGGCACTCCGCCATGACGTATCAATTGCGCTACACTGCGCCGCTTGTGCAAATCGAAGAGTTTGAAGGACAACCATGACGTTCAAGGCGCCGGACAGCCTCGCCGAGCAAATCGCTCACCACCTCGCCGAACGCATCATTCGCGGCGAAATGAAGCCCGGGGAGCGCATCCAGGAACAGAAGGTCACGCTGGCCCTCAATGTCAGTCGCGGCTCGGTCCGCGAGGCCTTGCTCATTCTTGAACGTCGCCACTTGATCGCGATCCTGCCGCGACGTGGCGCCCACGTGACCGAGCTCACCGCGCACAAGGTGCAGAGCCTGTGCACGCTGATGAGCGAGATGTACATCCTGCTCGCCAATGCCGTGGCCAATGGCTGGAAAGTCCAGGCCGACCTGGCGCCATTCGTGCAGATTCAGCAGCGCCTGACAGCCAGTTTCGAGCGCCAGGACATTCATACCTTCGTCGACGACAGCTTCAATGTGATGCGCGCCACGTATCCGTTCGCCAACAACCCGTACTTGCAGGAAACCGTCGAAAATCTGCAGCCGGCCATGAGCCGCGCGTATTTCCTTGCCCTGGATCAGCGCAAGGCCTCGATGAGCGAGTATCTGGAACTGTTCGAGCGCTTGCTCGCCGCCGTGATTGCCCGTGACTTTGCACAGATCCGCGAAGTGCTGACCGCTTACGGCCAGCGCAGCTGCGATCTGGTGATCTCCGCCCTGACGGACGCCTGATCTTGCGGCTTAAGTGCATCAAGCTGGCGGGGTTCAAGTCCTTCGTCGATCCGACCACGGTGAACTTCCCCAGTAACATGGCGGCGGTGGTCGGGCCCAATGGTTGCGGCAAGTCGAACATCATCGACGCCGTGCGTTGGGTAATGGGCGAAAGCTCCGCCAAGAACCTGCGTGGCGAGTCGATGACCGACGTCATCTTCAACGGCTCGACCAGCCGCAAACCGGTGAGCCAGGCGAGCATCGAACTGGTGTTCGATAACTCCGACGGCACACTGCTCGGCGAATATGCCGCCTACGCGGAAATCTCCATTCGCCGCAAAGTGACCCGCGACAGCCAGACCACTTACTACCTCAACGGCACCAAATGCCGTCGTCGCGACATCACCGATATCTTCCTCGGCACCGGCCTCGGCCCGCGCAGCTACTCGATCATCGAGCAGGGCATGATCTCCAAGCTGATCGAGTCCAAGCCTGAGGATCTGCGCAATTTCATCGAAGAAGCGGCGGGGATTTCCAAGTACAAGGAGCGCCGGCGCGAGACCGAAAACCGTATTCGCCGCACCCACGAAAACCTCGCCCGCCTGACTGACCTGCGTGAAGAGCTGGAACGCCAGCTCGAACGCTTGCACCGCCAGGCCGAGGCCGCGAAGAAGTATCAGGAATACAAAGGCGAAGAACGTCAGCTCAAGGCGCAACTTTCGGCACTGCGCTGGCAGGATCTGAACGAACAGGTCGGCCAGCGCGAAGCGATCATCGGCACCCAGGAAATCAGTTTCGAAGCGCTGGTCGCCGAGCAGCGTAACGCCGATGCGAGCATCGAACGCTTGCGTGACGGGCACCACGACCTCTCCGAACGCTTCAATCTGGTGCAAGGGCGCTTCTATTCGGTCGGCGGCGACATCGCTCGGGTCGAGCAGAGCATCCAGCACGGCCAGCAGCGTTTGCGTCAGTTGCAGGACGACCTGAAAGAAGCCGAGCGTGCGCGCCTGGAAACCGAATCGCACCTGGGCCATGACCGCACGCTATTGCTGACCCTCGGCGAAGAGCTGGACATGCTCACGCCAGAGCAGGAAGTCACCAGCGCCGCCGCCGAAGAAGCCGCCGCCGCGCTGGAAGGATCCGAAACCACCATGCACGGCTGGCAGGAGCAGTGGGACACCTTCAACCTGACCGCCGCCGAACCGCGGCGTCAGGCTGAAGTCCAGCAATCGCGTATCCAGCAACTGGAAACCAGCCTGGAGCGTCTGGCCGATCGGCAGAAGCGTCTCGGCGAAGAGCGCGCCTTGCTTTCGGCGGACCCGGAAGACGCAGCGATCATGGAGCTCAGCGAGCAACTCGCTGAATCCGAGGCAACCCTCGAGGATTTGCAGACCAGCGAACAAGCTCAGGTCGAAAAACTCGAGCAACTGCGCCAGCAACTGCAACACGCGCTGTCGGCGCAACAGCAGGCTCAGGGTGATTTGCAGCGTCTCAATGGTCGCCTGGCTTCGCTGGAAGCCCTGCAACAAGCTGCGCTCGATCCGGGCACTGGCACCGCCGAATGGCTGCGCGACCAGCATCTGGCGGATCGCCCGCGTCTGGCTGAAGGCCTGAAGGTTGAAGCCGGTTGGGAGCTGGCGGTGGAAACCGTGCTTGGCGCCGACCTGCAAGCGGTGCTGGTGGATGATTTCAACGATTTCGATTTGTCCGGGTTTACCCAAGGCGATCTGCGCTTGCTCAGCCCGGCTACCGATGGCGTACGTGTGCCCGGCAGCTTGCTGGACAAAGTCGAGGCGCAGATCGATCTGTCCCCATGGCTGGGGCAAGTCAAACCGGTCGACAGCCTCGAACAGGCCTTGGCTTTGCGCGGTCAATTGACTGTCGGCCAGAGCCTGATCAGTCGCGACGGCTATTGGGTCGGCCGGCACTTCCTGCGCGTGCGTCGCGCCAGCGAAGCGGAAAGCGGCATGCTCGCCCGTGGTCAGGAAATCCAGAAACTGGGCCTTGAGCGTGAAGAGCGCGAAGCGACTGTCGAAACCCTGGAAACCGAATTGCAAAACCTGCGGGCGCAACAGCGTCAGCAGGAAAACGGCCGCGAACATTTGCGTCGTTTGCTGCAAGACGAAGCGCGCCAACAAGGTGAATTGAAAGCTCAACTTTCGGCCGGCAAAGCCAAAGCCGAGCAGTTGACCTTGCGCCGCACGCGTCTTGATGAAGAGATTGAAGAACTGGGCGAGCAACGCGCGCTGGAGCACGAAAACATCGGCGAGGCGCGCCTGCAATTGCAGGAAGCCCTCGACAGCATGGCGCTGGACACCGAGCAGCGCGAGCTGCTGCTGGCCCAGCGTGACAGCTTGCGCGAGCGCTTGGACCGGGTGCGGCAGGAGGCCCGGCAACACAAGGATCACGCGCATCAATTGGCGGTGCGACTGGGTTCGCTCAAGGCTCAGCACGATTCGACGCGACAGGCGCTGGAACGTCTGGAAATGCAGTCCGAACGCCTGACCGAAAAGCGCGAGCAGTTGAGCCTTAATCTGGAGGAGGGCGAGGCACCGCTGGAAGAGCTGCGCCTGAAACTTGAAGAGTTGCTCGACAAGCGCATGACCGTCGACGAAGAACTCAAGACCGCGCAGATCGCCCTCGAAGACGCCGACCGCGAACTGCGCGAGGCCGAGAAACGTCGCACCCAGGCCGAACAGCAATCCCAGTTGATCCGCAGCCAACTCGAACAGCAACGCATGGAATGGCAAGCCCTGACCGTGCGGCGCAAGGCGTTGCAGGATCAGTTGCTCGAGGACGGTTACGACCTGCACGGCGTGCTCGCCACGCTGACCGCCGAGGCCAGCGAGAAGGCTGCTGAGGAAGAACTTGAACGCATTGCCGCGCGGATTCAGCGCCTCGGTGCGATCAACCTCGCGGCCATCGACGAATACCAGCAACAATCCGAGCGTAAACGTTATCTGGATGCGCAGAACGACGATCTGGTGGAAGCACTCGACACGCTGGAGAACGTGATTCGCAAGATCGACAAGGAAACCCGCAACCGTTTCAAAGATACCTTTGATCAGATCAATGGCGGTTTACAGGCGCTTTTCCCAAAAGTTTTCGGTGGAGGACGCGCGTATTTGGAACTGACGGGCGAAGATCTACTCGATACAGGGGTGACAATCATGGCGCAGCCGCCCGGCAAGAAGAACAGCACCATCCATTTGCTCTCCGGTGGCGAAAAAGCCCTGACTGCGTTGGCTCTGGTTTTTGCGATCTTCAAGCTGAATCCGGCACCGTTCTGCATGCTCGATGAGGTTGACGCACCACTGGATGACGCTAACGTTGGACGCTACGCGAGGCTGGTCAAGGAGATGTCGCAGTCGGTGCAGTTCATCTATATCACCCACAACAAGATCGCCATGGAAATGGCCGATCAACTGATGGGGGTGACGATGCACGAACCGGGATGTTCGCGTCTGGTGGCGGTGGATGTCGAGGAGGCGATGGCGATGGTGGATGCCTGAGTCGGCGCTTGTAAGGCGGGTATTTTTTAGTTGTAAGACTTTTTAACCTGCCCTGACTTGCTGGCAAATCGACATAATCGCTCAAGCCTTTGTGACAGACGGTGTAAAGTTGCCTTTGGTCGTGCTAGTTTAATGTCAATTTTTCGTATACGTGGGCAAAACGCCTGTCAGAACATAGAGTTGGCGCCACGTTTTAAAGCGGTTTACAGGTTGTAAACCCCTTATTTTTCAGCATTTTTTATAGAGGCACGGGATTACATGGAAATCGGTCTGCGCGAGTGGCTGATCGTCATCGGCATTATTGTCATTGCCGGTATTCTTTTCGATGGCTGGCGCCGTATGCGCGGCGGCAAGGGAAAACTGAAGTTCCGTCTTGATAGAAATCTGTCCAACCTGCCGGACGAGGACACCAGCGCCGAGCTGTTGGGCCCGCCCCGCGTGCTGGATAACCACAAGGAACCGCAACTGGACGAGCATGATCTGCCGTCTGTGAGCATGCCGGCCCGTGAAGCCCGTGAGTCGGGTTCCAAGCGCGGCAAGCGTGGTCATGGCGAACCTTCGCAGGGCGACATGAACCTCAGCCTGGACCTGGATGGCGGCCCGAGCTTCAGCAGCCGTGATGAGGATTTCCCGGAAGACACCAAGGCTTCGCCGTCGGTTAGCGACAAAGAGCAGCCACAAGCGGAAGAAGTGCTGGTCATCAGCGTGATCTGTCGTGACGCCGCCGGCTTCAAGGGCCCGGCGCTGTTGCAGAACATTCTGGAAAGCGGTCTGCGTTTTGGCGAAATGGACATCTTCCACCGTCACGAAAGCATGGCGGGTAACGGCGAAGTGCTGTTCTCGATGGCTAACGCGGTCAAGCCTGGCGTTTTCGACCTGGACGACATCGACCACTTCAGTACCCCGGCGGTGAGCTTCTTCCTCGGTCTGCCGGGTCCGCGTCATCCGAAGCAAGCGTTCGACGTGATGGTCGCTGCGGCGCGCAAGCTGTCACAGGAACTGAACGGCGAACTGAAGGACGACCAGCGCAGCGTGCTGACCGCGCAAACGATCGAGCATTACCGTCAGCGCATCGTCGAGTTCGAACGCCGCGCGTTGACCCAGAAGCGCTAAAGTCGCTTTTGTGGCGAGGGAGCTTGCTCCCACTGGGTCGCGAAGCGGCCCCAAGGCCATCCGCCTCGTTGTGCCAGGTACAACGAGGTTGCAGGATTTACGACGGCTACGCCGCCGAGCGGGAGCAAGCTCCCTCGCCACAATGTCCATAGCCTTGAGCTACTGTGATTTAAAAAATTGAGCAGCCTCGGCTGCTCTTTTGCTTTATGAGAGAACACCCATGACTGCCGCCAAAAACCGCATTCTAGAGCTGCGTGCCGAGATCGATCAGCACAACTATCGCTATCACGTGATGGACGAGCCGAGTATTCCCGACGCTGAATACGATCGGTTGTTCAACGAGCTCAAGGCGCTCGAAGCCGCCAATCCCGAGCTGATCACCAGCGACTCGCCAACCCAGCGAGTGGGCAGCGCGGCGCTGTCGGCGTTCACGCAGGTGCGCCACGAAGTGCCGATGCTCAGCCTCGGTAACGCCTTTGAAGAAACCGACATGCGTGAATTCGACCGTCGCGTAACCGAAGGGCTGGATCTGCCCGCCGGCGATCTGTTCGGTGGCGGCGCGGCCGTGGAATACAGCTGCGAACCCAAACTCGACGGCCTGGCCGTGAGCCTGCTGTATCAGGACGGTGTACTGGTGCGCGGCGCCACGCGCGGCGACGGCACCACCGGCGAGGACATCAGCGTCAACGTGCGCACCGTGCGCAACATTCCACTCAAGCTGCACGGCACGGGCTGGCCGGCAACCCTGGAAGTGCGCGGCGAAGTGTTCATGTCCAAGGCCGGTTTCGAGCGGCTCAACGCCTCGCAACTGGAAGTCGGCGGCAAGACGTTCGCCAACCCGCGCAACGCGGCGGCGGGCAGCTTGCGGCAGCTGGATTCGAAGATCACCGCCAATCGGCCGCTGGAGTTCTGCTGCTACGGCATCGGCCAGATTTCTGCGGATATCGCTGATACCCATATCGGCAACCTCAAGCAGCTCCAGGCCTGGGGCATGCCAATCAGCCACGAATTGAAACTGGCTCACGGCATCGACGAGTGCCTGGATTACTACCGCGACATCGGTGAACGCCGTAACGGGCTGGCCTATGAAATCGACGGCGTGGTGTTCAAGGTCAACAGCATTGCCTCCCAGCGTGAACTGGGTTTCCGCGCCCGCGAACCGCGCTGGGCCATCGCCCATAAATTCCCGGCCATGGAAGAACTTACCGAGTTGCTCGACGTGGAGTTCCAGGTCGGCCGCACCGGTGCTGTCACGCCAGTGGCGCGTCTGAAACCGGTCAAGGTGGCGGGTGTCACCGTGGCCAACGCGACGTTGCACAACATGGACGAAGTGGCGCGTCTGGGGCTGATGATTGGCGACACGGTGATCATCCGCCGCGCCGGCGACGTGATTCCGCAAGTGGTGCAAGTGGTGCTTGAACGTCGCCCGGACAATGCACGTCCGGTGCAGATCCCGGAGCAGTGCCCGGTCTGTGGCTCTCACGTCGAGCGCACGCAACTGGTCAAGCGCAGCAAAGGTCGCGAGACAGTCAGCGAAGGTGCGGTGTATCGCTGTGTCGGTCGACTGGCCTGCGGTGCGCAGCTCAAGCAAGCGATTATTCACTTCGTTTCCCGCCGGGCCATGGACATCGAAGGACTCGGCGACAAAAGTGTCGAGCAACTGGTGGATGAAGGGTTGGTCAATTCGCCTGCCGATCTGTATGCCTTGAAGTTCGAGGACATCGTCGATCTCGAAGGCTTTGCCGAGCTGTCGAGCAAGAAATTGCTCAGCGCCATCGAAGACAGCAAGAAGCCGGGGTTGGCGCGCTTCATCTACGCCCTCGGGATTCCGGACGTCGGCGAAGAGACGGCCAAGGTCCTCGCACGCTCCCTGGGTTCGCTGGAGCGGGTGCAGCAGGCTTTGCCGCAAGTGCTGACGTACTTGCCGGATGTCGGGCTGGAAGTGGCGCACGAGATTCACAGCTTCTTTGAAGATGCGCATAACCAACAGGTGATCGCCGATCTGCTCAAGCACGGCTTGCAGATTCAGGATCAGGGTGAGTTGGGTGCCGAGTTCGCCGCCAGTACCACGCTGGGCGGTTTCCTCGACAAGCTGCACATTCCTTCGGTCGGGCCGGGCGGGGCGCAGAAACTCGCGGACAGGTTCGGTACGTTGCAAGGCGTGATTGGCGCCGATTGGCTGGACATGCGCCAGGCGCTGCCGGAGAAACAGGCCAATGCGGTTCGCGAGTTTTTCGCGGTCGAGGAAAACCGGCTGCTTGCCGAAGCGGCGGAAAAGCAACTGGCCGATTTCGGTATGCACTGGCACAGCGAAAAGAAAGTCGTCGAAGGCTTGCCGTTGGCTGGTCAGACTTGGGTGCTGACTGGTTCGCTGGAGCTGATGAGTCGCGAAGTGGCCAAGGACAAACTCGAAAGTCTTGGCGCCAAGGTAGCGGGCTCGGTTTCGGCCAAGACCCATTGCGTGGTGGCAGGCCCGGGTGCGGGTTCGAAGTTGACCAAGGCCAATGAGCTGGGGCTGAAGGTGCTGGATGAAGAGGCGTTTGTGCTGTTCCTGAAAGAGCACGGCATCGAAGCCTGACGCAATTCCCTGTGGCGAAGGAGCTTGCTCCCGCTGGGCTGCGAAGCAGCCCCATCCAATCACCGCATTTACCAGGCACGCCGCATGTTCTGGTTTTGCGACCGCTGCGCCGCCGAGCGGGAGCAAGCTCCCTCGCCACAAAGGGTTCTGCGTCACGAGTGTCATCTACAAAACGGAACGATCACGGCGAAGCGATGATCTAGTCTTGGCAAGCCCCAGGGAGAGATCGCCATGTACCGTTTCTTTGAGCAGCTCAGCTCGCGCATCGCCGCCCCTTTCATGGGCGAAACTTCGCGCAACAGCAAAGTCTGGTCCTGCCGTTGCGGGCAGTCGCTGTTCTTCAGCAACAGTCAGTGCCTGGCCTGTTCGGCAGCGTTGGGTTATCAACCGGAGCAGAGTCGCTTGTCCTCGCTGCAACCGGGCGCGCAACCCGATACCTGGCTGCTCGACGTCGATCCTGAATATGGTGAATTGCGCCGCTGCGCCAACCTCGATTCCCCGGCCGCCTGCAATTGGCTGCTGCCCGCCAACGATCATGATGCGCTGTGCATCGCCTGTAGCCTGAATCGCACCATTCCCGATTTGTCGATTGCGCAAAACCACGATCGCTGGCGCAAGGTGGAAACCGCCAAGCGGCGTCTGGTCGCGCAGTTGGTCAGCCTCGGATTGCAGGTCATCCCGAAAACCGTCGATGAAGACACGGGCCTGGCCTTCGATGTCATCGGCGTCGATCTCGAAGGCAAGGCACCCACCACCGGCCACGCCAACGGCTTGATCACCCTCGACATCAAAGAGGCCGACGACGCCCATCGCGAACAAGTGCGAGTGCAGATGCGCGAACCCTATCGCACGCTGCTTGGGCATTTTCGTCATGAGGTGGGGCATTACTACTGGGACCGGTTGATCGCCAACAGTGATTGGCTGGAACCGTTTCGCGGCTTGTTCGGCGATGAGCGTGAGAGCTACGCCGAGGCTCTTGAGCGGCATTATCAGCAAGGCGCACCGCTTGACTGGCAGCAGCATTACGTCAGCGCCTACGCGACCATGCACCCTTGGGAAGACTGGGCGGAAACCTGGGCTCACTACCTGCACATGATGGACGCGGTGGACACCGCGCTCGGATTTGGCATGAGTGCCCGGGAAATGGATTTCGACTATCAACCGTTCCCTTCGAGCACGCTTTACGATCCGCAGCATCCGGGCGGCGCGGCGTTTCTGTCATTCGTCAACGCGTGGATCGAATTGGCTGGCATGCTCAATGAGCTGTCACGCAGCATGGGGCAGCCGGATTTCTATCCCTTCGTGTTGCCGCCAGCGGTGATCGCCAAGCTGCATTTCATTCACCTGGTGATTCAGCGCGAGGGCGGCAGGGCGGATGAGGTGGTAAAAGACCTGTAGGAGCTGCCGAAGGCTGCGATCTTTTTCGGTATCCCGCATGTCCTTGACGCGCCTCATATTTTTTAATCCGCCCGAACGGTTGTAAGTTCGTCTCAGATAGGTACAATGGCGCGGCTCGCCGTCAGGTGAGCGTCGTTATGGTGACCCCATCGGTCCCCCCGCAACGATTACCCGTGAACCTGGTCAGAGCCGGAAGGCAGCAGCCACAGCGGGAACATTGTGTGCCGGGGTGTGGCTGGTGGGGTTACCACCTATCTCTAAGTCCTTGAATTCTCAAGGATTTATCAGAAAAAAATCTCGAAGTGTGACAGCGTTTAGGTACACCGAAGTGGTGCACTGTGCTGGGCATTTTACCCACCGAAGTCCTCGACTCCAAGTTCCTCCGTCTCGCGGACGATCTTTCTACGCTGGTGTCTGACTCGTGCCGTCTTTGCTAAAGGCTGAGCAAGTGAATTCCCCAACAGCTTTTGTGGCGATAGGCTACTATCAGGCTAATTCATTGGCATGCACTGGGAGTGGCGGATGGGTAAAGTTAAGGCGCTGGTAGGGGCGGCGGTGACTCTATTAAAGAAGCTCGACGACCATCGAGATCGAGTTGCTGATCACGCTGATACTGCGGCTAAAGCTGGCAGGTTGGTGGCCGCCGCGACAATGGCTGGTGCAACGGTTGCCGCTCCTACGGGATTGACTGCACTGGGAGTAACGGTTGGTGTCGTCAGTGCTCCTGCCATCGTTACTGCTGCCCCTGTCATTGTTTCTATCGCGGGAGGGATGATGCTCTTTTCGGCGGCAGCCTCTCTCTATACAAAAGTTCGGAAGAAGCGGCTGAATCACAAAGTCTAGTGGTTTGGCGTCCCTGTCTCCGCCATTAGGTGAAGAGCTGCGAACCTATCGGCTTGTCGACATTCCTAAGCTTCGTCGCAACGGTCACACTATCACTTCGCTATCTCTACCCGTCGTGCTGCAATGATGGTGGCTATGAGCTATCGTAGAGTGACGATTACTAACAGAACGGATGCGATAATGAACGAACAGCTTTTTGTTCTGACTAGTCAGAAGAAGAAAACAAACCACGTGCTTCATTTGTTGCTATGCATACCAACGCTCGGTTTTTGGGCGATTGTTTGGATAATTGTTGCGTCGGTCAATCACGGCAAGAATGCTCGAATCGATCACAAGATCAACAGTTTGATGCACTATAAGTCACAAGGAATGACGGAAAACGAGAGCTATCACCAACTGAAGTCTGACACCAGTTCAAACAACCTTGCGACTATCAGAATTGTATTCGTCCTCGTTGCAGTGGTATTCGCCTACTTCGCACTACGGTGAATAGACGAAGTTCGATAGATAGCAGGCAATCTGAAGGCCAGCAGGAAGGCTTCTTAGCTCACGCAGGGGCTACAATAAGTGCATTGCTAGAACCCTGCAGTCTCCATGAAGAGCGTTGCTCATAACGCATCATAGGCGCTCTTAGAGTGATGCTACTTGACTTCTTTCGTTCGCACTAGTATGATGACCACCTCTTCGCAACAACCAGACCGCATCTGCCACCAACCAAGGTGATCTCAGAGCGCGGTTTTGTCGTGCCTGCGATTTGATAACCCAACCCGGCACTACCCGAGAGGAACTGCCTATTGAACAGAACTGAACAAGGAGAACTATCCATGCAGCACGCTACCACCTCGCCGCCCCATACAGACATCAATCCGCTTACTCTCGCTCAACTTCGCCAAGCCCGTGACGAGAACCGCACTCTCCGTGTCGACAACCTGATTGTCGAAAAGCAAACTGGCGAAATCATCGGTTGCTACGTGCACAGTCAACTTACACCAGAGCCATACAGCTACCTGCCTCAAGTGAAGGCGACCGCTTACCGACCAAACTTCACTATGTTTGATGACGGCACTCCACTTGAGATCACTGCGGGGCCAGAAGCTTCACAGCAAAGCTCGGCAGATATCATCCAGTTTCCACAACAAGCCCTCTTGGCATCGAATGCCGGTCGACCAGTCGTTGTACTGACCAATCCATTAGCCGGATTCTTGCAGTACTTCAATTTCGACGGATACTCCGCCGATTGGATAGATGGCTATATCATCGGAGCGTGCGGTATACAGGTAGAGCATGAAAATGGTCTAACTGCGACGACTGGACGCTTCAACGTATCGCCAAGTGACGTTCGGAGGGTGTTATACCAATCCGAAATCTGTACGGAGAGCGCAGCCACAGCTCTCTGCAACCACAACCTTGAACCTATGGGCGTTCGCCAAGTTGAGCGTGTTGTACAAGCGGCGCGAATTGCACTTGGAGGCTTGATGCGTCATCTTGAGGGCCATCCGGAACTGATGGAACAATTTGAGTATACGTTGGACTTTGAGGCGTTCTGGAAAGAGCGTAGTGCATACCTTCGGGGGGAGTCACCCGACAAGGCAGAAGCGATGAAGCTGTTCCGGCAAGACCAAACTGTAACAGTTACTGCCGTAGCCAAACGGTTTGGAGTCCACAGGAACACAGCAGGCAACTGGAAGCGGGAAGCGCTGATGCACAATTAACGACAGATATTATAAGAGAACGAAGCGAACGACGCTTTTGACGTTGCCTTGCACGGTAAGCGACAGCTTACATGTGTACTTCAGTGAAGGGACTTCGCGACTGTATACTCTGTGAGAGAGGCGATAGCCCGAAGGTGTAGCTGGGATTATTGATAATTATCAATCCCAGAATCTCAATGTAGTCTCTAGCTTGAAGTTTACTGTCTTCAGCTATCGCTGATAGGTGAACACCTGAATACTCACGTATTCCCTTCTTGCACTACAAACAAGATCAAGTGCAACAGCGAAGCTGGATTGTGGTCATGTCTTATTGTGTATGTGCAAGACCGGAAGGTCTACGGTGTTTCCTGCAATGAACGGCAGTTCAAGGGTTTGGGCGGAATGATATATATCAATTCATCCGCCAATCTCTTTGGGTTGTAACTTCAAGGCTGTCGCCTGCGATGTAGTACCGTTTGAATAGGTATCCTGTGTAGAACTCCGTTCTGTGCAATTGCTCGATGTTGTATCTGTGGAGCAAGTCGCGGTGACTTACCACACAGCGTGAGCTGTGAATAGTATTGTCCGTAAACGGAAGTTCATAATAGTATTCCCGTGAGCCGGGCTCACCTCTGTACTCTCTGTAGGTTGTTCTTGATTAAATAATTAATGATGAATCTCTTCAGGAGGGATACGCCTTTACATGGAACAGTATAAGGGCGAGGGAACGGAGTTCCAAGAGGTCATGCCTTCTTAGGGCGGAAGCCCCGGTACACCCACTTAATGGATATTGCGATGATGTACATGATCAGGCTTAACCCAGCCCACCATGCGGCGTAATACGCCACAAACTTCACTTGCCTCTCAGTCAGCGTATTGAGCCGGTCTTTGTACTGATCCACTTCCACCATTAAGTTGCCGTCTGCTTGCTGTTTCGCATATGCGGAACAATCTCCTACAGCCTTTTCCTGCCCATCAATGTTTCCGAAATATGCCTCACAGGACACCAAAAGTTTAGCCCTGTCGCTAAGCACCCAGAACGCCTGCTTCTCTGTCGGGAAAGAGTCGTACTTCCAGCTGATTGTCAGCAAGGCGATAATTACGCTCAACACCACCCCTAACCGTTGCCACCCGCTCATTTTGTTCATGTCGTCCTTGCTGTTGTCTGGTTATTCAGCAGCTTGCATTGTGGCATGGACACCCGACAGTTGCGGTATGGGCTCTCGGGTAAACCACGCTGAAACACCACACACCAGCACCACCCAGACGATGCCTAGGGCTAGAACGAACACAACGAATGTTTTGGTGCTCATAGGGTGTCTGCTTACCGGGAAGGCCGGAATGAGGGAGGTGGAGATAAGAAGTCCACGTTTCGGGGTAGTTCGGTCCAAACCAGCGTGCTCGGTGGAAACCCTGAAACAACCTCGATTAACTCAGCATATCCCCTAGGGCTTTCACACGATTGACCTGGGACAAGTAAGTTGCCCATGGCTGGAGCCCTGATTCCACGGCCCTCGACAGGTGCAGCGGGTTAAGCTTTTCCTCGTGAGAGCGTTCAAGCGAGTTAAATTGCACAGATTTCAAGATTCACGCACCAAAACGCCAATTTATTACAAGGGATCGCAAGTAAAAGCTTGCTGTATGCTGCATACAGCAATAGTCAAGCATTTTCTTCTTGCTGCCTGTCATTTTGTGTGCAAGCCTTGCTTCCGGGGATTTGCCCATGAGGAGACGTGTCATGCCATCGATTTCAGATTTGAAGAAACCAGTGAGCCCGCAGAAGCAAACGGGCAACCCAATCGTTGATGCAGAGATGTTGCGGAAGGAGTCTGAAGAACTGGCTCGGATCAGTGCCGTACTGTCACAGGACTTCCCAACGAAGCTGGGATCGCCTCGGGCTCCTGTGCATGAAATAACAGTCGAGACGCCTCACATCGTGAGAGTGATGCAGGCACAAGCCGCTAAGGCTCAGAAGGAAGAGAAGGAAGCGAATCGTCCAGTTTGGAAGCGCTGGGTGTTCTGGTCGTCTCTGGTTGGAGGTATCGGCGTGTTTATTACCTTTGTCCTGACTGTCCTGACCTACTTTAAGACGTTCGGCGTGTAGTACCGCTATGGGTATACCCAAGCGAGTACCGTCTATCGAAGATTTTCCCATGTACCGAAATATCGCTTTTCTAATTCATATCGGTACACGCACAATCGGTACATCCAAAACGGTACAAAGGGAAAATCATCATGTTCATCCGGGCCTATCTCCGCGCTTCGACCAATTCCCAAGACGCTACCCGTGCCAAACAATCGCTAATCGATTTCGCCACCGAGCATGGTCACAAGATCGCCGCCTTCTACGTAGAGAACGAATCTGGCGCCAAGCTCAACCGCCCTGAGTTGTTCCGTCTGCTGGAAGACAGCCATGAGGGTGACGTGCTGTTGATTGAAGGTGTTGACCGACTGTCCCGACTCACTGCCCAAGACTGGGACATGTTGAAGACTCAGATCGCAGCCAAGAAGGTGACGGTGGTATCGCTCGACCTGTCCACCAGTCATGCAGTGTTGCAGCCTGCCAAGGGCATAGACGATTTCACTAAGGGAATGATCGCAGCCGTGAATGGCATGTTGCTCGACATGCTGGCTGTAGTAGCGCGGAAAGATTATGAAGATCGCCGTCGTCGTCAGAAGCAGGGCATCGCTAACGCCAAGGACAACGGTGCATACAAGGGCAGGCAGGTTGATCAGGATCTACACGCCCGCATCAAGGATGCTCTAGGGTCTGGCATGAGCTTGCGTAAAGCCGCTTCAACCGTTGGATGCGCATTGTCTACAGTGCAGCGTGTCGCCAAGATGTAACGCTTCTACAGCGCCTACAGGCTCGCCATGGCGGGCTTTGTCACATCTATGACCTGGATAACTGCGCGTGGAGACAGCCCTAGTTCGCCTCGCAGACTGATCCAGAAGGGCGGAAGGTTTATTTTATAATTAAGAAATATTCTCATATCGGTAGTAGTAGCCTTGCTTCTCCGTGCCGGTAGAACCGAGTGATTCTGACGGACAAGTGCCCATCATTATTTTCGCCGCTGGAATCTGGATCAAACCGAGAGTTGCACTTGTCCCAGCGGAGCGGGCATGAGTTCTGTGGAAAGGCGGCTCAACGCTTTGAGATGTCCGTAGGCGGAACACCCGGTTGAAGTAGATTGGCAACCGCCATCACCAGATCTTCCAGCGACCACGGTTTTGCAAGGAAGTTAGTAGCCGGGGGTAGCCCAATGAAAGTGTCGGTCCAACCGCTTGTAATGATTACCGGTGTATCGGGCCATCTGTCTCGGGCAAGCTCCGCCAGTTCAGCACCTTGAACCTGTCCCGGCAGGCCATGGTCAGCGATGATGAGTGCACATCGGGTGTCCGAGGCCAGCAAGTGGATCAGTGCGTCATCAGCGGTCGAGAATGCAACACAGGCGGCACCAACCTCGCTCAAGATTTCTTCCATGAGGTCACGTAGCAGGGGTTCATCCTCGACGATTACGATATCGCCGTTTGTGGGGAGCAGCCGGAAATTGACATCCATGCTGTTGGTCCTGAGTCGTCACTAGGTTTTTCAGTCTTTCACCTTAAGGGAGCTGGGTCCACCATGTCACACCGTTGACCTGGGCCTAGGTCTTGTCATTGGTGTGGTCCCCATACTGGTAGCCCATCCGTGCCGTTTCACGTTCACTCTCTTGGCGGTACAGGTCACTCAGCTTCCATCGTAGGCGCTCGTGTTCAACCTTCAAGGTGGTTAGTTCGGTGGAGCTGTCACGGTGCATGATGATCAGCTTGGCAATGTTTAGGTGAGCCCTCCGCAAGTCCTTTTGTGTCGTCTCAAGCTCAGCACACAGCAAGGTGCACTGATGCTTCAGCATCTCTTCACGAGAAGGCATCCCCAGTTCAAAGCCCGAGTCATCAATCAAATCTTCATCCATCACATACGCACCAGAAGCTGTATTTTTGTACAGTATAATGGCGATCGGTAATGTTCAATCTGCTGGTGATGGGTGGTGATCTCACGCTTTCGGAGTGTCCTTACACTGGCGTTGGCTGTACTGGTCATTGATGTCACTGAGTAGGCCGTCAAAGGCACGCACCAACCATACGAAGCAATTCTTGTGGGCCTCCCACTCGGAGTCTTCTATCCGCAGTTCTTCTGCCGACTTCGGATGGACCAGACGATCCCTAATTTTGAGTGTCGGTTTTACATTGCACCAGTCAGTTCCACCGCCTAAGTCGCGCTCGGGTACCTTGAATACTTTAGCTACGAGCTTGATTGTCTCCTTGACGTTCTTGAGTGTGTCCGTTCGCTCGTCCTCAAGGAACTCAGCTTGCTTAGTTTCGAGCTCGTATGCACCAGCATCCACGATAATCGAGGTCATGTGTTTGAGTGCATACGTAATGGCTTCAACGTAGGCCCACGAAGCACGAACAAGATTACGCCGAAGCACCTGATTGCTGTGATCATCTTTAAACACGTCGAGAAGTGCATCCAAGTCCTCCCGCAAGATGGAGTTCATGCTCAGTAGGTTTTCCAGCGCCTTGTCGAAGTCATCACAAGCGGTGTGCAAATCGGTGGTCATGCGGCACCTTCTGGCGACAGTACGACGCTGGCTGATGTCTAGAGTGGAGTATCCAATGTAGTGTTGAAGGGTTTTATATGTATGAGTGCTTCCACCATCGCTCTCAACGGTATCCTGCTCCCATAAATACCGAACGTCACAGCACTGTCTTCGTGTCCCGCGATTCGCTTGATCAGTGAGTCCTGTACCCCGGCGTCCCGCAGTTCATCGATCAAAGTATGCCGGAAACTGTGGAATGTCTTCCTCGGGTCGGTGATGCCCAGTTTGGTTTTGTACCGACCGAACCACTTCGATGGGGCGTGGCCCAGTTTCCCCCTCACGGCTTCCAGTTCAGGGAACAGACGATCTGTTCCGGTGCTCCTGACTGACTCAGCATGCTGCAACAGCCCCAGGTCGATCAGGGCAGGGTGCAAGGGGAGCATGCGTCGGCTGCTGGAGTTCTTCAGGTTCTGACCTTCGCGGCTGTCATCGATACGGATGCACGGGATGCCCTGTTCTTCGATGAAGTCATCCACACGTAGTTGGCAGAGTTCTTCCAGCCGAGCCCCTGTGGCACGCCCCAGCAGCGGCAACCAGTAACGCCATGGATGCTTACGGGCTTCTGCTTTGAGTGCAGCCAAATCCAGCAGGGTCGTCAGATCGTGTCGATCAAAGGACAACCGTGCCTCCTTGGCCGATCCCGTCATCACTTTCATGCCCACCAGTGGGTTGTCCGCGATGTACCCGTTCGCCTTGCACCAGTTGAGGAAAGCAGAGAGTTTACGTAACCGGTTGTTCACCGTGACTGCCGTGATGGTCTTGTAAGTGCTACCCGAATCGACAACTTGTCTCAACGTCTTACCTTCATATTGAGGACGTAGGCCGAAGTATTGCGGGCAACGGCTCAACCGTTCTTTCAGCAGTCTGGCTTGTTGTGTGTCGAACGCCTCGACGGGCATGTCGCCCATGAGCTCGAACAGATCACGCAGAGCACGTTCCACCTCGAAGGTGCTGACCTCCCGCCACGTACCACCGCGTTTTCCTTCTTCTATATAGAGCTTGGACAAGGTGGTTAGGGTAGGGCCATCGCTGTTCCGCATCACAGCATTGGTTGGCGCCTTCCGTGCAGCAGGTTGGATTGTTGTTAAGGGAGCAGAGTCTCGCCACTCCGAACACAACCTACGCAGCGTCTGGAGGTCTGTCATCGGGTGTTCAAATAGATGGTTGAGCACTTGCTGAGCCAGTGAGCTGGCGAGGAATAATGCAGCCTGACGCTCTCGCAAGTTCAAGCACATACGCAGGGTGTGACGATTCGGAAACAGATGCTTGGGCAATCGAATGTTCAGGTAGTAGTCGGACTGGCGGCGGACGATATAGGCCATGAGTGGAACACCAAAGTGGAACAGCAGAGTGGAACAATGCTGACCACACCTCAAAGCGTTGACTGCCCGTGCGGTGAGTCCGCACGGTAGATATCCTGCAACCTCCAAAGCCTGAAACCCTTACCCCATAAGGTTTGCAACGATACCCGAGCATGCTGGCATGCCACCTGGTCAGAGCCGGAAGGCAGCAGCCACAGCGGGAACATTGTGTGCCGGGGTGTGGCTGGTGGGGTTGCCTCCATAACGCACCGCGATTCCTCTGTCGCGTTATCTGATTAAAAATACTTTTTATTGCACTGCCATGGATTAATCGTCCTGGGCGGTTTTTTGTCGTCTCCAAAAAAGCGGAGGAGGCCACCCCGTGGCGAGGGAGCTTGCTCCCGCAGGGTCGCGAAGCGGCCCCCAAACCAGTCTTATGCCCGGCGCTGGGCTAAGACTTGCCGCCAATATAGAGCCGAATGATGTCGTCGATCTCCCCGGACATCTTCATCCGCAGCAAGGTCCGCAGAATCCGTTGCACCGGCACCTTGGGGTCGTTGCGCACATAGCAACCGACGCGCTGCTCCTGCAACACTGCCACACGTTGCAATTGCTGCTCCGGCAACAGGCGCTGATTGAACCAGTCCAGGGTCCATTGATTGCTGACGGCATAGCGATTGCGCCCGGCGTGGAGTTTTTCCAGGACCTGTTCCTGATTGCGGGCGTCGTCGCGATGGAGCTCGTTGGCATCGAACAGCGGTTGCAGGGTCGGGTAGCTATAGCCGAGCACGGTGCCGATGGACTGGTGTGACAGTTTCGCCGGTATCACCGTGGCGGGCGCGGCAGGGCGGCTGATCAGCAAATCGGGTTGCGTCAAGAGCGGGATGCTCCAGATGTAGTCGCCAGACTGGTTCGGCATCCATGACTGCGCGGCATAACAGCGCACATCGACCTCGCCGTGCTCCATGGCGTTTTGCACGCGTCCGCGAGGCAATACGTGAAATTCAGCGGGCACGCCGACCTGGGTCGCGAGGCTGAGCATTACGTCGTAGAGGATGCCTTGAGTCGGTCGGCCACGCTCAAGTTGCACCATCGGCATCGCCCAACTGTCGGGCACCACGAAGCGCAACGGCGCATCAGCGGCCACGCCATCCAGGCTGATCAACAGCAATGCCCCCAAGGCCAGCCGCATAAACGCTCCGTTATCGATGAAACAAAAAGCCCCCAAAACGCAGCTTAGCCAGATTAGACGAGTCCACCGGATGCAATTTTGGCCTTGCTCCGCTAGCATTAGCCGCTTCTGCTTTCCAGTGGTGATGGTTTTCGATGAGTTATCAGGTTCTTGCACGTAAATGGCGTCCGCGCTCGTTCCGCGAAATGGTCGGCCAGACCCATGTGCTCAAGGCTCTGATCAATGCCTTGGACAGCCAGCGGCTGCACCACGCGTACCTGTTCACCGGTACCCGCGGGGTCGGCAAGACCACCATCGCGCGGATCATTGCCAAATGCCTGAACTGTGAAACAGGTATCACTTCGACGCCCTGTGGCGAGTGCTCGGTGTGCCGTGAGATTGATGAGGGCCGCTTCGTCGACCTGATCGAGATCGACGCCGCCAGTCGCACCAAGGTTGAAGACACCCGCGAGCTGCTCGATAACGTGCAATACGCGCCAAGCCGTGGCCGCTTCAAGGTCTACCTGATCGACGAAGTGCACATGCTCTCCAGCCATTCCTTCAATGCGCTGTTGAAAACCCTTGAAGAGCCGCCGCCCTACGTCAAGTTCATCCTGGCCACCACCGACCCGCAGAAACTTCCTGCAACGATTCTCTCGCGGTGCCTGCAGTTCTCCCTGAAGAACATGACCCCGGAGCGGGTGGTCGAGCATTTGACCCACGTGCTGGGCGTCGAGAACGTGCCGTTCGAAGACGATGCACTGTGGTTGCTGGGCCGCGCCGCCGACGGATCGATGCGCGACGCTATGAGCCTGACCGACCAGGCAATTGCCTTCGGTGAAGGCAAAGTCATGGCCGCCGACGTGCGGGCGATGCTTGGCACCCTCGATCACGGACAGGTCTATGACGTTCTGCATGCGCTGATCGAAGGCGATGCCAAGGGGTTGCTCGAAGCCGTTCGTCATCTGGCCGAACAAGGCCCGGACTGGAACGGCGTGCTCTCGGAAATTCTCAACGTGCTGCACCGTGTCGCCATCGCCCAGGCCTTGCCTGAAGGCGTCGACAACGGCCACGGCGATCGTGACCGGGTGCTGGCACTGGCCCAGGCCTTGCCGGCTGAAGACGTGCAGTTCTATTACCAGATGGGCCTGATCGGTCGCCGCGATTTGCCACTGGCACCGGACCCGCGCGGTGGCTTCGAAATGGTCCTGCTGCGGATGCTCGCCTTCCGGCCCGCCGATACTGCGGATGCCCCGAGGCAACCGCTAAAGCCAGTGGGGATCAGCCAGGCCACAGTTGATTCCGCAAATTCAGTGGCTGCCGCGCGAGTTGTTGCGCCGGTAGTCGCTGCGGCAGTTACACCCGTGGTTCCTGCGCCGGTTGCGGAGGCAGTGGTTGCCGAGCCTGAGCCTGTTGCGCCGGTCGTCGTACCTGAGCCTGAGCCTGTGATCGAGGCGGTCGTGGTCGAGGAGGTTGTCGACCTGCCGTGGAATGACCCGGTCGAGCCTGCGCCTGTTCAGCAGCCGGCGGTCGAGCCGGTACTGGAAACCACCAGCGAACAACCCGAATTACCGCCGATGCCGTTGCCGACGCCGGACAGCGTGGTGCCGGACGCGCCGGAATGGGCCGCTGCACCAATCCCGGAACCGTCCGTGGCCGAGGTCGATGCCGCCACGCCAGGCATGGACCTGGACGACGAGCCGCCGCTGGACGAAGACTACATCGAGCCGGACATCGATTCGGCCTACAGTTACCTCGACGAACTGGCCAGCGAGCACGCCGCTGAGCCGGCGCCAGAACCCGAGCCTGAGCCCGCAGCAGCGCCGGCAACCGGTCTGGCCCTGCAATGGCTGGAGCTGTTCCCGAAACTGCCGATTTCCGGCATGACCGGCAGCATCGCCGCCAACTGCACGCTGATCGCCGTGGATGGCGACAACTGGCTGTTGCACCTGGACCCGGCCCACAGCGCCTTGTTCAACGCGACCCAGCAACGTCGTCTCAACGATGCGTTGAACCAGTTTCACGGGCGCACGCTGACCCTGAGCATGGAGCTGATCAAGCCCGAGCAGGAAACCCCGGCGCAGGCGGCGTCCCGTCGTCGTGCCGACCGTCAGCGCGAGGCTGAGGAATCGATCCACGGTGATCCGTTCATCCAGCAAATGATGCAGCAGTTCGGTGCGGTGATCCGTAACGATACTATTGAACCTGTCGAAGCCCTGGCCAGTCAGGGCTAATAACTGAAGGCGTTCGGTCGTAAGGGCCGTGCGCTGTTTTTATCCAAGTACTTTTGAGGTGATTCCCATGATGAAAGGTGGCATGGCCGGCCTGATGAAGCAGGCACAGCAGATGCAGGAAAAAATGGCCAAGATGCAGGAAGAGCTGGCCAACGCCGAAGTCACCGGTAAGGCCGGTGGCGACATGGTCACCGTGGTGATGACCGGTCGTCATGACGTCAAGCGCGTGACCATCGACCCAAGCCTGGTCGAAGGCCTGAGCGAAGACGACAAGGAAATGCTCGAAGCGGTGTTCGCGGCAGCGGTGAACGATGCCGTTCGCAAGATCGAAGCCAACAGCCAGGACAAAATGTCCGGCATGACCGCTGGCATGCAACTGCCACCGGGTATGAAACTGCCATTCTGATTCGCCTTCAGACGGCAGATGAGCTACAAAAAAATGCCAGGCATCGCGCCTGGCATTTTTGTTTCTGGCTATCGGTAATGTGATGACTGTCAGGCCGCTTTCGCGAGCAGGCTCGCACAGTTGAACGCATTCCAGTGCGGAGCGAGCCTGCTCGCGATGAAGTCCACTCGGTCGTATGGTAGAAACATCGAACGCGAAATCGCCACAAAGGTCTGCTCCCTATATCCCCGAATTCACCCATTCAAGGAGACGCTGACATGTCCGACCCCATGACCCTCAACCAACGCATCGTCCTGGCCTCCCGTCCGGTAGGCGCACCGACGCCGGAGAATTTCCGCCTGGAACGCGTGGCGCTGCCCGAACTGGCCGACGGTCAGGTGTTGCTCAAGACCCTTTTTCTGTCGCTGGACCCCTACATGCGCGGGCGCATGAGTGACGCGCCGTCCTACGCGGCCCCAGTGGAAATCGGCGGGGTGATGACCGGTGGCGCTGTCAGCCGGGTCGAACGCTCGTTGCATCCCAAGTTTCAGGAAGGTGACCTGGTGGTCGGCTCGACTGGCTGGCAGAGCCACAGCATCAATGACGGTCGCAGCATCATCCCGGTGCCGTCGGGCCTGCCGAGCCCGTCAATGGCCTTGGGCGTGCTCGGCATGCCGGGCATGACCGCGTACATGGGCTTGATGGACATCGGTCAGCCGAAGTCCGGCGAGACCCTGGTGGTCGCCGCAGCATCCGGCGCAGTGGGTTCGGTGGTCGGGCAAGTGGCGAAGATCAAGGGCCTGCGCGTAGTGGGCGTGGCCGGTGGTGCGGACAAGTGCCGTTATGTGATCGAAGAGCTGGGCTTCGATGCCTGCGTCGACCACAAGAGCCCGGACTTCGCCGATGAATTGGCCAAGACGTGCCCCAAGGGCATCGACATCTATTTCGAAAACGTCGGCGGCAAGGTATTCGATGGCGTGCTGCCGTTGCTCAATCCCAAGGCACGTATTCCGCTGTGTGGCCTGATTGCGTCCTACAACGCAACCGAAGCGCCGAGTGGGACGGATCGCCTGCCGCAATTGCAACGCACGCTGCTGACCAAGCGTGTGCGGATTCAAGGCTTCATCGTATTTGACGACTACGGTGACCGTCAGCCGGAATTCGTCAGCGCCATGGCGCCGTGGGTGCGTGATGGCAAGGTTAAGTTCCGCGAAGACGTGGTCGATGGCCTGGAGAACGCGCCCGAAGCATTCATTGGTCTGCTGGAAGGACGCAACTTCGGCAAACTGGTGATTCGGGTCGCCCGGGACTGACTAATCGACGCTGCTATTTGACGCTAATCAGAGGCGCGGGTATAAACCGCGTCTCGTTGTTTTGTCGGACTTTTTCCCCATGAGCTTCAGCCCTTTGATTCGCCAACTGATCGATGCCCTGCGCGTTTTGCCAGGCGTGGGTCAGAAAACCGCCCAGCGCATGGCGTTGCAGTTGCTCGAGCGTGATCGCAGCGGCGGCTCGCGACTGGCGCAGGCCCTAAGCCAGGCCATGGATGGGGTCGGTCACTGCCGTTTGTGCCGCACGCTGACCGAAGATGACCTCTGCCCGCAATGCGCCGATACCCGGCGCGACGACACGTTGCTGTGTGTGGTGGAAGGGCCGATGGATGTCTACGCCGTGGAGCAGACCGGGTTCCGCGGGCGGTACTTCGTGCTCAAAGGCCACTTGTCGCCGCTCGACGGGCTGGGGCCGGAAGCGATCGGCATCCCGCAATTGATGGCGCGGATCGAAGAGGCGGGCACCTTTGCTGAAGTCATTCTCGCCACCAACCCGACCGTGGAAGGCGAAGCCACCGCGCACTACATTGCCCAATTGCTCAGCAGCAAAGGCCTGATCGCCTCACGCATCGCCCATGGCGTGCCGTTGGGCGGCGAGCTGGAATTGGTGGATGGCGGGACGTTGGCGCATTCGTTTGCGGGGCGTAAGCCGATTTCGCTGTAACAGCAAAAGAGCGCAGCCTTCGGCAGCTCCTACAGGGATAGGTGTTTTTTCTGTAGGAGCTGCCGAAGGCTGCGATCTTTTGATCTTCAATCTCTCTCTTGTAAAACCAGGTAATCGTGGCGTCTGCACAGACGCCATCGCCACCAAGCCGGCTCCTACATTTCAAACGGTCTGTAGGGGCCGGCTTGCTGGCGATGCAGACACCTCGATCCCCCTGATTCAAACAATCCTGTTGAAAACCAAGCAAGCGCTCGGTTAACGTCGCTGAACCCTTCAGTGGAGTTCGCCGATGCCTGCCTTTCAGGAATACTTCGATCCCAGCCACCAATTGGTCCGCGACAGCGTCAGACGTTTCGTCGAGCGCGAGATTCTTCCGGACATTGATCAGTGGGAAGAAGCTGAAAGCTTTCCCCGCGAGCTCTACCTCAAGGCCGGTGCGGCGGGAATCCTCGGCATCGGCTACCCGGAGCAATACGGTGGCAGCCACGAAGGCGATTTGTTCGCCAAGGTTGCCGCCAGCGAAGAGTTGATGCGCTGTGGTTCTGGAGGCCTGGTGGCGGGGCTGGGGTCGCTGGATATCGGCTTGCCGCCGATTCTCAAATGGGCCAGGCCGGACGTCCGAGATCGGGTTGTGCCACAGGTGTTGTCCGGTGAGAAAATCAGTGCCTTGGCCGTTACCGAACCCGGCGGTGGTTCCGACGTCGCCAACCTGCAAACCCGCGCCGTGCGTGACGGTGATGTTTACCGGGTCAGCGGCAGTAAAACCTTTATCACCAGTGGCGTACGCGCGGATTTCTACACCGTCGCGGTGCGTACCGGCGAGCCGGGTTTCGCCGGCATCAGCCTGTTAATGATCGAGAAGGGCACGCCCGGTTTCACCGTGGGACGGCAACTGAAGAAAATGGGTTGGTGGGCGTCGGACACCGCCGAATTGTTCTTCGATAATTGCCGTGTGCCTGTAGGCAATCTGATTGGCAGCGAAAACATGGGGTTCGCCTGCATCATGGGTAACTTCCAGAGCGAACGCCTGGCTTTGGCGCTGATGGCCAACATGACCGCACAGCTGGCGCTGGAGGAAAGCCTGAAATGGGCGCGGGAGCGTGAAGCCTTCGGCAAACCCATCGGCAAGTTCCAGGTGATCAAGCATCGCCTCGCCGAGATGGCTACCGAACTGGAAGTCTCAAGGGAATTTACCTATCGGCAAGCGGCGAAAATGGCGGTGGGGCAGAGTGTGATCAAGGAGATTTCCATGGCCAAGAATTTTGCCACTGACACGGCTGACCGGATTACGAACGATGCGGTGCAGATATTGGGTGGGATGGGTTACATGCGCGAAAGTCTGGTGGAGCGGTTGTATCGGGATAACCGGATTCTTTCGATCGGCGGGGGGACTCGGGAAGTGATGAACGAGATCATCAGTAAGCAGATGGGGCTGTAGTTGGTGGTGCGGCGGATGACGCCATCGCTGGCAATCC
>NZ_JSAK01000010.1:0-124041 GCF_000802965.1 Pseudomonas fluorescens | reverse complement strand
GGATTGCCAGCGATGGCGTCAGTACAGCCGCCTCTTACTTATCGGTAAGGGCAAACTGCGTCAGGCAAAAAGTCGGAATCCCCATATCTTCCAGACGCTGCGAACCACCCAGCTCCGGCAAATCAATAATCGCCGCCGCTTCATGAACCCGCGCGCCCATGCGCCGAATCAGGTTCGCTGCCGCAATCAGGGTGCCACCTGTAGCGATCAGGTCATCAAACATCACCACCGAGTCGCCTTCGCACAGGCTGTCGGCGTGGACTTCGAGAAAGGCTTCGCCGTATTCAGTCGCGTAGCCCTCGGCCAGGACGTCGGCCGGCAGCTTGCCTTGCTTGCGGAACAACACCAGTGGCTTGTTCAACTGATAGGCGAGCACCGAGCCAATCAGGAAGCCACGGGCATCCATGGCGCCAATGTGGGTGAAATCAGCCTCGACGTACCGATGGGCAAAGCTGTCCATCACCAGGCGCAGGGCCGTGGGCGACTGGAAGAGCGGGGTAATGTCGCGAAAAATCACGCCCGGTTTCGGGAAGTCGATCACGGGGCGAATGAGGGATTTGATGTCGAAGGAATCGAAGACCATCGTCGAGGTGTCCTGGCAGGCTGCAAACGACACAGTATAACGGCGGCTGAACCGTTTCGCTCAGCCGCGCTTGTCTGAATCAGACTTCTAGCGAGCCACCGGCCAGGGCACAGAGCTGAATCGGGTCGAGGATACGGATTTCCTTGCCCTCGGCGGCGATCAGTTCGTTCTGTTGGAAGCGCGTGAACACTCGCGATACGGTTTCCACCGCCAGGCCCAGGTAGTTGCCGATTTCGTTGCGCGACATGCTCAGGCGAAACTGATTGGCCGAGAAGCCTCGGGCGCGGAAGCGTGCGG
This sequence comes from Pseudomonas fluorescens, assembly GCF_000802965.1. Classification (GTDB taxonomy): domain Bacteria; phylum Pseudomonadota; class Gammaproteobacteria; order Pseudomonadales; family Pseudomonadaceae; genus Aquipseudomonas; species Aquipseudomonas fluorescens_A. Next base: position 123,161 of record NZ_JSAK01000010.1, on the reverse strand, counting down.
ACAGGTTGACCAGGAAGGTGGCAATGCGCTCGTCGGCGGTTTTTTTCGACAGCAGCAACATCATCTGTTGATCGTCACGAATCTCGCGGCTCATCACCCGCATCAATTGACGGCGCAACTGCGGTAATTGCAGGGCCAGTTCGTCGAGGCGTTCGAAAGGAATTTCGCAGACCGACGTGGTTTCCAGCGCTTGCGCCGACACTGGATGTTTTTCAGTGTCCATGCCCGACAGGCCGACCAGTTCACTCGGCAGGTGGAAACCGGTCAATTGCTCTTCGCCAGCATCGCTCAGGTTGAATGTTTTCAGGGCGCCGGAGCGTACTGCGTAAACGGAATCGAACGTGTCGCCCTGGCGGAACAGGAATTCGCCTTTTTTCAGCGGGCGTCCACGTTTGACGATGTCGTCCAGCGCATCCATGTCTTCCAGGTTCAGCGAAAGTGGCAAACACAGCGGGGCCAGGCTGCAATCCTTGCAATGGGCCTGAGTATGAGCGCGCAATTTTACTGGCTCGGACATTTCTTCAATCCTTGTGGGAAAACACACATAAGACGTAAGGGTAACCCACCAGAGGACATTGAGGCCAGCGCACGGCGGATTTGCCGCAAGTCTAGATCACTCGGGAGAACCGTTGGCGACTGTGTTGCTCCAGGTACGCATCAAACACCATGCATACCGATCGCACCAACAAGCGTCCCGCTGGCAGCACAGTGATTTTTTCGCCATCCAGTTCGATCAGGCCATCCTTGGCCATGCCCTGCAATTGCGGCCAAAGTTTGCCGAAATAGCCTTGAAAATCGATATTGAACGCGTTTTCGATCAGGGCGAATTCCAGGCTGAAATTGCAGATCAGCTGCTGAATCACCGCACGCCGCAGACGATCATCCGCGTTGCACAGCAGGCCACGGCTGGTGGCCAATTGCGCAGTGGCCAACGTGTTCTGGTATTGATTGAGGTCGCTGCTGTTCTGGCAGTACAAGTCACCGATCTGACTGATCGCCGACACGCCCAGGCCGATCAAATCGCAATGCCCGTGAGTGGTGTAGCCCTGGAAATTACGTTGCAGGGTCGATTCTTCCTGGGCAATCGCTAGTTCATCGTCCGGCAAGGCGAAATGGTCCATGCCGATGTAGCGGTAACCGGCGGCGGTCAGTTGTTCGATGGTGCGCTGCAGCATTTCCAGTTTTTGCGCCGGTGTCGGCAGTTCGTCGCTGTTGATCCGCCGCTGCGGCATGAAGCGTTCCGGCAGGTGCGCGTAGTTGAACACCGAGAGCCGGTCCGGTTGCAGGCGGATGACTTCATCGACGGTGCGGGCGAAATTCTCCGGGGTCTGTTTCGGTAAGCCGTAGATCAAATCGATGTTGATCGAGCGAAATTGCAGGGTACGCGCGGCGTCGATCACCGCGCGGGTTTCTTCCAGGCTTTGCAGGCGGTTGACCGCGCGCTGCACCGCAGGGTCGAGGTCTTGCAGGCCGATGCTGACCCGATTGAAACCCAGTTCGCGCAGTAGGCCCATGGTCGACCAGTCGGCTTCGCGTGGGTCGATTTCGATGCCGTAGTCGCCAGAATCGTCGTCCAGCAAGTTGAAGTGTTTGCGCAGGTGCGCCATCAACTGACGCAGTTCGTCGTGGCTGAGAAATGTTGGCGTGCCGCCGCCAAAGTGCAGTTGCTCGACTTTCTGCGTCGGGTCGAGATGGCAGGCGATCAACTGGATTTCCTGTTCCAGGCGCTGCAAATAAGGCTGGGCGCGGCCGCGATCCTTGGTGATGACTTTGTTGCAGGCGCAGTAGTAGCAAATGTTCGCGCAGAACGGCACGTGCACATACAGCGACAATGGGCGCAGGGCCTTGCGGCTGTCGCGCAGGGCGTGGAACAGGTCGAAGGTGCCGACCTGGCTGTTGAATTGCACGGCGGTCGGATAGGAGGTGTAGCGCGGTCCCGCCAGGTCATAACGGCGGATCAGATCGGTGTCCCAACGAATGGCGTCGAGCATCATGCGGGCGTTCCCCCGGATAGGCTGGCAGTGTCGGCCAGTCTAGGGGGCGCGCTGTTGGGGCATCTTGATTTGCGTCAAGGGTAAAAGGTGGTCGTGATCGGTTTTTGTGGCGATGGAGCTTGCTCCCGCTGGACTGCGTAGCAGGCCCCGGCTTTTTTGAAGGGCAGGGGGCCGCTTCGCGCCCCAGCGGGAGCAAGCTCCCTCGCCACAGTTCAGTGGCCCATCAACCAATGCTGATGCGGCCCCGGCAAAGTCCAGATTCCAAACAACATCACCAGCAATCCACCCGCCATGCGCACGCTACGCCTACGCAAAACTGCCGTCACCCGCTCAGCCGCAAGACCCGTTGCGAGTAACACCGGCCACGTGCCCAACCCAAACGCCAACATCAACAACGCACTGTCCAGTGCATTGCCCTGACTGGCCGACCACAACAACGTGCTGTAAACCAGACCACACGGCAACCAGCCCCAAAGCCCACCCAACAACAGCGCACGCGGAACACTCGACACGGGCAGCAGTTTGTTGGCGATCGGCTGGATATGCCGCCACAGCCCGCGACCGAGGCTTTCGATGCGCGTCAAACCGCTCCACCAACCGGCCAGGTACAGGCCCATGGCGATCAGCAGCAATCCGGCGAGGACTCGCATGAACATCGCCGCCGGGCTGTTGGCGACCGCCCAGCCCGCCAGGCCGATCAACAGTCCAGCGGTGGCATAGCTGAGAATTCGCCCGAGGTTGTAGGCCAGCAAAAGGCGAAAGCGCCGGCTACGTTGTTCCTTGGGAATCGCCAGGGTCAGCGCGCCCATCAAGCCGCCGCACATGCCCAGGCAATGGCCGCCACCGAGCAGACCGAGAATCACCGCAGACACCAAAAGTGGCGCCAATTCAAACATGGGGCGGCGCCTTGTCGTCGGGTTTGGGCGGATGGCCGCTGGCTTCGTCGACTGCCGCGGTGTGGTTCGGGTCCTGGTCGTCGAACAGGATGCTGTGGGCCGGGCCGTCGAGGTCATCGTACTGACCGCTGTCGACGGCCCAGAAGAAGATGAAGATGGCGATGGCCACGATCAGCAGCGCGGCCGGGATCATCACGTAGAGAGCTGGCATCTGGACTCCATGCCCGCGCGGCTCAGGCCGGCAGCGGGCGGGTTTCTGGCGTGGTGCTGGCGATAGGCGCGCTCGGCAGGCGAGTCAGGCGCAGCGCGTTCAGCACCACGGTCAACGAACTGATGGACATGCCGACCGCGGCCCATACCGGGGTGATCCAGCCGAGAGCGGCGAACGGCAACATGAGGCCATTGTACAGCCCGGCCCATAGCAGGTTCTCGACGATTACGCGGCGCGTGCGCCGGGCCAGGCTGAAGGCTTGCACCAGGGCGTCGAGGCGATTGGACAGCAGCACCGCATCGGCGCTGGTTTTCGCCAGGTCGGTGGCCGAACCCATGGCCACGCTGATGTCGGCGGCGGCCAGCACCGGCACATCGTTGACCCCGTCACCGAGCATCAACACCTTGCGACCTTCCTTGTGCAGCTGTTGCAGCACTTGCAACTTGTCGTCCGGGCGTAAACCGCCAAGGGCTTCGTCAATGCCGAGTTCGGCCGCAACACTGGCAACCATCGGCGAGCTGTCGCCGGACAGTAACAACGTGCGCCAGCCGCGCGCCTTGCAGGCCGCCAGCAGGGCAGGGGCGTCGGCGCGCAGGCGGTCGTCGAGAACGAACCACGCCAGTGGCCCTTGGCGATCGCCGAGCAGCAGCCATTGCCCGGCTTCATCCGGCATTGATGGCATGGCGGCGCCACTGAGTTCGCAGACAAAACCCGGTTGCCCGATGCGCAAGCGCTGTTCGCCAACCAACCCTTCGAGGCCAAGCCCCGGCGTGCTGTGCACTTCTTCAGCGGCCAATGGTGCGCGACCAAAGGCGCGGGCGATCGGGTGTTCGGAACGATTTTCCAGGGCGGCGGCGAGGCTCAGGCATTGATCGCTGTTCAGGGCGCCGAGGGGGCGGATCGAGCGCAGAGCGAGGCGGCCTTCGGTGAGCGTGCCGGTCTTGTCGAAAATCACCGTGTCGATCTGGTTCAGGCCTTCCAGCACATGGCCGCGAGTCAGCAGCAGGCCGAGTTTGTGCAGGGTGCCGGTGGCGGCGGTAAGGGCGGTCGGTGTGGCCAGGGACAAAGCGCACGGACAGGTCGCGACGAGCATTGCCAGCACAATCCAGAAGGCTCGCGACGAATCCAGTTCCCACCAGAGCAGACCGATGGCGGCGGCGGCGACCAGCGACAGCAGCAGGAACCATTGCGCGGCGCAGTCGGCGATTTCTGCCAGTCGTGGTTTTTCGGCCTGGGCGCGATCCAGCAAACGGACGATGGCTGAAAGCCGGGTGTCCTGACCGAGGGCCATGACCTCGACGGTCAGCGCGCCTTCAACGTTCAGGGTGCCGGCGGTGACGGGGTCGCCCGGGGTACGTGGTTGCGGCAGATACTCGCCGGTCAGCAGCGACTCGTCGATGCTCGATTGGCCGTCGAGGATTTTTCCGTCCGCCGGGAGGATGGCGCCCGGATGCACGAGCACTTGATCGCCGACGTGCAATTCGCTGAGCAGGATTCGTTCGCTCTGACCATCAGCACTCAGGCGCAGGCACGAAGCGGGTAACAGATTGACCAGTTGTGCGGTGGCGGCGGCGGTGCGTTCGCGGGCGCGGCGCTCCAGATAACGCCCGGCCAGCAGGAACAGCGCGAACATGCCAACGGCGTCGAAATACAGCTCACCGACCCCGGTGATCGAGGTCCAGATCCCGGCAATGTAGGCACTGCCAATGGCCAGCGACACCGAGACGTCCATGGTCAGGTGGCGGGTGCGCAGGTCGCGCATGGCGCCCTTGAAGAACGGCGCGCAGCTGTAGAACACGATCGGCGTGGTGAGGAACAGCGCGACCCAGCGCAGGATCGTGTGCAGTTCGGGGCTGAGGTCGATGTTGAATTCCGGCCAGGTGGCCATGGTCGCCATCATTGCCTGGAACCACAGCAACCCGGCCACGCCGAGCTGGCGTAGGGCCAGGCGGTTTTCGCTGGCCAGTTGTTCGCTGGCGCGGTCGGTTTGATAGGGGTGGGCGGCATAGCCGATGTGGCGCAGTTCGCTGAGGACGCGGCTCAGCGGCAGTTGCGCATCGGCCCAACGCACGTGCAGGCGATGATTGGACAGGTTCAGCCGTGCTTCGGCCACTGCCGGCAAGGCACGCAGGTGTTTCTCGATCAGCCAGCCGCACGCGGCGCAACTGATGCCCTCCATCAACAGTGTGGTTTCGGCGAGTTCGCCGTCGTGGCGGACGAAGGGTTGTTGCACGTCGGCGCGGTCGTACAGCGCCATTTCATCGACCAACTGCACCGGCAACGCTTCGGGGTTGGCTGACGCTTCGCTGCGATGCTGGTAGTAACTTTCCAAACCGCCGGCGACTATCGCCTCGGCCACGGCCTGGCAACCCGGGCAGCAGAACTCGCGGGTGGCCCCGAGGACGGCAGCGGTGAAGCGGCTGCCGGCCGGGACGGGCAGGGCGCAGTGGTAGCAGGAGAGTGGAGTGGTCATGTGTGTTGCCATGAAAACCATTGTGGCGAGGGAGCTTGCTCCCGCTCGACTGCGCAGCAGTCGCAAGTCGGCGAACTCGCTGAGACTGAAAGGACCGGTTTGCAGGTTTTGGGCGCGCTTCGCGCCCCAGCGGGAGCAAGCTCCCTCGCCACATTTGATCGCATTCGCAGGTTATTACTTCTTCAGATCTTCCGCGCCCTGCAGCGGTTCATCGCCGAGCAGCAGGTCTTTGTCATGGCTGACCATTTCTTCTTCGAACATGCGCCAGATATGCTCGTCCTGAGTCCCGAGCAATTCGATAAAGCGCCGACCTTCGATTTTGTCGCTCAACTGGCCGATGTAGCGCCCCTGTTCGGTTTCGCTACGGGCGAGAGTGATTTTGCGATCCTTCTCCGGCTGGGTCGGCGAGATCAGGTTCAGTTCCAGGGTTTGCGGTTGGCTGTTGCCGCTCAGGCGCAGGTCGACTTCGCCGGTCATGTCGTCCAGATGGACACTGGCGCGCATCAACAGGGTTTGCGCCAGCAGTTCACGGTCGAGGGAGCGGTTAATGCCTTTGCCTGCCTCGTAGTAATTGTCGTTGACCAGGTTGTCCGGGTTTTTCACCGCGATGGTCACCATGGACAAGGTCAAAGTCACCGAGCAGGCCAGGATCCCGATGATGATCCACGGCCATAGGTGCTTGTACCAGGGACTTGCGGCGTTTGCTGCGGGCATGTTCACTTCTCTCAACGATTTTGTGGGCCGATGAACCGGCTCTTGGCTTCAACGTGAATGCTGGCGTCGTCGGCATCCTTGAGGATGAATTTCACCTCGTTGGTGCTCGATGGCAATTGTTCCGGGGCCACGGACAGTTCGACCGGCTGGCTGACGATGTCGCCGGCCGCGACCTTGATTTCCCGTCGGCCTTGCAGCTTGAGGTCCGGCAGGCCGGCGGCTTCCAGCAGGTAAGTGTGGTCGCGCTGGTCCTTGTTCATGATCTTCAGGCTGTAGACGTTTTCGATCCGGCCCTCGGCGTTTTCGCGGTACAGCACGCGGTCCTTACTGACATCGAACCCGACCAGCGAACGCATGAAAAACGCGGCCACCAGCAAACTGATCATCGCCAGCAGCACCACGGCATAGCCGATCAGGCGTGGTCGCAGTTTATTGGTTTTCTGCCCGGACAGGTTGTGCTCGGTGGTGTAGCTGATCAGGCCGCGCGGGTACTCCATCTTGTCCATGATGGCGTCGCAGGCATCGATGCAGGCGGCGCAACCGATGCATTCGATTTGCAGGCCGTCGCGGATGTCGATACCGGTCGGGCAAACCTGGACGCACATGGTGCAGTCGATGCAATCGCCCAGGCCCTCGGCCTTGTAGTCGATGCCTTTTTTACGCGGGCCTCGGCTTTCGCCGCGGCGTGGGTCGTAGGAAACGATCAGCGTGTCCTTGTCGAACATCACGCTCTGGAAGCGCGCATACGGACACATGTAAATGCACACTTGCTCGCGCAGCCAACCGGCGTTGCCGTAGGTGGCGAAGGTGAAGAAGCCGACCCAGAAATACGACCAGCCATCTGCTTCACCGGTGAAGAAGTCGATAGTGAGTTCGCGAATTGGCGAGAAGTAGCCGACAAAGGTCATGCCGGTCACGAAACCGATCAACAGCCACATCAGGTGCTTGCTGAATTTACGCAGGAACTTGTTGGCGCTCATCGGCGCCTTGTCGAGCTTGATGCGCTGGTTGCGGTCGCCTTCGGTGACCTTTTCGCACCACATGAAGATCCAGGTCCACACACTCTGCGGGCAGGTGTAACCGCACCACACCCGACCGGCGTACACGGTAATGAAGAACAGGCCGAAGGCGCTGATGATCAGGATGCCCGAGAGCAGAATGAAATCCTGCGGCCAGAAGGTCGCACCGAAAATAAAGAACTTACGCTCCGGCAGGTTCCACCAGACGGCCTGATGGCCTGCCCAGTTCAACCACACCGTGCCGAAATACAACAGAAACAAAAAGGCGCCACCCATCATCCGTAGATTGCGGAAGATTCCGGTGAAGGCGCGGGTGTAGATCTTTTCTCGTGAGGCGTAGAGGTCGACGCTGTTGTTCGCGTTCTTGCTGGGTGGAGTGACGTCGTGTACCGGAATCTGGTTGCTCATCATTGCATCCCACGGCAGTGGAAAAATGCCTCGGTCAGTACGTGCCGACCGCGGTCAAAAAGGGGCGTAGCAGTGGCGCAATGATACGCCTGTCGCTCTAGCCCAAGGGTGCGACCTTTGGTCACGTTGGGAGAAATTAACCGATGGTGTAATGACTTGTATCAATTGACTTGTGAATTATGGACGCTTTTCTGAGGGGTGACGCTCAATCGGCCCATGGATTAATCAGCGGCACGCCACTGGATTGAAAATCGTCGACGTTACGGGTGACCACCGTCAAACCATGAACCAGCGCTGTCGCTGCAATCAACGCATCGGCTTCGTTTGCGCGATCTGGAACGTGCAAGCCGGCACAGCGAAGGGCCACGGCAGCATCGATCGGCAGGATACGGGCATCGAACGCCGGAAGGACATGACGCTTGAGCCAGGTGCGCAACACTTTGCCCTGAACGGGGTCGCGGCGCTCCATGCGTAGCACCCCTGTCTCCAGTTCCTTCAAGGTAATGGCTGAAATGAACATGCGTGGAGCGATGATGCTTTTGGCCCAGGCGACGACGTTTGCGTCAGCCTGGGGTTTGCGGAGTTCGGAAATCACGTTGGTGTCGAGTAGGTACATCAAGACAAATCCACAGGGCGATGAGTGATCACGGCACGCTCGGTTTCGAACTCGATATCTGCCGCTTCTGGCATGACCAGTAGTTCGACGATGTCGGCGTTGGTGCCCGTGAGTTTTTGGTACTCCTCAATGCTTAGCAGCACATGGGCCGGTTTACCTCGGTCGGTGATAAAAACCGGCCCCTGACGCGTGGCTTTTTTGGCACCACTTGTGTCCTGGTTGAATTCACGGCTGGAAATGGTGGTGATGGCCATCATGTGTGACCCTCCTGAATACACGTATGTAGCAACGTTACTACCTGATTTTAAATCTCGCAACCTCGTAACCGGAACATTCGACCATCGGTCGCTGCGGACTGACCCGGCTTGGGAAACATTCGTTGGCGAAGCTGATATCTGAAATCGACGACGCCCGCGATTATCCCGCTGGCGTCGTTGGAGGCCTATTTGACCGGGATCGTGTGTGAAGCAACAGGATTGCGCCAATCGTTACCGTCAATGACATTGACGGTCAGCTGCTTTCTATCGGCAGAAAAGCTGGCGTACAACCAGCTCTGCAATGCTGCCGAACCGCTCATGAATAATGGAGTGTCGCCATAGATGTAGTTGCTGGAAGGGTACATTCCGCTTTGTTTATGCGCATTGGCGGAAAAGACGGCGGTCACACCGTAGTCTTCAATCATCGTTTTGAAACGCATGATTTCACTTTCGTTGACCGACCATTTGAACGGCTGATGCAGGTTCAGCAAGATAATTTTCCCCTGGGTACGCGCTTGTTTCAGGTCGCGTTCCAGCCAGTCCAGAGATGAGGTGATCTCGTACGCAGTGGTACTGAAAACGGATTGGGTGGAAAAGTTGGCCTCATACGTCGGTTCATTATTCAGCTGGATCAGGTGGACATCGCCAAAATCCCTGGAGTACGCCAGGCTTCCGTACCAGGTTTTCGTGAAGCCTGACGCCCTGGCAGCGAGGTCCATGTTCGGCACTTTTCCCCAGTATCGAGGTCATCGACGCTTCCCGCCGCGCAATCGGAGCAGGTCGCGACGTTGAAGTCGTAGTCATGATTGCCCAGGCCATAGTCATAGACATTGCCGAGTTTGTTTTGCAGGACGGCCTTGATGTAAGAGCGTTCGCTGTCTCGGCCGAAGGCGGTCAGGTTGCCATTGATCATGACGGGAACCGCAGCGGCTCCACCCGACTGCGTCCTGAAATCAGCAATGCTGGAGTACTGCGCATCGATCAACCACCGTGAACGTGTTTCTGTGTCGGCGGCGGACTCATCTTCGCGACTATCGGATTTTTCACTTGAGGGGAATTTCGGGTCTGAGGCAAATACAAGGTGAGTGGGTGATGGTTCAACCGCGACGGCATACATGGCGGGTAGACTGCCGGCGAATATCATGCCGACACACAGTTTGAGATGACTTAATAGTTTCATGGGAATCCATTCCATTGGTTTTCTTCAATGTGGTGTTGTGAAAAGCTTCTGCGTTGTGAAGTTATATTTTTTGGTCTTTGTGTGCAAATGCTTGTTTTATAATTTTAATTAAATGTGTGTCGTGGTTTTTTGTTGATTGTGTGTTTTCTTGGGGTGATGTATTTGTTTGGCTGTAAATTACTGAAAGGAAATGGATGTCGATGAAGTTATTTAAAGTAAGTAAGCATTTTGCCGTTATCTTATTGTTTTTGTTTTTCAATCCGCTCTATGCTGCAGCTTCTGCAGAAACGCCGCGCCATCTAGTGTTCGTCTCAGACCCCCAATACCCTTGGAGTGATCTTACGGACGCCGGTCTGCCTGATCCGGGCGACAAGCGCGCTGAAGAGCTAGTTGAGGCCCAGTACTCGGATATTGCCAGTTTCAGAAAACTCAACGGTGGTGCATTGCAAGTACCAGTGATGATTAACGGCGATATAACCGCTTTTGGTCATGGCTCTGAACGCTCTTATATGAAGTCGGTCTTTGAGGAGAAGCTGGAAGGGGTTTATGACTACGGATTGGGTAATCATGATTACGAAAATAATATAGATGATTGCAAGTTTCCGGAAAACAGTTGTGCGGCCGGCAGCATCATGGAGTTGAAGGAACGGTACTGGGGGAAAGTCGATATGGATCTGTTCGCGCGCATCGAGGGTGGGGTGAAGATCTTTTATGGCAGTCTTGCTTACTCTAAAACGGTGGGCGATGTTCATCTCATTCAATTGAATAATGAACCGACTTACTCGGTAAATTTTTCTTCAGGTTTCCCGTTGAACAGGATCGCATTCGAAATTGCCGACGCGCTGGACTGGCTGGAACGCGATCTGCGGCGTGCGCATAGCCAGGGCAAAATCATCATTTTGAACATGCACAAGCCCGAGCGATGGAAGGGTAGTGACGAGCAGATAGCCCGCTTCAGGGCAATGATCGAGCGATACAAGGTCAGTGCGATATTTGCCGGTCATTTTCACACGGAGCCGGGTCTTTACCAGGGTTGGAACCGCCGCGACTACTTCGGTGACGTGCCGGTGTTTCTCAGTGGCGGTGCTTCCAATCAGACTTACCTGATTGCTGACATTGCTCTGGATCGCAAGACGCTGAAGGTGCACCAGGTTAATGGCAATAATTGGCCGAATCGTCGGGAAATCGCCAGCCTCGCTGTTCGATGACCTTTTTTCAATGTGTAAAAAGGCCCTGTCAGGTGACAGAGCCTTTTTCGTTGTCATCCGCATGCCGCTAAGCACAGGATTCTGCTCCCAGGAATTCAGACCAGTCGAGAAAGGCCTTTCACCTGTTTCCAGACCTCGTCATCGCCTATGCGTGATCGGTACGACAGACCAAAGACTGGCACGTCTATCATCACTTTGTTACCCGGCGCCCCGGTATTGTAAGTTTGCACCTCGAAGTTACCGCCATAGAGCAGTGCTTGCTGCAGCAGTCGCTGGTGGTCATCTGTCAGCGGACTGCCGGGAGCAAGCTCGCTGTTTTGATGCAAAGCTACCGCCTCGCGTTTCAACTCAACATCCAGCATGCCGGTTCTATCCTTGCCGCTCTTGCAGTTCCAGCAAGGCACTGCGCCAATTTCGAACGCCAGCATCGCTACACGCTGCGCTGCTTTGTAAGGTTCGCCACCATCACGGTTATATGTCTTGGCAGCCCAGATATCCTTCAACTGGCGGCTCAGCAACTCCACTCGATTGGCGTTCATGGGACTCGGATCGCGTTGCAAATACTCTCCCACCCAGCCCCCCGGCGCGGCAGAACGCCTCAGATCACACCCAAGTAGTTTTCGAAATGCAGTGACGTTGTAACCATCAGATTGTGTGCTGCCGACGGGAAACTTAAGCGCAAATTCATTGACTCCAAAATTAAATGCCGCGACCTCCAGGTTGACGCGGACATCGCATTGCTTGTCATCACCCGTAATCAGGGGCAAGACCAACGGCCGCGTCTGACAAAGCTCCCGCCACGCCCTTATTTGATCGTTCAGCATTTCACCTTCCCCACATAGCCCGCCGGTCAACAGCGATGTTGATACCAGCTGCAGCGGGATCACATCCCCCGCTAGCGCCAACTGTAGTAAGTCGGGACGCGCAAACAGCGATGCAGTCACCACCTCGAGCGCCCGCGACTGCGCGCCTAAGCGCCGCTGCTCACTTCTTTCCTCCAGCCCAAAGGGCGATAGAGTGCCGTGACGGACGCCCTTGAAAAGTGTTTGTTCCTGACCGTCGTGCCCCTGCGCCCGGATTTCCGACGTCCACAAATTGGTGGCGTGTGTAATCTCGCGGGTGGATTTCGAAGTAACGCCACAGCCACGGTAGGAAACCGGAAAAATATCCTTGTCACCCAGCTTCATCTGCGCCGCAGGCGTCATCGTGCAGGCATAGTGTTGGGTATTGTGTTGGAAACCGGTTTCCACCTTGTTCCATGCTTTGCCGTTTAGCACCGCTTGCCTGGCGCTGATAAACGCCGTCTTTGCCTCCCGCATCACCGTTTTGGAAGTTATGCCCGGCCGCTGCAAGTGGCTTGCGATGAACGCAATCATGTCCTTGTCCAGACGCTCGGTCGCCTTCAGTTCAGCCTTGGTTGCCGCTCTGTTGTCTTTGAAGGAAGAGGCTTCCAGCTGGTCAGAAATATGTTTGAGTACCGTTGTGTCTTTGCCCTGTTGGCTGAGTGCGAGCGCTGCCGCTTCCACACTGTATTTTTGAAGTACGAACAAGGTTTGAATAGAAAGCGGGGACGTCGAAGAAGGCTTTGCCAACCTGGACTGCAACGTCATTTCATCGCCAGGTAAACTCTTGACGTTGATCGGAGCCTTAGCCAGCGTCAGTGGCACATTACCGCAATGCTTGATTGCGGTTGCAACGCGGCCACAAGATACTTCCCCAGGGCGCGGGGTGGTCACGTGATGCGTTGTCGTAATCGAGAAGGGCATCCTTGCTTCTTGTTTGAATATGAGTGAATGACGAGCAGGGTATGAGCTTTTTATCTGGACAGCTTGTAGAAACCTATCATTGCAACTGATCCCGGCGGCAATGAGGTCGTAACAATCGATGTCCCGTAGGGCTAAACAAAAACGGCCCCGTCGAATGACGGAGCCGTTTTTTATTGCATAAAGCGTTTGCCTTACTGGGCGTCTGCCGTCGGAGCTTTCTCGCCGTGAGACAAGCTGTAGACGTAGGCGGCCAGCAGGTGAACCTTGTCGTTACCCTGCATGGCTTCTTGCGCAGGCATCTGCCCCTGACGGCCGTAACGGATGGTCTGCTGCAGTTGCGCGAAGCTTGAACCGTAGATGAACGCGGCCGGGTGAGTCAGGTTAGGGGCGCCCATCGCTGGTGTGCCTTTACCATCCGGGCCGTGGCAAGCCACGCAGTTGGCGGCGAACAGTTTTTGCCCGGCAACCGGGTCAGCCTTGGTGCCTTCCGGCAGCTTGCGGCCATCGAGGTTGGTCAGGACGAATGCAGCAACGTCCGCCACGCCTTGCTCGCCGATCACTTCAGCCCACGCCGGCATGACCGCGTGACGGCCGCCCATGATGGTGGTCTTGATGGTTTCCGCTTCGCCGCCCCAGCGCCAGTCGGCGTCGGTCAGGTTAGGGAAGCCATAAGCGCCTTTGGCGTCGGAACCGTGGCAAACCGAGCAGTTGGAGGCGAACAGGCGGCCGCCCATCTTCAGGGCTTGCGGGTCCTTGGCGACTTCTTCGATCGGCATGGAAGCAAACTTGGCGAAGATCGGGCCGAACTTGGCGTCCGAACGGGCCATTTCCTTTTCCCACTCGTGAACGCCGGTCCAGCCGGTCTGGCCGTTGGCGAACGCGGTCTGCTTTTCGTTATCCAGGTAGTTGTAACCTGGCAGCAGGCCTTTCCAGTTGCCCAGGCCCGGGTACAGCACCAGGTAACCCAGGGCGAAAATGATGGTGCCCACGAACAGCATGAACCACCATTTCGGCAGCGGGTTGTCGTACTCCTCGATCCCGTCGAAGGAGTGCCCTACAGTCTCTTCGGTGGCTTCGCTGCGCTGGCCCTTGCGGGTCGACAGCAACAGCCAGGTCAGGGAAAAGATCGTACCGAGACTGAGGACTGTGACGTACAGACTCCAGAATGTAGTCATTCTTTGTTACTCCTAGAAGCTTGCTCGACGTGCTTGATGGCTTCGGGATCATCCGCGAAAGGCAGCAAGGTTGCGTCTTCAAACTCCGACTTGCGCTTGGGGCTGAATACCCACAACGCCAAACCGATGAAGGCCACCATCACGACAACAGTGCCCAGGCCACGAATCATCCCGATATCCATCTAGATCACCGTTTGCTTTTGATGATGGTGCCCAGGCCTTGCAGATAGGCCACCAGCGCGTCCATTTCGGTTTTGCCCTTCACAGCATCCTTGGCGCCGGCGATGTCTTCGTCGGTGTAAGGGACGCCGAGCGTGCGCAAGACTTCCATTTTCTTGGCGGTGTCTTTGCCGTCGAGCTTGTTTTCCACGAGGAACGGGTAGGCCGGCATTTTCGACTCGGGCACTACGTTGCGCGGGTTGTACAAGTGCGCACGCTGCCAGTCATCGGAGTAACGACCGCCGACACGGGCCAGGTCCGGACCGGTACGCTTGGAACCCCACAGGAACGGGTGATCCCAGACGCTTTCACCGGCGACCGAGTAGTGGCCGTAGCGTTCGGTTTCAGCACGGAACGGGCGGATCATCTGCGAGTGGCAGCTGACGCATCCGTTGGCGATGTAGATATCGCGGCCTTCCAGTTCAAGGGCGGAGCGAGGCTTCATGCCTTCGACCGGCTTGTTGGTAACGTCCTGGAAAAACAGCGGAACGATCTGGGTCAGGCCGCCGACGCTGACGGCGATAACCATGAAGAAGGCCAGCAGGCCAATGTTCTTCTCGACTGCTTCATGCTTCATCAGTGAGCTCCAACTACAGCGATCTGTTCGGCGGCTTTGGCTTCTACCGGGTTCGAGGCGCGTACGGTACGGAATACGTTGTAGGCCATGAACAGCATGCCGGCGGCGAAGAATGCACCGCCCAGGGCGCGAACGATAAAGCCCGGGTGGCTGGCTTGCAGCGCTTCGACGAACGAGTAGGTGAGGGTGCCGTCATCGTTGATGGCACGCCACATCAGACCCTGGGTGATGCCGTTGACCCACATCGAAGCGATGTACAGAACGGTACCGATGGTCGCGAGCCAGAAGTGCGCGTTGATCAGGCCG
The DNA here is from genome assembly GCF_000802965.1 of Pseudomonas fluorescens. GTDB lineage: Bacteria > Pseudomonadota > Gammaproteobacteria > Pseudomonadales > Pseudomonadaceae > Aquipseudomonas > Aquipseudomonas fluorescens_A. The sequence continues at coordinate 108,142 of NZ_JSAK01000010.1, read as the reverse complement.
ATGCTGTGCATCTGCGCACGACCGAACAGTTTCGGGATCATGTGGTAGATCGCGCCGATCGAGATCATCGCCACCCAGCCAAGCGCGCCGGCGTGTACGTGGCCGATGGTCCAGTCGGTGTAGTGAGACAGCGAGTTCACGGTCTTGATGGCCATCATCGGGCCTTCGAAGGTGGACATGCCGTAGAACGCCAGGGACACGACCAGGAAACGCAGGATCGGGTCGGTGCGCAGCTTATGCCAGGCGCCCGACAGGGTCATCATGCCGTTGATCATGCCGCCCCAGCTCGGAGCCAGCAGGATGATCGACATCGCCATGCCCAGGGACTGGGCCCAGTCCGGCAGTGCGGTGTAGTGCAAGTGGTGCGGACCGGCCCAGATGTACAGGGTGATCAGCGCCCAGAAGTGCACGATCGACAGGCGATAGGAGTAGATCGGACGCTCGGCCTGTTTCGGCACGAAGTAGTACATCATGCCCAGGAAGCCGGTGGTCAGGAAGAAACCTACGGCGTTGTGGCCGTACCACCACTGGATCATCGCGTCCGTCGCGCCCGAGTAGGCCGAGTAGGACTTGAATAAGTTCACCGGCAGGGAAGCGTGGTTGACGATGTGCAGCATCGCGGTCACGACGATGAAGGCACCGTAGAACCAGTTGCCCACATAGATGTGCTTGGTTTTGCGCTTGACGATGGTGCCGAAGAACACCAGACCGTAGGTGACCCAGACAATGGCCAGCAGAATAGCGATCGGCCATTCGAGCTCAGCGTATTCCTTGGTGGTGGTGTAACCCAGCGGCAAGGTAACGATGGCGCCGACGATCACCGCTTGCCAACCCCAGAAGGTGAAGGCCGCAAGGCTGTCGGAAATCAGTCGCGTTTGGCAGGTTCGCTGCACGACGTAATAAGAAGTGGCAAACAGTGCACATCCACCGAAGGCGAAAATCACCAGGTTGGTGTGCAACGGGCGCAAGCGTCCAAAGCTCGTCCAGGGCAGACCGAAATTCAATTCCGGCCAGACCAGTTGCGAGGCGATGAAGACACCGAGCCCCATGCCAAGGATCCCCCAGACCACCGTCATGATGGCGAACTGGCGGACTACCTTATAGTTATAAGCAGTCGGACTGATTGCTGTGCTCATTCTAAGGTTCCACGGTTTGGGTGTTTTATTAGGATTAAAAATCGGCCGCAAGTATGTAGAAAGCGGGGGGTCATTGCAACGCGCCATGACCTGGGTCAATGCTTTCAAATGCTGATTCTGCGGCCTTTCCATGCGCCGCGTAAGGGTAAAATTACCCATGGACAAATCGTCCCGGCGGAGAGATCAAGCGAGGGGGTCAGGTCGGGTGTAACAGGGTGTGTTCAAACGCAACGAATGAGTGACCGAAGGCAATTGGCGCGACAGCCGGTATCTACCAGCCTTTGCGGCTTGTCATCGGGCAGATTCGTCGAACACATCGTTCAGGGTCGACCTGGAACCAGCACTGGCCAGTCCGCATCGGGGGAAGCTTAGACCCGAATCTGGCGATCCGAAAGGAAGACTGAAGGAGGGTGCGACAATGGGTCGCAAAGGGGCAGGGAACTGCCGCATTCCGGAGAGTGCGGCAGTAGAGCGCTCAAGATTTATTTGCCTTTGCTTTCGGCCTGCAAACGCTCGGCGCCGGCAGAGTGCGACAGACTGTACACATAAGCGGCCAGCAGCTGAACCTTATCGTTGCCGAGCAGTTCGTTCTGCGCCGGCATATGCCCCTGGCGACCATGGCGGATGGTTTGTTGCAGTTGCGCCAGGCTTGTACCGTAGATAAAACCGGCCGGGTGCGTCAGGTTCGGCGCGCCCATGGCTTCAGTGCCCTGGCCGTTTGCCCCGTGACAAGCAGTGCAGGTCGTGCTGAACGCTTGTTGGCCGGCTTGCAGGTCGGCATCGCTGTCGGCAGGCAGTGGCAGGCCGGCCAGTTCATGGCGCACATAGGCCGCGACGTTCTTCACGCCGGCGTCGCCGAGGATTTCGCCCCAGGCCGGCATCGCCGCCATACGCCCGCCCATGATGGTGGTCTTGATGGTTTCGGCATGGCCGCCCCAGCGCCAGTCGCTGTCCGCCAGGTTGGGGAAGCCGAACGCGCCCTTGGCATCCGAGCCGTGGCACACCGAGCAATTGGAGGCAAACAGGCGACCGCCCATTTTCAACGCTTGCGGGTCCTTGGCCACTTCTTCCACCGGCATCGCAGCGAATTTGGCGAAGATCGGTCCGAACTTGGCATCAGCCTTGTCCATCTCCTTTTCCCACTCGTGCACGCCGGTCCAACCGTTGGTGTAACCGGGCAGGATGCCTTTCCAGTTGCCCAGGCCCGGATAAAGGATCAAGTAGCCGACGGCAAACACCAGGGTGCCGGCGAACAACATGAACCACCATTGCGGCAACGGGTTGTCGTACTCCTCGATGCCGTCGAAGCTGTGGCCCATGGTCTGGTCGACACTGCCCTTGGTTTCACCCTTGCGGGTGCCGATCAGCAGCCAGGTCAGGCCGATCAGGCTGCCGATGGTCAGTACGCAGATCCACGTACTCCAGAAGGTGGTCATGGCCGGGTACTCCTTGTTGCGGGTTCTTGGGTGATGTCGGATTGTGATTCGTCGGCGAACGGCAGCAGGCGCGCCTCGGCGAACTCAGGATTGCGCTTGCTGTTGAACACCCACAGCGTCAGGCCGACGAAGGCCACGAACACCACGACCGTGCCCAGGCCGCGGATCATTCCACTGCTCATTTCAAAGACCATGGCTCACCTCTTGCTCTTGATCGCAGTGCCGAGCACTTGCAGGTAGGCGACCAGTGCGTCCATTTCGGTCTTGCCCTTGAGCGACTCGACGCTGCTGGCGATGTCGTCGTCGGTGTACGGCACGCCGAGCGTGCGCATCGCCTTGACCTTGCTTTCGGTGTGACTGCTGTCGAGCTGGTTGGCCACCAGCCACGGGTACGCCGGCATTTTCGATTCCGGCACGACGTTGCGCGGGTTGTACAAGTGCGCGCGATGCCAATCATCCGAATAGCGCGCGCCGACCCGGGCCAGGTCCGGCCCGGTGCGTTTCGAGCCCCACAGGAACGGGTGATCCCAGACGCTTTCACCGGCCACCGAGTAGTGCCCGTAGCGCTCGGTCTCGGCGCGGAACGGGCGGATCATCTGCGAGTGGCAGCCGACACATCCTTCGCGGATATAAATGTCACGGCCTTCGAGTTGCAGCGCGGTGTAGGGCTTCATGCCTTCCACCGGTTTGTTGGTCACATCCTGGAAGAACAGCGGGACGATTTGGGTCAGGCCGCCGATGCTCACGGCCAGGATCATCAGCAGCAGCAACAGGCCGACGTTTTTCTCGATTGTTTCGTGTTTCATGGCGGACTCCTCAGGCCATCTGCGCGGCAGCGGCGGCTTCGGCAGGCTGTGAGGCCCGCACGGTGCGCCAGGTGTTGTAAGCCATCAGGAACATGCCGCTGAGGAAGATCGCACCACCCACCAACCGCACGACGAAGCCTGGGTGGCTGGCCACCAGGGTTTCGACGAAGGAGTAGGTCAGCGTGCCGTCCTCGTTTACCGCACGCCACATCAGGCCCTGGGCGATGCCGTTGACCCACATCGAGGCGATGTACAAAACGGTGCCGATGGTGGCAAGCCAGAAGTGCGCGTTGATCAGGCCGATGCTGTGCATCTGCTCGCGTCCGAAGACTTTCGGGATCATGTGGTACAGCGCGCCGATGGAAATCATCGCCACCCAGCCGAGCGCGCCGGCGTGGACGTGGCCGATGGTCCAGTCGGTGTAGTGGGAGAGGGCGTTGACGGTCTTGATCGCCATCATCGGCCCTTCGAAGGTCGACATGCCATAGAACGCCAGCGACACCACCAGGAAACGCAGGATCGGGTCGCTGCGCAACTTATGCCAGGCGCCCGACAGGGTCATCATGCCGTTGATCATCCCGCCCCAACTCGGCGCCAGCAGGATCAGCGACATCACCATGCCCAGCGACTGCGCCCAGTCCGGCAATGCGGTGTAGTGCAAGTGGTGCGGACCGGCCCAGATGTACAGGGTGATCAGCGCCCAGAAGTGCACGATCGACAGGCGATAGGAATACACCGGACGCTCGGCCTGTTTCGGCACGAAGTAATACATCATCCCGAGAAAACCGGCGGTGAGGAAAAAGCCCACGGCGTTGTGCCCGTACCACCACTGCACCATCGCGTCTGTTGCGCCGGAGTACAGCGAGTAGGACTTGGTGAAACTCACCGGCAGCTCAAGGTTGTTGACGATGTGCAGAATCGCCACAGTGATGATGAACGCACCGAAGAACCAGTTACCGACATAAATGTGCTTGGTCTTGCGCTGCATGATCGTGCCGAAAAACACCACGGCGTAGGCGACCCAGACAATGGTGATCAGGATGTCGATCGGCCATTCCAGCTCGGCGTATTCCTTGGAGCTGGTGTAGCCCAGCGGCAGGCTGATGGCCGCCAACAGGATCACCAGCTGCCAGCCCCAGAAGCAGAACGCGGCGATTTTCGGTGCGAACAATTGCGCCTGGCAGGTGCGTTGCACCGAGTAAAACGAACTGGCGAACAAGGCGCAGCCGCCGAAGGCGAAGATCACCGCGTTGGTGTGCAGCGGGCGCAAGCGGCCGAAGCTGGTCCACGGCAAATTGAAGTTGAGTTCGGGCCAGACCAACTGGGCGGCGAGAAAAACCCCGAGCCCCATACCGACGATGCCCCACACCACCGTCATAATGGCGAATTGGCGGACCACCTTGTAGTTGTAGGCGGTACTGATAGAAGTGTTCATGGTTCCCCATCCACGGTTCAGCCGAAGGAAGCGCAAGCGGCGCGCCCTTCGGCCGGAGTTATAGGCAGACTAAAAGCGAGGCAAGCATGGACAAAGGGCACAAGGCCGGTATTGACGGGGATCAATGGGCGCAGTGTGTGCGGGAACATGGATGGTTGTGGGACGCCGCCGTGGCGCCGGCATCGACGACGCTGATCCTGGCCCACGGCGCCGGCGCGCCGATGGACAGCGACTGGATGAACAACATGGCTGCGCGCCTTGCCGCACGTGGCGTCAACGTGTTGCGCTTCGAATTTCCGTACATGGCGCAACGGCGTGTCGACGGCGGCAAGCGGCCGCCCAATCCAGCGCCGAAGCTGCTGGAATGCTGGCGCGAGGTGTATGCCGTAGTGCGACGCCATGTCGCTGGGTCGCTGGCCATTGGCGGCAAGTCCATGGGCGGGCGGATGGCGAGTTTATTGGCGGATGAGTTGGGTGCGGATGCGTTGGTGTGTCTGGGCTATCCGTTTTATGCCGTGGGCAAACCGGAGAAGCCGCGGGTCGAGCATTTGGCGGCGTTGAAGACGCGGACGTTGATCGTGCAGGGCGAGCGGGATGCGTTGGGTAATCGCGAGGCGGTCGAGGGCTATGCCTTGTCACCGAATATCGAGGTGTTCTGGCTGGTGGCGGGGGATCATGATTTGAAACCGTTGAAGGCTTCGGGGTTTAGTCATGAGCAGCATTTGGCGGTTGCGGCAGATAAGGTAGCGGGGTTTTTGTGAGGAGCAAGATCAAAAGATCGCAGCCTTCGGCAGCTCCTACAGGGGAATGTGATCCCTGTAGGAGCTGGCGCAGCCTGCGATCTTTTTAGCGGTTAAACCGCTCCACCAACGAATACTGGGTATTCGCCGTCTTGGTCAGCTCTTTACTCAGCAACGCCGAGTTCTGCGCCTGTTCCGAAGTCTGGTCAGCCAGGTGCGAGATGTTGCTGATGTTGCGGCTGATCTCTTCGGCGACCGCGCTTTGCTCTTCGGTCGCAGCGGCGATCTGGGTGGTCATGTCGGTGATGTTGGCCACCGCTTCGCTGATCCCCACCAGCGCCTGGTCCGCTTCCAGCACCCGCGCCACGCCTTCTTCTGCCTGGCGATGCCCGGCTTCCATGGTTTGCACCGCCGTGCCTGCAGTCTGCTGGAGCTTGGCGATCAGGGCGTGAATCTGCCCGGTGGATTCGCTGGTGCGTTGCGCCAGTTGCCGCACTTCATCGGCCACCACCGCAAAGCCACGGCCCATCTCGCCGGCACGGGCCGCTTCGATGGCCGCGTTCAGTGCCAACAGGTTGGTCTGGTCGGCGATGCCTTTGATCACATCGACCACACCGCCAATTTCATCGCTGTCCTTGGCCAATTGAGTCACGGTCAGGCCGGTTTCGCCAACCACCACCGACAGGCGTTGAATGGCTTCGCGGGTTTCCCCGGCGATTTCGCGCCCGCGACCGGTCAGCAAATTGGCTTGCTGGGTAGCGTCGGCAGTGCGCTGCACGTGGCTGGCGACTTCCTGCGTGGTGGCAGCCATCTGGTTGACGGCGGTGGCCACTTGCTCGGTTTCGACGCGCTGACGTTCCAGGCCGGTAGAGCTGCTGTGGGCCAGGTTGTCGGACTGCTTCGCTTGATCGGTCAGGTGCTCGGCGGTGTCCTGCAGACGGGTCAGGCAGGTTTTCAGGCGCGCTTCCTGGCTGAGGATCGACATCTCCAGGCGTGCCTGGGCGCCACGGCTGTCGGTGTACATCTGGGCGATCAGCGGGTCGGAGGTGGTCTGCTCGGCCAGGCGCAGCAAGCGCTTGAGCCCGCGTTGTTGCCAGCTCAGGCCCATCAAGCCCAACGGCACCGAAAGCCCGGCAGCCAGGGCAAAGCCCCAGTGGGAGTTGAGCGAGGCGCCGATCATGAAGCTCAGCTGGCTGACCAGAATGAAAGGCAGCCAGTCCTGCAGGACCGGTAGCCATTTATCGGTCGAAGGAATGGCCGACTTGCCCTGATTGATGCGTTGGTAGAGCGCTTCGGCGCGGCGGATCTGCTCGGCGGTGGGCTTGACCCGCACCGACTCGTAACCGATCACCTGATTGCCTTCGAAGATCGGCGTCACATAGGCGTTGACCCAATAGTGATCACCGCTCTTGCAGCGATTCTTGACAATGCCCATCCATGGCAAGCCTTGTTTCAATGTCGCCCACATGTGCGCGAAAACCGCGGCCGGAACGTCTGGGTGACGCACCAGGTTGTGCGGCGCGCGGATCAGTTCTTCACGAGAAAACCCGCTGATCTCGACGAAGTCGTCGTTGCAGTAGGTGATCATGCCCTTGGCATCGGTGGTGGAAATCAACCGTTGCTGAGCCGGAAAGGTCCGTTCGCGTTGTGTAATTGGCTGGTTGTTACGCATGGCTTATTAATCCGCAAGGCTATCAAGTGCTGTATCGGCGTCGGCGGGGATTTGTTGAGGTTATTTTTTGATAATCAGTGGTGCGTCGCAAAATGAGCCTTGCGTCAGCTGGGAGGTATCGGATACGTGAACAACTCAAAGCGAATCTGCGGGTAGCCTCAGTCCTTGTGGGAGCGGGCTTGCCCGCGATGGGGCCGGCACATTCAACATATGTGCTGCTAGACACTCCGCTATCGCGGGCAAGCCCGCTCCCACAGAAAAAAGTTTGACCAGAGGCAGGCGATTGTATTGGTGGCGTCCCAAATAAAAACACCGCCCGAAGGCGGTGTCTGTGTCAGCAAGCGCTTACGACGCAATCAACTGTCGCAACACGTAATGCAAAATCCCTCCGGACTTGAAGTACTCCACCTCATTCAATGTATCGATCCGGCACAACACCTCGATTTTCTCGCGGCTGCCGTTTTCACGGGTGATGACCAGGGTCAGGTTCATTCGCGGGGTCAGCTCTACGCCGGTCAGGCCAAGAATATCCAAGGTTTCCTTGCCGGTCAGGTTCAGGCTCTTGCGGTTCTGATCGAGCTTGAACTGCAACGGCAGCACACCCATGCCCACCAGGTTGGAACGGTGAATCCGTTCAAAGCTCTCGGCGATGACTGCTTTCACTCCGAGCAAATTAGTGCCCTTGGCGGCCCAGTCACGGCTCGATCCGGTGCCGTATTCCTGGCCGGCGATCACCACCAACGGCGTGCCCGCGGCTTGATAACGCATGGCTGCGTCGTAGATCGGCATTTTCTCCATGGTCGGAATGTAGAACGTGTTGCCGCCTTCCTCACCGCTGAGCATCTCGTTACGGATGCGGATGTTGGCAAAGGTGCCGCGCATCATCACTTCATGGTTGCCGCGCCGGGAGCCGTAGGAGTTGAAGTCCCGCGGTTCCACACCTTTGTCGCGCAGATACTGGCCTGCCGGACTGTCAGCCTTGATGTTGCCGGCCGGGGAGATGTGGTCGGTGGTCACCGAGTCGCCGAGCAGCGCAAGGATTCTGGCCCCCGCCACGTCCTTGACCACCGGTGGCGGACCGCCGATGTCATCGAAAAATGGTGGATGCTGGATGTAGGTCGAATCCGCTTGCCAGACATAGGTAGCCGCTTGCGGGACCTGGATCGCCTGCCACTGCTCGTCGCCGGCAAAAACCTCGGCGTATTCCTTGTGGAACATCGCGGTGTTGACCTGACTCACTGCGTCAGCGATTTCCTTGCTGCTCGGCCAGATATCCCGCAGGTACACGGGATTGCCATCGCGGTCTTCGCCCAGAGGCTCGCTGCTGATATCGATGCGCACCGTACCGGCTAGCGCAAACGCGACCACCAGCGGAGGCGAGGCCAGCCAGTTGGTTTTCACCAGCGGATGGACCCGGCCTTCGAAGTTGCGGTTGCCCGACAGCACCGAAGCCACGGTCAGGTCGGCTTTCTGAATGGCTTTTTCGATCGGTTCCGGCAACGGCCCTGAGTTGCCGATGCAAGTAGTGCAGCCATACCCGACCAACGCAAAACCCAATTCATCGAGGTACTGGGTGAGGCCCGCCGCTTCGTAATAGTCGGTGACGACTTTCGAGCCGGGCGCCAGCGAGCTTTTCACCCACGGCTTGCGCTTCAAGCCTTTTTCCACAGCCTTTTTCGCCACCAGCCCGGCGGCCATCATCACGCTCGGGTTGGAAGTGTTGGTGCACGAGGTGATCGCAGCAATCACCACGGCGCCGTTTTTCAGCCGATAGGTCTGACCTTCGGACTCGTAGTCCGCTTCGCCGGCCAGATCGGCATTGCCGACCGCGACGCCGCCACCGCCTTCACTTTCCAGTCGACCTTCTTCCTTGCTGGTGGGTTTGAATTGCAGGTCGGTGAAGTCACTGAACGCTTGCGCGACGTTGGGCAGCGAGACCCGATCCTGTGGACGCTTCGGTCCGGCGAGGCTGGCTTCGACGGTGGCCATGTCCAGCGCCAGGCTGTCAGTGAACACCGGCTCCTGACCGGGCAGGCGCCACAAGCCCTGAGCCTTGCTGTAGGCCTCGACCAGTTTCACGGTCTCAACGGGGCGGCCGGACAGGCGCAGGTAATCCAGCGTCACGTCATCCACCGGGAAAAAGCCGCAGGTGGCGCCGTATTCCGGGGCCATGTTGGCGATGGTCGCGCGGTCGGCCAGCGGTAGATCGGCGAGGCCATCACCGTAAAACTCGACGAATTTGCCGACCACGCCTTTCTTGCGCAGCATCTGGGTGACGGTCAGCACCAGGTCGGTGGCGGTGATGCCTTCGCGGAGTTTGCCGGTGAGTTTGAAGCCGATGACTTCCGGGATCAGCATCGACACCGGTTGCCCGAGCATCGCCGCTTCTGCTTCGATGCCGCCAACACCCCAGCCGAGCACACCGAGGCCATTGATCATGGTGGTGTGGGAATCGGTGCCGACCAGCGTGTCGGGGAAGGCGTAGGTGCGGCCGTCCTCGTCCTTGGTCCAGACGGTGCGGCCGAGGTATTCCAGGTTCACCTGGTGGCAGATGCCGGTGCCCGGTGGCACCACGCTGAAGTTGTCGAAGGCGCTCTGGCCCCAGCGCAGGAACGCGTAGCGCTCACCATTGCGCTGCATTTCGATGTCGACGTTCTGTTCGAAGGCGTTGCTGGTGGCGAACTTGTCGACCATCACCGAGTGGTCGATCACCAGATCCACCGGCGACAACGGGTTGATTCGCTGCGGATCGCCGCCGGCCTTGGCCATCGCCGCCCGCATGGCAGCAAGGTCAACCACGGCGGGCACGCCGGTGAAATCCTGCATCAATACCCGCGCCGGGCGGTACTGGATTTCACGGTCGGAGCGGCGCTCCTTGAGCCAGGCGGCAATCGCCTTGAGGTCGGCGCCGGTGACGGTTTTTTCGTCTTCCCAGCGCAGCAGGTTTTCCAGCAGCACCTTCAGCGACATCGGCAGCTTATCCAGATCGCCCAGGCTCTTGGCGGCTTCCGGCAGGCTGAAATAGTGGTAGGTCTTGTCATCGACTTGCAGGGTTTTGAGGGTGTTCAAGCTATCAAGGGACGGCATTACGATCACTCCTTTGAGTCCGCACGGCTACGGACTGAGGGGACGGGCAGAGCATTAAACCTAGCCCTGTTTTCAGTAGCTGGCTAATAACTGGACTCTATGGGCAAGTCCGAGGTTCCGAAGTCAGCTATCATGCGCCGGTTTTCGTGACAGGCTTTGCTACAGGGCAAGTTTGCGCATTAATTCCTTGCCGATTGCCCAGGAGATTCAATGAACACCCTCTTTATGCATTGCCGGCCGGGCTTCGAAGGTGAAGTCTGTTCCGAGATTTCCGACCTCGCCGCACGGCTGAATGTGGCTGGTTATGCCAAGGCCAAGACCGCCAGCGCCTGCGCCGAATTTGTCTGCACCGAAGAAGACGGCGCCGAGCGCCTGATGCGCGGTCAGCGTTTCGATCAACTGATTTTCCCGCGCCAATGGGCCCGCGGGATTTTCATTGATTTGCCGGAAACCGACCGCATCAGCGTGATCCTCGCCCACATGGCGGACTTTCCGCTGTGCGGCAGCCTGTGGCTGGAGATGGTCGATACCAACGACGGCAAGGAGCTGTCGAACTTCTGCAAGAAATTCGAAGTTCACTTGCGCAAGGCGCTGATGGCCGCCGGCAAGCTGGTGGAAGACGCCCACAAGCCGCGCTTGCTGCTGACCTTCAAGAGCGGCCGTGAAGTATTCATGGGCCTGGCGGAGTCGAACAACTCGGCGATGTGGCCGATGGGCATCCCGCGTTTGAAGTTCCCCCGTGAGGCACCCAGCCGTTCGACCCTGAAACTGGAAGAGGCGTGGCACCACTTCATCCCCCGCGACCAATGGGACGAGCGCCTGCATGGCGATATGACCGGCGTCGACCTGGGCGCCGCACCCGGCGGCTGGACCTGGCAACTGGTCAATCGCGGCATGCTGGTGACCGCCATCGACAACGGCCCGATGGCCGAAAGCTTGATGGACACGGGGCTGGTGCAGCACTTGATGGCCGACGGTTTCACCTTCAAGCCCAAGCAACCGGTGGACTGGATGGTTTGCGACATCGTCGAGAAACCGGCGCGCAACGCCGCGATGCTGGAAGAGTGGATTGGCGAGGGCCATTGCCGCGAAGCCGTGGTCAACCTCAAGTTGCCGATGAAACAGCGTTACGCGGAAGTGAAGCGCCTGTTGGAACGCATCGCCGACGGCTTCAAAGCGCGGGGCATCAAGGTCGAGATCGGCTGCAAACAGCTGTACCACGACCGTGAAGAAGTAACCTGCCACCTGCGCCGGCTCGACGTGAAAAAAACAAAATCCCGTTAAGTTACACGGCCCCTGTAGGAGCTGCCGAAGGCTGCGATCTTTTGACTTGGCTTTTCAAGATCAACATCAAAAGATCGCAGCCTGCGGCAGCTCCTACAGGGGGGCGGCGTAATGTCACAGATGACCGAACACCCGGCAATGCGCGACAATGCCGGCAAGTTTCAGGAGCCAATCATGAGTGAAATGATCGATACGCCGGTAGACGGCACCCTCGACGCCACCGGCCTCAACTGCCCGGAACCGGTGATGATGCTGCACCAGCACATCCGCGACCTGGTGCCTGGCGGCCTGCTGAAAGTGATCGCCACCGACCCGTCGACCCGTCGCGACATCCCTAAATTCTGCGTGTTTCTCGACCACGAATTGGTCGGTCAACACGAAGACGCCGGTACCTATTTGTACTGGATCCGCAAAAAACTCGATTAACCAACAACGGTTATCCCTGTAGGAGCTGGCTTGCCAGCGATAGCGATTTGGCAGGCGACAACGATGTTGATCAATCCGCCGCCATCGCCAGCAAGCCGGCTCCTACAGGTTCGAATTACCTCGCTGAATGGCTCAAACGCGATTAACACCGAGCCCTGTAGGAGCTGGCTTGCCAGCGATAGCGATTTGGCAGGCGAGACCGATGTTGATCAATCTGCCGCCATCGCCGGCAAGCCGGCTCCTACAGGTTCGAATTACCCCGCCGAATGGCTCAAACGCGATTAACACCGAGCCCTGTAGGAGCTGGCTTGCCAGCGATGGCGATATGGCAGGCGACAACGATGTTGATCAATCCGCCGCCATCGCCAGCAAGCCGGCTCCTGCAGGTTCGAATTACCCTGCCGAATGGCTCAAACGCGATTAACACCGAGCCCTGTAGGAGTTGGCTCGCCAGCGATAGCGATATGGCAGGCGACAACGATGTTGATCGATTTGCCGCCATCGCCAGCAAGCCGGCTCCTACAGGTTCGAATTACCCTGCCGAATGGCTGATACGGATCCGCTTGCGCGCGCTGCGCGTAAGGCGGATCGACAACATCAGTGCCGCGCAACTCAGGCCGACGATCAATCCTTGCCACAGACCGCTCGGGCCACGCGGCTCGCCGAGCCAGTCTGTCAGGCCGAGGGCGTAACCCACCGGCAAGCCGATGCCCCAGTAGGCAAACAGGGTCAGGATCATCGTCACCCGAGTGTCCTGATAACCGCGCAACGCGCCGGCCGCCGTGACCTGGATCGCGTCGGAAAACTGGAACAGCGCCGAATACACAATCAGCATCGCCGCGATATGGATCACTGACGGGTCTGCGGTGTAGATCGCAGCGATGGGCTCGCGCAGCAGCAACATCATGCTCGCCGAAAGGCAGGCGTATGCCAGTGCAGTACCCATGCCGACTCCCGCGGCAAAACGCGCTTCGCGCGGCTCCTCACGGCCCAGCGCCTGACCGACGCGCACCGTGACGGCCATGCCCAGGGAGTAGGGGATCATGAACACCAGCGAACTGACGTTCAGGGCAATCTGATGCCCGGCCACCACCGTGGCGCCGAGGCTGCCGATCAGCAGGGCGATCACGGCAAAGATGCTCGACTCGGCGAACACCGCGATCCCGATCGGCAAACCGATGCCCAGCAAGCGCTTTATCACTGACCATTGTGGCCAGTCGAAACGGCTGAACAACTCGCTCGACCGATAAGCCGGCGCCCAACGCTCCCAACCGGCCATGCCCAGCGCCATCACCCACATCACGATCGCCGTGGCCCAGCCGCAGCCAACACCGCCCATGGCCGGCACGCCGAAGTGGCCATAAATGAACACGTAGTTCAGCGGGATGTTCAGCGCCAGGCCGCACAGCCCCAGCACCATCGCCGGACGGGTACGCCCGATGCCGTCACTGAAGCAACGCAGCACATGGTAGAAAGCCACGGCGGGCAATCCGCTGGCGATGCCGTGCAGATACTGCATGCACGGGCCGATCAGTTCGGGGTCGACCTTCATCAGGTGCAAGATCGGCTCGGCGCTGAACAGCATGCCGGTCGCGATCAATCCGACCACCAGTGCCAGCCACAACGCCTGACGCACGATCGGCCCGATTTCGCTGTGGGTGCCGGCGCCGAAGCGCTGGGCGACTTTCGGCGTGGTGGCCAGCAGGGTGCCGGTCATCAGCAGAAACACCGGGACCCAGATCGAGTTGCCCAGCGCCACCGCTGCCAGATCGCGCGGCCCGACCCGGCCGGCCATCACCGCATCGACGAAGCCCATCGCGGTGGTCGCCAGTTGCGCGATCATGATCGGTAGCGCCAGGGCGAGCAGATTTTTCAGCTCCAGGCGAACCCGGGCCGGGCGGGTGAGGGAGATAGCAGCGGGGCGGTCAGTCACGGAATTCAAGGGCAAAACGTCCAAAAGATTTTGATGCGCAGGCGCGCATTCTACGCGTTGACGCATCGGTCAGGAAAAGACCTGTGTTGGGGATTTGTAATCACCGGTTCTTTTGTAGGAGCTGCCGAAGGCTGCGATCTTTTGACTTTGCTTTTTAAAAACAAGATCAAAAGATCGTAGCCTTCGGCAGCTCCTACAGGGGTATAGGCGGTGGAGGTCATCTGCGCCTACACTGCCGATCCGCCAAAGGAGCCTGCCATGCTGATTGTTGCCGACGAAAATATCCCCCTGCTTGACGCCTTCTTCGAAGGCTTCGGTGAAATCCGCCGGGTTCCGGGGCGTTCCATCGACCGCGCCACCGTCGAACAGGCCGATGTGTTGCTGGTGCGTTCGGTGACGAACGTCAACCGCGCGTTACTTGAGGGCAGCAAGGTGCGCTTTGTCGGCACCTGCACCATCGGCACCGATCACCTGGACCTGGATTACTTTCAACAGGCCGGCATCACCTGGTCCAGCGCGCCGGGTTGCAATGCCCGGGGCGTGGTTGACTACGTGCTCGGCAGCTTGCTGACCCTCGCCGAAATCGAAGGCGCGGACCTGACCCAGCGCACTTACGGCGTGATCGGTGCGGGCGAAGTCGGCGGACGGCTGGTCAAGGTCCTGCAAGGGTTGGGCTGGAACGTGCTGGTCTGCGATCCACCGCGACAAGCCGCTGAAGGTGGCGACTACGTCAGCCTTGAGCAGATCATCGAGCAGTGCGACGTCATCAGCCTGCACACGCCGCTGACTAAACAGGGCGCTCAGTCAACCTGGCACCTGTTCGACAAAAAACACCTGAACCAACTCACGCCGGGCACATGGCTGATCAATGCCAGTCGCGGTCCGGTGGTGAACAACGCCGCACTGCGCGATGTGTTGCTGGAGCGTGAGGACCTGCAAGCGGTGCTTGACGTCTGGGAAGGCGAGCCGGAAGTCGACGTGGCGCTGGCCGAACTCTGCGTGCTGGCAACCCCGCACATTGCCGGTTACAGCCTGGACGGCAAACAACGCGGGACGGCGCAGATCTATCAGGCGTTCTGCGATTTCCTCGGTCAACCGGCCCGCGTCAGCTTGAGCGATTTGCTGCCGGCCCCGTGGCTGTCGCAAGTGACCTTGAGTGCCCAGACGGACCCGGCCTGGGCGCTGGCGATGTTGTGCCGTGGCGTATACGACCCGCGCCGTGACGACGCGGATTTCCGCCGCAGCCTTGTAGGCAGCGTGAGCGAGCAGCGTGGGGCGTTCGATGTGTTGCGCAAGAACTACCCATCGCGGCGTGAAATCGACGGGTTGCAGGTGCGGATCGACGGCGATGCGCCTGAGTTGCAGAAGATTGTCGCGGCGCTGGGCGCAACCATAATCTAAAGATCAACCACGCGCCCCTGTAGGAGCTGCCGAAGGCTGCGATCTTTTGATCTTGTTTTTTTAAGAAAAATCAAAAGATCGCAGCCTCCGATAGCTCCTACAAAAGCATGATTCTGCAGGCATAAAAAACCCGGCCAACAGGGGCCGGGTCAAGAAGACGGTGGCTACATCACTTTTGTTCGGCAGGCTTGACCAATCGCTTCTCCAGCTCGCTGCACGCTTGCTGGATCATGTTTTCAGTGATCGGTACTTCGTGGCCCTGTTCATCGATAATCGAGCAACCCAGAGACTGGTCTGGCTGCGTACGGATCACCTGAATCTTGTCATCGCTGCTGTTTTGCAAGGACATGGCCTGTCTCCTCATCAGGTTATATGCCTAGTGTAAAACCGCCAGGTGACCAGGCTGTGACAACTCCCTGCGATCTCTCCAAAGCGGCAACCACAGTCCACCAGAAATAACGCAACGTTGCCACCCGGACTTTAGACCAATAGCGTCTAGGGCCTAGGCTTGGCGGTCATAATTAACCTGACTCATTGTGATTTACCAAGTTCCACTCCGTAGCGCGGTGTACGCTGGAACTTATCAAACGCTCCGCCATGGATGATGCCAATGCTCACAGTTCGTCACCGCCGTGCGATTCGCCTGGCCAGCCGTTTTATCGCGCCTTATCGCTGGCATGCGCTCGGCGCGCTGTTGGCTTTGATCGTAACCGCAGGCATTACCTTATCCATGGGGCAGGGTATCCGCCTGCTGGTGGATCAGGGCTTCATGACCCAATCACCGCACTTGCTCAACCAGTCCATCGGTTTGTTCATGTTGCTGGTGTTCGGTCTGGCGGTTGGCACCTTTGCGCGTTTTTACCTGGTGTCGTGGATCGGTGAACGCTGTGTCGCCGACATCCGCCGCCGAGTATTCAACCACCTTATCTATTTGCATCCGGGCTTCTACGAGAACAACCGCAGCTCCGAGATCCAGTCCCGGCTGACCGCCGACACCACGCTGCTGCAATCGGTGATCGGCTCATCACTGTCGCTGTTTTTGCGCAACCTGCTGATGGTGATCGGCGGGATCGTCCTGCTGTTCATCACCAACCCCAAGCTCACCAGTATCGTGGTGGTTGCCTTGCCGTTGGTGATCGCGCCGATCCTGATCTTCGGCCGCCGGGTTCGCAGCCTGTCGCGGCTGAGCCAGGACCGGATCGCCGATATCGGCAGCTATGTGTCCGAAACCCTGGGCCAGATCAAAACCGTGCAGGCCTACAACCATCAGGCGCAAGACGAACAGCGCTTTGCCGTGACCGTGGAAGAAGCCTTCAACACCGCCCGCAAACGCATTTTCCAGCGGGCGTGGCTGATTACTCTGGTGATTGTGCTGGTGCTGGGCGCGGTTGGCGTGATGCTTTGGGTTGGCGGCATGGACGTGATTGCCGGGCGAATTTCCGCGGGCGAACTGGCGGCGTTTGTCTTCTATAGCCTGATCGTCGGCAGTGCGTTCGGCACCTTGAGTGAAGTGATCGGCGAGTTGCAGCGCGCGGCGGGCGCAGCGGAGCGGATCGCCGAGTTGCTGCGCTCGGAAAACATCATCCAGCCTCCAACCTCAGGCCTTGTGTCCTTGCCCGAGCGAGTGCGAGGCGATTTGCTGCTGCATGACGTGCGCTTTTCCTACCCGTCGCGCCCCGAAAGCTATGCCGTCGATGGTTTGAATCTGGCTATCAAGGCCGGTGAAACGCTGGCGTTGGTCGGGCCGTCCGGGGCCGGTAAATCAACGGTATATGACCTGCTGCTGCGTTTCTACGATCCCGCAGAAGGACGCATCCTGCTTGATGGTGTACCCCTGACAAGTCTTGATCCACTGGATCTGCGACGCTGCTTCGCCCTGGTCTCGCAAACCCCGGCGCTTTTTTTCGGCAGCATCGAAGAGAACATCCGCTACGGCAACCCGACGGCGACGCTGGCCGAGGTTCAGGAAGCCGCGAAAATCGCCTACGCCCACGATTTCATCGAGGCCATGCCCAACGGCTACCAGACGCATCTGGGTGATGGCGGACTCGGTCTGTCCGGCGGCCAACGCCAACGCCTGGCCATCGCCCGCGCGCTGTTGGTCGACGCGCCGATCCTGCTACTCGACGAAGCTACCAGCGCCCTTGATGCGCAAAGTGAGCACCTGATCCAGCAAGCCCTGCCAAGCCTGATGAAAAACCGCACGACCCTGGTCATCGCCCATCGCCTGGCCACGGTGAAAAACGCGGACCGGATCGCGGTGATGGACCAAGGAAAACTGGTCGCCGTAGGAACACATCAGGAATTGATTGCCAACAATGCGCTATACGCGCGGTTGGCGGCGTTGCAGTTCAATGATGGCAAGGCCGAACTCGACCTCCACCTGTAGGAGCTGCCGCAGGCTGCGATCTTTTGATCTGGCTTTCAAAAAAATGCCCACATCGATGTGGGCATTTTTCTATTGCGAAGAAACCAGGATCAAAAGATCGTCCGAACGCGGCCCGAACCTTCGCCAGCTCCTACAGGGGCATTATTGATCGTCGAAGTAGCGTTCGTGCCAATCCACCAGCGGTTGTGGTGAGTTGAGCTTCTGGCCGTAGATCACCGAATACGACAGAACGTTCTGCACGTACTGACGGGTTTCGTCGAACGGGATGCTTTCCACCCACACGTCGAAACTCAAGTGATCAGCGCCGCGCAGCCACTGCCGTACGCGGCCTGGGCCGGCGTTGTAGGCGGCGGAGGCGAGAACGCGGTTGCCGTTGAACTGACTGTGGACCTGGCTCAGATAGGCTGCGCCGAGCTGGATATTCTTGTCCGGTTCGAACAACTGCTGCGGCGACGAATAGGGAATGCTGAACTTGCGTGCGGTTTCCTTGGCGGTGGCCGGCATCAGTTGCATCAGGCCGGACGCACCGACACCGGAGCGGGCATCGTCCATGAAGGCGCTTTCCTGACGGGTGATGGCAAACACCCAGCTCGAATGCAGGCCGCGGTTTTTGGCTTCACGGACCAGGGTTTCGCGATGCGCCATCGGGAAGCGAATGTCCAGGTCATCCCAATATTGTGCCTGGCTGATGGTGCGGATCGCCGGGAAATACCATCTCAGGTCGTAAGCCAGTTTGGCTTGGGCGACCATTTCGTCTCGGCTGAAGTGGCGGCTGACGTGATACCACTCGCGGCGACCGTCGACGATCTGCCCGCGGGCATGGAATTCCAGGGCGCGACGTATGCCCGGCGTGTTGCGAACCTTGTTCATCAGTGCCTGGCTGATCACCAGCGGCTTGTTATTCAGTGAATAGGACGATTGCGAACGGTCTGCGGCGAGGAAGCCGTAGAAGTCACGTTCACGGGCCAGATTTTTATAAAGGCTTTGCGGTTCCGCGCTCTGCGGCTGTGCCAGCTCCAGGCTGCGGGCCTGCCAGTATCGCCAGCGGCTGGTGGTGGCGAGGTCTTGCGGCAGTCGGCGGGTCAGCTCATAGGCATCGTTCCAGCGAGCCAGTCGCAGCAGCAGGCGCATGCGCCATTCGGACACGGTGTTGTCGCGCAGCTCCGGGTCGTATTTGGTCATCATGTCCAGCGCGCGGCTGTCGAAACGGCGTGCGAGGGTCAGGCCGATTTCCCGGGCAATCGCCACTTTTTCATCGCGGGAAAAATGCATGCTGCTGGCATAGCTATCGAGCAGCGCCATGGCCTTGTCCGGGTCCTGGCGGGCGAGGCGACGCAGGCCAAGGCTGACGATGTCCGACATCGGTTCGTCAGCCGGGGTGAAGCGCGATGGCTGGTTGAGCAGCTCGGGTTTTTGCGCCACATCAATCAGCAAACGACCGCGAGGGGCGAGGGTGGTCAGGCCGTTGACCAGGCTGTTGGCCAGCGCGTAATTGCGTGCCTGCGCGGCAAGTTTGGTGCGCTCCCAGCGTTTTTGTTCGGTCAACTGACCGTCGGCGGCCCACATGCCGAACAGCACGTCGCAAGCTTCGGGTTGGGATTTACCGGTCAGCCAGAGCTTGTTGGCGTTGGCGTAACCTTCGGTCTTGAGGTTGTGGCTGATCTGATACTGCGCGTTCAGGCAGTCCAGTTCTGTGAAGTTGAGTTTGGGGTCGTAATATTTGACGAACGTCGCCCAGTCGCCGCGATCGGCCAGCCAGCGCAGCCAGCGCAGCTTCATCCAGTTGGCCTGGGGCAGGTCACCGTGTTCGGCGAGGAATTTTTCGATTTCGGCGTTGCTAGCGCTTTTCAGGCGTGCGGTCAGCTCGTCATACGCCAGATAAGGCTCCAGCGGATAGTCGGCCAGCGCCTGGCTGTAACGGAAATACGGCCCGGTATCACCCTTGGCCAAGGCGCGCTTGGCTTCATCGTAATACTGGCGTTGGGTGGACAGGTCCACCGCCTGGGCGGATTGAACAGCAGCGGCAGACAGTAAAAAACAGGATAAAAGCTTGAAGAGGCGACTGCGCATGAGACGTCCGGGCAGAGAAATCATGACAAGTGCGGGCGATGACCACACTGAATTGACTGTAGCTTAGCCTTTTGCCAGCAACGGGCGAAAGCTTTGCGGGCCTGTCTGCATCAGTTCGCAACATTTGTTGTGCAGAGTGCTTCGACAGTGAAATTGCCGGCCTTCTGGAGCCTCAAGTCAGGTAGAATGCGCGCCCGGTTTTTGGAGAAGCTCATGACCCTGCTCAAATTCAGCGATGTGTCCCTTGCTTTCGGCGCTATGCCGTTGTTGGACAAGGTGTCCTGGCAGATCGCCCGTGGTGAGCGGGTGTGCATCATCGGCCGCAACGGCACTGGCAAGTCCAGCATGATGAAGCTCGTCAAGGGCGACCAGAAGCCCGATGACGGCTCCGTTTGGCGTGCGCCCGGGCTCAAGATCGGCGAATTGCCGCAAGAATTGCCGGTAGCCGACGAGCGGACCGTGTTCGACGTGGTCGCCGAAGGCCTGGACGGCGTGGGCGCATTGCTCGCCGAGTATCACCACCTGAGCCAGAACATCGTCACCGATGCTGACCTGGACAAGTTGATGCACGTCCAGCATGACCTCGAAGCCCGCGACGGCTGGCGCTTGCAGACCCTGGTCGACAGCACCCTGAGCCGCTTGCAGTTGCCGGCCGACAAGACCCTCGCCGAATTGTCCGGCGGCTGGCGTCGCCGCGTCCTGCTGGCCCAGGCGCTGGTTTCCGAACCGGACCTGTTGCTGCTCGACGAACCCACCAACCACCTGGACATCGGTGCGATCGCCTGGCTCGAAGAAGCGCTGAAGGATTTCCAGGGCGCCGTGCTGTTCATCACGCACGACCGTTCTTTCCTGCAAAACCTCGCGACCCGCATTCTTGAACTGGATCGCGGCGGCCTGATCGACTGGAACGGCGACTACGCCAGTTTCCTCGTGCATAAAGAAGCCGAGCTGGCGGCTGAAGCCACGGCCAACGCGCTGTTCGACAAGCGTCTGGCCCAGGAAGAAGTCTGGATCCGTCAAGGCATCAAGGCGCGTCGTACCCGTAACGAAGGGCGCGTGCGCGCACTCAAGGCCTTGCGCGTCGAGCGCAGCGAGCGTCGTGAACGCACCGGCAAGGCCAACATTCAGCTGGAAACCGCCGACAAGTCTGGCAAGCAGGTGATGGTCCTCGAGAATGTGAGCTTCGCTCATCCGGGCGGCCCATTCCTGATCAAGGATTTCTCGATGGTGTTGCAGCGCGGCGACCGCATCGGCCTGCTCGGCGCCAACGGTACCGGCAAGACCACGTTGCTGAAGCTGATGCTTAGCGGTTTGCAGCCCACCAGCGGCAAGGTGGAAGAGGGCACGAAGATCGATGTTGCCTACTTCGACCAACTGCGCCATCAGCTGGATCTGGAAAAAACCGTGATCGATAACGTCGCCGAAGGTCGCGACTTCATCGATATCGACGGCCAGAGCCGCCACGTGCTGAGCTACCTCGGCGACTTCCTGTTCAGCCCGCAGCGTGCCCGCACGCCGGTCAAGGCGCTGTCCGGTGGCGAGCGTGCCCGTCTGTTGCTGGCCAAACTGTTCAGCAAGCCGGCGAACCTGTTGGTACTCGACGAACCGACCAACGATCTCGACGTCGAAACCCTCGAACTGCTTGAAGAGGTCTTGCTGACCTTCAACGGCACCGTGCTGATGGTCAGCCACGACCGGGCATTCCTCGACAACGTGGTCACCAGCACTCTGGTCTTCGAAGGTGAAGGCAAGGTTCGAGAGTATGTCGGTGGTTATCAGGACTGGCTGCGTCAGGGCGGCTCGCCGCGCCTGCTGGGCGTGACTGAAAGCAAATCCGGCAAGGCCGACCTGAATTCAGCTGTAGTGAAGGCCGAGCCTGCGCCTGTCGCGGCAGCGGTCGAAGCGCCAGCGAAGAAAAAACTCAGCTACAAATTGCAGCGCGAGCTGGAAGCGTTGCCGGGGCAGATCGAGGCCATGGAGCAGCAGATCGCTGCTGTTGAGGCTCAGATGGCCGATGCTGGCTTCTATCTGCGTCCGGCTGCGGAAACTGCTGCGGTGATCGCTCAGTTGTCGCAGTTGCAGGCTGAGCTCGACGTAATGGTCGAGCGCTGGGCTGAGCTGGATGCCTGATTGATCTTGCAATAAAAAAGCCCGACTTCGGTAACTCGACTGTCGGGCTTTTCGTATGGAATGCCATCCCCCTGCAGGAACTGGCTTGTTAGCGATGGCATCACAACGGTGCATCAGGCAGTCCGTGTGGCCCGCATCGCCAGCAAGCCGGCTCCTACAGGTAATTGGCTGTCAGCTTTTGTTTTGCAGGCGCACCGCCAGCACATCGCAAGGCGCACCGTGCAGGACGTCATTGGCAGTGGAGCCCAGCAGCAGTGCCAGGCCATGCCGCCCATGACTGCCCACCACGATCATGTCGCACCCTTGCTCCTTGGCCAGGTGGTGAATCTCCTGGCGTGGCTGGCCGTAAGTCAGGTGGCTGTATTCCTTGGACAGTTCCGGGTATTTCAGGATCAACCGGTCGAGGCGTTCCTTGGCCTGATCGAACTGCTGTTGTTGCAGTTGTGACAGGTCCATCGGCACGTCACCGCCAAAGGCCATGGCCATGGGTTCGACGATATGCACCAGGGACAACTTCGCACCATTGCTAACCGAGAGCTCGCGAGCCCGGTGGATTACAGGATCGCACTCTTCGGTTAGATCTACAGCGACCAGAATGTGGTTGTAGGGCATGAGGTGCTCCTCCTGAGGATTGCAATATTGGTAAGTATGGCTGGTTTCAAGCGCATTGGTTTCAAAGTGACTGAATGCGCTCATCAAGAATCGGGAGTACAGATATGACGGTCTGGATAGTGGTGTCAATCCTGCTGGTGGTACTTAGTCCACTGGCCTGGCTGCGACCGTCCCGCCATCAGAGCGGCCGCATGGCCTTGCGCATGGAGGCTCGACGCATCGGGCTGGCCATGCAGCTGGCGCCTCAGGAGTGGCCGCACTGGCTCGGCCAGGAACCGCCAAACCCTTGCGCGCAGTACCATCGGCCGCGACGGGGCAATCAACCGAAGTGCTGGAGTTACTGGCAAAAATCACCGGGTTTGTGGGTCAACCAGTGGCAGGAAACCTGTGAGGATCCTGCGCTGCTCAATCATTTCGAAAAATTGCCGGGCAATGTCTACAAAGTCGAGGCCGACAAGCAAATGATCGCTCTGTACTGGGGCGAGAAGGGCGAGGCCGAGGTTTTGCAGCACATTGACGCCACGCTCAAGGCGCTCGCCTGAAGTCCGCCCCTAAAATCGCTTGCCTTGATTTTTTACCCCTGTAGGAGCTGTCGAAGGCTGCGATCTTTTGATCTTTGTATTTAAAATCAAGATCAAAAGATCGCAGCCTTCGACAGCTCCTACAGGGGGGCAATTTGGTGGGCAATAAAAAGCCCGACAGGATCATCGGGCGGGGTTGGCCAGGCAGGCCGGTAAATTCGGTGTGGGCTGATCTTACGCTGTGCATTCGCACCAGCGTTCACATTTTTTCCCAGATTCCGCCAGCTTAGCCTGTTAAACAAAGGCTGCCGGGAATTAGGGCGACTTTTCTAACGATTAATCCTATGAATGGATCCACATCCATCTGCTTGTTGAAGGTCTTCGCAGTACGGAAATGACCGCAAAGTCGTGTTTCAACCCAATGTTTCAGGCGATTGACAATTGTCGGAAATTCCGTGAAGGTGACGTACCCAAATCAAACGGGCGTATGAAATGAGCGTTTGTCCGACAAACTGCTCCTACAGAATCCCGACTATCGCGTTGGCGGGTGTGCCGGGTTGAGAGGCGTAGCATCGACGTTTAACGTCCCTGCCGAACCATTCACCTGCGTCCGACGTGTACTGTTCAGCTTCCATATCGTGGAGATCAGTTGATGATTTACGAAGGTAAAGCCATCACGGTTAAGGCTCTTGAAAGTGGCATCGTCGAACTGAAGTTCGACCTCAAGGGTGAGTCCGTCAACAAGTTCAACCGTCTAACCCTGAACGAACTGCGTCAGGCTGTGGACGCTATCAAGGCAGATGCTTCGATCAAGGGTGTGATCGTCAGCAGTGGCAAGGACGTGTTCATCGTCGGCGCCGACATCACCGAATTTGTCGACAACTTCAAGCTGCCGGATGCTGAGCTTGTTGCTGGCAACCTCGAAGCCAACAAGATTTTCAGCGATTTCGAAGACCTCAACGTCCCGACCGTCGCCGCGATCAACGGCATCGCTCTGGGTGGCGGTCTGGAAATGTGCCTGGCAGCGGACTACCGCGTCATGTCGACCAAGGCCAAGATCGGTCTGCCGGAAGTCAAGCTGGGCATCTACCCGGGCTTCGGTGGTACCGTGCGTCTGCCGCGCCTGATCGGTGCCGACAACGCCATCGAGTGGATTGCCTCCGGCAAGGAAAACCGTCCTGAAGACGCCTTGAAAGTCGGCGCCGTGGACGCTGTGGTTGCTCCTGAGAAGCTGCAGGAAGCCGCGCTGGAACTGATCAAGCGCGCCATTTCCGGCGAGTTCG
Source organism: Pseudomonas fluorescens (assembly GCF_000802965.1). Taxonomy (GTDB): domain Bacteria; phylum Pseudomonadota; class Gammaproteobacteria; order Pseudomonadales; family Pseudomonadaceae; genus Aquipseudomonas; species Aquipseudomonas fluorescens_A. The sequence goes on along the minus strand of NZ_JSAK01000010.1, from coordinate 83,781 downwards.
ATTACAAGGCCAAGCGCCAGCCGAAGCTTGAAAAACTCAAGCTGAACGCGATCGAACAAATGATGGCGTTCGAAACCGCCAAAGGTTTCGTGGCCGGTCAGGCTGGCCCGAACTACCCGGCGCCGGTTGAGGCGATCAAGACCATCCAGAAAGCCGCGAACTTCGGTCGCGACAAGGCGCTGGAAGTCGAAGCAGCCGGTTTCGTCAAACTGGCCAAGACCTCTGCCGCGCAGAGCCTGGTCGGTCTGTTCCTGAACGATCAGGAACTGAAGAAAAAGGCCAAGGCCTACGACGAAATCGCCAAGGACGTGAAGCAGGCAGCCGTACTGGGCGCCGGCATCATGGGCGGCGGTATCGCCTATCAGTCGGCCTCCAAAGGCACGCCGATCCTGATGAAGGACATCAACGAGCACGGTATCGAGCAGGGCCTGGCCGAAGCCGCCAAACTGCTGGTTGGCCGCGTTGATAAAGGTCGCATGACCGCCGCGAAGATGGCTGAAGTGCTCAACGGCATTCGTCCGACCCTGTCCTACGGTGATTTCGGTCACGTGGACCTGGTGGTTGAAGCCGTCGTCGAGAACCCTAAGGTCAAGCAAGTTGTTCTGGCTGAAGTTGAAGGCCAGGTTAAAGAGGACACCATTCTGGCGTCCAACACCTCGACCATTTCCATCACCTTGCTGGCCAAGGCCCTCAAGCGTCCGGAAAACTTTGTCGGCATGCACTTCTTCAACCCGGTGCACATGATGCCGCTGGTCGAAGTGATCCGTGGCGAGAAGTCCAGCGAGCTGGCCATTGCCACCACCGTTGCCTACGCCAAGAAAATGGGCAAGAACCCGATCGTCGTCAATGACTGCCCGGGCTTCCTGGTCAACCGCGTGCTGTTCCCGTACTTCGGCGGTTTCGCCAAGCTGGTCAGCGCCGGTGTGGACTTCGTCCGTATCGACAAGATCATGGAAAAATTCGGCTGGCCAATGGGCCCGGCCTACCTGATGGACGTGGTCGGCATCGACACTGGCCACCACGGTCGTGACGTGATGGCTGAAGGCTTCCCGGACCGCATGAAAGACGACCGTCGCTCGGCCGTTGACGTGCTCTACGAAGCCAAGCGCCTGGGCCAGAAGAACGGCAAGGGCTTCTACGCCTACGAGACCGACAAGAAGGGCAAGCAGAAGAAAGTGGCCGATCCGTCGGTACTGGAAGTGCTCAAGCCAATCGTCTACGAGCAGCGCGAAGTCACCGACGAAGACATCATCAACTGGATGATGATCCCGCTGTGCCTGGAAACCGTGCGTTGCCTGGAAGACGGCATTGTCGAAACCGCTGCCGAAGCCGACATGGGTCTGGTCTACGGTATTGGTTTCCCTCCATTCCGTGGCGGTGCGCTGCGCTACATCGACTCGATCGGTGTTGCCGAGTTCGTTGCCCTGGCTGACCAGTACGCTGATTTGGGCGCGCTGTACCACCCGACCGCGAAGCTGCGCGAAATGGCCAAAAACGGCCAGAGCTTCTTCGGTTAAGCGCCCCCAACTAGAGTGAGAGTGAACTTATGAGCTTGAATCCTAGAGACGTCGTGATTGTCGACTTCGGTCGTACTCCGATGGGCCGCTCCAAGGGCGGCATGCACCGCAACACCCGCGCCGAAGACATGTCGGCGCACCTGATCAGCAAACTGCTGGAACGCAACGTCAAGGTTGACCCGAGCGAAGTCGAAGACGTGATCTGGGGCTGTGTGAACCAGACCCTGGAGCAGGGCTGGAACATCGCGCGCATGGCGTCGCTGATGACCCAGATCCCGCACACTTCGGCCGGCCAGACCGTCAGCCGTCTGTGTGGCTCGTCCATGAGCGCGCTGCACACCGCTGCACAAGCGATCATGACCGGCAACGGTGACGTGTTCGTGGTTGGTGGCGTCGAGCACATGGGCCACGTGAGCATGATGCACGGTGTCGATCCGAACCCGCACATGTCCCTGTACGCGGCAAAAGCCTCGGGCATGATGGGCCTGACCGCTGAAATGCTGGGCAAGATGCACGGCATCACTCGCGAACAACAGGACGCTTTCGGCGTGCGCTCCCACCAACTCGCCCACAAGGCGACCGTGGAAGGCAAGTTCAAAGACGAAATCATCCCGATGCAAGGTTACGACGAGAACGGTTTCCTGAAACTGTTCGACTACGACGAAACCATTCGTCCGGAAACCACCCTGGAAAGCCTGGCAGCATTGAAGCCAGCGTTTAACCCGAAGGGCGGCACCGTGACAGCGGGTACTTCGTCGCAGATCACCGATGGTGCCTCGTGCATGATCGTGATGTCGGCGCAGCGTGCACAGGACCTGGGCATCCAGCCTCTGGCGGTGATTCGCTCGATGGCAGTGGCAGGTGTGGATCCGGCAATCATGGGCTATGGTCCAGTACCGGCCACACAAAAAGCACTGAAGCGCGCGGGCCTTGGCATCAACGATATCGACTTCTTCGAGCTCAACGAAGCTTTCGCCGCACAGGCACTGCCAGTGCTGAAAGATCTGAAAGTGCTCGACAAGATGAACGAGAAGGTTAACCTGCACGGCGGCGCGATCGCCCTGGGTCACCCGTTCGGTTGCTCCGGTGCGCGTATCTCCGGCACTTTGCTTAATGTGATGAAGCAAAATGGCGGCACCTTCGGGGTAGCCACCATGTGCATTGGTCTCGGCCAAGGCATCTCCACCGTCTTCGAACGCGTTTAAGCGTTTCGCTGACGGAAGCCGGGGCCAAGTGCCCCGGTTTTTGTTTTTCCGGATTTATTTTTATTTTTATTTTGAAAAAATTTGAGTGAGGGCCGAAGCATGCCGATACAACCTGGGCTCTATCAACATTACAAGGGTCCGCAGTACCGTGTATTCAGCGTTGCGCGGCATTCGGAAACCGAAGAAGAAGTGGTCTTCTACCAAGCCCTGTATGGCGATTACGGCTTTTGGGTACGTCCCTTGAGCATGTTCCTGGAGTCGGTCGAAGTTGACGGGGAGCAGGTGCCACGCTTTGCTTTGGTGCAAGCTGAACCGAGTGTTTTTTCCAAGCCATAAGCTGAGTGCGCGCAATACCCTGCGCTTGACCTCACCTTGTAGCCACTATATATAGCGGTGCCGCGTCAGGCGCCAACCGCCTTTCACTTCTAGAATTCAGGAATTTTCTGATCCATGGGCAAATCGCTGGTCATTGTGGAATCCCCGGCTAAGGCCAAGACCATCAACAAGTATTTGGGCAACGAATACGTGGTGAAGTCGAGTATCGGCCATATCCGAGACCTGCCCACCAGCGGTTCGGCTAGCGCCAGCAAAGAGCCAGCCGCCAAGCGCGGCAAGGCCGCTGCGGGTGAAGCGCCGGCCTTGTCGCCGAAAGAAAAGGCGCGCAAGCAGCTGGTCGCTCGCATGGGGGTCGATCCCGATCATGGCTGGAAAGCCAAGTACGAGATCCTTCCAGGCAAGGAAAAGGTCATCGAAGAGCTGCGCCGGCTCGCCAAAGATGCTGACACCATCTATCTCGCAACCGACTTGGACCGCGAGGGGGAAGCCATTGCCTGGCACCTGCGCGAAGCCATCGGTGGTGACGACACCCGCTACAAGCGCGTGGTGTTCAACGAAATCACCAAGAAGGCGATTCAGGAAGCCTTCTCCAAGCCGGGCGAGCTGGACATCGACCGTGTAAATGCCCAACAGGCGCGTCGTTTCCTCGACCGCGTTGTGGGCTACATGGTTTCCCCGCTGCTGTGGGCCAAAATTGCCCGTGGCCTGTCCGCCGGTCGTGTGCAATCGGTTGCGGTGAAGCTGGTCGTTGAACGTGAGCGCGAGATACGTGCGTTCATCCCGGAAGAGTACTGGGAAGTTCACGCCGACCTCGGCACAGCCAAAGGCGCTACCGTACGTTTCGACGTCGCTCGCGAGAAAGGCGAAGCCTTCAAACCGCTCAACGAAGCCCAGGCCATGGCCGCGCTGGAGAAGCTCAAGGCTTCCAGCTACAGCATCGTCAAGCGTGAAGACAAGCCGACCAGCAGCAAGCCGTCGGCACCGTTCATCACTTCCACCCTGCAGCAGGCCGCGAGCAACCGCCTGGGCTTCGGTGTGAAGAAAACCATGATGATGGCTCAGCGTCTGTATGAAGCCGGCTACATCACTTACATGCGTACCGACTCGACCAATCTCTCGGTTGATGCCGTGGCAATGGCGCGTACTTATATTGAAGGTGAGTTCGGCAAGAAATACCTGCCGGAAACCCCGAACGTCTACAGCAGCAAGGAAGGCGCACAGGAAGCTCACGAAGCGATTCGTCCATCCGACGCCAACACCGAGCCTAGCAAGCTGTCGGGCATGGAGCGGGACGCTGAGCGCCTCTACGAGTTGATCTGGCGCCAGTTCCTCGCCTGCCAGATGCTGCCGGCGCAATACCTGTCGACCACGGTCACCGTCGGTGCCGGCGACTTCGAGCTGCGCGCCAAGGGCCGCATCCTGAAGTTCGACGGTTACACCCGCGTCATGCCGCAAATCGCCAAGCCGGGCGATGACGACGTACTGCCGGACATGGCCCAGGGTGACGCGATGAAGCTGATCAAGCTTGATCCGACCCAGCACTTCACCAAGCCGCCGGCGCGTTACTCGGAGGCCAGCCTGGTAAAAGAAATGGAAAAACGCGGTATCGGTCGTCCTTCGACCTACGCAGCAATCATTTCGACTATCCAGGATCGTGGCTACGTCGCGCTGCACAACCGTCGTTTCTATTCCGAAAAGATGGGTGACATCGTTACCGAACGTCTGGCCGAAAGCTTCTCCAACTTGATGGACTACGGCTTTACCGCCGGCATGGAAGAGCACCTCGATGACGTGGCTCAGGGCGAGCGCGACTGGAAAAACGTGCTCGACGAGTTCTACGGTGACTTCAAGAAAAAACTCGAAGTAGCCGAAAGCCCGGAAAACGGTATGCGTGCCAACCAGCCGGTGATGACCGATATTCCGTGTACCACCTGCGGTCGTCCGATGCAGATTCGTACCGCGTCGACCGGTGTGTTCCTCGGTTGTTCGGGTTACAGCCTGCCGCCGAAAGAACGCTGCAAGGCCACCGTCAATCTTGTACCGGGCGATGAAATCGCTGCGGACGACGAGGGTGAATCGGAATCGCTGGTACTGCGTGGCAAGCATCGCTGCCCGATCTGCAGCACAGCGATGGATGCTTACCTACTCGACGAAAAGCGCAAGCTGCACATCTGCGGTAACAATCCGGATTGCAATGGCTACGAAATCGAAGAGGGCACCTATCGAATCAAGGGCTACGAAGGTCCGAGCCTGGAGTGCGACAAGTGCGGCAGCGAGATGCAGCTCAAGACCGGTCGTTTCGGCAAGTTCTTCGGATGCACCAACCCGACGTGCAAGAACACTCGCAAACTGCTGAAAAGCGGTGATGCGGCGCCGCCGAAGATGGATCCGGTGAAGATGCCTGAGCTGAAATGCGAAAAGGTCAACGACACCTACATCCTGCGCGACGGTGCGTCCGGCCTGTTCCTGGCGGCCAGCCAGTTCCCGAAAAACCGCGAGACCCGCGCTCCGCTGGTTGTGGAAATCGTGCCGCACAAGGATGAGATCGATCCGAAGTACCACTTCCTTTGTGAAGCGCCGAAGAAAGATCCGGATGGTCTGCCAGCCGTGATTCGCTACAGCCGCAAGACCAAGGAACAGTACGTCCAGACAGAAGTCGACGGTAAGCCGACTGGCTGGAAGGCGTTCTACGACGGCGGTAAGTGGAAGGTTGAAGACAAGCGTCCAGCAGCGAAGGCTTAAGCGCGCAGGCTGATAATGGGCCGACTTCGTCGGCCAATGGGAGCAAGCTCTCTCGCCACAAACAAAAGGCCGCATGACAACCCTTGGGTTTTCATGCGGCCTTTTTGTTTTGAGCTTGCGGTCAGCTTGGCTGATCCACGACACTGTGCGACCTGCGTGAAGCAATTATTTCGTTGTGGAGACTGCCGTCATGGCCCACGAACTCTATACCCGTACTAACCAGAAGATTTATTTCGCCGGTCTTTCGCTGGAAGCACTCGCCAAGGCAGAAGAGGGGCGGGCGATGAACTCCCTGGCGCTGATTCAGGCTGGGCGCGAATCGGCGTTGTTTCATCTGTACGGAGCGCTGCTGGGGCTGTGCCACGAAATCGCCGGTTTCTATCGCTTGCCTCAGGCCAATGCACCTCGGGCGGAGCTGCTGCTGACCCGCGAGGTGCTGGAGTCCATCGCCATTCCTGAAATGGCCGAGATGGTCGAACTGGCCAACAATCCGGAAACCTGGCTGGCCAAGCTTCTGTCGGCCCATGCAACCTTGTTCCAGCCGCCTCGGGCGCCGCACAAGCCAAAAGGCGATGTGACCCAGCCGCTGATCCTGGCGGTAAACCTGGATGAAGAAGAGGCGCCTCAAGAACTGAGTCGTGAGGAGCTGGAGAGCTGGCGTCAAAACCTTAAAAGCCTGGCGCTCCGTTTTCGCGAAGGCTTGAACGAGTGCTGAAGGATTGAGCGGATGACGGATAGCTTCAAGAGCTTTCCGTTCAGGGATGATTGCTAATAGATGTTTCTTTGCGATGGCATCTGGTCAAGATCCCGAGCGAAGCCTGGCTGATGCCTATATAATCCCTGCCTTTCGTGGAGAACACACCTTTATGCCAACGTCCTTTCTAGAAATTGTCGAGTTACCAGACGGCCGTATTGAGCTGCGCAGAGCTGAGGACGAGGGTTCTCTGGTTACTTTGGATTTCTCCGAGGACGCCAAAGCGTTCCTGCAAGGCCAGCACGTTGAAGTCGCCAAGGCGATGTTGAGCGTCGGCGTTCAGATGGCGGGGCGCATGGTTGAAGGCGAATTCGAGAAGGACGAGGGGTCGCGGGTCCTTCATTGATCCCGCCCGTCGGTTTTTTCGGGTACAGCTTTGTATCGGCTTCTCTCTCCTTAGAGAAGCCTTGCACAGATCAATGTGCGCAGTGTTTGTCAGTTAACCCAATTTAATGTTCAGGCTTTGTGCGTCCCCGGTTCGGGCGGCGCTGATTAACTGTTGGCGAGCGTTTGTGCTCAGTGGGTTGAGCCAGCTGACGACCGTGTGGCTGCGACCAAGACGAAGGGCTTCGCATGTCAACTGCTGGGCGCTCTGGGTGCCGCGCGGTTGCAGCAGCAGAATGCGTTCGCGGTTGAGGCCGGCGTCCCGCAACCAGGCCTGAGTCAGGCTGGCGGGTGGGGCGATGAGTGTCAGCCAGCGCGCATCCTGATCCTGACTTAATTCCCTGAGGATCGGTGCCAGAAGGTTCAGGCAGTTCCCGGCTGCACCACGCAGAGACAATTCACTGAAGACCTCTGGCTCGGCGCTCCACGGCGACTCGACCACTTCCTTCAGGATCGGCGCCAATGGCGGGGCCATGAATGCCTCGAACAGCGGCAGTTGAGCTTGCTGTGATGTATGTGGGAACTGCATAAAGCCTCCTTTAGCGGCGAATGACGCCGACACTCAAGCCTTCGATCACCAGTTCCTGATCTTTAAGGTTCACTTCAATTGGAGCGAATTCAGGGTTTTCGGCAATCAACCAGACCTTGCTGCCATCACGCTTGAAGCGCTTGACGGTCACTTCGTCGCCGATTCGTGCTACCACGATCTGGCCATTGCGGGCTTCACGGGTGGTGTGGACGGCCAACAGGTCGCCGTCGAAAATGCCAACGTCCTTCATGCTCATGCCATGGACGCGCAGCAGGTAGTCGGCGCGCGGATGGAAGAAAGCAGGGTTGATGTTGCAGGACTCTTCGACATGCTGTTGCGCAAGGATCGGTGCGCCAGCGGCAACACGGCCAATGATCGGCAGGCTGGAGTCATCGGCCTTGGCTTCGAAGCCGGGAATGCGAATGCCGCGCGAAGCCCCGGGAGTCATCTCGATCGCGCCTTTGCGGGCAAGTGCCTTGAGATGCTCTTCTGCAGCGTTGGGCGATTTGAACCCCAGTTCCTGAGCGATTTCCGCGCGGGTCGGCGGGTACCCATTGTCTTCCAGGCAGCGTTTGATGAAGGCCAGAATCTCTGCTTGGCGTGGCGTCAGCTTTAGCATATTGATCGCTCTGTCTTTTTATACAGTGACTGGGATTATATACAGTGAATCGGTCTTGGCAATGCCCCTTTTTTTGCACGCCGCTAGACGGTCGTTCGGCCTGCTGATTGAAGCTTTGCGGTTGTGTGGTTAAATGGCTGACCGACCATTCCCAAAAAGAACTGCCAGACTTGACAATACACAAGCTGAAACGTATGTTTCAAACAAGTGTTTGTCAGGCGGAGTAGCCATGGCCCAGTCGGAAACCGTTGAACGCATTCTCGATGCTGCCGAGCAGTTGTTCGCGGAAAAAGGTTTCGCTGAAACCTCGTTGCGTCTGATCACCAGCAAGGCCGGTGTCAATCTGGCAGCGGTGAATTATCACTTCGGCTCGAAAAAGGCGCTGATTCAGGCGGTCTTCTCGCGTTTTCTCGGGCCATTCTGCATCAGCCTCGATAAAGAGCTGGAGCGTCGACAGTCCAAGCCAGAGAACAAGGCCACGCTCGAGGAGCTGCTGGAGATCCTCGTCGAGCAAGCCCTTGTGGTTCAACCGCGTAGTGGTAACGATCTGTCTATCTTCATGCGCTTGCTGGGGCTGGCCTTCAGTCAGAGCCAAGGACATTTGCGTCGTTATCTGGAAGACATGTACGGGAAAGTGTTCCGCCGTTACATGATGCTGGTCAACGAAGCCGCGCCGCGTATCCCGCCGATCGAACTGTTCTGGCGCGTGCACTTCATGCTAGGTGCAGCGGCGTTCAGCATGTCCGGTATCAAGGCCTTGCGCGCCATCGCCGAAACCGACTTCGGAGTGAATACCTCGATCGAGCAAGTCATGCGTCTGATGGTGCCGTTCCTGGCAGCTGGCATGCGTGCCGAATCCGGTGTCACCGACACGGTCATGGCCGCCGCGCAGTTGCGTCCGCGCAGCAAGTCGACACCGGTTGCCGCCAAGGTTTAACCGCACACAGGTGGGCGCGGCAGCTGACATCCGCTAAGCTAGCCGCCCATGTCGACTCTCGTTCTGAATCCGCTCCCAATTTTTATCGCCGACCTGCCGGGCATCGCCCATGGCGGCGAATTCGTGCGAGCCGGGTTCTTCGTTATCAAGGAATCTCTATGACTGCTGGCCTGCAAGGCTCGTTGATGGTGGACGTCGCCGGTACCTGGCTGACGGCTGAAGATCGCCAATTGCTGCGTCAACCCGAAGTAGGCGGTCTGATCATTTTCGCCCGCAACATTGAAAACCCGCGTCAGGTCCGCGAATTGAGCGCTTCGATTCGCGCCATTCGTCCTGATCTGCTGCTGGCGGTGGATCAGGAGGGCGGGCGGGTGCAGCGTCTGCGTCAGGGCTTCGTGCGATTGCCCGCCATGCGTGCCATTGCCGATAACCACAATGCCGAGTATCTGGCTGAGCAGTGTGGCTGGATCATGGCGACCGAAGTGTTGGCCGTAGGCCTGGATCTGAGTTTTGCCCCGGTGCTGGATCTCGATTACCAGCGCAGCGCCGTAGTTGGTACCCGCTCGTTCGAAGGTGACCCGGAGCGCGCAGCCCTGCTGGCAGGCGCATTTATCCGCGGTATGAACAGCGCCGGCATGGCCGCGACCGGCAAGCATTTCCCCGGTCACGGTTGGGCTGAAGCGGATTCCCACGTCGCAATCCCCAACGATGAGCGCAGCCTCGACCAGATTCGCGCCAATGACCTGGTGCCTTTCGCCAAATTGAGCAAGCAGCTGGCTGCGGTCATGCCGGCGCACGTTATTTACCCGCAAGTCGATTCCCAGCCAGCCGGTTTTTCCCGTCGTTGGTTGCAGGATATCCTGCGCGGTGAGTTGCAATTCGACGGTGTGATTTTCAGTGACGACTTGTCCATGGCCGGCGCCCACGTAGTAGGCGATGCTGCCAGCCGCATTGAAGCAGCGTTAACCGCCGGATGCGACATGGGCCTGGTGTGCAACGATCGCGCTGCCGCCGAACTGGCGCTGAGCGCGGCCCAGCGCCTGAAGGTCAAGCCTTCCGAGCGCATTGCGCGCATGCGTGGTCAGTCGTTTGCGAGCACTGAATACCGTCAAGACCCGCGTTGGCTGGCAGCCGTCGGCGCGCTCAAAGAAGCTCAATTGATTGATTAAGGACTGTTCGTTATGACGGTTTACGCGATTATCGGTGGCACCGGCCTGACTCAACTCGAAGGCCTGAGCATTCGTCAGTCATTGGCGGTGGACACCCCTTACGGCGCGCCTTCCGCCGAAGTGCAGATCGGCGAGTACGCTGGCAAGGAAGTGCTGTTCCTCGCCCGTCACGGTCACCCGCACCGTTTTCCGCCCCATCAGGTGAATTACCGCGCCAATCTCTGGGCGCTGAAGCAAGCCGGGGCCGAGGCAATTCTCGCGGTCAACGCGGTGGGTGGAATTCATTCTGCGATGGGGACCGGGCATTTCTGCGTCCCGCATCAGTTGATCGACTACACCAGCGGTCGCGAGCACACCTATTTCGCCGATGACCTGGAGCAGGTCACCCACATCGACTTCAGCTACCCGTACAGCGAGCCGCTGCGTCAGCAATTGATCGCGGCGCTGGCGGCTGAAGGCGTTGGCTACAGCAGTCATGGTGTGTATGCCTGCACCCAGGGCCCACGGCTGGAAACCGTCGCTGAAATCGCCAGGCTGGAGCGTGACGGTTGTGACATCGTCGGCATGACCGGCATGCCGGAAGCGGCCCTCGCTCGTGAGCTGGAACTGGATTACGCGTGTCTGGCGCTGGTGGTGAACCCGGCAGCGGGCAAGTCGACGGCGGTGATTACCATGGCCGAGATCGAGCAGGCCTTGCATGACGGGATGGGCAAGGTGAAGTCGACGTTGGCGCGAGTGCTCAAGGGTTGAGTCAGACTACAGCACCGAGTTGAACCTATCGCTGGCAAGCCAGCTCCCACAGGTATCGAGTCGATCACAGAATTTGTGACCAGCACCGACCCTGTAGGAGCGTGGCTCGCCCTCGATAGCGATTTGTCAGGCGCTGAACTCAGCGCTTCTCCAGCTTATCCGGCAACGGCGCAAACAACGCCTCAATGTCATCATTCTGCATTTTCCAGTCCCCCGCCTGACGCCCATCCAGCACGCCCGCCGCAAGGTCGGATTTTTCCTTTTGCAGGTGCTGAATTTTTTCTTCAACCGTGCCGCGCGCAATCAATTTGTAAACAAACACCGGTTTCTCTTGCCCGATGCGGTAGGCCCGGTCGGTCGCCTGATTTTCCGTCGCCGGATTCCACCACGGATCGTAATGAATCACCGTGTCTGCTTCCGTCAGGTTCAAACCTACGCCACCAGCCTTCAAGCTGATCAGAAAAATCTGACGCTTGCCGCTCTGGAAGTCTTTCACCGGCGAACGTCGGTCCCGGGTCTGCCCAGTCAGCAAGGCGTATTCAACACCGCGCTTCTTCAGTTCGACCTCGATCAGCGCCAGCATCGACGTGAACTGCGAGAACAGCAGAATCCGCCGGCCTTCCTCGAACAGCTCTTCGAGCATTTCCATCAAGCTATCGAGCTTGCCCGACGTACTGCCGCGAGCCGGCGGGGTGGCGTCGTTGACCAGGCGTAAGTCGCAGCACACCTGGCGCAATTTCAGCAGCGCTTCAAGAATGATGATCTGACTGCGTGCCACGCCTTTGCGGGTGATCTCGTCGCGGACTTTCTTGTCCATGGCCAGGCGCATGGTTTCGTACACGTCGCGTTGCGCTTCATTGAGTTCGACCCAATGGATGATCTCGGTTTTTGGCGGCAACTCGGTGGCGACCTGTTCCTTGGTGCGACGCAGCAGGAAGGGTTTGATCCGACCATTGAGGTGCTGAAGTCTGACTTCGCTGGTGCGCTTTTCAATCGGCACGCGGTAGTCGCGGTTGAAGCTTTTTACATCGCCAAGCCAACCGGGCAGCAAGAAGTGAAACAGCGACCACAGTTCGCCCAGGTGGTTTTCCAGAGGTGTGCCACTCAGGCACAGTCGCTGACGGGCATTCAGCTCGCGCGCAGCCTGGGCGGCCTTACTGTTCGGGTTCTTGATGTACTGCGCTTCATCCAGCACCAATATGTGCAACGGCTGCGCCGCCAGGCGTTCGACGTCTTTGGGCAGCAATGCGTAGGTGGTCAGGATCAGGTCGTAATCGGCCAGATGCTCGAAATGTTTTTTGCGACTGGCGCCGTAGAGCGCCAGCACTTTGAGTTGCGGTGTGAAATGCGCTGCTTCGTCGAGCCAGTTGGGGATCAAACTGGTAGGCATCACCACCATGCACGGCCGGTCGAGGCGTCCGGCGTTTTTTTCGGTAAGAACGTGCGCCAGGGTTTGTAGGGTTTTACCCAGGCCCATGTCATCCGCAAGGATCCCGCCGACTTCCAGCTGCCGCAGCGACTGCATCCAGCTCAGGCCTTCCAGCTGATACGGGCGCAGCGTCGCATTCAAGCCTTCCGGCACTGTGGCGGTGTAGTCCTTGATGTCCCGCAGGCGCTGGGCAAAGCTGCGAATCTGTTCGCCGCCTTCCCACAGCAGCGGCAGGTCTTCCAACGGATTCAGACGCGTGGCATCAGCCTTGCTCAAGCGTAAGGTGGTTTCGCCGGGCTCTTGCAGATAGAACTCGCCGAGTGTCGCCAGCACCGGTTTCAAACGGCCGAAGGGCAGGGCGACTTGCAGAGGTCCGTACTCGGAGTTCGGTCGGTTGGGAATGTTCACCAGAATCAGCTCGTCGTCGCGCCGCCGGGCGAGGCGTTCCGGGTTGAGGATTTCGGTGTGAGAGCGCATCAAATTCAGCAGGATCGGCAGCAGACTCAGCCGTTCGCCGTTGACGATGATGCCAAGCTCCAGGTCAAACCAGTCGCGCTCCGGCGCCTGTTCGACGGTGGCGTACCAGTCGTCGACGGCGGTCAGGTCGAAACCGAAGTCCTCGTTGATTTGCAGCTCCCAGCCCTGGGTGCGCAGCTTCGGCAGCTCGTTGAGGGTGAAGGTCAGCCAGGCGCTGTCGTTGACCATCTCAAACAGTTCGCCAGCACTTTCCGGCAAGGCTTTGCTTTGGCGGGTGGCGATTTTGAAGCCGAGGATTCGCAGCTGTTCCCTGTAGGACTGTTCCACTTCCGGGTGACGTTTTATCCGCAGTGTCTGTGTCTCCTGACGAATCAGGATGTCAGTGTTTTTCTGCCCGGAAACGTATTCATCCAGATAGCTGAAGGACAGCGCCGCACGGTGCTGGATGTAGCGTTGCATCCTGCCATTGCGCGGTTCGAAAGCGCTGAACTCGATACTCGCCAGCCACAGGCGCGGTACCGGTTGCACGTTATCCACCAGCACTTGCGGCGGCGCTTTCGGATTTCGGTTTTCCAATACGGCCTGGAGTTTTTCCAGAAGCTCGGCGTCTTTGGCGGCGGCGGGGTAATCGAGGGTTTCCTGCACCTGGAGCAATACCGCCGCACAGTGTTTGCAGTTGCTGTGGACCGGGCAAGAGCAGGTGGCGTCGACCATCAGCAAAGTGCCTTTAGCCGACTCGCGCAGGCGAATGGTCTGACGGTAAACGTTACCGCCAGAGCCTTCGCAAGCCGCGATGATGGTGGCGTCGCCGGCCTCGACGATCCTGACGCGGTTCTCCAGAGCGTAGCGGCGGCCACGCTCCAGGCTCTGTTCTTTGAATCGGCTGACCCAGGATGGTGCCAGGGGTTTGCTCAGGGTCGCTGACATAAGAGTCAATCAGTCCGGAATTTCTTCGGGAGCTGCTCGGGGTGCAGGGGCGGTCAGCGAGGTGATCTTGATCAGCAGGCCGAGGTGGCCGTTGTCGAGGAAGTTCAACTGGCCGTTCTTGGTGTGGCTTTCCTGCTTCAGGCGTTCGCTAGCGGTGACCATACCGTTGACGTCGATTTGGTTGACCCAGAAATCCGCATCGACGTCGGTGAAGCGCCCCAGTTTCATGCTCAGCGTACCCTCGATCGGGAACTGACCATATTGTTCCTTGCCGTCGCTGATCGCGACTTTGGTGGCTTCCTCGCCGAGGTTTTGTTGCCAGGCTTTGTGCAGTAGCACGGTGTATTCATTGCTGGCGGTCAGCTTTTCCACTTCGCCATTGAGGCTCGGCGTTCGCAGGCTGTCGGGGCTGACGGCTTGCGCGCCAGCGGCCCAGTCTTCCGGCGCGGCACGGCTGACAATCGCCGGCACGGCATTCTGCCGCACCAGAATCATTTCAATCTGATACAGATCATCGGCAAATACCGAGGGTGCGACCAACGTCATCAATAAGGTCAGTGAGCGAAACAGGCGCATGCGGCGTCCTTCAAGCAGTTTTCGGAATGAGGCGCTCGAACAGCGCCTCTACAGTATTAAAGCGCTCTTCCGGGCGCTCCATCGGAACCTGGAACTTAAACATCGTGGCCCCTTCGAATTTGTAGCGTTTTGGCTGGCTCTGGATCAGCTTGATCAGCGTCAGCGGGTCGACCGGCGTCTGCGTCGCAAACTCGATTCGACCACCCTGCGGGCCGCCATCGACTTTCTTGATGCCCAGCAACTCCGCCTGCAATTTCAGCGCAGTGATGCGCATCAGATTCTTGGTCGGCTCCGGCAACAGGCCGAAACGGTCGATCATCTCCACTTGCAGATCCTTGAGGCCTTCCTCATCGCTGGCCGAGGCGATGCGCTTGTAGAGAATCAGCCGTGCGTGAACGTCCGGCAGATAGTCTTCGGGAATCAACGCCGGTACGCGCAAGTTGACTTCCGGACCCCCGCCCAGCGGTTGATCGAGGTTCGGTTGCTCGCCCTTGCGGATAGACTTCACCGCGCGCTCGAGCATTTCCATGTACAGAGTGAATCCAACGGCCTGGATCTGCCCGCTCTGACCATCACCGAGCAGTTCGCCGGCACCACGGATTTCCAGGTCGTTGGTGGCAAGCACGAAGCCCGCGCCAAGGTCCTGGGTGTTGGCAATCGCTTCCAGGCGTTTTTCCGCGTCCGCAGTGATTTGCTGGCGCGGTGGCGTCAGCAGGTAGGCGTACGCCTGGTGGTGGCTGCGTCCAACGCGGCCGCGCAACTGGTGCAGCTGTGCCAGGCCGAATTTGTCGGCACGCTCGATGATGATGGTGTTGGCGCTCGGCACGTCGATGCCGGTCTCGATGATGGTCGAGGCGATCAACACGTTGAAGCGCTTGTGGTAGAAGTCGCTCATCACCTGTTCGAGTTCGCGTTCGCGCATCTGCCCGTGGCCGATGCCGATCCGTGCTTCCGGCACCAGTTCGGCGAGGTCGGCGGCGCATTTCTCGATGGTCTTCACGTCGTTGTGCAGGTAATAAACCTGGCCGCCACGCAGCAGCTCACGGAGCAAGGCCTCTTTGACCGTGCTCTTGTTCTGCTCCATGACGAAGGTCCGCACCGACAGGCGTCGGGCCGGTGGCGTGGCGATGATCGACAGGTCGCGCATGCCCGACACGGCCATGTTCAGCGTGCGCGGAATCGGCGTGGCGGTCAGGGTCAGGATGTCGACTTCACTGCGCAGGGCCTTGAGCTGTTCTTTCTGACGCACACCGAAACGGTGTTCCTCGTCGATGATCACCAGGCCGAGGTTTTTGATCTTCACGTCGTCCTGCAGCAGCTTGTGCGTACCGATGACGATGTCGATCTTGCCTTCGGCGAGATCGGCGACGGCAGCGTTCACTTCCTTGGTCGACTTGAAGCGACTCATCACTTCCACGGTCACCGGCCAGTCGGCGAAGCGGTCGCGGAAGCTGTTGTAGTGTTGTTGGGCGAGCAGGGTGGTCGGCACCAGAATCGCTACCTGGCGGCCGCCGTGCACGGCAATGAATGCAGCGCGCATGGCCACTTCGGTCTTGCCGAAGCCGACGTCGCCGCACACCAGGCGATCCATCGGCTTGGGCGCGAGCATGTCTTCGCGCACGGCTTCGATGGTGGTTTGCTGGTCCGGGGTTTCTTCGAACGGAAAACCGGCGCTGAACGTGGCGTAATCGGCTTTCGGGTCGGCGAAGGCATAGCCTTCACGGGCGGCGCGGCGGGCATAGATGTCGAGCAACTCGGCCGCGACGTCGCGCACCTGTTCGGCGGCTTTGCGCTTGGCTTTCTGCCAGGTCTCGGAACCGAGGCGGTGCAGCGGGGCGAGTGCATCGTCGCTGCCGGTGTAGCGGGCGATCAAATGCAGGTTGGCCACCGGCACGTAGAGCTTGGCGCCCTCGGCGTATTCCAGGGCGAGGAATTCGGCGGTCTGGCTGTCGATCTCCAAAGTCGCGAGACCGAGGTAGCGACCGACGCCGTGATCGATGTGCACCACCGGTGCGCCTTCGCGCAGCTCGGTAAGGTTCTTGATGACCGCGTCGTTATTGGCGTCGGCACGTTTTTCGCGGCGACGGCGCTGCATCACGCGCTGCCCGAACAATGGACTTTCGGCAACCAGCGCCAGGGCCGGATCGTCCAGCACCAGACCTTCATCCAGTGGCGCGATGGTGATCGCCAGGCGCTCTTTGCCGGCAACAAAGTCAGGCCAGCTGTCGACGGTTTTCGGTCGCAGTTTCAAGCGTTCCAGCAGTTCCAGCAGCACTTCGCGTCGGCCCGCGGACTCGGCGGTGAACAGCACGCGACCGGGGAACTCGTCGAGGAAACCGGCCAGTGCCGCCAATGGCTGGGTGGCCTTGGCTTCGATGGCCAGGTTCGGCAGTTCGCGCGCGGGGAAGCGTTCGCGGCCGGCGCCGCTTTCCAAGTCCTGCTGGCTCGCCACCACCCGCGGCCAGTTTTTCAGGCGCGCGAAGCAGTCTTCTACCGGCAGGAACAGTTCGGCGGGCGGCAATAAAGGACGGGCCGGATCAACACGCCGCTCTTCATAGCGATTGCGCACGTCGTTCCAGAAGTTCTCGGCGGCCTGTTCGATGCCTGGCAGCGAGAACACTTGCGTGTCCTGGGGCAGGTAATCGAACAGGGTCGAGGTTTCTTCGAAGAACAGCGGCAAGTAGTACTCGATACCGGCCGGGGTAATCCCGCTGCTCAAGTCCTGAAAGATCGGGCAGCGACGGAAGTCGACATCGAACCGCTCGCGGAACCGCGCCTTGAAACGGGTGACCGCTTCTTTCTGCAGCGGGAATTCCTTGGCCGGCAGCAGCTTGACCGAGTCGACCTTGTCGATGGAGCGCTGGTTTTCCGGGTCAAAGGTGCGCAGGGTTTCGATTTCGTCGTCGAACAGGTCGATCCGGTATGGCAGTTTGCTGCCCATCGGAAACAGATCGATCAGCGAGCCGCGCACGGTGAATTCGCCATGTTCATATACGGTATCGACGTAGCGATAACCGGTGGCTTCGAGGCGGGTGCGCATTTGCTCGACGTCGAGCTTCTGGCCGACATCCAGCACCAGGCTGCTGCCGAGCAAAAACTTGGTCGGCGCCAGACGGTGCAGGGCGGTGGTGATCGGCACCACCAGCACGCCATGACTCAGCTCCGGCAATCTATAAAGTGCCGAGATACGCTGGGAAATGATGTCCTGGTGCGGCGAGAACAGGTCGTAGGGCAGGGTTTCCCAGTCGGGGAAATGCAGTACAGGCAAATCCGGGGCGAAGAAACTCAGCTCCTGTTCCAGCCGTTCGGCGCTTTGGCTGTCGGCGGTCAGCAGCAGGGTAAAGCGCTTGGCAGCGCTGGCGGCCTCGGCAATGGCCAGGCTCAGGGCGGCACCGGGCAGGTTGCCCCAGTGCTGTTTACCTGCCGCGGCAGGGAGAAGCGGTAGACGCAGAACGGGCACGGAAGGTTGAGCTCCAAGCGTTGCGACAAAGTCGGTAATTGTAGCGGCCTCGGGTGCCGGCTGTCAGTTGCAGATGTGTCTATTACGCGGGTAAGGCGAAATGTAGTGGTAAAGACAAAATCGCGGCGTTTTTTAGTGAAATCTGGCGAATATGTAGTGGCAAAAACAACCAGTGTTACGGATGGTTACGGACAAGGTTGCGCTGTCCCCAAAAAATTGACGATGCTGGAGGCCGCGGTTTTATTGGGCTTCAGCGAGGCGTAATTTTTTTGATCGGGATTTTGTTACGGGAAGAGCGACAAGCGCGCATTGCTACACGAGTCACTCGGCGGCATAATGTAGCCCCTTTTTTCTGCCCCTACATGTGGAAGGTTCCCGTGACTCAGAAGCCCGACCAGTGTCTTGGTGAATGGATCGACCGTGAAGCACTCGCAGAAGCGATGATTCCGCTTATCGGTCAGCTCTACCGCAATAACAACGTGGTGAGCTCGATCTATGGCCGCAGCCTGATCAATCGTTCAGTCATTGCGATTCTCAAAGCTCACCGCTTTGCTCGTCACCGTCAGTCCGACGACAGCGAGCTGTCCGTCCACGAAACATTCCCGCTGCTCAAAGCGATGAGCGAGCTCAAGCTCGGCGCCGCTTCGGTAGACCTGGGCAAGCTGGCCTCCAAATTCAAGGCTGAAGCCAATGGCCGTACTGCCGAGCAGTTCGTCCGTGATGAAATGGCCGACGTGGTTGGCCAGCAGAACGCTTCCGCCCGCAAAGGCACCGACGTTGTCCTGTACGGCTTCGGTCGTATCGGCCGTCTGCTGGCGCGCATCCTGATCGAGAAAACCGGTGGTGGCGACGGCCTGCGTCTGCGCGCCATCGTTGTCCGCAAGGGCGCCGAGAACGATCTGGTCAAACGTGCCAGCCTGCTGCGTCGTGACTCGGTGCATGGTCCGTTCGACGGCACCATCACCATCGATGAAGCCAACAACACCATCACCGCCAACGGCAACCTGATCCAGGTTATCTACGCCAAGAGCCCGGCTGAAGTCGACTACACCCAGTACGGCATCGAAAACGCTCTGATCGTCGACAACACCGGTGTATGGCGCGACGCCGACGGTCTGGGTCAGCACCTGGCCTGCCCGGGCGCTGCCCGCGTGATCCTCACCGCACCTGGTAAAGGCGCGCTGAAGAACATCGTTCACGGCATCAACCATGGCGACATCACCCCGGAAGACAAGATCATCTCGGCCGCTTCCTGCACCACCAACGCCATCGTGCCGGTGCTGAAAGCGGTGAATGACAAGTACGGCATCGTCAACGGCCACGTTGAAACCGTTCACTCGTTCACCAACGACCAGAACCTGATCGACAACTTCCACAAGGGCAGCCGTCGTGGCCGCGCCGCGCCGCTGAACATGGTCATCACCGAAACCGGTGCCGCCACCGCAGCCGCCAAGGCACTGCCAGTGTTGAAGGGCAAGCTGACCGGCAACGCGATTCGCGTTCCTACGCCGAACGTGTCGATGGCCATCCTGAACCTGAACCTGGAAAAGGCCACCACCCGCGAAGAGATCAACGAGTACCTGCGCCAGATGGCCATGCACTCCGATCTGCATAAGCAAATCGACTACGTCAATTCGCAGGAAGTGGTTTCCACTGACTTCGTTGGCTCGCGCCATGCTGGTGTTGTGGACGCAGAGGCGACCATCACCCAGGATAACCGCGTTGTTCTGTACGTCTGGTACGACAACGAATTCGGTTACAGCTGCCAGGTGGTTCGCGTGATGGAAGACATGGCCGGTGTAAACCCGCCAGCATTCCCTCGCTAAGCCTTAGCTGCACATGAAAACGCCCCGACTTAGGTCGGGGCGTTTTTGTTTGTGCGCCTTTCAGACTTTTCTTCCCGAATAACTCAACCTTGGAAACACTCTTGTAGGAAAAGGATTGTTTCTTTTGACGAAACTTCTTAATCGTCTTTTTGACCTCGCTGTGGGAGTCGCAACGCTGTCAGCGTCCATTGCATCATTTCTGAACACCTTCCAGGAATAGGGAGTTTGAAATGAATGCACTCTTGCAGCCCTCGTATACCAACGATATTTCTCCAGAGTATCTGCGCAGTCTGGACAAACCTCATTTCACTGAACAGCGAATTGCGCAATTCAGTGAACAGGCCCGGGCGGTTGTTTGTGAGCAGCAGGCTTACATCGACACCCATCCCGCTATCGCCATTTTCCGGTGCGCCACAGAGGGTAGCCACACTCGTAACGGCGGTGTGATCCAGCAAGGGACGGGGCCGCTGGAATTCAAACTGGAAGATGGGCGGGCGGTGCGCGCAGCGCGCAAAGGCGACTACGTCCTGTATGCCGATGGCAGTACGGCGCAGATCATCACGGGCGCCGGGCAAGGCAACAATGATGTGGCGCTGGTCGGCAGCGTACTCAGCAATGGCGACGAGATCATCAATACGCTGCAAGACGGCTTCTTGTTTATCGCGCGTGAAGGTGTGTCGACCGCCGAAGATTTTCTGCCTCTATCGCGGACTGAGCGATGAAGCCACGCAGTTGCCTACTTGAATGATCAGGCAGCTGACGGTCACAACCCAAGGTCGTAAACCTTCGGCCGGACTTCATGGAGAAGAAATTCAATGAGAGAAGGACATTTCATCGGTTTGAATGACCGAACTACCTGTGGTGGCAAGGTTCTCGATGGTGACACCCGGATCATGATGTATGGCATTGCCCACACCCGCGATGGTGATCGCGTCACCTGTGGAAAAGACGGGAAGACCTATCGGATTGTCGGTGGCGTTTCGCATATGATCAGTCATGGAAAGGCCATGGCTGGTACGCTGGACAGTTACAGCAATTGCCCCTGTAGAGCCCGACTGATCCCCGCGGTGCTCACGGCCACCTATGAAAGCAATGAAGCCTCTGCGCAGCCGGCCACCGGGGTCGCAAGCTCACCCGCGACCCCGGTTGCTAACAGCTTTACAACCAGGCCCCAGGTGGTGGATCCGAAGCTGGCAGATAAAGTCGCTTCCCCACTCGGCGACCTTGGTGCAAGTAAAGTCTGTAACCATCCAGACCAAATGGAAGCGCTGGCCAGCTACATCGCTGGTGAGATGAATCGGAACATCAAGCATCCGGCCGTGTTGAAAATGAAAGAGCTGTTGAGCTACGACAGCAGCGCAGAAGCCAGGAAGTTTCGGTCGTTACCCTGGCACGCCAGGCTGGCCGGACCACCGAATTTTCAATGGCATAGAATGGACACAAAAGCTTCAGGCGATGGCGATCTGGACTAAGCAAGTGGGTCAAAATATGGAGTGGGATCACAAGCCGAAGCTGAGGGCGATGTACGACGATGACGTCAGGCACAAGCAGGGCCTATACGAGTATTACTACGATATTTGGTCGAACATCCATTATGGATACGTCGGTATAGCAGGTGGGCTTTCAGAAAGCGTATTGTTGGATGGTGCTGGAGTTGAACAAATTGGCTCGGACACAAAACGGTGGATTGAAGACAGTAAGAAGTACCCAGGTCCGCATTTAACTGCGAATCTATTTGATGGGATGCGGGCATTTGACGATATAGCTGATAGGGTGGCAATAAGTATCGGTGTGAAACTCGCCAGTCGATACGCTAGCGGCGGGGTAACAGCTCAGATCATTATGAGCGAAGTGCTGGCAGTTGCACCTGAAAACTGGGGGGATGGAGTACGTGTTCACTCCTGTACGTAAAAGAGGTAGATCTCTCAAAAAGTGGTTGTGGATTCCAGTTGTGTATCTGGCCATCAGTCATTGGGATATTGCATTACCTACGGTAACTATCCACTATCCTGAGAGTGGAAAGGAGGAGCTCAGATATATTTGGAATGTCCAGGATCGGGTATACAAAGGAGGAATGCAGCCCGGCGGAGGCACAGTCGATAACGGCCATCTATTTCCGGATGATAAATTTTTTATGGAAATCTCCTGGTGGAGTAAAAATGTTCGCGCCCATTGCGTAAACATAACTCCGAAGTGGCCTAATACGGATATCTATCTTGATGCCAATGGCGATATTGATCTCAGCGAAACCAGCGGCACTGATTTGAATCGCTTGAAACAATGTATCACGGATACCGCGCGCCCCTGATAGGCGCCAAAATTGGCTTCTGACAATAGCGTTGATCATCATGAATGAAGTGTTGGGAATTGCTCGATAAAATTGGGGGGTGGAGTCCGTGTCCACCTCAGCAAGTAAATCCAGTTTACGTTACATTCGGTGGCTATGGATTCTGCTGCTACCGCTATTAATTCCCCTGCTGCTGTTTTTGATGATTGTCCTCTGGCGAATTATTGTGCTGCCTGCTGCAACGGTCCATTACTCCAAGAACGGCGTGGATGAACTGCGGTTCATCTGGAATGTACAGCACCGGATTTACAAAGGGCGCCTTCCCCCAGGCAGCAGTACACGGGATTATGGGTTCTTGTTTCCAGATGAGAAGTTTTTCATGGAGATCTCTTGGTGGAATGATAAGGATCTCCGGCACTGCGTCAATATATCCCCGAAATGGTCCACTACGCACATCTATCTTGATTCAAATGGCGATATTGATCTCAGCGAAGGCATCGTTACTGATTCGGATCGCTTGAAACAATGCAGCACGGATAGCGCGAGCCCTTGAAAGATGCCAAAGCATGAGTGAAGCCCGTCCCCCCAGCCCGACTGTGGGTGACTTATATCAATTTAATCTTTCTAGTCGTAATTTAAGAATTATCTAAAATTCGATACAAAGTTCAATTCTCAATTAAAAATATAAACCTCCAGAAAAAATAACAGGTTGCAGAGCAATTCGGCTTGAACACATGACGTGGATCCAATCATCAAGCCGCTACATATTTGACGCCATTTAATTGTTTCATTCGAATGCTTGACACCCCAAAGCACTGAATCTAGTGTCGCCCATGACACCGCCCGCTCTGCCTCGGGCAACACAAAAGTAGTGCTACACAGCAACTCTCCAAAAAGACGGGAATCCCATTCCCGCTCACATCACAATAAAAATCACATAATCAGCGTCGGCTTAATTGCCGTGCAAAGATCAATTGCGTTTTGCTCACCCTGCCAAAAGTGTTTTCGCAGTCACGGCTCCTTATTGCCTGGCTGATATGCGGTTGGTCTTTAGGGAGAGTCAAACATGGCAGAAGAACGCTCGAAGTTATTGTCGCTGTTGCCCCGCCTGGTGGGTTTGGGTGTCCTTGGTTTCATCATCTGGCTGTTATTGTCGACCTTGCTCATGCCACTGGTGTCGGCTTCTGCTACCCGGGCGATTCTGAATGCGCCGGTGATTCTGTTGACCACTCCGATCGATGGCGTGGTGAGTTCCCTGGCGGTCAAGCCGGGTGTGACGTTCAGTCAGGGCCAGAAAATCGCCGTGGTGGAAAACCCCCGGGCGAACCAGGAAACGTTACTCACCCTGCAAACCCGGCGCCTGACTCTGGAGCAGCAGCTGTCGTCTTCAGCCAGTCAGGCCGAGCACGATCAGCGTTATTACCAGGAGCTGGAGAAAACCAGTCAGCAATACCAGGCCGCATTTCACACCCGCCAGCTCTTCACCCAAAAAGCCCTCAAAGCCGAGAACAGTGCCGCCAGCGCGCGATTGATCGATGCCCAGGAAACCGTCGAACGTAATCTGGAGTTGTTCGTCCAGGGGGCGGTGAGTGGCGCGGTGGTCGCTTCGTCGAAAGCTCAGTTGGCTTCGTTGCAAGGTGCCGCCGAATCGGTGCGTTCGCAGTTGCGGATCACTGATGGTGACGTCAGTGCGGCGAACAAACAGGTCTACCTCGATCCCGATCAACTGCGCATGTTCGATCTCAGTGCGCAAATGACCACGCTCAAACTCAGCCTTGAAAATCAGGCGCGCAACCGGGCGACCTATCAACAGGAACTCGACAACCTCAATCAACTGATCGAAACCGAACAAAACCGGGTCAAGTTGATGGCCGGCTACGACGTCGTGGCTTATTCCCCCGGCACCGTCCAGGAGTTGCTGGCGCCTCAGGGCACGCTGGTGCAAGCCGGCTCGACGTTGCTGCGCGCCACCGATTGCGGGCAGAGCTATGTGATTGCGGTGTTCCCTGAGCGCATGGCCAGCAAGATCGATCGCGACAGCGTGCTCACGGTGAAGATTCGAGGCCTGGATCAACCGCTCAAAGCCAGTGTGGTGCAGTTGCTGTCCAGCACGTCGGACATTCGCGCCAACACCTACAGTGTGCCGTTCCCCTATGCCGAGCAGAACTCGGTGTACGTGGTCGGCACGTTTGCCGCGGACCTGACAGATAGCCAGCGAGCCATGACCTGCAATCCCGGGTTGTGGGCCAGCGCCGAGGTATCGCGCCCATGAACATGTTTTTGCGCGGAGTATTGGGCGTGATGCTGATCACCAATGGAGCGCCCGCCATGGCGGCGCAAGCACGGCCGCAACTGGCGGCGGTGACCTGTGCCGCGCTGGATCAAGCAGTGACCTCTTTGCCGGCGGGGCCGGTGCTGGTGGCCAGTTACCCGCCGCAGGATGGTCATCCGGCGCCGATCCTGGCCTTGCGCGGCGTGGCGTTCACCTACGACAACGCACTGGCGAGCATTGCCTTGTTTGCCTGCGGCAAGCCTGAGTCGGCGCGGCGGATTGCCGATGCATTGGCGTTCGCCACGCTGCACGATCCTGAGTATCAGGACGGACGCCTGCGCAATGCCTATGCCGCCGGGGCCGTGGGCGCGCCGTCGATGAAGTTGCCGGGTTACTGGAGTGTCGAGCGCAACGCCTGGAATCAGGACGCTTATCAAGTCAGCAGCGCCACCGGCAATCAGGCGTGGGCGGCGTTGGCGTTGCTGGAGGCGTATCGCCAGAGCGGTGAGGCGTCTTACCTGGAGGCCGCGCGAAAAGTCCTGCACTGGTCGCAGCAAAAAACCTACGACGGCCAATCGCCCGCCGGTTTCAGCGGTGGCTACTACGGGTACTTTTCCAAGCAGATCCAGCAGAACTGGAAATCCACCGAGCACAATGTTGACCTCGCCGCTGCCTGGTCGGCCCTCGATGCAGTGGCGCCGAATCAGGATTCGGCTAAACAGGCCCGGATTGCCCGGCAGTTTGTTTCGAGCCAATGGGACGAAGGGGAAGGGCGCTTCCTGATCGGCACTGGCGAGGATGGCCAGACTTCGGATCGCGTGCGCTCGGGGCTCGACGCGCAGATCTGGCCCCTGATCGCCTTGCATGATCCACCCAAGGATTGGCGGCGGGTCTTCGCCTTCATCGATCACGCTCACCGCGCCGGCGAAGGTTACGGTTTCAACCGCGACCCCGATGGCTTGTGGACCGAGGGCACTGCACAAGCCGCTGCGGTGGCGCGCTTGAGTGGCCTGAGTGACAAAGCCCAGCCGTTGTGGAGCGTGCTGCTGGCCCAGCAGGCCGGTAACGGCTGGCTATTCGCAACGCCGGCCCCGCGCATTAGTACCGGGCTGGCCATAGGCCCGGACTCGGTCACCAACGATTTTTTCTATTACCACTTGCCTCACTTGGGCGCCACAGCGTGGGCAGCGATTGCAGCCACCGGCGTCAATCCCTTTACCGGTTCGCAAGAGGCTGACTGACATGCTGGCACTGGACTCGCTGCAACTGCTGCAAATCAATTTCTGGACGCTGGCGGCGGTGATTCTGTTCACCTGCCTGACCCACCGTGATCAATGGGCCGCGCGGGCCGGGTTCGGTGCCGTCACTGCGTTGTTGCTGGTCAACTATGCGGCCTGGCGGATTCGCGACACCTTGCCCGACGGGCATTCCGGATTTGCCACGGTTTGGGCCTATGCCTTCTTGTTCTTCGAGATGTTAGCGATTGGTTACACACTCTTTTCCATCGTGGTGATGCTCTGTCGCACGGATCACCGCAAAGAGGCCGATGCCGGCGAGCGACGTCTGCGAGCGCAAGGCAATGCGGTGCCGGCGGTGGATATTTTCATCGCCACCTACAACGAAGGCCTCGAAATCCTCGAAAAAACCATAATCGCCGCGCAGGCCATCGACTACCCGAACTTCACTATTTGGGTGCTCGACGATACCCGGCGCGACTGGTTGCGTGACTACTGTGCCAAGGTCGGCGTGCAGTACGCGC
This sequence comes from Pseudomonas fluorescens, assembly GCF_000802965.1. Classification (GTDB taxonomy): domain Bacteria; phylum Pseudomonadota; class Gammaproteobacteria; order Pseudomonadales; family Pseudomonadaceae; genus Aquipseudomonas; species Aquipseudomonas fluorescens_A. The sequence goes on along the minus strand of NZ_JSAK01000010.1, from coordinate 57,826 downwards.
GACGTCCGGACAATTCCCACGCCAAGGCCGGCAACCTCAACAACGGTTTGCAGCAGTCGGCAGCCCTGAGCAATGCGCCGTACATCCTGGTGCTCGACGCCGACTTTGCGCCGCAGCAGCCGATCCTCTTGCGCACCTTGGGACTGTTTGACGACCCCAGGGTTGGCCTGGTGCAAACGCCGCAGTTCTACTACAACCCCGATCCGATTCAGCACAACCTCGGGACGTCGGCTTGTTGGGTGGATGAACAGCGGGTGTTCTTCGACGTGTTTCAACCGGCCAAGGACGGTTGGGACGCGGCGTTTTGTGTCGGCACTTCCTTCGTGGTGCGGCGCGATTTGATTACCGAAGTCGGCGGTTTTCCTACAGGCTCGGTCTGCGAAGACATCTACACGACCTACCGTTTGCTGCAAAAAGGCTACGTCACGCGCTGGTTGAACGAGCGTCTGTCCATCGGTTTGTCCGCCGAAGGTTTGACCGAATACATCAATCAGCGCGGGCGCTGGTGCCTGGGCACGATCCAGGTAGCGCTGCTCAAGGATGGGCCGTTGCGCGGCAGCGGCTACACGCTTAATGACCGGCTGCACTATGTCCACGGCCTGATGCATTGGTTTTCCAAGCCGTTCATTTTGATGATGCTGGTGTCGCCAGTGCTGTACTGGTACTTCGGCATCGCGGGTTTCTACGCCAACCCGGTGGATTTCCTGGCGTTCGGCATGCCGGCGTTGATTGCCTTTTGGGGCTACGGGACGTGGGTGACGGACCGGCGAACCTTGCCGATTTTTACCGAGGTCACGCAGATTGTTGCCTCGTTGGCGGTTACGGCGACCATCGCCAGCGCCATGATTCGCCCGTTCGGGCGACCGTTCAAAGTCACCGCCAAGGGCCTCGACCGAACGAAAACGATGGTCCACTGGAAGCTGTTCGGGTTTTTCCTGGCCTTGACGCTGCTGTCGCAGTTTGGCGCTTACATCGCGATCAGCACGGCGGCTTCGTTCGACGGCAACATGCTGTTCAACCTGTGCTGGACGGTGGTTGCGCTGGTGTACAACCTGGCAACCCTGGTGGCCTGCGTCGATCGCCCACGGTTGCACGGTGAAGAGCGTTTCCCGTTCGACAAACCCACTGGATTCCGTTTCGGCGGCAAAGTCCTGCCGGGGCGTCTGGTGGATATTTCCCTCAGCGGCGCGTCGCTGAACTGCGCCTTCGCCTCCTCGATCAAGCCGGGGCTGTGCGGGCAGATGTGGATCGACAAACTGGGTTGGCTCGACGTTGAAGTCATGCGCAATCACGGCGAGGACCAATTGGGCTTGAGGTTTGCCGACCTCGATGAAGGGCTGCGGCGGCAGTTGATTGCGCGGCTGTTCAGCGACGCCACGATCAACGTCGTCAGCAAGGCGGAACCGGGTCAGGCGTTCGGCACCTTGCTGCAGCGCTCGTTAATCGGCGAGAAACGTCTGGCGCCGCGTTCCGCCAAACCGTTCAAGACGCCGACCTACGTCTCGCCAACCCGGTGGCGGCCGGTCAGCGCTCGTTCGCGTAAACAGGCGCTGCCGCACATGAGTGTCGGCCGGTCGGGTCTGTGGTCTGTGCTTCTTTCTCCCTTGCGAGCTTTGCTCGGCCAACGTTTTTAGGTGCGCGCCATGAACAGCTGCTTGCCCACTTCATGTTTCATGACATTGTTTTTGCTCGGCGGTTGTTCGCTGGAGCCGACTTACGAGAAACCCGACGCACCGATTGATCAGCAATGGCCGGCCAATACCGCCGGTGAATGTTGCAGCGGCAAGCAGGCCTTCGATAAGGATTGGCGCGGTTTTGTGGTCGATGAGCGACTGCGCCAATTGATCGATATGGCCTTGGCAAACAACCGTAGCCTGCGTCAATTTGCGGCGAGTGTCGAAGAGGCGCGGGCAGGGTACGACAGTGCGCGTTCCGGGCTTTTTCCTACGATCGGCATCGACACTTACGCCGGTCGCAGCAAGTTGCCGCCGTTGGTGCGCACACCCGGGGGTGGCGATACGGCTGGCAGCATCGCCAACACCTATCAGGCAACGGCCGGCTTCACGTCCTACGAACTGGATCTGTTTGGTCGGATTCGCAGCCAGCGCAATGCCGCCGGGGCGCGGTTCGAAGCGTCCGAGGCGGACTATCAAACGGCGCGGCTGGCGCTGATCGGCGAAGTCGCCAGCACTTGGTTGAGCCTCAAGGCCAACCAGCATTTGCTCGACCTCGCACAGAACACCTACCAATCCCAGGATCGCTACGGCCAGTTGTTGCGCAAGAGTTATAACCTCGGCTCCAGTGCGCGAATCGACGTGCACCAGGCGGATGCGCAAACCAACACGGCGGCGGTGCAGGTCAACACCTACCGCATGCAAGTAGCGCAGAACATGAATGCGTTGCGGGTACTGGTGGGGCAGCCGGTGCCGGTGGGTTTGCTGCCGACTGGCGCGCTGGGTGAGCAGTTGGCGACGCTCGATGTGCCGGCGGATTTGCCCTCGGCGCTGGTTGAGCGGCGGCCCGACATCATGTCCGCCGAGGCGCAGTTGCGAGCCGCCAATGCGGATATCGGCGCGGCTCGCACGGCGTACTTCCCGACGATTTCCCTGACGTCGGCGCTGGGCAGCCTGACCGGGGAATTCTCCGAGTTGCTCACGGGTCCGGCGGAGTTCTGGTCGCTGGCGCTGGCGGGCTCGTTACCCTTGATCGACGGCGGCAGGCGACGGGCGCAGGTGGATGCCAGTCATGCCCGCTTCAACGGGCAGGCAGCGGCCTATGAAGCCACGGTGCAGAATGCTTTTCGCGAAGCGGCCGACGCCCTGAATGCCCGGCAGGAAATGCTCACGCAAGTCGAGTTCCAGAAAAAACTGGTAGGGGATTATCAGGAAGCGTACCGCCAGTCTCGCCTGCGATTCGAGTCGGGGCTGGACAGCTATTTCTCCACCATGGATGCGCAGCGGTCGTTGTTTGATGCGCAGCAGAAATGGGCGCAACTGGAGTTGGCACGGGAGATTAATCAGGTGACGTTGTACAAGGCACTGGGGGGAGGGTGGAGCCAGTCGTTAAAGATGGCGGAGCGTTGAGTCTCTAGCGCCTGGTCGGGCCTCATCGCGGGCAAGCCCGCTCCCACAAGATTTGTGGTTTGTCTGTAATCTTTGGCATCACACAAATCACTGTGGGAGCGGGCTTGCCCGCGATAGCGGAGTGCCAGTCGAAACGGATATGCCTGACACACCGCTATCGCGAGCAGGCTCGCTCCCACAGTTCTATCGCATAATGATTGGCCCTGGCGTTGTGTCAGGGGTAATCAGGGGATGCGGGAATTGTTGACGTGGCAGCGGTTTGCTCTAGTGGTGCTGATGGGCATGTTGTCCGCCTGCGGCAATGGCGATTCCCTGGAAAGCATCGATGGCCCGACCATGGGCAGCACGTACTCGATCAAATACGTGCGTCACGCCGATCTTCCCGCCCCGGCGGATGTTCAAGTCGAGGTCGAAAAAATCCTGACTGAAGTCGACCAGCAAATGTCGACCTACCGCAGCGACTCCGACATCGGGCGCTTCAACGCCTTGCCCGCCAACCGTTGTCAGAAAATGCCCGCGCCGATCCTCGAATTGGTCCGTGTCGGCGAGCAGCTCTCAGTGCAAAGCGAAGGCTCCTTCGATTTGACGGTGGAGCCGCTGCTCAATCTCTGGGGTTTCGGCCCGCAGGCTCGTGAAGAAAAGGTCCCAACGGCCCAAGCGCAGGCCGACGTGCGGCAACGCGTCGGTCACGGGCATTTGCGCATTGACGGCGATCAACTGTGCAAGGACGCCGCCGTCGAGGTCGACTTCAACAGCATCGCCGCCGGTTACGCTGTCGACAGGATCGCCGCACGACTCGAAGCCTTGGGCATCTACAATTACCTTGCCGAAGCCACCGGCGAACTCAAAGCGGCGGGCCGCAAACTCGACGGTTCACCATGGCGCATCGCGCTGGAAGAACCCCGCGACGATCAACAAGTGGCTGAGCGCATCATCGCCGTCGACGGTTATGGTTTGTCCACGTCCGGCGACTACCGGAATTATTTCGTACAGGGCGGCCAGCGTTTTTCCCACACATTCGATGCCCGCACTGGTGCGCCGGTCTCACACACCCTGGCGTCCGTCACGGTGATTCATCCTTCCGCGTTGATGGCCGATGGCCTATCGACGCTGTTGCTGATTCTCGGCCCGGAGCGCGGTTGGGACTACGCGGAAAAACATGATATCGGCGCATTTTTTGTGATTCGTGCCGATACAGGTTTCGTCACACGCAGCAGTCACGCTTTTGAACGTCTCAGCGCTGGGAAAAGCGAATGATTGCGGCGATTCAAGCGCTGAAAAGTGGCGTTGTAGTGCAGGCAAAACTAGCCTACGACGCGACCAAGGGTTAATGTGCCCGGCGTTGACGCTTCTATAGACTGTGTCCGGGTTCTGCACTGGCCCCAAATTGTTCCTTCATGCCACAGATTGGCGTGATTTAGCCGCAGGCGCCGATGGCGCCACGGCCTGTTCTGAGGAGTACGCATGGCTGTCTACAACTACGACGTGGTGGTGTTGGGTTCCGGCCCGGCGGGGGAAGGCGCGGCAATGAACGCCGCCAAGGCAGGACGCAAGGTGGCGATGGTCGACAGCCGTCGCCAGGTCGGCGGCAACTGCACTCACTTGGGCACCATCCCGTCCAAGGCACTGCGTCACTCGGTCCGGCAGATCATGCAGTTCAACACCAACCCGATGTTCCGGGCGATTGGTGAGCCGCGCTGGTTTTCGTTCCCGGACGTGCTGAAAAGCGCCGAGAAAGTCATCTCCAAACAAGTCGCTTCGCGCACTGGCTACTACGCCCGTAACCGCGTCGACGTGTTCTTCGGCACCGGCAGCTTCGCCGACGAGCAAACCATCGAAGTGGTCTGCGCCAACGGCGTGGTCGAAAAACTGGTGGCCAAGCACATCATCATCGCCACCGGCTCGCGCCCGTATCGCCCGGCCGACATCGATTTCCATCACCCGCGTATCTACGATAGCGACACCATCCTCAGCCTCGGCCACACCCCGCGCAAACTCATCGTTTACGGCGCCGGCGTGATCGGTTGCGAATACGCGTCGATCTTCAGTGGCCTGGGTGTATTGGTTGAGCTGGTGGACAACCGCGGTCAGTTGCTGAGCTTCCTCGACTCGGAAATTTCCCAGGCGTTGAGCTACCACTTCAGCAACAACAACATCACGGTTCGCCACAACGAAGACTACGACCGCGTCGAAGGCGTGGACAACGGCGTGATCCTGCATCTGAAATCCGGCAAGAAGATCAAGGCCGACGCTTTGCTCTGGTGCAACGGCCGGACCGGCAACACCGATCAACTGGGTCTGGAAAACATCGGCGTCAAGGTCAACAGCCGTGGCCAGATCGAAGTCGACGAAAACTACCGCACCGGCATCCAGAACATCTATGGCGCCGGTGACGTGATTGGCTGGCCAAGCCTTGCCAGTGCCGCCCACGACCAGGGCCGTTCGGCTGCTGGCAGCATCGTCGACAACGGTAGCTGGCGCTTTGTGAATGACGTGCCGACCGGCATCTACACCATTCCGGAGATCAGCTCGATCGGCAAGAACGAACAGGAGCTGACCCAGGCCAAAGTGCCGTACGAAGTGGGCAAGGCGTTCTTCAAGAGCATGGCGCGTGCGCAGATCGCCGGCGAGCCGCAAGGCATGCTGAAGATCCTGTTCCACCGTGAAACCCTGGAAGTGCTGGGCGTTCACTGCTTCGGTTATCAGGCATCGGAGATCGTCCACATCGGTCAGGCGATCATGAATCAGCCGGGCGAACTGAACACGCTGAAGTACTTCGTCAACACCACGTTCAACTACCCGACCATGGCCGAAGCCTATCGGGTAGCGGCGTACGACGGCCTCAACCGGCTTTTTTGAGCGGCTCCGGCCGGTGGCCTGAGCCGGCCGGGGAGACCGATTTCAGCAATTCTCGAGCGTGGCAGTGGCCAAACCGGGAAAGTCTGTAATCAGGCTGTCAACGCCGAAGTCGGCGAGTCTGCGCATCAGCGCGGGCTCGTTGACTGTCCATACAGACACATGCAACCCCTGACGCTGCGCCTTCTCCAGGCGTTCCGGCGTGCACAGGGTCCAGTTCAGCGCCAGAATCTCACAGCCATAGCTTGCCGCGACCTTCAATGGGTCGAGCCAGGCGTATTCGGCCACCAATCCGCGGGACACGTCCGGCACCAGGTCCAGCGCGGCTTTCAGCACTTCACGCGAACTCGACGTGATCGTCACCTTGTCCAGCAGGCCATGGCGTTGCGCCATTTCGCGAATCCCCAACACGGTGGTCGCAGCGCGGGTGCGTGAGGCGCTTTTGACTTCCAGTTGCCAGTGATCGAAGTCGCATTGCTCGAACAATTGTTCCAGCGTCGGGATCGGGCACGGCTTGATCCAGCCCGGGCCACCCTTGCGTGCGTCGTAGGTCACCAATTCTGCTGCGGTGTGTTCGGCGACCTTGCCGCGACGGTCGGTGGTGCGCTTGAGAGTCGGGTCGTGGATGACCATCAGCTCGCCGTCCATGGACAGGTGCAAGTCCAGTTCGCAACGGCGCACGCCGTGTTTGAGACATTCCTGAAAACTGGTCAGGGTGTTTTCCGGTGCTTCGCCCTTGGCGCCGCGATGGCCGTAGATGAGGGTCACGGTTCTTCCTTAATTTAAATGCCTGATTCGAGTTGGTCGCGGGCCAGGCGTCGCTCCTGGGCCTGCTTCTGCAAGATGTAGCGGGCCAGCAGTTGCCGCTGCGCGTCGGTCGGGTGTTCGAACTCGGTGCCGACGTCGTAACCATCGCCCTTGCGGTCGCAATGAATCACCCGAGCCCGCAGCAAAAGGCCCAGGGCTTGCGGCATCAACACCAGTTTGACCGACAGGTGAGCCCCGGCGGCAAAAGGCGTTGGATGCTGAAACTCGATACCGCCTTCGGAGATGATCACCGGCTGCGGCTCGCCGATCTGCCCGAGCACGGTGATGGCGATCACCTGGCTCAGCAGATCGATTCGTTTATTCTGGGATTTCAGGAACGATGCGAGGTTCCGGTCGCGCTCGCTGATCTGGCGCAGCAGGTGTTGCGACTCGAATTCGCTCAGGTGCAATTCGCTGAGCACGTTGAAGAGTGGGGAAGCATCCTGCAACACTTCCTGGCCTGCGGCTTCGGGAGCGGACAGGGGCCGAATTTCCAGTGCGATCGTGTCCTCGATACGGTAGTATTCGCGGCGATCTTCTTCATCTAATGTCGACATGGCGAACCCATGGTAGCGGCGGTGGTCTGAGTGTAAAGCTGGTTATCGACCCCCGCCACAAGGACGTTCCTTTTCCCTCCGAACAAGCCCCGACATGTTCAGACCTCTCTTCGTATTTATCGGCACGCGTTATACCCGTGCAAAGCGTCGCAATCATTTTGTGTCATTCATTTCCCTGACTTCGATGATCGGGCTCGCCCTTGGCGTGGTCGTGATGATCGTCGTGCTGTCGGTCATGAACGGCTTCGATCATGAGATGCGTACCCGTGTGCTGGGCATGGTGCCCCACGCGACCATCGAGGCCGGCGAGCCGATCAGTGATTGGCAAAGCCTCGCCACCAAGGTCAAACAGAATCCGCAGGTGACAGCCGTTGCGCCGTTCACGCAAATGCAGGGTTTGCTGACCAATAACGGCAAAGTCTCGAAAGTTCTGCTCAATGCCATCGACCCGGCGCAAGAACGCCAGGTGTCGATCATTGATAACTTCATGCAGCAGGGCAAACTCGACGACCTGGTGCCGGGCGAATTTGGCATCGTCATCGGCGACAAGGCGGCCGCCAAACTCGGCGCGGCCATCGGCGACAAGCTGACCTTCGTCGCGCCGGAAGTCACTGTGACCCCGGCCGGGATGTTCCCGCGCATGAAGCGCTTCACCGTGGTCGGCATCTTCCACGTCGGCGCCGGCGAGCTCGACGGTTACCTCGGCATCACCAATCTGCAGGACCTGGCGCGCTTGCATCGCTGGAAACCCGATCAGGTCCAGGGCATTCGCCTGAAGTTCGACGACCTGTTCCAGGCGCCACGCACGGCATGGAGTATCGCTCGCGAACTCGGCGAAGATCGTTATTACGCCCGCGACTGGACCCGCACCCACGGCAACCTGTATCAGGCAATCCGCATGGAAAAAGCCATGATCGGCCTGCTGTTGCTGCTGATCGTTGCCGTCGCCGCGTTCAACATCATTTCGACGCTGGTGATGGTGGTGAACGACAAGAAGGGCGACATCGCGATCCTGCGCACCCTCGGCGCCACGCCCGGCACGATCATGCGCACGTTCATGGTCCAGGGCACGGTGATCGGTGTGGTCGGTACGGCCATCGGTGCCGTGGTCGGGATCTTCGCCGCGCTGAATGTCAGTGCCGCAATCTCGGCCCTCGAAGGTCTGATCGGGCACAAATTCCTCAACGCCGACGTGTACTTCATCGATTACCTGCCGTCGCAAGTGCAGAGCCAGGACGTTGTGATGGTCTGCTCTGCGGCGTTGGTCCTGAGTTTCCTCGCCACCCTGTATCCAGCCTGGCGTGCCGCGCGCACCCAGCCTGCGGAGGCGCTACGTTATGAGTGAGTCGGGCATGAGTGATAAAGCAATCTTGAGCTGCCGCAGCCTGGGCAAATCCTACGAGGAAGGCCCGGAATCGGTGGAAGTGTTGGCCGGTCTGCAACTGGAGTTGCACCCCGGTGAGCGTGTGGCGATTGTCGGCAAGTCGGGCTCGGGCAAAAGCACTTTGCTCAACTTGCTCGGCGGCCTTGATACGCCGACCCAGGGCAGCGTCTGGCTCGACGGTGAAGAACTCTCGGCGCTGAGCGAGAAGAAACGCGGCCTGCTGCGTAACCGCGCCCTCGGCTTCGTGTACCAGTTCCACCACTTGCTGCCGGAATTCACCGCGCTGGAAAACGTCTGCATGCCGCTGTTGATCGGCAAGACTGCGATCCCGGAAGCGCGCAAGCGTGCAACGGCGCTGCTGGAGCGGGTAGGGCTGGGCCATCGTTTGGAGCACAAACCGGCGGAATTGTCCGGTGGCGAGCGTCAGCGCGTGGCCATTGCCCGTGCTCTGGTGAACAATCCAGGCCTGGTGATGCTCGACGAGCCGACCGGCAACCTCGACTCCCACACCGCCCAGGGCATTCAGGATCTGATGCTGGAACTCAGCACCTCGATGCGCACGGCGTTCCTGGTGGTGACCCACGACATGAACCTGGCCCGCCAGATGGACCGCGTCCTGCATTTGCAGGAAGGTTGCCTGACGCCTATCTGATTAGCCGAAACCCGACGCGACTGAAAAGTCCGTCGGGTCTTTTATTTTTATACGGTGCCCCAGCGAATGTTCAGACCGTTATCGATCTTTATCGGCACGCGCTATACCCGCGCCAAGCGTCGCAATCGCTTTGTTTCCTTCATATCGATGACCTCGATGATCGGCCTCGCCCTCGGCGTGTTGGCAATGATCGTGGTGTTGTCGGTGATGAACGGTTTCCAGCGTGAAATGAGCTCGCGAATTCTCGGCATGGTGCCGCACGCGACCATCGTCGGCGTTAACCCGATCAGTGACTGGCAGCCCGTTGCGGCGGCCGCGATGAAAAATCCGCAAGTGACGGCGGCCGTGCCGTTCACCGAGATGGAAGGCATGCTGTCCTATAAAGGCACCATGCAGCCGATCCAGGTCAGCGGCGTTGATCCGGCGCTGGAAGGCCAGGTGTCGATCGTCGCCAAGCACATCGTCCAGGGGCGTCTCGATGCCTTGAAACCGGGCGAGTTTGGCGTGGTGATCGGCGAGATCACGGCGCGGCGCTTCCGCTTGAACGTCGGCGACAAGATCACCCTGATCGTGCCGGAAGTCAGCACCGCGCCGGGCGGGATTACCCCGCGCATGCAGCGCTTGAACGTGGTCGGTGTGTTCAAGGTCGGCGCCGAGCTGGACGGGTCGATGGCGTTGATCCACGTTGCCGATGCCGCGCAGATGCAGCATTGGGAGCCGAACCAGGTGCAGAGCGTGCGTCTGGCGGTGAAGGACTTGTATGCCGCACCGCAAGTGTCGAGCGACATCGCCACCGGCCTGGGCGGCGCCTACAAGGCTGACGACTGGACTCACACTCAGGGCAGTCTGTTCAGCGCAATGAAAATGGAAAAAACCATGATCGGCCTGCTGTTGCTGATGATCGTCGCGGTGGCGGCGTTCAACATCATCGCGACCCTGATCATGGTGGTGAACGACAAAGGCGCGGACATCGCGATCCTGCGTACCATCGGCGCCACGCCACGGCAGATCATGGCGATCTTCATGGTGCAGGGCACGGTGATCGGGATTGTCGGCACCTTGATCGGCGGCGTACTCGGCGTGATTGCCGCACTGAACGTCAGCCAGATCGTGGGCTGGATCGAGCGGGTCAGCGGGCAGCACATCTTCAGTTCCGACGTGTATTTCGTCAGCAACTTGCCGTCTGAATTGCAGGGTGCGGATGTGGCGTTGATTTGTTCGGCGGGGTTTGTGTTGAGTTTCCTGGCGACGGTTTACCCGGCGTGGCGAGCGGCGAAGATCGAGCCGGCTCATGCGCTGAGATATTCGTAACCTTTAGGCCGCTATCGCTGGCAAGCCAGCTCCTACAGGGTTTTCAGTCGCTCACACATGGGTGATTCAACCCGGACATTGTGGGAGCTGGCTTGCCAGCGATGAGGCCGGACCTGCCGGCCTCAATCTCCTTTTGGCAACTCAATCACAAACCTGGTCCATCCATCCGCCGATTCGCAATGAATCCGCCCTCCATGGGCGCGGACAATCGACTGGGTAATCGCCAGCCCCAAACCCGCATGCTCACTGCTGCCTTCATGGCGTGCCGGATCGGCCCGGTAGAAGCGATCGAACAGGCGTGGCAACAACTCTGCGGAAATCCCGGCCCCACTATTTTCAACCGTCAGCTTCAACCCTTTGGGCTGATCGACGATCCGCACCCGAACCTCACCTTTGGTGGGCGTAAACCGCATTGCATTGTCCAGCAAATTGGACAACGCCCGCCGCAACATGCTGCGGTCGCCCTCGACGCGTGCCTTTCCCTCGCGGCTCAAAGTCACTTGAGCGTCCTCAGCCAACGGCGCAAAAAACTCCAGCAACACGTCCGCTTCTTCTGCCAGTTCCAGCCATTCGCGTTTGGGCATCAGCAACCCGTGGTCAGCCTTGGCCAGATACAGCATGTCGTTGACCAGTTGTGCCATCCACTGCAGTTCTTCGAGGTTGCTGTGCAGCGCTTCGCGGTAATCCTCAATGGCGCGTGGGCGGGTGAGAGTGACTTGGGTGTGGGTCAGCAAATTCGAGAGCGGCGTGCGCAGTTCATGGGCAATGTCGGCAGAGAACGCCGAGAGCCGCTGAAAAGAGTCGTCGAGGCGTCCGAGCATGGCGTTGAAGTGGTGGGCCATTTCCGCAAGCTCCGGCGGCATGTCCGCTTCGGGCAGGCGGGCGTTGAGTGATTGCGCCGAAACGCCGCTGGCAATCGCACTCATGCGCCGCAACGGCCGCAACCCGCTGCGCGCCGCCCAGGCACCGAGCAGGGCGGTGGCCAGGGCCGACAGGCCGACCGTCAGCCAGATCAGGTGCTGCATGCGTTGCAGGAAGTGCTGGTGATGGGTGATGTCCAGCAGCAGGGTCAATTGCGGGGAGTCAGGCTTGTCGACAAACAGCGGTGCATTCAGGACGCGGTAGTCGGTGCCGTCGTCGTTGAGGGTCGACAGGCCAGACTGTTGTGGGAGCTGATCGGGCAAGCTTGCGGAGCTGTCATACCAGCGCTGGCCGTCGCTGCCGGTGATTCGCAAGGAGAGATCCGCTTGCCGGCTCAATTCGTCGGCCAGTTTGACTTGGCTTTCGCTCGACTGGATGTCGTGAAGCGCCCGGCGCAGGCCAATCAACTTGCCATTCAGCAGTTGCTGATCGAGTTCTATGAAGTGCGCCTCGCTGGCGCGACTGAACAGCACCCCGGCGAACAACGACACCACCGCCGTGCAGGCGGCAAACAGCAGCGCCAGACGAGTGCTTAACGAAAGGCGCGGCATTAGGCAGGGCGCTCTTCGAGGACATAACCCATGCCGCGCACGGTGTGGATTAGCTTGTTGGGGAATTCGTCGTCGATCTTCAGGCGCAAACGGCGGATCGCCACTTCGATGACGTTGGTGTCGCTGTCGAAATTCATGTCCCAGACCTGGGAGGCTATCAGCGATTTGGGTAGCACTTCGCCCTGGCGACGCAGGAGCATTTCCAGCAAGGCGAATTCCTTGGCGGTCAGGTCGATGCGCTGGCCGCTGCGTTCCACCCGGCGGCGGATCAGGTCCAGGCGCAGGTCGGCCAGTTGCAGGCTGGTTTCCTGAGGTGTGGTGCTGCCACGACGCAACAGGCTGCGAACCCGGGCCAGCAGTTCGGAGAAGGCGAATGGCTTGACCAGATAGTCGTCGGCACCCAGTTCCAGGCCGTGAACCCTGTCCTCCACGGCATCTTTTGCGGTAAGAAACAGTACCGGCGTGTCCAGACCGGCACTGCGCACCGCTTGCAGGATCTGCCAGCCATCGCGTCCGGGCAGCATCACATCGAGAATCAACAGCGCGTAATCGCCGCTCAAGGCCAAGTGCTGGCCGGTGCTGCCATCGGCCACCAGTTCGGTGTTGAAACCGGCCTCGGTCAAGCCCTGGCGCAGGTAGTGGCCGGTTTTCGGTTGGTCTTCGACGATCAGCAATTTCATGGGCGACTCGGCTCAATGGAACGACAGCTTTATACCGTGGGCGACGACGGTACAGGCCAACCTGACAAAGTTGTAATCTGCCTGTCAGGTTGCGGGCAGTGGCGCCAGTTTAGAGTTTTCCGCAGGCTGAACCTTATCTTGTTGGAGTAGGACGATGTTTTTGCGCAAATCTTTGCTTGGGGTGGCTTGTTCGTTGGTGTTGAGTTCGCCGGTGTGGGCCGCCCCGGCGCATACCTACGATTTCGGCCAACCCGCTGCGGCGGCCAAGGCGACTCGCAGTGTTGAAGTGGTGATGGGCGACATGTCATTCACCCCGAAGGCCATTGATATCAAGGCCGGTGAGACGATTCGTTTTGTGCTGGTGAATAAAGGCCAGTTGCTGCACGAATTCAACCTCGGTGACGCAGCGATGCATGCCAAACACCAGCAGGAAATGTTGCAGATGCAACAAAGCGGCATGCTGACGCCTACAGGCGTGAAGGAAATGGACCACGGCTCCATGGCTGGCATGGATCACGGTTCCATGGCCCATGGCATGAAGCACGACGACCCCAATAGCGTGTTGGTGGCGCCGGGCAAAACCGCTGAGTTGACCTGGACCTTCAGCAAGGCCACCAACCTGGAGTTTGCCTGCAACATTCCCGGCCATTACCAGGCAGGCATGGTCGGCAAATTGACTGTCAGTCAGTAAGCACTCAAAGGCGGGAGCAAAGGCTGATAGAATCCGCTGATTCTTCAGTCAGGTTTCCGCCATGCATCCCGCAGCCGAACATTCGCCGCTGGGCAAATCCAGCGAATACATCGCCACTTACACGCCGTCTCTGCTGTTCCCGATCCCGCGTACCGCGAAGTGGGCCGAGCTGGGTCTGACGGCTGAAACACTGCCTTACAAAGGCGTGGACTTCTGGAACTGCTTCGAACTGTCGTGGCTGTTGCCGTCGGGCAAGCCGGTGGTGGCGATCGGCGAATTCAGCATTCCGGCGGATTCGCCGAACATCATCGAATCGAAGTCGTTCAAGCTGTACCTCAACTCCTTGAACCAGACGCCATTTGCCGACACCGCGAGCCTCGAAGCGACGCTGGTGAAAGACCTGTCGGCCGCCGCCGGCAAACCGGTCGGCGTGCGCATCCGCAGCCTGAAAGATGTCGAAGCCGAAGGCGTCGTGGCATTGCCTGGCGTGTGCATCGATGAATTGGATATCAGCGTCAGCAACTACGAACACCCGCGTCCGGAACTGCTGCGTTGCGATGATTCGCGGATTGTCGAAGAGAGCGTGCACAGCCATTTGCTCAAATCCAATTGCCCGGTCACCAGTCAGCCGGACTGGGGCAGCGTGGCGGTGGAGTACCGCGGCGCGGCGCTGGATCATGCGAGTTTGCTGGAGTACATCGTCAGCTTCCGCCAGCATTCGGACTTCCATGAACAATGCGTGGAGCGGATTTTCCTCGATCTGCAGCGGTTGCTGAAACCGGAGAAACTGACGGTTTATGCGCGTTATGTGCGGCGCGGCGGGTTGGATATCAATCCGTATCGCAGTACTGAAGAAGTGCAGCTGCCGAACCATCGTCTGGTTCGTCAATAGGATCAAAATCAAAAGATCGCAGCCTTCGGCAGCTCCTACATTGGAATGTGTTTCCCTGTAGGAACTGCCGCAGGCTGCGATCTTGGCGATTTACCAAACACTCAATGAAAAGCCCTGCTATCACTAGCAGGGCTTTTTTGTATCCGATGGTTCAGATTCCCATGCTGTGCAGGGCCGTGCCAATCCGGCGCAGGGCGTCGGCGAGGGTCGGGTGTTCGAGTTCGAAGCGTTCGACGGCCAGATTGACGTTATCGGCGAGGTTGGTGTCCTGGATCTTGGTTTCGAGCTCAAGCTCAAGTTCGATCTGTTGCATCAGCGTGTGCAGGTCTTCGCGCTCGGATTCGGACAGCGGAGGATTCTGTTCCAATTGCTCGCGCAGGGCATTGAGCTGTTCTTGCAGTTCGCGGGCAGGCATGGCGTTCTTCCTTTTATCGATAGGCACTGGCATAGACCGCGGCGGCGCGCCAAAGATCTATGGCTTACCTAAGATTAATCCACTCCCGCGTAACCTGCATGATCTCCATCAGGGCTTTTCGCCTTTGAGTCGGCGCAGTTGAATATCGGCCAGGCAGTTGTCGAGTTCACCAAGGTGATCGATCACCGAGTGCACGCCCAGGCCGAATAGCTTGACCGTTGCCTTGCCGCGCTTGAGGTCGCGTTCCTGTTGGGTTAATGCCTGCCATTCGCCGGGCGACAGGCCGCAGAGCGAGCCGCAGGACGCCAATCCGATCGTCCACAACCCGGCGTTGAGCCCCGATTGCAGCAAGAGCGGCTCACCGCTGACCAGCACGCAGCCGTCCAAGCGCTCGACGTTCAGCGCCATCAGCGCTTGCCAGCATGCATTCGGTGCTGGCCACGGATTGATTGTTGCAAGGTGTTGCGAAGGTTTGATCCATTCCGGCAAGGCAGAAGCGAGGGAATGGCTAAGGTCCGGCGCAAGATCATCGAGCCAGGCGCACGGGATCTGCTGGCGCTGCAAACTGTGCAGGGTATCCAGGGCGCCAGGAGTGACCTCGCCGTGGTCGGTCGACTGGCCGCCGTGCAAACGCGCTCGTGCACCGAAATCCACCAGGCAACCACTGAGGCCGAACAGCACGGCAGTCAGGTTCGGGGCGGTTTGAGGCAAGGCTTCGGCGTGCGGCATATCAACGTCCTTGAAATAGGCTCGAGGCTAAAGGGGCAGGGTGACAGTTGAATGACACGGATGTGAATCGCTCACATTCAACGAGAATCCTCCGCAGGGCTACCCGGGCGATGCTGCCTAAAGCGGCGTTTCCGTCTTATACTAGCGGTCTTTGCGCCCGGCCGAGTGCCTGGCGACGGTACATTCCAAGGAGTTTTTTTATGCGCTGGAGCAATGATCTGGCTCGGTTTTGTGTATGCGCCAGCGTACTGCTGGTTCCGTTCGCTGCTCAGGCAGCATCGGAAGATGATCCTTGGGAAAGCGTCAACCGCCCGATCTACAAGTTCAACGACGTGATCGACACCTATGCGCTGAAGCCTTTGGCCCAGGGCTACCAGTTTGTGACGCCGCAGTTTCTTGAAGACGGTATCCACAACATGTTCCGCAACGTCGGCGACGTGACCAACCTCGCCAACGATATATTGCAGGCCAAACCTGCTGCGGCAGGCGTCGACACCGCGCGTTTGATCTTCAACACTACCTTCGGCCTGCTGGGCTTCTTCGATGTGGGCACCAAAATGGGCCTGCAACGCAATGATGAAGACTTCGGCCAGACTCTCGGTTACTGGGGGGTCGGCAGCGGCCCGTACTTAATGCTGCCACTGCTTGGTCCAAGCACCTTGCGTGATGCGCCTTCGAAATTCGTCGACGGTTACACCGGCCCGTATCGCTATATCAACGATGTGCCGGTGCGTAACTCGATTTTCGGCCTGAACATTGTCGATACCCGCGCCAACCTGCTGTCTTCCGAGAAGCTGATCACCGGCGACAAATACATCTTCATTCGCAACGCTTACCTGCAGAACCGCGAATTCAAGGTGAAAGATGGCCAGGTAGAAGACGATTTTTAAATCCTGACCGGTATAACGAAAAAAAGCGGCCATTGAGCCGCTTTTTTCGTTTGAGGCAGGGTTAATTCATCTTCAAGATTGTAAGGCCGAGTTTCTGAATTCCACCGACTTGTTCCTTCACCCACACCACTTCGGTGTCGGCTTCGAGCCCCTTGAGCGCAGCGTATTCGGATTCGATACGCACGCTGAGTCGGTTACCGACCTCAAACAAACGCGGTGCCTGCAGCTGCATGCCACTGCTGGAAAGGTCGATGCAGACGGCTGCAACCTCATCTCCTTGATGAATCAGCGACACATCGGCATCAACCCGCATGCGGATGAAATCGCGCTTTTCACTGTAGTCCCGATCGGTTCGGCTCATGGGTTTGATCCTTCCATTGGGTTACGGTTTTGATTGTTCTTATAACTCCCGGTGCTTTGACAAGTGTAGACGTCAAGCGACCATCGGCGTGAGCTTGAAACGCCTCGCGGATGGGAGTACCGTCTGCGCCTTAGAAGGGCACCTCTGGTGTACGTGTGTGTAGGGCAAATGCTCGAAAGCGGTGCGACAGAGAGGCTAGAAAGCGAATCCAGTAGTGTGAGCCGGGCCAAAGCCCGAGCCGCTACGCCAACCTAATTCTGGCGCCGTTTGCCCACATGCCAAAAACCAGTGCCACGCTGCTGATAATCGATGATGACGAAGTAGTGCGCGCGAGCCTCGCCGCCTATTTGGAAGACAGTGGTTTCAGCGTCTTGCAGGCCAGCAATGGTCAGCAGGGTCTTCAGGTATTCGAGCAAGAGAAGCCCGACTTGGTCATCTGCGATCTGCGCATGCCGCAGATGGGTGGGCTCGAACTCATTCGCCAGGTCACCGAGCGGTCCCCGCAAACGCCTGTGATTGTGGTGTCGGGTGCCGGCGTGATGAACGACGCGGTCGAGGCGCTGCGCCTGGGCGCGGCGGACTACCTGATCAAGCCTCTCGAAGATCTGGCGGTGCTCGAGCACTCTGTGCGTCGGGCCCTGGATCGTGCGCGCCTGCTGCTGGAAAACCAGCGCTACCGCGAGAAGCTGGAAAAGGCCAACCGCGAGCTCGCCGCCAGCCTGAACCTGCTCCAGGAAGACCAGAACGCCGGTCGCCAGGTGCAGATGAACATGTTGCCGGTCAGTCCTTGGGCTATCGATGATTTCAAATTTGCCCACCAGATCATCCCGTCGCTGTATTTGTCGGGTGATTTTGTCGATTACTTCCGCGTCGACGAGCGCCGGGTAGCGTTCTACCTGGCGGACGTTTCCGGGCATGGCGCTTCTTCAGCCTTCGTCACTGTGCTGCTGAAATTCATGACCACGCGCTTGCTGTTCGAGTCCAAGCGCAGCGGTACATTGCCGGAATTCAAGCCTTCAGAGGTTCTTGGTCATATCAACCGGGGCCTGATCAGTTGTAAGCTGGGCAAACACGTCACAATGGTCGGTGGTGTCATCGACGAGGAGACAGGTTTGTTGACCTATAGCATCGGTGGTCATTTGCCGTTGCCAGTGTTGTACACACCCGACAGTGTTCGTTATCTGGAAGGGCGTGGTCTGCCGGTGGGCCTCTTCAACGAAGCCACCTATGAAGACCACGTGCTGGAGCTGCCGCCGACGTTCAGCCTGACGCTGATGTCTGATGGCATTCTGGACCTTTTGCCAGAGCCCACACTCAAAGAAAAAGAAGCTGCGTTGCCCCAACGGGTCAAGGCAGCGGGCGGCAGCCTGGATGGTCTGCGGCAGGTTTTTGGATTGGCCACGCTAGGGGAGATGCCGGATGATATCGCCCTGTTGGTGTTGAGCAGGAATCTTTAATGAGTACCGGTAGAATCCAGTTCGCCGAGCAGGACGGCACCTTTGTCCTCAAGTTCGTCGGTGAAGTTCGCCTGACCCTGTGTTCGGCGTTGGATGCGACTATTGAGAAAATCTTCACCGCGATGAATTTCAACGCGATCGTGATTGATTTGACCGAAACCCGCAGCATCGACAGCACCACCCTCGGCCTGCTGGCCAAACTGTCGATCCTGTCGCGGCAAAAGGTCGGCCTGTTGCCGACCGTCGTCACCACCCACGACGATATCACTCGTCTGTTGCAGTCCATGGGTTTCGAGCAAGTCTTCAACATCGTAGACAAGCCAATCCCGTGCCCGGAATGCCTGGACGACTTGCCAGATCAGGATCAGTCGGAAGAAGTGGTGCGGATCAAAGTGCTTGAAGCGCACAAGATCCTCATGGGCCTGAACGATTCCAATCGTGAAGCGTTTCATGACCTGGTGAATGCCCTCGAGCGGCACTGATCCCTTGATCCGATGGTGCCTGTCCAGGTGCCATCGCCAGCAAGCCCAGAGATTTGATGTTCGACGCAGACCATTGCAGGAGCCGGCTTGCTGGCGATAGCGGCCATTCAGCCACCGAAGAACCGCCGCGAAGCCAACACAGCCTGGCAGACACAAAAAAGGGCGAACCCACCAAGGTTCGCCCTTTTTGCATTACACCAACTCAGATCACAGCTTGGCTTGCAACAACGCCTCGAGCTTCTCCTGATCGCGAGCAAACTGACGAATCCCCTCAGCCAGTTTCTCGGTCGCCATGGCGTCTTCGTTCGACAACCAGCGGAACTGCGCTTCGTTCAAGCTCAAACGCGCTTCACCGGCATGACCTGGCGCCAGTTTACGTTCCAGCTTGCCAGTATCAGCGGCCAGCTTGTCGATCAGATCCGGGCTGATGGTCAGGCGGTCGCAACCGGCCAAGTGCTCGATCTGGCTCAAGTTGCGGAAGCTCGCGCCCATTACCACGGTCTTGTAGTCATTGGCCTTGTAGTAGTTGTAGATGCGCGTCACCGACTGCACGCCCGGATCATCCGCGCCGGTGTAGTCGTTGCCGTTGGCTTTCTTGTACCAGTCGTAGATACGGCCCACGAACGGCGAAATCAGGAACACCCCGGCGTCGGCACAAGCGGCAGCCTGAGCGAAGGAGAACAGCAGGGTCAGGTTGGTCTGGATGCCTTCCTTCTCCAGGATTTCGGCAGCGCGGATGCCTTCCCAAGTGGAGGCGATCTTGATCAGCACGCGGTCGCGGCCAATGCCGGCCTTTTCATACAGCTCGATCAGACGGTGCGCACGCTTCAATACGGCGTCAGTGTCGAACGACAGGCGCGCATCCACTTCAGTGGAAATACGCCCAGGGATCACTTTCAGAATTTCTTGCCCCACCGCGACGCCGAAACGGTCGCTGGCCAGGCCCACATCGCCCTTGCAGTCGCTGACGCAAGCGTTCAACAACTCGGCGTAAGCAGGAATGGCGGCTGCCTTGAGTAGCAGGGAGGGGTTGGTGGTTGCGTCCACCGGTTTAACGCGAGCGATCGCTTCGAAGTCGCCAGTGTCGGCAACGACGGTGGTCATTTGTTTAAGTTGTTCCAGCATGGAAGTCATGGGCGTGCTCTGTCCTGTGGGTCTGATGACATTACCCGAGCGCTGACAGCCACTCAAGGGTACGAACGTGTATCGATGGTCCCAGCGGCAACAACCTGAAAACGGCTGTTTGAAAGGCGGGGCGCGGTATCGGTAAATACGATGCCAAAACAGACCACAGGTTCAAAGCAACTGACCGTCAGCGCCCTTCAAGCAACTCCGCCGCCTGATCCAGCAACACCAATGGCTCTTTGGCCTTGTGGATATCCACCGACAACAACTGCCGAAACTTGCGCGCCCCCGGGAAACCGGTGCCCAGCCCCAGCACATGACGGGTGATGTGGTGCATCGAACCGCCCGCCTCAATGTGCGCAGCAATGTAAGGCCGCAATTGCGCCAGCGCCTCGGCGCGAGTGATCACCGGCGCCGTGCTGCCGAACAACTGTTGATCCACTTCAGCCATCACATAAGGGTTGTGATACGCCTCGCGACCGAGCATCACACCGTCAAACGTCTGCAAATGCTCGTGACAGGCTTCCAGCGTCTTGATCCCGCCGTTAAGAATGATCTCCAACTCCGGAAAATCCGCCTTCAACCGCGCCGCCACGTCATACCGCAGGGGCGGAATGTCGCGGTTCTCCTTCGGCGACAACCCCTCCAGAATCGCAATCCGCGCATGCACGGTAAAACTCGTGCACCCGGCATCCCGCACCGTACCGACGAAATCACACAACTCCTCGTAACTGTCCCGGCCATTGATGCCGATGCGATGCTTCACCGTCACCGGAATCGACACCGCATCCCGCATCGCCTTCACACAATCGGCCACCAGCTGCGGATGCCCCATCAGGCACGCACCGATCATGTTGTTCTGCACCCGATCACTTGGGCAGCCGACGTTCAGATTCACCTCATCGTAACCGTGGTCCTGAGCCATGCGCGCGCAGGCCGCCAAGTCCAGCGGGACGCTACCGCCGAGTTGAAGCGCGAGTGGGTGTTCGGCTTCGTTGTGGCGCAGGAAACGTTCGTGGTCGCCGTTGAGCAAAGCGCCGGTGGTGACCATTTCGGTGTAGAGCAGGGCGTTTTTTGAAAGTAGGCGCAGGAAGAAACGGCAGTGGCGGTCAGTCCAGTCCATCATCGGGGCGACGGAGAAGCGGCGGGAGAGCGGGGCGGGGGTTGTCGCGGTCATCAGGGGCATTGGCGTTCTGGGATGGGTGAGGCTGAGAGGGATGGGAGTTTATCAGGAATGGAAGTGGAGAGGGTCTAAGGGGCGTCCGTGCAGGGCGCCCCTTTTTGGCGTCAGGACGGTTCAGCATCCATGCGTCGCGCTATGACATCCAGCACATCGCAGCCATCGCGTAGAGGGATGGAGCACAGCAATGCGAAGTCGCTGAGGATGACGGAGTCGGTGCTGATTTCGCCGCGCATGGCGAGGTTTTCGAGAACCTGCGTCACGGCGCTGATTCGGTAGCTGGCGCTGCTGAGCAGTGAGTGCAGGGGTTGTGTGGTGTTGACGTAAAAGGAGGGGAGATCGTCGGCGTTGCTGGTTAAAGCCATAAATTCTTTCATGAGTGATTCCTTGTATTGAGGTGAACTACCACTCAGTGTCGCCAAACAAGGGGTGGCAGCTGTACGCAGGTTGGCGAACCGGGACAAGGTAAACCGGCAGACCCGAGGGTCTCCCACGCACAGCCACCAAAAAGAGGTAACCAAGTGCGTTCCGAAACACTCCGAGATAGCTGGGAGGTTCCTCTACTTTGTCATCGAGTCGCCAAACCCGATGCGCCAATGGGGCGCGTTCGGACTATAGGCCTCGTGACAAAAACGCAGCAACAGCGAAGTGTACGGACAATTCCTATCGTCGTGTAGGACCGTGCTGTTTTTGCACAAATACCTCGATCTTCAAAAAATACGCCACACCTGAACCAACGCTGTCACCGATCAAAGTTTCACGATCCCCGTTTCGTCAGCAGCCTAGGATGAACGCACAAGACCCAGCCACCGCGCACCCACCCACAGGAACTAAAAAAATGACCTCAAACCTGATCAAAGTCTCGCTAATCGCCGGTGCTTTGCTGTTGAGCGCCTGTTCGGGTGTGAGTTCTCATAGCAATTACTCAGCGCAATCCGTTCCCTCCGCCGGATTTGGCCCGGGGCCAACCAACACCAGCCCGAACAAAATGAATTTCCATGGCAGTGCGCTGGGCAACAGCTTCGGCGAGTACAGCTCAGGGTTGCTGCACGACGATTGAGTTTGATGGGCGTGTGACGTCTGTAGGAGCCGGCTTGCTGGCGATTGCGGTGGCTCAGCCAACATCGGTGTCAACCGCCAAATCGCGATCGCCAGCAAGCCGGCTCCTACAGGTTTGCGTTCGCAATTCGCACGCCTGAGCGTTATTTCGCGTCAGGCACTGCCACCCATTGCCCCAGAATCTTCTGGTAATTACCCGTCACCTTGGCCAGATGCAGCCACTGATCGACGTACAACTTCCAGGTCATGTCATCACGCGGCAGCAGATAAGCCTTTTCACCGTATTGCATATATTGCGTTGGGTTGACCGCGCACAGTCCCGGTTTGAGTTTCTGCTGGTACATCGCTTCCGAAGCGTCGGTGATCATCACGTCTGCCTTCTTGTTCAGCAGCTCCTGGAAGATGGTCACGTTGTCGTGAAGGCTCAATTGCGCCTTGGGCAGGAAGGCGTGAACGAAAGCTTCGTTGGTGCCGCCAGCGGGTTCAACCAGGCGAACCGAAGGCTGGTTGATCTGCTCGACGGTTTGATACAACGCCTGATCTTCGCAGCGCACCAGCGGGATTTTGCCGTCGACGTCCAGCGTAGTGCTGAAGAAGGCTTTTTTCTGTCGTTCGAGGGTGACCGAAATGCCGCCCATGCCAATGTCGCATTTGCCCGCGAGCATGTCGGGCATCAGGGTTTTCCAGGTGGTGGGCACCCACTCGACCTTGACGCCCAGGCTGTCGGCCAGTGAGCGGGCCATCGCGATATCGATGCCCGAGTATTCGCCGTCTTCGGCCTTGGAGGTATAGGGTTTGTAGTCGCCCGTCGTGCAGACGCGCAGTTGGCCTTGTTGAATGACGCTATCCAGATGCGAGGGGACTTCCTGTGCCTGCGTGCCAAAAGATAAAGCGAACAGGCCACCGAGCAGCATTACGCTTGTGCTGTTTTTCATTGTTATCGGGCTTTTGTGATGGGTGGTTGAGAGGGGAGTGTAGTGAAACAAGTTCTCAACCGTCATCACACGCGTTACTGGCGTTTAGTAATCTTTTCCGACGATGCCACCGTACCGCTCCCACAATTGATGTAGGAAGAAGACTTCAGCCAACGCTGATCCGGATAGTAGGAAAACAGCAATTGCCCGTCCTTCATCGAGTCAATCAGGCGGTGGGCAATTGCTGGCCTGACTGCCGGACAACCCAGGCTTCTGCCGATCCGGCCGTTGGCGCGTGCCAGGACGGGGCTGACGTACGGTGCGCCGTGAATGACGATTGCCCGGTCAAACGCGTTATCGTTGAAGCCGGGCTCCAAGCCTTCCATGCGCAACGAGTAGCCGTTCTGGCCGCGGTAGCTTTCCTGGGTGCGGAAGAGTCCAAGGCTGGTGGCGTAGCTTTCGTTCTGGTTGGAGAACAGGGTGGCCATGTTTTCGCCGCTGTTGCGGCCATGTGCGACAAGTTCGTGGAAAAGTAATTTGCGCTTTTTCAAATCGAATACCCACAGACGTTGTTCAGTCGAGGGCAGGGAGTAATCGATCACTGCTAATCTCTGCGCCGGGGCTGCGCCTTGGGCGCGGGTGCACTGTGTTGCGCGCACTGCCAGGGCGATAACCTTGGCATTTGCATTCGGAGCGGCTTTGGCCAGAGCGATTTCCAGCGATTCGGCGTAGGCTGATGGCAGATAAGCCGACGTCGACAGCAGGGCTGTGAACAGGAAGCCAAAGCGGTGTAGCGCCATAAATGTGTCTCAACAGGAATAATTCGAGTCTAGCAGCGAATGGAACGCTAGCCTTTTGATTTGCGGGAGATTAAGGATTATCTATGGTGCAATTAACAAGGTTATTCGTCATAAGCCGCGTTTTTTTAATGGTCTTTCTGATCAGCGGCACTGCGATGGGTGAAACGTCGCCGATCGTGCCGGTAACTCCGGCAGTCAATGAGCTGAGCGCGGCGCCCGATGATGTTGTCGGCCAGGCGATTCAGGCGACGCTGGAACCTCTTCAATCGGCGTTTCCACCGTTGCTCACCTCACGCAAGCATCAGCGGGTGGATGTGAGCCGGGTGGTCATGGATTTCTATTCGCATCGCAACTACCGCGCAGCCTGGACGGATGGACGCGATGTCTCGCAATTGCTGAAAAGCCTGAATGACACTCAGATCGACGGCCTGGTCCCGGAAGATTTCCGCATTGCTGAGTTGGCTCAGGCGCAATTGTCCTTACAAGCCACTGCGCCGTCACCGGCTCAATTGGCGGCATTCGATCTCGCGGCAACCCGCACCTACATCACCGCCCTGTTGCAGTTGCGGCGGGGCAAAGTCGATCCGTCACGTCTGGATTTTCACTGGAACTTCGACCCGGTCGGTGTTGACCCCCGTGAGGATGTGAACAACTTCTTCGCCGCGCTCGATGCTCATGACGTTGCCAGCGGGTTTGCTCAGGCGCCGCCGCAAGAAACGGTCTATCGCAACATGCGTGATGGCCTGGCGCAGTTGCGTCGGGTTCGGGATGCGGGTGGCTGGCCGAAGATCGCCGAAGGGCAATCGCTCAAGCCTGGAATGGACGGTGCGGCAGTCGCGCAGTTGCGCGCCCGATTAGTGGCCGGTGGTTACCTGACGCCGAGCAAAACCAAGCGAACCGATTACGATGCCAGCGTCATCGCCGCCGTGAAAAAATATCAAACCGAACAATACCTGGGCGCGGATGGCGTGGCAGGGAAGACAACGCTGGAAGCACTCAATGTGCCCGTCGAGGCGCGGATCGATCAGGTCCGGGTGAACATGGAGCGGGCGCGTTGGTTGCTCTATAAGCTGCAAGGTACGTTTGTCGTCGTTGACATTGCCGGGTACAAAGTTGCGCTGTACCGCGACGGTAAGCCGATCTGGCGATCCCGGGTGCAGGTCGGCAAGCCGTTTCGCAGCACGCCGGTGTTCCAGTCGGAAATTACCTACATCACCTTTAACCCCACCTGGACCGTGCCGCCGACGATTCTGGTCAAGGATATGCTGCCCAAAATTCAACAGAATCCGGATTACCTGGCGGCGAACCGGATCCGGGCGCTCGATCGACAAGGCAATGAGCTTAATCCGTCGACGGTCGATTGGTACAACGCACGCGGGATCACATTGCGCCAGGATGCCGGCCCGGAAAACTCCCTGGGTCAGGTGGTGATTCGCTTCCCCAACGACTATGCGATTTACCTGCATGACACGCCGCACCGCGAGTTGTTCGCCAAGTCGATGCGCGCCACCAGTTCCGGATGCATTCGGGTGGAGAATCCGCTGCAGTTGGTCGAGCTGTTGTTCAACGACCCGGTGCGCTGGAACAGTGAGGGCATCCAGAAGCAGTTGGCCAAGGGTAAAACCGAAAACATCAGCCTGCCCGTGAAGGTGCCGGTGCTGTTGGCTTACTGGACCGTGGACTTGAGCAATGAGGGGCGGGTGACGTTCAAACCGGACGTTTACGGCTACGATTCTCCGGTACTGCGCCAGTTGAACCTGCCGTCGAAACTGCCCGCGCTGGACTTGCCGCAGGCCGAAACGGTGCTGATGGTGACGGGGCAAGGCAAGCAGTAGCCAGTGATTGAAATGTACTTTGTGGCGAGGGAGCTAGCTCCCGCTGGGGTGCGAAGCGCCCCCAAAAAATGGGACTGCTGCGCAGTCCAACGGGAGCAAGCTCCCTCGCCACGTGTCGCTTTCCCCTAAAGCTCCAACCCTTCCTGCACCACTGCAAGCAAGTTGTTTTCAGTCAATGCGACCGCATCGGTTTGCGGTGTAGGTTGCTCAATCCCTTGCAGCCACCAGTGGGTTACGCCGTGCTCGTCCACCGTGCGCAACAGGGCGAGTTCGTTGCTTTTGGAATGAATCTCGATGCGCCCCGCGCCATCCGCCGTGAAGCGTGCGACGGGATCGAAGGTGATGCTGTGCTTATTACCTTCGATCAGCAATTGGTCGATGGCGTAATCGTAAGTTTCGTCCGTGGTGCTCTCGGACACATGAGTAGAGTTGCGCCGCAGAACCAGGCCCACTGCCGTAATGGGCGCCAGCCAGGTCTCTATCTGCTGATACAGCTCGTAAACCTGACCTGCCCAGCTATCAATCGCCTGATCAGTGCCGGTGTCCCGGGTGTGTTTCAGTTTCGCCGCGAGCTCGTCTGCCTTACTCATTTCGATTCTCTGTCTTGATGTAAGACTAATCGTAGCTCGTTGAACGGGATGCGCCCTTTGCGCTGCGTCATGTCTGTCATGCAAGCGTGACAAATCATTTCCCTGAGGGGCAACGGAACCACTTGGCAAGTGGTCTCCATTTATCCCTGATAACCCCGTAGACTGCGCGCACAAAAAATAAGGGCTTTTGGGCAGGTGCCCATGCATTGCCCTTAAAGGACGAGTTTTTTTGCCCACACGCTTCCTTGACCGGCATCACACTCCCGGCGTCGCCTTCAAACGCGCACCGCTGCGCAAAGCTGCTGTGCTATTTGTAGCCACGGTGTGCCTGTGCCTGTGCGGTTTGCTTTATCTGCAACTGGAACAATCCCGGCGCCACGACCTGAGCCAGGCCCAGGTTGCGTCGTCGAACCTGACGCGGGCCATGGCGCAGCAGGCCGAAGACACGTTCATGAAGGCCGACCTGGTGCTGACCAGTCTGGTGGACTGGATTCAAGTGGACGGTTTCGGTCCGCCGCTCAGGCCACGCTTGCAGAAAACTTTCGCCCGACGCGTGCAGGCGCTGGAACAATTGCACGGCATCTTGCTGTTCGACCAGAAGGGCCAGTGGGTCGTCACTTCCTTTGAAAGTCTGCCTCGCGGCCCCGGCGTGGCGGATCGCGAATACTTCAAATTCCATCAGCAAAACGTGACTTCCGTGGCGCACATCGGTGCGGCGATTCGCAGCCGTGAAAATGGCGAGTGGATCATCCCGATTTCAAAGCGGATCAACGACAAGAACGGCCAGTTCCAAGGCGTGTTGTTGGCCGGGATCAAGATGTCGTACTTCGACCAGTTCTTCAAAAGCTTCAGCATCGACGACAACGGCTCGATGTTCGTGGCGTTGACCGATGGAACATTGCTGGCGCGCCGGCCCTTTGTGGAGTCGCAGATCGGCACCTCTTTAGCCCAGAGCGAAATCTTTCAAAAACTCCTGCCGCAAGCGCCGTCGGGTAATGCGATGCTCACCTCGATGGTGGACGGCATTGTCCGCTTGTCTGGTTATCGGCAGTTGGAGGCTTACCCGCTGGTGGTGTCGGCGGCCTCGTCGAAGGATTCGATTCTTGCGGGCTGGTACGACACCGCGTTTCGCTCCGGCCTGATCGTCGCGCTGGTGATGTTGGGCGTGGCGCTGTTCGGATGGGTGTTCATCCGGCAAGTGCGCGTTGGTGAACGGGTCGAGGCGGATTTGCGCAAGGCCCAGGAAGCGTTGGAGTTGATCGCGACGCATGACAGCCTGACCGGCCTGGCCAACCGCCGATTGTTCGAGCGAGCGTTGGACATCGAGTTCGGGCGTGGCGCGCGGAAGAGCAGTTCGTTGAGCCTGATCATGCTCGATATCGATTACTTCAAATGCTACAACGATACCTATGGTCATGTGGTGGGGGACCACTGCCTGGCGCAAGTGGCCCGGGCGGTCAAAGATTGCTGCCACCGCAAGGCGGACCTGGCCGTGCGTTACGGCGGGGAAGAGTTTGCGGTGTTGCTGCCCGACACCGACATCCACGGCGCCATGACCATTGCCGAGCAAATTCGCCGCAGCGTCATGGACAAAAACATCAGCCATACCGGCTCACCCACCGGGTATGTCACGGTCAGCCTCGGTTGTTATTCGTTTGTGCCGACGGGGCGTGACAGCATGGAGGTGTTCATCCAGCGGGCTGACGCGGCGCTGTATCAAGCCAAGAACGCGGGGCGCAATCGCTCGGCGGTGTTGTCGATGGAGGGTAGTGTCGAGGCGCTGATGCGTTCTGACCGATAAGTGGGTTTGTTTCAAACTCGAACCATCTCGACCAACCGGCGGTCCGCCTGTCGGGGATTGTTCAATTGATCGTCTAGAGTTCCGTTAGCTCTGCCGAATCCGGCAGATCTCCCCAACGCACGGACGATCGCCATCATGTTGATTACTCAAGCATTGACAGCCGTTGCCATGACCGTTGCCGCCGCAGCCATGTTTCCGCTGGCGAGTCAGGCTCAATCGAAAATCACTCCTGAAGAGGCTCATGCCATTGGCGTTGAGGCCTACGTTTATTTCTACCCGTTGTTGACCATGGACATCACCCGCAAGCAGTTCACCAACATCGAACCCGGCAAGGCGTTCGGCAAAGGTCCGATGAACATGTTTGTGAGCGTGCCGCAGTATCCGCCCGCGGATTTCAAAGGCGTGGTGCGCTCGAATTTCGACACCTTGTATTCCATCGCCTGGCTCGACTTGACCAAGGAACCGTTGGTCATCGCTGCGCCGGACACTGCCGGGCGCTTCTATTTGCTGCCGATGCTCGACATGTGGAGCGACGTTTTCGCCTCACCGGGCTGGCGCACCACGGGCACCGAAGCCGCGCAATTTCTGGTGACGCCACCGGGCTGGACCGGCACGGTGCCGGCCGGGCTCAATCATCTGCCGGCGCCGACGCCTTTTGTCTGGGTCATCGGCCGGACCAAAACCGACGGCGCGGCGGACTATGCGGCCGTACACAAGATCCAGGCCGGCTACACCGTGACGCCATTATCGCGACTGGGCAAAGAGGCCGAGCCTGTCAGCGTCAAAATCGATTCGTCGGTCGACATGAAAACGCCGCCGAAGATCCAGGTCGACTCGCTGTCGGCGGCTGACTACTTCGCCTACGCCGCCGAATTGCTCAAAGTGCATCCGGCCCACAGCACGGATCAGCCGATGCTGGCGCAGATCAAACGCATTGGTATCGAGGCCGGCAAGTCGTTCGACATGGGCGCGCTGGAACCTGAAGTCAAAGCTGCGCTCGACACCGTGCCCGCAGAAGCGCAGAGCCTGATGAAGTGGAAGGTGGAAACCCTGGCGCGCGTCGTCAACGGCTGGTCGATGAATACCGACACCATGGGCGTCTACGGCAACTACTACCTTAAACGCGCGATCGTCGCCCAGGTCGGGCTCGGCGCCAATTTGCCCGAGGATGCGATTTATCCATTGAACATGGGCGATGCGGCCGGCAAGCCGCTCGACGGTACGAACAAGTACGTGTTGCATTTTGATAAGGGTGAAACGCCGCCGGTGAATGCTTTTTGGTCGATCACGCTGTACGACCCTGAAGGCTTCCAGGTTGGTAATGGACTGAATCGTTTTGCGGTCAGTAGCTGGATGCCGTTCAAGAACAACGCCGACGGCTCGCTGGACCTTTACTTCCAGAACGAAAGCCCCGGCAAAGACCTTGAAGCCAATTGGCTGCCCGCGCCCAAAGGGCCATTCAACCTGACGATGCGTTTGTACGGCCCCAAGGCCGAAGCGTTGAATGGCAAGTGGAACCCGCCAGCGGTCAGGCAGATGTAGATCACAGGCATAGAAGCAACCGACGGTGGCTCACCATCGGTTGCCTTTACGCGTTCAGCTGCCCGTCCCGCCGCCAGCGCCACCGGTGCCACCGCCGGCCGATCCGGTACCACCACCGGCGCCCGATCCCGAGCCCGAACCGCTGGCGCTACCGGCACTGCCACTCGATGAGCCCGTCGCACCACCGTCACCGGCGTTGCCACCTGATGGCGCGCTGGGGGTGTTGTCGGGCGGCATGACAGGGCCGCTGGTTGCGCCGGATTTAGTGCCCGTCGCATCGGCGCCATCGCCGGAGGCTGCGAAGCTTGCGATGGAAGCCATAGAGAGCAATCCGGCCAAAAGCAGCGAAGTACATTTGATGTTGATCATGGTCCTTCTCCACAAATGAGTCGTTACCTGATGTTGGTGTAAAGGGCAGGGTGGTTGGTGCCGGTTGGATGACGAGCGGCAGTCAGTGATCATCTTTCGAGGGTCTGCCGATATCCCTGTGGGAGCGAGGTGTTGGGTGTTTTCGTCGGCGATTATTACGCGGCAGACCGGCCAGCCGACGCAACCACCGGCCAGTCTGCGAGGTCACAGCCAGGACAGCCAGGCATATGGAGCGTTGGTCATGAAAAAATTGCGCATCGCAACCTTCAATGTCAACGGCATGCGCGCCCGGTTGCCGAACCTGTTGGCCTGGCTTGAGCGCGAGAAACCGGACATTGCCTGTTTGCAGGAGCTGAAGTCGGTGGACAGCGCATTCCCTGCCGCCGAGCTCGAGGCGATCGGCTACGGTGCGATCTGGCAAGGGCAGGCGTCGTGGAACGGGGTGGCGATTCTGGCGCGGGATGCGCAGCCGCTGGAAAGTCGCCGAGGGCTGCCGGGCGATGACAGCGACAGTCACAGTCGCTATCTGGAAGCCGCCGTGCATGGGGTTTTGGTGGGCTGCCTGTACCTGCCCAATGGCAACCCGCAGCCGGGGCCGAAATTCGATTACAAACTGGCGTGGTTCGAGCGGCTGATCAATTACGCGCAGGCACTTCAGAGCAGTGAACATCCGGTGGTGCTGGCCGGCGACTATAACGTGGTGCCCACCGACCTCGACATCTACAACCCGCGTTCCTGGCTCAAGGATGCGTTGCTGCAACCGGAGAGCCGCGAGTGTTATCAGCGGCTGCTGGATCAAGGCTGGACCGACTCCCTGCGACATCTTTATCCGGAAGATCGGCTCTACACCTTCTGGGATTATTTTCGCCAGCACTGGCAGAAGAACTCCGGGTTGCGCATCGATCATCTGCTGCTCAATCCGGCCTTGAGTCCTTATCTGCTAGAGGCCGGTGTCGATGCCTGGGTGCGCAACGAAGCGCATGCCAGCGACCATGCACCAACGTGGATTCAATTGGGCTCGCGCAAGCGTCGTTGAGATTGCGAACGGGGCGATTGGCTAAATCAATTGTCGGCGGCAGCACTTCATCCCTTATACATAGCGCCCACTGGCGGAGCGATCCGCAGCCTCCGTGCATAAGGACTGAACGATGAGCGAGCCACGCCTGAAAAACCGTGCGTCATACCTGCAACGTCTAGGCTTCGATGCGCCCCCGGCGCCGACCCTGGAGACCCTGCGTCAACTTCAATTGCGCCACACTGGCGCCTTCCCGTTTGAAAACCTCACCACGCTATCCGGCGAACCGGTGCTGATCGACCTGCCATCGATTGAGCAGAAAGTCCTGCACGAGAGGCGCGGCGGCTACTGCTACGAATTGAACAACCTGTACCTGGCCTTGCTCCAGGAGCTGGGTTTCGATGCGCGAGGCATCAGTGGTCGTGTGGTCATGGGCCAGCCTGAAGGCGCCTGGACTGCTCGCACACACCGCTTGAGCCTGGTGACGCTGGACGGCGTGCGCTACATCAGCGACGTTGGCTTCGGCGGCATGGTGCCCACCGCGCCGCTGTTGCTCGATACCGCGGATGAACAGTCCACGCCTCACGAGTCCTATCGCATCGAACAACACGTCGATGGCTATACCCTACGCGCCCAGGTCGCCGGTGAATGGCGCGCGATGTACATCTTCGATCTGCAACGCCAGGAAGACATCGATTACACCGTTGGCAACTGGTACGTCTCGACCCACCCCGAATCATCGTTCGCCAAACAGCTGATGGTGGCGCGAACCGGGGAAGGGTGGCGACGTACCCTCAACAACGGCAGCTTTGCGATTCATCGCCTTGGGCATGACAGCGAACGCCGGCAAGTGACCGATGTGCAGGCGTTGCTGAGCTTGCTGGAAAGCGAGTTCGGCATTCGGGTGCCCGAGCATGAGACGCTGGTGCGTACACTTGAGCGCCTGATCGCGCCGCAATAGGCGAGTCATCGTGCACACAAAAAAGGGGCAGACTGGATCAGTCTGCCCCTTTTTTGCGCGTATTCATGGCTGAGCTTCAGGCTCCATCACCCGTCGAATTTCGCTAAGGGCCTCTGACAGTTTCTTCTCCAGGCTTTTCAGCTCAGAGCTGGTGATCCCCTTTTTCAGGTGCTTGGCAGTGCTGGGCTCTGCTTTGTCCTGCTCGGACAGCAACGCCCGGCGCAGGGTGTTGTTGATCGCGGTCTGGTAGCCATAGCCCTCGCTTTCCGCGAGCGTGCGTGCCGCCTCGATAACGACGTCATCGAGCATGATGGTGATGCGGGTCTTGCCTTTGCTGGGGGCAACGGCCCCACGCTTGGCATGGCTGAAGTCGTACTCGTCTTTCATCGGTCAAGCCTCCAGGTACTGACGGCGCTCGTGTTTGGTGGCGAGGCGCGCTGAAATGATTCGTACGAAATTCGGGTCACGGTAGGTGTACGCAACGACCAGCAAACGACCTTTGCCGTCCAGCCCCATGATGATCCAGCGTTGCTCACTGTGATGATCGTCCTCAAAGGTCAGAGCACGTTCATCATGGAACACCGGCTCTGTGTCAGCGAGGCTGATGCCATGGTGCTTGAGTTTGTTGGCTGCGTTCTTTGCCTTGTGATACTGAATTTCGAATGACTTCATTATGCATACTTTATATGTATATGAAAGAGGGCGATCGAGACCGATGGTCGCCAGGAATTCAAAAGACTAGTGGGCGCAGGAGAATGGGCCGGATGGATGTATTTCAAGGTTTTTTTCGATTTGCCGCTTGGTGGCACACAGTCTGCATGACCGACCGTTCATAATTTGAATGGCAAGTTGTATACAACTCTATAGACATTTGTCCTAAGTCTTGAATACAGTGTGCGCATAACAAAAACCAGGGAACCCCCTAACATGAAAACGCCCCATGTTTCACACCAACGGCCCGAAGACGAAAATCTCGGGGTCGGCGCGAATATGGCTTACGGCCTGCAACATGTTCTGACCATGTACGGTGGCATCGTCGCGGTGCCTTTGATCATTGGTCAGGCTGCCGGCCTCTCGCCGGCGGACATTGGTTTGTTGATTGCTGCTTCATTGTTTGCGGGGGGGCTGGCCACGTTGCTGCAAACCCTGGGTCTGCCGTTTTTCGGTTGTCAGTTGCCGCTGGTACAGGGCGTGTCGTTTTCCGGCGTCGCGACCATGGTGGCGATTGTCAGTAGCGGAGGCGAGGGCGGGTTTCAGTCGATTCTGGGAGCGGTGATTGCGGCGTCCCTGATCGGATTGCTGATCACCCCGGTGTTCTCGCGAATCACCAAGTTCTTCCCGCCGCTGGTAACGGGCATCGTGATCACCACCATCGGCCTGACGCTGATGCCGGTGGCGGCGCGTTGGGCCATGGGCGGTAACAGCCATTCCCCAGAGTTCGGCAGCATGGCCAACATCGGTCTCGCCGCAATGACGTTGGTGTTGGTGCTGTTGCTCAGCAAGATCGGCAGCGCGACCATCTCCCGTCTCTCGATCCTGCTGGCAATGGTCATCGGTACGATCGTCGCGGTGTTCCTGGGCATGGCGGATTTTTCATCCGTCGGCGCAGGTCCGATGTTCGGCTTCCCGACCCCGTTCCACTTCGGCATGCCGACCTTCCACTTCGCGGCGATCCTGTCGATGTGCATCGTGGTCATGGTGACCCTGGTGGAAACCTCGGCGGACATCCTGGCGGTCGGTGAAATCATCGACACCAAGGTGGACTCCAAGCGTCTGGGCAATGGTCTGCGTGCTGACATGCTGTCGAGCATGATCGCGCCGATCTTCGGTTCCTTCACCCAAAGCGCCTTCGCCCAGAACGTCGGTCTGGTGGCGGTGACCGGGATCAAGAGCCGCTACGTGGTCGCCACCGGCGGTCTGTTCCTGGTGCTCCTCGGCCTGTTGCCGTTCATGGGCCGTGTCATCGCCGCCGTACCGACCTCCGTTCTCGGTGGCGCCGGTATCGTGCTGTTCGGCACCGTAGCCGCCAGCGGCATTCGGACGCTGTCCAAGGTCGACTACCGCAACAACGTCAACCTGATCATCGTTGCGACCTCGATCGGCTTTGGCATGATCCCGATCGCTGCACCGAACTTCTACGACCACTTCCCAAGCTGGTTCGCCACGATCTTCCATTCGGGCATCAGCTCTTCGGCGATCATGGCCATTGTGCTCAACCTGACCTTCAACCACCTCACGGCCGGTAATTCCGACCAGCAATCGGTGTTTGCGGCAGGTACTGAACGGGTGCTGCGTTATCAGGATCTGGCGGCGTTGCGCGAAGGGGACTACTTCAGCGACGGCAAACTGCATGACTGTGATGGCAAGGAAATTCCGGTGGTCGAGGTGGACCACGGGCATGGCGAGCCACGGGCGGCGCATGCGAAAACCAGTGAGCATGTCTGACGTTTGAGTGAATGAAAAAAGGCCGATCTGTTGAATGACAGATCGGCCTTTTTCATTGCCGGTTTCTATTGCCCGCTTTGCGTCCAGCGGCCCATCAACGTATTGGACGGCAGTTGTTCATCCAGGAGCTTTCTCGCCGTTTCCACACCTGCCACCGGCAGCCCTTCAGGGTTCAACAAGCCGATTTGCACCAGCACGCTGGCCTGGTCCCAGTAGATATGCTCGTGATACAGCTTGTCCCCTCGGAACTTGATCACCCCCAGCATCGGAATCTCCACGTACTTCCCGGTCGGTGCCACGTTGGGCAGCATCCAGTCGATTTCGGTGCTGTGGGTGAAGCACATGATGAACTCGTCGACGATCTGCAACGCGCCGATGGTGCGGGAGATGGGGATGAGCTTCATGTCCGGCGGATTGCCGTGGACAAAATGGTGCTGGTAGAAGCGGCTGAGTTCCTTGGCGCCGACGCCGCCGGTCATGGTCGGGATATGGTTGACGTAGGGTTCGGCGACCATGGTCGCCATGGTGGCGGGCACGTCGCGGGTGTCGAACTCGTGGCGGATGTGTTCTTCCCACAGCGCGGACAGATTGAAGTGGGGGCCGATCTCGCGCTTGAGTGCGGCGATGCTGCGTTCATGGGCCATCAGCGAGGCCGACTTGTCGAAGTGTGAGCTCCCGGCCCGGGCGAATGCGTGGTCGACACCTGGGTACAGGTAGATTTCCGCTTTGTCGTTGCCGGCGAGGTGTTCGCTGATCTGGGCACGAGCGCTGGCGTCGCAGAAGCCATCGTTTTCGGCAAAGTGCAGGACCAACCGACCCTTGAGGTTTTCCGATTCGTGCAACAGGTGTTCGATGCCCATGCCGTAGTAGCCGACGGCGCAGGCCACATCGGTGCGCGTGGCGGTCAGCCAGGCCAGTTTGCCGCCCATGCAGAAGCCGACGTAACCCAGGCCCGGGCCTTCCACTTCCGGCAATGCACGCAGGGCTTTGAAGCTGGCATCGATGTCGCTGACGGCTTTGTCCACGTCCAGGCGCTGGAACAGGTCGATGGCCACGGCGAAATCCGCTTCGGTGTAACCCAGGTCAACGCCCGGTTGCAGGCGCCAGAACAGGTCCGGCACCAGCGCCACATAGCCTTCCTCGGCATAGAAATCGGCCACCGCGCGCATGTTGGCGTTGACCCCGAAAATCTCCTGGCCGATCACCACGCCGGGACCCTTGCCGCTGGCCGGCAGGGCCAGGTAACCGCTGAACGTGGCGCTGCTGTCCGTTGCCCGGATCTCAATCATCTTGCCCATGTCATCTTCCTCATTCGGTTATCAGGATTTATTGGCTGTCACGGTATTGCTGGAACCACACGCGCGGCGACACGCCACGGTCGGGCCCGAGAATCGAAAAGCCGCCATCCACCGGCACATCGACACCGGTCATCCAGCCTGCACCGGTGCTGCAGAGAAAGGCCACCACGCTGCCGATTTCATGGCCACGGCCGATGCGTCCGAGCGGGTGAAAGGGTGCCCCGACCCGATCGGCCAGTTGCGGGTCGTTGTCGCTGAAGTCGGCGACGCTGGGCGACCAGGTCCAGGCCGGGGACACGCTCAGCACACGGATTTGTTCCGGGGCCAGGGTCATGGCGAGGTTTTTCGTCAGTTGCAGGATGCCGGCCTTGGAGGCGGGGTAGAGCGCGCGCCCGGCCGCGCCGAACTTGCCGCCGGTGCTGCCGATGTTGATCACCACGCCGCCGCTGGGCAGATGCACCGCGGCCTTCTGGGTGAAGATCGCCGCCGACACCAGGTTGACGTTCAGGGTTTTCAGCCACTGCGCGCGGTCCGAGGCCAGCCCCTGATCGGCATACAGGCAGGCGTTGTTGACCAGTATGTCGAGCCTGCCGAAGCGGGACAGCGTGGCGGCGATGCACGCGTCGATGTCTTCGTCGCGCTCCACGTCGCACGCTGAAAACCCGCAATCCAATTCTTGCGCCAACGCCTGGCCACTCTCGGCGTTGCGCCCCACCAGCATCACCCGTGCGCCCTCGATCAACAGCTGCCGGGCGATGTCCAGGCCCAGCCCCTGGGTACTGCCGGTCACAATGGCCACTTTGCCTTCGAGCATCATGCGAAATCCTCCAGTGCTTCCTCGACGTGGCTGATACGGGCGATCAACGCCATGCTCGCCAGCGAGGCCGTGTGTGTGCCGCTGTCCGCGCTGGCGCAGGCATCTGCCGCCACCGTCACTTCGAAACCGCAGTCCACGGCATGACGCACCGTGCTTTCCACCACCGAGTGGGTCGCCACGCCCGCGATCAACAAGTGCGAAGGATTGAACTGGCGAACCAGGCTTTCCAGCGGTGAGCCATAAAAGGCATTGATCCGGTTATGGGTGACGACGAACTCGTGGCGACTGACCTTCGGCGCCAGCGCACTGTAGAACTCCGCGCCCCAACTGCCTTCCCGGACGGCGCCAAGGCTGGCGACAGCGCGCAAGATCGGCGCGTTCTGGATCAGGTCGGCGTAGTCCGGGCGGAACGCCACGCGCACGTGGATGATCGGCCAGCCCTTGGCCCGTGCGCCGGCTAGCAGTCGGCCGGCAGCGT
This sequence comes from Pseudomonas fluorescens, assembly GCF_000802965.1. Taxonomy (GTDB): domain Bacteria; phylum Pseudomonadota; class Gammaproteobacteria; order Pseudomonadales; family Pseudomonadaceae; genus Aquipseudomonas; species Aquipseudomonas fluorescens_A. The sequence goes on along the minus strand of NZ_JSAK01000010.1, from coordinate 20,878 downwards.
CGAGCAGCGCGGCACGCATGCCGTCATCAGCCCCCAGCCCGACCCGAATCTTGCCCTCGGGGTGCAACACGTCGTTCTGATAGTGCAGGGCGATCAGCACCGGCGCGCGCATCACACGAATACCTCAAGGTTGGCGAACACGTCGTTGCAATTGATGAGGTCCACGCGTTTGAGCTGGATCTGCCAGCCACCGCTTTCCTGCGCGGCTAATTTGTAGGTGTAGCGCCCGGCGAGTTGGCGTTGCTCCAGGCGCCATTCGCTGTACTGGAAGCTGGCGCTGACCACCAGCAAGCCGTGGGCGTCGAGGCCCTCGACCATCACGTTACCGACCAGATGCGCGGTTTGGGTCTGCGGTTGCTGGGACCAGTTGCGGGCGTTTTCCACCCGACGGATCCGCACCTCGCGCAGCATGCGGTTTTCCCAGAACAGCGAGATATGGTCGAACGGGTTGGCTTGCTCGTGCTTGTGCGGCACCCAGTACATGCCGGTGTCGGTGAAGAGTTTGTCCCACTCCCAGAACCGCCGCTCATCCAGCAGGCGCGCCTCCTGGTAAAGAAACTGTTCGATCTGGCGCAGGGTTTCGACGGGAACCTGGGCGGGCGTCAGCTGGCGGGTGTCGACGTCGATTCGGCGGTCAAGCAGCATGGGTGCTCTCCTTGGCGATCAGAGTGGCGGTCATGAACTGTTTCCAGGCGGCGAACTGGTTGCGCATCGGTAGTTCGCTGGTGCCGTTGGTGGACACCGCGCCGTCTTCCAGCGGCTTATCGGTACCGACGTAGCGGTGCATGCTGATCCACTCGCCACCGCGGGTCATGTTGCCTTCCTGGCAACGAGCATAGACTTCGACATCGTCGGGCATCACGTTGGAGGAGGGCGAGTTGATGACGTTGGCGTAGGTCAGCGCGCGGTCGAACACGGCGTCCGGCGCGCCTTTGCAGCGGAAGGTCTGGATCTCGACCATGGTCTGGTCCACGGCGATGGGGCGGATCACCCGGAACTGCATGAACACGGTGTGCGGCGAACCGCTGCCGTAGATCACCGTGTTATGGCGGTTCATGCCGAGAATTTCCTTGGCGCGCTGGTCGCCGTATGCCTGGCTCAGGCATTCGAAGTGCGCGCGGGAGACCTCGTCGCGCTCGGCGGCGGCCGGGTCGAAGATCGCTTCCATGTAGCCGTGGCCGTTGTGGTAGGCGCGCAGTTCGAGTTTTTCCCAGAAGTCATAGGGCTCGCCGTTGCCGTCCATGATCAGCAGTTCAAAGGGCATTTCACCAATGGCCTGGGCTTCGTCACGCGCAGCGTCTACCGACGATTCGTGGGTCACGCGGGCATGCATGGTGTCGTGCAGGTTCTCGTAGAACACTTTCCAGTTGGAGCGCTGCTGAACGCGGAAGATGCCGCCTGCCACCTCCACTTCACCAACCGGCGAGCGGTCGCAGAGGTTGTCGATGGAGGTGATAACGCCGCCCAGAAATGCTTTCAGGTCCGGCCCGAACGCTGCCTGGCTGGCAAATACAAAGCCGCGATAGGCCTCGACGCGGGCCACGCTGACCATGGAAAAATCCGGGTGCTTGGGGTCGTAGCAGGTGCCTTCGAAACCGCTCTTGAGCGGCGCTGACAAATGCTGGCCGTCGAGCTTGAAGGTCCAGGCGTGATACGGGCAGCGGAAGAATTTGCCGACACTGCCGTCGCCGTCAGCCACCAGTTTGGCGCCTTTGTGCGGGCAGCGGTTGTACAGCACGCTGACCTGCTGGTTGGCGCCGCGCACCATGATCACGTCCTGATCGCCGATGCGCGTGGTGTGGTAGTCGCCGGGGTTCTTGACCTGGCTTTCATGGCCGACGTAGATCCAGGCGTTGCCGTAGATGCGTTCCATCTCCAGCTTGAACAGGGTCGGGTCGGTGTAGACGCTCTTGTGAACACTGTCCTCGCGGATCAAGGCAGCGATTTGCTCGTTGGTCGGTATCACGGGATGTCCTCGGCTTGTCACAGATCGAGTACCAGCAGCGCGCTGCTGGCACGGGAGACACAGGTGCAGAAACTGCCGCTGGCGCGGTCGCGCTCCGACAGGCAGATGTCGCGATGGTCGGGCTGACCGTCGATGACCTGGGTGACGCACACGCCGCAGTCACCCCGTCGGCAGTCGAACATCGGGTCCAGGCCGGCCTGGAGCATGGCGTCCAGTACGGTTTGCCCGGCGGCCACTTGCAGGTTCACGCCGCTTTCGCGCAGGTGCACCTCAAAGCCTTGATCGCCGGCCACTTCCAGCGCGCCGCTGAATAGTTCGTAATGCAGATGATCTTCTGCCCAACCCTGTTCGCGAGCGCAGGCCAGCACGCTGTTGAGCATGGCGGTCGGGCCGCAGATGTAGAGGTGCAGGCCGGGTTTTGGCGCGCCGAGGATCGCGGCGGCAGGCAAGCGTTTTTGCGGGTCGCCGCCGCTGATCCAGCAATGATTGTCGAGGCAGGCGCGGGCTTCTGGCAGGTAGGCCATCTGCGCTTCGTCGCGACCGGCGTAGTGCAGGGTGAAAGACTTGCCCGCCGCTTGCAGTGACCGGACCATGCTCAGCATGGGTGTGATGCCGATGCCACCGGCGATCAGCAGCGCATGTTCGGTGTTTTCACAGAGTGGGAAGTGGTTGCGTGGCGCATCGGCCAGCAGTTCATCGCCGACCTTGAGCGAATGCACCCAGCGCGATCCACCGGTGCTCGCTTCTTCGAGCTGGACGGCGATTTCGTAGTGTTCGCCGTCGGGCAGGTTGACCAGCGAATAGGCACGGCGTTGAGCGCGACTGCCAGGCACATGCAACTCAAGGTGCGCTCCGGCGGTGAAGCCGGGTAGTGGCTGGAGGCCGCTGGACACCAGCAGCACGCGGCGGATTCTGGGGGTCAGAGGCTCGATCTGTTTGACCCTGAGCGAGAGGCTGGACATACGCAATTCCTGTCTGAATTCGTAGCCACTGTATGAATCCTGAGAGGGTCAAAAAAGCCGCAAACGGCAAACTGGTATCCACTTCTGGCGAGAGTGAATTGCAGGAGCGGGCGCTCCTGCAGGCAGGCTAACGTTTGAGGTGGGCAAGCAGGGCCCGCAAGTGTTCACCATCCACCCTGGCCAGGTCGTCCAGCACCGCAAAGTGATGACACCCTGCAAGCTCGACAAGGCTCACGACCTGCCCAGCCTCGCGACAGGCACTGGCGTACTCGCGCGAATGGCGGATCAACTCCGGCAACTCATCGCCGCCCACGGTCACCAACAACGGTGCGCCATCGCCGATCAGCCGTTGCGGGCTATAGCGCTGGATATCCTCTGCGCTCAGTTGCAGCTTGTCGTTCAGCCAGCAGCGACTGATGGGGTCAAGCTCCATCAGGCCGCTGATCGGCATGGCCAGGGTCACCAGCGGATGCCGGCGATACAGCGCGGTCAGATGGCCGCCCGCCGAGTGCCCGCACAGCACCACCTGTTGACCGATGTTGAAGGATTCGCGATGCGCCAGCAGATAATCCAGCGCCTTGCCGATCTGTCCGACGATGGTGCCCATGCTCGCTTCGGGCGCCAGGGTGTACTCCAGCAACCCGACATTGCAGCCGGCCTCGATCAGGCCCTCGGCGATAAAGGCGTAGTCGTCCTTGTCCGAGGCCTGCCAGTAACCGCCATGAATGAACAGCAGCGTCGGCGCCCCGACATTCGGCTGGGCGTACCAGTCGAAACGCTCGCGCATGGCATTGCCATACGCCACGTCACGTTGCCAGGCGTGGTTGGCGTAGGTCTGGGCGCTGCGTTGGCGAAAGCGCTGCATGATCTGCGGAAAATTGCCCACGGCTGCGACGTTGTTGTAAGCCTGATCGAGGTCCATGTGCGCTCACACTCCCAGGTAGCGTTGCGACAGTTCGGGTTGAGCCGCCAGCTCCACCGGTGTGCCATCCCAGACCTGGCGCCCCTTCTCGATGATGTGGTGACGGTCGACCACTCGCGCCATTTCCTTGAGGTTCTTGTCGATCACCAGAATCGTCTCGCCCTCGGCCTTGAGGGTGGCCAGGCAACTCCAGATCTGCTCGCGAATGATTGGCGCCAGGCCTTCAGTGGCCTCGTCGAGAATCAGCAGGCTGGGGTTGGTCAACAGTGCGCGGCCGACCACCAGCATCTGCTGCTCGCCGCCCGAGAGGGTGCGTGACAGTTGGTCTTGGCGCTCCAGCAAGCGCGGGAACAGTTCATAGACCCGCGCCAGATCCCACTTGCCCCGCGTGGCGGTGGCCAGCAGATTTTCCCGCACGCTCAAAGTGCCGAAAGCGCGTCGGCCTTCCGGCACCAACCCCAGACCAGCCTTGGCGATGCGATAGGGCGCAGCGCCACGCATTTCCGTGCCGTTGATGCGGATGCTGCCGGCGCTGGGCTTGAGCAAGCCCATGATCGATTTGACCGTGGTGGTCTTGCCCATGCCGTTGCGGCCGATCAGCGATACCACCTGGCCCTGCTCGATGCTCAGGTGCATGTCGAACAGCACCTGGCTCAAGCCATAACCCGCTTTCAAACCTTGAACCTCAAGCATGTTCTTCTCCCAGGTATGCGGCCCGCACTTGCGGATCGTTGCGCACTTGTTCGACGCTGCCGGTCAGCACCGTCTGGCCGTACACCAGCACGGTGATGCGGTCGGCGAGGGCGAATACCGCGTCCATGTCATGCTCGACCAGCAGGATCGCGTAACGGCCCTTGAGGCTGTGCAGCAGCTCGGTCATGCGCGCGGATTCGTCGGCGCCCATCCCGGCCATCGGCTCATCGAGCAACAGCACCGAAGCTTCCTGCGCCAGGGCCAGGGCGATCTCCAGTTGCCGCCGTTCGCCATGGGAAAGTTCGTGGACCGGGTCTTGCGCGCGAAGGCCCAGGCCCACCTGCTGCAAGTAGCCCAGCGCCGGTTCCAGCAGGCGGGTGTCGCGGCTCAGCGGACGCCACATGCCGAACGCCTTGCCGTCGCGGGCGGCGATGGCCAGGGCGACGTTTTCCAGCAGGGTAAATTCGGTATACAGCTGACTGACCTGGAAGGCCCGCGCCAATCCCAGGCGCGGCCGCTGCCACGCGGGTACGCGGGTGATGTCCTGGCCGTTGAGGTGAATCTGGCCGCGGTCGGGGAAAATTTCCCCGGCGATCTGCGCGATCAGCGTGGATTTGCCGGCGCCGTTGGGACCGATGATGGCGTGCAACTCGCCCTTGGCCAGTTCGAGGCTGGCGCCGTTGGTGGCTTTCACCGCACCGAAGGCCTTGTGCAGATCCCGAATTGATAGCTGTGCACTCATGGGCGTGCCTCCACGGCGGCGTTCGGTTTGATGGCAAGCACCTTCGGTTTGCGTTTCAGCAGGCTGAGCAGCAATCCGTAGACGCCTTTCTTGCCGAACAGCACCACCAGCAACAGCAGGGGGCCGAAGATCAGCATCCAGTGCTCGGTCCACTGACTCAGCACCTGTTCAAGTCCCAGGTAAGTGGCCGCGCCCAGCAGTGGGCCGAGCAGGGTGCCGACGCCGCCGAGAATCACCATCGCCATCAACTCGCCGGACTTGTGCCAGGCGCCCATGTCGGGGCTGACAAACAGCGCGTAGTTGGCCCACAGAATCCCCGCAAGGCCACCGCCGGTGCCGGCGATCACAAACGCCGTCAGGCGATAGCGCAAGGGTTTGAGGCCCAGGCTGACGCTGCGCCGCTCGCTCTGCTTGAGCCCGCGCAGGACAAAACCGAAGCGCGAATTGACCAGCCGCCGGCACAGCAGCAACCAGCCCGCCAGCAAGACCACGCACAGGTAGTAGAAGTGGTTGGCGTCAGCCAGATCCAATGCGCCGAGGGTATTGCGCTCGTTGAGCAATATGCCGTCGTCACCGCCGTACAACGACAGCGAGCCGAGCACGAAGTAGAGCATCTGGCCGAACGCCAATGTGATCATGATGAACTGCACGCCGCTGGTGCGCAGCGACAGATAACCCACCAGCAGCGAAAGCAGCGCGCACGCCAGCAAGGCCAGAGGCCACACCACCAGCGCGTTGTTACTGCCTTCCCAGCCCCACAACGGCATGCCTTGCGAGGTGTGAAAGGCAACGATGCCGACGATGTAACCGCCCAGACTGAAGAACGCGGCGTGGCCGAAACTGACCATGGCGCCATTGCCGATCAGCAGGTCCAAACTGATGGCCGCCATTCCGTAGATGGCGAGGCGGGTAAAGAAGCTGACCAGGTAAGGCTCGTGCAGCCAGTGGGCCAGCAGCGGCATGCAGGCGAAAGTCGCCAGGCACGCAAGGTCGATGATGAGGCGTGGTGACATAGGGTTCTCCTCAGGCGCGGGCCGGCAGCAGGCCGCGCGGGCGCACCAGCAGCACCAGGGCCATGACGATGTAGGCGCTGGCGGAAATCAGCCCGGCGCTCAGGGTGCCGCTGGTTTCGCTGGGCAGCAGTTGATCCAGCAGCGGCGGAATGTAGGCACGGCCCAGGCTGTCGACCATGCCGATCAGCAAGGCTCCCACCAACGCGCCGCGCACCGAGCCGACACCGCCGACGACGATGACCACGAAGGTGGTGATCAGGATCTTTTCACCCATGCCGATCTCCACCGACAGCAGCGGTGCCGCCATGAAACCGGCCAGGCCGCACAGCACGCAGCCGAACACGAAGACCAGGGTGTACAGCCGGGCGATGTTGACCCCCAGCGCGCCGACCATTTCATGGTCATCGGCACCGGCGCGGATCAGCATGCCCAGGCGCGTGTGGTTGATCAGCAGCCACATGCCGACCGCCACGATCAGCCCTGCGGCGATGAACAGCAGGCGGCTGACCGGGTACATCAATCCCGGCAGCACTTCGACAAAGCTGGAATACCACTCGGGCGTGGGCATCGCCGGTGGGCTGCGGCCGAAGATCAGGGTCAGCAGTTCGTTGCTGAAAAACACCACGGCCAACGTCGCCAGCACCTGATCCAGGTGATCGCGATTGTAGAGGCGGCGCATGATCGCGGTTTCAATCAGCGCGCCGTAACAGGCCGAGCCGATCAGCGCGGCCAGGCCACCCAGCCAGAACGACCCGGTGGCCATGGCGGTGTAGGCGGCACAGAACGCGCCGACCATGTAGAAGGCGCCGTGGGCCAGGTTGATCACGCCCATGATGCCGAAAATCAGGGTCAGGCCTGAGGCCAGCAAAAACAGCAGGGCGCTGTATTGCAGGCCGTTGAGAATTTGTTCGAGCAATAACATGACTGCGTTCCTCACGAAAACGCCCCGCAGCGGTGCTGCAGGGCGAGGACAGGGCTCAGGTGCCGGTCAGATCGAGCATTGAGCGGCGTAGCTGTCGACGTGGCGGGTCGCCAGGGTCCTGATCGGCACTTCGACCAGCTTGCCGTCGGCGCCGGTCTGCACTTGCAGCAGGTACCAGTCGATCACCGGGTGCTGGTTCTGGGCGAAGCTGAAGTCACCGCGAATGGAATCGAACTGGACGTTTTTCATCGCCGCACGGAAGGCCGGTTGGTCTTTCAGGTTGCCTTGGGAGGTTTTCAGGGCGGCACCGATCAGCCGTGCCGTGTCGTAGGTCTGGGCGGCATACACCGTCGGGGCGCGCTTGTATTTTTCGGTGAAGGCTTTGACGAAGGCCTGGTTGGCCGGGTTGTCCGATTGCGGGTTCCAGAGGGTGACGACGTTGGTGCCCTTGGCCACATCGCCGACGGCGGCGAGCATGCGTTCATCCATGGAGAACACTGGCACCACCATCGGGATTTGCGCCGACAGGCCCGAGCCGCCGTATTGCTTGGCAAAGTTGATGCCGCCGCCACCCGGGTGAAACTGGAAGATCGCATCCGGTGTCAGTGAACGAACGCGCGCCAGTTCCACCGAGAAATCCAGCTGGTTGAGTTTGGTGTAGATCTCAGTCACCTCGCCCTTGAAGGTGCGCTTGAACCCGGCCAGTGCGTCACGACCGCCCTGATAGTTGGGCGCCAGGATCACCATCTTCTTGTAGCCCAGCTCGTTGGCCGCAACACCGGCCATTTCGTGCGGCGTGTCGTTTTGGTAGGAGCCGACAAAATAGTTGGCCATGCACTTTTCACCGGCCAGGGTCGAGGGCGCTGTGTTGTTGCTGACGTAGAAACCGTCCTTGGTGGCGGTGTTGATCACGGCCGCCAGCACGTTGGAAAAAATCACCCCGGTGTACAGCGAGATGCCGTCCAGGCTCATGCGGTCGGCGATCTGCTTGGCCTTGGCCGGTTGCAGGCCATCATCTTCCACAATGAGTTGCACCGGCACGCCGCCGAGCTTGCCGCCTTCCTGATCGATCGCCAGCTGAAAGCCGTCACGCGAGTCTTCGCCGAGGTAGCCGGCGGGGGTGGAGAGGGTGGTGATGAAGCCGATTCGGACAGGCTCCACGGCCTGGGCAGCCGTCGCTGCGCAGAGGGAGGTTGCCAGACATGCACGCAATACCAGGTTTTTCATGAGGCGGCCTATGAAGTAGGTCGTGCCAACGCACGGTAGATGTCGATGAGGGCAGTGATTCAGTGTTCGGACGGGCCGATTGATTGTTGTTATGGGGTGCTGCGTCAGCTGTTGCTCTCGGTGAACTTCTCCAGATAAAGGCGGCTTTGCTCCAGGCCATGCTGCTGGCGCCAGTCCTTGATCGACTCGACCATTGGCGGCGGGCCGCACAGGTACAGGTCGAACGGCTGGTCGCGCATTTCGGCCAATTCGAGGTGTTCGGCGATGTAGCCGGTCTTGCCCGGCCAGTCGGGGTTGGGGTTGCTGACCACGGGCGTGAAACGGAACCCCGGGATCCGTGCGGCATAGGCCTCGATGCGCGAAACCTCGCACAGGTCTGCGGCCTCGCGCACGCCGTAATACAGGTGCACCGGATGACCGCAGCCTTGCTGCTCGGCTATCTGATCGAGCATGCCGAGGAACGCCGACAACCCGGTGCCGCCGGCCACCATCACCAGCGGCCGGTCGATATGGCGCAGGTAGAAAGCGCCCAACGGCGCTTCCATGTGGATCACGTCGCCGACCTGGCAGCGATCGCGCACGTAGTCGGTCATCACGCCGCTGGGCAGCAGGCGAATCAGAAACTGCAGGTTGCTACTGCCCGGCGCGCAGGCAAAGGAATAGGAGCGCCGATGTTCGGTGCCCGGTACTTTCAGGCGAGCGTACTGCCCCGGCAGATAGTCCAGCGCCGCGCCCGCTGCGCCGACTTCCACGTGCACGATGGCGGTGGTCGGGGAGACTTGCCGTACTTCGCTCACAGTGCCCTGCAGGCTGCTCGGGCCGTTGCTGCCGCAGAGGCTGGAATCGAAGTCGAAGTAGAAGGCAGCGTCGGACTGCACGCGTGTCTGGCAGGTCAGCACCTTGCGCTCGGCCAGGTCGCTGGCCGACAAGGCTTCATCGTCCACGTAGTCCTGGGTGTACTGCCCGGATTCACAGCGGCCCTGGCAGGTCGCGCAAACCCCTTCGCGGCAGTCCAACGGAATCTTGATCCCGCTGCGCAGGGCCGCGTCGAGCAGGATTTCATTGTTCTGCACGTTGCAGAAGAGTGTTTTGCCGTCGGCGAAACTGAAGGCGACCTTGTACGTCATGAGCGTTAATCCGCAGGGTTCAGAGATGGTAGAAATCGAGCACGGAGTTGATCGTGTCGTTGAGCAGAACTACGTGTTTGCGGGCGATTTTCCAGCTCTCGCCGTCGGGGCGCAGACGGTACGTGGCGCGGCCGAAGAACTGCTCGGCGGTTTGCATGCGGTAGTAGAGGGTGCTCCAGTTGACGCGCACCTCCAGTTCATCGTCCTGCAGCGGCGCGATGCGCACGTTGCTGATCAGATGCAGGGTGCGCGGCATCGGAATGGTCGACGCCGCCTTGCCGGTGCGAATGCGAAACACCCGGTCTTCGAGGCCGCCGCGGTTGGGGTAATAGATCAGCGACATGCCTTTTTTCGGGTCGGTGGTGTAGACGTGCTCCGAGTCCCATTGCGGCAGGTGAAATTCGCTGTCGTCGCTGAACATGTCCAGGTAGGTGTCCCAGTCCTGGGCATCACAGGCCTCGGCTTTGCGGTAAAGAAATTGCTCGACGCGGTATTGCAGTTGCGAATTCATGTTCACACCTCACGCAGTTTCAACGGTTGTTGTTCGGCCGCTTTGCGCGCCAGGCCTTCAAGCAAAAAGCGCTGCCAGTTGGCGTGCTGGTTGACGTACAGGCCTTCATGGGTGAACTCGGTGCCGGTCAGGGCCGGGGCGATGCCAATGGTCTCGCTGTTGCGGGTCGGGCCTTCGACCCACTTGCCCTGGCCGCGGGAAATATCGCTCCAGCGCTCCAGGCGAGCCTGGAAGCCGCGCTGGGCTTCACGGAACTCCACCAGGTCATCGGGGGTGCCCATGCCGGACACGTTGAAGAAGTCTTCGAACTGACGAATGCGGTTTTCCCGATCCGCGTCCGACTCGCCGACCACGCCCAGGCAGAAGCTGTTGATCTCGGTCTTGTTCCAGGCCAGCGGGCGGATGATCCGCAGCTGCGAGCTGATCTGGTCGAGGAAGAACATGCTCGGGTAGACGTTGAGGTTGCGCAGGCGGTGCATCATCCACTCGGCCTTGCCCTGGCCGTGTTCCTCGACCAGGCGCGGCATGATGCTGGCGTAGCCCGGGCGCACGGCAGGGTTGGGCATATCGCTGAACAGCACGCTGTGACCGTTGTGGAAGGCAAACCAGCCGTCATCGGTTTCCTTGTCGCCCGCGCCCAGCTTGCTGTAGTCGAGGGTGTCGCTGGCGGTCAGGCCTTTCTCGGCATTGACCTGCTGGCGATGCTGAACGGTGGCCACGTAGTTGTAGTGGACGGTGCTGACGTGATAACCGTCCAGACCGTTCTCGTTTTGCAGTTTCCAGTTGCCGTCGTAGGTGTAGGCCGATTTGCCCGGCAGCACTTCGAGCTGGCCGGTCGGCGACTGCGCCACCATCATGTCGAAGAACACCTTGGCGTCACCGAGGAAGTCTTCCAGGGTGTCGGTGCCTTCCACGTTGAGGCTGACGAACACAAAGCCGTTGTAGCTTTCGATACGGGCCTTTTTCAGGCCGCGAGTGGCCTTGTCGAAACCTTCGGGGTATTCCCCCGGCGCCTTGACCTTCACCAGGCGGCCGTCGCTTTTGTAGCACCAGGCATGGAAGGGGCAGGTGAAGGTCGACTGGTTACCCTTGCCGACGCGGGTGAGGGTGGTGCCGCGGTGCTGGCAGGCGTTGATCAGGGCGTTGAGACGACCTTCACCGTCGCGCGTGATGATCAGCGGCTGGCGGCCGGCGCGCATCGTCATGAAGTCGTGATTGTTGGCGATCTCGCTTTCGTGGCAGGCGTAGATCCAGTTCTTCTCGAAGATCAGTTCCATTTCCAGATCGAACAGTTCCGGGTCGGTAAACATGTCGCGGGCAATGCGATAAATACCGTCTTCTGGGCGGAAGTCCAGGCAACTTTCTATATAACTTTTCCACTGTTCGACACTTCGTGCAGTTGTCATTTCCCAGTCCTCGGCCAATGGGCTAATTCACGCCTTCATTAAATGCCGTGGTAGCCGACAGGGTCTATCCGCTTATTAGTGGAAACTCATCCGGAAAATAGGCCGTGAACCTCATTTGTTAGCGACAGACCCCCGTAAATACTGATTTTTGTCGCGCCTGGCGGCTGAGCAAGTGGCTATTTGTCATTCAGTAACGGGATAGCCGCTGACGAACTAGTTGCGGCTTAATTTCAATCGAAGCACCACCAGAGTGTCTCGCTTCAGGTCACTAAAAACTGCCATTACTCATGGCCCAGGGTTCTGTACCCGAAGTGCCTTCTATTCATGCGCTGCTCAATAAGCGGCAGGGGGAAGAAATAATATGTTGCATAAGTCGTGGCTAGTTCGGGGAGTTCAAACAGTTGGCTTGTTGACACCATTGTTGGCGCAGGCGGATGTCGTCAGTGACAGCAAGCTGACCCTGGGCACCCGTAACTTTTACATTGATCGGGACTTCAAGGGGGACAACCCGCCCCATTCGCGAGTGGGCAGCTGGACCCAGGGTTTCGACCTGCGTTTCGCCTCTGGCTACACCGAAGGCCCGGTGCAGTTCGGCGTGGATGCGGAGGTGCAATACGCCTATCGACTGGACGGCGGTGGCGGGCGTGGCGATGACACCATCATCCCCTACAGCCAAAGCCGTCAGGAACAGGCCGATGAATACGGCCGCGGCGGTGCCACGTTTAAAATGCGCTATTCGAAAACCGAGTTGAAAGTCGGTGAGCTGCGACCGTTTTTGCCGGTGGTGATCATTGATGACTCTCGCCAATTGGTCACGACCTATCGCGGCGGCTTGCTCGAATCCAAGGAAATCGACGGCCTGACGTTGACTGCCGGGCGGCTGACGGAAATCGGTGCGCGTAACTCTTCCAACTACGAAAAGTTGTACCTGCAGACGGGTTCCGGCGTGCGCCACGGCAGTGACGGCCTCAATCTCGGCGGTGCCAGCTATGCCTTCAGCCCGACGCTGACCGGCACCTACTTCTACGCGCAACTCGAAGATATCTACCAGCAGCACTACCTGGGCATCACCCATCTGGCAGACCTGGGTAACGGTTATGGCCTGAAGACCGACCTGCGTTACTTCAACAACAACGAAGATGGCGACGCCCTTTACGGCGTCATCGACAACCGCTCATACGGCGCCATGACCACGCTGAAAAAGGGCGGGCACCGGTTCGGCGTGGGCTACCAGCGCATGCTCGGCGACAGCAACTTCCCGACCTTGGGCGGTTATGTACCGCAGCCGTTCCTGGTGAACTGGTCGCGGGTTGGGTTCATCAAGCCCAACGAAAAATCCTGGCAGGTCCGTTATGACTACGACTTTGCCGCCATGGGCGTACCAGGCCTGAATTTCATGACCCGCTACTTCAAGGGGACGTCGGTGGACCGTGGCGACAACCTCAGCCAGGCGGCGGAGCAGGAGCGCGACCTGGTGCTGTCGTATGTCGTGCAAAGCGGCCCGCTCAAAGGCGTGGGCGTGGAGGCCGGCAACGTCGTTTCCAAATTCAGCCACGGTAATGACTGGGTGGAGAACCGCCTGATCACCACCTACACATGGAAATTTTGGTAACGTCCTGCCCTGAAATGGTAAGCCGTTGTGCGCTGAAGTGACGCCTTGGGTAGCGCTTTACCCGAGGCGTCGACCACTTTTGGCACCCTGGCTGTGCGCATCAACGCCGCGCAACGCCTTCAATATCCGGAAAGTTTCCGATTGCTAGCCGAAAAGTGCGGATTTCGCCTGTTCGCACCGGCTGGGCATAGCCCTTGCAAACCCAATGAGAATACGCGCCGAAGAGCGTGTCGATGTCCATTGCCGTGGGTGTACTGACATGACCGAACCAAATGTTGTTCAGTTTCGAGATATCCGCATAGATCGCTACGACCTGGCCGGTGCCCGTGCGTGGATGGCCGGCATTTGCGGCCCGCATGAACTGCAGACCAGCCAGCCGAACCGGATTCAGTTTCACCACAAGGCCAATGTCTTCAAATCCATGTCCACGACCCTGGGCCGCATGGAATACGGCACCGACGTGACCATCGGCGTCGAGGACGCCGAACACCTTAATTGCTACAGTCTCAGCCTGCCGATTCGCGGCGAGCAGGAGCTGATCAAGGATGGCCGCCGGCTGCATTCCAACCAGGACCAGGGGCTGATCGTGACGCCCCACGAAACCCAATCACTGAGCATGGCCGGTGACTGCCACAAGATATCCGTGGTGATCACCCGCATGGCCATGCGCCAGACCCTCGAAGGCATGCTGCAACGTCCGCTGGAAATGCCGGTGAAGTTCGAGCCGGTGATGGACGCGGTCAACGGCGCCTCTGCCTCCTGGTGGCGGCTGGCACGTTATTACATCGATGAGATGGAGCGCGGGCATGACCTGTTCAATCAGGTGTTCTTCACCCGCGATATCGAAAGTGCGCTGATCAAGGGCCTGATCCTTTCGCAACCCAACAACTACAGCGCAGAACTGCGTGAGCAACTGGGCGTCAAGTTGCCGTATTACCTGGTGCGCGCCAAGGACTTCATCGAAAGCAACGCCCGCGAGGACATTCACCTGGAAGACATCGAAGCCGCGGCAGGCGTGTCGCGCTTCAAACTGTTCGAAGGGTTTCGCAAGCACCTGGGCGTGTCGCCCATGGCTTACCTGAAGAAGTATCGCCTCGGCGCCGTGCGCCAGGAAATCCTCGAAGACGCCTCGGTGCGCAACATCTCCGTGATCGCCATGTGCTGGGGCTTCTCGCACCTGGGCCGGTTCGCCAGCGAGTACCGCAAGCTGTTCAACGAAACGCCCAGCGCCACCCTGCAACGCAGCGAAGCCCGTCGCAACCGGTCGCTTTGAAATGACGACTCTACAAGCGGCTACCGCCAACAGCGTAGGCCTGAACCTGTCGCTGATGTGCCGCGAGCCGGTCTTCACCAGCCGCTCGGCGCAGGAAACCCAGCGCTTGATGAGGCAAGTGCTGGTGGAGCATGAGCTGGATTGGCCGCGGGGCGGTGTCGATACGGCGTTCTATCGCGGCCAGGTCGCCAGTTGCGAACTGTATGCGCTGCGCTACGGCGGACAGGTAGAAATCCGCCCGCAGCCTTTCGAAGATTTCGTGCTGGTGCAGATGCCACTGCGCGGTAGCGCCACCCTGGAGTCCGACGGCATGAGCTATGGCGTCAGCCCTGGCGAAGTGGCGATCCTGTCCCCGCGTGAGCAGGCGCGCGTGGTGTGGGAGGAGGGCTGCGAGCAACTGATCCTCAAACTGCCGCGGGCATTGCTCGATGCCAGCCAGGACGCGCTGGGCGATGACTTACCATCGGGCTTTACGCTGGCGCCAGTCAGCCGTCTGCAACGGCCACTGGCGATGCGCTGGTTTCGATTGGTCAGCGAGTTGTTGGAGCATTTGCCCGAGGGCGAAGCGAGCGCAACGCCTTCGCGCTGGTTGCAGCACCTGGAGCAAAGCCTGCCGATGTTTCTGCTCAGCCATTGTGGCGTTGCGCAACAAGACTCGCTGTCGCCACGACAGCCCACCCGCCAACTGCAAAAAATCGACGCGTGTATGCGCGAGCACCTTGTCCAGGGCATTACCCTGGCGGAACTGGCGGTCGCCGCCGGGGTGAGCATTCGCAGCCTGAACACCTTGTGCCAGCGCGAATACGCTCAAAGCCCGATGGACCGCCTGCGCGGATTACGTCTTGAAGCGGCCCGGGAGTTCTTGCTGGCGAAGCCGCATTCCAGCGTGACTGAAGTGGCGCTGGAGTTCGGGTTCGGGCATGTGGGGCGGTTTGCCAATTACTATCGGCAGCGGTTTGGAGAGTTGCCGAAGCAGACGATGAAGTCCCAGGCGTGAGGAGTGGTTCAGCTGAATCCCGGTCGACAAAGCCAGGACGAAAAAAAACCCGCCATCAGGCGGGTTTTTTTGTGGTCAGAGATTTTGAAACCCCCTCTGAACCTTGTCTGGCTCCACGACCTGGACTCGAACATGGTACCTGTAGGCCGCATAAATACAGGGAAACTCCCAAATTAAAACAGCGGCGTACCCCTTCACGTACCCCTAAATAAGAAACCACTGCGAGGCGACGAACGGTCACCTAGAACCTAGGCATTCGCAGCATGCTCTTCATCCTAAACCCAATGGTCCCCTTCAGTATCTGCTCCGCCAGCTCAGCATCAGCGATGCAGGTCTGTCCGCTTTCCGTCACGCCGAAAATTGATTCAGGAATTCGACCCTGATTGCGCGCCTGAATGATGGCGGCTTTTGATATGCCGACGCGTCGGGCGATCTCAGTGATGGTGCATCGCATGACACTTCACCTCGCGGCTACTTTCTGGAAGCGTATCTCAGATGGTAGCTTTTTCGTATTGCGAGACTTGGCGCGACTAAGTCCTAACTAACTTCAATGAAATAGTCCCTAACATATTAGGCCATCCGTGAGCGGCAGCAGCCCAGTCATAGTTGCCGGTCAGCATCGGCTGAAATTGGCCGATTGTTGCCTGTCGCTTAGGGCCGCAGTCGACCCATTGCAGCCCTTCATTGGTGCACCTGAATGAGTAAGAAGGGACGTTTTCGTCCCTTGGTTTCAAAAGGTGAAGCCTTTACTCAATAACCGGTGAAGCCTCGACCGAACCCTCATTGGCGGTGTATGAGCCGGGCCAGGCTTGGACAGCAGGAAGAATCTCAGCGGGCTTGGGCAGCTCAACTCATTCAACGCAATCAATTGTCCATTGAATGCATCAAGAGCGTGAATCGCCGGATTCCAGAGTGCGATGCCCAATCCTGAGCGGGCGGCTTCGATTGCCTGCGCGTAATCACCCATCACCCTGTCGATGGGCTTCGAAGTCAGGCGTTTGCCATGATGGCTCATCCACGCTCGCCACAGTGTCGTGTCACCGGTGTGTAGCAGCGGAGTGTCCTTTATCAAGGACAACGGCTGTTCGTTCATGGCGAGGACTCCGGGTGACGCCACGGGGCAAAGTGACTCCTCGAATAGTGGCTCCTCGTCTCCGTCATTCCATTGCCCGCGCCCGTATCTGATGGCCAGATCGACCTCGCCTGAGGAGAGGCTGGCATTGAGCGCAGAGGTGACCAGTTCGATACGTAAATCCTGAATCGTACCTTCCAGTTCGGTCAGGCGCGGGATCAACCAGAAACGCGCGAAGGATGACGTCGTGGCCAATTTGACGACGGGCAAGATTTGGCCGAAGGGCCGGGGCTGTCGCGCTTGTTTAAGTTGTTCGAAGGCATGGGCGACTTTGGCCAGCGCGATTTGTCCCGTGGCCGTAATAGTCACACCGCGCGCATGGCGGTTGAACAAGGAGCATTGAAACCATTTTTCAGCCATTTCCACACGTCGGCTGATGGTCGCATGGGTAACTTCCAGTTCCGCTGCCGCAGCAGTGAAGGAGCCGGTTCGGGCGGCGGCAAGGGCAGCTTGCAGCGCTTCGAAGGGAGGGAAAATATCGTCTGAGCTGTACGTCATATGCACAGCTTATGAATAAGCAGTGCTATAGGTCAACAGCTCAGAGCTTTCTATGCTGCACTGCCTTATTCATTGAGATAGCAGCATGTCGTGTTTGAAAGCGCTCATTTGGCCATTGGTGTTCATCGCTCAAGTGGCAGGGCTTTGGGCAGGCAATTATTGTTACGCCGCCACCAGCTTGGAAAGGCCGATCGTACGAGGTTACGAAGGGAATGGAGGTGTCACCGTTGAACTGGTCATGTCTGGCTCACCTGGAAAAGAATGGGCATTGCTCAGGATTCGAGGAACGGAAACGGAAGCGGGGGCCGTGGTACATCAAGCAAGCGTTCAGCGCTCACCGGTTTCGACATCCTTTGTAGAGAGAATCAATGGGGTTTCACGGACAATTTTTGAGGTCCGGATGCATCAGGGTTTTATTCCGCGTCAAGATCAGGAGCCTTACGTAGTGGGAGAAAGCGCCCGCTTGGAGAGACTGAGAAATATTGGCCTGGAGCTAAAGAGGTTTGGAACTGAGGAATTTGCCGCTCATCAAGCTGGGACACAGACCGCGCTATCCGAAGATTTGACCGAAAGCCGTCCTTGATCAAACGGTTCTTCTCGGCAGATCGGTGCCTGTAAAAAAGTGCAAAGTGCGATCTATAGCTGTCCGTGTCCATTGGATAAATCCGAATAGATCAATCTATCGAACTTACCCAAAAATGACATGAGCGCTGCTGCGCTCATATCACGGCAGTTGCATTTATCGTTACTGCTTCTGCAGGTCCCCAGGCTTCCAGGTCTTGTCGAAAAACGCCTTGGTCGGACCATACAGGCGCAGGATCACGAAGAAGCCTTTGCCCGGCAGGGTGCGAATCCAGTTCTTGCCCTCACCTGGTGACTGCGGCCCGAAGTGCACGTCAATCGAACCGTCGGCGTTCACCAGGGGTTTGTCCATGGTGTTCAACGACGGGAATGGCTGGCCGTTGTCCACGCCAGAAGCCGTGATGGAGTCATACACCGTCACCGACCAGAACAACGCCGCCGGGATGCCTTTGGGCAGGTTCAGCGTGTAGGCGTTGCTGCCCGAGAGGAACTCGCCCTTGGCGTCGACGAAGGTGGCCGGGTACTTGGCGCCGACGTTCTCCATGTTTACCGCCATACCCGGGCTTGCCGAGTAGGCATTGGTGAAGAAGCCGGTACGCGGGTCGATGTAGTTGAAGGTGTCGGCGGTGAACGTGGCATTGCCCGGGAAGACGTTCAGCCACTTGCGGTCCGGATACCAGGTGCCATTGCTGACGATGGTTTGTGGTGTGTAAGAAGTGGCGTGCCCCATTTTACTCGCGGTTTTCGCGGCCTTGTCGAGCAGGTCGCGGGTCGCTGCATCCGCCCGGAAAGGCTGGCCCTTGATAATGCCCAGGGCGGCAAGCATGCCGCGCATTTCCATGTCTTGCGGATCGACATATTCATGGTCAATGAACCGTGAAAGCATGTCGAACGCGCTGCCATCGGTGGGGTAGAGCATGTTGATCGGAGTTTGCGAGGCGTTGGGGAACTCCATCTTTTTCGCCGTGGCTTCTTTGCCCAGCGGATAGATGCGCGTCTGCTCCATGAGCTTGACCGGTGCCTGCAGCTGTTTCGGGTCCTTGAAGAAGCCGCGCCAGAACACAAACACGTTGTAAGTGCGCGAACGGTAGGTCAGGTAACCGGGTGGCACCTCACCTTTGTAATCCGGTGGCAGCACCAGGTATTTGGCACCCTTGCCTTTGTCAGGGCCGGGCAGGCCGACGTCGCCGCACCATTGGCGGCCTTCGATCTGGCCTTCCGAGCAGATCGGGCGCTGGAAGAAGTCGTCGAGAATGCCCTGCATGCCCGGCGGTACTTCGATCACCATCGGCCCGTCCTGCTGCAGGTCCAGGTAGCCCATGGCATAGATCACGTCGGAGTTCGGCGTGGTCACCAGGGTCTTGGCGTTGAGCCGGTCCTTCCAGATTGGCAACACGTTGTAGCCGGCGCCGAAGGTTTTCTCCGAGGCTTCCTTCATGGCGTACATGTTCAGTGCCGGCAGTGCCCAGATGTAGGACTGCACGGCGCGCTGGAACAGCAACTCATTCTTGAGCTGAGCCACGCCTTCAAGGGTTGGATAACCGCCAGCGAAGGGCAGATCCGCGAGTTGTTCATAGTGCGTGGCCGCCTGGGCGCCGAGGCTGACCGAAACGGCCAATGCCAGTGCGGTCAGTGTTTGGCTGGCTACGTTCATCTTGGAAGTCCTTTTCAATTGGTTTTCACCACCGCCGGTGGGGTCCAGCTACCGTCGAGGGCGTCGGCTTGCGGCCAGTAGGCGCGGATGTACAGCGAGAAGTCGGCACCTTCAGGTGAGGGCAGCCAGTTGCTTTCCTTGTCCTTGCCCGGTGACTGGCTTTGCACGTAGAGGGTCAGCGAGCCGTCAGGATTGGTTTGCAGGGATTTGTTCTTGGTGCCGATGGAGTAACGCTTGAGCTCGTTCGGCGAGAAGAAATGCTGTTCGTTGTACAGCGTCAGTGACCAGAACCCCTTGACCGGCGGCAGCTTGCCCTTGGCGAACGTCACGCTGTAGCTGTGCTGGCCATTGAGGCGCTGACCGGACTGATCCAGGTCCTGATAGAAGTATTTGGTTTCTTTCTGCTGGTTCACGAAGATATTCGAGCGTGCCACGGCGGTGCGGCTGAAATAGTCGGTGCCGAACGCGGCGCCGTTGCTCACGGTGCTCCAGTGATCCGGAAGTTGCAGGCCATAGTTACGGAACTGCAACAACGGATCGATCACTTCGCTGTCGGCCTTTTTCGCCTCGTCGATCATCGCGGCACGAAGCTGCGGGTCAGCCTTGGCGATGGCAGCCAGCGCGGCCATTTGCGCATAACGGGCTTCTTCGCCCGGCAATGGCTTGGCATCCTTGAGCAGGCCCGGCAGTTCGTCGAAGAACTTCTCGGGGATCACCCACTTGGTTTCGGCTTTGCCATCCGAGGCCTGGGCCGGGAATTTCGGCAGTTTGGCCCAGTCGCGCTTTTTGACCTTGCCGTCATATTGGGACAAGGGGTACATGTCGATACCGGCCAAGGCCGGTTGCACGGCCTGGCGATCGGCGGGCGTGTCGTCCTGGAATACCCGTGGAATGACGAAACCGGTGTTGGTGCGTGCACGGAATACCTTGGTGATGCCGGCGGGCACCTTGCCGTTCCAGTCCGGGCCGACCAGCAGGTAGAAACCTGGTTGGGTGTCATACATTTTGCCCAGCTCGGCGAAGCTGTCGGAACGCAGGTCGACCACCTGGTACACCCAGAAACGGCCATTGAAGTCGGGCACTTGCAACACCACCGGCTCAAGGTCCAGGGCGATGCTGCCGGCGCCGTACACCACGTCCTGGTTCGGGCAGGCAACCAGCCGTTCGGCCGGGTCGATGTAGTCGCTGAGCAGCGACAATCGGTTGATCGGGGCTACCGGCACGATGCCCCCCATCAAGCCAGGTTCGGGCAGGTCCTTGAAGGCCTGGCGACGATTGAAAATATTGGCCATCGGCCAGCCCCAGAAATATGCCTCGCGCGCCATCATGCGCACGTAGGGTTCGGTCACTTTAGTATCGGCGACAGGCCCCGCGATGGTGGCAGGGACATCAGGGCTCTGGGCTGCCAACGCGGAGGTTGCGGCGAGTGTACTGACGAGCGCCAGTGCGAAGAAGGCGTGGCGATGGGGCAATAGATTCATAGAGCATCCTTACTTGAGGACCTTCACCTGATGCAGGTGATTCGGCTGACAAGATAACCCAACTTCCTCGCGTAATCATGACTCTCTCGAACGACTGTATTTGCTGTGAAGCACCTCCTGCGAAGGACCGCTTTTGGCCGATTCTGTTGAAAAAGTAG
>NZ_JSAK01000001.1:338244-342818 GCF_000802965.1 Pseudomonas fluorescens | reverse complement strand
GACCATCGACACGGGACAGCCGTGGGTGGTCGTGCGATCCGCCGAATCGGCGCTGTCGCCGTTAGGATTTGTCGCCGGTTTCGAGGCGTCGTCGTGGTGCTCGTCTTTTTTCACCACGGTGTTGTTGCGCGCGTTCCAGCGCAATTGCATCCGGCCTTTTTTCAAGCCGGCCGCGACACCGCGTACGGCGACTTTTTTGTAGCGGTCGATATAGCCAATGAAGGTATTGATGATCTTGAACAGCTCGCCAACGAGGCGCGTAACCGCATTGATCAACTGCGCGCCGCGCCGCGCCAGACGCATCGTCAGATAGGCAACACCCGCTCCAGCTGCGGCAAAGGTCAGGACGATGGCGATCAGAATGTCGATCAGCAGTTCCACCACCAACGCCGTTATCGCCTTGGCGGTCTCCCCGGCAATCAGACTGGGCGGGAGCATTTCCAACCAGAGGCTGGCGGTGCGCAGCAACAGACACAGCGCCGCCTCATCACTGGCCAGCAGTTGAATCTTGCTCATCACATCCGGCGATTTTTTCGCCAGCTCGATCAGCTGATCCGCACTGCTGCCCAATCGATCAACAAACTCACCGGGATTCTTCAGAATGTCCGAAATCAGGTTGATCCCGTCCCACACCCCCTCGATCGCCGCCCAACTGCCCGCCAACATGCCGTTGCCCACCGCGATGGAAGTCGACTGCGACCACTGCGGCTTGAACCCGTCCCACTCACCGCGCAGCCACTTATCCAGCTCTGCGGTGAGGCCATCGTAAGAGTTGAAAAGCTCATCAACCTGCTCCGGCGTAACCTCACTCTGCACGCGCACACGGTAGAACTTGCCCGCCTCGCCCCTGAACTCTCCCTTACCGTTTTCATCAAGGGTGACCGGCGTCGACCCGCCACCCTCCAGCGCAATCACATCAACCTGAATGTTCCCCAGCGGAACGTCATACACCGACTCGAACTTGCTCTCGATCTGCAGAACCCCACCTTGCGCACACTGCGCAACCGTGGAGATAAAGTCGTCATCACCGCTGCTGACAACGGTGCGGGTGGTGCCCAACGTGATCACCCGCTCCATGCCCATCAGCGAAGGCATGTCCGTGGCGCGGCTGACCTTGTCGGCAGCCTGGCTGAACCAGCGTTTGAGCTGTTGGCGGTAAAGCGTCAGGGTGTCCGGAAAGCTGTCGAGCTCCTGCTCAATGCGGGCGATGTGATCCATCAGCCCACCGAAAGATCAGCAGCCACGTGAAAGACCGGGTCGAACATGAGCAATCCCTCGCACAGGAAATTAGGCGCGAGGGACTTTGCGGGGGATCCGCGAGGAAAGAAGTCAGGCAAAGATGATGTTGATGTAGGGCGATTCGCTAAAACCAAAGCGCGGCGTAGAAGTTTCCCCCTACGCCGCGCTGGTCTGTCAGAAAAATCGGTGTCTATTCAGAACTGCGGGAGGCCAATTCTTGCAGCTTGATTGGCGCCAACGGATGCCCGGCCTTCGCCGCAATGCTCCAGAACCGCGCCGCTTCAGCCGGGTCTGGCGCCTTGCTTGCCGTTCCTGCCAGGCTGATCACACCCAATTGATAGGCCGCTTTGCCATCACCGGCCAAGGCTGCCAGACGCAGCAAGCGAACACCTTCTTCGCGAGCCCCCAGACCGACGCCGCGAAAGGTCAGGATGTGGCCATAGAAGCTCTGGGCGCCGACATCGCCAAGGTTTGCCATGCGGGCGAACTGACCTTCGAGCCAGCTCCAGCCTCTGGGTTGGCGCACAAACCATTGCCAGTGAAAAAGCCTACGCGCCAGCCAGTAACCGGCCTGCGCCTTGAGTCGAAAAAACACTCAGGCCTCCGCCGACTCGGGATACTCGTATTCAAATACTCGCACCACCTCCGAGGCATGCCAGGACGCGGCGGCGACACCGTCGGAAGGCCCGGAGAATCGCCCGAGACGCTCGACACATTCGAAGAAACCGGTGCGTGGCAGGCGACTGGCACCCTGGCTGATCACCAGTGAACTGCGCAGCGGTTGTTCCGCTTTGGCGTCCAGCGCCGCCAGGTGCTCAAGCGCGGCAGTCAACGTTTGCATCGCGGGCGTAGGAAGTTGCAGTCGCTCCAACAACGCACGATAAGTCAGGAGATGGCGCTGTCGGCGCGCCTGATCCAGTTCGCCGAGCAATCCGTCCCAATGTTGACGACTGATGCGTACGCTCACGATTCGTCCCTCCACCCTGGCACCGTCAGTTCCCAGGCCAAGCTTCGGCGAATCGCGGCGTCGGGCTGACGCTCGCCACTTTCGATCATGGCCAGATAAGACGGGCTGATGCCTACCGTGCGGGCCAGCGCCTCGATGGCGATGCCCTTCCCTTCGCGCAAACTGCGTAGTTGATCAAGACCTGGAAGAATCGGGTCCTGGGTGGTCGCGAGCGGCGCTGGGGCCTGGCGCGACGGTGCTTCGTTGATGCCTGCTGCTTTCAGTAGAGCCTGATACTGAGCCCATGGCAGAACCGCATATTCGGGCTCGCCTTCGCGTGTAATTATCTGAATATCCATGACTACCCCGTAGGACAACAACACTTAGCGAGTCGGCACTTTTCCCTAGAAGTGTAATCCTAACAGCGGCCAAGGTCGCGGGGGGTATCTATCTGTTGTTGAGACTGATTTGGCTCAACGTTTTTTCGGTCCCTGAAGATGAAGTTGTGCCGGGGTATCGGGCAGGCGTTCAACCACGGCGAGCTTCTCTGGCACCTGACGTTTGCGCCAGGCACGGAAGGCGCTGAGTTCGTCGTCGAGCACTTTCATCAACCAGGCCAGCACGGCGATGTCATCGAGCATGCCGAACATCGGCAGGAAATCCGGAATCGCATCCACCGGACTGAGGAAATACATCAGGCCTGCCACGACGGATACCAGTGCTTTAGGGCTGATCGCGCGGTACTCGCCACGCCAGTAAGCCAGGCAGAGCGCCTGCAACAGGCGCAGATCATCCTTGAGTTTGCCCAGTCGGTTGCCTTGCATGGCACCTTTACTGGCCACTGCGAACAGCAAGGTCGGCAAGCGTCCACGTGCGATCAGGCGACCGGCCAAAGGCAGGAAACGAGCAAAACTCCACGGTGCCTTCATGATTCCTCCCACGTAAATGTTATCCACACAAATTGTGGATAACCTTGTGAACAGAGCTGCTTTTCATCGCTGAAAGCCCCGCAGCACAAGGGTTTAACTCAGATCGGGCGTTTTTTACTCATCTAAAAAAACCCAATATTTCATTGACTTGGCGCGTCCGCGCGGTTAGCCGCGGTCCTACACTGGCTCTGACTCCAGACTACAGCATCGGTTCGCTTTGTTTACCCGCGTCGGACACCAGATGCAACAACGCCCCGCATAAGCGAGGCGTTGTTTTTAGAGCAGACGCTGATTACTTCGCGGCGTCTTCTTTTGCTGGATCCTTGATTGCCAGCAGTTCCAGGTCGAATACCAGCACCGAGTTGGCCGGAATCGCCGGGCTTGGGCTTTGCGCGCCGTAAGCCAGTTCGCTTGGAATGTACAGCTTGTACTTCTCGCCAACGTGCATCAGTTGCAGACCTTCGACCCAACCCGGGATCACACCGCTTACCGGCAGATCGATCGGGCTGCCGCGCTCGACGGAGCTATCGAACACGGTGCCGTTGGTCAGCTTGCCGGTGTAGTGAACGGTCACTACGTCAGTCGGCTTAGGCTGAGCGCCGTCGGCTTTCTTTTCCACTTCGTACTGCAGACCGGAAGCGGTGGTCACTACGCCAGCCTTCTTGGCGTTTTCTTCGAGGAATTTCTTGCCGGCGGCTGCCGACTCTTCGCTCATCTTGGCCATGCGCTCTTCGGCACGCTTTTGCAGTGCGGCGAAGGCTTCAACCAACTCTTCGTCTTTGAGCTTCTGTTCTTTTTTGCCGACGGCATCTTCGATGCCTTGGGCTACAGCTTTGGAATCCAGGTCATCCATGCCTTCCTGAGCCAGGCTCTTGCCCATGTTCAGGCCAATGCCGTAGGAAGCTTTTTGCGCCGGGGTTTTCAGCTCTACGCTGGTTTGCGAGTCGCAACCCGCGAGTACCAGGCTTACCAGGGCCACCGCCGCCGCCAACCGATGCTGTTTCATGCTATTTCCTTGTTCATGCGCCTAAAGGGCAATCGAGTAAAGCCGCGAGCTTATCAGGCGGCCACGACCAATGGCTACCGGCATGAGAGCCAGAGATTTTGGATAAGTTCAGGTGTTTAAACGCTTTTCGGAGTGTAGACGATGAAACTTCTGTCATCTGAGTCTTATCAAGGCAACCTCCTACCCCATAACTCTGGCGTAAGCGCTACTACCCTTGAATACTAGAAACAAAAAAAGCGATCAGAAGATCGCTTTTTCCAGGCCTGGCCAAATCCCAGACAGCAAAAAGCCCGCATATAGCGGGCTTTCTGTGGTGACCTGGCGTTCAGTGTTCCAAGTTACCGAATATGGCGCAGCGGACGGGACTCGAACCCGCGACCCCCGGCGTGACAGGCCGGTATTCTAACCGACTGAACTACCGCTGCGCGAAACGCTTGAAACGAATGGTGGGTGA
>NZ_JSAK01000001.1:337865-338181 GCF_000802965.1 Pseudomonas fluorescens | reverse complement strand
AGCTAATCACCCTTCGCTTCGTTACGGGACGCATTATGCCACAAGTTTTCATAAAGTGTTGATTTAATTGAAGTTTTTTTCAAATAAATCCGAAAACCAGTGAAACGACACAACCCGCGGGTACAACGTACAAACTTGAGACAGAAAAAAACCCGCTTTAGCGGGTTTTTCCGTGGTGACCTGGCGTTCAGTGTTCCAGGTTACCGAATATGGCGCAGCGGACGGGACTCGAACCCGCGACCCCCGGCGTGACAGGCCGGTATTCTAACCGACTGAACTACCGCTGCGCGTAACACTTGAAACGAATGGTGGGTGA
>NZ_JSAK01000001.1:239091-337809 GCF_000802965.1 Pseudomonas fluorescens | reverse complement strand
AGCTAATCACCCTTCGCTTCGGTGTGGCGCGCATTCTACGGAGCGACCCCACCTCTGGCAAGCACTTTTTTAAATAATTTTCTCAGGCCTTCCAAAGGCTTAGAGAAGGGTTGGCCTATGGCACACGGAGGACAATAATGCCCGCCTTTGTATAAAGGAGAGACTCACCCCATGTGGTTCAAAAACCTGCTTATCTATCGCCTGACCCAAGATCTGCCTGTTGATGCCGAGGCGTTGGAAACTGCACTGGCCACCAAACTGGCGCGCCCATGTGCAAGCCAGGAGTTGACCACCTACGGTTTCGTTGCGCCTTTCGGCAAGGGCGAAGATGCGCCGCTGGTACACGTCAGCGGTGACTTCCTGCTGATCAGCGCACGCAAGGAAGAACGCATCCTGCCGGGTAGCGTCGTGCGTGACGCGGTGAAGGAAAAGGTCGAAGAGATCGAAGCCGAGCAAATGCGCAAGGTTTATAAGAAGGAACGCGACCAGATCAAGGATGAAATTATCCAGGCGTTCCTGCCTCGCGCCTTTATCCGTCGTTCGTCTACCTTCGCCGCCATCGCGCCTAAACAAGGCTTGATCCTAGTCAACTCGGCCAGCCCGAAACGTGCCGAAGACCTGTTGTCCACCCTGCGTGAAGTGATCGGCACCCTGCCTGTACGCCCGCTGACCGTAAAGATGTCCCCGACCGCGACCATGACCGAATGGGTCACCACTCAGAAAGCGGCGGACGATTTCTTTGTACTGGACGAGTGCGAACTGCGCGACACCCACGAAGACGGCGGCATTGTGCGTTGCAAGCGCCAGGACCTGACCAGCGAAGAAATCCAGCTGCATTTGAGCACTGGCAAAGTGGTCACTCAGCTGTCGCTGGCGTGGCAGGACAAGCTGTCCTTCGTGCTTGACGACAAGATGGTGGTCAAGCGCCTGAAATTCGAAGATTTGTTGCAAGACCAGGCAGAACAGGACGGCGGCGACGAAGCCCTTGGCCAACTGGATGCCAGCTTCACCTTGATGATGCTGACCTTCGGTGACTTCCTGCCGGCGCTGGTTGAGGCGTTGGGTGGGGAAGAGACTCCGCAGGGGATCTGATTGCTATCGGCGCCAGGCATTAATGGTGGCGCCGGCTTAAAAGATCGCAGCCTTCGGCAGCTCCTACATTGATTCGGTTGATCGCAAATAATGCGGATAGACCTGATTCCTGTAGGAGCTGCCGCAGGCTGCGATCTTTTTTTGCAAGCAGCGTATGCTTAGCTCCCTAACGCTTTCACACATAATAAGGATCAGGCCATGCGCGCACTGGCTGCATTGAGTCGTTTTGTCGGCAACACTTTCGCTTACTGGGTACTGATTTTCGCCGTCGTGGCGTTCCTGCAACCGGCGTGGTTCATCGGCCTGAAAGGCGCGATCGTGCCGCTGTTGGGGCTGGTGATGTTCGGCATGGGCCTGACGCTCAAGCTTGAAGACTTTGCCGAAGTCGCTCGCCATCCATGGCGCGTAGCCCTCGGTGTGGTTGCACATTTCGTGATCATGCCCGGTGTGGCGTGGCTGCTCTGCCAGGCATTCCATTTGCCGCCAGAAATCGCCGTCGGCGTGATCCTGGTCGGTTGCTGCCCAAGCGGCACCTCGTCGAACGTGATGACCTGGCTGGCACGCGGCGACCTGGCGTTGTCGGTGGCCATCGCCGCCGTCACCACCCTCCTCGCCCCGCTGCTGACCCCGGCGCTGATCTGGCTGCTGGCTTCGGCCTGGCTGCCGGTGTCGTTCATGGAGTTGTTCTGGTCGATCCTGCAAGTGGTGCTGCTGCCGATCGTGCTTGGTGTAGTTGCCCAGCGTCTGCTCGGTGATCGGGTTCGTCACGCGGTGGATGTGTTGCCGCTGGTGTCGGTGGTCAGCATCGTGATCATCGTCACGGCGGTGGTTGCCGCCAGCCAGGCGAAGATTGCCGAGTCCGGCTTGCTGATTATGGCCGTGGTCATGCTGCACAACAGCTTCGGCTATCTGCTGGGTTACTTCACCGGACGCTTGTTCAAGCTGCCATTGGCCCAACGCAAGTCGCTGGCGCTGGAAGTCGGCATGCAGAACTCCGGACTGGGTGCCGCCCTGGCCAGCGCACATTTCTCGCCACTGGCCGCGGTACCGAGTGCGTTGTTCAGCGTTTGGCACAACATTTCCGGGGCGCTGCTCTCGACTTACTTCCGCCGTATGAGCGAGAAAGAAGACCGGAAAATCGCGGGTCAGCAAGCTGCCGACTGATCCACGAACTTGATCCCCGGGTTAATGCTGGGCACTATATTGCGCAACGCGAGGACGACCTCGCGGCTCAATCGAGTCATTAATCTGGGGACGACCCCGTCAATCGATGAGGTCTTTGATGTCCTGGATCATTCTGTTTTTCGCCGGCCTGTTCGAAGTCGGCTGGGCCGTCGGCCTGAAGTACACCGACGGTTTCAGCCGCCCTCTCCCGACTGCTTTGACAGTTGCTGCCATGGCCATCAGCCTCGGCTTGCTGGGCCTTGCCATGAAGGAATTGCCGCTGGGCACGGCCTATGCGATCTGGACCGGTGTGGGTGCCGTGGGCACGGTGATCGCCGGGATTATTTTGTTCGGTGAGTCCATGGCGCTGGTTCGACTGGCGAGTGTGGCGTTGATTATTGCCGGGCTCGTTGGCCTGAAAGTCAGCACTTAGGCGACTACCGCTATCGCGAGCAGGCTCGCTCCTACAGTGGATTGATGGTGTGTTGGCTATTTGTGACACAACACATTTCCAATGTAGGAGCGAGCCTGCTCGCGATGAGGCCGGCACAAACAACGACTATCTAACTGAACCGCGCAAATCCCCCACCAACACCTGCAACTTGCCCGGCTCCGCCACCTCAACCGCCACCGCCGCTCCCGCCACCAACGTCACCCGCGACCACAACCGGCGAAACAGCCCCTTGCCCGGATCGCGGCTGAAGAAACTCCCCCACAACCCCTGCAACGCCAGCGGAATCACCGGTACCGGCGTCTCTTCGAGAATCCGCGTCAGTCCGCCCTTGAACTCGTTGATCTCGCCATCAGCCGTCAATTTTCCTTCAGGGAAAATGCACACCAGTTCACCGTCCTTCAGATACTGCGCAATACGCGTGAAGGCCCTTTCGTAGATCTGAATGTCTTCGTGACGCCCCGCTATCGGAATCGTGCCGGCCGTGCGAAAGATAAAGTTCAGCACCGGCAGGTTGTAGATTTTGTAGTACATCACGAAGCGAATCGGCCGACGCACCGCGCCGCCAATCAGCAAGGCATCGACGAACGACACGTGATTGCACACCAACAACGCCGCGCCTTCGTCGGGGATCAATTCCAGGTTGCGATGCTCCACGCGGTACATGGAATGGCTGAGCAGCCAGATCATGAAACGCATGGTGAATTCCGGGACGATCTTGAAAATGTAGGCGTTGACGCCGATGTTCAGCAGCGACACCACCAGGAACAACTGCGGAATCGACAGCTTGGCGAAGCTTAGCAGGATGATCGAGACAATCGCCGAGACCACCATGAACAGCGCGTTGAGAATATTGTTGGCGGCAATCACCCGCGCCCGTTCGTTCTCGGCGGTGCGCGACTGGATCAGCGCGTACAGCGGCACGATATAGAAACCACCAAAAACGCCTAGACCGAGGATGTCGATCAACACCATCCAGGTGTGGCCAAATCCGAGAATTTCGATCCAGCCATGGCCCTCGACACTGCCTGGAATTCCGCCGGAATGCCACCACAGCAACAAGCCAAACACCGTCAGGCCGAACGAGCCGAACGGCACCAGGCCGATTTCGACTTTGCGCCCGGAGAGTTTCTCGCAGAGCATCGAACCCACGGCGATGCCGACCGAGAACACCGTCAGAATCAGCGTTACCACGGTCTCGTCGCCGTGCATCCATTCCTTGGCGTATGCCGGGATCTGCGTCAGATAAATCGCCCCGACAAACCAGAACCAGGAGTTGCCGACAATCGAGCGCGACACTGCCGGGGTCTGTCCCAGGCCCAGCTTCAATGTGGCCCACGATTGGCTGAAAATGTTCCAGTTCAAACGCATGTCCGGCGAGGACGCCGCGGCCCGCGGAATGCTGCGACTGGCCAGATAACCGAGCACCGCAATTCCGATAATCGCCGTGGAAACGATCGGCGCGTAGTGACTGGACGACATCATGATCCCGGCGCCGATGGTCCCGGCCAGAATCGCCAGGAAAGTCCCCATCTCCACCAATCCGTTGCCACCCACCAGCTCATCTTCGCGCAGGGCCTGGGGCAGGATCGAGTATTTCACCGGTCCGAACAGCGCCGAGTGCGTGCCCATGGCGAACAGCGCCACCAGCATCAGTGACAGGTGATCGAACATGAAACCGACCGCGCCGACCGCCATGATGGCGATTTCCCCGAGCTTGATCAGACGGATTAGCGCGTCCTTGGCGAATTTTTCGCCGAACTGTCCGGCCAGCGCCGAGAACAGAAAGAACGGCAGGATAAACAGCAGCGCACAGAGGTTGACCCAGATCGAACGGTCACCGTCGATGGTCAGCTTGTACAAAATGGCGAGGATCAACGACTGCTTGAAGATGTTGTCGTTGAAGGCTCCGAGTGACTGTGTCACGAAGAACGGCAAGAAGCGCCGGGTGCGAAGCAAGGTGAACTGTGAGGGGTGACTCATCTTCCATGTCCCTGATTTAGGCAGTGAGTGGCGTGGATACAGCGATTGGAATGTCGCACGTCGATCCAGGCCACACCTTACCTAATCTTTACCGCTTATTTCTTTAATCCTGCAATGCACGGCGAGACAAACAGCTCGCCGCGCCAGGCGCCCAGCACGGTACGTTTGCCGACGATCAGCCACATTACGGCCAGCAAACTCACCAGCACGCAGCCGAAGACATTGAAAAATGTGAGGTGCAAAGTGCTGGCCAGTTTCAACGTTGCCAGCGAATAGACGCCCAACGGGAAGGTAAAACCCCACCAGCCAAGATTGAAAGGTATGCCGGCGCGCAGATAACGCAGCGTGATCAACACCGCCATCAGCATCCACCACAGGCCAAAGCCCCATAGCGTGATCCCGGCGACCAATCCTAGTCCCGCTGCAATTTCACCAATACCCGATAAACCATTGGCGGCGAAAATTGCTGGCGCATCGGCGCCCAACAGCAACATGCCCAGCGCCCCAGTACCAATCGGGCCAAGCGCCAACCAGCTCGAAGCGGCCATGTTTTCATGGGGCAGCTTATGCAGCGCCATGCGCAGCAACAGGATCGTCAGAATGCTGAACGCCACCGGTAGGGAAAATGCCCAGAGCACGTAGCTGGTCACCAGCACCACCAGTTGCGAATGGGCATCGGCGAGATGCGGCGCCAGCAGGCCACCGCTGGCGGCCGCCACTTCCGCCGCCACCACCGGCAACAGCCAAACAGCCGTCATTTGGTCAATGCTATGTTCCTGTCGGGTGAACATCATGTAGGGAATCAGCACGCCGCACGCCAGCGACATCGCCACATCCAGCCACCACAACACCTCGGCCAGTTGAATCACACCCTCGCCCCAACGCGGCAGGCCGAACAGCAGAAAACCGTTGATGATGGTCGCCAGGCCCATGGGGATCGTGCCGAAAAACATCGAAACCGTGGAGTGGCCGAAAATCCGTCGTGCCTCGTCGAAAAACATCGCCCACCGCGCCGCGTACAGCACCGTGAACAGCAGGAATAGAAAGATATTGAATAGCCAAAGCGCTTCGGCAATCCCGCGCAGCACAGGATTGGCGACGGGCAATTGAGCCAGCGCCAACGCCAGCACTCCGGTGCCCATGGTGGCGGCGAACCAGTTAGGCGTGAACTGGCGGATGACCTCGCGCGGGTGCTGCAAATGGCTGAACGGCTTGATACCGGGCTTGATGGTGTTGGGGCATGTCATGGTGAACTCCTGTCCTCTGGTGAGGTAGGAGTCCATGTTAGACCCCGATCGAATATCTATATAACGGGTAATATCTCTAACTGTTATCGGTTTTACGAATAAACATCACCTGATCTCGCTGCACGCACTGACCGCCCGTGGGCGCATCAAGCCAAACAACGCACTCAGCGACAGGATGATCAACACCGCGCCGTAACCATCGGTGGTTGCGACCAGGCCGAAGGTCCGGGAGAGGTTGCCGGCCAGTAACGATGGCAGGCAAAACGCCAGATAACTCAGCACATAAAATGCCGACATCAGCCCGGCACGTTCATGGGGCAAGGCCAGCGGGACCAGGCTGCGCACGGCACCGAGGAACCCGGCGCCGAAGCCACACCCGGCGACCAGCGTTCCCAGGAAAAACAGGGCCAAACTGGCGCTGTGCACGCCCAGTAGAATCAAGATGACACCCGTCGGTAACAAACTGGCGCCCAATTGCAACGCTCGGGTGGCCGGCCGATTACGAAGGGTGAAAATCATCAAGGCACCGGTGAGCGTCAATGCGGCTACCGTCGCCCCACCGATCAGATTCGATGTCGATCCGGTAGCAGTGCGCACCAACGACGGCGCCAGCGACGCGAAGAAACCGCCGAGCGCCCAAGTCGCAGTGTTGAGCGGCAAAACCCGCCACAAGGTGGCGCGCGCCTGGACCGGCACATGCAGGGTCGGACGCAGCGATGCCAAAGCACCGGCCTGCGGCGAGACACTCTCCGGTAAACGCCAGACATACACGGCCTGCACCGCAAAAAGCGCCAGTAACAGCCAAAAGGTCAAATGCAACGGCGCCGGTGCAAACTCAGCCAACAATCCGCAGCCCATCCCGCCCAGGGCCATGCCGAGCAACGGTGCAACACTGTTGATCAGCGGCCCGTGCTGGCGGTCGGTGTCCAGCAGCGCGGCACTCAAAACAGCGGTGGCCATGCCAGTGGCAAAGCCTTGCAGCACACGGGCAGCGATCAGCCAGGCGACACTGTCGGCGTAAATGAACAACAGCATCGCCAGGATATTCAGCACCACCGCGGTGAAAATCACTGGTTTACGTCCCAGGTAATCCGAGAGCGATCCAACTGTCAGCAGAGCGGCCAGCAGACTCAGCGCGTAAACGCCAAAGATCAGAGTCAGCACGGCGGCCGAGAACTGCAACTGCTCTTGATACAAGTGATACAAAGGCGTCGGCGCGGTAGAAGCCGCCAGAAAGCTGAGTAAGGTGATCGCCAGAAACCACAGGCTGGCACGGTTTGAAGAACTGGACATGAGCACACTCCGCAAAAGCTAATTATTTGCTTTTGCGGAGTGTGCTACTGACGTGCGCTTAAAGCAAATTCTTTGTGTTAAGGTCCGATACGTGGCTTTAACGACCGGGGCTGTGCCACCACAAACCCCGGCGCGAAACAGGAAATACAGGATGGCAACTCCCACTTTACGTCCCGGTGGCCGCAGCGCCCGGGTACAGGAATCGATTCATACCGCCGTGCGCGAACTGCTCGAAGAGCAGGACCGCGCTACCGTCACCGTGCCG
This sequence comes from Pseudomonas fluorescens, assembly GCF_000802965.1. Taxonomy (GTDB): domain Bacteria; phylum Pseudomonadota; class Gammaproteobacteria; order Pseudomonadales; family Pseudomonadaceae; genus Aquipseudomonas; species Aquipseudomonas fluorescens_A. Next base: position 330,314 of record NZ_JSAK01000001.1, on the reverse strand, counting down.
CAAATTGCCGCGCGCGCGGGCGTCACGCCCTCGACGATTTATCGGCGCTGGGGCGATTTGTCGGCGTTGCTGGCCGACGTCGCCCTCGCCCGCCTGCAACCGGAAACCGAATCAGCCAACACCGGCAGCCTTCAGGGCGATGTGCGGGCCTGGGCGGAACAATATCTGGACGAAATGAGCTCCGCCCCCGGTCGCAACATGCTGCGCGACGTGCAATCGAGCCTCAAGCCAAGCTATTGCGCGACGATCATTGGCGGGCAGTTGCAGACGATCCTGGATCGTTACCCGGATGAGCCCAAACCGAGTGTCGATCGGCTGATCAATATGGTGGCTGCGCCGATCGTGTTTCGAATCCTGTTTTCCGAGGCGCCTCTGGACGTGGAGGAGTTGCACCGGTTGATCGGGATTGCGTTGGGTCAATGAGGCTCGCTCCTACAAGGGATCGCGTTTTTTCTGAATGAACACGGTCGAATGTAGGAGCGAGCCTGCTCGCGATGAGGCCCGAACAGACACCCGAGATTCAAAGAGCTGCTACCTGCGACACCCCACCACCCCACGACCTTGGTCGACACTGACTAACCCCGGCCATCGTGCGAGACTGTGGGTCCGGGCGGGAGGCCCGGGAGTCTTTGTTTTCCGGGAGTTCCCATGTCGCTGTCCAGCGGGCTGATCGCCGCCGTCGCCCTGGCCTATATGGCCATCATGTTCGCCATCGCCTTCTACGGTGACCGCCGCAGCGCGCCATTGCCGCCGCGGGTGCGCGCCTGGGTGTATAGCCTTTCGCTGGCGGTCTACTGCACCAGTTGGACGTTCTTTGGTGCGGTGGGCCAGGCGGCGGAACAGCTTTGGTCGTTTCTGCCGATTTACCTCGGGCCGATCCTGCTGCTGATCGGGGCACCGTGGGTGCTGCAAAAAATGGTGATGATCAGCAAACAGGAAAACATCACCTCGATTGCCGACTTCATTGCCGCACGGTACGGCAAATCCCAATCGCTGGCGGTGGTGGTGGCGCTAATCTGCCTGGTCGGCGTGTTGCCCTACATTGCCTTGCAACTCAAAGGCATCGTCCTCGGCGTGAACCTGCTGATCGGCGCCGGTGCCGATGCCATGGGCGTTCGCGCGCAGGACACCGCACTGATCGTATCGCTGGTGCTGGCACTGTTCACCATCGTCTTCGGTACGCGCAACCTCGATGCAACCGAACACCACCGCGGCATGGTGCTGGCGATTGCGTTCGAATCGCTGGTCAAGCTGTTCGCGTTTTTGGCTGTCGGCGCGTACGTGACGTTCGGGCTCTACGACGGTTTCGACGACCTGTTCGACCAGGCCATGCTCGCCCCGCGCCTCGAAGAATACTGGAAGGAAACCATCAACTGGCCGTCGATGGTGGTGCAGACCGGGGTGGCGATGATGGCGATCATTTGCCTGCCGCGACAGTTCCACGTGACCGTGGTCGAGAACATCGACCCGCAGGATTTGCGCCTGGCGAAATGGGTGTTCCCGGCCTACCTTGCCTTGGCGGCATTGTTCGTCGTACCGATTGCGCTGGCGGGTCAGATGCTACTGCCGAGTTCGGTGCTGCCGGACTCCTTCGTCATCAGCCTGCCGCTGGCCCAGGCTCATCCGGCGTTGGCGCTGCTGGCGTTTATCGGCGGTGCTTCGGCGGCCACCGGCATGGTGATCGTGGCCAGCGTGGCGTTGTCGACCATGGTTTCCAACGACATGCTGCTGCCGTGGCTGCTGCGCCGCAACAACGCCGAGCGTCCGTTCGAAGTGTTCCGCCAATGGATGTTGTCGGTGCGCCGCGTGACCATCGTGGTCATTCTGCTGCTGGCCTACGTCAGTTATCGGTTACTGGGCTCGACTGCGAGCCTGGCGACCATTGGCCAGATCGCATTCGCTGCGGTGACACAGCTGGCACCGGCCATGCTCGGCGCGCTGTACTGGAAACAGGCCAACCGCCGAGGCGTATTCGCCGGCCTCGCTGCCGGGACATTCCTGTGGTTCTACACCCTGGTTCTACCGATTGCCGCCCACAGCCTGGGAATGTCTTTGAACAGTTTCCCGGGCCTGGCCTGGCTGCACAGCAACCCGCTGAACCTGCCGATCACCCCGCTGACCCAAGGCGTGGTGCTGTCCCTTGCCGGCAACTTCACATTGTTCGCCTGGGTTTCGGTGCTATCGCGCACGCGGGTATCGGAACACTGGCAGGCCGGTCGTTTCATCGGCCAGGAGATCAGCGCCCGCCCGAGCGCACGCTCGATGCTGGCGGTGCAGATCGAGGATTTGCTGCAACTGGCCGCTCGCTTTGTGGGTGAGGAACGCGCCCGCCAGAGCTTCATCCGGTTTGCCTACCGCCAGGGCAAAGGCTTCAACCCGAACCAGAATGCCGACGGCGAATGGATCGCCCACACCGAGCGCTTGCTGGCCGGTGTGCTCGGCGCCTCATCGACGCGCGCGGTAGTGAAAGCCGCCATCGAAGGTCGGGAGATGCAGCTGGAGGACGTCGTTCGGATCGCCGACGAAGCTTCGGAAGTCCTGCAATTCAACCGAGCGTTGCTGCAAGGCGCGATCGAAAACATCACCCAGGGCATCAGCGTGGTCGACCAGTCGCTGAAACTGGTGGCCTGGAACCGTCGCTATCTTGAGCTGTTCAACTACCCGGACGGTTTGATCAGCATCGGCCGCCCCATTGCCGACATCATTCGCTACAACGCCGAGCGCGGATTGTGTGGCCCCGGCGAAGCCGAAGTGCATGTCGCCCGCCGCCTGCACTGGATGCGTCAGGGGCGCGCGCACACTTCTGAGCGGATGTTCCCCAATGGCCGGGTGATCGAACTCATCGGCAACCCGATGCCCGGCGGCGGCTTCGTCATGAGTTTCACCGACATCACCCCGTTCCGCGAAGCCGCGCAGGCACTGACCGAAGCCAATGAAGGCCTGGAACAACGGGTTGCCGAGCGCACTCACGAACTGTCGCAACTCAACATGGCCCTGACCGAAGCCAAGGGCACCGCCGAGGCGGCGAACCAGTCGAAAACCCGTTTTCTGGCGGCGGTCAGCCATGACTTGATGCAACCGTTGAACGCCGCGCGATTGTTCTCTGCGGCGCTCAATCATCAGGACGACGGTTTGTCCGCCGAGGCACAGAAACTGGTCCAGCACCTGGACAGTTCACTGCGCTCGGCCGAAGACTTGATCAGCGATTTGCTCGATATCTCCCGCCTGGAAAACGGCAAGATCAATCCGGATCCCAAGCCGTTCGCACTCAACGAGTTGTTCGACACGCTCGGTGCAGAATTCAAGGCACTGGCGCGGGATCAGGGTTTGAAGTTCCGCGTGAGGGGCAGCAAATTGCGGGTCGACAGTGACATAAAACTGTTGCGCCGGATTTTGCAGAATTTCCTCACCAACGCTTTCCGCTACGCCAAAGGGCCGGTGCTGCTCGGCGTTCGCAGGCGTCGAGGTGAGCTGTGCCTGGAGGTCTGGGACCGGGGCCCGGGTATTCCGGTGGATAAACAGCAGGTGATTTTCGAGGAATTCAAACGCCTGGACAGTCACCAGACCCGTGCCGAAAAGGGACTCGGACTGGGCCTGGCGATCGCCGACGGCTTGTGCCGCGTGCTGGGGCATACGTTGCGCGTACGCTCGTGGCCAGGACGCGGCAGCGTGTTTAGCGTCAGCGTTCCGCTGGCCCGCGCGCAATCCGCGTTGCCGGCCAAGGCTGCCGAACTCAATGGCAAATTGCTCAGCGGCGCGCAGGTGCTGTGCATCGACAACGAAGACAGCATCCTGATTGGCATGAACAGCTTGCTGACCCGCTGGGGTTGCCAGGTCTGGACTGCGCGTAATCGCGACGAATGCGCAGCGCTGCTGAGCGATGGGGTGCGGCCGCAATTGGCGCTGGTGGATTACCACCTCGATAACGGCGAAACCGGAACCGAGCTGATGGCCTGGTTGCGAACCCGGTTGGGCGAGCCAGTACCCGGCGTAGTGATCAGCGCCGATGGACGACCGGAAACAATGGCCCAGGTGCATGCGGCGGGACTGGATTACCTGGCCAAACCCGTGAAACCGGCGGCGTTGCGGGCGTTGTTGAGTCGGCATTTGCCGTTGTAGCGACATCGTTGAGCCAGCGCAACCCTGTGGCGAGGGAGCTTGCTCCCGCTGGACTGCGCAGCAGTCCCTCTCTTGGGGCCGCTTCGCGACACAGCGGGAGCAAGCTCCCTCGCCACAAATATCATCGGCGCGCCAGCGATTTACTCCGGCAACTCCACCAACCCATCCACATCAGTCATCGCCCGTTCCAGCAAATCCGCCGGCAGGCTTTTGCTCGCCCGCGCGCCCAGCAACTTCAGTTGTTCGCTGCGACTGACAAGGTTGCCACGCCCTTCTGTCAGCTTGTTGCGCGCCGAGCTGTAGGCCTTGTCCAGTTGCTGCAAGCGATTGCCGACTTCATCCAGATCCTGAATGAACAACACGAACTTGTCGTACAGCCACCCGGCCCTTTCAGCGATTTCCCGGGCGTTCTGGCTCTGGCGCTCCTGTTTCCACAGGCTGTCGATGACGCGCAGAGTGGCCAGCAATGTTGTCGGACTGACGATCACGATGTTGCGATCGAACGCCTCTTGAAACAGCGTCGGCTCAGCCTGCAACGCGGCGGAAAATGCCGCTTCGATCGGTACGAAAAGCAGCACAAAATCGAGGCTGTGCAAGCCGTCGAGACGTTTGTAATCCTTGCCGGCCAAGCCTTTGACGTGATTGCGCAGGGACAGCACGTGCTGCTTGATGGCGATTTGGCCGATGGCCTCGTCTTCGGCCGCCACGTATTGCTGATAGGCCGTGAGACTGACCTTGGAGTCGACCACCACCTGCTTGTCGCCCGGCAAATAGATGATCACGTCCGGCTGGAATCGCTCGCCGTCCGGGCCCTTGAGATTGACCTGGGTCTGGTACTCGCGACCCTTCTCCAGCCCGGCATGTTCGAGCACGCGCTCGAGGATCAATTCGCCCCAGTTGCCCTGGGTTTTCTGCCCTTTCAAGGCGCGGGTCAGGTTGGTGGCTTCGTCGCTCAGGCGCAAATTGAGTTGTTGCAAACGCTCCAGCTCCTTGGCCAGGGAGAAACGTTCCCGGGCCTCGGCCTGATAGCTTTCCTCGACGCGTTTTTCAAAAGACTGGATGCGTTCTTTCAACGGATCGAGCAATTGCCCCAATCGCTGCTGACTAGTTTCGGCAAATCGCTGCTCACGTTCATCGAAGATCTTCCCTGCCAGCTCGGCAAACTGCGCGCGCAGTTCATCTCGCGAGCCTTGCAAGTCATTGAGGCGCTGCTGATGGCTTTCCTGCTGCTCACGCAACTCAGCGTTGAGCGAAGCAGCCTGGGCGTCCAGGCGCCGCAGCTCGGCCTCTTTACCGGCGCGCTCGATATTCCAGGCGTGGGCAGCGTCCCGAGCATCGTCACGCTCGATTTGCAGCAACTCGACTTCACGGCGCAGAGCGGCCAGATCGGCTTGTTTGGCGGCGTTCGCCATGGCCAGATCAGCGACTTCATCGCGACAGGCTTCGAGCTGGGCATTGACCCCATCCTGAGCCATATTCGCTGTGGCCAGACGCTCTTCCATGAGTGCGACCTCTGCCTGCGCCGAGCTCGCCCGGCGCTGGAGTTGCCAGGCCAATACCAGTAACGGCAGAGCAGCGCCCGCCAGACCGAGCAATGCGCTGGTCAAGTCCATAGCCATAGCCATTCCTGCTATTGAAATAATGCTTGAAGGTTAACCAAGGCGTCAGGTCTTGGACAGCTCAGTCTTCGATCAGACCCAGTTCCTGTTGCGCGCGCCGATCCCCTGCCCGCGCGGCCTGACGCAAAAGATCCTGGCCGATTCGGCGATCTCGGGCATTCCCGCATTCCCGACACATCAATTGGCCGAGACGGCTTTGCGCAGCCACGACGCCTTCGCGGGCCGGTTGCTTGAGCAGACGTCCGGCGATGTGTTTGACGTTCGGGTTTTCGCCCAGACGCGGGCTGTCCAGCAGCCACTCCGCCACGCGCATCGAAAAGCGCTTGGGCGACGCAACAGGGGAAGGTTTAGCGGTGTTGGAATCTGATGGTGAACGAAACTTCATAAAGCACTGTGGGGCAGATCGGAAGGCGCGCCACTCTACTCTTTTTTTCTTACAGGTAAAGCCGAAAAAATCCCGGCACGCCCGTGCTAGAGCAAGCGCTCGGGACAATCCACAGAAGCTGTGGATAACTCAGTGGACAACCGTCCTTGAACTCGCGCAAAGCCCTGTGGAATGGGGCCTGCAGTCAAACTGACGATTTTTTCACCAGTAAAAAAAAGCGATGTTTTTCATTGACTTAAATTTTGGTTACAGGCACCCACTGCACTTGAAAGCTGGATGACAGTGAGGTGACAGGCTGCGCAACATATGTGCACAACTACCTCTGAGACGGTTATATCGGTGCGCTTTTTCGGCGCACTTTGCTACCTGACCTGGGGATAAACCTTGGCAAACCCGTGATCCAGGCGGTTCGCGAAGGAGTGGATTATCACGACCACCGGTCGGATTATGTGCAAAAAAGACGCGTATCTGCAGGCGACTAACGTTCGATTAGCGCTCATGCGGGGACAAGTGAATGCCACACCGGCACTCTTTTTTGCTAACACACTTCCCTTCGCCCATTCAATCCGTTACTATCCGCGGCGTTAGTACCAAGCTGAAAGTCAATTCTGGTCGAACAAATCCCCCCGGACAGCCTTCCCAAAGGAAGCCTCCACCGAACAAGCGGGATCGACCACCTCGATGGTTTCCAGGTAAATCTTGCGCCAACACAGCCTTTGAATCGAAAGCAAAGGGTGTTGCCAGGCTCACTTACTCTGACCGAACCAGCCTGCAAATTGATCAGGATCTTCACCCCGGGCCCAGAACCTTTGCCCTTGATGTGTTGCCTGCCCTCCTAAGTACCTACCTGCCAGCCCAAGCGCGCCAATTTAAAGCGCTTCAACTGGCTGCTTTGTTCCAGTCGGGTTCTTCGTTCGACCAACGGTGGTCGTCGTCACTGGAACGTTTTAATTTTGCACGGTTCTTATCCGTGTCGCTTGTAGGAACACCCAATGACTATGTCTACTCAAATCCACACCCAGGATGCCATCCGCACCCTAACCAATGCTTTTGCACCAATGAACTGCCTGATCATGGCCGCTCGCAAAGGCTGCTTCAGCTTCACCCTGGTCAACGAACACGGCATCGCTCGTCACAGCGAACGCCTGTACCCCGATCAATACTCCAGCGCCGAACCGCTGCAGGCAGTGATCGAGCGTACCCGTCAGGCACTGGTTGCCTGAGACGCCAGAAACGCTGAAACATCAAAAGCCCCGCTCAAAAAGCGGGGCTTTTTATTGCCTGAAGTTTCAGATGGGCGAGACATCGTCTAAGTACAAAGCGATATAACGGTTATAACTGCTCGCCACAAATATTTTAAAAACAGACCTTTACGGTACGAATATGACACTACACTTCAACTCAAGCGGCTTGATCCGCTTCCGGCGAGCCTGAGTCGATCCACCGCTGCCAAGGCCTTTCAGGTTTCGCCGCCCATTTCAGTTTTCGAGGGTTTTATGGGTATCGCTGCCAGCGAACTGTGTCGTTATGTGATCCGTCCGACATTGATTTACCTGGGACGCCATAGCGCAACTGCCGAATCCCTGCTGCTGGGCATCGCCGCCAGTCAGTCAGCCCTTGGTTCCGCCCTCCACGACCGCCGTGGTCACGGCCTTTACCGAATTGCCGAACCCCGCCACCAGGCGCTCTGGGATCACTACCTGGCACTCGACCCCGAACGCGCAAGCCTGGTCCGTGGCCTGGCCAGCCAGCACGCGTTTCTCAGCGGCCCGCACCTTGAATTGACCGTTAACCTGCGTTACGCCACAGCCATCGCCTGGCTGCTGGTCGAAGAACAGAACACTCCCCTGCCCGAAGCAGACGACCTGTTGGGAATGGCCCGCATCTGGCGCCAGACCTTCCATCCTCAAGGACGCCTCAGGGACTTTACCTGCGCCTGGCAAACTTGTGTTTCACCGCTGAATCAGGTTGCCTGCTAACCGCATCTGGATCCAAAGATCGCACAACACGCTGCGAATTCGGTCGGATTGTCCTACAAAACCGCTCTAAATCAAGCGATACAGCCTATGGCGCTGGGACGAAAATGTTGGTAATTTTCGCCCCGGTGATCACCAGGAGTTCTAATAATGAAAAAAGTAATGCTCAAAACCACCATTAGCCTCGCCGTTGCCATGGCATCCACCCAGATCTTCGCAAGTGGCTTTGCCCTCAACGAACAAAGCATCAGCGGGATGGGGACAGGTTTTGCCGGGCGATCTTCTTCTGCCGACGACGCATCCACCCTAGTTGGCAACCCTGCCGGCATGTCTCGCCTCAAGCGCGAACAAGTCACCGGCGGTGTTGCATTTATCGACGCACACACCGACATCAGCGATGCCAGCGCCCGCAATGGCGGCACCAACAAAGGTGACATGGTCCCTTTCATGGGCGTGCCGATGGGCTACTACGTCAAGCCAATCGATGACCAGTGGGCGGTCGGTTTCGGCGTCTACGCTCCATTCGGCCTGGTGACCGACTACGAGAACGGCTTTGCCGGCCGTTACTTCGGCAGCAAGAGCGAAGTTCAAATCATCACCCTGCAGCCAACCGTCAGCTATGCCTTCAACGACAAGGTGTCGATCGGTTTCGGCCCGACCATCAACCGTATCGACGGCAAGCTGGAATCGAACCTGTCGCTGAGCCCGAACCCAGCCGCACCGGACGGTGAAGTCAAAATCAAGGGTGACGACACTGCACTCGGCTACAACATCGGTATTCTGGTTCAAGCCACCGACTCCACTCGCGTCGGCCTGACCTATCACTCGAAAGTGAAGTACAAGCTCGACGGTGACACCAAGCTCAGCTACGCCCCGCTCGGCGCACTGGGTCAACAGAAGTTTGATGCTTCGCTGGACATTACTACCCCTGAGTCCGTGGACTTTTCGGTCACTCATCAGCTGGACGACCAGTGGACCCTCTACGCAGGCAGCACCTGGACTCGCTGGAGCCGCCTGAAAGAAATCTCCGTCGAGAACAGTGGCGTGCCTGCTCCTTTGGCCCCAGCGTTCGGCACCATCACTGAAGAACAGAACTGGCATGACACCTGGGCTCACGCCATCGGTGCTTCGTACCAGTTGAACAAGCAGTGGGTACTGCGTACCGGTCTGTCGGTTGACCAGTCGCCAACCAACAACGAAAACCGCTCCCCACGTATCCCGACTGGCGATCGCACGATTTTCAGCCTGGGCGCCGGTTGGAGCCCGACCGACGACCTGACCATCGACCTGGCGTACTCGTATCTGCGCGAGGAGTCGGTCAAGGTCAACGACAACAATGGCCGTCAGAACTACAGCGCCAAGTATGAAAACTGGGCGAATGGCTTCGGTGTTGGTGCGACCTACCGCTTCTGATGATTCATGGCGAGCCTGAACCCCTCGCCACCTGAATCAACAAAAAGCCCCGCTCTCTTGTACAGAGGCGGGGCTTTTTCATTTTCGACTTAAATGCGATTTGTAGGAGCCGGCTTGCTGGCGATGGTCGTTAACGATGACGCGCATGGCCTGGTTAAACGGGGAGTTTCCATCGCCAGCAAGCCGGCTCCTACAGGTATTGCGTTATCAGGGTGTCTAAAGCGGCGGTGAAGCCAAGGCTTTCTCTACTGCCACAATGAAATCCGGATCATCAGGCTTGGTCAGGCTGGAAAAACTGGCGATCACCTTGCCCTGCCGATCGACCACATACTTGTAGAAATTCCACTTCGGCGCGCTGGACTGATCAGCGAGGACCTTGAACAGATGAGTCGCATCATCGCCGCGGACTATCTGCGGCTCGGTCATGGTAAACGTCACGCCATAGTTCACGTAGCAAACCTTGGCTGTTTCCGCACCGTCTTTGGACTCCTGCTTGAAGTCGTTGGACGGCACACCGATCACCTCCAGCCCCTGATCCTTGAAACGCTGGTTCAGCGCTTCAAGGCTTTTGAATTGCGGAGCAAATCCACAGAAACTGGCGGTATTGACCACCACCAACGGCTTGCCGGCGAAGCGCTGGCACAAGTCGATGGACTCGTTAGCGCGCAACTTGGGTAACGAGCCTTGCAACAGCGCCGGGCACTCCGCCGCTTGAGCCAATCCGGTAAACGCTAAAAGTAACGCGGGAACTGCCAGCCAGCGCATCAGCATGTCGGAACTTCCTTGGGTCATCGTGTGAAATCGAAGTTACTCGCCCTCACAACCCACTAGCAAGCACCCATGCCCAACTGCATCAGCGCCAACCCGCCCTGATGCCACCCCCACCACGCCAGCGCCAGGAGCAAGGCACAGAGGGCCAAAATGGTGATTCGCGGCCAGAGACTGTTCATATCGCGCTCATTTGGCTTTGCAGGCGGGCTACCGGGGTTTCACGCACCGGCCAGTTCAAGGCGGCAGCCATCAGACTCAACAGAATCGCAACCTGCCAGATCAAGTCATAGCTCCCGGTTCGGTCATACACCACCCCGCCCAACCAGCCGCCAAGGAACGAGCCGAGCTGGTGGAACAGGAAAACAATCCCACCGAGCATGGACAGATTTCGTACACCAAACAAGGTCGCCACCGTGCCGTTGGTCAAGGGCACCGTCGACAGCCACAGGAAGCCCATCGCCATGCCGAACAGGTACGCCGTAGTCGTCGTCACCGGCGCCCACAGGAACAGCCCGATCACTACCGCCCGCAGTAGGTAAAGCCCGGTAAGCAGACGAGGCTTGGACATGCGTCCGCCGAGCCAACCAGCGGTGTACGTCCCGAAAATATTGAACAAACCGATCAGCGCCAGCACCGTCGTCCCCACCGTCGCCGGCAGATGTTGATCGACCAGGTACGCCGGCAAATGCACGCCGATGAATACCACCTGGAAACCGCAGACAAAAAAACCGAACGCCAACAGCCAGAATCCCGAATGGGAGCAGGCCTCGCGCAGGGCTTCGGACAGGGTTTGCTCATGGCCGAGCACCGGCAGTGGCTTGTCCTTGAGCATGCTCACCAGCGGCACGATCAGCGCCACAAGCAAGCCAAGCGCCAGCAATGCCGCCGACCAGCCGAGCCAGCCGATCAACCCGAGCGTGCCGGGGAGCATGGCGAACTGGCCGAACGAACCGGCGGCGCTGGCAATGCCCATGCCCATGCTGCGTTTCTCCGGCGGCACTGCGCGTCCGACTACGCCGAGGATCACCGAAAACGAAGTACCGGACAGGCCGATGCCGATCAACAATCCGGCGCTCAAGGACAAGGTCACCGCCGAATCGGACAAGCCCATGAACACCAGTCCCAGGGCGTACAAAACACCACCGATCAGCACGACTTTGGCCGCGCCAAAACGGTCGGCCAGCGCACCGGTAAATGGTTGCGCCAGACCCCAAATCAGGTTTTGCAAAGCGATGGCGAAGGCAAAGACTTCACGGCCCCAGCCAAACTCGGCACTCATCGGCGCCAGGAACAGGCCGAAGCCATGCCGAACCCCCAGAGACAACGCAAGGATCAGCGCACTCCCCAACAAAACCCAACCGCACGTACGCCACATCGATGTCATTCTTGTTCTCCGGGCGCGGGTATATACCCGCTTAAGATCGAACAAACCGGCGTCAGGCCAGTTCGTCCAGCAACTTCAGTAACGTTTCACGCTTCTCGGCACCCAGGCGATCAACCAATCGCTGTTGCGCCGCTTCCCAAGCCGGCAAGGCTGCTTTCAGGCGCTCGGCACCGGCCTCTGTCAGCCGGACGATGCGATTGCGCATATCCTCGCCCTCAACCAGCATCACCAGGCCTTCGCCCTCCAGCACGCGCAAATTGCGTCCCAGGGTGCTGCGATCCAGCCCCATGGCCTCGGCCAGGGTGGAAATGCTCGGCTGATCCAGGCGCTGCAAATTGCACAGCAAAGAATACTGCGCAACGTTGATCCCGAAGCCGTCGAGAGCGCCGTCGTAATGCCTGCTGACGCCACGGGCGGCGCGACGCAGGTTGATGCATAAACATTGGGAGTCGAGCATGATGCGTGTATATACCCGCGAGTGTGTTAAATCAAGTTACAGGATCGCAGAAAAATCAAAAGATCGCAGCCTTCGGCACCGCCTACAGGGCACGCGATCTTTCAAACCAATGCCAATCCCACCAGCACCGCCATCTCCAGCAATTCCAACAACGCTCCCGCCGTATCACCCGTCGTCCCACCCAATCGACGCAGCATGACTTGCCGCAACCAGACAAACACTACCGTCGCCACGACCAACGCCAACACGCCGCTAACACCGCCAATCAACAGGCAAAATAACGCGCTACCGGCCAACACCTGCCTACCCGCCAATCGCGGCAGATGATCAGCCAGCGCCTGGCCCAAACCTCCGGCACGTACATAGGGGGTGGTCAGGAACAATCCCAGCAACGCACTGCGACCGATCAACGGCACGATAATCAGCGCCACGGCGTATTGCTGTTCGATCAATGCAAGCAATGCCGCGAACTTGAGCAGCAACACCAGTACCAGCGTGACCACCGCGATCGGCCCGCTACGGGGATCTTTCATGATAGTTAGCGTGCGTTCACGATCACCGAATCCGCCCAGCCATGCATCAGCGCTATCGGCCAGGCCATCCAGGTGCAGTCCGCCGCTGAGCAACACCCAAACCGTCAACAACAGCGCTGCATGCAACATCACTGGCGTGCCCAATAACAGCCAGTTCAGCACCCACAGAATTCCACCGAACAACAAACCCACCAACGGATAAAACAGCAGCGACCGCCCTGACTCCTGCGGCGTCGGCATGCCCGGCAGACGAATCGGCAGGCTGCTGAGGAATTGCAAGGCGATCCAGAAAGGCAACATGATCAGAGCGTTTCCTTCAGCAAGCCATCGGACTCGACCGACAACGAGAACAGCGCGCCATGCCCCACCTCAACATTGAGCAACTGCTCACGAGGCAGCCCGCGCGCTTGTGCCAGTAACAAACGCATGACCCCGCCATGACTGATCAGCAACACCCGTTCGCCCGCATACGCTGCCTGCAAACGCGCCACCGCTGCCAGTACCCGCGCCGAAAACGCCGCGACGGGCTCGCCTTGAGGTGGCGTGAACGAATAGGGATTCGCCCAGAAAAGGCCCAAGGCTTCGGCATCCGTTTCCATCAGCTTCGCCGCACTTTGCCCTTCCCAGGCACCGAAATGCAGCTCTTGCAGGTCTTTATCCAACTCGACCGGCAGGCCCGATTTCTCGGCAAGTTCATCAGCGAATCTTGCACAGCGCTGCAATGGCGAACTTACCAGACGATCCCAGGGCCCCTGCTCTAGCACCGCCGCACGCATCTGCTCCCAGCCTTTTTCCGTCAGGGCATCGTCGAGGCTGCCGCGCAAACCGCCCCCGAGCTCCGTTTCGCCGTGACGCAGCAGATCCAGGCGCAAGGTCATGCCGGACGATCCGCCACCGCGGCTTCAGCAAACGTCGCCATCTGCCCGTGCAGATCACAGGCCAGACGCAGCAACGGCACGGCCAGTGCAGCACCGCTGCCCTCTCCCAGGCGCAAACCGAGGTCGAGCAACGGCTCGGCGTTCAGGGTTTCCAGAACATGGCGATGGCCGGGCTCAGCGCCGCGATGGCCGAACAACAGCCACTGCCGGCACTCGGGATTCAATCGTACTGCCACCAACGCGGCGACGCTGCAAATGAAGCCGTCCACTAATACTGCAACGCCTTCCTGAGCGCAGGCCAGGTAAGCACCGACCAACGCGGCGATTTCAAACCCACCGAGGTTGAACAGCGTCTGCAACGCATCGCCACGCTGAGCGCTGTGCAAAGCCAATGCACGTTCGATCACCTGAGCCTTATGACTGACACCCGCCGCATTCAGCCCGGTGCCCGGTCCAGTCAAATGCACCACCGGACAATCCAGCAAAGCGCAGGCCAGCGCGCTGGCAGCCGTGGTGTTGCCGATGCCCATTTCGCCACCGATGAACAACTGCGCACCCGTCGCGACAGCGCGTTGAACGGCATCCCGGCCTGCCTGCAATGCCTGCCCACCCTGCGTAGCCGTCATGGCTGCACCGTTCACAAAATTTCTCGTGCCGGGGCCGACATTCAGGTGGCGCACACCCGGCAGGTTCAACGATGGCGTGACCGTGCCGAGATCGACCACTTCAAGGGAAGCGCCCAACTGCCGCGCCAAAACGCTGATCGCCGCGCCGCCGTTGACGAAGTTGTGCAGCATTTGCCCGGTGACTTCCTGTGGAAACGCCGACACCCCTTCAGCGACCACACCGTGGTCTCCGGCAAAAATCGCGATCCACAGCTGATCGAGACTCGGTTTAACCTGCCCCTGCAACCCGGCCAGTTGCACCGCTACCGATTCCAGCCGCCCGAGGGAGCCGGCCGGTTTGGTCAGTTGCTGTTGGCGGGCCTCGGCCTGTTCGACGGCTTGGGCATCGATCGGCTTGCACGGGTTCAGCCACCAGGATGGGGTCATAACGCAGTTCCTTTCAAAGTCAGGGGCAGGCCGGCGACGGTCAGGACGACTCGCTGACAGCGCTCGGCCAGAGCTTGATGCAGCCAACCGGCTTCATCGACGTAGCGGCGAGTCAATTCGCCCAGCGGCACGACACCCATTCCGGTTTCGTTGCTGACAAAAATGATTTCACCCGGCAACGACGCCAGGCACTCCAGCAAAGCATCGCGTTCGGCGGTCAGGCGTTCGGCATCGTCGAGCATCAACAGATTGGTCAACCACAGGGTCAGGCAATCCACCAGCAGGCAGCGGTCGGCGCTGGCGTTTTCGCGCAGCACGCGGGCCAGTGCAAGCGGCTCTTCGATCAATGCCCATTCGGCGGGACGGCGGGCGCGGTGATGAGCGACCCGGTCGTTCATTTCGCCGTCAAGGGCTTGGCTGGTGGCGATGTAGGTGACTTGGAGCTGGCTGTCTGAAGCCAGTTTTTCAGCCAGGCGACTTTTGCCGGAGCGGGCGCCGCCGAGGATCAGTTGGAGCATGGTTCATTCCTTAAATCTTCGGTGACACATCTGGCCTCATCGCGGGCAAGCCCGCTCCCACAGGGTTCGCAGGTGTACTCAAAAGTCATGTTCAAACCTAAATCCCCTGTGATAGCGGGCTTGCCCGCGATGGGGCCGGGACATCCAACTCAAATCCCGCAGAGCTCACGCAGCAGTGAAGTATCCAAATGCTTCTCCACCAAATCCGCCAAGCGCTCGATATCACGCTCGCGCAAACCGTGGTAATCCACGTCCTGCACATCCCGCAATCCCGCCCAGCGCAACAATGCACTGCACGCCGCCGGGGATTCAAAGAGGCCGTGCAGGTAAGTGCCGAAAATCTGCCCATCGACACTTTGCGCACCATCGCAGCGACCGTCATCCAGTTGCACGGCAGCGTGTTCCAATGCCGGCCCGGTGGTAACGCCAGCGTGGATTTCATAGCCACTGACCTCAGCATCTTCCACCGCCAGACGCCCGCGCACATTGCGCAGCTGCTTCTCTTCTTCCAACTGCGTTTCAAACGCCAACAGCGCTAACCCCGCGCTCGACCCCGGCGCGCCTTCGAGCCCCAGCGGATCGTGCACGTGTTCGCCGAGCATCTGCAGGCCGCCGCAGATACCGAGCACCTTTCCGCCGTAGCGCAAATGCCGGGAGATCGCTTTATCCCAGCCGTTGGCGCGCAGATACGCGAGATCGCTGCGCACGCTTTTCGAACCGGGAAGAATGATCAGGTCGGCGGGTGGAATCGCCTGGCCAGGGCCGATGAATTGCAGGTCCACTTGCGGATGCAGACGCAGCGGATCGAAATCGGTGTGGTTGCTGATGCGCGGCAGCACCGGCACCACCACTTTCAACACCTGATCGGCCTTGTCGGTCTGGCGCTGATCGATGCCGTCCTCGGCCTCCAGGTGCAGATCCATCACGTAGGGCAACACGCCGATCACCGGTTTGCCGGTGCGCTCCTCCAACCAGTCAAGACCGGGTTGGAGCAAGGCGATGTCACCGCGAAAACGGTTGATGATGAAGCCTTTGACCCGCGCCTGTTCGCTCGGCGACAGCAGCTCCAATGTGCCCACCAGATGCGCGAACACCCCGCCACGATTGATGTCGGCGATCAGCACCACCGGGCAATCCACCGCTTCGGCGAAGCCCATGTTGGCGATGTCGCCGGCGCGAAGATTGATCTCCGCCGGCGAGCCCGCGCCTTCCACCATCACCACCGGATACGCCGCACTCAACCGTTCGTGGGAGGCCAGTACCGCTTGCATGGCGATGGTTTTGTAGTCGTGGTAGGCCACGGCGTTCATGGTCGTGACGGCACGCCCGTGAATGATGACCTGGGCGCCGGTATCGCTGTTGGGCTTGAGCAGCACCGGGTTCATGTCGGTGTGCGGTTCAAGGAAAGCGGCTTGGGCCTGCACCGCTTGCGCACGGCCGATCTCGCCACCGTCGGCCGTCACCGCGCTGTTGAGCGCCATGTTCTGCGGTTTGAACGGCACCACGCTGACGCCTTGGCGGGTGACCCAGCGGCACAGTGCCGTCACCAGCGTACTTTTACCGGCGTCGGAGGTGGTGCCTTGCACCATCAACGTGGTCATGGGTTTTCCTTGGTAAAGGCGTCGAGTGCGAAGGTCAGGCGCGTCCAGTCAGCTTCATCGCCAGGCAAGCCGAAACGCAGGCTGCTGTTCTGCGTGAACAACCGCAGCAGAATGCCGCGCCGGGCCATGAACTCGTGCAACACCTCGGCGCGCTCGGTGATCAACCAGTGAAACAATGCGCAACCGCCCTGGGGTTTGAAACCGTATTGTTCCAGCAACGACGCCAGGCGCGCGCTGGCCTCTTCGGCGCGGACGCGTTGCTGTGCCTGCCCTTCGGTATCGCGCAGGCAGGCTTGCCCCAGAACCCGGGTGGGGCCGCTGACCGCCCATGGCCCCACTTGCTCGGCGAGCAACTTGAGCAACTTGCGCTCGGCCAGCACAAAGCCGAGGCGTACACCGGCCAGACCAAAAAACTTGCCGAACGAACGCAGCACGATCAAACCGACCTGATGGGCAAACGGCGCCACACTGAGTTGCGGGGTGTTGTCCATGAAGGCCTCGTCGACCACCAGCCAGCCTCCGCGCTGAGCCAGTCGCGCATGCCATTCAAGCAATCGCGAGGGGGGCAGATTCAGGCCGGTGGGATTGTTCGGGTTGACCACCACCAGCACATCGAAGCTGTCGATATAGAAGTCGACCTCCTGCTCCAGCACTTCGCGCACGATATAGCCATTGCGGCGCCAGGCTTCGGCATGCTCGGCGTAACACGGCGACAGCACGCCGACCTTGCCCGCCCGGCGCAAACGCGGGAGCAACTGGATGGCCATTTGCGAACCGGCCACCGGCAATGCTTGCAGCGTGCCGTAGTAATCGCAGGCGGCCTGCTCCAGTCCGTCATCGGTTTCCGGCAAGCGCGCCCAGGCCCGCAGCGGGATATCCGGAAGCGCAAACGGCCAGGGCGCGAGGCCGCTGGACAGGTCAAGCCAATCGGCTTCCTCGATGCCGTATTCGAGCGCGGCCTTGCGCAACCGTCCACCGTGCTCAAGCATAAAATTCAGCCCCCACGCAGAGAATCAGCAGCCATAACCATACGCCGCGCTGGACCAATTGCCAGCCACGATCAATGGAGTCGGCGTCCGCTGGCACGCCTTCACCCAGTTGTGGACGTACATGCAGTTCACCGTGATAAATCGCTGGCCCACCCAGCTCGACGCCCAGTGCACCGGCACCCGCCGCCATCACCGGGCCGGCGTTCGGGCTGTCCCAGGTCGGTCCCTGTGTACGCCAGCATTTGAGCGCCAAGCGGGTTTTGCCCAGCAGCGCGTAAGTCAACGCCACCAACCGCGCAGGAATGTAATTGAGCACGTCGTCGATCTTCGCGGCCGCCCAACCGAAACGCTCGAAGCGTTCGTTGCGATAACCCCACATCGCATCCAGCGTATTGCTCAATCGGTAGAGAACTACGCCCGGCGCACCGGCCACGGCAAACCAGAACAATGCGGCGAACACCGCGTCGCTACCGTTCTCCAGCACCGATTCGGTGGCGGCGCGGGCGACTTCGGTTTTGTCCAGCTCACTGGTTTTACGGCTGACCAGATAGCTCACGCGTTTGCGTGCTTCATCAAGATCATCGCTGCGCAGGGCTTTCGCCACCGGCTCGACGTGTTCACCGAGGCTGCGCATGCCGAGGGCGCAATACAGCGCGAGAATCTCGACGATCCAGCCAACATAAGGCGCCCAGGAAAACGCCGTGGCCAGTAAGGTCAGCGGCACCACCGCCATCACCCACGCGGTGACTCCGTGACTGCGCCAGCCGCGACCGCCACCATTGAATCGTTGCTCGATGCGCTCGGCAAATCGGCCGAACGCCACCAGCGGATGCCAGCGCTTGGGTTCGCCCAGCAGCGCATCCAGCGCCACGGCGGCGACACTCAACAACGCCACACTCATGGACGCACTCCCCAATAATTCTCATACAACAGTTCACCGAGCGGACGCGCCTGCGCCCAGCCTTCGAGTACCAGCATCGGTGCTGGATAAAATGCTTTCACCGGTCCGAGGCACAGAACGGCCAACGGTTTGGCGCCGGATGGCAGACCGAGCAAATCGGCCAGGGCTTGCGGTTCGAACAGCGAAACCCAACCCATTCCCAACCCTTCGGCCCGGGACGCCAGCCAGAGGTTCTGGATCGCGCAGGACAACGACGCCAAGTCCATCTCCGGCAAGGTGCGACGACCGAAAATATGCTGTTCGCGATCCTCCATCAGCGCCGCCACCAACACTTCGGCACAATCGTTAATGCCTTCGACCTTGAGCTGCATGAATTCGTCGGTGCGCTCGCCGAGGGCTTCGGCGGTGCGGATGCGCTCTTCTTCCACCAGAGCCTGGATCTTGCCGCGCAGGGCGCGGTCGCTGATGCGGATGAAACGCCAGGGCTGCATCAAGCCAACACTGGGTGCTTGATGCGCGGCTTCGAGCAGTCGGCGCAACAGCTCAGGCTCGACCGTACCGCCGCTGAAGTGGCGCATGTCGCGACGTTCGCCGATGGCTCGGTAGACCGCTGCGCGCTCGGCTTCGGAAAATGCGTTGTCCGTCATGGCCTCTTCGCTGGCAAGCCAGCTCCCACAAGGGATTGCATTTCTTCAGGGATCACACCGCCCACTGTGGGAGCTGGCTTGCCAGCGATAGCGGTTTCAGGGTCTGGCGCAAACAACGCGGCAATCGCCGATGGATTGGACGGAAAATAAAAATGCACGTAAGAAGCCGTCATCCGCCCCTCACGATAAACCGCCTCCGCCCCGCGCCCGCCATTAGGGCTCAAGCCCCGAGCAATCGGCTCAAGCTCAGTCGTGGTCAGCGAATGATGATAGGTGTGCCCACGCAACGAACCTTCCGGCAGCTCAACTGCTTGCAACGCCAATGCAGCCAGACGCTTTTGCATCACCGCATCACCCGCCAGCAAGCCGACCAATTCCGCGCGTGTACCTTCAACATCGGTCAACGAATCGAGCAGATAAAGCATGCCGCCGCACTCGGCCAACAACGGCTTGCCAGCCGCGTGGTGCGCGCGGATCGCGTCGAGCATCGCGGTGTTTTGCGACAGCGCCACATGATGCAATTCCGGATATCCGCCCGGCAGATACAAGCTGTCCGCATCCGGCAACTCAGCATCACGGATCGGCGAGAAAAACGACAACTCGGCGCCCATCGCCCGCAGCAAATCCAGGCTGGCGCCATAGGTAAAGGCGAACGCTTCGTCACGGGCCACGGCAATGCGCACACCGACCAGCAACGGTTCGACGGCGATCACATCGGGCGCGGCGAACTCGACGGCGGGCGGCAGCGCAACCTCGCAACTGCTGGCCAACGCTTCGGCCGCCGCATCGAGACGCACATCAAGATCGTTCAACTCACTGGCCTGCACCAGACCGAGATGCCGACTCGGCAATTCGATCCCGGTTTCCCTGGACAACGCGCCGTACCAGCGCAGGCCTTCGGTCAGGCTGCCTTCGAGAAGTTGGGCGTGACGCAGGGTGCCCACGCGATTGGCCAACACGCCAGCGAACGGCAAGTCCGGTTGATAACGCGCCAGCCCCAAGGCCAGTGCGCCAAAAGTCTGGGCCATCGCAGTGCCGTCGATCACACCCAGCACTGGCACGCCAAAGTGCCGCGCCAGGTCAGCGCTGGACGGCGTGCCGTCGAACAGCCCCATGACGCCTTCGATCAGAATCAGGTCGGCTTCAGCGGCGGCTTCCCACAACAGTCGACGACTTTCCTGCTCGCCGACCATCCACATGTCCAGTTGATACACCGGCGCACCGCTGGCGCGCTCGAGAATCATCGGGTCGAGAAAATCCGGGCCGCACTTGAACACGCGCACCTTGCGCCCCTGATTGCGATGCAACCGGGCCAGCGCGGCGGTGACGGTGGTCTTGCCCTGGCCGGACGCCGGCGCGGCAATCAGTACCGCCGGGCAATGACGAGGTTGATTCACAGCTCGACGCCTTTTTGCGCTTTGATACCGGCCTGGAAGGCATGCTTGATCATGCCCATCTCAGTGACGGTGTCGGCCAGCTCGATCATTTCCGGCTTGGCGCCACGACCGGTGACCACCACGTGCTGCATCGGCGGACGCGCCTGCAAATCGCTGAGTACCTGATCGAGATCGAGGTAGCCGTGCTTGAGGGCGATGTTCAATTCATCCAGCACCACCAGGCCAATGGATGGATCGCGCAGCAGTTGCTGCGAGACCGCCCATGCGGCTTCGGCGGCGGCGATATCACGCTGACGATCCTGGGTTTCCCAGGTGAAGCCCTCGCCCATCACATGAAAACGCACTTGCTCTGGAAAGCGTCGGAAGAACAACTCTTCGCCTGTGCTGTTACGGCCCTTGATGAACTGCACCACACCGCACTGCATGCCGTGGCCCATCGCGCGGGCGAGCATGCCGAACGCCGAGCTGCTCTTGCCTTTGCCGTTGCCGGTCAGCACCAGCAACAGGCCGCATTCGTTCGGGGAGTTGGCGATGCGTTCGTCGATCACGGCTTTTTTGCGCAGCATGCGCGCCAGGTGACGTTCGTCACGATCAGGGGTATCAGTCATGGGGAGCTCTCCGTTGAGGCTGGATAACGGCGGGCAGGCACAAGAATAGAAGGCAAGAAGCCTGGCATCGCCCACCGTGATGCCGCTTGGATGGATCAGGCCGGTCTCCGGGCTCATGAGCGGCGTTGGCCTGACTGCGCGCCTTCCCATGTCGTCGACACAGTGGCTCAAGGCGCAGCCTTTCACTCATTTACCGTTGCGGGGGCAGCGCCGGGATCGCGGAGTTTCATCGACTGAAACGCTGACTCACCGGCTTCCCTGTTTCACTCTGTCGACCCAAGCCACAGAGCACCTGAAACAAGCGGCGAAGGTTAGAGGGTTGGGGGTGGAGCGTCAATTGAAGACGGGGCGTGCGAGCGAATAACTGCCGTTGATCATCAAACTGACGCCAATCTTGTGCGACACTCACAGCAGTGATATCAAAGAGCCACAACCCCAACATAATAACAAGAGTAAGCCCCATGCAAGGCATGATCATCAGCAATCCGAAGCTGGAATTCCTGCGCCCGGCGCTGGAACGCTGGTTTGACTGTATCGACCGCTACAACGCCGTGCGCGGCGACGGTGAAACACCTTACTGGCTGGATGAAAAAGCTAACCTCGGCCTGCTCTCCGCCGCCGCGTGGATGGCGGAGATGATCACCCTGCAACAATCGCCCACCCGCAAACAGACCGAGGAAGGCGATCGCAACGGCCGCGCCGATTTGTTCATCGCTACACCCGAAGCCAAGGCCTGGCTGCAGACCACGCAACGCTGGCCACGGGTCAACAGCCTGAACCTGACCGAGGCTTTACTCGATGTCACCAGCGACGCCAGGAAGATCAGCTACGCCAGCGACTTGAAACTCGGCTGCCTGTTCGTTGCTCCGCAAAAAGCCCAGCATGGCGCCACCCCGGAAGAACTGCAGGACATGGTCGACGACCTGCAAAAGGAACACACCTGCGCCGTGGCCTGGTATTTCCCCTACGCCTATCGCAAGTTGCGCAACGAAGGCGGCAACTATCACCCCGGTATTGCCGTGCTGTTCAAGGAAGCGCGCGGCTGACGGTTGAACCATCGCGCATTCTCACTTCTCTATTGATCAGGTCACTGCATTCATAGGGAAGGTCAGCATGCGCAAGCCCCAGCTCGTTCTCGTTATCGCGCTCGCCGGAGGGCTCGCCGCTTGCGGTGAAACCTCCAGCCTGCAAGTCTCTGACGGCACCGGGCCGTCACCCAAATTGCCAGAGCCCAACAAGACGCTGATGCCGACAGTAAACATCGCCCCGGCGATCGGCTGGCCGGACGGCGCCAAACCCGTCGCCGCTGCCGGTACCCAAGTGGCAGCGTTTGCGGAAGGTCTTGATCACCCGCGCTGGCTATACGTACTGCCCAACGGCGACGTGCTGGTCGCCGAAACCAACGCCCCGCCCAAGCCCGATGACGGCAAAGGCATCAAGGGCTGGGTCATGAAGAAAGTCATGGGGCGCGCTGGTGCGGGCGTACCAAGCCCGAATCGCATTACGCTGCTGCGGGACAAGGACCACGACGGCATCGCAGAAACCCGCACGGTGTTCCTGGAAAACCTCAACTCGCCTTTCGGCATGACCCTCGTGGGCAATGACCTGTACGTTGCCGATACCGACCGCTTGTTGCGCTTCCACTATGAAGACGGCGCCACCGCGATCAAGTCGCAGCCGATCAAAGTGGTCGACTTGCCGGGCGGTACGCTGAATCACCACTGGACCAAAAACGTCATCGCCAGCAAGGACGGAAGCAAGCTCTACGTCACGGTAGGCTCCAACAGTAACGTCGGCGAAAACGGCATGGACCAGGAAGAAGGTCGCGCGGCGATCTGGGAAGTGGACCGCGCCACTGGTAACCACCGGATCTTTGCGTCGGGAATTCGCAACCCCAACGGTCTGGCTTGGGAACCGTCCAGCGGCGCGTTGTGGACAGCCGTGAATGAGCGGGACGAAATCGGCAGTGACCTGGTGCCGGACTACATCACCTCAGTGAAGGACGGTGGATTTTACGGTTGGCCCTACAGTTACTATGGTCAGCACATCGACGTTCGTGTCGAGCCGCAACACCCGGAGATGGTCGCCAAGGCGATCGCCCCGGACTACGCCGTCGGCCCTCACACC
The DNA here is from genome assembly GCF_000802965.1 of Pseudomonas fluorescens. GTDB lineage: Bacteria > Pseudomonadota > Gammaproteobacteria > Pseudomonadales > Pseudomonadaceae > Aquipseudomonas > Aquipseudomonas fluorescens_A. The sequence continues at coordinate 306,939 of NZ_JSAK01000001.1, read as the reverse complement.
GCGTCATTGGGGCTGACGTTTGCCGAGGGCAACAAATTGCCGGCGCAGTTCAAGGAAGGCGCCTTCATCGGCCAGCACGGATCCTGGAATCGCAAACCGCACAGCGGCTACAAAGTGATTTTCGTACCGTTCAGCGCGGGCAAACCGAGCGGGCAGCCGCTAGACGTGCTAACTGGTTTCCTCAATGACGAAGAAAAAGCCATGGGTCGGCCGGTAGGTGTGGTGATTGATCAGCAGGGGGATTTGCTGGTGGCGGATGATGTGGGGAACAAGGTGTGGCGGGTGTCGGCGGTTAAATAACGAAATTGACCTCACACGAACCTGTGGGAGCGGGCTTGCCCGCGATGACGTCGGCACGCTCAATAGAGATGCTGGCTTATGAAACGCTATCGCGGGCAAGCCCGCTCCCACAAAAAACATAGTTAGCGCTTGCGACAGAGCGTCAACCCATCCCCCAACGGCAACAGCGACAAATCCACCCGCGCGTCCGTCTTCAATGCACGATTGAGCGCCTGGATTGCGCGGGTATCTGCGCTTTCGGGATTCTCCTCAAGCACCCGGCCACTCCACAGCGTGTTATCGAACACTGCTAACCCACCGACGCGCAGCAACCGCAGCGCATGTTCGAGGTAGGTCGGGTAATTGGCTTTGTCGGCGTCTATGAATACCAGGTCGAATTGCCCGCCCTGCCCTTGCCGTTCAATCTCGCCGAGGGTTTCCAGCGCAGGCGCCAGACGCAGATCGATTCGCCCGGCCAGACCCGCTTCCTGCCAGTAACGGAGCGCAGTGGCGTTGTAGTCACCGGGGATGTCACAGCAAATCAACGAACCGTCTTCGGGTAATGCCTCCGCCATGCACAAGGCGCTGTAACCGGTGAAGGTGCCGACTTCCAGCACACGTCTGGCGCCGATGAGCTTTACCAGCAATGCGAGGAATTGCCCCTGCTCCGGTGCCACCTGCCAGCGCGCCATGGGCAGCGCCTGGGTTTCGTCACGCAGGCGCTTGAGCAGCGGCGTTTCGCGCAGGGACACATCAAGCAGGTATTGATAGAGCGAATCGTCGAGATTGAGCGTGCGCGCGGTCATGACGACAACCTCTGGCTATTACGGATTGCGCGCCAGGTGCTCCGGTTGCAGGACACGCTTGGCGCTCAGATAGGCTTTCTGCCAATACGCCTTGGACAAGCTGTCGAGCTTGACCGTGCCGCCAGTGGCCGGTGCATGGACGAAGCGACCTTCACCGACATAGATGCCAGCATGACTGACTTGGGAGCCGCCATTGGTGGCGAAGAAGATCAGGTCACCGGTCTGCAGACCTTCCTTACCGACGCTGGCCGCCTGCATGGAGATCATTTCACGCGTGGTCCGCGGCAAGGAAATACCAGCCACATCACGGTAGACGTAGCCGATCAAACCACTGCAATCAAATCCGGAATCCGGTGTATTGCCGCCCCAGCGATAAGGCGTACCCACCAGGCCCAACGCGCGAAACAGCACGTCCTCGGCTTCAGGCGAAAAGGCTTGGGAGGGACCGAACACGATAGGCGCGCGAACCACCGGCGCAGGCGGCGGTGTGCGACTGGCGCAAGCGCTGAGCAGCGCTGCGAAGAGCATGATTGTGAGGCGGGCCGACATCGTCATAAGCAGAACATCCTGATCTGGCTGCGGCTTTTTCTGCTGAAAGCGCAGAAAAGAAAACCGCCTGCGCGTGACGCAGGCGGTTTGCCATCATTAATAGATCAAGATTCTAGCTGCTACGTGGCAAACTTCAAGTAAGACTTTAAGTTCACCTTACAAATTGTCCGCTTACTTGCGAGCAGTAACGATTGGTGACGCACCAGGTGCCATCGCGAGGGCGCGCTTGGCTTCGATGAAGGTCTTGCTCCAGTAGCTGTCGCCCAGGCTATCGATTCGCACACCACCGCTGCGGCGGCTGCTGGAATGGATGAACTGGTTGTCGCCCAGGTAGATCCCGGCGTGACTGACACGACCGCGACGACCATTGGTAGCGAAGAACAGCAAATCGCCCGGCTCCAGCTTGCTGCGAGAGACGAGAGGAGCGTCGACGTTGATCATTTCGCGAGTGGAGCGAGGCAGGTTCATCCCGGCTTCTTCACGGAACAGATAGCCAATGAAACCACTGCAATCGAAACCGGCTTCAGAGGTACCGCCGAAACGGTAACGGGTACCGATCAGGGACATGCCGCGTTCGAGGATGCTGTCAGCCAGAACTGGAAGTTTGTACGACTTGCCATCGGCGAAAGCTGCGAGTTCTTTTTCGGTAGCCGCCTCGTCTTGAAAAAGATCTTCCTGATAACGAGCGGAAGATTGGGCGGTAACAGAGTTTTTAACCTGCTGTTGTTGCTCTTGCTGGGACACTGGAGAGTGGGCAGCGCAACCGAACAACAGGGTAACGAGTGCGAGAGGCACGAGGGGTGCAAAGCGATTTAGCATGGGCACGACCGTGGCTGATAGTTGTAAAGAAGCCGAGACTATGCCCGCTATCATCCTCATTTGCAAATTCAATCGAACTTTTTGTGACTTCTCGGTTTCTCGTAAACATCTAAGCGCTTAAGCCCCATTTAGACGCTTGCGCTGCCTACGCGTGTAGGAACGTGCGTTTTCTGGCGCCTGAAATATGCCAAAAAACCGCGAGAAACCGGAGGTTTTACCAGCCCAGCGTTTCTTTCAGGAAGGGAATAGTCAGCTTGCGCTGCGCTTGAAGCGAGGCCTGATCGAGACGCTCAAGCAGTTCGAACAGCGCACTCATGCTTCGAGTACCGCGAGTCAAAATAAAGTGACCGACTTCATCCGTCAGATGCAGTCCGCGACGGGATGCGCGCAGTTGCAACGCACGCAGTTTGTCTTCATCGGAAAGCGGTCGCATCTGGAAAATCAGTGCCAGGGTCAGGCGGGATTTAAGGTCCGCCAACTTCACCGGCAACTCACGCGGCGACGTCGACGCGGCAATCAACAGACGCCGGCCACTGTCGCGTAGACGATTGAACAGATGAAAAAGTGCCTCTTCCCAATCCGCCTTGCCGGCCACCGCTTGTAAATCGTCGAGGCAGACCAGTTCGTATTGTTCGAGGTTATCGAGGATTTCAATGCCGCGATCGAGCAACTCGGCCAAAGGAAGGTAAACCGCCGGCTCACCCATCTGCTCGAATCGCAAGCACGCAGCCTGCAACAGATGCGTGCGCCCTACCCCGTGCTTGCCCCAGAGATAAATCAGGCTTTCGGTCCAGCCGGCGTCGGCTTCGCACAGCCGCTCGACATAGCCGAGTGCAGCGGCATTGGCGCCTGGGTAGTAGTTGATAAAAGTGGCGTCATCACGCAGACGCACACCTAGGGGCAGCTGAATCGGTTTCATGCTGACTGAACAGTTCCAAAGGAACCGTTAGTGGCCTCTGTGTAAAGTTTGCGAAGTTTATACCCGTGAAGCCGACCGCACAATGCGACAGACCACAAGCAAAATCAAAGGTTTGCGTTTGCGACCCGGTTTTATGACGGATTCTTTGGCGGTCCATCCGACCGCTAGACGAACCCGTCGTTCCGACTTGGCCTTAAACCAGGTCATCTGCGTTCCGCTCATTTCAAGCCTTAAAGTTCGGGATCCTCGACCCCGCTGTACATATCCGAATCTTTATACAAATCATGCACATGGCGCACCAGCACCATGATCACCGCCGCCACCGGCAGCGCAAGCAATACGCCGGTAAAGCCAAACAGCTCGCCGCCGGCCAGGATCGCAAAGATCACCGCCACCGGGTGCAGACCAATCCGATCCCCCACCAGCAATGGCGTCAGCACCATGCCTTCCAACGCTTGACCAACCATGAACACCGCGACAATGCCGATCATGGGATACAGATCGCCACCGAACTGAAACAGACCGGCAATCAATGCTGCGCCAATACCAATGACGAAACCCATGTACGGCACAATCGCCGCCAGGCCGGCAATCAGACCGATCAACAGTCCCAACTCAAGCCCCACCAACATCAGTCCCGCTGCGTAGATTACGCCCAACGCCACCATCACCAACAACTGCCCGCGAACGAATGCTCCCAGCACTTCATGGCATTCAGCGGCCAGGGAAACTGCCTGCTCTTCGCGATCACGGGGCAGCAAGCTGCGGATTTTGGCCATCATCAGGTCCCAATCCCGCAGCAGGTAGAAACTCACCACCGGGATCAACACCAGATTCGCCAACCAGCCAATCAGCGCCAGGCCGGAAGCGGTCGCCTGACTCAGCACTACACCGACAATGTCAGTGGTCTGGCCCATGTGCTCACTGATCGCCGCCTTGAGCTTGTCGAACTTCCAGAAACCCTCCGACAAACCGAACTTCGATTGCGCCCATGGCAACGCGGTGTGCTGCAACCAATCGAGCATCTGCGGCGCCAGCTCATATAAACGAAACAACTGCTTGGCGAGCATTGGCACCAACACCAGCAGCAGCGTAGTGAAAATCAGGGTGAACAGCGCGAACACCGCGATCACGCCCCACGTGCGTGAAAGACCGGCCTTCTCCAGCCGATCCACCAGCGGGTCGAACAGATAGGCCAACAGCAACGCCACCAGAAACGGCGTCAGAATCGGATGCAACAACCAGATAAACGCGCAGAACAGAACCACTGCACCCAACCAGAACCAGCGCCGCGTATCGGCCATGAACCACTCCATTGCTTCTATATAAAGAAAGAAAAATCTACCAGCGGAAACGCAACTGCGGTGTCGGTGCGGGGGTTGGCGTTATGGCAGCGGCAGCGCCGCCAGCCGCCGGTTGAGCAGGTGTAACGGGGGCTGGGGCCGGTGTTGGTGCCGCTGCAACCTCTTGCAACTTCGCCAACGATAATTGCGCCCGCAATTGATCAGCACTGCCATTGACCCGATACAGAATCCGGTCGCCATCGACACTTTGCGGACGCCCACCGAAGGGTTCCAGCAATCGCCCAAGCGTCGCATAACGCTCCAGATTCATCCCCTGCACTTCCAGCAACTGTTGCGATGAAGCCCCAGGCTTGGCGACGAATCGCGGCGCCAGGCGTTCGTTGACCGCCAACATCACCGCATCCGCCACAGCGGCCTGATCCGCGCCTTGAACGCTACCCGCCTCTTTCTGGTCACCCAGCCACAGACGCCACTTGGCCTGCCACTGACCACCCTCTTCACGGGCATGCACCGCCAGCACAGCGTCGGCATTGTAACGTTCCGATGCCGCCCGCAGCGGTGCCGGATCAGCACTTTCAAGATTCGGTGCCGTAGCGACGCCCTGCTCACCCAAATCCGCCAGCGGCAGACGCAGCGGCAAACCACGGTGCTGAGCGGCTCGGCGCAACGGCGTCGCATTGGCCTGACCATCGCCCACTAGGCTTGAGCCCTCTGTGGATTCGTTCAACCACCAACCCAGAATCGACGGCCGATTGGCTCCCCACATGGCCAGCCCGGCGCGGCGCAAGGCCTGCTCGGTGGTCGCCGGATCGAAATCGACTTTCAACACTTCCGGCGGCCCCGCCTCAAAACCGTACTGACTGATGATTTGCTGCGGGTCTTTGCGAATCGCTGCCAGGCCCGGACTTTGCGCCGCCTTCGGATCGCCGGTCAGTCGCAACACCAGCGTATCCAACGCACGCTGAGTCGCTTGATCACGCTCCTCCTGCGTCTGGCTGCTGACAGGCTCGCGCACTACATAAAGGCCTTTCACCGTTTCGGCCTGACTGACGAGACTGACCAATGACAAACAACCTGCAAACAAGAATTTACAAAAACGCATGGAAGATTCCTGACGACAAGGGCGGGTGGAACAGACCGCATGAAGACGATCGAGCAAGGCTGTGACCATCGCTCGGCGCAAAACATTCACACGTCCCGGGTAAGTTTTCGCACTGTCATAACGATAGACGGTTAATGACGATACCCTGCGCGAGCGAGCAGGATGCTACTGACACGGGGCAATTTCGTTTTTTTTAGGCAGATATGCCCCTGCTGTCGGCGTGAGGATGGCCGCTGCCTCTCAAGCCTGATAAAATCGCGCGCCTTCGCAGACCGGCAACAGCCGGGCACCCTCGAAATTCGCGTGAGGCAATCGCCCCCCGTCGAATTCGGCGTCCCCGCTGAACTCGGTCGTTACCCCTGAATCCCCCCTAAAGGCCTGGATCATGAGCAAGCAACCCTCCCTGAGCTACAAGGACGCCGGTGTAGACATCGACGCCGGTGAAGCATTGGTCGAACGCATCAAGAGCGTCGCCAAGCGCACTGCGCGCCCGGAAGTCATGGGCGGCCTGGGCGGTTTTGGCGCCCTCTGCGAAATCCCGGCCGGCTACAAGCAGCCTGTGCTGGTTTCCGGTACTGACGGCGTCGGCACCAAGCTGCGCCTGGCACTGAACCTGAACAAGCACGACAGCATCGGCATCGACCTGGTCGCCATGTGCGTCAACGACCTGGTGGTGTGCGGCGCAGAGCCGCTGTTCTTCCTCGACTACTACGCCACCGGCAAACTGAACGTCGACACCGCCGCCCAGGTTGTGACCGGCATCGGCGCAGGCTGCGAGCTGTCCGGCTGCTCCCTGGTCGGCGGCGAAACCGCTGAAATGCCAGGCATGTACGAAGGCGAAGACTACGACCTGGCCGGCTTCTGCGTCGGCGTCGTGGAAAAATCCGAAATCATCGACGGTTCCAAAGTCGCTGCTGGCGACGCCCTGCTCGCCCTGCCGTCTTCCGGCCCGCACTCCAACGGCTACTCGCTGATCCGCAAGATCATCGAAGTGTCCGGTGCAGACATCGAAAACACCCAGCTCGACGGCAAGCCGCTGACCGACCTGCTGATGGCCCCGACCCGCATCTACGTGAAGCCGCTGCTCAAGCTGATCAAGGAAACCGGCGCCGTCAAAGCCATGGCCCACATCACCGGTGGCGGCCTGCTGGACAACATCCCGCGCGTTCTGCCAAAAGGCGCACAAGCGGTGGTTGACGTGGCGAGCTGGACCCGTCCGGCGGTGTTCGACTGGCTGCAAGAGAAAGGCAACGTCGACGAAAACGAAATGCACCGCGTACTGAACTGCGGTGTCGGCATGGTCATCTGCGTCGCTCAAGAGCACGTCGAAACTGCCCTGAACGTTTTGCGCGAAGCCGGCGAGCAGCCATGGGTCATCGGTCAGATCTCCACCGCTGCCGAAGGCGCAGCTCAGGTCGAACTGAAGAACCTCAAGGCTCATTGATGTCCCAGACCTGTGATGTGGTGGTGCTGTTGTCCGGCACCGGCAGTAACTTGCAGGCCTTGATCGACAGCACGCGGACCGGCGACAGCCCGGCCCGCATCGCTGCGGTGATTTCCAACCGCGCCGACGCCTACGGCCTGCAACGCGCCAGTGACGCGGGTATCGCCACCCGCTCGCTGGATCACAAGGCTTTCGATGGCCGCGAGGCCTTCGATGCCGCGTTGATCGAACTGATCGACGCCTTCAACCCCAAACTCGTGGTACTGGCCGGTTTCATGCGCATCCTCAGCGCTGATTTCGTGCGTCACTTCCAGGGTCGCCTGCTCAACATCCATCCTTCGCTGCTACCCAAATACAAAGGGTTACACACTCATCAGCGAGCGCTGGAGGCCGGCGACGCCGAACACGGTTGCTCCGTGCACTTCGTCACCGAGGAACTCGATGGCGGACCACTGGTCGTACAGGCAGTAATACCGGTAGAGTTGCATGACTCGCCGCAAAGCCTGGCGCAGCGGGTCCACGTTCAGGAACACCTGATCTACCCGATGGCCGTACACTGGTTTGCCGAAGGCCGGTTATCACTCGGTGATCAAGGTGCTTTACTGGATGGACAGTTACTCGCGGCCAGCGGCCACTTGATTCGAACCTAGGAGATTTTATGCGTCGCGCCCTGCTCTTCGCTTGCGCTCTGCTCGCCCTGCCCTTTGCGCAGGCTGCAGACCTTCAACCGTTCTCCGCCAGCTACACCGCCGACTGGAAGCAGCTGCCCATGAGCGGCACCGCCGAACGCAGCCTGACCAAGGAAGCCAACGGCATCTGGAAGCTCACCTTCAAGGCGTCGATGATGATCGCCAGCCTGTCCGAAGAAAGCACCCTGACCGTCGACAAGGACACCCTGCTGCCACAGTCCTACCACTTCGAACGCGGTGGTCTGGGCAAAGCCAAGAAGGCTGATCTGGACTTCGACTGGGCCGCCAAAAAGGTAACCGGTACTGATCGTGGCGACGCCGTGAATATCCCGCTGAACCGCGGCATGCTCGACAAATCCACTTATCAGCTTGCTCTTCAGCATGACGTCGCCGCCGGCAAGAAGAGTATGAGCTATCAGGTCGTGGATGATGGCGAAGTCGATACCTACGACTTCCGCGTGCTCGGTTCGGAAAAAGTCGACACCAAGGCTGGCCAGATCGATGCAATCAAGGTCGAGCGCGTGCGCGACCCGACGCAAAGCAAGCGCATCACTGTGCTGTGGTTCGCCAAGGATTGGGATTATTTGCTGGTCCGCCTGCAACAGGTCGAAACCGACGGCAAGGAGTACAACATCATGCTCCTGGACGGCAAGGTCAACGGCAAGACTGTCAAAGGCAGTTGATCCGAACGTATATAAAGAAGCCCCGCAAATGCGGGGCTTTTTTTGATCAAAAGATCGTCCGAGCGCGGCCCGAACCTTCGGCAGCTCCTACGGGAAGATGCGTTCGACGCAGGCTGCGATCTTTTAAAAAGGAACGCGCAGCAGGCGTATTGCTCTATACCTTCAAGGTCTTTTTTGATCGAATGTTTTTTCCTGCCGCCTGCGAGGTTTCCCATGACCGTTACCGTCAATACCGTTTCCGCCGAAGGTTTTCGCCACAGCGTCCAGATCGATGACCACGAACTCTTTGCCGATGTCCCCCAGTCCGCTGGCGGCGGAGGTTCGGCGCCGGAGCCGCACGATTACTTCGATGCCGCGCTGGGTGCATGCAAGGCCCTGACCTTGAAGTTGTACGCGAAGAAAAAGGACATTCCGCTGACGGGCGTTGGCGTTGAGGTCAAACGCGACAACAGTGAAGAGCAGAAAGGCAAATATGTCCTCCACGTCAGACTGACCCTCAAGGGTGTGCTCACCGACGCCCAGCGTGATGAGTTGCACCGTGTGGCCGACCGCTGCCCGATTCACAAGCTGATGACCACCAGTGAAGTCAGCATCGAAACCCACCTTTCCGAAGGCGCGTTCAGCCAATAGCGGCAACGGCTGCGCAAGCGGGTTATGCTCGAACGCATCACCCGCTCAGCCTGGAACGCACCATGAACACTCCGCTCGTGATCCGCCCCCGCGCCGAAGATGTCGAAGGCCAGCCGATTCTTCGTCCGCTGCCTTCTGCCAAATGCCGCAATGTCGGGCCCTTCGTGTTTTTCGACCACATGCTCGAAACCGAGTATCCGGCCGGCAAAGGCATGAACATCCGACAGCACCCGCATATCGGGCTGTCGACCCTCACCTACTTGTTCGACGGGCAGATCCAGCACAAGGACAGTCTCGGTTCTGATCAGGTGGTCAATGCTGGCGATGTCAGCTGGATGACCGCCGGCAGCGCCATCGCCCACGTTGAACGCACGCCTCAGCCGCTATGGGACCAAAGTTTCAAGATGCACGGTTTGCAGATCTGGCTGGCGTCCCCGAAAGATCACGAACAAGGCCCGGGGCATTACAGCCATCACCCAGCGACTACGCTCCCGGTCAGCGACAACCTTGGGGTGAAGATCCGCATGATTGCCGGCTCAGGCTTCTGCCTTGAATCGCCGGTGCCGGTGCTTTCTCCTACGCTATACGCGGAACTGAACCTGCAAACGGCGACGACATTGCTGATTCCAACCGAGCATGAAGAACGAGCGCTGTATGTGTTGAGCGGTGAAGCGCAACTGGATGGCGAGGCAGTAGAACCGCATTCGCTGGTTGTTTTGCCTGCCGGAGAGGAAATGACCCTGTTCGCTGAGAGCGACTGTCATGCCGTGCTGTTCGGGGGAGCACCACTGGACGGACCGCGACGGATCAATTGGAATTTCGTGGCGAGCGATCCGGCAGCAATCGATGAAGCGCGCCGTCGCTGGGCGGCCGGGGATTGGCCTACGGTGCCGGGGGAAGTTGAGCGGATTGAATTGCCTTGAGGTTTTAAGCGCCTGTCATTGCCTCATCGCTGGCAAGCCAGCTCCCACAGTTGATCGGCTTGTTCGCAAAACTGTGTACGACACAACTCTTGTAGGCGCTGGCTTGCTAGCGATGGCGATCATGAGGACGCTATCGCCAGCAAGCCGGCTCATACAGGGTTCGATGTTCGGTGCTTTTTCAGCCCTTGAACACTTCATCCAGCAAGTTATGCATCGACGTGAACGCCCGTGTGGCAATCTTCGCGTCGTACATCATCATCCCCGGCACATTCGCATGCGGATCGGTGAACGAGTGGAACGCACCGCCGTAGCTCAGCAACTGCCAATCCACACCCGCCGTATTCATTTCCTCTTCGAAGGCCGGCAGTTGCTCTTTCGGCACTAATGGATCGGAAGCACCGTGCAGTACCAGCACCTTGCCCTTGATGTTTTTCGCATCGGCCGGATTCGGCGTATCGAGGGTGCCGTGGAACGACACCGCCGCCTTTACCGGCGCACCAGTACGGGCGAATTCCAACGCACAGCAACCACCGAAGCAGAAACCGAATGTGGCCAGCTTCGAAGTATCGACGGCCACTTCGCCCTGGTTTTGCAGCTGTTCGAACGCAACCTGCATGCGCTTGCGCAGCAATGGGCGGTCATTCTTCAGCGGCATCATCGCTGCGCCCGCTTCATCGTTGTTCTGAGGGCGAAGCGATTGGCCATAGAGGTCTGCGATCAGTACCACGTAGCCCTTGGCCGCCACCGACTTGGCGATTTCTTCGGCGCCGGCGCTGACACCCATCCAGTTCGGCGCCATCAACAACCCCGGACGCGGGCCTTTTTGGTCAGCATCAAAAGCCAGACGGCTTTCGTAGGACTGGCCATCAATCTGGTAGGCCACGGAACGTACAGTGATTTGGCTCATTTCTGACTCCTGATTTTTAAACACCAGAATGAAAAAACCCGCCGAAGCGGGTTTTTCTACAACGCAGTTAAGCCGACAGCTCAACCAATAGCTTGTTCAGACGACGCACATAAGCCGCCGGGTCCTTCAAGCTGTCGCCGGCCGCCAGGGCCGCCTGATCGAAGAGGATGTGCGACAGGTCGCCGAAGCGCTCGTCGCTCCGCTCGTTATCGAGCTTCTCGATCAACGGGTGAGCCGGGTTGAATTCGAAGATCGGCTTCGAATCCGGAACTTTCTGCCCGCTGGCTTCGAGGATTTGACGCATTTGCAGACCCAAGTCCTGCTCGCCGATGGCCAGAATCGCCGGCGAGTCGGTCAGACGGTGGGAAACCCGCACTTCAGCGACGGATTCGCCCAGCGCGGTTTTCAGACGCTCAACCAGTCCTTCTTTGGACTTGGCGACTTCTTCCGCGGCTTTCTTGTCCTCTTCCGAGTCCAGGTTGCCGAGGTCGAGGTCACCGCGCGCCACGTCGACAAAGCTCTTGCCGTCGAAATCGCTGAGGTAGCTCATCAGCCACTCGTCGATGCGATCGGTCAGCAGCAGCACTTCGATGCCTTTCTTGCGGAAGACTTCCAGGTGCGGGCTGTTTTTGACTTGCGCGTAGGTTTCGCCAGTCAGGTAGTAAATCTTGTCCTGACCTTCCTTGGCGCGAGCCAGATATTCGGTCAGACCGACAACCTGTTCGCCGTCTTCACCGTTGGTCGATGCGAAACGCAGCAAGCCAGCAATTTTTTCTTTGTTGGCGAAGTCTTCTGCCGGGCCTTCTTTCATGACCTGGCCGAAGTTTTTCCAGAAGCCTTTGTATTGCTCAGGCTCGTTCTTCGCCAGTTTTTCCAGCATGTCCAGAACGCGCTTGGTCAGCGCCGACTTCATGGAGTCGATGATCGGGTCTTTCTGCAGGATTTCCCGCGACACGTTCAGCGACAAGTCGTTGGAATCGACCACGCCTTTGATGAAACGCAGGTACAGCGGCAGGAACGACTCCGCCTGATCCATGACGAAAACGCGTTGCACATACAGCTTCAGGCCTTTCGGCGCTTCACGCTGGTACAGGTCGAACGGAGCACGGGCCGGCACGTACAGCAGCGAGCTATATTCGAGCTTGCCTTCGACCTTGTTGTGGCTCCAGCTCAGCGGGTTTTCGAAGTCGTGAGCAATGTGCTTGTAGAACTCCTGGTATTCCTCGTCCTTGATCTCGGTACGCGGACGGGTCCACAGGGCGCTGGCGCGGTTGACGGTTTCCCATTCAACAGCCGGCTTCTCTTCGCCTTCAGCGGCTGCCACTTCTTTCGGCAACTCGATCGGCAAAGCGATGTGGTCGGAGTACTTCTTGATGATGTTGCGCAGACGCCAGCCATCGGCAAATTCGTCTTCACCGGACTTCAGGTGCAGGACGATGCGAGTGCCGCGCTCGGCTTTCTCGACTGTCGCCACTTCGAAGTCACCTTCGCCCTTGGACGACCAGTGCACGCCTTCGCTGGCAGCACTGCCGGCACGACGGCTGTACACGTCGACTTTGTCGGCAACGATGAAGGCAGAGTAGAAACCAACACCGAACTGACCGATCAGATGCGAGTCTTTCTTCTGGTCGCCGGTCAGGTGCTTCATGAAGTCGGCGGTGCCAGACTTGGCGATGGTGCCGAGGTGCGTGATCGCATCTTCACGGCTCATACCGATACCGTTGTCTTCAAGGGTGACGGTTTTAGCGTCTTTGTCGAAGCTCACGCGGATTTTCAGTTCGGCGCCACCTTCCAGCAATTCTGGCTTGGACAGCGCTTCGAAACGTAATTTGTCTACAGCGTCAGAGGCGTTCGAGATCAGTTCGCGAAGGAAAATTTCCTTGTTGGAATACAGCGAATGAATCATGAGGTGCAGCAGTTGCTTCACCTCGGTCTGGAAGCCCAGGGTTTCCTTTTGAGTTTCCACACTCATGGTCATCAAACTCCAATCAGATGGCATAAGCCGCGACCTTGAGGGTCGGCGGCGGGTTGTCATCAGAGTTGGGGGCTGTGTTCAGGATTTCAAGGGCTCATCAAGTTTGAAATGCGCCCGGGCCGTGGCGATGGGTTCCGCTTCGGTACTTTGCCAGGCTGTAATCGCCACGTTTGCCACTCGACGCCCCTGGCGACACACCTGGCACCGAGCCCAGGTATCGCGAGATTGCCCGGCGCGCAGGTAGTCGAGAGAGAAGTCGATAATTTTTGGCACGCCGGGTGAACCGGTAAACACCAGCAGATGAAGTGCGGCGGCCAACTCCATGAAACCGGCAATCACACCACCGTGGATCGCGGGCAATAAAGGGTTACCAATGTTGTCCTTGTTGGCCGGAAGACGAAACAGCAGCTCATCCCCCACGCGTGAGCATTCGACGCCAATCAATTGGGCGTAGGGAATCAGGTCCAACAGCGGGCCGTAGTCCCCCCGCTCATGGGCCTGTTGCAGTTGCTCCTTGAATGACTCGCTCATTTCGCACCTCCGGCGATGGCGCCGCCAAATCCTTTGGTCCCTTTAATGGCTTTGCCCATGCGCATGAAAGTGCCCACCACATGGGCAATGGGTTGCTGGGGATCATCCTGATAGGCGAAGCCGCGGGCGAAAATCACGTCGGTGGTTACCCGGTAGCACTGGGCGAAGCCGTAGACATCCTTATGCGGCTCGGCGGCGTGCATGTAGTCGATGCGCAGGTCGAGGGTGGGGCAGACTTCAAATTCCGGCAACACGCAGAGGGTGGACATGCCGCATGCGGTGTCCATCAGGGTAGTCAGCACACCGCCGTGGATCACACCGGTTTGCGGGTTGCCGACGATCTTCGGGCTGTACGGCAGGATGACCGTTAGTCCGTCGCTGCTGGCGCTATGAACGCGCAATCCAAGTACCTGGCAATGTCTGAGCGCCGAAAGAAATCGTGTCGCGCGCTCAAAAACGGGGTTCTCGGTCATGTGATAAACACTCTTCTTAGTATGCAAAAATCGTATTGGGCGGATTCGTAAAAGTTCCCGTGGGAATAATCTTATATATCTGAACGAATTGAGGAACTTAACCCTAATGGCCATGCTCGAAAGGCCAGTAGATATTTTCCATAAGGAGAAACACCCCATGCGTAAGACTTTAGCTATTGCCTTGATGTTGACCGCTTCCCTCGGTCTCGCTGCCTGCGATAAAAAATCCGAGGACAAAGCTCAAGATGCCAACCAACATGCTGAGCAAGCTCAGCAAGACATGAACAAAGCTCAGGATAAAGTGAACGACGCTGCGAAAGAAAACGCCGAAGCTGCCAAAGCTCAGGCCGAATCGAACGAAGCCGCCGCAAAAGAAGCCGCACCTAAAAACTAAGTCGTTTTTAGCGTGTGAAAAGAAAACCCGCCAAGTGCGGGTTTTCTTTTGTCTGCTGTTTTGTTGCCTTCCCGGCGTTAGAGCAAAATCGTTCTAAAAGTCGGACTAATCATCAATAACAACGAACAGATTAAACCCACCAGCCAAACCAGACTGCGCTGCCAGGCGAGATCTTTCCAGTAACACACCAAGTAGATAATGCGCGCGATCACAAAGATGATCGCCAGCCAATCGATCAGCCATCCCGCCGTTTGCGTGGTATGCGCCATCAGCACACCCACCGCAAACAGTATGAACGCCTCGAAGCTGTTCTGATGCGCCGCCACTGCACGGGCACCAAACCCCGTGAGCTGATCTTGTTGCTGGCGCGGCAGGTGATTGTTGTACCCGCCCTGCTCTTTCATCGCCTTGGTCACAGGCATTCGCGCCACGTAAATCAGCAAGGCACTGATAAACACACACCAGAAAGGAATACTCATCAAACAGCCTCTTTACTCACCTCGGGCAACGGCGCCTCAGTAGGGGTATAGACCATCACATCAAGAACGTCGGAGTGAAACTCGCGACGGTACAAAACCAACACCACACCGGCACTCATCAACATGAACAACCATGGACTGACAAACCAGGCCAGCATCGTCATGCCGAAGTAATAAGAACGCAGGCCAAAGTTGAACTGGTTGGCGGCCATTGAGATGACACGCGCAGCGCGGGCGGCAAAAGCTTTGCGCTCCTGTTCGGAGACATGTCGCTCGCCGACCATGGGTGCCGAGCCCACCAGGATGGCCGCGAAGTTGTACTGACGCATGCACCAGCTGAAAGTGAAAAACGCATAAACGAACACCAACGCCAGGCACAACAACTTGATCTCCGACATCCCCTGGGACGCCTGTTGCACCATCGGAATATCCGCCAACAACGACACCGCGCGTTCGGAAGCCCCGAGCACCGTGAGAATACCGGCGAGGATAATCAACGTACTGGAGGCGAAGAACGAAGCGTTGCGCTCCAGGTTGCCAATCACGCTGGCATCGGCGATGCGGTTGTCACGCAGCAACATTCGACGCATCCAGTCCTCACGATACAAGTGCAACACACTGGCCAGGCACGCGGTGTCACGGCCTTTCCATGAGGCATAGCGGGTGTAACCGCCCCAGCAGATGACAAACCAGATGGCAGCAAGGATATGGATCAGATTGGCTTGGATGAACGACATGCAGGTCCTTGTGATGTATTTGCGGAATACACAATCCCTGTAGGAGCAAGCTTGCTCGCGATTGCGACGGGTCAGTCAACAGCACTACTGAATATACCGACGCCATCGCGAGCAGGCTCGCTCCCACAAAGGGTTTTGCAGTGCTTCGACGTTAGCCCAAGAAAAAAGACACTGCATCCAGCCCATAAAAAATGCCCCGTATCGATTGATACGGGGCATTTCTGTTTTGCTCACAGGCCCGCTTGTGACGGGCCGGCAACGCTTAAGCCAACGCTTCTTCGCGCTTGCCCAGCAGACGGTCGCAAACCACAGCAACCACCAGGGTCATTACCGACGGCACCAGCCACGCCAGACCCTGCTCGCTCAACGGCAAATGCGCCATTTGGCTCGGCATCCAGTCCGCCAGGCCGGCACCCTTGAGAGCGTCGATCAGGCCGAAGATGAACGACACCAGCATGACCGGACCGAGGATACGACCCTGCTCATGCCAGAAGTCCTTGCAGAAGCTCAGCGCCACCAGAACGATGCATGGCGGGTAGATCGCGGTGAGTACCGGGATCGAGAACGCAATCAGCTTGGTCAGGCCCAGGTTGGACACCAGCAGCGAGAACGCGGCGAGGATGATCACCAGGGTCTTGTAAGACAGCGGCACCACGCGACTGAAGTACTCGGCGCAGGCACAGGTCAGGCCGACCGCGGTCACCAGGCACGCCAGGGAGATCAGCACCGCAAGGAATCCGCTGCCCAACGAACCGAACGTGTGCTGCACGTAAGCGTGCAATACCGCCGCGCCATTGGTCGCCCCAGCCGCCACTTCATGGCTGCCCGAACCGAGGCGGAACAGGCTGACGTAAACCAGTGCCAGACCTACACCGGCAATCAGTCCGGCGATGATCGCGTAACGGGTGATCAGCGCCGGCGACTCGACTCCGCGAGAGCGGATGGCGTTGACGATGACGATGCCGAACACCAGAGCGCCCAGGGTATCCATGGTCAGGTAACCATTGATGAAGCCTTGGGAGAACGGTGCGGCAACGTATTCAGGGGTGGCGTGACCAATGTCACCGGCCGGCAAGGCGAATGCAGCGATGCCCAGCACGGAGAGCGCGATGATCTTCAGCGGCGCGAGGAAGCGTCCAACAGTGTCCAGCAAACGCCCCGGATACAGCGAAATGAAGAACACCAGCAGGAAGTACACCGAGCTGTAGAGGAACAGCGCCAACGGGCTCTCGCCGGTCAATGGCGCCAGGCCCACTTCGAAAGATACGGTCGCAGTACGCGGTGTCGCGAACAGCGGGCCGACCGCGAGGTAGCACGCCGCGGCCAACAGGCCACCGGCGACTTTACCGATCGGGCTGCTCAGCGCGTCCATGGCGCCGCCAACCTTGGCCAGCGCCACAACTGTGATCACCGGCAGACCGACCGCCGTGACCAGAAAGCCCAGCGCCGCCATCCAGACATTAGGCCCGGACTGCAAACCGACGATAGGCGGGAAGATGATGTTGCCGGCCCCGACGAACAGGGCAAACGTCATAAAACCAAGTGCCAGGATGTCCTGGCCTTTCAACACTTTCATTAGGGAAATACCACACTACTGAATCGGAATTTAGAGAGGGATTTCCCTATGGGTGAGGGAAATGCTGTCGGTCCGTATGGGACCAACCCTTTTAGCGCGTTGCAGCCTTGTGGGCGCGGACGCAAAAATGGCGCGTAGCCTAACGAATTTGGGCGGTAAACGCACTGTTAAAGGGCGAACTATCCGATACGCGACATTTCTGTGTCGCGTTTACATATCTATATTTCATGAAATGTCCCTGTGGCGAGGGAGCTTGCTCCCGCTCGCCTGCGAAGCAGGCGTAATGCCAGACAACGCATTTCATCTTTTAAAACGCGGCAGTATGTTTTTGTTGGCTGCTTCGCAGCCCAGCGGGAGCAAGCTCCCTCGCCACAAAAAAAGCCTCATGTGTTTCTCATACCAGAAACGACAAAGGCCACCCGAAGGTGGCCTTTGTTTGGTGAAGCGTCAGTTAAGCGCGAGGCTTACTTGACAGCCCAACCAGTCAGCTCAGCCAGGGCTTTGCCGATGTCTGCCAGCGAACGCACGGTTTTAACGCCTGCGTCTTGCAGAGCAGCGAATTTCTCGTCTGCAGTGCCTTTGCCGCCAGAGATGATTGCGCCAGCATGGCCCATGCGCTTGCCCGGAGGAGCAGTCACACCAGCGATGTAGGAAACAACCGGCTTGGTCACGTGTGCCTTGATGTAGGCAGCCGCTTCTTCTTCAGCCGAACCGCCGATCTCACCGATCATGACGATCGCTTCGGTCTTCGGGTCTTCCTGGAACAGCTTCAGGATGTCGATGAAGTTCGAACCCGGGATCGGGTCACCACCGATGCCGACGCAAGTCGACTGACCGAAACCGGCGTCAGTAGTTTGCTTCACAGCTTCGTAGGTCAGGGTGCCGGAACGGGAAACGATACCGACCTTGCCTGGCAAGTGAATGTGACCTGGCATGATGCCGATCTTGCATTCGCCTGGAGTGATCACGCCTGGGCAGTTAGGGCCGATCAGGGTGATACCCAGCTCGTCGCACTTAACTTTAGCGTCCAGCATGTCCAGGGTAGGAATGCCTTCGGTGATGCACACGATCAGCTTGATACCGCCGAACGCAGCTTCCAGGATCGAATCTTTGCAGAAAGGAGCCGGAACGTAGATCACGCTGGCGGTGGCGCCAGTTGCAGCTACAGCGTCTTTCACGGTGTTGAACACTGGCAGACCCAGGTGCTCGGTGCCGCCTTTACCAGGCGTTACACCACCCACCATCTTGGTGCCGTACTCGATGGCTTGCTGGGTGTGGAAACTACCTTGCGAACCGGTAATACCCTGGCAGATAACTTTGGTGTCTTTATTGATCAGGACGCTCATTATTTGCCCTCCGCAGCTTTGACAACTTGTTGAGCAGCGTCGGTCAGGCTGGTAGCAGCGATGATGTTCAAACCGCTTTCTGCCAGTACTTTAGCGCCCAGCTCAGCGTTGTTGCCTTCAAGGCGAACAACAACCGGGATTTTCACGCCGACTTCTTTCACTGCACCGATGATGCCTTCGGCAATCATGTCGCAACGAACGATGCCGCCGAAGATGTTAACCAGTACTGCAGCGACGTTGGTGTCGGACAGAATGATTTTGAAAGCTTCGGTAACGCGTTCTTTGGTAGCACCGCCGCCCACGTCGAGGAAGTTGGCTGGTTTGCCGCCATGCAGGTTGACGATGTCCATGGTACCCATGGCCAGGCCAGCACCGTTGACCATGCAACCGATGTTGCCTTCCAGCGCTACGTAGTTCAGTTCGAACTTGGCAGCGTGCGCTTCGCGCGGATCGTCTTGCGACGGATCGTGGAAAGTCTTCAGCTTAGGCTGACGGTACATGGCGTTGGCGTCGATGTTGATCTTGGCGTCGAGGCAGTGCAGATCGCCGTCAGCCTTGATCACCAGCGGGTTCACTTCCAGCAGGGCCAGGTCGTGATCCTTGAACAGTTTGGCCAGACCTACGAAGATCTTGGCGAACTGGGCAACTTGCTTGCCTTCCAGACCCAACTGGAATGCCAGCTCGCGACCCTGGAATGGCTGAGCGCCAACCAGTGGATCGATAGTGGCTTTCAGAATTTTTTCTGGAGTGTCGTGAGCGATTTTCTCGATGTCCACGCCACCTTCGGTGGAAGCCATGAACACGATACGACGGCTCGAACGGTCAACGACAGCGCCCAGGTACAGCTCTTTAGCGATATCAGTGCACGATTCAACCAGGATCTTGGTGACTGGCTGACCATTGGCGTCAGTCTGGTAAGTCACCAGACGCTTGCCCAGCCACTGCTGTGCGAATGCCTTAGCGTCTTCTTTGCTGCGAACCAGCTTAACGCCGCCCGCTTTACCGCGACCACCAGCGTGGACCTGGGCTTTGACAACCCACTCGGTGCCGCCGATTTTGTCGCAAGCTTCTGCTGCTGCTTCCGGGGTGTCTACCGCGTAACCGGTGGAAACTGGCAGGCCGTACTCAGCGAACAGCTGCTTACCCTGATACTCGTGAAGATTCATGCTTATTACCGTCTTCGTTAGGTACTGCGCATTCGGTGCTGCACTTATTGAAGTGCCGCACCACCTGTGACTGCTGCTTGCGTAGCCTTTCCGGACAACCGGTGCAGCTACGCAAGACTGCGTCCAGCGGACATTCCGCGGTGAGTCTTGCATGCAAGGCTCACGACGGGCCGTACCGCCGTGGTTTCTTATTGTGTCTTAACGCTTCTTGCGGTTGGCGATGTGAATGGCGCCGCCATTCACTGCCAGAGCAGCTTCGTGCAAGGCTTCAGACAGGGTCGGATGGGAGAAAACCATCATGCCCAAGTCTTCAGCGCTGGTGCCGAATTCCATACCGATTGCGCCCTGCTGAACCAGTTCTGCAGCGCTTGGGCCGATCACGTGGACGCCCAGTACGCGGTCGGTCTTGGCATCTGCGATGACCTTGACGAAACCGCCGGTATCGTTGGCAGCCATGGCACGGCCAGAGGCTGCGAACGGGAAGGTGCCGACGTTAACTTCTACGCCTTCAGCTTTCAAGGCCTGCTCGGTTTTACCAACCCACGCGATTTCCGGGTGAGTATAAATAACCGAAGGGATCAAATCATAGTTCATCTGGGCTTTGTGGCCCTTGATGCGCTCGACAACCATGATGCCTTCTTCGGACGCTTTGTGCGCCAGCATCATGCCGCGAACCACGTCACCGATGGCGTAGACGCCCGGTACGGTGGTGGCGCAGTGATCGTCAACGTGCACGAAACCGCGCTCGTCCAGGGTCACGCCGCAATCAGCGGACAGCAGATCAGTGGTCACCGGACGGCGACCAACGGCTACGATCAGCTTGTCGAAAGTGATGTTCTGTTCGCCGTTGGCATCGGTGTAGTTCACAACGACTTCGTCGCCGTTCACTTTGGAACCGGTCACGCGAGCGCCCAGCTTGATGTCCAGACCCTGTTTGGTCAGGGTTTTCAGCGCTTCCTTGGAAACGGCAGCGTCAGCGGCCATCAGGAAGGTGTCCAGGGCTTCCAGGACAGTCACTTCTGCACCCAGACGCGACCAGACCGAACCCAGTTCCAGACCGATAACGCCAGCGCCGATCACGCCCAGACGCTTAGGTACGGATTGGAATTCCAGTGCGCCAGTCGAATCGACGATCACATTCTGGTCGACCGGAGCCGGTGGAATGTCGATCGGACGCGAACCTGGAGCCAGGATGACGTTTTCGGCTTCGATGATTTCTACCGAACCGTCAGGCTTGGTGACTTCAACTTTCTTGCCAGCCAGCAGCTTGCCGTGACCCTCGATGGAGGTCACGCCGTTGGCTTTGAACAGGGTCGCAACGCCAGAGGTCAGGCCTTTGACGATGGTGGCTTTACGGCCAACCATTGCACCCACGTCCATGGTCACGCCAGCGTGATTGATACCGTGGATCGCGAAGCCTTCTTTCGCTTCCTTGTATTTCCAGGAGCTGTCCAGCAGCGCCTTGGATGGAATGCAGCCGACGTTCAGGCAAGTACCGCCCAGTGCCAGTTTGCCTTCCTTGTCGGTGTACTTCTCGATGCAGGCAGTGGAGAGACCCAGCTGCGCGGCCTTGATGGCAGCAACGTAACCGCCAGGGCCCGCACCGATCACTACTACGTCAAATTTCTGCGACATTCAAAAAATCCTCTTTAGCGAAAAGCTTCAAGCCGCAAGCTGCAAGCCAAGCTGCGGGTTTTCCGACAGCTCGAGCTTGCAGCTCATGGCTGCTTCTATCAGATATCCAGCAGCAAACGAGCCGGATCTTCCAGCAGGTTCTTGATGGTCACCAGGAAGGTCACAGCTTCTTTGCCATCGATCAGACGGTGATCGTAGGACAGAGCCAGGTACATCATCGGACGGATAACGACCTGACCGTTGATCGCCATAGGACGCTGCAGAATGTTGTGCATGCCCAGGATAGCGGCTTGCGGCGGGTTGACGATCGGGGTCGACATCATCGAACCGAAAGTACCACCGTTGGTGATGGTGAAAGTACCACCGGTCATTTCGTCCATCGACAGCTTACCGTCGCGGGCTTTCTTGCCGAAGGTGGCGATGCCGCCTTCGATTTCAGCCAGGCTCATCAGTTCGGCGTTACGCAGAACCGGTACAACCAGGCCGCGATCGCTGGAAACTGCAACGCCGACGTCAGCGTAGCCGTGGTAAACGATGTCGCCGCCGTCGATCGAGGCGTTGACAGCCGGGAAGCGTTTCAGCGCTTCGGTGGCCGCTTTCACGAAGAACGACATGAAGCCCAGGCGCACGCCATTGTGGGACTTCTCGAACAGATCCTTGTACTTCGAACGCAGGGCCATGACTTCGGTCATGTCGACTTCGTTGAAAGTGGTCAGCATCGCCATGTTCGACTGAGCTTCAACCAGACGCTTGGCCACGGTGGCGCGAACGCGGGTCATCGGTACGCGCTTCTCGATGCGGTCGCCAGCGGCGAACACAGGAGCGGCGGCCGAAGGAGCAGCAGCCTTTGCAGGCGCGGCAGCCGGAGCGGCTTTCTTGGCAGCAACAGCTGCAACCACGTCTTCCTTGGTCACACGACCGCCTTTGCCAGTGCCGGCAACGGAAGCGATGTTGATGCCGTTTTCTTCAGCCAGCTTGCGAGCAGCCGGTGCAGCAACAGGATCGTCTTCGCCTTCGGCAGCTGGAGCAGCAGCTTGTGCAGCGGCCGGAGCAGCAGCGGCAGCCGGGGCAGCCGGGGCAGCAGCAGCGCCGCCCGCTTCGATGGAGCCCAGGACTTCGTCGGACAGAACGGTGTCGCCTTCGTTCTTGACGATAGCGCCCAGCACGCCGTCAGCAGTGGCCAACACTTCCAGCACAACCTTGTCGGTTTCGATGTCGACGATCAGGTCATCACGCTTTACAGCGTCGCCCGGTTGTTTGTGCCAGGTGGCAACGGTGCCGTCGGCAACCGATTCCGGGAAAGTGGGGGCTTTGATTTCGATAGCCATTATCTGTGGGTCCTTAAATTCGGTTTCAGGTGCGCGAAGGCGTTAAACAGTAAAGGCGTCTTGCAGCAGTTTTTCCTGCTGCTCAGCGTGCATCGATGCATAACCGCATGCGGGTGCAGCAGAAGCCTCACGGCCCGCGTACTCGAGTACGAGAGACTTGTCGAGGTTGCTGATGCTGCGACGCATGTGGTGTTGGCTGCAGTACCACGCACCCTGGTTCATCGGCTCTTCCTGACACCAAACGGCATGCTTGACGTTGGTATAAGGAGCCAGGACTTCTTTCAAGTCGTCCTCAGGGAATGGGTACAGCTGCTCGATACGCACGATGGCGATGTCATCACGACCTTCGGCACGGCGTTTTTCCAGCAGGTCGTAGTAGACCTTGCCGCTACACAGGACAACGCGCTCGACCTTGGACGGGTCTTGAGCATCGATTTCCGGGATCACGGTCTGGAACGAACCTTCGGCCAGATCTTCCAGGGTCGAAATGGCCAGTTTATGACGCAGCAGCGACTTCGGAGTCAGAACGATCAATGGCTTGCGCAGTGGGCGAATCACCTGACGGCGCAGCAAGTGATAAATCTGAGCCGGCGTTGTCGGTACGGCTACCTGAATGTTGTGCTCGGCGCACAGTTGCAGGTAACGCTCGAGACGAGCCGACGAGTGCTCCGGACCCTGACCTTCATAACCGTGCGGCAGCAGCATGGTCAGACCGCAGAGACGGCCCCACTTGTGCTCGCCACTGGTGATGAACTGGTCAATAACGACCTGGGCGCCGTTGGCGAAGTCGCCGAACTGGGCTTCCCAGATAACCAGCGCATCAGGCGTGGTGGTCGAATAACCGTACTCGAACGCCAGTACCGCTTCTTCGGACAGGAACGAGTCGTACAGGTCGAAACGTGGCTGACCGTCGTACAGGTTCTGCAACGGGATGTAGGTGCCCGCGTCTTTCTGGTTGTGCAACACGGCATGACGGTGCGAGAACGTACCGCGGCCGATGTCCTGGCCGGTCATGCGGATCGGGTGACCTTCGAACGCCAGGGTCGCGTACGCCATGGTTTCGGCGTAACCCCAGTTGATCGGCAGGCCGCCGGCTTGCATCTTCTGACGGTCTTCGTAGATTTTCGAGACCTGGCGCTGTACCACGAAGCCTTCCGGGATTTCCAGCAGCTTGGCGGACAGTTCCTGCAAGGTCTTGAGGTCGAAGCGAGTGTCGTGACGCGCGGTCCAGGCGTGGCCCAGATACGGACGCCAGTCCACGAACAACTCTTTGTTCGGCTCTTTGACCAGGCTTTTCACTACGTGCAGACCGTTGTCCAGCGCGTTGCGGTATTCGTCGACTTTCGCCTGAACACGCTCTGCGTCGATGACACCGCTCTGGGTCAGACGATCGGCATACAGCTCACGGGTGGTGCGCTGTTTGGTGATCTGCTGATACATGATCGGCTGGGTGCCACTTGGCTCGTCGGCCTCGTTGTGGCCGCGACGACGGTAGCAGACCAGGTCGATCACCACGTCACGCTTGAACTGCATGCGGTAGTCGATGGCCAGTTGGGTCACGAACAATACGGCTTCCGGATCATCACCATTCACATGGAGGATCGGCGCCTGGATCATTTTCGCGACGTCGGTGGCGTACTCGGTGGAACGCGAGTCCAGCGGGTTGCTGATGGTGAAACCAACCTGGTTGTTGATCACGATGTGCACGGTACCGCCGGTCTTGAAACCGCGGGTTTGCGACATCTGGAAGGTTTCCATCACCACGCCTTGACCGGCGAATGCCGCGTCACCGTGGATGGAGATCGGCAGAACCTTCTCACCGGTAGGGTCGTTACGACGATCCTGACGGGCACGGACCGAACCCTCGACCACTGGAGAAACGATTTCCAGGTGGGACGGGTTGAAAGCCATGGCCAGGTGAACTTCACCGCCGGTGGTCATGACGTTGGACGAGAAGCCCTGGTGGTATTTAACGTCACCGGAACCCAGCTCGACCTTCTTCTTGCCTTCGAACTCGTCGAACAGCTCGCGCGGGTTCTTGCCGAAGGTGTTGACCAGCACGTTCAGACGGCCACGGTGGGCCATGCCGATGACGATTTCCTTGGTGCCGTAGGAACCGGAACGCTGGATCAATTCGTCGAGCATCGGAATCAGGCTCTCGCCGCCTTCCAGACCGAAACGCTTGGTGCCCGGGTATTTGGTGCCCAGGTATTTTTCCAGGCCTTCACCGGCAGTGACGCGCTCGAGCAAGTGACCCTTGATGTCGGCCGAGTACGTCGGACGGCCGCGCACGCTTTCCAGACGCTGCTGGAACCACTGGCGCTGCTCGGAATCGGTGATGTGCGTAAATTCAGCGCCGATGGTGCGGCAATATGTCTGCTGCAACGCTTCGTGAATTTCGCGTAGGCTCGCTTCCTCTTTGCCGATGAACAGGTCGCCGGCACGGAAGGTCGTATCAAGATCGGCATTGGTCAAGCCGTAATGATTGATTGACAGGTCTGCAGGTGCAGGACGCTGCCACAGCCCCAGCGGGTCAAGCTGGGCTGCCTGGTGGCCACGCATACGGTAGGCCTGGATCAATCGCAGCACTTCAACTTGCTTCTTCTCGTGCTCACTGCTCACGCTGCCGGCGGAAACCGGTTGGGCGCGGCGCTGGTTCTTTGCCAGCAAGACGAAATGATCGCGAATTGTGGAGTGCGAAACATCGGTGGCAGTGTTGCCGTCAGCAGGCAACTTCTGGAAGTAGGTGCGCCACTCTTCTGGCACAGCGTTAGGGTCGTGCAGGTAGAGCTCGTAGAGCTCTTCCACATAGGCAGCGTTACTACCGGATAGGTAGGCGCTGTTCCACATGCGCTGCATCACGCTTTCTTGCATGCTTGGTCACCCTCGGTTAGGGGAACACCACCGGCGTCGACACCGAGCAAACTTGCAGAAGTCCGAATGCAGCGACTAAAACAAGCCACTAGGATCACACTGATAGTCCGGGTACCAGCCCGGATGCCCCTGCTTGTCTCATTTCTTCAAAATAAGAGCTGCAGCCTTTTAAGCTGCTGCTCAGGTTAAAACTACGGCGCCGGTTGAAGCCTGCGCCGCAGCATCTACGGGTACAGCGGTTACAGCAGCTGAATCACACGCCGCTCGAGAGCAACATGTTACGGATGTGACCGATGGCCTTAGTCGGGTTCAGGCCTTTCGGACATACGTTGACGCAGTTCATGATCCCGCGGCAGCGGAATACGCTGAACGGGTCATCCAGCGAAGCCAGACGCTCGGACGTCTTGGTATCACGGCTGTCTGCCAGGAAGCGGTACGCTTGCAGCAGGGCAGCTGGACCCAGGAACTTGTCCGGGTTCCACCAGAAGGACGGGCAAGAGGTCGAGCAGCAAGCGCACAGGATGCACTCGTACAGACCGTCGAGCTTTTCACGCTCTTCAGGGGACTGCAGACGCTCGATGGCCGGAGCCGGAGTATCGTTCTGCAGGTAAGGCTTAACCTTCTCGTATTGCTTGTAGAAGATGCTCATATCGACGACCAGGTCACGGATAACCGGCAAACCTGGCAGAGGACGAACGATCAACTTGTTACCTTTTACAACGGCGGACAGCGGCGTGACGCACGCCAGGCCGTTTTTGCCGTTGATGTTCATGCCGTCGGAACCGCAAACACCTTCACGGCAAGAGCGACGATAGGAGAAACCCTCGTCCTGCTCTTTGATCAGGGCCAGCACGTCCAGCACCATCAGGTCTTTACCACCGGTATCAACCTGGAATTCCTGCATGAACGGCGCGGCGTCCTGATCAGGGTTGTAACGATAAACGCTGACTTGCAACATGGCGGCCACCCTTAATAAGTCCGAATCTTAGGTTCAAAAGTCGGAACCGTCTTCGGCGAGAAGTTCACGGCACGCTTGGCCACGCGCTTCTCACCCGGGAAGTACAGGGTGTGGCACAGCCAGTTTTCATCGTCGCGATCTTCGAAGTCTTCACGGGCGTGAGCGCCGCGGGACTCTTTACGTACTTCGGCAGCGATGGCGGTAGCTTCGGCCACTTCCAGCAGGTTCTGCAGTTCCAGAGCTTCGATACGCGCAGTGTTGAACGCCTGCGACTTGTCGTTGATCTTGACGTTGGCGATGCGCTTGCGCAGATCAGCCAGCTGGGCAATACCCTTCTGCATGTATTCGCCAGTACGGAATACACCGAAGTAGTTCTGCATGCAGTTTTGCAGTTCGCGACGCAGGGTTGCCACGTCTTCGCCATCGGTACGCTCGTTCAGAGCGGACAGACGCGCCAGGGCCGCAGTGATATCGGCGTCGGTGGCGTCGTCGTATTCGATACCGTCGGTCAGCGCCTTTTCCAGGTGCAGGCCGGCAGCACGGCCGAAGACCACCAGGTCGAGCAGCGAGTTGCCGCCCAGACGGTTGGCACCGTGAACCGATACGCAAGCCACTTCGCCTACAGCGAACAGACCAGGGATGATGGTATCTACGCCTTCGGCGTTCTGAGTGATCGCCTGACCATGAATGTTGGTGGCAACGCCGCCCATCATGTAGTGGCAGGTCGGAACAACCGGAACCGGGGCAACAACCGGGTCAACGTGAGCAAACGTCTTCGACAGTTCGCAGATGCCTGGCAGACGGCTGTGCAACACTTCCTCGCCCAAATGGTCGAGTTTCAGCATTACGTGGTCGCCATTCGGGCCACAGCCGTTACCGGCGATGATTTCTTTAACCATCGAACGGGCAACAACGTCACGACCCGCCAGGTCTTTCGCGTTCGGAGCATAACGCTCCATGAAACGCTCGCCGTGCTTGTTGATCAGGTATCCACCTTCACCACGGCAACCTTCTGTTACCAGTACACCGGCGCCGGCGATGCCGGTCGGGTGGAACTGCCACATTTCGATGTCTTGTACCGGTACGCCAGCACGCAGAGCCATGCCGACGCCGTCACCGGTGTTGATCAGGGCGTTGGTGGTGGACGCATAGATACGACCTGCACCGCCGGTGGCCAGAACAGTAGCCTTGGCACGGATGTAGGTGGTTTCGCCGGTTTCGATGCAGATGGCGATCACGCCGACGAAGTCGCCTTGACCGTTTTTCACCAGATCAACAGCGTAGTACTCGTTCAGGAACGTAGTACCGGCTTTCAGGTTGCCCTGATAAAGGGTGTGCAGCAGGGCGTGACCGGTACGGTCGGACGCTGCGCAGGTACGAGCAGCCTGGCCGCCTTTACCGTAGTCCTTGGACTGACCGCCGAACGGACGCTGGTAGATGCGGCCTTGTTCGGTACGGGAGAACGGCAGACCCATGTGGTCCAGTTCGAAAACTGCAGCCGGGCCTTCCTGACACATGTATTCGATAGCGTCCTGGTCACCGATGTAGTCGGAACCCTTGACGGTATCGTACATGTGCCAGCGCCAGTCATCGTTCGGGTCAGCGGACGCGATCGCGCAGGTGATGCCACCCTGTGCCGATACGGTGTGCGAACGAGTCGGGAAAACCTTGGTGATTACGGCAGTCTTGTGACCACCTTGTGCCAGTTGCAGCGCTGCGCGCATGCCGGCACCGCCACCACCAATAATGATGGCGTCGAAAGAAATCGTTGGAATGTTAGCCATGACTCAGATACCCCAGAGAATCTGCACACCCCAGACGAAGTAAGCGAACATCGCAACGCCGCATACTGCCTGGAAAAGGAAACGTATTGCAGTCGCGGACTTGCCGAACGCCATTGGCGTCAGGTAGTCGGTCGCGATGGTCCACATGCCGACCCAGGCGTGAGCGCCGAGGGCAACGAGGGCCAGGAGACTGAAGATACGCATCCAGTTATTGGCGAACAGTTCATGCCATTGGGCGTACTCGAGGCCAGGGTGGGCCACGACGTATCCGATCAGGAAAATGAAGTAAGCCGCGAGAACGACCGCAGACACACGTTGCGCCATCCAGTCATAGAGGCCCGAACGCGACAGGTTCGTGACGTTAGTTACCATATCCAAACTCCTGCCAGAACGATTACCACCACGGAAACGGCGATAACGATTTTCGAGCCCAGCTTGCCGCCTTCCAGCGTCTCACCGATGCCCATGTCCATGATCAAATGGCGCACACCGGCAACCAAGTGATACAGCAGAGCGGACAGGATGCCCCAAATCACTAGCTTGGCTAGCGGACTGGTCAGACACGCTTTCACCTGACCGAAGCCTTCCTCGGAACTCAGCGACTTGTCCAATGCGTAAAGCATGATGGCAAGGCACACGAAGAGGATGACACCGGAGATACGGTGAAGAATGGACGTGTAAGCAGTGACTGGGAGTTTGATGGTCCTTAGGTCTAGGTTTACAGGTCGTTGGCTTTTCACGGCTTTTTTTTCACACTGAAGAGCCCCTAACAATCAGGGCAAAGTTGTTGGGGAGTGCACTGGTCAGGTAACCACCACCCAGGGAGGCGACCCCCAATAAAGCAAGCCCAAAAGCCCTTGGCGGTCGGCTGCCGAGTATAGACAGTTAGGCTACTAATGACAACGCAAAGACCTCACCCAAACAGCTGATTGCACAACTGACATAAAAGGCGTAAATGGCAGGCAATTTCGAGAAAAAAGTGCGGTTAAAGCCTTCTGGAGCAATACTTTAGGCAAATTGACATTCGAATTTATCTCACTATAGTGGTGCGGGCCCTGCGTGGGGGGTCTGTCTGATGATTTCAAGCATAAATAGGAGGCCACATGGCTGACAAAAAAGCGCAGTTGATCATCGAGGGCGCAGCCCCCGTCGAGCTGCCCATTTTAACCGGCACCGTTGGTCCCGATGTTATCGATGTTCGGGGTCTGACGGCCACGGGCCGCTTCACCTTTGACCCTGGTTTCATGTCGACCGCTTCCTGCGAGTCGAAGATCACCTATATTGACGGTGACAACGGCATTTTGTTGCACCGCGGTTACCCGATCGAACAGCTGGCTGAAAAGTCGGACTATCTGGAAACCTGCTATCTGCTGCTCAACGGCGAACTGCCGACCGCAGAGCAGAAGGCCCAGTTCGTCAGCACCGTGAAGAACCACACCATGGTTCACGAGCAGCTGAAGACTTTCTTCAACGGCTTCCGTCGTGACGCCCACCCGATGGCTGTCATGTGCGGCGTAGTCGGCGCCCTTTCGGCGTTCTACCACGACTCCCTCGACATCAATAACCCGCAGCATCGCGAAATCTCCGCGATCCGCCTGGTTGCCAAGATGCCGACCCTGGCAGCGATGGTTTACAAGTACTCCATGGGCCAACCCATGATGTACCCGCGCAACGACCTGACGTACGCGGAAAACTTCCTGCACATGATGTTCAACACCCCGTGCGAGATCAAACCGATCAGCCCGGTGCTCGCCAAGGCCATGGACCGGATTTTCATCCTCCACGCCGACCACGAGCAGAACGCATCGACCTCTACCGTTCGTCTGGCGGGCTCTTCGGGTGCCAACCCGTTCGCCTGTATCGCCGCCGGTATCGCTGCACTGTGGGGCCCTGCCCACGGCGGCGCGAACGAAGCTGTTCTGACCATGCTTGACGAAATTGGCGATGTTTCGAACATCGACAAGTACATCGCCAAGGCCAAGGACAAGAACGATCCGTTCAAACTGATGGGCTTCGGTCACCGCGTTTACAAAAACCGCGACCCACGCGCCACCGTAATGAAGCAGACCTGCGACGAAGTGTTGAAGGAACTGGGCATCAACAACGATCCGCAACTCGAACTGGCCATGCGCCTGGAAGAGATCGCCCTGACCGACCCGTACTTCATCGAACGCTCGCTGTACCCGAACGTCGACTTCTACTCGGGGATCATCCTCAAGGCGATCGGCATTCCAACCAGCATGTTCACCGTGATCTTCGCCCTGGCGCGGACCGTTGGCTGGATCTCCCACTGGAAAGAAATGCTCTCCAGCCCGTACAAGATTGGCCGTCCACGCCAGCTGTACACTGGCTACGAGTCGCGTGACATCACCAAGCTGGAAGACCGCAAGTAAGAGTTCTCTTGCTATAGCGTGTTGAGTTGCACCGGAAACGGCCTCCTGCTTTATATAAAGAGCAGGAGGCCGTTTTTGTTTGTGCTGCTTTTAGCGATCAAAAGATCGCAGCCTTCGGCAGCTCCTACAGAGATTACTCATTCCCCCTGTAGGAGCTGCCGAAGGCTGCGATCTTTTGATCTTGCTGTTGCTTTGGCTTTTACTCCACTCACCGCCATTGCCGACAAGCCGGATTCCTACAGGTAGATAAAGGGCATCAGGAAAGAAAATGCCCCGATCTCTCGACCGGGGCATCTCGTAGAACTGCGTTACTTATATAGCAGCCTTCGGCAACTCCTACAGAGGGTACGCATTCCCCCTGTAGAAGCTGCCGAAGGCTGCGATCTTTTGATCTTGCTGTTGCTTTGGCTCTTACTCCACTCACCGCCATTGCCGACAAGCAGGACCCCTACAGATAGATAAAGGGCGATCAGCGAACAAAAAAATGCCCCGATCTCTCGACCGGGGCACCTCGTACAACTGCGTTACTTATATAAAAGCTTCAAGCCTTAGTGCGAAACCGCCCCACTCGCCCCAAGACCTGTCTGCGAACGAACAAACTGCGGGAAGAACAGCGCCCGCTCGTTATCAGCCGCAGTCGACTTGTCGGTGATCGAGAAGAACCAGATCCCGACAAAGGCAATGATCATCGAGAACAGCGCCGGGTACTCGTACGGGAAGATAGCCTTCTCGTGATGCAGGATCTGCACCCAGATGGTCGGACCGAGCACCATCAAGCCAACGGCACTGATCAAGCCCAGCCAGCCGCCGATCATCGCACCGCGAGTGGTCAGCTTTTTCCAGTACATGGAAAGCAGCAGGACCGGGAAGTTGCAGCTCGCCGCGATGGAGAACGCCAGGCCCACCATGAACGCAATGTTCTGGCTTTCGAACAGGATGCCCAGGCCGATCGCCAGCACCGCCAAAGCGATGGTGGTGATTTTCGAGACGCGGATTTCATCCTTCTCGTTGGCCTTGCCCTTCTTGATCACGCTGGCGTACAGGTCATGGGACACCGCCGAAGCACCGGCCAGGGTCAGACCGGCAACCACTGCCAGGATGGTCGCGAACGCTACCGCCGAGATGAAGCCCAGGAAGATACTGCCACCGACCGCGTTGGCCAGGTGCACCGCCGCCATGTTGTTGCCACCCAACAGCGCGCCAGCCGCATCTTTGAACGCAGGGTTGGTGCTGACCAGCAGGATCGCGCCGAAGCCTATGATGAAGGTCAGGATGTAGAAGTAGCCAATGAAGCCGGTAGCGTACAGCACGCTCTTGCGAGCTTCTTTCGCGTCACTCACGGTGAAGAAGCGCATCAGGATGTGCGGCAGGCCAGCAGTACCGAACATCAGTGCCAGACCAAGGGAGAACGCCGAAATCGGATCTTTCACCAGACCGCCCGGGCTCATGATCGCTTCACCTTTCGGGTGAACCTTGATCGCCTCGGAGAACAGTGCGTTGAAGTCGAAGTTGACGTGCTTCATGACCATCAGCGCCATGAAGGAAGCGCCGGACAGCAGCAGGACAGCCTTGATGATCTGAACCCAAGTGGTCGCCAGCATGCCGCCGAACAACACGTACATGCACATCAGGATACCGACCAGGATTACCGCAACGTGGTAGTCGAGACCGAACAGCAGCTGGATCAGCTTGCCGGCACCGACCATTTGCGCGATCAGGTAGAACGCCACCACCACCAGCGAACCGCAGGCGGACAGCGAGCGGATCTGGGTTTGCCCAAGGCGATAGGACGCCACGTCGGCAAAGGTGTATTTACCCAGGTTACGCAGGCGCTCGGCGATCAGGAACAGAATGATCGGCCAGCCCACCAGGAAGCCGATCGAGTAGATCAGGCCGTCGTAGCCGGAGGTGAACACCAGCGCGGAAATACCCAGGAAAGACGCCGCAGACATGTAGTCACCGGCAATCGCCAGACCGTTCTGGAAACCGGTGATCTTGCCGCCCGCCGCGTAGTAGTCGGAGGCCGACTTGTTTTTCTTGGACGCCCAGTAAGTGATGCACAGGGTCGCACCAACGAATGCGACGAACATCAGAATCGCGGACACGTTAAGCGGTTGCTTCTGCACGGCGCCGGTCAGGGCGTCAGCCGCCCAGGCGCCCGGTGCGAAGGCTGCGATGCTCAATAGAGCCATTAGACGCCGGATCATTGCTGAGCCTCCTTGAGAATCGCATTGTTCAGGTCGTCGAATTCGCCATTGGCGCGTCGCACGTAGATACCGGTCAGTATGAAAGCCGAAACAATCAGCCCGACACCGATCGGTATGCCCCAGGTAATCGATGACTCAGGGCTGATTTTCGCCCCCAGTACATGCGGCCCGTAAGCAATCAAAAGGATGAATCCGGAGTAAAGCCCTAGCATGATCGCCGAAAGAATCCAGGCGAATCGTTCCCTCTTGCTAACCAGCTCCTTGAAGCGCGGGCTGTTTTGAATCGAGAGGTAAATGCTGTCGTTCATTGTTTTTATCCTCGCAGCACAGATTTAGTTGGAACGGTATCCACTCTATGCGGCTGCGGGGCAGGTTCCAGACGACCTTAGTCTTAGAACCACATGACGTATTTGCCAATTATCAGCAGGAAACAATTTCCCGACCTTCCACATGACTGTAGGAGCTGCCGCAGGCTGCGATTTTTCGATTTTGCTTTTTAAAGCGAAGATCAAAAGATCGCAGCCTGCGGCAGCTCCTACAGGGTCAAGCGCGGTGCCTGTTATTTGATCCAGTCAGCCACACGCTCCGGGTGTTTGGCGACCCAATCCTTTGCCGCGGCATCAGGCTTGGCGCCTTCCTGGATCGCCAGCATGACTTCGCCGATTTCGTCTTTCGAAGCCCACTGGAAGTTCTTCAGGAACTTGGCCACTTCGGGTGCCTTGGTGGCCAGTTCTTTGCTGCCGATGCTGTTCACGGTTTCAGCCGCGCCATACACGCCTTTCGGATCGTCGAGGAAGCGCAGTTTCCACTTGGCGAACATCCAGTGCGGCACCCAACCGGTGACGGCAATGGATTCGTTTTTCTTTTCGGCACGGGTCAGCTCGGCAATCATGCCGGCGCCGGAACTGGCCTTGAGTTGATAGCCGGTCAGGTCGTAATCCTTGATGGCCTGCTCGGTCTTGATCATCACGCCTGAACCGGCGTCAATGCCAACGATGCGTTTTTTGAAGCTGTCATCGGTTTTCAGGTCTTCAAGCGACTTGGCCTTGACGTAGTCCGGCACGATCAAGCCGATTTTCGCATCCTTGAAGTTAGGGCCGAAGTCGACGACCTGGTCTTTGTTCTTGGCCCAGTAATCGCCGTGGGTCACCGGCAGCCAGGCCGACAGCATGGCGTCCAGTTTACCGGTGGCCACGCCCTGCCACATGATCCCGGTAGCGACGGCTTGCAGCTTCACGTCGTATCCGAGTTTCTGCTTGATTACTTCAGCCGCAACGTGAGTGGTCGCAACGCTGTCGGACCAGCCGTCAACGTAACCGATGCTCAGGGTTTTGTTCTCGGCATTGGCGAATGTGGAGCCAATCGCAAGCACCAGAGCGGCACCTGCGCCTAAAAGTCGTCGCATCTTCATCGTTACTTCCCCGAAAGTGCTGCGCTCGACGGATGCCGAGTCGCGTCAACGTATAGTTATGGTGCACAGCGCCCCCATCACGCCCCACCCGCAAACTCGATCATCAGCGCGATTTATCAACGAGGGTACTGACGCCTCCGATAATCAACCTGACGCCCATGGCGACCTGCTCTGCCAGCGACCTCAAGGCATCGAGAAACGACATCAGAACGCCATGAGTCAGCAACAGCGCCAACGCACCGGCCGATCCGCCCGAACTTTGCATGTCAAAATCATGCAGCGCACCAAGCGCGGGACAAATGCAGGTAACATGCGCCGCTTTGCTCCCAGACGGCCTGATCATGCCCGCGACATCGCGCTTTCCTTTTTCTGCTTATCTATTCGCCTGCCTCCTGGGGCTGTTTGCCCTCGGCGGGTTCTGGTACGGCCTCGGTAAACCGGTGATTCTGCCGGACGCCGCCAGCGCCACGCACAAGCTGCAATGTGCCTCCTATACCCCGTTCGACAAGGACCAATCGCCGTTCGACGTGCCGTTCAACTTGCGCCCCGAGCGCATGGACGCCGACCTTGGGTTGCTGTCGAAAAGTTTCGAGTGCATTCGCACCTACTCCATGACCGGCCTCGAAGCCCTGCCCGACCTGGCGCGAAAACACGGTTTGAAGTTGATGATCGGCGCTTGGGTCAACAGCAATCCGGTGGACACCGCGAAGGAAGTCGACCTGCTGATTGCGTCGGCCAACGCCAACGCCGACGTGGTGACCGCCGTCATCGTCGGCAACGAAACACTGCTGCGCAAGGAAGTCACCGGCGCACAATTGGCGAAGCTGATTAATAAAGTCAAAAGCCAGGTCAAACAGCCTGTCACTTATGCCGACGTCTGGGAGTTCTGGCTCAAGCATCCTGAAATCGCACCGGCCGTGGATTTCCTGACTATCCATTTGCTGCCGTACTGGGAAGATGATCCGTCGAACATCGACGCGGCGCTGCAACATGTGGCGGAAGTGCGCCAGGTGTTCGGCAACAAGTTCGCACCCAAGGACGTGATGATCGGCGAAACCGGCTGGCCGAGCGAAGGCCGCCAGCGTGAAACTGCGCTGCCGAGCCGGGTCAACGAAGCTAAATTCATTCGTGGATTTGTCGCCATGGCCGAGCAGCAAGGCTGGCACTACAACCTGATCGAAGCCTTCGACCAACCGTGGAAACGCGCCAGCGAAGGTGCCGTCGGCGGTTACTGGGGGCTGTTCGATGCCGACCGACAGGACAAAGGCGTGCTGGCTGGTCCGGTAACAAACGTGCCGTACTGGTCGCAGTGGCTGGTGGTCGGCGGGTTTATCTTCTTTGGCACACTGATTCTCGGTGGACGTGTGCGCAACACTCGCTCCGCGTTGGTTCTACCGCTGCTGGGTGCCTTGGCCGCGTGCTCGATTGGCGCCTGGGGTGATCTGGCGCGGGTCACCACACGCTTTACCAGCGAGTGGCTGTGGGTCGCTTTGCTGACCGCATTGAATGTGTTGGTGCTGGCCCACGCCGCACTGACTTTGAGTCCGCGTACTGGTTGGCGTGGCTGGGCGTTCAATGCGTTGGAACGTCGGGCGGGCTGGATACTGGCAGTGGCCGGTTTTGCTGCTGCGGTGATGATGCTGGAATTGGTGTTCGATCCGCGCTATCGCAGCTTCCCGAGTGTCGCCTTCATCGTGCCGGCACTGGTGTATCTGTGCCGCCCGGTGAGCGTGCCACGTCGGGAAATTGCACTACTGACCTTCATCATCGGTGCCGGCATTGCGCCGCAGTTGTTCCGTGAAGGTTTGCAAAACCAGCAGGCCTGGGGTTGGGCGCTGGTGAGTGTGTTGATGGTGGCGGCGTTGTGGCGGTGTTTGCGAGTTCGCAAAAGGTAAAAATCAAAAGATCGCAGCCTGCGGCAGCTCCTACACTGATCTCTGTAGGAGCTGCCGCAGGCTGCGATCTTTTTCCATCAGGCGCGTCGGCCTTCTCGAACCAACCGCAACCCCGCAATCACCACCGCAAACACCGCCATCGTCGTGTTGTACAACGCCAGCGCCGGAAACCCGAACACCAGTGCCAGCACCGCCAGCCACCACCCTGCCCGGCCCGGCAACACAAAGCCGATCACGGCAGCCGCCAATGCTCCCCAGCCCAATACCTGGAAGTGAATCATCAGGCCCAGACTCGAGCGGACCTGGCATTCCCAGCGACTCGCCTCATCCACGCAGATGCCAACCCATTGCGCATCTTCCATGAAGCCATAACGCGCGCCATAACTGGCGGCCAGCCACAATGGCAGCAAAACAAGCAGCAGAATCACGGGCAAACGGCGGGACATGGAGCACTCCAAAAAGCGAAAAACGGCGGCCAGCTTAATCGCCCGGCAAGCTTACGCAAGCGCTAACAACACTTAACTAGTCATTCAATCGCTGCAAAGTGTATCGTCCAGCTACTATTACTTCGAAATTAGGCCTGTTTGGTGCCGATGCGTGGCACTTTGGCGCAAATCCGGTGGTCATAGCCTGCGAACTTTATTCGGCACCTTTTTCTAAGGGATTTAGTCATGCTCCGATCCTTGCGCTTCGCCGCCCTGTTTGGCGGCCTTATATTGAGTGCGTCCGCACTGGCGGTCGATATCGACGCCGCCAGTTATGGCTATCCCTTGACCAACCCGTTTGAGGCGACCATTGCCACGACGCCGCCGGACCTGCGTCCGGAGTTGCCGCTGGACGATGACATCGAACAGTCGGACCGCAGCCTAACCTTGCGACCGGAGCGGGCCTTCGAATTGCCGGACAACTTTTGGGCGGTAAAGAAACTCACCTACCGTATCGCCACTCAGGATAAACCCGCACCGCTGATCTTCCTGATCGCCGGCACCGGCGCGCGTTATGACAGCAGCCTCAACGAATACCTGAAAAAGCTCTACTACAAGGCCGGCTATCACGTGGTGCAGCTGTCGTCGCCCACCAGCTTCGACTTCGTCAGCTCCGCCTCACGATTTGCCACGCCCGGCATCACCAAGGACGACGCCGAAGACATGTACCGTGTGATGCAGGCCGTGCGGGCGCAAAACCCGAAACTGCCGGTCACCGATTACTACCTGACGGGCTACAGCCTGGGTGCACTGGATGCAGCATTCGTCGCGCATCTGGACGAAACCCGCCGCAGCTTCAACTTCAAGAAAGTGCTGTTGCTCAACCCTCCGGTCAACCTCTACACCTCGATCACCAACCTGGACAGACTGGTCCAGACCGAGGTCAAGGGCATCAACAACTCCACCACCTTCTATGAGTTGGTGCTGAACAAACTGACCCGCTACTTCCAGCAGAAGGGCTACATCGATCTCAACGACGCACTGCTCTACGACTTCCAGCACTCCAAGCAGCACCTGACCAATGAACAGATGGCCATGTTGATCGGCACCTCGTTCCGCTTTTCGGCGGCCGATATTGCCTTCACCTCGGACCTGATCAATCGTCGTGGCCTGATCACGCCACCGAAAACGCCCATTACCGAAGGCACCAGCCTCACGCCGTACCTCAAGCGTGCGCTGCAGTGCGATTTCGACTGCTACATCACCGAACAAGTGATCCCGATGTGGCGCGCACGTACCGATGGCGGCAGCCTGCTGCAACTGATCGACCAAGTGAGCCTGTATGCGCTGGAGGATTACCTGCACAACAGCCCGAAAATCGCCGTCATGCACAACGCAGACGACGTGATTCTCGGCCCGGGCGACCTTGGTTTCCTGCGCAAGACTTTCGGCAATCGCCTGACCGTTTACCCGCTGGGCGGCCACTGCGGCAACCTTAACTACCGCGTCAACAGCGACGCCATGCTGGAGTTCTTCCGTGGCTAAATACCTCCTGCTTATCGCCGCGTTACTCTGTGCAGGCGTGGCCAACGCCGACAACAGCAAGGCCAATGCTCCGGTGGTCGTCGACAGTGACGGCTTCAAGGAGCCACTGAGCAAACTCAAATTCAACCCGGGCCTGGATCAGCGCGAATTCGAACGCTCGACGCTCAGCGCCCTGAACGTCTACGACCCGCTGGAAGAGTGGAACCGCCGTGTTTACCACTTTAACTACCGGTTCGACCAATGGGTGTTCCTTCCGGTGGTCGACGGTTATCGCTACATCACGCCGAGCTTCTTGCGCACCGGTGTCAGCAACTTTTTCAACAACCTCGGCGACGTACCGAACCTGCTGAACAGCCTGTTGCAGTTCAAAGGCCAGCGTTCGTTGGAAATCACCGGTCGGCTGTTGCTCAACACCACCATCGGCAT
This sequence comes from Pseudomonas fluorescens, assembly GCF_000802965.1. Lineage (GTDB taxonomy): Bacteria > Pseudomonadota > Gammaproteobacteria > Pseudomonadales > Pseudomonadaceae > Aquipseudomonas > Aquipseudomonas fluorescens_A. The sequence continues at coordinate 268,327 of NZ_JSAK01000001.1, read as the reverse complement.
CGCCGGCCTGTGGGACCCGGCCACCGCCATGGGCCTGCCGCGCCAGAGCGAAGACTTCGGCCAGACCCTTGGCTTCTATGGTGTTCCGGGCGGCGCCTACTTCGTGCTGCCGATCCTCGGCCCGTCGAACCTGCGTGATACCGGCGGCCTGCTGGTGGATTACAGCGCCGAGAATGCGATCAACTTCCTCAACGTGGCCGAAGTCAGCTCCAACCATCCGGAAGTCTGGATCCTGCGTGGCATCGACAAGCGCTACCAGACCAGTTTCCGCTACGGCCAGCTGAACTCGCCGTTCGAGTACGAGAAGGTGCGTTACGTGTACACAGAGTCACGCAAGTTGCAGATTGCCGAGTAATTTCGGCGGCAACAAAAAAGGCCATTCGATGCGAATCGAATGGCCTTTTTCATACCTTGTAGAAATCACCTGTAGGAGCTGGCTTGCCAGCGATGGCGTTCGTAAGAACCACGCAAGACTCAAGCCCCATCGCCAGCAAGCCGGCTCCTACAATTTTTAGCCTTTGATCGCGCGCCAGATCTTGCTGACAACCATCACCACCGCCAACACCACCGCCCCTGCCACAATCCCCGCCACCCCATTGAGTAACGTCGGCACGATAAATCCGGCACCGCCCGCCCCTGCGCTGACACTTTCAATCCAGTGATGCACCACCGGTACGCCGTGGGTGAGAATCCCGCCACCGACCAGGAACATCGCCGCCGTGCCGATTATCGACAGGCTTTTCATCATGTACGGCGCCGCGCGCAAAATCCCGCTGCCGATGCTTTTGGCCACTTGCCCAGGCTTCTGGGTCAGCCACAGGCCCAGGTCATCGAGCTTGACGATGCCCGCCACCAGTCCATAAACGCCGATGGTCATGACGATCGCGATACCCGAGAGCACCACGACTTGTTGGGTCAGCGCCGAGTCGGCCACGACGCCGAGGGTGATCGCGATGATTTCCGCCGAGAGAATGAAATCGGTGCGAATGGCACCCTTGATCTTTTCTTTTTCAAACGCCACCAGATCGACCGCCGGATCCGCCACTGCCTCGACCAATTCGGCATGTTCGGCCTGATCTTCAGCCTTGCTGTGCAGGAACTTGTGAGCGAGTTTCTCGAAGCCCTCGAAACACAGGTAAGCGCCGCCGAGCATCAACAAGGGCGTGACCAGCCACGGAATGAACGCGCTGATGGCCAATGCCGACGGCACCAGGATCAGCTTGTTGATAAATGAGCCCTTGGCGACCGCCCAGACCACCGGGATTTCCCGCTCGGCGCGCACACCGCTGACCTGCTGGGCATTGAGCGCCAGATCATCGCCGAGCACGCCGGCAGTCTTCTTGGCGGCCATTTTGGTCATCAACGCCACATCGTCCAGCACGGCGGCGATGTCGTCGATCAGCACCAGCAAACTGCTTCCTGCCATGAATCGGGTTCCTTCTTGAATGAATGCCGTGCAGCATAGCGCGGCCGAGCGCCGCACGGCGCATTCTTGAGCGCTGCCGAAGGCCGGTGATACCATGCGCAACCGCCAGAACAGGCAAGGAACCACCTGGTTTATGAGCACTATCCGCGAGCGCAACAAACAACTGATCCTGCGTGCCGCCAGTGAAGAATTTGCCGACAAGGGCTTCGCTGCGACCAAAACCAGCGATATCGCAGCCAAGGCGGGATTGCCCAAGCCGAATGTCTACTACTACTTCAAATCCAAGGAAAACCTCTACCGCGAGGTCCTGGAAAGTATCATCGAGCCAATCCTGCAGGCATCGACGCCGTTCAACCCGGACGGCGTGCCCAGTGAAGTGCTGAGCGGCTACATCCGCTCGAAAATCCGCATCTCCCGCGACTTGCCGTTCGCCTCCAAAGTGTTCGCCAGCGAAATCATGCACGGCGCCCCGCACCTGAGCACCGACCTGGTCGATCAGCTCAACGGCCAGGCCAAGCACAACATCGACTGCATCCAGACCTGGATCGACCGCGGCCAGATCGCCCCGATCGACCCCAATCACCTGATGTTCAGCATCTGGGCCGCCACCCAGACCTACGCCGACTTCGACTGGCAAATCAGCGCCATCACCGGCAAGGCCAAGCTCGATGAAGAGGACTATGAAGCGGCGGCGCAGACGATTATTCGGTTGGTGTTGAAGGGGTGTGAGGCGGACTGATACACCGCGGTGCGGCTTTTCGCGAGCAGCCTCACTCCTACATTGAAATGCGTTCCCTGTAGGAGTGAGCCTGCTCGCGAGGAAGGCCACTCGGTTCCAGCTCAAACCCAAACTGCATCCCACAACGGATAGTCGCCAAGCTTATCCACCAGTCCAGCCCGCAAAGGGTTGGCCACCACGTACCGAGCCATCTTCACCAAATCCTCCTCCCGCCGCAGTGCCCGGTCATGAAAGCCTCTCTGCCAGAAAAAGTTGCTTTGACCGTTAACCTGCCTAACCGCCTTGGTACTCATTGACTTGGTCTTTTGCATCAGCTCACTCAAAGATCCCTGCTGCAATTCAATCAACCAGTGAAAGTGGTCGGGCATGACAACCCATGCCAATGAATGCGCCAGTCCAAGATTCTGTGCATTTCGAAACTGATCGACCACTAACCTGCCCAAGGTGAAATCCCTGAAAGCCGGGGTCCTGTGAAGAGTGTTGGTGGTTAACAGATAGATTCGATTGGCTTCGGCATAGCGTCCGACTCGCAATCGGTGTGCAGCAGGTAGATCGGGCATTCCTTTGCCTCCCAAGATCAGGTCATGAGAAGGCTAGCTCTGCGGATTCAAGTGGGTAGGGCAAACCTTTGGCGAGATGTGTCTGGTAGATTGCTATCGCGAGCAGGCTCACTCCTACAGGGGATTTGTGGTGTTCAGACATTTTGTGTCCAACCCCGATCCTTGTAGGAGTGAGCCTGCTCGCGATGACATTAGATCAGGCGACGCAGATCAAGCCACAACCCCAGCATCCGCCCTCAACCCCAACGCCTCGATCGCATTGATCGCGCACTGTTCATCAACATCCGACAAATCCCCGCTGATCCCCACCGCTCCCAGCACATTTCCATCCTGATCCCGAATCAGCACACCGCCCGGTGCCGGCACCACGCTGCCCTGCCCCAGGCTGTTCAACGCCGCGATGAATGCCGGGCGTTGTTGGGCGTCCAGGGCCAGCAGGCGTGAGCCTTTGCCCAAGGCGATGGCGCCCCAGGCTTTGCCGATGGCGACGTGCGGGCGCAGCAGGCTGGCGCCGTCTTCGCGTTGCAGGGTGATCAGGTGCCCGCCGGCATCCAGTACCGCGATGGTCAGCGGTGCTGCGCCGATTGCACGCCCCGCGGTGATGGCCTCGTTGACCAGGTTGACTGCGACTTTCAAGGTTAAAGCGCTCATGGTGCCGTCCTCATTTTGTTTTTCGGAAAGCCGTTGGGCTGCGCGTTTGTGCCGCAGCCCGATGCAACAAATAGAACACAATGAGTTATTTTTTTGTATACAATAATTCTCGAAAAGCGCCACATGCGACGAAAAGCCACAGCAGATAGGGCTTCAGACGAATGAAACGAGCGCTTGAGAAAATGAATTGACCTGCGCCGTCCGCCGTGAATACACTCTGCGCAAAGCCACTTGTATACAATTACAAAACGTAAGAGGCACAAAACCATGAGCAAAATGAGAGCAATCGAAGCCGCCGTTCTGGTGATGCGCCGTGAAGGGGTTGATACCGCTTTTGGCATCCCAGGTGCCGCCATCAACCCGCTGTACTCCGCCCTGCAAAAGGTCGGCGGCATCGATCACGTCCTCGCTCGCCACGTTGAAGGCGCGTCGCACATGGCCGAGGGTTACACCCGCACCAAGGCCGGCAACATTGGCGTGTGCATCGGCACTTCCGGCCCGGCCGGTACTGACATGGTCACCGGGCTCTACAGCGCCTCGGCCGACTCGATTCCAATCCTCTGCATCACAGGGCAAGCACCCCGCGCCCGTATGCACAAGGAAGACTTCCAGGCTGTCGACATCACCAGCATCGTCAAGCCGGTGACCAAGTGGGCGACCACGGTACTGGAGCCGGGCCAAGTGCCTTACGCGTTTCAGAAAGCGTTCTTTGAAATGCGCTCCGGCCGCCCAGGCCCGGTGCTGATCGACCTGCCGTTCGACGTGCAGATGGCCGAAATCGAATTCGATATCGACGCTTACCAGCCACTGCCGTTGGCCAAGCCGACCGCCAGCCGCGTTCAAGTCGAGAAAGCTCTGGCCTTGCTCGATCAAGCCGAGCGCCCATTGCTGGTGGCCGGTGGCGGCATCATCAATGCCGACGCCAGCGATTTGCTGGTCGAGTTCGCCGAGCTGACCGGTATTCCGGTTATCCCGACCCTGATGGGCTGGGGCACCATTCCCGACGATCACCCGCTGATGGTGGGCATGGTCGGCCTGCAAACTTCGCATCGTTATGGCAACGCCACCCTGTTGAAATCCGACGTGGTGCTGGGTATCGGTAACCGTTGGGCCAACCGTCACACCGGTTCGGTCGATGTGTACACCGAAGGCCGCAAGTTCATTCACGTCGACATCGAAGGCACGCAGATCGGCCGTGTGTTCACCCCGGACCTTGGCATCGTTTCCGACGCTGCCGCCGCGCTGACCGTGTTCATCGAAGTCGCTCGCGAATGGCAAGCCGCCGGCAAGCTGAAAAACCGCAGTGCCTGGCTGCAAGACTGCCAGCAGCGCAAAGCCAGCCTGCAGCGCAAGACTCACTTCGACAACGTGCCGGTCAAGCCTCAGCGCGTTTACGAAGAGATGAACCAGGTGTTCGGCAAAGACACTTGCTACGTCAGCACCATCGGTTTGTCGCAGATTGCCGGCGCGCAGTTCCTGCACGTCTACAAGCCGCGTCACTGGATCAACTGCGGTCAGGCCGGCCCGTTGGGCTGGACCATTCCGGCGGCGCTGGGCGTGGTCAAGGCTGATCCGAACCGTAAAGTGGTGGCCCTGTCGGGGGACTATGACTTCCAGTTCATGATCGAAGAATTGGCAGTGGGCGCGCAGTTCAAGCTGCCGTACATTCACGTTGTGGTGAACAACTCGTACTTGGGGCTGATCCGTCAGGCGCAGCGCGGTTTCGAAATGGACTACTGCGTGCAGCTGTCCTTCGATAACCTCAACGCGCCGGAACTCAACGGTTACGGTGTTGACCACGTCGCGGTGGCCGAAGGCCTCGGTTGCAAGGCGCTGCGTGTGTTCGAACCGGCCCAGATCCAGCCTGCCCTGCGCAAGGCCCAGGAGCTGATCGAAGAGTTCAAGGTTCCGGTGATCGTCGAGATTATCCTGGAACGCGTGACCAACATTTCCATGGGTACCGAGATCAACGCCGTCAACGAATTCGAAGACCTGGCGCTGGTCGGCAACGACGCACCGACGGCGATTTCGTTGCTTGATTAACGGTTGATCGCTCCCTTTTGTGGGAGCGAGCCTGTGTGGCGAGGGAGCTTGCTCCCGCTGGGACGCGAAGCGGCCCCAAAAGCTTTGCGACTGCTTCGCAGCCGAGCGGGAGCAAGCTCCCTCGCCACACAGCTCGCTCCTACGGGGAACTCATACAAATTCTGGAGACCACCATGCCGCGTTTCGCAGCCAACCTGTCCATGCTGTTCACCGAACAGGACTTCCTCGCCCGTTTCGAAGCGGCCGCCAAGGCCGGTTTCAGTGGTGTCGAGTACCTGTTCCCCTACGACTTCAGCTCGGCCGAAATCAAGGCCAAGCTCGACGCCAACGGTCTGACCCAAGTGCTGTTCAACCTGCCGGCCGGTGACTGGGCCAAGGGCGAGCGCGGTATCGCGTGCCTGCCGGACCGGGTTGAAGAATTCCGCGCGGGTGTCGATCTGGCGATTGCTTACGCGCAAGTGCTGGGCAACACCCAGGTCAACTGCCTGGCCGGTATTCGCCCACAAGGCGTCGACGATGCCACCGTGGAAAAAACCTTCGTTGCCAACCTCAAGTACGCGGCCGACAAGCTGCAAGCGGCGGGTATCAAACTGGTGATGGAAGCGATCAACACCCGCGACATTCCAGGCTTCTACCTGAACAACACGGCGCAAGCCCTGTCGATTCGCGAGCAGGTCGGCAGCGCCAATCTGTTCCTGCAATACGACATCTATCACATGCAAATCATGGAAGGCGATCTGGCCCGCACCCTGCAATCGCATCTGGGCGAGATCAACCATGTGCAGCTCGCGGACAACCCGGGGCGCAACGAGCCAGGTACCGGTGAAATCAACTACCGCTTCCTGTTCGAACACCTTGACCGTATTGGTTATCAAGGTTGGGTTGGCTGCGAATACAAACCGCTGACCACCACGGAAGCGGGCCTGGGCTGGCTGAAAACCCATAACGCAATCTGATAATGACACCGGCTTATTGTGGCGAGGGAGCTTGCTCCCGCTCGGCTGCGAAGCAGTCGTAAACCTGCGAAACGGTTTGGCTTGATGCACCGCAGTGAATGGCTTTAGGGGGGCTTCGCCCCCCAGCGGGAGCAAGCTCCCTCGCCACAAGGTGTGCCAGGTTCATTAATTGGCAACACAAAAACAAGAGGATTTTCTCATGGCTAAAATCGGATTTATCGGCACCGGCATCATGGGCCACCCAATGGCGGCGAACCTGCAGAAAGCCGGTCACAGCCTGTTCCTTTCGCAACACCACGACGCCGCGCCTGCCGACCTGATCGCCGCTGGCGCAGTCGCCCTGGCGAACCCGAAAGAAGTCGCGCAAGAAGCCGAATTCATCATCGTCATGGTCCCGGATACCCCGCAGGTCGATGACGTGCTGTTCCGCGCCGATGGTATTGCCGCCGGTGTTGGCAAAGGCAAAGTCGTGATCGACATGAGCTCGATCTCGCCGACCGCCACCAAAGCCTTCGCCGCCAAGATCAACGAAAAAGGTGCGCAGTACCTCGACGCGCCAGTGTCCGGCGGTGAAGTCGGCGCCAAGGCTGCCACCCTGAGCATCATGGTCGGCGGTGATGCCGATGCCTTCGAACGCGCCCTGCCGCTGTTCCAGGCGATGGGCAAGAACATCACCCTGGTCGGTGGTAACGGCGACGGTCAGACCGCGAAAGTGGCCAACCAGATCATCGTGGCGCTGAACATTCAGGCGGTGGCCGAAGCCCTGCTGTTCGCTTCGAAAAACGGTGCCGATCCTGCCAAGGTCCGTGAAGCGCTGATGGGCGGTTTTGCTTCGTCGAAGATCCTCGAAGTGCACGGCGAGCGCATGATCAAGGGCACCTTCGATCCAGGCTTCCGCATCAGCCTGCACCAGAAGGACCTGAACCTGGCCCTGCAAGGCGCCAAGGAGCTGAACATCAATTTGCCGAACACCGCCAACACCCAGCAAGTGTTCAGCACCTGCGCGGCCATCGGCGGCAGCAACTGGGACCACTCGGCGCTGATCAAGGGCCTGGAACACATGGCGAATTTCTCGATTCGCGATAAATAACATTCGCCGCAATACCTGTGGGAGCTGGCTTGCCAGCGATGGCATCGCCTCGATCTACCTGAACGAGCGCGGCGCCTGAATCGCTGGCAAGCAAGCTCCCACAGGACCGGCGTCGCAACACCTGCTGTCGTCTTATCCCAATAACAAGAATTCCGGGAGCCCGCCATGTCGGTCGATCCGCAACAATTCCTGCGCGAGCTGTTCGCCACAGCCATCGACGCGGCCCATCCGCAGCAAGTCCTCGAAGCCCATTTGCCTGCCGACCGCAGTGGTCGTGTGATCGTCATCGGCGCCGGTAAAGCCGCCGCCGCCATGGCTCAAGTGGTAGAGCGTTGCTGGCAGGGTGAAGTGTCTGGTCTGGTGGTGACCCGTTACGGTCACGGCGCCCCGTGCGAAAAAATCGAAGTGGTCGAAGCCGCGCATCCGGTGCCTGATGCTGCCGGTCAGGCCGTTGCCAAGCGTGTCTTTGAACTGGTCAGCGACCTGACGGAAAACGACCGCGTGATCTTCCTGCTCTCCGGCGGCGGCTCGGCTCTGCTGGCATTGCCGGCCGAAGGCATCACCCTGGCCGACAAGCAATCGATCAACAAAGCCCTGCTCAAATCCGGCGCGACCATCGGCGAGATGAACTGCGTGCGCAAGCACCTCTCGGCGATCAAGGGCGGGCGTCTGGGCAAAGCCTGCTGGCCTGCCACTGTTTATACCTATGCGATTTCCGATGTGCCGGGCGACCTCGCCACGGTCATCGCCTCCGGCCCCACCGTGGCCGACCCGAGTACCTCGGCTGAAGCGCTGGCGATCCTCAAGCGCTACAACATCGAAGTGCCGGCCTCCGTGCGCAACTGGCTGCAAAGCCCGGAATCGGAGACGGTCAAACCCGGCGATCCGAGCCTGGCCCGCAGTCATTTCCAATTGATCGCCCGTCCGCAGCAATCCCTGGAAGCGGCGGCGGTGAAATGCCGTCAGGCCGGTTTCAGCCCGTTGATCCTCGGTGACCTGGAAGGCGAATCCCGCGAAGTAGCCAAAGTCCACGCCGGTATCGCCCGCCAAGTGGTGCTACATGGACAGCCGTTGCCGGCGCCGTGCGTGATTCTCTCCAGCGGCGAAACCACCGTGACCGTGCGCGGCAATGGCCGCGGCGGACGCAACGCCGAGTTCCTGCTCAGCCTGACCGACAGCCTCAAGGGCCTGCCTGGCGTTTATGCGCTGGCCGGTGACACCGATGGCATCGACGGCTCCGAAGACAACGCCGGCGCGATCATGACCCCGGACAGCTACGCCCGCGCCGCCGCCCTCGGTTTGAGCGCCAGCGACGAGTTGGACAACAACAATGGCTACGGCTATTTCGAGGCGCTGGATGCACTGATCGTTACCGAGCCGACCCGCACCAACGTCAACGACTTCCGCGCCATTCTGATCCTCGAGAGCCCTAAACATGACGCCTGATAAAAAGGTCAAAATCCTCGCCACCCTCGGCCCGGCCACCAACGGGATCGACGACATCCGCGAGCTGGTGCAGGCCGGGGTCAACATCTTCCGCCTGAACTTCAGCCACGGCGATCACGCCGACCATGCCAAGCGCTATCAGTGGATCCGTGAAGTCGAACGCCAGCTGAATTATCCGCTGGGCATTCTGATGGACCTGCAAGGCCCGAAGCTGCGGGTCGGCAAGTTCGCCGAGGGCAAGGTGCAGTTGCATCGCGGCCAGGCTTTGCGCCTGGACCTCGACGCCACGCCGGGCGATGAGCGCCGGGTCAACCTGCCGCACCCGGAAATCATCGCCGCGCTGGAGCCGGGCATGGACCTGCTGCTTGACGACGGCAAGTTGCGCCTGCGAGTGGTCACCAAATACGCCGACGCCATCGACACCACCGTGCTCAATGGCGGCGAACTCTCGGACCGCAAAGGCGTGAACGTGCCGCAAGCAGTGCTCGACCTCAGTCCGTTGACCGCCAAGGATCGTCGCGATTTGAGTTTCGGTCTGGAACTGGGTGTGGACTGGGTGGCGCTGTCGTTTGTGCAGCGTCCGGACGACATCCGCGAAGCCCGCACGCTGATCGGCGACAAAGCGTTCCTGATGGCCAAAATCGAGAAACCTTCGGCCGTTGAACAACTGCGCGAGATCGCCGAGTTGAGCGACGCAATCATGGTGGCTCGCGGTGATCTGGGCGTGGAAGTGCCCGCCGAAAGCGTGCCGCAGATCCAGAAAAACATCATCAGCACCTGCCGCCAACTTGGCAAACCGGTGGTGGTGGCGACGCAGATGCTGGAGTCGATGCGCTTCTCACCGGCGCCAACCCGCGCCGAGGTAACCGATGTGGCCAACGCCGTGGCCGAAGGTGCGGACGCGGTGATGCTGTCAGCGGAAACCGCGTCCGGCGAATACCCGCTCGAAGCCGTGCAGATGATGAGCAAGATCATCCGCCAAGTGGAAAACGGCCCGGATTATCAGACCCAACTGGACGTCAGCCGACCGAAAGCCGAGGCCACGGTTTCCGATGCCATCAGTTGCGCGATTCGCCGCATCAGCAACGTGCTGCCGGTGGCGGTGCTGGTGAACTACAGCGAGTCAGGCACATCGAGCCTGCGTGCGGCACGGGAACGGCCGACCGTGCCGATCCTCAATCTCACGCCGAACCTGCAAACCGCGCGTCGCCTGACTGTGGCGTGGGGTGTGCACTCGGTGGTCAATGACCGCCTGCGTCAGGTCGATGAAGTGTGTTCCACAGCGTTGGAAATTGCCCAGGCCCAGGGCATGGCGCAGCGTGGCGATACGTTGTTGATCACCGCGGGTGTGCCGTTTGGGCAGCCGGGGTCGACTAACTCACTGCGTATCGAGACGTTGATTTAACAAACATTATTTGTGGCGAGGGAGCTTGCTCCCGCTCGGCTGCGCAGCAGTCGTCGCTTTGATGACGGGTTCCACAGAGAAACCGCGTTCAGCGAATTAGGGCTGCTTCGCACCCCAGCGGGAGCAAGCTCCCTCGCCACAGAGTTTGTGCAAGACCTTGGTTTTCCCACTGCCCAGACTTCATCATGCCTGCCAACCATTTCAACACCTGCCCCGACTGGGCGGAAGCTTTGCTCAACGGCTTCAGCCAGATATTCCTCCAGCGTCATCCGCTGTTCGGTCTTTTGTGCCTGCTCGCCATCCTGTGTACCGCGCCTGCCTTGCTCGGCGGTGCACTGCTCGGCGGTGTCGCCGGGTTGCTCACCGCGCAGCGTCGTGGCTATGCCAAGGCCGATCGCCAGGCCGGGCTTTTCAGCTACAACGGCGTCTTGCTCGGACTGTTGCTGAGCCTTTATTTTCCCTGGTCGGCGATGATGCCGCCGCTGATTCTGGCTGCCGGCGGCCTGAGTGCGATGATCACGCAACAGTGGCTCAAACGCGTGCGGGTCAGCCAATACCTACCGGCCTACACCGCGCCCTTCGTCGTGCTGAGCTGGTTGCTGCTGTGCTTCGCAACCCCCTCGACCCAGGCGCATATGATCGAAGTCAGCACACTGAACATGCTTGCCGCACCACTCAAAGGGCTCGGCCAGGTGATGTTCCTCGGTCATCCGCTGGCCGGTGCGTTAATTGCCGCCGGTTTGCTGATCGCCGATCGTCGCGCGTTCTGCTGGGCGTTGTTGGCGTCTGTCGCGGGCATGGGTTGGAGCCTGCTGCACCACGACTTCTATACCGCATTGCTCGGCCTCGGTGGCTACAACGCCGTGCTCGCCGCCCTCGCCCTCAGCTCGCAACGCCAGCAGCCATGGCTGCCGCTGGTCGGCATTGCCTTGGCGCTGTTGCTGACGCCGATGTTTGCCGCCATCGGTCTGCCCACGCTGACCGCACCGTTCATTCTTGCCTGCTGGCTGGTTCGCAGTGCTGTGCAAATGTTTGCCAAGGCCACGGTCACCCGTACGCCTTGCACTCTGGAGGAGAATCAACCTAGGCTGCGCTGATCATTGAGTCAGGCGTTTTCCATGGACAGCAGCAAAAACTGGCGTGAAGAGCTTTACGTCATGATTTTCCAGAGCGACACCAAGGCGGGTCGGCGCTTCGACGGCATTCTGCTGTTGATCATCCTCGCCAGCCTGGTGATCGTGATGCTCGACAGCATCGACAGCATTCACAAAAACTACGCCGATGTACTCGCCTACATCGAGTGGGGTTTCACCGTCATCTTCCTGGGCGAATACATTCTTCGGCTGTATTGCTCGCCCAAGCCTTTGCGCTACGCCTTCAGTTTTTACGGGCTGGTGGATTTGCTGGCGATCGTGCCCGGGATCCTCGCGCTGTATTACGCTGATGCGCAGTATTTGCTGATTATCCGGATCATCCGGATGCTGCGGATTTTCCGCGTGCTCAAGCTCAGCCCTTACCTGAAACAAGCCAATTACCTGATGTCCGCCCTGCGCGGCAGCAAGCAGAAGATCGTGGTGTTTCTGGTCAGCGTCTGCACGCTGGTGACGGTGTTCGGCACGTTGATGTATGTGATCGAAGGCCCGGAACACGGCTTTACCAGCATCCCCAAAGGCATCTATTGGGCTATCGTGACCCTGACCACCGTGGGCTTCGGCGACATCGTGCCGAAGACTCCGCTGGGTCAGGTGATTTCGTCACTGGTGATGATCACCGGTTACTCCATCATCGCCGTGCCCACCGGGATTTTCACCGCCGAACTGGCCAACGCCATGCGCGGTGAACAGCTGCAACACAACTGCCCGGTGTGCCGCAAAAGCAACCACGAACACGGCGCCGCTTTCTGTTCCCGTTGCGGCAATGCCCTGTTCAAAAAACTGGAATAAGCAAAGTGCTTTTTAATCTTTAAAGGACTATGCGAGCCCGGCTATAGTCGCTGGCAAAATGGTATCGCTTTCAACACACAAAACCCGTAGGAGCTGCCGCAGGCTGCGATCTTTTGATCTTGATTTTCAGGAGCAAGATCAAAAGAACGCAGCCTGCGGCAGCTCCCACACAACAGAACAAGGAATTCGCAGTGAAAAAAATCTTTGGCGCTTCACTTCTGGCCGCTGGCCTGGCCCTGACCAGCATGGCTCAGGCCGCACCGACCCTGCTCAACGTTTCCTACGACGTGATGCGCGATTTCTACAAGGACTACAACACTGCGTTCCAGAAGCACTGGCAGGCCGAGCACAACGAAAACATCACCCTGCAGATGTCCTTCGGCGGTTCGAGCAAACAGGCGCGCTCGGTCATCGACGGCCTGCCGGCTGACGTGATCACCATGAACATGGCCACCGACATCAACGCCCTGGCGGACAACGGCAAACTGGTCCCGGACAACTGGGTCACCCGCTTGCCAAACAACAGCGCGCCCTTCACTTCGGCCACTGTGTTCATCGTCCGCAAAGGCAACCCGAAAGCGCTGAAAGACTGGCCGGATCTGCTCAAGGATGGCGTGCAAGTCATCGTGCCGAACCCGAAAACTTCGGGAAACGGTCGCTACACCTACCTGTCGGCCTGGGGCTACGTGCTGAAAAACGGCGGCGACGAAAACAAGGCTAAGGACTTCGTCGGCAAGCTGTTCAAGCAAGCGCCAGTGCTGGATACCGGTGGTCGCGCCGCTACGACGACCTTCATGACCAACCAGATCGGCGACGTGCTGGTGACCTTCGAGAACGAAGCTGAAATGATCGCCCGCGAGTTCGGCCGTGATCAGTTCGAAGTGATCTACCCAAGCGTCTCCGCCGAAGCTGAGCCGCCGGTGTCGGTGGTCGACAAAACCGTCGACAAGAAAGGCACCCGCGCCGCCGCCGAGGAATATCTGAAGTATCTGTGGTCGCCGGAAGGCCAGGAAATCGCCGCCGCCAACTACCTGCGTCCGCGTGACCCGGCCGTGCTGGCCAAGTACACCGACCGCTTCCCGAAAGTCGACTTCCTGTCGGTAGAGAAGACCTTCGGCGACTGGCGCACCGTGCAGAAGACCCACTTCAATGATGGCGGGATTTTCGATCAGATTTATGCGCAGTAAATAAAAGGCTGAGAAAAACGTAACCTTCTGTAGGAGCCGGCTTGCTGGCGATTGCGATTCGTCAGGCGACAACTGTGTCGACTGTACGTACGAGATCGCCAGCAAGCCGGCTCCTACAGGTTTAGCGCTCGCGATCAGCTCAAATTCCCGCAAAAGATAGCCTGATGGCCATCCGCCGGACTTTCCCGCACCACTAACGCATAACCGCCCGCCCGAAGTGTTTCCACGGCTACCGGTGCGCTTTTCCAGAAATATTGCATCGATGCCTGCGAATAAAACCGCGCATTCGGTCCTTCGTTCATGTCATAGGCCGGTTTCGAACCCAGGCTCGCGCAACTACCCGGATAGATGTAGGCCATCAAACGGCCTGGCAATGCGCTGCCCATGGACTCGCCACTGACCGCGAACCAGAACACCGTTGAATGCCCGTCGGGCATCATGATGGGCCGGGCGATATTCCCGGCATTAATGGAAGTAGCGTTCAAGGGAATGTTGGTGACCTGATTGTCAGGCACTGTCGAACACCCGGAGATGCACCCAACCGCTACCACCAACGCCAGCGAAGATACGATTTTCATCGTGGAACTCCCGCTTAACAAGGACGCGTTGAAGTGATTCCCCCTGTAGAGTCTAGCGTTCAGGGGATTACGGGCGGTTCTTCGGATGGTCGGTCATGGTGGTTTTGACTGTGTCCTGTAGGAGCTGCCGCAGGCTCGGGCCACGTTCGGACGATCTTTTGATCTTGATCTTTTAAAGTCAAAAGATCGCAGCCTCGTTGCACTCGACAGCTCCTACAGGGGGACGGGGTTACATCGGGGGTGTGACACCATCCTTGCCTGCGGAAATGGACTGTGCGGTGAGCGTACCGTCCGCGCTTTGGGTCGCGAACGTGACGATTTTCACGCCCACCTTGAGCAAGCTGCGGTCACCCGGTATCAGGTTGACGATCGGCACGTCTTCCGGCACCAGGATTTTCTGTTGGCCGCCCTTGTAGTTGACGGTCAGCACCCGGCCATTGCTCACCACCAGATCCCCGACGCTGCCGTTGGTCATGCTGCTGCCCTTGACCAGGTCGAAAGGCCGATGACCGTCGCCACTGCCGGCCAGCTCCGGCGGGAAGACGTGGACTTCCAGCGCCTTGAGGGTGCCATCCTCTTGAGGAATGGCGGCGGAACCAATGTAGCTGCCGGGCTTGATGTCTTCGATGTTGGCCAGGGTGACGGCGCGGACTTTGGTGTCCTTGGTCAGGTTGATGACCACGTTTTCGCCGCTGGTGGCGTGCACTTTCAGCACGTCAGGGCTGACGCCGGTAATCTCGCCGCGCACACCGATGCGCATGCCCGGTGCGTCCTGTGCCAGGGCCATGCCTGCCGTAAACAGGCTGACCAGCGTAGCAACCGAAACGCCGCGAATCAGGTGACGAACCATCGTATTCATGGAGTAGCCTTCCTGTCAGGAAACGTGAAGTGCGAACATAAGCACGCTATCGAACAAGATGTAAGTGAATGTATCATCGCTCCCTGAAGTTCTGACGCAACGGCCATCGGCCGACGGCACGCTCGTTCGTCACTCATTCCGCAATGGAATGACTGCTATCACTCCAATCCCACTTCCGCCGTTTCAGTCAGCCCTTTAGCCTGCGCGCATTCCCATCTGTTCAGCGAGACACGTTATGAACCCAGCGACTCAGGTGCCTCACGGCACCGCGACAATGACCCGAGGCATGGTGCTGCTGTTCGCCTTCTGCTGCGGCGCCATCGTGGCCAACATCTACTACGCCCAACCGATCATCGGCCTGATCGCGCCGGACATCGGCCTGACCAATACCATGGCCAGCCTGATCGTTTCTCTGACCCAGATCGGTTACGCGCTGGGCCTGTTTTTCCTGGTGCCGCTGGGGGATTTGCTGGAGAACCGGCGACTGATGATCATCACCACGCTGGTGGCGATTGCCAGCTTGTTGGGCGCGGCGTTTACCGATCAGCCGAATGTGTTTTTGCTGATTTCCCTATTGGTCGGATTCAGTTCGGTGTCGGTACAGATCCTGATTCCGCTGGCCGCACACCTGGCGCCGGAAGAATCTCGCGGCCGAGTGGTCGGCGGGATCATGGGCGGATTGTTGCTGGGGATTCTGCTGGCGCGACCCGTGTCCAGTGTCGTCGCCGACCACTTCGGCTGGCGCGCGATGTTTGTGATTGCGGCCGTGTTGATGGCGGCCATCAGCATCGTGCTGGCCCTGACGATTCCCAAGCGCCAGCCTGATCACAGTGCTTCCTATGGCCAACTGCTGGGTTCGCTTTGGACCCTGTTGCGCAAACAACCGGTCCTGCGCCAGCGTGCGTTTTATCAGGGTTGCATGTTCGCCACCTTCAGCCTGTTCTGGACCGCGGTGCCGTTGGAACTGGCGCGCAATCACGGCTTGTCGCAATCGCAGATCGCCATTTTCGCGCTGGTCGGGGCCATCGGTGCCATCGCTGCGCCGATCGCCGGACGACTGGCCGATGCCGGGCACACGCGCATCGCCTCGTTGCTGGCCCTGCTGTTCGCCAGCCTGAGCTTCCTGCCGGCCTTCATTCATCCGGCCTACAGCGTCATCGGCCTCGCGGTGACAGGCGTGGTGCTCGATTTCTGCGTGCAGATGAACATGGTTCTCGGCCAACGCGCGGTCTACGCCCTCGACGCCAAAAGCCGCAGCCGCCTGAATGCGCTGTACATGACCAGCATCTTTATCGGCGGTGCGTTCGGCTCGTCGGTGGCCAGTGCAGTGTATGAACACGGTGGCTGGTTGTGGATCGTGATCGTCGGCAGTGCGTTTCCACTGTTGGCGCTGTTGCGGTTTTTGAGTGTTTCAGAGAAACCATCGTTGGCGACGGCATAAGAAGCCAAAAGCATCGCGAGCAGGCTCGCTCCCACAGGTCTGATACGAACCTGTGGGAGCGAAGGCGATTAAGCTGACGCGACTCAGTGTCGAACCAGCTTCTCCATCGCCGCATCCGCCAAAAAAGACGAACGACTTTTGACGTTGTGCTCGCGAACGTAACGGTCGATACGCTGGATCACGTACCCAGGCAACGTCACATTGACCTTCTCGGTCTTGCCCATATAGGGCGAGATGTCGATTTCCAGCATGCCCCAGCCCATCCCGATGTAGTCGGGATTGCCGAGATGTTCAGCCGTCGACGTTGGCATCGGAATATCCCGGCCTTCGGCCGCGATTTCCTGCAG
Source organism: Pseudomonas fluorescens (assembly GCF_000802965.1). Taxonomy (GTDB): domain Bacteria; phylum Pseudomonadota; class Gammaproteobacteria; order Pseudomonadales; family Pseudomonadaceae; genus Aquipseudomonas; species Aquipseudomonas fluorescens_A. The sequence goes on along the minus strand of NZ_JSAK01000001.1, from coordinate 251,656 downwards.
CAATAGGTGGGCAATTTCCACGGCGGCGTTATAGGCATCTTCAAACGTATCCCCGGCGGTTGCCGCACCGGGAATATCGGGGATCTGAATACCGATGGCGGTGTTCTCGTCGCCCCACTCGATACAGATGGGATATTGCATTATGGATCTCCTGCGTAACTGGCGGGCGGGCAAAATAGCCCGGCGCGCCTCCTGATGCTCTTGACCGTCCCGATCGGTAAATCCTTTTTCGGATGGGGGACGGGAATCGTGTGTGGGTTGTATCGGTGAGTGAAGATGTGATGACTGCCCGTGATTCGATCCAGCACCCAACCAGCCTCTTCCAGCTCCTTGATCAATAGCCTGCTCTGCACCAACAGCCTCCTTGCTACGGTCAAACAAAAATAACTCTAGAGTTATCTTTACTCAAGCACAGAAATACCGATCACGACGTCCGGTTGTTTTACAGAGTGTGATTCGTTACGCCGGGATCGACCCGGATTACACTCAACGGCCACGCGGACAGCGCTAATCCTTTGTAGGAACGAGCCTGCTCCTACAATGGCCCAGCGCCAACTTTCAGAATTGAAAAAGGACCTACGATGGACCGTCTCGCCGCAATGGAAACTTTCGTCTACGTGGTGGAAACCGGTTCATTTTCTGCTGCCGCACGACGCCTGAATATCGGCCAGCCCGCCGTTTCGAAAGCCATCGCGCAGCTTGAGGCGCGGCTTGCGGTTCGGCTGTTGTTGCGCTCGACCCGTGGCCTCACGCCCACCGAAGCAGGCCTGGCATTTTTTGAACGAGCCAAACGCGCCATCGAAGAATCCGACGAAGCTGACAACGCCGCTCGCGGCGCCGCCAGTGGACTGAGTGGCAACCTGCGCATTTGCGCCGCCGTGACCTTCGGCCGGCTGCACATCGTGCCGCAGCTGGGGCCGTTTCTCGATCAGAACCCGGAACTGAACATCGACCTGATGCTCGATGATCGCAACATCAATCTCGTCGAAGAAGGCGTCGACCTTGCCCTGCGCTTGGGCGCCCTGAGTGACTCAGGCCTCACCGCGCGCAAGATTGCCGAATGCCGGCGCGTAGTACTCGGTACACCCGCTTACTTTGCCAAACACGGCGAGCCCACCTGCCCCGCCGATCTGAGCGAACATCAGGCAATCATCTACAGCCTGGGCGGCAGCGCCAATGGGCCGTTCAAGAAGGCCGATGAAGAACAGCCCGTGATCATCAACGGTCGCATCCGCGTCAGTGCGGCCGAGGGTCTGCGTGCTGCGGTGCTCACCGATCAGGGGCTAGCCTTGGCGTCGGAGTGGATGTTTGCTTCAGAACTCGCCAACGGTACTGTCAGGGAAGCCATGCGGGATTGGACGCTGCCGAATCAAGACCTGTGGGCCGTGTTTCCAACCGGTAGAATGGCCAGTGCCAAGGCTCGGGCGTTCGTGGAGTATGTGCAGGGATTGCTGACGAAAGAGGTCTGAAGGCCCTCAAACAAGATCAAAAGATCGCAGCCTTCGGCAGCTCCTACAGGGAGTCGCGTGACTTGTAGGAGCTGCCGAAGGCTGCGATCTTTTCGGCGTCAAACCACACACCCATCAAACCCCACACTGACATTACCCGGCAGCTCACCTCGATGCTCCATCAACCACGCATCCAGCGTATGCCCGACATGCGTCAACACCGCCGAAGCCGGTTGCAACTCGCCAATGCACTGCAACGCCAGGTTCAGATCATTATGGTTGCGCGGCGCCTGTGGCTGCGGGGGCATGGAGCAGTCGAGCACCAGCACATCCAGCGGCTGGCGTTGCAGAAACTCCGTGGTGGCCGGTGGCAGGCCGACGGTGTCCGTCAGGTAAGCGATATGCCGCCCCTCGCCTTCCAGCAAATAACCGAGGGTCGGTTTGGAGTGCAGAAGAGGCAGCGCGGTCACGCTCAAGGTTCCGAAGGTTTGGGTTTCGAAGGCCTCGAACGGTTGGCTGAAATCGAGAATGCCGGGATGTTTGTAGAGGTCAGCCAACCCTTCCGGGTCCACGGGCCCATGAACCGGAATCACCAGGCCCTGGCCCCAGCGCAGATGCAGCAACCCTTGGGCATGATCGGCGTGATAGTGGGTCTGGAAAATGCCGTTGAAGCTGCGCGGGGGAAAGCGTTCGGTAAGGTTTGCCAGACCACTGTCGATCAGCCAGCGCTGATCAGCGCATTCGATCAGCGCGCAGCACGGTTGTCGGCGCCAGCGGTCATCGGTGTGCGCCCGAACACAGGCCGGGCATTCGCAACCGTAGACCGGCACCTGTCTCGCATCACCGGTGCCCAGCAGTGTCAGGCGCATGCGGCTGGCTCTTCAATGCAGGCCAATAGCCGTTCGACCGTGCGTTCGATCGGTCCGGAGTTGTCGAGCAAATGCACATCCGAATTGTCAGCCAGCAGATTTTCACTGAATCGCGCATTGCGCGCCAATCGCTGATCAATCTCCGCGACGGACTCACGCCCGCGCGCCAACAGTCGCTCGCGCAACACGGCTTGATCCACCGTCAGCAACAACACCAGCACATGCGGATAGCGCTCACGTGTTTGCTTCAGATGCCCGCGCGAACCATTGACCAACACGTCCTGACCCGCCGCCAGCCAATCATCGATTTCCAGCGGGATGCCATAGGCCAGACCATTGGCGTGCCAGCTCAGGGCAAACGCGCCCTGAGCTTCCATCCCGGCAAACCGCTCCGGGCTGACGCCTTGCGCCGCTTCACCCACCGCTTCCGCCGAGCGGGTGATGACCCGCCGCACGATGCGGCAGCCGCGCTCGGCCAACCGCGTTCGTGCGGCATCCAGCAGGCTGTCCTTGCCCGAACCTGAAGGCCCGATGAGATAGATCAACCTGCCCGCCATCAAAACACCCTCTTCGCTTGTCGCCAGACTTGTTGGACCACCGGCAGGCCGTCCAGGCTCCGTGCTTGCAGCAGATCCGCACGCAAGCCCGGTGCAATTTCACCACGATCACTCAACCCGGCAGCCCTGGCCGGGGCGAGGCTGACCATGCGCACCGCTGCGGCCAGGCCGATGCGGTTATTCTGGGCCGCCAGCGCAAATGCGGCTTGCAGCAGACTCGACGGGTAGTAGTCACTGGACAGGATGTCCAGCAGCCCTTCTCCCGCCAGATCAGCGGCGGCCACGTTACCCGAGTGCGAACCGCCGCGCACGATGTTCGGTGCGCCCATCAACACCTTCATGCCCTGCTCCCGGCAACCGCGCGCCGCCTCGACGGTGGTCGGGAATTCGGCGATGGTCATGCCGTAGCGAGCCGATTCTTCGACATGGGCCAGGGTCGCGTCGTCATGGCTGGCCACTGACAGGCCACGCGCCAGGCAATGCTCGACAATCGCCGCGCGATAGCGGTCGCTGTATTCCCGGGAGTTAGCCATCTGCAAGGTAATGAATTCGTCCATCTGGGTCGTGGTCAGGTGGTATTTGCCCATGTAGTACTCACGGTACTTGGACTCCAACACGAATTGGCGCTGACCCGGCGAATGGTCCATCACCGACACCAGTTGCACCAACGGATGCTCTACCAGATCGCGGAACACACTCAGAGTGTCCGGGTGGCACAGTTCGCAGCGCAAGTGCAGACGATGCTCGGCGCGGGTCAGCCCGGCGTCGGAGGCGCTGGAGATTGCTTCGAGCATCGCCGGCAATTTCTGCATGCGATTGCCCTTGGGGTTGACGTCGCCGATGGACACGGCGTCGAACACCGTGGTGATGCCAGCCGCGATGATCTGCGCGTCATGGCTGAGCACGGCCGAGCGCGACGGCCAGTCCACGCCGGGGCGCGGGGTCATGTGCTTTTCCAGGTTGTCGGTGTGCAATTCCACCAGGCCGGGCAGCAGATAATCACCGTTGAGATCCTGAGCCTGAGGCAAGCGACTCGGGCCTTCGGCGATCTCCGCGATCAAGCCGTCACGCAGCACCACGGTGCCGTAGAACACACGATCGGCGGTGACCAGTTGGGCATTGCTGAGGATCTGTTCAACGGGCATCGGCGTATTCCTCTTGGCTTGCAACGGCAGGCGTCATGTCCAGATGGCGGTCGGCAACCGCCTCGCGAGCGACACGGTCGTGGAAGATGCCGATCAGCGCGGCACCCGCTTCCTTGGCTTCGTTCATCAGTTCCAGCACCACCTGACGATTGTTGTCGTCCAGCGAAGCGGTCGGTTCGTCGATCAACATTACCGGCCACGCCACCATGAAGCCGCGGGCGATGTTGACCCGCTGCTGCTCGCCCCCGGAGAAGGTGCCGGGCGCCAGTTGCCACAGGCGTTGCGGAATGTTCAGGCGCGTGAGCAGCAATTCGGCGCGCGATTGCGCCAGCTGTTTCGACCACCCCCGGGCCAGCGCTGGCTCCATCACCACGTCCAGGCACGCCACTCGCGGAATCACCCGCAGAAACTGGCTGACGTATCCGAGGGTGCGTTGGCGCACTTGCAGAATGTCCCGAGGCTCGGCGCCCACCAATTCCAGCCACTGGCCGTCGTGCTGCACGCGGATGCTGCCGCCCGCCGGCAGATAGTTGCCATACAAGGTGCGCAGCAAGGTGCTTTTGCCGGCGCCGGACTGGCCGTGCAGCACCAGGCATTCACCACCCGCCACGCTGAAATCCACGCCACGCAGCACGTTGAGGACCACGCCGTTCTGCTGATGCAAGGTGAAGGTTTTCGAGAGGTCACGGACCTCGATCAAGGTATTCATCGCTCGGTTTCCACAGTTGGACGGGGCTTCACGGCTGCAACACCGAAGACACCAGCAGTTGCGAATAAGGGTGTTGTGGATCGTCGAGGATCTGGTCGGTCAGGCCGGTTTCCACCACCCGCGAACGGCGCATCACCATCAAGCGATCGGCCAGCAGACGCGCCACCGCCAGGTCGTGGGTGACGATCACCACCGCCAGGTCCAATTCCCGCACCAACCCGCGCAACAGATCGAGCAAGCGCGCCTGCACCGACACATCGAGGCCGCCAGTCGGCTCGTCCATGAACACCAGACGCGGGCTCGACACCAGGTTTCGGGCGATTTGCAGGCGTTGTTGCATGCCGCCGGAGAAAGTCCGGGGCAAGTCGTCGATGCGCTGCGGATCGATTTCCACCTGGCTCAGCCAGTCGAGTCCGGCACCGCGCAGTTGCTGATAATTGCGCACGCCTTGGGCCATCAAGCGCTCGCCGATGTTGGCCCCGGCGGACACGCCCATGCGCAAACCATCACGCGGGTTCTGCTCGACGAAACCCCATTCGGTGCGCAGCAAGGTGCGGCGCTCGGCTTCGCTGGCGCTGTACAGGTCCAGCCATTGGTCCTGTTTGTCGCGGTAACCGATGCGGCCGTTTTGCGGCGGAAGGCGTCCGCTGAGCAGCGAGAGCAAGGTGGATTTGCCCGAACCCGACTCGCCGACAATCCCCAGCACTTCACCGGGGTACAAATCGAAACTGACGTCCTGACAGCCTTTCTCCGGTCCATACAACAGCGACAAATCATGCACTTGCAGCAAAGGCTCGGTGGACACGGGCAGTTGGTTTTTCAGCGCCTGGTTCATTGGCCCTGCTCCTGCTGGCTGACGCGCTGGGCGCAGTAATAGGTGTCGGAACAGACGAAGCTCTGGGTGCCGGCGTCGTCGAGAATCAGCTCGTCAAGGAACGAGTCGTGGCTACCGCAAATGGCGCAGCACTCTTCCCACTTCTGCGCTTCGAACGGGTGATCCTCGAAGTCGAGGCTGGTGACTTTGGTGTACGGCGGCACCGCGTACAGACGCTTCTCGCGACCGGCGCCGAACAGCATCAGCGCCGGGCTCATGTCGAGTTTCGGGTTGTCGAATTTAGGGATCGGCGACGGGTCCATCACGTAGCGCTCATCGACCATCACCGGGTAGGCATAGGCCGTGGCGATGTGGCCGAAGGTGGCGATGTCTTCGTAGAGTTTGACGTGCATGACCCCGTAATCGTTGAGGGCGTGCATGGTCCGGGTCTCGGTTTCCGACGGTTCGATGAAGCGCAGCGGCTCGGGAATCGGCACTTGGTAAACCATGATCTGGTCGGCGTGCAGCGGCGTTTCCGGGATGCGGTGACGGGTCTGGATCACTGTCGCGTCCGGGGTGCTTTCAGTGGTCGCGACACCCGCCGTGCGAGCGAAGAAGCGACGGATCGACACGGCGTTGGTGGTGTCATCCGCGCCCTGGTCGATGACCTTGAGCACGTCGTCGTCACCGAGAATCGCGGCGGTCAATTGCATGCCTCCGGTGCCCCAGCCGTAAGGCAACGGCATTTCGCGACCACCGAACGGCACCTGATAGCCGGGGATCGCCACGGCCTTGAGCAAGGCGCGACGGATCATGCGCTTGGTCTGTTCATCGAGGTAGGCGAAGTTGTACGCCGCGTCTCGTACCGGCGCCTGGGTCATATCATTCATGGCTTTGCCCCTCGGCGGGTTTGCGCAGTTTGCGGATCAGTTCCAGTTCGGCCTGGAAGTCCACGTAGTGAGGTAATTTCAGGTGCGAAACAAAACCGGCGGCCTCGACGTTGTCGCAGTGCATCAGCACGAACTCTTCCTGCTGCGCCGGGGATTCGATCTCTTCGTTGAACTCCTTGGCGCGCAACGCACGGTCGACCAGCGCCATGCCCATGGCCTTGCGCTCGGCGTGCCCGAAGGCCAGACCGTAGCCACGGGTGAACTGCGCCAGCTCCGTTGCGGAACCGACGAACTGGTTGACCATCTCGCACTCGGTGACTTCGATGCAGCCCAGATTGATCGGGAACCCCAGCTCTTCAGGCTCGATCCACACCTCGACTTCACCGATACGAATTTCCCCGGCGAACGGGTGATTGCGCCCGTAACCGCGCTGGGTCGAATAGCCCAGCGCCAACAGGAAACCTTCATCACCACGGGCCAACGCTTGCAGGCGTTCGGCGCGGCTGGCGGGCAGTTCCAGCGGATCGCGGGTGATGTCGGCTACGGTTTCATTGTTGTCGGTTTCGTTCTTGATCAAGCCTTCCTGGGCCAGCAGACCAAGGACTCGCGGGCATGGTTCGAGGCGGGCGTTCGCGGTTGTTTGCGGTCCCGGATATTCGCCTTCGGCAAGCAAGGCAAAATCCAGCAGACGATGGGTGTAATCGAAGGTCGGCCCCAGCAGTTGCCCGCCCGGCACGTCCTTGAAGGTTGCCGACAAGCGACGGCTGAGCTGCATGTTCGAAGTATCGATCGGCAGGCTCGGGCTGAAGCGCGGCAACGTGGTGCGGTAGGCACGCAGCAGAAAGATCGCTTCCACCAGATCCCCCGCCGCTTGCTTGATCGCCAGCGCAGCCAGCTCTTCGTCGTACAGCGAGCCTTCGCTCATCACCCGCGCCACTGCCAGCGGCAGTTGCTGACGAATCTGCTCGACGCTCAGCTCAGTGACCGAGGTGTCGCCCCGGCGTTTTTTCGCCAGCAGGCGGTGGGCATTGTCGATGGCCTGTTCGCCACCCTTGACGGCTACGTACATCAGACGCGCTCCTTTGCGATGCGGGTGCTGCGCGGCAGACCGATCAGCTCATGGTCGGCGGTGAAAAACAGGTCGAGGCCCCGGGGGAATTCGTTGCGCCGTTCGCGTTCAGTCCAGAAGCCCTCGGCCACTGGCAGCGCCACGCCGTGTTCGGTTTCGATTCCCGGCCCGCGCCACATCAGCCCTGCTCCGCCGTCGAGAGTTGGCAGCTGAACCAGCAGCGTGCATGACTGATCGGGGTAGCGATCGTTGCCGTGATCGAAGCCGCTCAGGTCGAGCAAATCGTCGGCGGCAAGCAAGGCGAATCGCGCGGCCTCTCTGTTTGCGGTGAGCGGGCAGCCACAGTGGAACGTCAGGTTGGCGCGGATCTGCGGCGTGTCGAAGGACGGTGCCAGCCACAGTGGCGTGTCGACATCCAGCAGCGCGAGACACAAGGCGTAGGTCGCAGGCTCCAGCCCTTCGAGGCTCGGCGAGGCTTGCAGGGTCTGGATCAGACCGGGGCCGGCCAAGGCTTTCAGTGCCGCGCGGAAACCGCGTTGGGCATCCAGCACCGGGTCGGCGAACGCCGGTTGCAACAGCTGTGCGCTCATCAGTTTTCTCCTCGCACGAGGGTGAAGAATTCCACTTTGGTGGCGGCGGTTTCCGCCTCTTTTTGCGCCCGACGTTCGGCCTGAATGGCCGCCAGTGGCGTGATCATTTCCGCCAACCAGTGACGCTGTTGCACACCCTGCAAATGCGCGTCGGCCAAGGCGGCGAGTTCTGCGTGGACCTTGTCGCGCCCGGCCAGATAGCTGTGGCCGGTACGGCCATCAGCCAGGCGCACCACGCAACGGGTCACGCTCATTTCGCCAACGTTGAACGGCGCACCGTTGCCGCCCATGCGGCCACGCACCAGGGTCATGCCGATTTCCGGGGCGCGAATCAGTTGGTACTCGATGTCGCGCAGCGCCGCTTCATGGGGCTGTAATTCATCGCGGCGGGCGCGGGCCAGCACGCCGATCCAGTGCTGGCGTTCGGTGTGAGGAACAAGGTTCTGCATGGCGTTCTCCATCAGGTGACGACCTGGTACTGGAAGCGATCCGAACGGCTGGTGGACTGGGCAAGCTCCACCGCTCGGCCGTCGCGATCACGGGAAAGGGTGAACACACTCAGCGCCGGCAAATGCCGGGGCATCATCAAAAGCGCGGCTTCTTCGCGGTTGGGCAGGCGTGCGCCGATCAGACTTTGGGTGCGAATCAGGGGCAGGTCCCGCTCGCTCAGGTACTGGCGCAGCGAACCACCGGTGTAGTCAGCCAGCAGCGGCGCATGGCTGGCGCAGTAGCGATGGCGAATCAGGCTGACCGGTTGGCCGTCGAGCTTGCGCAGGGTTTGCAATTCGATCATCGGCGCCATCTCGCTCAGGCCCAGGTGCTGGGCTTCTTCACGGCTGGCGAAGCAGTAGCGACGCTTGAGCAACACCGCCTCGACGCCCAAACCCTGGGCCGACAGCGACTGGCTGTAGGCACTGTCGGCGGCCATCGGGTAAATCAGCGGCCGTTCCAGCACTTGGGTGCCTTTGCCCTGACGCCGAAGCAGGCTGCCTTCGAACACCAGCTCATCAATGGCGCGGCGCAAGGTATGGCGGTTGACGCCGAAGCGTTCGGCCAACTGCACCTCGGCGGGCAGGAAGTCCCCGGCGCGAAAGTCACTCAATTCACGACGCAGGATGTCGGCGAGTTCGCGGTACACCGGTTCATCTTGTCTAGACAACTGCATGCTTTAAAAAAAGCGCCCGCAGGCACCCCTCCGAAGATCAGATGAACTGCTTGCGCAGGCGTTGCGAGAGGATGTCGATCAGGCTGACAACGACGATGATCACCAGCAGCACGGCGCAGGTCTGGACAAACTGGAAGGCGCGGATGTTCTCCCAGAGGATCACGCCGATCCCGCCGGCACCGACCATGCCCACCACCGTCGCCGAGCGCACGTTGGCCTCGAAACGGTACAGCGCGTACGAAACCCACAGCGGCATCACTTGCGGAATCACGCCGTAGATCACCTCTTGCAGCGCACTGGCACCGGTGGCGCGAACGCCTTCGACCGGGCCTGGATCGATGGCTTCGACCGCTTCGGCGAACAGCTTGGCGAGTACGCCGGTGGTGCTGATCCACAGCGCGAGAACGCCGGCAAACGGACCGAGGCCGACCGCCACCACGAACAACATGGCGAAGACCATTTCGTTGATCGAACGGAACGCGTCCATCACCCGACGCAGCGGTTGATGAATCCACCAAGGAGTGATGTTTTCCGAGCAGAGGATGCCCAGCGGCACCGAGCAGACAATCGCCAACACCGTGCCCCACAGGGCGATTTGTACGGTGACGATCATTTCCTTGAGGTAAGCGCGCCATTCATGGAAGTCCGGCGGGAAGAAATCTGCGGCGAAGGTCGCCATGTTTCCCGAGTCGCGGTACAGCGCCATCGGATTCATTTCAGCGCCGTGCCAGGCCCAGGCCAGCAGGACCAGAAAAAGGCCCCAACCGGCGTACTGCGGCCAGGTTCGTTTGCCGACGGCTTCAGCGTGGAGAGTGGTCATGAGGGTTCTCTAAATTGCGTTACGCAGAACCTGTAGGAGCGAGCCTGCTCGCGATGGTCGTAAACGATGACGCGGGAAACCGGGAGAAATGCGGTGTCCCTACGTTCATCGCGAGCAGGCTCGCTCCTACAGGGGTTAGCCGTTGGCTGCGGATTTTTTGTCGACGGTTTTGTCGAGCAAGGTGATGCGCTCTTGCAGCTTCGCCAGCTCAGCATCGATATCGGCGAGCTTCTTGGCCTTGTCTCCCGCTTCAAGCTTGGTGTCGGCAATGATCGTTGTGCGCTGCTTGAACAGTTCCAGCTGACGAATCGGCAGCAACTGGTCGTCGCTCGACTTGAGGAACTTGCCCAACTGCATACCCGCAAGCACGGCCTTCTCGGCGTCGGTGTCGCCGTAGCTGAAGATGAAATCGCGGATCTTCTGCTTCTCGCTGTCGCTCAGCGCCTTGCTCCACACCAGCGGGTCGGCGGGGATCAACGGCGACTTCCAGATCACTTTCAGCAGCGCGGCTTTATCGGGCTGGGTGACTTCCAGGCGATCCCAGCTTTCGGTGTTGAAGGTCGCCACATCCAGTTGACCCTTGGCCACGCTCAGCGCGTTGACTTCATGGCTGGAGTTGAGGGTGCGCTTGAACGCGGTGGCGGCGTCGACGTTGTTCTTGGCGAACACGTAGTAGCCCGGCACCAGATAGCCCGAAGTGGAGTTAGGGTCGCCGTTGCCGAAGGTCAGGTTCTTGGCGTTTTTCAACATGTCTTCAACGGAGTTGATCGGGCTGTCCTTGCGCGCGATCAACACACTCCAGTAGCCGGCGGCGCCACTGGCGGCTGCGGTCTGGGCGAAAATTTCACCGTTGGAACGGTCCACAGCTTCGATGGCAGCCTTGTTGCCCAGCCACGCGACATCGACCTTGTTGAAGCGCATGCCCTGGATCAGGCCAGCGTAGTCGGAGGCAAACGTGGCGTTGATTTTCAGGCCGGTCTGCTTCTGCATGTCATCCAGGAACGGCTGCCAGATGCTCTTGAGGTTCTGCGAGGACTCGGTGGACATGATGCCGAAGTTGATGGCTTTTTCTTCAGCCTGGGCGGTGCCCATGACGCAACTGGCGAGCAGTGCTGCACCAGCAAAAACGCGACCGATACGGTTCAACATGGAAAGGCTTCCTGAGGGTGAACGGTTGGGAATTGAGGGATGTTTAGGCGCGGGCCATTACCAGCCGGGGCGTGGCTTCGTTGGCGCGGATGTGGTCGGAACACATCAGGCTGGTGTCGATGTCGGCACCATACAAATCGTTGAGGAACTGCCCGCTCAGCTCGGCGGCACGACCATCGAAATGGATGCGCCCGCCCTTGAGCGCCACGGCACGCGGACAATAGCGGGTGGCGTAGTCGACTTGATGCAGGGTCACCACCACGGTCTTGCCGTCGCGGCGGTTGATGTCGGCGAGGATTTCCATGACTTTGCGTGCCGATTCCGGGTCGAGGGAGGCGATCGGCTCATCCGCCAAAATCACTTCGGCTCGCTGGGTCAGTGCACGGGCAATGGCCACGCGTTGCTGCTGACCACCGGAAAGGGTCGACGCTCGTTGCGCCGCCAGATCAGCCAGGCCGACACGGTCCAGGGATTCCATGGCGAACTGTTTTTCTTCGGCATTGAACAGGCTCAAATTGCCACGCCAGCGCGGCATGCGGCCCAGGCAACCGAGCAGCACGTTGTCGAGCACGCTCAGGCGGTTGACCAGGTTGAATTGCTGAAAGATGTAGCCGATGTCCGCCCGCAGGCGCCGCACCTTGCCATTGAGCCGCCCGCTCGCCTGCACTTCCCGACCCAGCACCTTGACGCTGCCGCCGTTGTTTTTATCGCAACAGGCCAAGCCCGCGAGGTGGCGCAGCAGGGTGGACTTGCCGGAGCCGGACGCGCCAATCAGCGCGACCATCTCACCGGCCGCGATGGTCAGCTCGAGGTCGACCAGTGCGGTTTTACGCGCAAAGGTCTTGTTCAGATGATCGACATGGATAGCTGCGTTCATGGGCTTCTCTGTCTGGTTGAACAGCCGTCCGTGGCTGCATTTGAGTTCAACAGACTTTAGGCACGGGCTGTGTCAGCCCTATGACTCGCACATGTCACTGGATTAACTATTTGATGAAGGTTTTGTGAATGGTTGAGCTGGCCATTCGCCCGGTTGGTCCTTGTTTGCACAGCCCTTTGATCACCAGCGATCCTTGTGGGAGCTGGCTTGCCAGCGATGGCATGGCGCCCTGACAGTCGACCAATGTTCCTCCTGATGTCCACGTTCCTCTGTGGGAGCTGGCTTGCCAGCGATTGCGGCCTGACAGCCAACCAATTTCTTTCAGGTGTACATATCCATTCCTGCGGTAACGACCTCTTAGGGTTCCGCCCTTACGGCGGGTCACTTGGAAAAGCCCCAAGTAACCAAGGGCTTTGCCCCTGTCGTTCGGTGCCTCGCTAATGCTCGGCATGCCCTCGCTCCG
>NZ_JSAK01000001.1:0-239060 GCF_000802965.1 Pseudomonas fluorescens | reverse complement strand
TCCATGGCCGGGGGCGGCTAAACCGGCATCCATGCCGGTTTGCCCACTGCGCAGAACCTCCACTCGGCCTCTCGAGGGGGCGTAAACCGCAACAGCTCCGCGAGGCGAGCTAACGCTCGACCTCGTTGTTGGATGGTGTACGCGTTCACTGTAGGAGCCGGCTTGCTGGCGATGACGTCCGTTCAGGCGACATCCCCGCGCCTGACACACCGCCATCGCCAGCAAGCCGGCTCCTACAGGGATTGGGTACATTTGCAAAACCCGGGTCGGCTGGAAGGCCGCCATCGCTGGCGAGCCAGCTCCTACAGCGCAGGCACAAAAAAGGCGACCCCGAAGGTCGCCTTTTGCATCACTGCCCGAATTGCCGTCCCAAACCACCCGGCACCCCGTGGATATCCGTCTCTTCCCACGGACCTGTCGGACTGATCGACCGGCTCCAGCCATTATCCCAACGGTAATACGTGCGCTGGCGATAGAACGTGTTCGGCTGGTCATCCAGCACATACACACCCATCTTCGCATCCCAATGACTATTGCCCCCCGGCGGCGGCGCGAAGCTCGCAGACGTACGAGGCAACGGTTTAGCCGGTTTGCTCGGGGTCGTCGGCTTGCTCGGTACCGTCGATGGCGCCGGTTTGGTACTCGGCTGTGATGGAGGAATCGGCGGTGGGGTTTGTTGCTCGGGTGGTCGTTGGACCGCACAAGCGCTCAGCCCCAAAACAACGCTGAGCAAGGTGATACGAGCGATGGCGGTCATGATGGCGTTCCTGTTATTTATCCGGGCTGTCGATGGTCAGTGTTTGCGGCGCGGTGGTGCTGCTGGCCAAGGGCTGGCTGCGACCGATCCACTCGCCCGCCGTCGGTTGGCCGGCGCGGGAGATGCGCGCAACCAGTTGGACTTCAGGGAAGTTCGACAGTTTCAACTGCGGCATCATTGCGTCGGCATCGCCCAGTTCGACCGTCGCCGGCAGGTCCGCCACGGTCAGGCGCTTGGCCGCCAGCGGCGCGGGAGGGCCGGAGGTTGCACGGGCGAAGATGAACACGCTATCGCCCGGCTGGACCTTGGCTTTCAAATCGGCCGCCAAATCCACCCGGACCTTGAGCAACGCCGCCGGTTTGGCCGCCGGTGCCTCGGCCACTTTGCCACCGCTGGCCACCAGTTTCTCGGTGGCGCGGGTAATGCCGCCCTGCAACGCGACACGGGATTGGTCCTCTGGCGGCAGTTGCTCCAGCAGGCGGTTCCAGTAATTGATCGCTTCCTGATAACGCTGCCCCTCGAAGGCGGCGATGCCCAGCAAGCCAAGGCTGGTGACTTCTTTCGGATCGGCTTTCAGCGCTTCGTCAGTCAAGGCCTGAACCTTGTCCGACCACTTCTTGCCATCGGCGAAGTATTGCGCCTGAGCCCATTGGCCGAGCAGTTCCGGCTGACGCCCGGCCAGGTTCACGGTGCGTTCGAAAATCTTCGCCGCGTCGGCAGGACGATCCTGGGTCATGTAGGTGCGACCGAGGAAATACAGCGCTTCAGCGGAATCCGGCTGCGCCGCGACCGCCCGCTCCAGACGCCGGGTCATTTCTTCCATCGACTGCGGTGCCTGGGAGAATTCCCGGGTCAGTTCGACTTTGTCGCTAGCGCCGAAATGCAGGTACAAGCCCAGGCCCAACACCGGCACCAGGACCGCTGCCAGCAACGGCGCCGGCTTGCCCAGGCGCGAAACCCGTGGCGCCGCAACGCCTTCGGTGTCGGCGAGCAATTCACGGGCGGCTTCGGCGCGGCCGGCGTCCATCTGCGCGGCATCGAGAACGCCCTCTTCGCGCTGAACCTGCAACTCGGCCACGCGCTCCTGATACAGCGCCACGTTCAGGGCAGTACGATCCTCTTCGAGCTGGGCGCGACGGCTACGCAGAATGGGGATCAACAGAAAACTCAGGGCAACCAGTAGCAGCAAACCTGCAGCGAGCCAGAAATCAATCATTCTTGGTTTTTATCCAACAGTTGGTCGAGGCGCTCGCGCTCCTCGGCAGAAAGCGAGTCCGGGGTGTCGGTGCGTTGCGCGCGACGACGACGGACGATCACCGCGATGACCACAAAACCACCGAGCAGCAGTCCGGCCGGGCCCAACCAGAGCAACGCGGTTTTGGCGTTGAGAGCGGGTTTGTAGCGGACGAAATCACCGTAGCGATCCACCATGAAGTCGATGATCTGCTGGTTGTCCTTGCCCTCGCCCAACATGCGGAAAATCTCTTTGCGCAGGTCGGCTGCGATCGGCGCGTTGGAGTCGGCGATGTCCTGGTTCTGGCACTTGGGGCAACGCAGCTCCTTGGTCAGCTCGCGAAAACGCTCGCGATCGCCCTCCTTGGCGAACTCGTAGGTGTCGATGGCCGCGTGAGCCACGCCAGCCATGCTCAGTCCCAGGACAACAGCGGCGATCCAGCGCTTCATGGCTTGGCCTCGTCGACCAGCGCCTGATACTTCGCCGCCAGTTTTTCACGCCAGACTTGCTCGTCAATCACGCCGACGAACTTGTCGCGGATGATGCCTTTGGCGTCGATGAAGAAGGTTTCCGGCGCGCCGTACACGCCGAGGTTCAAGCCCAGGGTGCCAGCGTCGTCGCGGATGTCGAGTTGATACGGATTGTGGAATTCCGCCAGCCACTTCAAGGCATCGGCGTTGATGTCCTTGTAGTTGATGCCGTAGATCACCACGCCCTTCTCGGCCAGTTTGTTCAGCACCGGGTGCTCGACCCGGCAGGAAATGCACCAGGTGCCCCAAACGTTGACCAGCGCCGGTTTACCGACGATGTCAGCGCGGGTCAGGGTCTTGTCGCCCTGCACCGCGGGCAGGGAAAACTCCGGGAACGGTTTGCCGATCATCGCCGAAGGCAACTCGGCCGGGTCCAGGTACAGCCCGCGATAAAGGAAAACAGCGACCACCAGAAAAATCGCCAGTGGCAGCAGCATCAACCAACGTCTCATGCAGTCGCTCCAGACATGCCCAGTGCCTCACGCACGCGGCTTTTCACCTTGACTCGATATCGGCCATCCAGCGCCGCCAGCAACCCGCCGAGACCAGTGAGCAAACCGCCGAACCAGATCCAGCGCACGAACGGCTTCACATGCACGCGCACGGCCCAGGCGCCATCGCCCAGCGGTTCACCGAGGGCGACGTAAAGGTCACGGGTGAAACCGGCGTCGATCCCGGCTTCGGTCATCACCGAGTTCTGCACGGTGTACAGGCGTTTTTCCGGGTGCAGCACGCTGATTTCCTTGCCGTCGCGGATCACTCGAATGGTGCCCTTGTCGGAGGTGAAGTTCGGGCCTTCGAAGTGTTTGGCGCCTTCGAAGACAAACTGGTAACCGCCCAGGGCCATGGATTCGCCCGGCGACAGGCGCAGATCGCGCTCGGCGCTGTTCTGGCTCGACAGCACCACGCCGAGGGCGCAGACCGCGATGCCCAGGTGCGCCACCTGCATGCCCCAATAGCTGCGGGTCAGGGTCGGCAAACCTTTGATCAAGCCTTTGTGGCGAGTCTTGTCGAAGATGTCACGCACGCCGGCCAGCAATACCCAGGCGGCAAGCATGAACGTCGCCAGCACCGCCCAGTTGAAATCGCCGTAGGCGACGCCGGCCACCACTGCCAATGCAGCGCTGCCAAGCAGCACCGGGGTCAGCATGCTCAGCAGCCATTTCACCGGGGTATCTTTCCAGCGCACGATCACGCCGACCGCCATCACCATCATCAGCAATGCCATCAACGGAATGAACAGCGCGTTGAAGTACGGCGGGCCGACCGACAGCTTGGCGCCGGTCATCGCATCCAGAATCAATGGGTACAAAGTGCCAAGCAGAATCATCGAAGCCGCCACCACCAGCACCAGGTTGTTGCCCAGCAGCAGGGTTTCCCGGGACCAGAGGTTGAAGCCGACCTGGCTCTTGACCACCGGTGCGCGCAGGGCGAACAGCGTCAACGAACCGCCGACCACAAACAGCAGGAAAATCAGGATGAACACGCCGCGCTCCGGGTCCGACGCAAAGGCATGCACCGAGGTCAGCACGCCGGAACGTACGAGGAAGGTCCCCAGCAGGCTCAGCGAGAACGCAGCAATGGCCAGCAACACGGTCCAGCTCTTGAACACGCCACGTTTTTCCGTGACCGCCAGGGAGTGAATCAACGCGGTGCCCACCAGCCAAGGCATGAAGGAAGCGTTTTCCACCGGGTCCCAGAACCACCAGCCGCCCCAGCCGAGTTCGTAGTAAGCCCACCACGAACCGAGGGTAATGCCGATGCCGAGGAACGCCCAGGCGACGATGGTCCACGGACGCGACCAACGGGCCCACGCCGCATCGAGACGACCGCCCATCAACGCGGCGATGGCAAACGCGAACGCCACCGAGAACCCGACGTAGCCCATGTACAGCATCGGCGGGTGAACGATCAGGCCGATGTCTTGCAGCAGCGGATTAAGGTCGGCGCCATCGCTCGGCACTTGCGGCAGGATGCGTTTGAACGGGTTCGAGGTGAGGATCAGGAACAGCAGGAAACCGGTGCTGATCATGCCCATCACTGCCAGTACGCGGGCGAGCATGACTTGCGGTAACTGCCGGGAGAACACCGACACGGCGAAGGTCCAGCCGCCGAGGATCAGGGCCCACAGCAACAGCGAACCTTCGTGCGCGCCCCACACGGCGCTGAACTTGTAGTACCACGGCAAGGCGCTGTTGGAGTTGTTGGCCACATAAGCGACGGAAAAATCGTCGGCCATGAACGCGTAGGTCAGGCAGCCAAAGGCAAACAGCAGGAAGGTGAACTGGCCCCACGCGGCCGGTTGCGCCAGGCTCATCCACAAGCGGTCGCCGCGCCAGGCGCCGAGCAACGGCACCACGGCTTGCACCAGCGCAAAACACAACGCCAGGATCATGGCCAAGTGGCCCAACTCAGGAATAAAGATGCCGGAAGTCATGGATCAACCCTCCTTCGCAGGTGTCGGGGCGGATTGACCACTGTCTTTCAGCGCTTTGGTCACTTCCGGTGGCATGTACTTTTCATCGTGCTTGGCCAGCACTTCGTCGGCCACCACCACGCCGTCGGCGTTGAGCTTGCCGAGGGCGACGATGCCCTGCCCTTCGCGGAACAGATCCGGGAGGATGCCGCGATAGGTGATGGTCACGGATTTGTTGAAGTCGGTGACGACAAACTTCACGTCCAGCGAATCGCCGGAACGCTGCAAGGAACCAGCCTCAACCATGCCACCGGCACGGATGCGTGTGTCTTGCGGCGCTTCACCGTTGGCGATCTGGGTCGGCGTGTAAAACAGATTGATGTTCTGCTGCAGGGCGCTCAGGGCCAGGCCGACGGCAGCGCCGACCCCGACCAGAATCGCCAGAATGATGATAAGACGCTTTTTACGCAGGGGATTCACTTGCCGTTCTCCCGGCGCAGACGACGCGCCTCTTGTTGCAGATACCGCTTGCGGGCCAGGATCGGCGCCGCCACGTTGAGGGCCAGCACCGCCAGACAGATGCCGTAGGCCGACCAGACATACAGGCCATGATGGCCCATGGCGATGAAGTCGCCGAATGAAGCAAAACTCATCGAGCGACCTCCAGGCTGTTTTCCACTTCGGCTTTCACCCAGCTTGCCCGCGCTTCGCGCTTGAGCACTTCAAGACGCATGCGCAGCAACAGCACCGCGCCGAAGAAACAGTAGAAACCCAGCGCCGTCAGCAGCAATGGCAGCCACATCTCGGCGGGCATCGCCGGTTTTTCCGTGAGGGTAAAGGTCGCGCCCTGGTGCAGGGTGTTCCACCACTCCACCGAGTATTTGATGATCGGGATGTTGATCACGCCGACAATCGCCAGCACCGCGCAAGCCTTGGCCGCGCTGTCACGATTGCTGATGGCGTTGCCCAGCGCAATGAGACCGAAGTACAAAAACAGCAGAATCAGCATGGACGTTAGTCGGGCATCCCAGACCCACCACGAGCCCCAGGTCGGTTTGCCCCAGATGGCGCCGGTGACCAGCGCCACGGCGGTCATCCACGCGCCGATGGGCGCCGCGCATTGCAGCGCAACGTCGGCCAGTTTCATTTTCCACACCAGCCCGACGACACCGCACACCGCCAGCATCACGTAGATGGACTGCGCCAGCATCGCGGCCGGAACGTGAATATAAATGATGCGAAAACTGTTGCCCTGCTGGTAGTCCGGCGGCGCGAAGGCCAGGCCCCAGACCACGCCAATGGTGATCAGCAACAACGCGGCGATGCTCAGCCAAGGCAACATTTTGCCGCTGATGCCGTAAAACCATTTGGGCGAGCCGAGCTTATGAAACCAGGTCCAGTTCATTACTGTTTCCATCACGGTTGCTGTTCGTCATCACGAAGCAGCCAAAAGGGTCTTTACTGATCAGATTTTGATCAGACCTCATTATTCGCCGACGCTGATCTTCAGGCCAGCAGCTATTGCAAAGGGTGTCAGGGTTATCGCCAGGGCGGTCAGGCTACCAAGCCACAGCAGATAACCGGTCGCCGGCATGCCTTGCAAGGCTGCCTGCAAGGCGCCACTGCCAAGAATCAACACCGGGATGTACAACGGCAGGATCAGCAACGCCAGCAACAGGCCACCGCGCTTCAAACCGACCGTCAGGGCTGCGCCCACCGCACCGAGCAAGCTCAGCACCGGTGTACCCAGCAACAAAGAAAGCAGCAACACCGGCAGACAAGCGGCAGGCAAACCGAGCATCAACGCCAGCAAGGGTGCGAGCAAAACCAGGGCCAGGCCGGAGAAGGCCCAGTGTGCCAGCACCTTGGCCAAAACCAGAAGAGCCAGGGGGTGCGGCGAAAGGACCCACTGTTCCAGCGATCCGTCTTCGAAATCACTGCGGAAAAGCCCGTCCAGCGAGAGCAAAACCGATAAAAGGGCTGCCACCCAGACCAGTCCCGGAGACAAGGTTTGCAACAATTGAGACTCGGGCCCGACCGCCAACGGGAACAGCGAAACCACGATGGCAAAGAAAACCAGCGGATTGGCCAATTCCGCAGGACGGCGGAACAACAGGCGAGCCTCGCGGGCGACCAACAGGCCGAAAACACTCATACGGCCCATTTCCCCAGATCAATGTCGCGATAGCTGGCCGGCATCCGGGTCAGCGTGTGGTGCGTGGTCAACACCACCATGCCACCGCGTTCGCAGTGCGCGGCCAGGTGCTCTTCAAGCTGCGCCACGCCTTGCTTGTCGAGCGCGGTAAACGGCTCATCGAGAATCCACAGCGGCGGGCTGTCCAGATACAAACGGGCCAGTGCCACGCGGCGTTGCTGACCAGCGGAAAGTGTGTGACAGGGAACGTCCTCGAAACCGCGCAGGCCGACCGCCGCAAGCGCCTGCCAGATCGCCTCGTGAGAGGCCGGTTGATGCAGGGCGCAGAGCCAGCTCAGGTTCTCTTCGGGCGTCAGCAGGTCCTTGATCCCGGCGGCATGGCCGATCCACAGCAGGTTGCGCGCCAGCTCCGTGCGTTGCTCGTGCAGCGGCTGACCGTTGAGCAGCACTTGACCGGCGGTCGGCTGCATCAACCCGGACAGCAGGCGCAACAGGCTGGTCTTGCCACTGCCGTTGGGACCGCTGATCTGTACTATTTCGCCACTGGCCAGTCTCAGATCGAGATTTTCGAAGAGCAGCCGAAGGTCTCGCTCACAGGCAAGGGCAACGGTTTGCAGGACAGGACTGGTCAAGGGTTCACGGGCCTTATACGGTTCAAGTCGGCTCTGGCGCGGCCGTTAAAGAGATGCAGAATAAATGTATTGCCAGCCCGAACTAGAGAGCTGGGTCAAATAATTGCAATGTTTCCGCCACTCTGTATACAACGCGGCGGCATTATACATGCCATTTCCTACTCCAAAGAGCGCATTTTCCCAAGGTTGTGACCGCGTATGACAGGCGAAATGAACATCCTCCCGCTACCGCAGACCACACCGGCAAACTCGCGTCCGCTGGCGGTCAGTGGCGAGTTGATCAAGCTGCTGACGCCGGTGGAAGGCCTGATCACCGCCGGTCAGACTGCCAACGCCGAAGTGCTGTCACTCAAGCAGACGGATCAGACCTTTCAACTGTTGCTCAAGGTCACCCTCGAAAGTGGCCGCCAAACCACGGTCCAGGCCAGCAGCAACCAGCCGTTGGCCCAAGGCACCAATTTGGCGGTCACCCAGCCCTCGGCGGGTAACCTGGCAGTCACCGTGCAACAGGCCATCGCCTCCAGCGTTGCCACCCTCACCCGCATCGACACCGCGCAATTGCCGGTCGGCACGCTGCTGCAAGGCAAAGTGCTGACGTCCCAAGTGTTGCCGCAATTGCCGGGGCAGCCGACCGTGTTTCGTTCGATGGTGAGTTTGCTCAACACCGCCCTGAGCGGCAGCACGTTGAGCATCGACAGTCCGCAGCCGTTGCGCCTCGGCACTTTATTGAGTGCGCAGGTGCAAGACAGCCAGACGTTGAAATTCGTACCGCTGAGTAACCGTCAGGAACAATTGGCCGTGACTCAACAACTGGTCAGTCAACATAGCCGCCAAGGCTCGCTGGACGGACTGCTCAAACTCCTGCAAAACCTGCCGGCCTCGGACCAGACCTCCGTTGACTTGCGGGCGGTCGCCGACAAATTGCTCGCCGGTTTGCCCGATGTTCAGCAACTGAGCACGCCAAAAGGCCTCGCTTTGGCACTCGCCGGCAGCGGCGCCTTCCTCGAATCGAAACTGCTGACTGGACAGAACCCGACGCTTGCGCCCGACATAAAAGCCGATCTGCTCAAGCTGATCGCCCAACTGACACCCGGGCTGCCGGCCAATAGCAACCTCAACGCAATCATCGCCGCCAACACCCTGGCCCAGGCGATGCCGAATTTTGTGCGCAACGCCCTTGGCATGCTCGGGCAAGTCAGTGCCAAACCGTCGCCGACCGGTTTCCCGCTGCCCGAACGCCTGCTGCAAAGCGCGGAAGGCGAAGACGACCTTGAGCACTTGTTGCGCCTGGCCGCTGCGGCTGTGTCGCGCCTGCAAAGTCATCAGCTATCGAGCCTGGAACAGACCGGCGTCACCAGTGATGGTCGCCTGATGAGCACCTGGCAAATGGAAATCCCGATGCGCAACATGCAGGACATCGTACCGTTGCAGGTCAAGTTCCAGCGCGAAGAAGCGCCGGAGAAAGAAGCGCAACAGGACCGCCGCGACGAGGGTGAACCCAAACAGCAACTGTGGCGCGTAGACCTGGCGTTCGACATGGAGCCGTTGGGGCCGCTTCAGGTCCAGGCGCAGTTGATCAAGGGCAGCCTGTCCAGCCAGCTCTGGGCGGAACGGCCTTACACCGCCAGCCTGATCGAAAACAATCTGGCGGCATTGCGCGAACGCCTGCTCGCCTCGGGCCTGAACGTCGGCGATCTCGACTGCCATCAAGGCAAACCGCCCGCAGGTCCGCAAACCCGTCTTGAACAACGCTGGGTCGATGAAAACGCATGAACACATCCAACGCCCCGCGCCAGGCCATCGCCCTCAAATACGACGGCACCCACGCCCCTACCCTCACGGCAAAAGGCGATGAAGAACTGGCCGAAGAAATTCTACGAATTGCCCGCGACTATGAAGTGCCGATCTACGAAAACGCCGAGCTGGTGAAACTGCTGGCGCGCATGGAATTGGGGGACAGCATTCCGGAGGAGTTGTACCGGACGATTGCCGAGATCATCGCGTTTGCGTGGAATCTCAAGGGCAAATTTCCGGCGGGACAGGATCCGGATGCGCCGATGGTCGAGAAGGACGTTACTGAGCGTGGGGATGATTATTGAGGTTTCGAAGGCCCCATTACGGTCAGCGGCGGCGGGTGCGATCACCACTGTAAGAGCGAGCCTGCTCGCGATGGTCTAAAGCGCGACGCGTTGAATCAGAAAGCACGCGTTATCGTTAACGTCCTTCGCGAGCAGGCTCGCTCCTACAGTTAGTGTCGAGACAGTATTAATTAGAGTCCCCGGCGTTTTTTGGCAGCGGCAAGCCGGTAGCGGGATCTAGTCCCTTTTCGGCGCTGAGTTTTTCGATCAACTCTGCTGAAGGAATGATGGGGACAGCGGAGTCACGCTCTCGCTTCCATTGGAAGGTACCGTCCCACTCGGGGAGGGTCGCGGGTGGGAGTGGGAGTGGGACGATGTCATCCAGATCGGGGATTTTTGCTCCGAGGTGTTCGTGACGACTCAGGAAAAAACTAATTTTATTGTATCTATCGACGCGTTCGTCATCTTGCTGTAATGCCAGATAGTAAAGTTCATCAGACGCTGGTGGCCCTTTAAATGCGATCGCAAGACTATGTGCGCTAGTGACATCACCATTTCGGACAGCTGTTTGATGACCGTACAGAGCGTCTTGGTATAGTTCTGAACCTTGCGAATAAACTGCATATCTTGCACCCGCCGAGCGATTACCCTGCTCCATGGAGCACTTATACATCTCCAGCATGATATCGGCCGTATTGGGTACGTAAGATAAAAGCCTACCGATGTAGTATTGGGCGTCCGGGTTTCCCAAGTCGGCCGCCCGCCGAAAATAGGCTCTTGAGGCTGCAACATCCTGTTTGACGCCATAACCCAACTCCAGATAATGCGCCATGTCGTAGTAAGCGCCGGGAATTCCCATTGCAACATAATACTCGACCAGGTCGATGGTCTCCTTGCCGGCGTCAGGAGAGCTTGCTTGACCGGTAGACAGTAGAAATTGCAGATTAGTCGCGGCCTTGTAATGATCGTGTGCAGCCGCGATACGATAATAGCGGGCGATCGCGTCATAATCTTTCTGTCCTTTACGCGTCTCCAAGTAAAGTCCATACCGATAGAAAATATCCGCATCTGGGTTTAATGTAGACAACGAATCGCGCTCATATACACACTTAAACTCCAAGTCCACCGAGGTGGCATCAGGCGTATGCGCTTCTTTTTTTGAGCAGGCCATTACCATTAAGAAGCTGAAAAATGCCAGTAGCAGCTTTCTCACCCCTACCCTATTATTTAGTACATTTCCCGGCATATTTTCACTCGACAAAAATGACTTACCCATCACCAATTCACTTTCTCCGACTTCCCAACTGGCCCCCCCCCCCGTCGGTAAGGTCAGGAGTTCTCGGTGGGTTTTGGAAGCGGCAAGCCAGTGGTGGGATCAAGTCCTTTTTCGGCGCTGAGTTTTTCGATCAGTTCTGCTGATGGAATGATGGGTACAGCGGAGTCACGCTCTCGCTTCCATTGGAAGGTGCCGTCCCACTCGGGGAGGGTTGCGGGAGGGAGTGGGACGATGTCATCCAGGTCGGGGACTTTCGCCCCGAGGTGTTCGTGACGCGTCAAGAAATCGCTGATTTTATTGTATCGATCGACGCGTTCGTCATCTCGTTCAAGAGCAAGGTAATAAAGCCTATCGGAGGCTTGCGGCCCTAGAAATGCATTTGCCAGGCGACTGGCACTACTGGCATCGCCATTCCGAACTGCTACCTGATAACCTTGCAATGACTGTTGGTAAAGCCCAGTAACTTTCGAGTAACTCGAATAATTTCTTCCCGCTAATTTATTGCCTTGTTCCATAGCACATTTGTACATCGACAGCATAATTTCGGATGCATTAGGTACATAGGACAGAAGCCTGCCTACGTAATACTGAGCATCCGGGTTCCCCAAGTCAGCCGCACGCCGAAAGTAGGCCCTGGAGGCAGCAACATCCTGTTTGACGCCATAGCCCAACTCCAGGTAGTGCGCCATGTCGTAATAAGCCCCGGGAATGCCTTTGGCCACGAAGTACTCAACTAGATCAATAGTCTCTTTGCTGGAATCAGGAGAGCTGACCTGACCGGTAGACAGCAAATATTGCAAATTAGTCGCGGCTTTGTAATGGTCATGTGCAGCCGCGATACGATAATAGCGGGCTATGTCGCTGTAATCCTTCTGACCTTTGCGCTTTTCCAGATAAAGTCCATACCGATAGAAGATGTCCGCATCCTGATTTAACGCAGGCAAAGAATCGTTCTCATATACACACTTAAATTCCAATCTACTGTAGGCAAAATTTATTTGCGAAGCGTCCGGCATACTTTCTTCCTTTTTTGAACATGCAGCTACCGACAACCATATAAAAAATATAGTCAGTAATTTTTTATTATTTAGTCCCAATTTTTTCTCACTGGACTTTCCTGCAAAAACTCCACCAACGATGCAATTGGGGACTTTAGATCAAGCGAAATTTTATTTTGAATACTCAACATCCTGTTGTCTTTATTTTCATCAATTACATCACCCCATGCATTAAACACCGCACTAATATCACTCCCCGTCGCCCTCCCCCCCGTATGCACCCCAAACAAATGCTCCCGTAACGGCCTAGTAACCGCAGGATCCTCAATACAAATATTCAACTCACTGTCCACCTGCATACTGCGCGTATTGATGTTCGCGGAGCCCAGCGTGGTAAATACATCGTCGACGATCATCAACTTGCTGTGCACATACACATCCATCCAGTTATCGGGTGGGGAATCGGGTGCTACCAAGGTACAAATGTGTACTTTCAGGCCGGGGATTTCTGAGGGGGAGATCACTGCCTGAAGCTTCTCTGGGAGCTCTTTTTCAAGCTGCGCAACCTTGGCGCGAGCCCGCTGATGATTTTCTATCAAAATCTCGTAGTACTGAGCCGCCGGTGCGTCATGGCCCGTGTCGTGTTTCTCTTTGAACAGGCGGGCATTCACCGCGGCCACGTGTTCGGCTTGTTTGGCTTGGGCTATGTCGGCCAGCAAATCGTCACGCCGTTCGGCCCTGGCGATGCCCGGCATCAGTTCCGGGCGGCCCAACTGTTTCAGCATGCGAAATGTATTGACCGAGCCATCACCTATGGCCTCGCTGGTGGAGTTCGTCACAACGAACAAATACACCGGCCCGTCCTTTTCGAGATCACGCCCCCAGTCCAGAAGATTTTTCACAACGCTTTTGATTTTTTCCGCCAGCGGCGGCCAGCGGAAATACTGGTTCTCGATATAGATGAATTGAGTCGTGTTGTTGACGGCCTGCAGGTAGAGCTTCTCGATGTCTCTCTTGTTTTCCTGACTCTGGGTCCTGAGTACCTGCGCCATGACCGGGGTGCCATGCCCAGGACGCACGCGCAGTTGCCGGGCAATGTGTTGACGAGGCCCCAGCAGGTCAATGCGCGTTTCTTTTTTCCAGGCAGTACAAAAATTGTGATTCAGAAATTCCAGCACCGGGCCCGACACACGGCTGGAAATGTCCTGCCTTGGCGTCTCGCCGTTGCGTCCGAATTGCGGATGATGCCGTTCATGGCTGTGATGATCGTCGTCCCAATAGGCATCCAGCGTGTTGTGCCCCATCACGAAACCGACGGCAACCTCGGGTTTTTCGTAGTCCACCAGCACCATCTTCTGGTGATGACTCGGCTCGGCAAACATCGCCACCGAACTCATGACTTTGTTGGTCATGTCGCGATTTTCATCCAGCGCGTTCACCGCCAGGCGCCAGGCAATTTCTG
Source organism: Pseudomonas fluorescens (assembly GCF_000802965.1). Classification (GTDB taxonomy): domain Bacteria; phylum Pseudomonadota; class Gammaproteobacteria; order Pseudomonadales; family Pseudomonadaceae; genus Aquipseudomonas; species Aquipseudomonas fluorescens_A. Next base: position 225,522 of record NZ_JSAK01000001.1, on the reverse strand, counting down.
CTCGGTCCAGCAAGCCAAAGTCGCGAGTGACGAATTCAATATTCTTGATGCCCAGGCCGGGATCGTTACCCCACCTCAGCATGCGAAAAAAACGTTGCCCCAACTCCACCGGCCCGGTTTCAGCGCCGGTATAGGCGAGCCGGATCTGGCGATACCACAACTTGTCATACTCGACTTGCGCGTCATTTCGGTTTTGCCTGAACTTGCCAAACCAATTGGAAACGTTGTCACCCGGGGTCGAGTTTTCCGAAGTCTGGGCGACACGCAAGGTGTCGTACCAGCAAAGGATTCGGACTTGAACACCTTCATTGGCTTTCTTGATCAGCAGATCACCGATGCACAGCGAACGGGTGTCCCCGCGCTTGAAATACATCGAAGGCTGAAAGCCCCAGCAGATGATTTCCACGCTGCTTTTGGCGGCGAGGATGGCGTCATAGACCGCGCCGAATGCACGCTCGCCGTTCACCAGAGGTTCGAATGTCGCGGGCACCGGATGGTATTCGGTGTTTTGTACAAACCATGGAAGGTTGAGCGTGCACGAGGTGGTTTTGCTCGTCGCGATCGGGACAGTGATCGAGGGTGCAGTCATCTTCAAGCCTCCGGCTTCGGCGAGTTCAGTTGGGTGTAGGCCTGGCGGAACTGACTGGCGTCCTCCGGGGGCGTGATCTCGGAATGTGGCTGGCTCGAATGGCGTTGAAAACCCTGATTCGCCCGTTCGGCGTTGTCCGGATTATCCGTGTAGTCGCCGGCCACCGGCACGTCGTACTTGACCCCGTTAGCCAGCTCGATGCGGTAACGGCTGGTGGTCACATGATGATCAACGGCGATTTGGCCGCTGGCATCCATGACGCCGGTCCCCGCCGGTGCGCCATCGGCGAACACCTTGTAAGGCATGCCTGCCCACGGCTGATAACCCGCGGCACTGCTTTGTCCCGCCATCAATGTGAGCGATTGCCTGAGTGAGGCTGTGGGCCACGCCGGGTTGTCGCGGTTGAGTTGCGCCGGGCCGCTGAAGGTTTTTTTCATGCCCTTGACGTCCACGCTGCCGGGCGCGTGGATTTCGATGTTGCCACCTTTGATACGGATGTAGGCACCACCGCTGGTGAGAAGGATTTCATCCTGCGCGGCGATCTCGACGCTACGGGCCGTGGACGTAATGCGCACGCTGTCCTGGGCGGTAAGTTCGATGGAATCGTTCTGCGCCTGTATTTCGATTTTGCCTTTGGCCGCAAACAGTTTGGCGCCTGCGGCCTGGGCGAACAGGCTGATGCTTTGTGCCACGCTGGCCAGTAACGACTGACCACTGGCGAGATTGATGTCTTCGCCGGTCGAGAGCGTCAACTGCTTGCCGCTGTGCAGGTGGGTATTTTGGGGGGTCGCTGTGACGATGTCGGCAGGGGCCGAGGCGATCAACAGCGGCTTGTGGTAGCCAGCCGTCTGGCCCCGCCCGCCGCTACTGATGGCCGCAGCCGTGTCGCCGCCATTGCGCAGTTGCCGGTCGTTGCTCGCCAGGCCCTTGTCTGCGCTGCCGTAGCGCATTTGCGTATCAGCGTTCAGTTGATCAAGGCTGTCGATGCCTCCCGGCATCGGCAAGGCATTGTGTTGCTGAGCCAAGCCGGAGAGTGCCTTGACTCGCTCTTGTGCGTCAGTCAGTTGCTTGCGGACTTCCTGAATATCAAGCTGGCCGCCCTGAGCGTTGTTACGTGGCCATGTGCTGAGATACAACCCCTGTTGTGCACGCAAGGCCCCGTAGGCATCCGTGCGCAACTCAAAACCGCTGCCACGCAAGGCACCACGCTGATTACCTTGCTGGTCGATCAGGTAACCAAGGTTCAGCTGGCTGTGCCCATGACTGCTGTGAATCTGGGTCCGAACCTGTTCGGTGGAGTCGTCCATCACCCACTGGTTGTACCCACGCCCCTGGATTTCCTGGCTTCTATAGCCGCTCATCAAACCACTGGAGTGCCAGGCGGGCTTATGTCCTCCGTAGACCTGGCCCATCACCAAGGGTCGGTCGATGTCATTGTCGAGAAAGGTGATCACAACCTCCTCCCCCGAGCGAGGTACGTTCACACTGCCCCAGCCCTCGCCACTGCTGGCTTGCATCATGCGCAACCAGCATGAGCCCAACTCGCCATCCTTGACCAGCCGGTCCCAATGGAAGCGCACGCAAATCCGGTTAAGGCTGTCGGTAAAGACCTCGCGACCGCTCGGGGTCACGACGACGGCGGTCTGCGGCCCGGGATTGGCAGGTTTCGCATGTTCGAACGGGCTGCGATAGGCAACGTCCAGGCGCTGGGTCTCAAACCGGTTCAGGTAAAACCCTTCGCTATCCAAGGAAGGCGGCGTCCGCCCGTCCTCAGGTTCGAAAGGAGTTTTCAGGCTACCGGGCGGCCGGGGTCGATTTTTGCCTACTGGCAGGTTGCTTTGGGCATAGAACTCGACGGCGATGATCAGGAACTGGCAGTCCTTACCTGCCTTGTATTCGTACAACGGGTGTTGTGTCAGCTCGAAGCCTCGGCCCGGTTGCATGTGTCGCACACCGCCTTGTCCATGGATGCGTCTGGCCGCTGATTCGTCCTGCTCAATCTGCACCCGGCCGAGCCAGTCGCCTCGATCATGATTCTGCCAGGCGTATTGCCCCCGATATTGATAACGCTGGAGATCGGGCGGCGCCGATGCCGCAGACAGAGCGCGGACTTGCGTGAACTGTGCTCGGGCATGAGAGACATAATCGTTGCTGCTGGATTGCACCGTTCCATTGAGCAATCGGACACCGGGGCTCCACTGAGTCACGCTGTCCAGCCGGCCTGCTGCCTGTTGCGTGTGGAACCGCAGGGTCGCAGGGGTAAGCGTCGGCAGATGCAAGATATTGTCGGTAAATACGATGCAGTGGCTGTCCACCTCATGTTCCACATACCAGAACAAACCTTCTTGCTCGCACCAGCGCTGCACGAAATTGGCATCGCTTTCGTTGAACTGGGTCACATAGGACAGCAGCGGATATTCCTGTGACAGCTCAAAGCGATAAGCATCACGCGCTTGGCTGTAGTGCTGGAACACCTGAACGAAGATGTCGGGAAGGCTCACTTCCTGCCAGATCCTGCAATCCATCCGATGCTCCAGCAGACTGAACCAGGGAGCAAAGACCAGTTGCCAGTCCTCGAGAGCGCCGTCACTGCCAAGGTAACGCACGCTTTCTATCCAGCCATGCCGGGGACTCAGACTGCCGTCATCCAGCTTGATGCTCAATTGCACCGCTTGACCGATAAGTTGCTCCGGGTCGAATGCCGTGGATTGGTTGATCACGTCGACCGTGTAACGAGGCACACGCCCCAATCGTTCCTGAGCATGGGCGCGCAGCGCATACAGTTCTTGCCCCTGCGGCGTCGTGATTTGCAACAGGCGCCCGGCCTGGCTCAGCGACGGGTCAACCGAAGCCAGTGCGATGTCAGTAATGGAATTCACGCTTGAAACTCCCTGTTTCAGTTGTGTTTGAAGTTTCAGCCAATCAGCCAACCTTGCGGCTGGTTGAGCTGAGTACGGTCCAGTAACCAGACAACGCAATCAGAGTCCGCACTGGCGATAAGTCCGGCGAAGCCTATTTGCACCCATTGCTCTGTCACAGTCCCAAATCGGGCGCCAATCGGGATGATGCGAATGGGCTGATTGAGATCCAAACGAGGCAAGCAATCCGAGGCGTATTGACGCAACTGGCCGATGCTTTGGCGATCAAGCGCACCCTCACCGATCAGCACATTTACGCGCGTCGGATCGATGCCTGTTCGCTCACCCAGTTTCACCATCATTTGTTCAAATGCCTGAGTGTCGTTGCATCCCTGGGGGCTGTGCGAGCCGTGATCCAGACTGATCGGAGCGAACAGTTTTGGGCGGTCCACGGTCGTTCGTTCCAGCGGTTGCGGCTGACGACACAACAACACCGCGCAAACCGCTTCGCCAGCCACCTCATCTGCCGCACAGGCTGTTACTCGTTCTTCACAGGCCCAGGAATCGACGCTCAGGCACAGGAGAAATTGTGCTGCGGCCCTGCTTCCAGGTAACTCTGCCAGCCACTGCGCTGGCGCTTGCATCTGTAGGTCAAAACCACGTGTGGGCGACAGTTCAGGCGGCCAGAGATACACAACTCGGTCAAACCAGTCGAGGGCACTCACTGCATCTGGAACAAACAACACGACCTGAGTGTTGGACCAGTCGATAGACGCCCGCAACGCTGTTGACCATTGACTCAAAGCTGCGTGGAGAACCTCGCTGCAGCGATTGAGAGCCCCGACTTCTGGTCTACCCGCAGCGGGGGTCGCAAGACGGCTGATGGGTTGACGCAGTCCGCACGCATTGATGAGGCGTGAATCGTGAGTAAAGCCGTCAAACATGCCAGACAGCTCACTGGCGGGTAACGGTGAATCAAATGCCCCACAGGGCAACCAGATCCATGCCCGGACTATGCTGGCGCAGGAGGCGTTGAAATCGGCCGTTGGAAACACTGCCTCAAACTGGAGCTGTCTGTTCTCCTTGGCCAATCGCCGCTCAGAGATGCGATCGTAAATACTTGTGCGGGTTGTCATCTCTAGTCCTTAGAGAACACCGGTGTCCTTTTGCGTAGCAACCAGCGTCGCACCACAGGCGGTTGAATCACCTTCGCGAGCGACCGCTCTGTTGTCGACCTGCAGGGTTTCTTCGCCACTGACAATGGTGCATTCACCATGGGCACAGGAAACGCGATCGCCGAGCCTCGCCACTGCAAGATCATTGATGAAAGTCGAGGGAGAACCCTCAATCACTTGTCCTCCTTCAGAGGTCGGGTCGTTGATCACAATGATGGGGCGCAAGAAGGACGTCCGTGTTTGAAACTGGGCGGCCAGGAGACGCGCCAGAATTGAATGAAGTCGTGGCAGATCGAGAATTCCCAGGATCGATCCCACCAACGCCATCGCATCAGCTCAAAACAGTAAGCAATTGCGACGGCCTAACGTTACTGATGGCAGTAAAGCGTCACAAGTCGGCCCATTCCTTGATTCATGTAGCCCAAGTCCTAGGACGTGTAGCCTGCGTCCTAGGACCGAGTCTGAATGAGGGTTTGGAGTGCGGGGTCACTAAAACGCCGAGAATAAGAAAACGGCAGACGAGGCGGGTTTTGTGATGGATCTCTACCGAACGATTGCCGAGATCATTGCGTTTGCGTGGAATTTGAAAGGCAAGTTCCCGACCGGGCAGGATCCGGATGCACCGATAGTCGAGAAAGACATTACTGAACGCGGGGATGATTATTGAATCGGTGTTGAATGCAAAAAGATCGCAGCCTCATTTTACGAGACAGCTCCTACATTGGAATGGCGTACACCCTGTAGGAGCGGTCTTGTAAAACGAGGCTGCGATCTTTTGATCTTCTCAGTTCTTGTGAAGCTTGCTCATCAACTCCGCTTCAGCCTGGGTCAAGCCGCAGGACTGGGTCAGCTCGTCGACGCTTGCGCCCATCCCGACCAGTCGCGCCGCTTGGGCGAATGACAGGCTGGTGGGGTCGCGCTGTTCCAGCTGAGCCAGTTTGTCCGGCAAGGGCGCGACGATCGAGCGCAGCTCGTGCAGGTCTTCGCCCATGCGCACGTTGCCGTTCTGATAGTCGTCAACGCGCTTGGCCAGGTCCTTGATGCGCTGATCGCGCAGCGCTTCACCCTGGGCCTGTTGCGCGGCGATCTGCTTTTGAGCGCGAATGTACGCCAGAAACATTGCCAGCGTGCCTGCCCACAACAGGAACAGGACAATGACCGCAACCTCAAGAATCAATCAGATACTCTCCAGTTCCGACCATTCTTCTTCGCTCATCATCTTGTCCAGTTCGACAAGGATCAGCAGTTCGTTGTTCTTGTTGCACACGCCTTGGATGAACTTGGCGGATTCTTCGTTACCGACGTTCGGCGCGGTTTCGATTTCCGACTGACGCAGGTAAACCACTTCGGCCACGCTGTCGACCATGATCCCGACCACTTGCTTGTCGGCTTCGATGATCACGATGCGGGTGTTGTCGCTGATTTCGGCGTTCATCAGGCCGAAGCGCTGACGGGTGTCGATCACGGTGACCACGTTACCGCGCAGGTTGATGATGCCCAGCACGTAGCTTGGGGCACCCGGCACCGGGGCGATTTCGGTGTAGCGCAGGACTTCCTGAACGCGCATCACGTTGATGCCGTAGGTTTCGTTGTCCAGTTTGAAGGTCACCCATTGCAGGATCGGATCTTCAGATCCCTTTGCCGCCGTTGCCTTGTCATTCATACCCTGACCCCTCAAGAAACCGCCCTAGCGGTGTTGTTCTGTTATGTAGGTTTGTGAGCCGGCTTGCTGCCGCTCATGTGCTTTGCCCCACCGCTGGCGATCAATTCGGCCAGTTCGGAGACGTCGAGCAACGCACACATGTGTTCAATCACCGTGCCCGCCAGCCATGGCCGTTGACCACGGTGGCTGCGCCATTTGATTTCGTTCGGGTCCAGGCGCAACGAGCGGCTGACCTGATGCACCGCCAGCCCCCACTCGTAGCCCTGAACGGAAATGACGTATTGCAGGCCCTGCTTGAAGTCCTCGCGATAACGGTCGGGCATGACCCAACGCGCGGTATCCAGCACCTTAAGGTTGCCCGCCTGGCTCGGCAGGATGCCGAGGAACCATTCCGGCTGGCCGAACAACGGCGTCAGTTCGTGACCGGCCAGAGAATAAATCGAACCCAGGCACACCAGCGGCACCGCCAGGGTCAACCCGGCGACATCGAACAACAGGCATTCGAAGGGTTCGGCAGCCCATGCCGGACGCCCGTCGGTTTGCACCGGCGGTGGCGTGTTGGAGGGCGGCAGATGAACTTCGACAACCGGTGGCACCAAGGTTTGCAGCAAGGGCGCGACGGTTGAAACCGGCGCCAGAATCGGAGCCGGCGCTTCGATCACGGCCAGCGCAATTGGAGGCTCAGGTTCGACCACTGCGGCCACTGGCTCGGCAGCGACTCTGGACTGTTGTGCATCGCGGGCCTGCTCTTCGAGCACGGCGGCATGGAATTCATCCAGCACCGCCCCGAACTCGATTGTTTCCGGCTGCGACTCGATTTCCGGCGACAGCTCTTCAGTGGCGTCTTGCAGCAAGCTGTCCAGATACGACTGGAGCGCCAGTTGCGGACGCGAGGTGATTTTCACCAACCGACTCATGGACGGCTCCCTGTAGGAGCTGCCGAAGGCTGCGATCTTTTAACAATCTTGGGAATGCCGCAAAGCCAGATCAAAAGATCGTCCGAACGCGGCACCGAACCTGCGGCAGCTCCTACACGGGTCGGGTTCATTTCAGGCCACCTGCGCGACGAGTTGCGCCGCTAGCAGATGCTTGAGCAATGCGCGGTAAGCGAGTACGCCACGGCTCTTGCCGTCGAATTGCGAAGGCGTCAGCCCGGCGCGGCTGGCATCGCGCAACCGTGTGTCCACAGGGATGTAGCCCTGCCAGATTTCTTCCGGAAACTTGTCACGCAGGACCCGCAGCGTGCCAAGGGACGCTTGCGTGCGACGATCGAACAGGGTCGGCACGATGGTGAACGGCAGCGCCTGTTTACGTGAGCGGTTGATCATCGCCAGGGTATTGACCATGCGTTCCAGGCCTTTGACCGCCAAGTGTTCGGTCTGCACCGGGATCACCAGTTGCTGGCTCGCCGCCAACGCGTTGACCATCAACACACCAAGCAACGGCGGGCTGTCGATCACCGCGTAATCGAAGTCCTGCCACAACTGCGCGAGGCTCTTGGCAATCACCAGGCCCAGACCACTTTGGCCCGGTGACTGGCGCTCCAGGGTCGCCAGGGCGGTGCTCGACGGCAACAGCGAAATACGTTCGTCACTGGTGGACAGCAGCAACTGACCGGGCAAGCCCTGGGGCACGCTGCCCTTGTGCAGGAACAAGTCGTAGTTGCTGTGTTCCAGGGTGTCCGGGTCGTAACCGAAATAGCTGGTCATGGAGCCGTGAGGGTCGAGATCGACCACGACCACGCGCTTGCCCGCCTCGGCCAGTAACCCGGCTAAAGCGATGGAGGAAGTGGTTTTACCGACACCACCCTTTTGATTGGCGACTGCCCAGACTCTCATTCGAATGATTCCTCCCGGCCGAATGGATCGACCGAGAAATAGCTCAGCGTGTTAATGCGGGTGACGGAGAATTGACGGCGCTCTCTCGTACCGGCGACTTGACCGGGGTCGGTGCAGTTTGTGTGCCAGCACGCTTCAAGGCGGCATCCGGTTGCGCATTGGCCGTTCCGGTACCGGTGAGGCTGCGGCGAACGTCAAGATTGCGCGACACCACCAGCACAACGCGACGGTTGCGCGCGCGGCCCTCGGCGGTGGCGTTATTGGCCACCGGCTGGAATTCGCCATACCCCACCGACGCCAGACGCCCGGGGTTAACCCCTTGCATCGCGAGCATGCGCACGATGCTGGCGGAGCGCGCCGACGACAGCTCCCAGTTGGTCGGGTACTGCGCGGTGCGAATCGGTTGATCGTCGGTGAAACCTTCGACGTGGATCGGGTTGTCGAACGGCTTCAGAATCGCCGCCACCTTGTCGATGATATTGAACGCGATGTCGCTGGGCATGGCATCACCGCTGCCGAACAACAGACTGGAGTTGAGCTCGATCTCGACCCACAACTCATTGCCGCGCACGGTCATCTGGTTGGAGCTGATCAAGTCGCCGAACGCCGCGCTGATGTCATCGGCGATGCTTTTCAATGGATCGCTGGCGCCGGCGACACCAGCGTCAACCTGGTCGCTATCTTTGACCAACGGCTTGGCCGGGGTCACGGTCTTCGGTCGTTCCTCGCCAATTGGAATCGGCTGCAAGGAGCGATCGGCGTCGGTGAAAACCCCGATCAGCGCCTGGGAGATGACCTTGTACTTGCCTTCGTTGATCGACGAGATCGAGTACATCACCACGAAAAACGCGAAGAGCAACGTGATGAAGTCGGCATAGGAAACAAGCCAACGTTCATGGTTTACATGTTCTTCATGCTGACGACGACGAGCCATAGTCCATTACCCCCATCAATCCATGAAGCCCTGAAGCTTCAACTCAATAGAGCGAGGGTTTTCACCTTCGGCGATCGACAGGATCCCTTCCAGCAACATTTCGCGATAACGCGACTGACGCAACGCGATGGATTTGAGTTTGGCGGCAATTGGCAACAGCACCAGGTTGGCACTGGCCACGCCGTAGATGGTGGCGACGAAGGCCACTGCAATGCCGCTGCCCAGTTGCGACGGATCACCAAGGTTGCCCATGACGTGAATCAGGCCCATCACCGCACCGATGATGCCGATGGTCGGCGCGTAACCACCCATGCTTTCAAAGACTTTGGCGGCTTCGATGTCGCGACTTTCCTGGGTGTAGAAATCCACTTCGAGAATGCTGCGAATCGCTTCCGGTTCGGCACCGTCCACCAACAATTGCAGGCCTTTGCGCGAGTAGCTGTCAGGTTCTGTGTCGGCCACGCCTTCCAGACCGAGCAAGCCTTCCTTGCGCGCGGTCAGGCTCCAGTTGACGACACGGTCGACGCCACCGGCCAGGTCAATGCGTGGCGGAAACAATATCCACGCCAGAATTTGCATGGCGCGCTTGAAGGCACTCATCGGCGATTGCAGCAATGCCGCGCCAATGGTCCCGCCAAGCACGATCAATGCCGCCGGGCCGTTGGCCAGCGCGCCGAGGTGACCGCCTTCAAGGAAGTTGCCGCCGATGATGGCGACGAACGCCAGGATGATCCCGATAAGGCTTAGAACGTCCATCAGATGCACGCCTCGACCAGATGCCGACCAATGTCATCGAGGCCGTAGATCGCATCGGCGAGCTCGGCTTTGACGATGGCCATCGGCATGCCGTAGATCACGCAGCTGGCTTCATCCTGGGCCCAGATCGAGCTGCCACCCTGCTTGAGCAGGCGCGCGCCTTCGCGACCGTCGGCGCCCATGCCGGTCAACACCACCGCCAGAACTTTGTCACCGTAGGTCTTGGCCGCCGAACCGAAGGTGATGTCCACGCACGGTTTGTAGTTCAAGCGTTCGTCACCCGGCAGGATTTTCACCGCGCCACGGCCGTCGATCATCATTTGCTTGCCACCCGGGGCCAGCAACGCCAGGCCCGGACGCAGGATGTCGCCATCCTCGGCTTCCTTGACGCTGATGCGGCAGAGCTTGTCCAGGCGCTCGGCGAAGGCCTTGGTGAAGGCTGCCGGCATGTGCTGGACCAGCACAATAGGCGCCGGGAAGTTGGCCGGCAACTGGGTCAACACCCGTTGCAGGGCAACCGGACCGCCCGTGGACGTGCCGATGGCGACCAGTTTGTAGGCCTTGCGTTTTGGTGCCGGCGAGGAAGGTGCGTGCGCAGGTGCACGACTCGGAATCGGAGCCGGTGCCGGACGCACAGGCGCGCTGCTGCCATAACTGCTGACACTCGAAGGCGCTGGCGCCGGGGTCGGGGCCGGTGCAGCGACAGGTGTCGGGGCAGCGTAGGCGCTGACACGACGATTACTGCGCGAGATGCTGAGAATCTTCTCGCACAGCAGTTGCTTGACCTTCTCGGGATTGCGCGAGATGTCTTCGAAATTCTTCGGCAGGAAGTCCACCGCGCCGGCATCCAGCGCATCCAGGGTTACCCGGGCGCCTTCATGGGTCAGCGAGGAAAACATCAGGACCGGGGTTGGGCAGCGCTGCATGATGTGCCGCACGGCGGTGATGCCGTCCATCATGGGCATCTCGTAGTCCATGGTGATCACGTCGGGCTTGAGGGCCAGCGCCTGATCAATCGCCTCTTTGCCGTTGGTAGCCGTACCGACGACCTGGATATTCGAATCCGCTGAAAGAATTTCCGAGACGCGGCGGCGAAAAAACCCCGAATCGTCCACCACCAGGACTTTGACTGCCATAAACACTCCGTTAGACGGAGCGAGGCTCAGTCGCCCCGCTCCACCAGAATCAAATACGCCGTGCGGCGTAACGCTTGAGCATGCTCGGAACATCGAGAATCAGTGCAATGCGACCGTCACCGGTGATGGTGGCGCCCGACATGCCCGGGGTTCCCTGGAGCATTTTGCCCAATGGCTTGATGACCACTTCTTCCTGGCCCACCAGTTGATCGACGACGAAGCCGATCCGCTGGGTGCCCACCGAAAGGATCACCACATGGCCTTCGCGCTGCTCTTCATGAGCGGCGGAGCTGACCAGCCAGCGCTTGAGGTAGAACAATGGCAGTGCCTTGTCCCGCACGATCACCACTTCCTGGCCGTCCACCACGTTGGTGCGCGACAGGTCGAGGTGGAAGATCTCGTTGACGTTCACCAGCGGGAACGCGAACGCCTGGTTGCCGAGCATCACCATCAGCGTCGGCATGATCGCCAGGGTCAACGGCACCTTGATGACGATCTTCGAACCCTGGCCCTTGGCCGAGTAGATGTTGATCGAACCGTTAAGCTGGGAAATCTTGGTTTTCACCACGTCCATGCCCACGCCACGACCCGACACGTCGGAGATCTCGGTCTTGGTCGAGAAGCCTGGCGCGAAGATCAGGTTGTAGCATTCGGTGTCGCTCAGGCGGTCAGCCGCATCCTTGTCCATCACACCGCGTTTTACCGCGATGGAGCGCAAGACATTCGGGTCCATGCCTTTGCCGTCGTCGGAGATCGACAACAGGATGTGATCGCCTTCCTGCTCGGCAGCGAGGATCACCTTGCCACCGCGGGACTTGCCCGAGGCTTCGCGTTCTTCCGGCGACTCGATGCCGTGGTCGACCGCGTTGCGCACCAAGTGGACCAGCGGATCGGCCAGCGCCTCGACGAGGTTCTTGTCGAGGTCGGTTTCTTCGCCGACCAGTTCCAGGTTGATCTCTTTCTTGAGCTGGCGAGCCAGGTCGCGAACCAGACGCGGGAAGCGTCCGAAGACCTTCTTGATCGGTTGCATCCGGGTCTTCATGACCGCGGTCTGCAGGTCGGCCGTGACCACGTCGAGGTTCGACACGGCCTTGGACATGGCCTCATCGGCGCTGTTGGCACCCAGGCGCACCAGGCGGTTACGCACCAGAACCAGCTCGCCGACCATGTTCATGATTTCGTCGAGACGCGCGGTATCGACCCGCACAGTGGTTTCGGCTTCGCTGACCGGTTTTTCCGCAGGCGCCGATGCCGGAGCACGGGCCGGAGCCGGTGCCGCAGCAGGTTTCGGTGCTTCAGCTTTAGGCTCAGGCGCCTTGGCCACGGGTTTCGGCACAGCCGCCTTCGCGACCGGGGCAGCAATGGAAGCATTGCCGCCGGTTGCACTGCCGACTTCGAACTTGCCTTTGCCGTGCAACTCGTCGAGCAATGCTTCGAATTCGTTATCGGTGATCAGATCGCTGCCCGCCGCGGCGGCGGTGGGTGCCGCAGGTGTCGGCACCGAAGCAATGGCCGATTCCAGCGCATCGACAGCAAAGTTGCCTTTGCCATGAAGCTGGTCGAGCAGTGCTTCGAATTCGTCGTCAGTAATGTCGGAGCTGTCGCCTGGTGCTTTCGGGGCTTCAGGCGCGACAGGTGCAGCAGACGCGGCCACCGCGTCAACGGCGAACTGACCTTTACCGTGCAACTGGTCGAGTAACGACTCGAACTCTGCATCGGTGATTTCGTCGCTGGACGCCGCATCGCTGGCAGGCGCAGGCGTTGGAGCAGCCGCCGGCGCCTCGGCCTGGGCCTTGACGGCGTTCAGCGAGTCCAGCAGTTGTTCGAATTCATTGTCGGTGATGTCACCCGATTCGCTTTCGGCAACAGGTGCTTCAACCTCGGCGACAGGCGCAGGAGCGGCTTCGTCAGCCGATTGCGGTTCAGCCAGACGGGCCAGCGCCGCGAGTAACTCCGGCGTCGCGGCCGTGATCGGGCTGCGCTCGCGGACTTCGCTGAACATGCTGTTCACCGCGTCCAGTGCTTCGAGAACCACGTCCATCAATTCCGAGTCGACGCGACGTTCGCCCTTGCGCAGGATGTCGAACACGTTCTCGGCGATGTGACAGCACTCCACCAGCTCGTTGAGCTGGAGGAAGCCGGCGCCCCCTTTTACAGTGTGAAAACCGCGAAAAATTGCATTGAGCAAATCCGCATCATCCGGACGGCTTTCCAGCTCGACCAGTTGCTCGGACAGTTGCTCTAGAATCTCGCCGGCCTCAACCAGGAAATCCTGAAGGATCTCTTCATCGGCGCCGAAGCTCATTAAGGGTGTGCTCCTACAGGTCTAAAAACCCAAAAAACCTAAAATTCTAAAACTCTAAAATCCCAGGCTGGATAACAAATCGTCCACATCGTCCTGACCGGACACAACGTCTTCTCTTTTATCGGCATGAATCTGCGGACCTTCACCCTGAGAGAGATGTTTTTGTGGATCTTTTTCTGCAAGCATCGCTTCACGGTCATGTTCGATGCCCGCGAAGCGGTCCACCTGACTGGCCATGAGCACGAGCTTGAGCAAATTGCTTTCGACTTCGGTGACCAGTTGGGTCACTCGCTTGATCACTTGACCGGTGAGGTCCTGGTAATCCTGGGCGAGCAGAATGTCGTTGAGGTTGCTCGACACCGCGCGATTGTCTGCGCTGCTGCGTGCCAGGAAGCCGTCGACTCGCCGGGCCAGTTCGCGGAACTCTTCAGCGCCGACTTCGCGGCGCATGAACCGTCCCCAATCCGTACTCAACGCCTGGGCTTCGTCAGCCAGGCTGTTGACCAGCGGCGTGGCGTTTTCCACCAGGTCCATGGTGCGATTGGCAGCCGCCTCGGTCAGTTTGACCACATACCCCAGACGCTCGGTGGCGTCGGTGATTTGCGACACTTCCTCGGCTTGCGGCATGTTCGGGTCAATCTGGAAATTGACGATCGCGCTGTGCAGCTCGCGGGTGAGCTTGCCCACTTCCTGATACAGGCCGCGGTCACGGGTCTGGTTGAGCTCATGGATCAATTGCACAGCATCGCCAAACCTGCCTTTTTCAAGGCTCGCGACCAGTTCGACGGCGTGTTTTTTCAGGGTCGATTCAAAATCGCCCTGGGATGATTCGTTATGCCCCATAGCTCCCCCGTGGCGCAGTTCAACCGATGCGTTCGAAAATCTTCTCGATTTTTTCTTTCAACGCCTGGGCCGTGAAGGGTTTGACCACATAGCCGTTAACACCGGCCTGGGCCGCTTCGATGATCTGTTCGCGCTTGGCTTCAGCGGTCACCATCAGCACTGGCAAATGCTTGAGTTTTTCATCGGCACGCACGTGGCGCAGCAGATCGATACCGGTCATGCCAGGCATGTTCCAGTCCGTTACCAGAAAGTCGATGCTCCCGCTGTTGAGAACCGGAATGGCAGTGGTGCCATCGTCAGCCTCGACCGTGTTGGTGAACCCAAGGTCACGCAACAGGTTTTTTATGATCCGCCGCATCGTTGAGAAGTCATCAACGATGAGGATTTTCATGTTCTTGTCCAATTCGACCTCCAAGCAGACTAAAACGCGCCCAGCACCTGGACGCGCCATTTCAATCAATCTGGCAAAGCACTCGATGACTGTCTGGAGTACAACGGATCGAGACCGGCGCGGTTCAACACCCCACCAGCCACGTCGCAGTGCCCCCACACTGCCTTCAGCGCGCTCGCCACTCTCCCAAACGCCCCCGCAAACGGGCCGCGCACTGGCTGTGTAACTGGCTGACCCGAGATTCGCTGACTCCCAGGACCTCACCGATTTCCTTGAGATTCAACTCTTCGTCGTAGTACAGCGCCAACACCAGTCGCTCACGCTCCGGCAAATTGGCAATCGCGTCCGCCAGCGCTGCCTGGAAGCGTTCATCTTCCAGATCGCGTGACGGCTCGAGATGAGCACTCGCGCCATCCTCGTGCAGCCCTTCGTGTTCGCCGTCCTGCAACAGATCGTCGAAACTGAACAAGCGGCTGCCCAGGGTGTCGTTCAAAATCCCGTAATAATCGTCGAGACTCAATTGGAGTTCGGCCGCAACTTCATGATCTTTAGCGTCACGGCCGGTTTTAGCTTCAATCGAGCGAATGGCGTCGCTGACCATCCGGGTATTGCGGTGGACCGAACGTGGCGCCCAATCCCCTTTGCGCACTTCATCGAGCATGGCGCCGCGGATTCGAATGCCCGCGTACGTCTCGAAACTCGCGCCTTTGCTGGCGTCATATTTTGTTGATACTTCAAGCAGGCCGATCATCCCGGCCTGGATCAGGTCTTCGACCTGGACACTGGCTGGCAGGCGTGCCAGCAAATGGTAGGCAATGCGTTTGACCAGTGGCGCGTAACGCTCGATCAGCTCGTACTGCGCGTCACGCGCCGACTTCTTGTAGAGGTTGTAACCGCTGGCGGTCATAGCACGGGTCCTGCCGTTTGTTGCACGAGGCGCTCGACGAAAAACTCCAGGTGCCCGCGCGGGTTGGCAGGCAGCGGCCAGGTATCGACCTTTTGCGCGATGGCCTTGAACGCCAGCGAACACTTGGAACGCGGGAACGCTTCGTAGACCGCGCGCTGCTTCTGCACGGCCTTGCGCACGCTTTCGTCGTATGGCACGGCGCCGACGTATTGCAGGGCGACGTCGAGGAAGCGGTCGGTGACCTTGGTCAATTTGGCGAACAGATTGCGTCCTTCCTGCGGGCTCTGGGCCATGTTGGCCAGGACGCGGAAACGATTCATGCCGTAATCGCGGTTGAGCAATTTGATCAGTGCGTAGGCGTCCGTGATCGAAGTCGGCTCGTCGCAGACCACCAGCAACACTTCCTGCGCTGCACGTACAAAACTGACTACCGAGTCACCAATACCCGCAGCGGTGTCAATCACCAGTACGTCAAGGTTGTCGCCGATGTCGCTGAAGGCCTGGATCAGGCCGGCGTGTTGCGCCGGGCTCAAATGAACCATGCTCTGGGTGCCGGACGCCGCCGGAACAATGCGGATGCCGCCCGGCCCTTGCAACAGGACGTCGCGCAGCTCGCAGCGGCCTTCGATCACGTCGGCCAGAGTACGTTTGGGTGTCAGTCCCAGCAGAACGTCGACGTTCGCCAGGCCCAGGTCGGCGTCCAGCAACATGACGCGCCGGCCAAGCTCAGCCAAAGCCAGGGACAAGTTCACTGACACGTTAGTCTTCCCGACGCCACCTTTGCCGCCGGTCACCGCGATCACCTGTACGGGATGCATGCTGCCCATGTTATTTCTTTACCTTGTCTTGCATAGACGGAGGCCACATTACTGGCTGCGCGTTCACAAACGGAACAATGCATGGCAGACCATCGATGTAGGTACAAAAACGATTCATTTTTACCTCAGCCAACCTGCTTGGTCGGACTGTGGTAGATGTCAGCGAACATGTCAGCCATGGCTTCTTCGCTGGGTTCTTCCTGCATTTGCACGCTGACGGCGCGGCTGACCAACTGATGACGACGCGGCAGATGCAAATCATCCGGAATCCGCGGGCCATCGGTCAGGTAAGCCACTGGCAATTCATGACTGATGGCCAGGCTCAACACCTCGCCCAGACTGGCCGTTTCATCCAGTTTAGTCAGAATGCAGCCGGCAAGCCCGCAACGCTTGTAACTGTGATAAGCGGCGGTTAGAACCTGTTTCTGGCTGGTGGTTGCCAGGACCAGATAATTTTTTGATTTGATGCCTCGTCCGGCCAGGCTTTCGAGCTGCATGCGCAGCGCTGGATCGCTGGCCTGCAGGCCGGCGGTGTCGATCAACACCACGCGCTTGCGCAGCAGTGGATCCAGCGCTTGGACCAGCGATTGGCCCGGATCAACGTGCGTCACCGACACGTTGAGAATCCGACCGAGGGT
This sequence comes from Pseudomonas fluorescens, assembly GCF_000802965.1. Taxonomy (GTDB): domain Bacteria; phylum Pseudomonadota; class Gammaproteobacteria; order Pseudomonadales; family Pseudomonadaceae; genus Aquipseudomonas; species Aquipseudomonas fluorescens_A. The sequence goes on along the minus strand of NZ_JSAK01000001.1, from coordinate 208,671 downwards.
CTTGAGCTGCTCCTGGGCGCCGATGCGGAAGCTGTCCATGCTCACCAGCGCAATGTTCTGCGCGCCGTATTTGAGCACGTAACGGGCGGCCAATTTCGCCAGGGTGGTGGTCTTGCCCATGCCGGCAGGGCCGACCATGGCAATCACGCCACCCTCTTCCAGCGGTTCAATTTCCGGTGTGGCAATCATCCGCGCCAGATGCGCCAGCAACATGCGCCAGGCCTGACGGGGTTCTTCGATATCAGTAATCAGCGCCAGCAAATCCCGCGACAACGGGCCGGAGAGCCCGATGCGCTGCAAACGGCGCCACAGGTTGGCCTGAGCCGGGCGGCTGCCTTGCAGTTGATTCCAGGCCAGCGAGCCGAGCTGTACTTCCATCAGCTCGCGCAGGCTGTTGAGCTCGGAACGCATGGAATCGAACGCCCGTGGGTCCACACCGCTGGAGGCAGGTGCGGCGGCCGGTGCAGGACGACGAGGCTCGCTGTAGGTCGGTTCGATCAGCGGTTCGGCGGCGGTCAGCGGCAGGCCGGCGAACAACTGGCGATTGGTCGCATTGTCGCTCTCGCCATCACTACGCAGGCTCAATTCAGCCTGGGCGGTGACGATCCGCGATTGGGTCTTGCGCAGCTCGTCTTCGAGCTCCATGTTCGGCACGCGCGGAGCCAGCGCCGACAGCTTGTAATCCAGGGCAGCCGTCAGCTCGACACCACCGGCAATGCGGCGGTTGCCAATGATGGCGGCATCGGCGCCCAGCTCATCACGAACCAGCTTCATGGCCTGACGCATATCGGCGGCGAAAAAACGCTTAACTTGCATAAACCACTACCTCAGCCGTTGGGCCCTACTGTCGCAACGATGGTCACTTGCTTGTTGTCAGGAATTTCCTGGTAAGCCAACACGTGCAAACCCGGGACTGCCAGTCGGCCAAATCGCGAGAGCATCGCGCGAACCGGACCGGCTACCAGCAGAATCACCGGTTGACCTTGCATCTCTTGACGCTGTGCGGCGTCGATCAACGAACGCTGCAGTTTCTCAGCCATGCTTGGCTCCAGCAGAACGCCCTCTTCCGAGCCTTGTCCTGCCTTCTGCAGACTGTTGAGCAATATTTGTTCCAACCTTGGCTCCAGCGTGATAACTGGCAGCTCGGAGTCAGTGCCTACAATGCTTTGGACGATTGCGCGGGATACGCCGACGCGCACGGCTGCCACCAATGCGGCAGTATCTTGACTCTTGGCAGCGTTGTTCGCGATGGCTTCGGCGATGCTGCGAATGTCGCGCACCGGCACCTGCTCGGCCAACAGCGCTTGCAATACTTTGAGCAGTTGCGACAGCGACACCACGCCCGGCACCAGCTCCTCAGCCAGTTTTGGCGAGCTTTTGGCCAGCAATTGCATGAGTTGCTGTACTTCTTCGTGGCCGATCAGCTCACTGGAATGCTTGTACAAGATCTGGTTCAAGTGAGTTGCCACTACTGTACTGGCATCGACCACTGTATAGCCAAGGGATTGCGCCTGCGAACGCTGGCTGATTTCGATCCAGACCGCCTCCAGGCCGAAAGCCGGATCTTTGGCGGTTATGCCATTAAGCGTGCCGTAGACCTGCCCCGGGTTGATCGCCAGTTCGCGCTCCGGGTAAATCTCGGCCTCGGCCAGGATCACCCCCATCAGGGTCAGGCGATAGGCGCTTGGCGCCAGGTCGAGGTTGTCGCGTATATGCACGGTCGGCATCAGGAAGCCGAGGTCTTGTGAGAGCTTCTTGCGCACACCCTTGATCCGCGCGAGCAACTGGCCGCCCTGGTTACGGTCCACCAGTGGAATCAGGCGATAACCGACTTCCAGGCCGATCATGTCGATAGGTGTCACGTCATCCCAACCCAGCTCCTTGGTTTCCTGGGCGCGAGCCGGCGAAGGCAACAGTTCCTGCTGACGCTTGACCTCTTGCAGTGCCTGCACCTTGGCGACGTTTTGTTTCTTCCAGAACAGGTAGGCGCCGCCCGCTGCGAGAGCCGCCATGGTCAGGAAAGAGAAATGCGGCATGCCGGGCACCAGGCCCATGACCGCCATCAGGCCAGCCGCCACTGCCAGCGCCTTGGGCGAGGCGAACATCTGACGATTGATCTGCTTGCCCATGTCTTCCGAGCCGGAAGCACGGGTCACCATGATCGCCGCCGCGGTGGACAACAGCAGTGATGGCAATTGCGCCACCAAACCGTCACCAATGGTCAACAGCGCGTATACCTTGCCGGCGTCGCCGAAGGTCATGCCGTGCTGGAAGATACCGACCGCCATGCCGCCGATCAGGTTGATAAACAGAATCAGCAGGCCGGCAATGGCGTCACCGCGCACGAATTTGCTGGCACCGTCCATGGAACCGTAGAACTCGGCTTCCTGGGCCACTTCCATCCGGCGCAGTTTGGCCTGGTTCTGATCGATCAGGCCGGCGTTCAGGTCGGCGTCGATGGCCATTTGTTTGCCGGGCATCGCATCGAGGGTGAATCGCGCGCTCACCTCGGAAATCCGCCCGGCGCCCTTGGTCACCACGACGAAGTTGATGATCATCAAAATCGCGAAAACCACGATACCCACCACGTAGTTCCCGCCGATCACCACCTCACCGAAGGCCTGGATCACCTTGCCCGCGGCCGCATGACCGTCCTGACCGTGGAGCATCACCACCCGCGTCGAAGCCACGTTCAACGCCAGCCGCAACAAGGTCGCCACCAGCAGAATGGTCGGGAACACCGCGAAATCCAGCGGCCGCAAGGCGTACACGCAGACCAGCAGCACGACAATCGACAGGGCAATGTTGAAGGTGAAAAACACGTCCAGCAGGAACGGCGGCACCGGCAACATCATCATCGCCAGCATGACCAGCAGCAACAACGGCACACCCAGGTTGCCCCGACTCAAATCGGCAACGTTTGTGCGAGCAGTGTTGAATAACTGAGAGCGATCCACCGGTTTTCCCCGTTCCTTTAAAGCAAACTTTTGACGCCTGAAGCAGGCGCAGGGCGGCTACTGCAAGAAGCTTTCCAACTTTTGCCAGGGCAGGAAATAGAGGGTTTTCAGAGGCAGAATCAAAAAGATCGCAGCCTTCGGCAGCTCCTACAGGGAAACGCATTCCAATGTAGGAGCTGCCGAAGGCTGCGATCTTTTGATTTTCAGCAGATCAAGCATCCCGCCGCAAATCCGGCGGAATCGGCAAATCATCCTTAAGCGGCTCCGGCCGCTTTCCTTTGCCCGCGCGGTACTGGCGAATCTGATAGACATACGCCAACACCTGCGCCACAGCGAGATACAACCCGCCCGGAATTTCCTGCTCAAGTTCCGTGGAGTAGTAGATCGACCGCGCCAACCCCGGCGATTCCAGCAACAAAATTTCATTAGCCGCCGCAATCTCGCGAATTTTCAGGGCGAGGAAGTCAGTGCCCTTGGCGATCAGCATTGGCGCGCCGCCCTTGTCCGGGTCGTACTTGAGCGCCACCGCGTAGTGGGTCGGGTTGGTGATGACCACGTCCGCCTCGGGAATCGCGGCCATCATCCGCCGTTGGGACATTTCGCGTTGCAGCTGGCGAATCCGTTGCTTGACCTCCGGCCGACCCTCCGCATCCTTATGCTCGTCGCGCACTTCCTGCTTGGTCATCAGCAGTTTCTTGTGGCTTTCCCAGAGCTGTACCGGGACGTCCACGGCGGCGATGATGATCAGCCCACAAGCCATCCACAAGGTACTCCAGCCGACCAATTGCAGGCTGTGGATGATCGCCCGGTCCAGCGGTTCATGGGCGATGCGCAGCAAATCGTCGATGTCCGCCGACAGTACCGCCAGGGCCACGAAGAGGATGATGAAGAACTTGGCCAAGGCCTTGAGCAGCTCCACCAATGCCTTGGTGGAGAACATGCGTTTGAGGCCGGGTGCGGGGTTGAGCCGACTGAACTTGGGCGCCAGGGAGCCCGCCGCGAACAGCCATCCGCCCAGGGAAATCGGGCCAATGATGGCGGCCAGCACCAATGTAAGCATCACCGGCTGAATCGACCACAGGGCAATCAGTCCCGAGTGCAGCAGATAACTGGCCATGGAGCGTTGATCCATGATCACTTCCCGCGGTATCGAGAAGTTCAGGCGCATCAGCTCCATCATGTCTTGCGCCATGGCCCCGCCGAAAATCAGCAGTGCACTGGCACCAACCAACATGATGGCCAAGGTATTGAGCTCCTTGGAGCGTGCAATTTCACCCTTCTCCCGAGCGTCCTTTTTCTTCTTCTCCGTGGGGTCTTCTGTTTTGTCCTGACCGCTTTCGCTCTCAGCCATGACTCAGCGCGCCTGTGCCAGTTCGCGTAAAAACTGCAAAGCCTCGGAGGCCAGCGGTTGATACTGATTGAGAATGTCCGCCAGACCGACCCAGACGATAAACAGCCCGAGCACCAGTATCAGTGGGAAACCGATGGAAAAAATATTGAGCTGCGGTGCCGCCCGGGTCATCACGCCGAATGCAATATTGACCACCAGCAACGCGGTAATCGCCGGCAACACCAGCACCAGCGCCGCGCCAAGCACCCAACCCAGCTTGCCGGCCAGCTCCCAGAAATGATTGACCATCAACCCGCTCCCGACTGGCAGCGTAGTGAAGCTTTCGGTGAGCACTTCGAACACCACCAGATGGCCATTCATCGAGAGGAACAATAGCGTCACCAGCATGGTGAAAAACTGCCCGATGACCGCTGTCGACACGCCGTTGACCGGGTCGATCATCGAAGCGAAGCCCATGCCCATTTGAATGGCGACGATTTGCCCGGCAATGACGAAAGCCTGGAAGAACAGTTGCAGCGAAAACCCCAGCACCGCACCGACGAGGATCTGCTCGGCAATCAGCAACAACCCGCTCAAGTCCAGCGCATTCACCGGCGGCATGGGCGGCAGGCCCGGGGCGATGACCACGGTAATCGCCACGGCGAAATACAGGCGTACCCGGCGCGGCACCAGGGTCGTACCGAACACAGGCATGACCATCAGTATTGAAGCCACGCGAAACAGCGGCAACATGAAGGTCGCCACCCAAGTGCTGATCTGGGTATCCGTCAATTGCAGCAGCGAGGACATGGCTTAGCCGATGACCTGCGGAATACTGCCGTACAACTGCAGGATGTATTCCATGAAGGTCTGCACCAGCCACGGGCCGCCGACGATCAGCGTCACCAGCATCACCAACAGACGCGGCAAAAAGCTCAGGGTTTGTTCGTTGATCTGGGTGGCGGCCTGAAACATCGCCACCAACAGGCCCACCAGCAAACTCGGAATCACCAGGATCGCCACCATCATGGTGGTCAGCCACAGCGCTTCGCGGAAGATGTCGACGGCAACTTCTGGCGTCATGGCGAAACACCGCCGAAGCTGCTGGCCAGGGTGCCAATGATCAGCGCCCAGCCATCCACCAATACAAACAACATGATCTTGAACGGCAGGGAAATGATCAGCGGCGACAGCATCATCATACCCATGGCCATCAGCACACTGGCCACGACCAGGTCGATGATCAGGAACGGAATGAAGATCATGAACCCGATCTGGAACGCGGTCTTCAGTTCAGAGGTCACGAACGCCGGCACCAGAATGGTCAAGGGCGCTTGATCCGGAGTAGCAATGTCAGTGCGCTTGGACAGGCGCATGAACAATTCCAGATCGCTGGTGCGGGTCTGGGCGAGCATGAAGTCCTTGATCGGCACCTGAGCCTTGGCCACGGCATCCTGGGCGGTCATTTTTTCCGCCAGGTACGGCTGCAAGGCGTCCTGGTTAACCCGGTCGAACACCGGCGCCATGATGAACAGGGTCAGGAACAGCGCCATGCCGGTGAGGATCTGGTTCGACGGTGTCTGCTGCAGGCCAAGGGCCTGACGCAGGATCGAGAAAACGATGATGATCCGGGTGAAGCTGGTCATCAGCATGACGAACGCCGGGATGAAACTCAGCGCGGTCATGATCAGCAGGATTTGCAGGCTGACCGAGTATTCCTGAGCGCCCTGCGCGTTGGTGCCCAACGTGATCGCCGGGATCGACAACGGATCGGCGGCGAACGCCAGCGGCGCGGCCAGCATCAGGGCCAGCGTCAAGACGATGCGTAACGCACCCATTACTTCTTATCCTTCTGATCCTTGCCGAGTATCTTCAACAGATGCTGGGCGAACTCCGGAGTCGCTTTGTCGGTGGCGGTCGGCACCTCAATCGGATCTTTCATCACATGCAGCGCGGTGATGGTGCCGGGACTGAGACCGAGCAGAATCTGTTCGTTGCCGACTTGCACAAGCATCAAGCGGTCACGTGGCCCCAGCGCGCGGGAACCGATCAACTCGATCACCTGCCCTTTGCCTGCCGGCCCCGCCTGCTGGACGCGGCGCAGCAGCCAGGCAAGGAAGAAGATCAGCCCCAGCACCAGCAACAAACCGAACACCAGTTGCGTCAATTGCCCGGCCACTCCGCCACTGGCGACGGGCGCAGCAGCCGCGGTCGCAACAGGCTCGGCCGCCAGAACGCTAAACGGCAACGCCAACCCGAGCACTAAACCGAAAAGCTTTTTCACTCAGCGCAGCTTCTTGATGCGTTCGCTTGGGCTGATCACGTCGGTCAGGCGGATGCCGAACTTCTCGTTGACCACCACCACTTCGCCGTGAGCGATCAGCGTGCCGTTGACCAGCACGTCCAGCGGCTCACCGGCCAGGCGATCGAGCTCGATCACCGAACCCTGGTTGAGTTGCAGCAGGTTGCGGATGTTGATGTCGGTGCTGCCCACTTCCATGGAAATCGACACCGGGATATCGAGGATCACGTCCAGGTTCGGGCCTTCAAGGCTAACCGGATCGTTGTTGCGCGGCACGCTGCCGAACTCTTCCATTGGCAAGCGGTTGGAGCTGGAAACGCCTGCATCGGCGGCCAGCAGCGCATCGATGTCGGCCTGCCCGGCGTCACCGGTTTCTTCCAGGGCCGCAGCCCATTCATCGGCCAGCGCCTGGTCGTCCTGGGTATTCATATCGTCAGCCATCATTTGTCCTCGGCGAGCGACGCTTCAATCAGAAGCGGTCATTTCAAATAGGGGTGGGAGCGCCGGTCAGCGGCGCTCGATTGGCTCGATCACCTGCAACGCAAGGTTGCCTTTGTGCGAGCCCATCTTGACCTTGAAGGCCGGCACGCCGTTGGCGCGCATGATCATGTCTTCCGGCATTTCCACCGGGATAATGTCGCCCGGCTGCATGTGCAGGATGTCGCGCAGCTTCAACTGGCGACGGGCAACCGTGGCGCCGATCGGCACGTCGACATCCAGCACGTCCTGGCGCAGGGCGTTGACCCAGCGTTCGTCCTGATCGTCGAGGTCCGACTGGAAGCCGGCGTCGAGCATTTCGCGCACCGGCTCGATCATCGAGTACGGCATGGTCACGTGCAGGTCGCCGCCACCGCCATCGAGTTCGATGTGGAAGGTCGAGACCACGATCGCTTCGCTCGGGCCGACGATGTTGGCCATGGCCGGGTTCACTTCCGAGTTGATGTACTCGAAATTCACTTCCATGATCGCCTGCCAGGCTTCCTTCAAATCGACGAAGGCCTGCTCCAGCACCATGCGCACCACACGCAGTTCGGTCGGGGTGAATTCACGCCCTTCGATCTTGGCGTGACGGCCGTCGCCACCGAAGAAGTTGTCCACCAGCTTGAACACCAGTTTGGCGTCGAGGATGAACAACGCGGTGCCGCGCAACGGCTTGATCTTGACCAGGTTGAGACTGGTCGGCACGTACAGCGAGTGCACGTATTCGCCGAACTTCATCACCTGCACGCCACCGACCGCCACATCCGCCGAGCGGCGCAGCATGTTGAACATGCTGATGCGCGTGTAGCGGGCGAAACGCTCGTTGATCATTTCCAAGGTCGGCATGCGTCCACGGACGATGCGATCCTGGCTGGTCAGGTCGTAGCTTTTGACGGTGCCGGGTTCGGCAGCGATATCGGTCTGTACCAGACCATCGTCGACGCCATGCAACAGCGCGTCGATCTCATCCTGGGACAGCAGGTCCTGCACGGCCATGTCGTGTTCCTACTGCAGTACGAAATTAGTGAAAAGCAACTGTTCGACGACCACTTTGCCGAGTTCTTTCTGTGCTACTTCCTGGACGCTGGCCGTGGCCTTCTGCCGCAGCATTTCCTGGCCGACCGGCGATGCGAGCGTGGCGAAGTCTTGCCCGGAGAACAGCATGACCAGGTTATTGCGGATCACCGGCATGTGGACTTTCAGCGCGTCCAGATCGACCTGGTTGCGGCCGAGCATGGTGATGCTCACCTGCATGTAGCGCTGACGACCGTTCTGGTTGAAGTTGGCCACGAACGCCGGCGCCATCGACTCGAATATCGCCGGTTGTTTGCCTTGTGGCGCGGTTTCAACCACGGCGGCAGGCTTGCTCTGAGCGCTGTGCATGAAGTACCAGGTCGCCCCCACGGACAAGCCGATCGCCAGCAGCAGGGCCACTACGATCAAAATAATCAGCTTGAGTTTGCCTTTGGTTGCGGGGTCTTTTACTGCTGCGTCGCTCTTCGCCATGCCAATAATCCGTCACTAATCGGGTTTTCACAGTCGCACGGCAAGGCAAGAGCAAGTGTTATGCCAGAAGTAACTGAAGAAAAATGGCGGGGTATTGAAAAGCAAAAGATCGCAGCCTTCGGCAGCTCCTACAGGGTGTACATCATTCCACTGTAGGAGCTGCCGAAGCTGCGATCTTTTCGGGGGTGCCCCGTTTTATCAGGCGTAGTAATCGACCGCGCTGGAACCAATCACGCTGGTGACCGCAGGCGCCACTTCAGCAACACTTGGAGCGACGTCGTCATCCATCGAATCGAGGCGACTGCCACTGGCCGTGGCACGTCCACTCTGCCCCTGCTGTTGCGCCTGTTCCTGCCCTTGTTGCGAGCCACGGGACTGGTCGGACACGTTGACGTCGACCTGGCCCATGCCCTGCTGCGCAAACATGTCACGCAGGCGATGCATCTGGCCGTCCAGCGCTTCGCGAACGCCCGGATGAGCGCTCATGAACGTCACTTGGGTCTGCTGGTCCGGCACCATGTTCACGCGAATATCCAGGCGCCCGAGTTCGGCCGGTTGCAACTGGATGTCGGCCGCTTTCAGATTGGCGCTCGACAGGTACATGACCCTATTCACCACTTCCTCGGTCCAGCCGCTCTGGTGCATGGCGATCGGCTGATTCACCGGCAATGCGTTGGCGGTTTTCGGTGTCGCGGCTTGCGTCAGCGCCGCCAGACGGTTCGCGAAATCGTCGACACGGGTATCGCTGGTAGCTGACTTGAGGTCCTTCAGGCCATCGTCGATCAGGCCACTGAAGGCCTTGTCGCTGCCCTGACCGGTGCTGTCCTTGTCGGCCTGCACATCGAGCATGCCGGCCATGCCTGCGGCAAAGTTCTGCGCCGACGTTTGTTCGCCATCAGCCTGAGCCTGGGCGGAAGTCGGTTCCGCTTTCGGCTGCGCCTGGCTGGAGGCGGAAACATGTCCGCTCTGCTCCATGGCCATGCGCAGGGCGGGTAATGCGTCGAGGGGATCGGCTTCGGGATCGAAATCGCTGTCCGCGGTGGCGACCGCTGTCGTCACGGCAGATGCCGCGGCCGCCAAGACCGGTACTTCGGCCACTGGCTGCGCAGTCTCAACCACCGGCGGCGTGACCGCTACGGGCGCGGTGACCACTGGCTGAATCAAGGCTGGATCAAGCGCCGGATCAATCGGTGCGGCATCGACAACCGGCGTTGGTGCGGTCTGCGCGTCATCATCGCTGGCGGCCTGATCATCGGACGCTGCCGGTTTATCGGCGGGCAAGGTTTTGCCGTTATCGGCAACTGCCGGTTCGGCGGCGGCAGATTTGTTGTCGGCGAGATCTTTTTTGCCGGTGCTGTCCGCAGCCTTGTCACGCGTCGACCGGGTCGGTGCATCATCAGTCGCAACGGGCTTGTTCTGCGCCTGCCTGGCATAGACCTGAGCGAAGCTGGACGCCTTGTCCCCGGGCTCAGCGCTCAACGCCGTGGAATTGGCGGAGGCAGCTTGAGTCTTGGCCTGCGCGGCGGCCTGAAGAAGCAAATTGGGGGTCACGGGCATTTAAACGGTCTCCGCTGTACTGGGATCGTAGGTACAGTTACGGAGATTACTGCAAGGGTCGAGCCAGTTCTTTCAAGCCAGTATCAAAAGCGCCCGACGGTAAAAGAAGAACGTTCACGCTCTGCTTCATAGAGCGGGCGAATCAAGTCGAACTCTTGTTCAATTTTATCGACGAGTACGCCTGCTCCCTGAAGATCGTTGTCCTTGGCCAACTGTTCAAGTTCATGACATAGCGAGGCGAGAACCAAGGCGCCCATGTTGCTGCTGCTACCTTTGAAGCTATGTGCGGCTTCAAAGATCTGCGCAGCATCGCCAGCCTTAATCCGCTGCAACCGCTCTTTGGAATCCGTGAGGAAGGTATCGATCAACGTCGAAAACCCATCCTCCATGACCTCCCGCAACGCGCTCAGCACGTCGGGATCCAGATGTGTGTCAGCCACTTGCTCACTCCTTGATCAAGAATGCGCGGATTATGCCAGAGCCTCCCAGTAAAACTCCACGCGGGCACATCGACCATCGTCGGACCAACGGGCATTACGCCCCAATTGGCGGATCAGACTGACCCCGCGCCCCGACAAACGGACAGGGTCTACGGGGCGTTCCATCACACGTTCGACATCAAATCCCTTGCCGCTGTCCTCGACGCGAATCACTAGGCGACCACCCTCGCCATCAGGCGTTACCTGCAAATGCACCCGCACAAACCCGTCTTGCAGCTCGTCAAGGCGCGTATTGCGTTGCTGATAGTAGCGGGCGAAACCCGAGGCATCGCGCTTGAGGCTTGAGTCCAGGCCAAGCACACCATGCTCCAGCGCATTGGAGTACAACTCGGCCATTACACTGTACAACGCCCCGCTTTGCGCTCGCAGGCCATGGACCTCAAGCAGCAATTGCAACAGATACGGCAGCGGATTGAAGCGTTTGAGCGTAGCAGCGCGATATTCGAAACTCACCGACCAGTCCAGCGGGCAGGACTGGCCGCTGTCGGAATAGACCAGCGCTGGCGGCGTCAGCTGCGCCGGTTCCAGCAGGCTGATCTCGACCATGCTGACATCGTCACGCGCTTCACCGCGAAAGTCCCGCAACGCCTGCTCGATTTCTTCGAACAGCAAATCAGGCTGTCGATTGGCTGCGAACACCTGCTGCAAGCGCTCCACACCGAACGACTGATCATTGGCATCGCAGGTATCGACCACTCCATCAGACAACAGGAACACCCGATCTCCGAGCGCCATCGGAAACACTTCGGTGCGATCATCGAATGTCTGCGGGCTCAGCACGCCAAGCGGCAAATGCCGGGCCGTCAGCGGCGTTCGTTCACCGCTGGCAATGCTATGCAGATAACCGTCCGGCATGCCGCCATTCCAGACCTCCACAGAGCGGCGCTGAAAACTCAGGCACATCAGCGTTGCGCAGCAGAACATGTCCACCGGCAGGATGCGCTTGAGCTTGGCATTCATCTCGCGCAGGGTTTCCGGCAAGCCGTAACCCTTGGCGGTCATGCCGTAGAAAACTTCGGCCAGAGGCATCGCACCGACTGCGGCCGGCAGGCCATGACCAGTGAAATCGCCGAGCAGCACATGCATGTCGCCGGCCGGGGTAAACGCAGCCAGCAGTAGATCGCCGTTGAACAATGCGTAAGGGGATTGCAGGTAGCGGATATTGGGGGCATTCAGGCAGCCAGAGTGGGCCACTTTGTCGAACACAGCCTTGGCCACCCGCTGCTCGTTGAGCAAGTAATCGTGGTGGCGGGCAATTTGGTCACGCTGTTGCAACACGGTCGCCTGCAACCGCCGCAAGCGATCCATCGCCTTGATCTTGGCGGCGAGGATCACCTGGTTGTAGGGCTTCGCCAAAAAGTCGTCGCCACCGGCTTCCAGACAACGGGCCAGCGCTTCGTTTTCGGACAGTGAAGTGAGGAAGATGATCGGCACCAAGGTTTCCCCGGCCAGCTCCTTGATCTGCCGGGCAGCTTCGAAGCCGTCCATCACCGGCATCATCGCATCCATCAATACCAGTTGCGGTCGCTGCTGGCGGAACGCTTCGACCGCCTCGGCACCGTTGGCCGCCGTCAATACTTCATGACCTTGGCGGCGGACGATACTCGACAGCAGCATGCGATCGGCCGCGCTGTCTTCAGCGATAAGAATCGTCAGCGATTCGAGTGCAGATTGCACGGTGATCAAGTGATGTCGAACAGTTTGTCGAAGTTGGAAATCGCGAGGATTTTCCGTACGTCAGAACTGCTGTTGACGACGCGAATGTCGGAATCCTCGCCACCGGCGTGGTCGCGCAATAGAAGCAACATGCCCAGTGCAGAGCTATCGAGATAGGTTGCTTCCTTCAAGTCGACCACCACTGCGGTGAGCGCTTTGTTCTCGTAGGATTCGCGAAACTCCTGATGCTTGGCGAAATCGAATCGTCCCTTGACCGATATCGTCAGTTTTTGTCCATCGGGAGAGATTTCTGTAATAACTGACATGTCATGGCTTCCTTGTCATTGGGGAACCTTCTTGTACAAGGTTTAGCATTTGGTAGAGGTTGGGGCAAGGTTTGGATATCGTGGTGCCCATCAGATCGCCATCGCGGGCAAGCCACGCTCCCACAGGATTGGCGACATTTCAAAAACAACACTAATCCCGTGGGAGCGTGGCTTGCCCGCGATGAACGATACACGGTTCACCTGACTCAATACGCATCCTGCCGCGGCAACCGCTGGGACAATTCGTCGAGCAATTTCTGCTCGCGCCTGTCTTCCAGCGCCCGCGCTTCATCCATGTATCGCTGCACCAGTTTGCGCAAGCCTTCGACCCGGGCGAACGCCTGCTGCCAGGTTTCCCGCGCCTTGTTCAGATTGTTCTGGTGCCAGGCCAGGCTTTGCCGCTGCTGGTCGATGGCCGTGCCCAGTTGCGCCAGGAACCCTTGATAACCCAACAGCCACTGGCCCGAGACGCCACTGCTGCCGCGCACGATCCACTGCTCTTGATAATCGAGACGAAAGGCTTCGAGGTCGGCGAGTTTGCTTTCCGCCAGTCGCACCTGACCCTGGAAATGCCCGAGACGCTGCACCGCGGTTTTCTCGGCCTTTTCAGCCATCTCCACCACGGGCGCCAGACGCCCTGCCCGAGTCTGGGCCATGGCCGGTTAACCGCCCGCCGCGGGCGCGAAGATCGACGCGAGATACGCTTCGCTTTCGCCCAGGCTGATGCTGTCGTTGAGTCCTTGACGCAGGTATTTGACCAACTGCGGTTGCAGCGAAATTGCCAGGTCGGTCTCGCGATCGCCGCCAGCGACGTAGGCACCGACACTGATCAAATCGCGGCTCTGCTGATAGCGCGACCACAACTGCTTGAAATACTGCGCACGCATCATGTGCTCCGGCGATACCACCGCCGGCATCACCCGGCTGATGGACGCTTCGATATCGATGGCCGGGTAATGACCTTCCTCGGCCAGTCGCCGCGACAAAACGATGTGCCCGTCGAGCACGCCTCGCGCCGAGTCGGCAATCGGGTCTTGCTGGTCATCGCCTTCGGACAGCACGGTGTAGAACGCAGTGATCGAACCGCCGCCCTTCTCGGCATTACCGGCCCGCTCCACCAGTTTCGGCAACTTGGCGAACACTGACGGCGGATAACCCTTGGTCGCCGGAGGCTCGCCGATGGCCAGGGCGATTTCCCGCTGGGCCTGGGCGAAACGGGTCAGGGAATCCATCAGCAACAGGACGTTCTTGCCCTTGTCGCGGAAGTACTCGGCGATCCGCGTGCAGTACATGGCCGCGCGCAAACGCATCAGCGGCGCATCGTCCGCTGGGGACGCCACCACTACGGAACGCTTGAGCCCTTCTTCACCGAGGATGTGCTCGATGAACTCTTTAACTTCACGACCCCGCTCGCCGATCAGCCCGACGACGATAATGTCAGCCTCGGTGAAGCGGGTCATCATGCCTAGCAGTACGGATTTACCGACGCCGGTACCGGCGAACAAGCCGAGCCGCTGACCGCGACCGACCGTCAACATGCCGTTGATGCAACGAATGCCCACGTCCAGCGGCTCGCTGATTGGTTCACGCTTGAGCGGGTTGATGGTCGGGCCGTCCATCGGCACCCAGTCTTCGGCCTTCATCCCGCCCTTGCCGTCCAGCGCACGACCGGCACCGTCGAGCACCCGGCCGAGCATGCTCATGCCCATCGGCAGACGCCCGGTATCCGACAAGGGAACAACGCGGGCGCCGGGTGCGATGCCGGCGACACTGCCGACCGGCATCAGGAAGACTTTGCTGCCAGAGAAACCCATGACTTCGGCTTCAACCTGCACCGGGTGATAGCTGTCATCGTTAATGACCATGCAGCGGCTGCCCATGGCGGCGCGCAGGCCTTCGGCTTCGAGGGTCAGGCCGACCATGCGCAGCAAGCGGCCTTCGAGGATCGGGGCGCCGGCCAGTGTCGCGGCCTCGGCATAACTGCCCAGGCGCTTGGCAAAACTGGTGCGTTCAAGGCGCATCAGGCGCGTCCGGTTCTGGCGCGGTCACCGGTTTGGCTTCGATCGGCAACTCAAGGCTAAGGTCCGGTGCGGCCGGGTGCAGCGCTTGATCGTGAAGCTGATCGAACAGCTTGTCCATGACCTGCTTGACGCGGGTTTCGACCGTGGCGTCGATACGGCTGTGTTCGGTTTCGACCCGGCAACCGCCAGGCAAGAGCGACTCGTCCTCAACAATGCGCCAGGTTTCTTCATGACGCTCGCGCAGGGCTTTGACCTGCTCGAAATCCTGCGGATTGATGTACAGCCGCACATTGCCGACGCCCAGCGGCAGGAGCTTGAGGGCTTCGCGCATGACGTGTTCGATTTGCGTTGAGTCGATGGCCAGTTCGCGCTGAATCACCTGTTTGGTGATGTGCTGCACGAGATCGACCAAGGACTTTTCAATCAGGGTGTCCTGCTCGGCGATGGGCTCGAACAGATGCGTCATCAGTTGCTCGAGACCGGCGATCTTGGCGGCCAGCGCGACTTCGGCTTCCTGACGAACCTTGAGCGTGGTGCTGTGAAATCCCTCTCGCTCACCGGTGGCGAAGCCTTCGTTGTAGGCTTCCTGGCGAATGCTTTCGAGTTCTTCGAGGGTCAGTGGCTGGACTTCTTCCAGCGGCACTTCTTCCATTTCCGGCGGCTCGGGTTCCGGCTCCGGTTCTGGCTCGGGTGCGGGCGGGTCGAAGCTGGGCAGCGCCCAGGCAGCGAAACCACTGACATCCCTGGCCCGGATCAGGTCAGTGGGTGACTCATCATGCTTGGCCATGGTGTTAGATCATTTCCTCGCCGCCCTTGCCGCCGAGAACGATTTCTCCGGCCTCGGCCATACGGCGAGCGATGGTGAGGATTTCCTTCTGCGCAGTTTCCACATCGCTGACGCGCACCGGGCCCTTGGCTTCCAGGTCGTCGCGCAACAGCTCGGCCGCACGCTTGGACATGTTCTTGAAGATCTTTTCCTTGACGCCTTCGTCCGAGCCCTTGAGCGCCAGCACCAGCACGTCGGAGGACACTTCGCGCAGCAAGGCCTGGATACCGCGGTCGTCGACATCGGCCAGGTTGTTGAACACGAACATGAGGTCTTCGATCTGACCGGACAGGTCTTCGTCGACTTCGCGGATCGAGTCCATGAGCTGGCCTTCGATCGAGCTGTCGAGGAAGTTCATGATGTCGGCCGCACGCTTGATACCACCCAGGGTGGTGCGCGAGGCATTCGAGTTGCCGGAGAACTGCTTCTCGAGAATCTGGTTGAGTTCTTTCAGCGCGGCGGGCTGCACGGTGTTCAACGACGAGACGCGCAGGATGATGTCCAGGCGCACCTTGTGGTCGAAGTTGCCGAGTACTTCACCGGCCTGGTCCGGGTCGAGATACGCCACGACGATCGCCTGGATCTGCGGGTGCTCGTAACGGATCACGTCGGCAACGGCGCGCGGTTCCATCCACTTCAGGCTGTCGAGGCCACTGGTGTTGCCGCCCAGCAGGATGCGGTCGATCAGGCCGTTGGCCTTGTCTTCGCCCAGGGCCTGGGTAAGCATTTTACGTACGTAGTCGTCGGAGCCGACGCCGAGGCTGGTCTGGTCGCCGACGATGTCGACGAACTCGCTCATTACCTGTTCGACTTGCTCACGGTGCACGTTACCCATCTGCGCCATGGCCACACCCACACGCTGGACCTCTTTGGGCCCCATGTGGCGCAGCACCTGTGCGGCGTCCGTAGAACCGAGGGACAGCAGCAGGATTGCGGCTTTGTCGACCTTGGACAGTTTGGCGGCAACGGCTCGGTTATCACTCATCTGCGTTAATCCACTCTTTCACGACCTGGGCCACGCGACCCGGATCTTCTGCCACCAGACTCTTGATTGCGTTCAACTGCGCGTCATAGCCTTCGCTCGGGCTCGGCAGCAGGATGCTTTGCGGGCCGCCGAGGCTGACACGGTCGTTGGCCAGTTCGCCGTCCAGGCCGCCCATGCCACCCAACTCGACATCGCTGCCAATGCCGGCCAACTGCTTGCCTTTGCCACCACCGGTGATGTTGTTGAGCACCGGACGCAGCACGCCGAACACCAGCACGAGGATGAACAACACGCCCAGCACTTGCTTGACGATGTCCCAGAACCACGGCTGCGAGTAGAACGGAATATCGGCAATCACTTCACCGCGCTCGGAAGAGAACGGCATGTTGATCACGCTGACGCTGTCGCCACGGCTGGCGTCGAAGCCGACCGCGTCTTGCACCAGACGGGTGAAGCGCGCCAGTTCATCGGCGGTCCACGGCGCACGGGTGGTTTCACCATTGGCCGGGTTGATCTTGACCTGATCATCCACCACCACCGACACCGACAGGCGATTCAAACGACCCTGCTGCTGCTTGGTGTGACTGATGGAACGGTCGAGCTCGAAGTTCTTGGTGGATTGTTGACGCTTGTCCGCTGGGTACGGCGCGAGCATCGGCTGGCCGGTGGCCGGGTCCATGATCTGCTGGCCGTTGGCATCCAGCAGCGGCTGGCCTGGCTGCACCATGCCGGCCGACGCGGTGGCGCCACCGGTGGTTTGCGGCGCGGAGGCTGGCGCGGGCGGCTGGTTGCTCAGGGCACCCGGCACGCCTTGCGGGCCATTGCTGGCGGTACGCTGTTCGTTGACCGACTGCTCGCTGCGCAACGCCGGTTGGTCGGGGTTGAACTGTTCGGAAGTCGATTCGACGGCACTGAAATCCACATCGGCCGACACTTCCGCCTTGTAGCGATCATTGCCGAGTACCGGTTGCAGGATGTTGTGCACGCGCTGGGTGAGCATGCTTTCCATGCGACGGCTGTAATCGAATTGCTTGCCGGCCATGGTCAGTTCGGAATTTTCCGCCTGATCGGAGAGCAGGTTGCCCTTCTGGTCGACCACGGTGATCTGCGACTTGCTGAGCTCAGGAACGCTGGTCGCCACCAGATTGATGATGGCGACAACCTGGCCCGGTTCCAGCGAGCGGCCGGAATAGAGTTCAACCAGAACCGAAGCACTCGGCTTGCGCTCGTCGCGCACGAACACCGAACTCTTCGGAATCGCCAGGTGCACGCGGGCACCCTTGACGTTGTTCAGGCTGGAGATGGTCCGCGCCAGTTCGCCTTCGAGACCGCGACGGTAGCGGGTCGCCTCCATGAACTGGCTGGTGCCGAGGCCTTGCTCCTTGTCGAGGATTTCAAAACCGATGTTGCCGTCACTGGGAGTGACACCAGCGGCCGCCAGTTTCAGGCGCGCACGGGACAGGTCATCGGCCTTGACCAGCAAGGCTCCGGAATTGGGCTCAACGGTGTAGGGAATATCGGCAGAGGCCAGGGTGTCCATGACCTGCTTGGCGTCCATACCGGCAAGGCTGCCGTAGAGCGGCCGGTAGTCCGGTTGCTGGGACCACAGCACCACGGCGAAACCAATCGCCACGCTCGCGGCCAGGCCGACCAACAGGCCTACCTGACGCAACATGGTCATTTCGGAAAGGTTCTCCAGGAAGGACAAACCGAACAGCGGCGGTTTGCCGTCTATTGGAGTGGCCTTGGCCGGAACGTTATCGGCGACTGCTTCTGCCATGACTCAATCTCGTCCTTAAACCGGCATCTGCATGATGTCTTGGTAAGCCTGAACCAGCTTGTTACGCACTTGGGTCAATGCCTGGAAAGACACGCTGGCTTTTTGCGAGGAAATCATCACGTCCGTCAGGTCGACGCCGCTCTTGCCGATCTCGAACGCACTGGCCAACTGAGTGGATGCCTGCTGGGTGTCGTTCACTTTATTGACGGCCTGACCGAGCATGTCGGAAAAGCTGCTGCCATTCAGTTCAGGGACGGCGGCAGTCGATTTCGGCGCAGACATGGCGTCCATTTGCATGGCGCGCATGTCCAGCATCAACCGATTGAATTCAATACCTTGGCTCATGATTTCTCTCTTTGGCGACCCGCAATTTTTTGACACTCACTCGGCGGGTATTGAGGTGTTAGCAACAAGGGTGCCAGCTCCGTGGCTACGCTATACAAAAGCTCTACCGACCTCTCATCGCAACGCTCTGTAGGAGCTGGCTTGCCAGCGATTCGATGGCGGCTGCGATGCCGCTATCGCTGGCAAGCCAGCTCCTGCAGGGGAAGCGCATTGTGGCCTGGTTGACCATGCCGCTCCCGAATCAGGTTGCGAACAAATACGCTTCGACGTCCATTCCGGCATCGCGCATTTGCGCCAGCTTGTAGCGCAGGGTGCGCGGGCTGATGCCCAGGCGCTCGGCGGCCTCTTTGCGGCGGCCACGCTCGGTGCGCAGGGTGTCGATGATCATTTGGAACTCACGGCGACGCAGGTCATCGCCCAGTGCCCCGGCTGACTCAGCCTCCACCTCGACGGCCCGTATCGGTGTTGCTGCGAGCGCCAACGTCGGCAGTGGCGCGCAGGCAACCGGACCAGCCAGGCAAAAATCCTGAGGCTGAATCAAGCCACCCTGCTGCAGGATCAGCGCACGCTGGATCGCGTTATCCAGCTCACGCACATTGCCCGGCCATGGATAACCGATCAGGCACGCCTGCGCCTCGGGTGACAGGCGCGCGGCAGCATGCTTCATTTTATTGACGTGTTTGGTCAGCAGCCGCTCGGCCAACGGCAGGATGTCGGCAGTGCGCTCGCGCAACGGACGCCACGCCAATGGAAACACCGAGAGGCGATAGTAAAGGTCTTCACGGAAACGCCCCGCCGCCACTTCCCCAGCCAGGTCCCGGTTGGTGGTCGCGACCACACGAATATCCAGTGAGATCGGCTTGCGCGCCCCCACCCGCTCGACCTCCCGCTCTTGCAGCACGCGCAGCAATTTGGCCTGCAAGCCCAAGGGCATTTCGGAGATTTCATCGAGCAGAATGGTTCCGCCATCGGCCTGTTCGAACTTGCCTGCCTGAGCCGCAATGGCGCCAGTGAACGAACCTTTCTCGTGACCGAAGAGCGTGGCTTCCAGCATGTTGTCCGGAATTGCGGCACAGTTGATCGCAATGAACGGCTGACTGGCACGATGGGAGTGCTGGTGAATGTAGCGCGCCAGCACTTCCTTGCCGGTCCCGGATTCGCCGGAGATCAACACCGTGGAGTCACTGCGTGCAACCCGCGCAGCCAATTCGAGCAACTGTGCGCTGGCCGGCTCGAACGCCACCGGCCCTTCGCTCTCGCTCGCGCCGAGACTGCCCAAGGCATGACGCGCCACCAGATCAAGCAATGCCTTGGGCTCGAACGGCTTGACCAGATAATCCGCCGCGCCCTGACGCATCGCATCGACCGCCCGCTCCACGGAGCCGTGTGCGGTCATCAGCAGCACCGGCAATTGCGGCTGACGCGCCCGCAACAAACCGAGTAACTGATGACCGTCCATACCCGGCATGTTGACGTCACTGAGCACCAGATTGAACGCCTCGCTGCCAACGGCGGCCAACGCCTCTTCCGCCGAACCGACGGCCTTGTAATCGTGCCCGGCGAGCAGCAGCGTGTCCGCCAATGCTTCGCGTAACGCGCGGTCATCCTCGACCAGTAAAACCTTGATACCCATGACCTTCACTCCGCTCCCTGAGCGTGGCTGAACAACGGCAGGATCACCTGCGCACAGGTGCCGCGACCGAGCCGCGAGCGCAATTTCAATTCGCCTTGATGGGCACGCGCAACCGCCTTGACCACCGTCAGGCCGAGACCGGTTCCGGTGGATTTGGTCGTGAAAAACGGCTCACCCAGACGCGCCAGTACGGCGTCATCGATGCCGCTGCCGCTATCGCTGACACACAGACGCAGAGTGTTTTCACGGGCGTACAGATGGACCTTCAAGCGCACGTCACCGGCGCTGGCGTGAATGGCGTTTTCGATGAGATTGAGAATGGCGCCGACCAGGGTATCGCGGCTGCACAGCAACTCGCCTGAATGACTGTCGCACTGCCAGCGGATCGGCAGGTCCTGCACATGGGTCAGCGCCGCAGCCTGCAGCGATTGCATCAGTTGTTTAGGCGAGACCCGATCCGTCAACGGCAACTCGCCGCGGGCGAATACCAACATGTCGCGCACTTGATGCTCCAGCTCATGCAGACGTTCTTTGAGACGTCCGGCAAAACGTTGCTGGGTCTCGACCGGCAACTCCTGCTCAGTCAAATGACTGGCGTAGAGCAAGGCGGCGGATAACGGCGTGCGAATCTGGTGAGCCAGGGAAGCGACCATACGACCGAGGGACGACAGGCGTTCATGGCGGGCCAGTTGATCCTGGAGATGACGGGTTTCAGTCAGGTCGTTGAGCAGCACCAACTGACCAGGCTCGGCATCCAGTGAGCGCGTGGCAATCGACAGACGCCGGCCATCCTTGAGGGAAATTTCGTGACCGTCGTCTTCACGGGGCGCAAAACAACGAGTAATGACTTGCCGCCACAGTTCGCCTTCAAGTGGCAGACCGAGCAACTCGCATGCGGCGGGGTTGGCTTCGCGCACGATGCCCTGGGCGTCGATGACGATGACGCCACCGGGCAATAGATCGAGGAGGTTTTGCAGTCGGTTGGCCAGGCGTTCTTTTTCCGCCAGCTCTTGCATGCGCTGGGCGCTGACCACCGCCAGCTCGCCCTTGAGTTCGCTGACCCGTGCTTCGAGCATGCTGTAGGAATCGGTCAACTGGCTCGACATCTGGTTGAACAGCGCAAATGCATGCTCAAGGCCAAGCCGGCTTGCCTGTTCTACGGACGACGATTGCCCCAGGGCATCAGGGACAGGAGACATCTGGGCGGCTTGGGGCATCGTGCTCTCTCGCTTGGCTGACCGTCATTGAAACGGAACGTTGCGAGGGACTTAGCAATACCCGTGCCTAAAAAAAAATGCCTATAAATGAAGGGTTTGAAAAACAGGCGTCAATCATCCGCCTGCTCATCACCGTCACGACGGCTCATGCCGTATTTGCGCATCTTTTCCACCAGCGTGGTGCGACGGATACGCAACCGCTCGGCAGCGCGCGCCACGATACCGTTGGCATCATCCAGCGCCTGCTGAATCAGCCCTTGCTCAAGACCACCGAGATAATCCTTGAGGTCCAAGCCTTCCGGCGGCAGCAAGGCATTGGCAGTGAAATCCGGGGTATGCCCGTTGATGGCCACCCGCTCTTCGAGATCGTTGCGCAAACTGTCGACCAGTTGCTCGTCTTCATCGTCGACGTAGCGGAATTTCTTCGGCAACTCCACCACACCGATTACACCGTACGGATGCATGATCGCCATGCGCTCTACCAAGTTCGCCAGTTCGCGGACGTTACCTGGCCAGCCGTGACGGCACAGCGACATGATTGCCGCCGAGTTGAAACGGATCGAACCACGCTTCTCGTGCTCCATGCGCGAGATCAACTCGTTCATCAGCAGCGGAATGTCTTCGACGCGTTCGCGCAGCGGTGCCATTTCGATCGGGAACACGTTCAGACGGTAGTACAGGTCTTCGCGGAAAGTGCCGACCTCGATCATGCTTTCAAGATTCTTGTGGGTCGCGGCGATGATGCGCACATCAACGCTTTGAGTCTTGTTGCTGCCCACGCGCTCGAAGGTGCGCTCCTGCAACACGCGCAGCAGCTTGACCTGCATCGGCAACGGCATGTCGCCGATTTCGTCGAGAAACAAGGTGCCGCCGTTGGCCAATTCAAAACGCCCGGCACGGCTGGTGATCGCCCCCGTAAAGGCGCCCTTCTCATGGCCGAACAATTCGCTTTCCAGCAACTCTGCCGGAATCGCGCCGCAGTTGACCGGCACGAAGGGCGCTTCACGACGCTTGGAATGGTAATGAAGGTTACGCGCGACCACTTCCTTGCCGGTCCCGGACTCTCCGAGGATCAATACGCTGGCATCGGTGTCGGCCACTTGCTGCATCATCTGACGCACGTGCTGAATCGCCCGGCTGGTGCCGACGAGACTGCGGAAAAGATTGGGTTCGCGATGACGACCGCGCTCGCGGGCCTGGTCGTACATCTCGCGATAGACCTGGGCACGGTGCAGGGAGTCAAGCAATTTGCTATAGCTTGGCGGCATTTCCAGGGTCGAAAGCACGCGGCGACGCTGGTCTTCAGGCAGGTCAATGGAAGAATTATCGCCCATCAACAAAACCGGAAGGAACTCATCCCATGTGGCGAGTGTCTTTAACAAGCCCGTCAATACGCCAGGAGCGTTGACCGTCCCGATGAGGACACAGATGACTTCACGACTAGATGACAAAGAGCCGACCGCCTGCTGCCAGTCATGGCTACCGCAGGGTAAATTTTCTTCACCGAGAAAATTTAAAATCACCGCCAAATCGCGGCGGCGGACGCTATCGTCATCAATCAGCAGAATTTTGGTTTCACGCCACATGCAATAGCAACTTCCCTAGTCAACTCAATGCCCAAAATGCTGGGGCAAGCTAAACGCTCGCAGGCACGTTATGCCTGAAGACGACTGAAATCTGGAACCAGCCACTAGTTAAGTCAAAAAACCGTGCACAGTCAAATTTATGGCGCACTATGTTTGGATTAACCGGGGATTAATTAACCAAACAGATGGTAAACCTTTGACGCCTTTTGTGCTTGGTTGATCTGCGACATCTCGTCGACAATCGCTTGCC
Source organism: Pseudomonas fluorescens (assembly GCF_000802965.1). Lineage (GTDB taxonomy): Bacteria > Pseudomonadota > Gammaproteobacteria > Pseudomonadales > Pseudomonadaceae > Aquipseudomonas > Aquipseudomonas fluorescens_A. The sequence goes on along the minus strand of NZ_JSAK01000001.1, from coordinate 185,414 downwards.
TCTCCCCCATAGCCACCTCAAGTAATTGCTTGTACACAAACAGCAACTCCTCAAGATTGCCACGCAGCGCACCTTCGTCCAGCGAAGGCTCACTCAAGACGTCTTCCATGCAGGAACGGCAATCCAGATCCAATTGACCGATTGCCTCCCAATTGCGCTCGGCCAAAGCATCAACCAGCGCTTCACGGGTCCGTTCTATTCGCTGCAATACAAGACTCATGGTGGTCTCCTTAGAACTGCGGACCTGGCCCAGCAATGCCGTCCCAGCCTTCTTTCACCGTGCGAAGCAACCCGGCGACCTCATCGAGAATCTTCGAATCGCTGCTGATGTTCGCCTCGGTCAGGCGCTTCATCATGTAGATATAGAGACTGTCGAGTTCGCCAAGGGTATCGGCGCAATTTTCGAGATCCAGGCCTTCACGCAGGCCACCGATGATGCCAATCGCCTTACCGATCGACACGCACTTGCCAGGAATATCCTTGCGCTCCATGGCGCCTTTGGCCTGGGCGATGCGGTCCAGACCACCTTCCATCAACATTTGCACCAAACGATGCGGGCTCGCTTCGGACGCCTGGGCGTGCGCACCCACTTTCTGATACTGCCGAAGGGCTAACATTGGATTCATGTTCTACCTCATTGCCACAATGACTCGTATGACCAGTGTATCGTCTGCGAGCCAGAAAACTTTAGATCAAAAGACAAAAACCCGGCGCACGCCGAAATGCGTAGCCGGGTTTTTGTCGTCACTCATGACTAGTCGCTGGATTTCTGAGCGTTCAAGGTGTTGAAGAACGAGGTAATGCTATTCCCCGTGGCCTTCATTTGCCCGACCAGCAAGTCCATGGCGTTGTATTTGGCGGTCAATGTGGCCGTCAGGTTGGTAACACGCAAGTCCAGTGCTGCCTGCTGATCCGTAAGGTTCTTGCTCAAGGTCTGCAGGCTGGTATTGCGCTGATCGAGCACCCCCCCCGTCTGCACATAAGGCGTAATAGCCTTGCCCATACGCGCCAGCAGGCCGTTGGTAGCGTCGGTACCATTGAAAAACTGCTGTACCTGGCCGCTCATGCCATTGGCGGCCATCGTCTTGCCGAATGCGGTAGTGTCGAACGCGAGGTTGCCGGTGTTGCGGTCTGTCATTACACCCAGTTGCGACAGCACGGCCAGTGGCCCCCCCGCCCCGGGTGCAGTCAGTACGCTGCGGATATCGGAAATCAGCGAACGTGGCATTGAGTCGCCGGTAAACGCTGCCGAAACCGTCAGCTTGCCATCGGCGTCCTGTGTTGCCTTGGACAGGGTATTGATGGTTTTCATCAGTGTGTTGTAGGAATCTACGAACGTCTGAATCGAGGTCTGCAAACCGGTGGTATTGGTCGCAACGGTAACGGTGGCAGCCGCCGGCGGAGTACCTGGGCTCACGGACGCCAGGTTCAAGGTCAAACCACTCACTGCACCGGTAACCGTATTGCTCTTGCTAGTCACCGCAAGACCATCGATCGTCAGGCTTGCATCCGTGGCAACCCCATTGACAGCCCCTGAACTGGAGGCCGGGGGATTGGTGCCCATCGGTTGAGTACCATCGATTACAAGCCCCGTAATACCGCTGACCTTAAGGTCGGAACCCGAACCGGTCTTGGTAGAGCTGATAACCAGACGCGACGCACCGTTGCTGTCGGTCACGATGTTCGCAGAAATACCATTGCTCGCCTGCACCGTGTTGATGGCATCGCGAGTGCTCTGCAAGGTCGAATTGGCTGGAATCGTGACATTGTAATCAGTGCCATTCTGACTGATTTTCAGAGTACCACTCGGAATGGCACTGGTTGCACCGCCGGCAAAAGAAGCACTGGCTACTTTCGAACTGGTGGCCAGGTTATTCACAACAACGCTGTAGGTGCCGGCAACTGCGGTGTTATCGGAAGTCGCACCGAGGATCGATGGAGTACCGGACGTTGCCGTAAAACCCGCGAATGCGGTATTGGTCTTGCTGCCAAGGTTGGTCAGCGCCGTCTGGAAGGCCGTCAGTGCACTTTTCAACGAACCGACACCGGAAATCTTCAGCGTGTTGGTTTTGGTCAGGTTAGTGATCTGCGTCTGCTTGGCCGACTTGTCGGCGTTAACCAGCGCAGTAACGATCGCACCGATATCCAGGCCAGTGCCTAAGCCCGAACCCGGTAAAATTGGACTTGCCATGTTGCGTCTCCCTCCAGGTTGTTGCCAGTCTTTTGACCCTTACCAGCGCTCAAAGAACGTACAAACATTATTCATGCCATCTATCGGAATCAGACTTTGGCGTCGAACAACACGTGGCTTGCATTATTCAGGCTCTCTGCCAGCTTGAGGGCCTCTGCAGAAGGGATCTGTCGCACGACTTCGCCCGTCTCGCTTGCAATCACCTTGACGATGACCTTTCCGGATTGTTCGTCTATCGAGAACTCCAGATTGCGCTTGATCGACTGTACAAACTTCTCGATCTGCTGCACCGCATGCTTCAGGTTGGCGCCATCCGAATCCTCGTTTTTATACGCCACAGGAGTAACACTGTCGGCTTGAGGCTTTTCTGGTGCTTTTTCCGAAACGGTACTCGCTTGCTGGGGAGCCGGATAAGACACGTTAAGCTTTACGCTCATGTCCATGCCCATCACCTCTTAAACGTAAAAAGCGAGAGAGCGTGACCAGCACACCCCCCCGCCTGAACTCATTCCGAAATTACTGAAGCAGTTTCAGTACAGCGGAAGGCAGTTGGTTGGCTTGAGCCAGAACAGAGGTAGAAGCCTGTTGCAGGGTTTGCTGCTTGGTCAGGTTCGCGGTTTCTGCGGCGAAGTCGGTGTCTTGTACACGACCTTGTGCTGCAGTGGTGTTTTCCACGATGTTCTGCAGGTTGGAGATGGTGCTGGTCAGACGGTTTTGCGAAGCACCCAGGTTTGCGCGGGTGGCGTTGATCGATGCCAGAGCAGCGTCAATCGCGGTGATAGCGTTGTCGATGTTCGCAGACAGAGTGGCGGAGGTAGCACCAGTCAGAACAACAGCACCAGCACCACCGCTGGCTACCGACAGGCTGACAGCGTCGAACTTGGAGCTCAGCACCAGGTCGATGCGGTTGGCCGAACCAACGTTGGCACCGACTTGCAGTTGTACCGTACCAGCCGAACCATCCAGCAGGTTTTTGCCGTTCAGGTTGGTGGAGGCAGCGATACGGGTCAATTCGTCAGACATCTGAGCGAATTCGGAGTTGGTAGCGGTCTGGTCAGCAGTACCGTTGGTGCCGTTACGTGCTTTAACAGCCAGTTCACGCATACGCTGCAGAATGTCGGTCGATGCTTGCAGAGCGCCTTCAGCGGTCTGGGCAACGGAGATACCGTCGTTGGCGTTCTGGATTGCCTGGGTACCACCACGGATCTGCGAAGTCATGCGAGTTGCGATTTGCAGGCCAGCAGCGTCGTCTTTGGCGCTGTTAATTTTCAGGCCGGAAGACAGGCGAGCCATCGAAGTCGACAGAGCGTCGGTAGCACGGTTCAGGTTTTTCTGAACGTTCAACGACGTGGTGTTGGTGTTTACTGTTAAAGCCATGACGAATTCCTCGTTGGTTGGGTACTGCGGCTTCCGGCCCTGGCAACCGCCGGGTATGGCCTAGAGAACCTTCGTAATAGTTATCGTCGGGTTGGCAGGTTGCTTGAGGGCTTTTTTAAAAAAAATCGCCATCATCCTGCCACCCCCGAGAAAACAGGGGCTTAGCGCCCCTCAACCGCAGAAAAATGACGTCATAAAACCATCCGCGACGCAAACCCGCGCGCCAGCGCGACCGGCCAACCTCAGTCCGGCACACTTTCCAGCAGATCAACCAACTCATACTCAAGGAAGTCGGCAAGCCCCAACCAATCCTGGCGCTCCTGGCAGGCCAGCATTTTGGTCAACATGCATGTCCATGCCTGTTGAACATCCTGAGATGCGGACAACACCAACGCCTGCGCCTCATCGAACACATCGACCATGGTCAATGCAGCCTCGACATCACGCCCCAACCGGAACAATCCGGCGCACTGACGGCATCCATTGATGCATTTCAACCCGGCATTCATTGCTCGAACTCCGTGTTGAACTGTGTCCCGGCAATCATCGCCCCCCCGCGGCTGCTGTTGAAGAAACTCACTTGCGGGTGCCTGGCGATATAACGTTCAAGAACACACAGGTAGCCGCGGAAATTCAGCTGCGTCCTGACGCGCTCACCCTTCCCGTCCAGCACCCAGTGCCGAGCCTGGCTGACCGCCGGCCCAAGGTCGCCGTCATTCCAGCCGGCATGTGTCTTGTTCATCGGAAAGGCAAAGTCGGCGCCGAACAGCGTAATGCTCGCAGCACCCATTTTCACTGCCAGGTCTACCGCCGGATGGATCACGCTGCCTCCCACATGCAAGTGTGCCCTTGGGTGCTGCTGACGCAACTGCGCGTAAATCGGACTGGCGGAATAACCACCATAGCGCTTGCCCTTCCAGGCCCTCAACACCTGCGGATCGCTCATGGGCATGTACACCAGCGGGATGTTGTCGGACTCCTCGAAGGGCAAATGCCGAAAGCTGATGCGCTGGTCGATGCTCACCACCAGATCCGGCGTAATCCCGTTCTCGCGCAAGGGCCGATAGGCCGTATCGACACAAATGAACAGTGGCCGCTCGGCCTGTCCGTGTACCGCTGCCAACTGTTGAAAATGATGTTCGAGCGTCGGCCCGGTACCGATCACATAGACCTCCCGACCAACACAAGAGCCAAACAGTTGCGCCACATCGTCGTCGGCGAGCAACACGTCAAGGCAATCCTGCAACCGCTGCTGAATGAACGGTGACTGCGGATCGAATTCTCGGTTATTGAAGCTCAAATGCACTTCGCTGACCAGTCGATCACGAATTTTCGCATTGAAGTCGTCAGCCAGCAGCATTTCGGCCGGCAACGCAAAAAATGGCGTGCAAATATCTGACAGATCACCGGCGAACAACAGCTCCACGCGCGGATGGTCAAGCCATTGCCGATGATCAAGGAGTTGCAGCACCAGTTTGAACAGCGCGCCATTGAGGATGTGTACATACAACCGCTCAAGTCCGGGGCGCTCCAGCAACACCCGAGGCAAGTCCCCGAGGCCAGTGCCGTAGACGTGCAACTGCGACTTGTCGAGCGGCAGGCTGGCGGCCTGCACACGGGCTTCGCGAAGACGATCATGTCGGCTTGTCAGCTGAATGCCATCCACGGTCAGGGTCGAGTCTCTACCTTCAAGCAGCTCGACCTGAACGGCTCCATCCTGCATTAACAATCTCGAATACAGCGCCGGCCAGCGCCGCTGTATTACCTGAGCATTGTCTTCAAACCATTCGCTCATGCAGCCTCGCATTCCTTTTAAGCAAAAAAGCGCTCAAGGTTAACCCTTGAACGCTTTTTTTGTATCGGCCTTTTATGAAAGAACTTTCACTCAGGGACGATAGATAATCGCCGAACCCCAGGAAAGCCCCACGCCGAAACCGCTGAGCGCAACTCGCTTCCAGGAGGAATCGAGAATACGTTTTTCCAGCAGCAACGGAATACTCGACGACACCGTATTGCCGGTCTCGACCATGTCCTTGACGAACTTTTCCGGCTCACCTTCGAAGCGCCGAGCCACCGCGTCGACGATCGCCGCACTGCCCTGGTGAATGCAGAACGCATCGATGTCGTCGGATTTCAGTCCTGACTCGTCGAGCAGTTCGTGCAGATGCGCAGGCACCTTGATCAAGGCAAAGTTGAACACCTGACGACCGTTCATGAAGAACACGCCATCGGTGACTTTCAAATGCGGCGCACCGGAACCGTCAGTACCGAACTTCGCCTTGCCCAACTGCCAAGGCGCGTCTTCGCCCATCCAGGTAGCGGTGGCCGCGTCACCGAACAGCATGGTGGTGTTGCGGTCTTCCGGGTCGACAATCTTCGAGTACGGGTCGGCGGTGATCAACAGACCGTTCTTGAGGCCGGCAGCTTCCATGAAGCCCTTGATCGCATAAATGCCATAGACGTAGCCGGAGCAGCCCAGTGAAATATCGAATGCCGCCACGGTAGTCGGCAGGCCCAGTTTGTCCTGAACGATGGCAGCCGTGTGAGGCAGACCTTCTTCGTCACCGTTCTGGGTGACAACGATCAGCGCATCAATGGATTCGCGTTTCAGATCAGGGTTGTTGGCAAACAGCGCATTGGCCGCTTCAACGCACAGATCGGAGGTTTCCTGCTCGGCGTCTTTGCGTGGCAGGAAGGCCGAGCCGATCTTGCCCAGGATGAACTCTTCATCCTTTTCGAATTTTGCACCTTGTGCGTAATTGTCCACGCCGGCTACAGGAACGTAGCTCGCAATGCTTTTTATGCCAATCATTACGGCTTCCCAATAATAAACAGCCCAATACCACCGCTCGCAAGGAATCGAGGGGCGCCGACAAACAGAGAAAACGTCACCCCGAGGCGGCGACAACGGGAAGAATAAAAGGCCATCACTGAGTCTGACAGACCTCAGGCGCCACCTTCCCGATTAATACAATACAGTGAAGATGCGCGTTATGACTCGCAGGTCACGCTATTTTGCCGAATCAGCCCCACGACAAGTCATTCGACCATCGACCAATCCAGCGGCGTTCCACGCTTGATGGCCTGACGAGCGCGGTGGCCCATAAGGGTCTCAGTGTGTTTGGGGGCGAGTCCCAGGCCTGGTCGAATGGCCCGCAGATTGGCGGCAGTGAAGGGCTCGCCGGCCGCCATGTCCTCAGTCACGTACAGCGAACGGCGGTACACCAGGGACTTGCGCTCGGCCTCGGTGACGCCGTAATGCACCTGCCCCATGGACTGCCAGGCCCGCTCGGTTTCGATTACCAGGCTGGCCAATTCCGCTGGTTCCAGCGAGAAACTGGCGTCTACACCACCAGCGGCACGATCCAGGGTGAAATGTTTTTCAATCACCGTGGCGCCCAGCGCCACCGCTGCAACGGAAACCCCGACGCCCATGGAGTGGTCAGACAATCCCACCTCACAGCCAAACATATCGCGCAGATGGGGAATCGTCCGCACATTGCTGTTGGCCGGCGTCGCTGGATACGTGCTGGTGCACTTGAGCAGTACCAGGTCCTTGCAACCGGCCTCTCGGGCGGCGCGCACGGTTTCATCGAGCTCGGCGATGCTGGCCATGCCGGTGGAGATGATCAGCGGCTTGCCCGTCGCGGCAACCCGCCGAATCAGCGGCAAGTCGGTGTTTTCGAAACTGGCAATTTTGTACGCCGGCACGTCAAGGCTTTCGAGGAAATCCACTGCGGTGTCATCGAAAGGGGTCGAAAACGCCAACATGCCCAGCTCTTTGGCTCGGGCAAAAATCGGCGCGTGCCATTCCCATGGCGTATGGGCCTTCTCATACAACGCGTACAACGAAGAACCCGCCCAGAGGCTGTTGGGGTCCTTGATAAAAAACTCTCCGTCGGACATGTCCAGAGTCATGGTCTCGGCGGTGTAGGTTTGCAACTTCAAGGCATGGGCGCCGGCCCTGGCCGCGGCTTCGACGATCTGCAGCGCTACTTCAAGGGATTGATTATGGTTGCCACTCATCTCGGCAATGATGAACGGCGGCGCTTCGGCACCGATCAGGCGCTCGCCAATCTTGAAGCTAGTCATTTCTGTGATCCTTCAATACGCGCGTGAACGCGCAAGCACTCTGGGTGAAACCGGCTTCGCGAAAAACCTTCAGCGATGGCTGGTTGCCGGGCATTATCGTCGCGTTGAGCAATTGCAGTTGCGGCCAATGAGCCATTACCAAGGCTTCGCCCCGCTCCAGCAGCGCCCTGCCCCATCCCAGGCCGAGCCGGTCTTCGAACAGATAAATCGATACTTCGGCCGCAAAACCGCGCACGTCATAACGCAACACGCCGACCGGACCCTCATCGGCCTCGGCGATCAGCAACAGCCGCCTGGCGTTACTCAGGCTCGCGGTCAGCCAGTTCAGATGCGCAGGCCAATCGATCACGCCGCTCTCCAGCGACCAGCGTCGTACCGACTCGGCATTGCGTCCGTCAAACAACAATCGGGCATCGGCCAGGGTCGCCGCACGCAGGTTCAATACTGCGCCGGCCAGCGCCGCCGCGACTCGTCGTGCACCACGGCCATCGACCAACTCTCGCGAACGTGCCGCCAGGCTCTGACGCAGGCCTTGATTGGCGGCGACAAAGCCGATAGCCAGACGCAGTTGCTCGATGCCGACCTGCTCGCGGGCGCCCATGAAAACATGCGCCCCCATCGCGGCCATCACGTCTGCGTTGGCCTGCTGGTTATTCGACACGGCAATACAAATCGTTGGCAGGCCCAGGGCCGCGCGCTCCCAACTGGTACCGCCACCCGCACCGATAAACAGGTCCGCTTCGCTCATCAACCGGTAAAAATCGCTGACAAAACGATGCAACCGCCAATTCGGACGACTCGCCGCCAAGGCCTCCATCTGTTCCCATGCGGGGTTATCCGCACCGGCAACAAAATCAACTTCCAGCTCATGAAAATCCGCCAGCGCCAGCATCGCGTGGTGGGTCTGCATGGCCGCATCGAAACCACCGAAATTCACCAGTACCCGTTTGGCCTGAGGCTTGATCTCGATAGCCGGGCCACTGAACTCCTCGCGCAGCAGTGCAAACCGTGGGCCGAGCAACATCCGGCAACCGGGCGCCAGCGACACGTAAGCATCTGCTGTACCTGAAAGGTTCTGGTTAAGCAGCAGATCGACGCTGTAGGTGCGGGTGGCGAGATCGTCCACCGCCGCGATTCGTGATGCCCAACGGCGGGCTGCGGTCTGCCAGTGATGATCGAGGCCGTAGTGGTCGACAATGATCCAGTCGAACGCCGCATGACTTTCCAGCGCCTGCCCCATAGCCACAATGTCCGCCTGCCACGGCAGCAGGGATTCGATCGCTTGCCGGGCGTCTTCACCGTCATAGCACCCGGCGAGCGCGAAGGTTTCGAAGCCTTCGGCCTGCAACGCCTCCAGGCGATGCCCCGGCAACAGACGACAGGCGAAGGCGACGTGACTGCCCTGCTCGCGCAACACCCGGGCCAGGGTCAGGCAACGGGCAATGTGGCCACTGCCGATGGTGGGCGAAGCATCGACACGGATCAGCACTCTCATTGCAGCTCACCACCCGCCTTCAGGGCGGCATAGAGGTATTCGGCACGTTTCCAGTCTCCAGGCGTGTCGATGTCCTGTACCAGAAAACGCGGGAGAACCACCGGCAGGCTCACCGGTGAGTACAACACTTCCCCGCTCGACCAGGCACTGCTGCGCCCCCAGTAGAACTGTCCCGCGTCCTGAAACGCCGTCGGTAAATCCTGCGAGCGGGTGTCGCGAAACTCCGGGTAAAGCGCGGTCAGGGCGCCCTGCTCGTCAACGGTCAGGGCTCGCTGTACGGGAAAACCGAAGTCGCATACCGAGAACGCATAGGACTTGTCCGGATGTTGTTCCAGCAGTTGCAGCCCCTGCCGGAGAAAGCGCGGTTGCAACAGCGGCGCGGTAGCATAAATGCAGCAGGCGTAATCAAACAGGTCGCCTTGCTCGCGCAGGGATTGAAGTGCATGGACAATCACTGCGGCAGTGCCGGTGAAATCGTCGGCCAGTACCGCCGGGCGCAAGAACGGCACCCGAGCGCCGTGCGCACGCGCCAGTTCGGCGATTTCTTCGTCGTCGGTACTGACCACGACCTGAGAGAACAGTCCTGAGTCGATGGCCGTTTGAATCGAGCGGACAATCATCGGCACGCCATCGAACGGCTTGAGATTCTTGCGCGGGATGCGTTTGCTGCCACCGCGAGCAGGGATGATTGCGACGCTGTTCAAGGGCGTTTTTCCAGTAGGAACCAGGTGATATCGTCCAGCGGGAATTGCGGGTCGCGATGGTAGCCAAAACCATAATCGACCAGTTGCAGGTCGTCATGACGATCGAGCATTTCGCCGGCAAAATCACGCTTGAACAGCTTGTCGCTGTTACCGCGATACGAGACTTCGACCGGCGACGGGTTGTAGTACTCGGCGATCAGGATGTAACGCCGGCTCAACGCATACAGCTGCGCATAAGCGGCCGGCAGCAGCTCCGGTGCCAGGTGGATCAGCACGCCTTTGCTCAGGGTCAGGTCGTAGGTGCGTTCGCGGGGAAAATCAAACAGCGAACCGTGCCAAATCTGCGCAATTCCCAACGCCTGCGCCTTGGCACAGGCATTGGCGTTGATCTCGACGCCGAACAATTCGCACTGCGACAACAACTGATGCAATGCCTGCAAGTTGTTCCCGGCATTGGTGCCCAGTTCCATCAGGCTTTCAATGCGTCCAGCTCGCGTCAACGCCTTGGTAAACAACGCCAGATTGGCCGCCACCAGTGGTTGTCCGACGTTGCGCTCGACGTATTGATTGCCGAAGTCACCCTGCCAGAATTGTTCCTGCTCGGTCAGTTCACGCATCGCCCATCTTCCACCCGCCGCATGGCGGCAATTATTCGGTCAACCGTCGCAGTTGCTCGACCACATGGTTTTGCTGCTCGTCACTGAGCAACGGAAACAGCGGCAGGCTGATGGCTTCGGCGTAGTAGCGTTCGGCTTGCGGGAAGTCACCCGTGGCGAATCCCAGTTCGCGATAGTACGGCTGCAAATGCACGGGAATGTAGTGCAGGTTTACGCCGACGCCAGCGGCCCACAATCCTTCGAACACTTGCCGATGACTGAGCTTGATACGGTCGAGTTGCAGGCGCACCACGTACAGATGCCACGCCGACTCAGCCTCCGGCTGAGCGCTTGGCAGGGTCAACGGCAAGTCCGCCAAAAAACGCTCATAACGTGCCGCCAGCTCACGCCGCCGTCCAACGAATTCATCAAGCTTGCCCAACTGCGACAGACCGAGGGCCGCTTGCAAGTCGGTGATGCGGTAATTGAAGCCCAACTCGACTTGCTGGTAGTACCAGGGTCCGTGGCTGGGCTCGGTCATCTGTTGCGGGTCGCGGGTCATGCCATGGCTGCGCAGGCGCTGCAAACGCTCGGCGAGATCCGGGCGATTGGTCAGGACCATGCCGCCTTCGGCACTGGTGATGATCTTCACCGGATGAAAGCTGAACACCGTCATCGCCGCGAACTCACCACACCCCACCGGGCGCCCGGCGTAGCGCGCGCCAACCGCGTGGGACGCATCCTCGATCACCGTGAAACCGTAACGCTCGGCCAGACCGGCGATCCTGCGCATGTCGCAGCTCTGACCGGAGAAGGCCACCGCCACCAGCACTTTTGGCAGCGTGCCGTCGAGCTCGGCTTGCGCCAGTCTGGCGGCCAACGCGTCGGCGTCGAGGTTCCAGGTCAGCGGGTCGATGTCGACAAAGTCCACCTCGGCACCGCAATAACGACCGCAATTGGCTGAGGCCAAAAAGGTGTTTGGCGTGGTCCACAGACGATCACCCGGCCCGAGCCCGGCCGCCAGGCAAGCAATGTGCAACGCCGCCGTGGCGTTGCATACCGCGACGGCAAAATCAGCCTCGCAGCGTTCGGCCATCGCCCGTTCAAAACGCTCGATGGTCGGCCCCTGGGTCAGCCAGTCGGATTGCAACACGGCGACCACCGCGTCGATGTCCGCCTGATCGAGACTTTGCCGACCGTAGGGAATCATGCCGACAACCGCGCATGCAGATCAGCGATCTGCCCCACCGACAAAAAGTGCGGGTTGGTGTCGGAACGGTACTCAAAGTCTTCACTGACCGGTATGCCCCGCTCGCCCAACTTGTCCATGGCGAAATCCACATCGACGCTGGTGAAGCGGATCGACGGCTGGATCGTGTAGTGATCGGCAAACTCCAGGGTCATGCGCGCGTCATCCAGCGGCACCATCAGCTCATGGAGTTTTTCACCCGGACGAATGCCCACCTGTTTGTGCGGCAGATGCTCGGCCATGCCCAACGCCAGATCGACAATGCGAATTGACGGAATCTTCGGTACGAACACTTCACCGCCGTGCATGCGCGCGAAGCTGTCGAGCACGAATTGCACGCCGTGATCGAGAGTGATCCAGAAGCGGGTCATACGCTCGTCAGTGATCGGCAACTCTTCGGCGCCCTCGCCGATCAGCTTGCTGAAGAACGGCACCACCGAGCCTCGCGAGCCGGCAACGTTACCGTAGCGAACCACGGAAAAACGGGTCTGCTGTTCTCCGGCAATGTTGTTGGCGGCCACGAACAGTTTGTCTGACAGCAACTTGGTCGCGCCGTACAGGTTGATCGGGCTGGCCGCCTTGTCGGTGGACAGCGCGACGACTTGCTTCACGCCGTTGTCGATGGCGGCGGCGATGATGTTTTCCGCACCGTTGACGTTAGTGCGAATGCATTCGGTGGGGTTGTACTCCGCCGCCGGCACTTGTTTGAGGGCCGCGGCATGCACCACGTAATCAATGCCGCGCATGGCCTGGCGCAAACGATCGGCATCGCGCACATCACCAAGGAAGTAACGCATGCAGGGTGCGTTGAACGTTTGCTGCATCTCGTATTGCTTGAGCTCGTCCCGGGAGAACACCACCACTCGCTTGGGCTGGTATTGCTCCAGCAGGCGACGGATGAAATTGCGCCCGAACGAACCGGTGCCGCCCGAGATGAAAATCGATTTACCGTTGAACATGCCTTGAGTCCTAATACCTGATCGCCGGGCTTACCCGAGCAACTGCGCCCAGTTCACCGGGGCGCTTTGACCCAGCGTGTAGCCCTTGCCACTCAAGCTCAGATTGGCGTTGTAGGCCTGGTCCTGAGCAAATGCAGCGGCCCATTTTTCACGCAGGGCCTGGAGTGCTTGTGGCGCCTGCGGCATTTCAGCGTTGTGAATGACTTGAACCAGTGGCGTCCACACGGTGAGGTATCCGGCCTGGCCCACTTTGAGGCACAGATCGACATCGCTGAAACCTTCAGCGAAGGCCGAGTTGTCCAGACCACCCAGCGCGCTGAACAAGCCTTTGCTGATCATCAGGCACACCTTCGAGACCGCCGAGCAGTTCTGCTCCAGCGCCAGGCGATGCAGGTAGCCGGTGGCATCCTGATTTTCACCGACGAAGGCCGAGCCGACACCGCCGTTCATACCCAGAATCAGGCCGGCCTGGGTGACCTTGCCCTCACGATCGATCAACTTGGGACCGACCACTCCAACTTCCGGACGCTGGGCGTGATTGAGCAATGACTCCAGCCAGTTCGGGTTGACCAGTTCGCTGTCGGCGGCCAGCAATACCAGGTATTCACCCTGGGCCTGCTGAGCGGCGGCGTTGTACAACGCCACATCATTCATGGTGTGGTCGGTGCGCAGAACGTGAACCTTCGAATGTTGATAGGTACCCAGCCAGTCGTTGATGTCGGCTGCCTGATCCGGGTTGACCGCGATCAACACTTCGTATTGGGTGTAGCGGGTTCGCAGCAGCACACCTTGCAGGCACTGCTGCAGCGCGGACAGATCGTCGCCGGCCGGCACAATGATCGAAACCAGCGGACGCTCGGTGTGGCGATAATCGATCTGGTAGGTGCCCGGCACCGCCGAAGTAATCTTGGCCTTATAGCCACGGTTGCCCAGGTGGCGCAACAATGCCAGGCGTTCGTGAGCGTTTTCTCCCGGCACCGGAGCCTGAGTGATCAGCAACGGTTCGTCGAGGTGAGCCAGCCCGTTGAGGCCGCCCTGCTCGATGATGCGCAGCAGCAGGTCGAACTCCAGGGCCTTGCTGAAATCCGCAGAATAACCGCCAGCTTCCAGCAGCACCTCACGGCGTAGCAACCAATGGCGTGACATCAACGCCGGGAAACTTTGCAGCAGGTCCAGGTTGAAGCCCGGTCGGAACACATCCACCAGCGAGCCACTGGCCTGACGCTGGATTTCATCTGTCGCCACCGCACGGCAATGCGTCGCCTCCAACAGTTCCACACTCGCTCGCAACAAACCACTGGCGGTGAATTCGTCACCCACTTCTGCCAGCAACAACCAGTCGCAGGTCGACTGCCGAGCGACCTGATTCAGTTTGTCGACGTAATTGCCCTGGGTGACCCGGACAAAGTGCAGAGTGTTTTGCGCCGTCGTCGCCGCCAACGGTTCGCCGGTGGTGAAGACCACGATCTTGAACGCCTTGCAGTGCCCCTCCAGAAGACTGTCGAGGGTCACCTGCAATTTGCCGATATCGTTCTCCAGGTCCAGGATCAGGATGCCAAACTGCGGGCCGCCGTGATGGGCCGCCAGATGCTGGGCGATTGCCTCTCGCTGCCCGGCATCCAGCTCTCGCGCCTCGAGCCACTTGAGCAAACGCCCGGATAGCGTGGATTCGAATGTCTGACGGATGAGCTGAGGTGGGAGCGTATCCAGACGCTCGGCCCAGGCGAGTATCTTTTGCGCCTCTTCTTCCTCGCCAAGACCTTGCAACTTGTCCACCAGGCACTGGAGCAGGTGCCGGTTGAACATATTGAGATCGTGGGCACTCCACAGACGGTCGACGACACTCTCGGGCGTATCGTTGTTGCGTGCACGCATCAAGTTGTACTGATGGGTCCACACCCCTTCAAGCTGCTGTAGCTGAACACGTCCCGCTGGCATCCCATGGAGCAGAAACTCGATGTGGGTCAACTGATCGAAAAAGGTCTGGTTATAAAAGGGCATTTCGACGTACTGCCTGGGCGAGAAACGTCGCTCCGGCACTTTCAAGACGCTGTTCCAGTAGGACTCGAAAATGATTTCGACTACCAGCGCCTTCCCCGTTCTCAAACTCTCGGCCATCGCTTCGAAACACTGCAGCGCGAATTGTTTGCCCTGCTCAGGTTCCAGATCAGTGATCTCGGTGGGCAGCGCCGCCAGGAACTCGGCAAAAGCCTCGCGCTCGCCCACTGATTTGGCATCGGTGAAGGAGAGTGAGTGATACACATCAGTCTTGTGTTCCGACTGCATGTAGTTGATCTCACGCACCACGTACGGGATCGGCAGAATCCGTGCCTTGGCCCGGGCCAGCATGTAGTACGAGTGGCCGATTTCCTGCCACTCGAACTTCGCGTCATGTGGCATGGCCGCATACCAGTCGCGAAACAGCGAGGTACGGTGAACGGCATAGAAGGGCGGAATGAACTGGCCCATGAAGTCCAGCACACGGTCCTGAGCCCGCTCGGACGAATAGTCTTCGCAGACTTTTTTGTCGCGGCGATAGTAGGTCACGCTACCCGCCAGCGACAGGTACATCAGGCAGTAACCATGGCACATGCCATAGTCCTGGTTCGCCTCCAGAAATGCCACCGACTCTTTCAGTGACTCATGCACGAGGAAATCATCGTCCGCGGCAAACACGATATAGGGTGTGGTGACCTGATCGATACCGTAGACGACCTTGGCCTGGGCATCCCAGTATCCAAACTGTGGCAGGTGCAGATAATCGACGCTTGGAAAAGCGTCGGCAATGCCCTCGCTGGCCTGGGTCGAGGAGTCCAGCACAATGATCCGGCAAGGCAAGGGACTGTAGAACTGCAACGCCCTGCGCAAGAAGGCGGGTCTGTTATGGGTGATTACCACCACCGTCAACTGCTCGTTCAATGGTAAAGCGTGTTCAGAACCGTACTTGCCTTGCATAACGTGTCCCCAGAATCGGCGAATCGCCCGATGAACTTAACAATGATGTTTTTGACACAACGGCGGCGTGGTGACCCTTGCCCCACTCGGCATCCATTGATGTGCCAGAGAATTGGCTCGAACCTGAAGTGCAACGCTTCAAGCCAAGCGCACAGCCTTCTGGCTGCGCCGAAAATGCACGATTTATGGCGATATAGAGGGGACGTGCAGGAAGCGCGCCATCTCGAATTGCCCGAGACGGGAAAGTCTGTCGTAGCTGGCGCCTGGCTGTTGAAGACGGTTTATTGTCAGTCCGCCAACCAGCCATGCTCCCAGTACCGCAGGTTATCCCCGCGCAGGATGTAGTCGCGCAACACCACCTCGCGCAACTCATCGCCCATACGGTAACTGGCGTCCGGGTCGGCCAGGTGCATGCGAATAGCCTGCAGCCACTCATCGGTGGTGTTGGTCATCACGCGAGTACAAGGCAAGTAACCTCGGTAGGCAGCCGTATCGGTGCAGATCACCGGGTAGCCGCAAGCGCCGTACTCCAACAAGCGCAGGTTGCTCTTGCAGTCGTTGAAGATGTGGAACTCCAGTGGCGCCAGGGCCAGGTCCAGGTTCAGGCTCGCCAGTTTGGCCGGGTAGACGTCCAGCCCGATCACCCCGTGGAATTCATGCATGTACGGACGCAGATCATCCGGACACATGCCGAAGAATACCCAATCAACTTCATTGGCCAACTCACGGACCACATCGGTGATGACCGCCAGATCGCCGTGGTGACTGGTGCCGCCACCCCAACCGACCCGCGGTTTCTTCGAAGTGCGGCGGTGGCTGCGCAGGTCCGTCCACAGGTGGGACGCCAGCATGTTCGGCACCACGCGAATGTCGTGATGCATGTCCGACAATGCATTGCCCAGTGGCTCGGTAGAAACCACCACGCGGTCGCACATGCCGATGGCGCGGCGGACCAGTTTCTCCATCTCGTCCTTGCCCGGCATGTTGCGAATATGGGCGTTGCGATGAGGGACGTTGATCACGTAGTCATCCAGCTCGTAGATGCGTCGCGCACTGGCGTATTTTTGCAGGCTCGGAATTTCGTTGATCGGTCCTTCGGAATAGCGCCCCTGCAAGATAATCACGTCAGGCGAATGACGCTCGACTTCAATGATGGTCGGCAGGTTGTAGTGAATATGTCCTTGCGCCCTGCCCGCAGCTTCCAACTCGATCAACGGCTGAGTCACCCGGTAATGACCAATGGCGGAGGCATTCACCGGCAACGCGAGAATCTTCGGCAACTGAGCCCTGGAAAACGGGCTCCAACCGGAGCGCAGACCCGGCTCAAGACTAAAACTTGCCCCGCCTAACCCTTGCAGCGCGAGGTTGGCGTTGTAGGCCGGATCACGGGCCACGATCGGCAGCCAGCGCTTATAAAAAGTTTCCTGTTCCTGCTCGCTGCGAGCCTGATCACCCTCCTGCGCAGCCGCTACCGGTTGCGCCCCCAGGGCCAATTGGGCGTAAGGCGTCCATACCACCAGGTAACCTTCCTGGCCAATGCGCAAGCACAGGTCGACCTCGTTGAGAGACTGCGCCAGACCCTGCTCATCCAGACCGCCGACAGCATCAAAAACCGCTTTGCGCACCATCAGGCAATCGCCACCCACAGCACTGAAATCGTGAGCCACCTGCAACCGGAACATGTAACCCGCTGCCTGCACCGACTCACCATAGAACGGCACCCCGGCCGGACCTTGCAAGCCAAGGATCAGGCCGGCATGCAGCACTCGACCATCGGGATTGAACAGCTTGGCCCCGACCACACCGACTTCCGGACGCTGTGCGTGATTGAGCAACTCGGCAAGCCACTCGCCCTGGGTGATCACGGCGTATGGGTTGAGCATCAGGACGTAATCGCCAGCGGCCTGACTCACGGCAAAGTTGCGCACCTGCGCCACAGTTCCCTGCTGCTCGCAACTCAATACACGAATCCGCTCACTGCCCAACTGCGCCATGCCATCGAACCAGGCGCGCGCCTCGGCACCTTCACAGCCATTGTCCACCAGCAGCAACTCGTACTCGCCGTAGGCCGTCTTTTCCAGAAGACTCTCGACGCAGCGCTGCATGGCACTGGTCTGGTCTTTACCGGCGATGATGATCGACACCAGCGGGCGATCGCCATGCAGGTAATCGACACGATTGAGTATCGCCGAACTGCCAGGGCGAATCTCGTGGGCGATGCCCAGACGCTGCAGGTGCGCTTCGAGCACAAGTGGATTGGTATCCAGCACTTGCGGCTGGGACAACCATTTGGCCAGATCCAGTGCCGACTCCAGCAGGATTTCGGCGATATGGCCGATCGCGCCAGTGCCTTCATTCTCGACCATCCGCCACAGAACGTCGTGAGGCGCCAGTTCGCCGAACTGCGAATCGAAACCGCCCACAGCCAGGAAACGTTCACGCTCGAATGCCAGGGCTCGTCCGACATAGGGGTAGCTGCGCATCAGGTCCAGGTTGAAATCGGGCTTGAACGCAGGTTCTGCCGATTCGCCCTGATTCAGTCCACCTTCGTCGCTGTACAAGCACGCCAGCGTCGGCGTGAGGGCAATTCGCTCAGCCATCACCAGCAAGGCCGGCACCACCAAACGATCACCTGCCCGCAACGGATAGAACCAGTCTGCACCTTGCAGTTGTGGCAATAATTCGTTGAGCTGCTGCTGCCAGTCGTCTTGCAGCGGCACGCGGAAAACCCGTTCATCCAGCTCGGCTTGCGTGCAGGAAGCCGACAGAACCAGCGTTAGCTCCGGCGGATAATCCTGCGCCGCGAGCGACTGCAGAGTGAGCTCCAGCGCCGAGCGACTGCCGTCTTCATCAATGATGACCGGAACGATTTTCGGCACGCTTGGCCAGGCGGCCAGTGTGTCTGGCAGCAAGTCCCGCTGGCCCTCCGTCAACTGGCGGCACGCCAGCCATTGGGCATACAGTTCGGAGAAACTGACGCTGGCGATACCGACATGCCAATCCTGGGTGGTCTGCTTTGTGCCCAGCGTTCGGCTCAACGGCAACTCTTCCCAAACCCGCGGCGTCTCGTCGACCCGGGTCAAAGGTATATAGCGAACCCAGCCCGGAGCCGGCGCGGATTCACCGCTGCGCGCCTTGAGCATCTGCGACAGCCATTCACGCTCGGTTTGGGCCGCGTCCCTCATCGCCTGCTGACTGCTCAAACGCTCCGGGTACAAGCGCTCGACGCCGAGCACATGGTTGGACACCGCCAGATTGCCACGCCGCATCAGGCAGACGTACAAGGCAAAATCGAGCGTTGCAACAAAGCAATGACCGGGCTGTGTCAATGCCGGGAACAGTTCGAGCAAGTCCGCCCGACGGAACAGGGCGTTGCTGAAGCCACCGAGGATATTGACCGGGAAGTTTTCAAAAATCGCCAACAGATCGTCGCCCTTGAACACTCCGCCGACCGGGGAAAGCGGGGTGTTTTCGAGGCGTGAAGGCAGCGGCATATCATCGGCATCCCAGAACAGCCGCTGCGCCACCACCAGGTTGACGTCCGCACACTCGATGAGCGCCTGTGCCTGACGCTCGACGCAGGCGGAGAACAACTGGTCATCGTCACAAAGAAACTTGATGAACTCGCCTTGCGCCTGCTCCAGGCACGCCTGCAGGTTGCCCACCAACCCCAGGGTTTGTGCGTTGCGCACGTAGCGCACGCGCGCGCCCTCCTCGATCACCGAAGCAACGATGTCTTCGATCTCATGACCGCGACTGTCGTCGCAAACGATGATCTCCAGATTGCCGTAGCCCTGACTCACAGCCGTGTGCAAAGCACGACCGAAAAAGCGTGGATTGAAGGCGGGAATGACCAGGCTGACAAGAGGGAGTGAATTCACGGCGGGCTCACAGGCGGCGCGAGCCCGCCCTGAAAAGCGAGCCCTCTGAAACCGCAAAAAAGTCGATAAATACTGAAGGGGCAAGGCAATCGGGCGCCTGCGCGCCCGACCACCGTCAGATCTTGTTAAACAGACCCAGCTGAGAAATCTTGCTGAACGCCAGTTGCGCAGCTTGCAACATGGTCTGCTGCAACGTCAGGCGAGTCATGACTTCCGCCGGGTCCGAATCCCGAATCGACGACTGACTCTGAGTATTGGCCAGGCTCAGACTCTCGTTGGTCGCGGACTGGTTATCCAGCGCCTGACCGCGAGCACCGATCGAGGTAATGGCCGAGCTGATCTGGTTGGCAGCGCTGTCGATGTTACCGAGGCCCGCCTCCATGGCACCCAGAAACTTCTGCTTGGCCACCGGGTCGCCATCGATCGGCGTATTCAGCGCGGTCATCATCTGGCCCAGGGTGTCCAACACGTTCTGGGTCTGATGATTGTTGGCCTGAATCACGAACTGGTCACCGGAAGCCGGGGTACCACCGCCCAAGGCAAAGGTCACACCCGCGGCGGTGGCGGTGCCAGCTGCCACGGTGCCCGACGAAACCGGCTTGCTATCGGCGGTAATCGGTGCTGCGTACAGGTCGAAATTGGTGGCGCTGGTGAACTTGAGAATCGCCCCGCCCGCCGGGAAGGCGTTGGTGTAGTTCGCCTGGTTCGTCACGCTGGAGCCGGTGATGACCGCTGTCGACGGGTTGCCGGCACTGCGCGAAGTGTTGAAGGTGTCCGAGGTGCCCGTCAACGTGAAGCTGTGACCGGCGATGACCGCATCCGGGTTGGTATCACCCGTTTTAAGGTTGATGTTCAGCTTCAGGTCAACGCCACGGAAACTGACCGTCTGGTTGGCGCCGTTGGCGTTGCTGATTACGCCGTTCTGACTGGCTTCGGCAGTCACGTCGTTACCCAGTGCGTCGGTGATCTGCAACTGGGTACTGCCGAGGAAATTCACGGTGTATGGCTGGCCGCCGGAGAACTTCGCGTTGTAGGTGGCGCTGGTGCCGACCGTGCCGTTGGACAGCACCACGCGGCCATCGTCCACCGCAGGAGCGGTCATGGTGGTCTGGGTGCGGCTGGTGTTGATGGTCTGCTGGAACGCGTCCCAACCGGTGGTGTTGGTAGCCACCGACATGCCATCGCCAATGCCCAGATTGATGTTGGTCTGGTCACCGTTGTAGGTATAGGTGCCGTCCGAATTCTGCGAGTAAGGCGCCGTGTCGGTTTTCGAACCGGAAAACAGGTAGTTGCCGTTCGAGTCCCTGGTGTTCATCAGGCCCAGTACTTGTTGCTGGATCTGGCCCAATTCCGCCGCATAGGCCTTGCGGTCCGCGTCCGTGGCAATACCGTTATTGGCGGCAAGGGCGAGTTCCTTGGCGCGTTGCAGAGCCGTGCCAATGGAAGTCAGCGTGGTTTCCTGCAGGCTCAACGCACTCTTGGTGTTGTCGATGTTGGTGTTGTACTGATCCAGCGCCGCACTCTGCTGGCCAAGATTGAGCAAACGCCCGGCACCGATCGGATCATCGGCGGCGGTGTTGATGCGCACCAGGCTGCTGGCTTCATTACTGGTCGCGATCGCCTTGTTGAAGTTGCGCTGGTAGTTGGCAGCGGTTATCTCGTAATACTGGGCGGTAGAAATGCGCATGAATTACGACTCCTTAAAGGCTGTTGATCAGCGTGCTGAAAATTTCCTGCGCAGCCTTGATGATCTGCGAAGAGGCGGTGTAGTACTGCTGGTATTTGACCAGGTTGCCGGTTTCTTCATCCAGGTCGACCCCGGACACCGAATCACGGGCGCCTTTGGCATTGGTCAGGATCGCCGTGGTGGCCTCGCTGTCGGATTTGCCCTGGGCTGCCTTGGTGCCGACGTTGGTCACCAGTTTGTTATAGGCGTCAGTCAGGCTAATGCCTTTGCTCGCGCTGCCGGTGTCCACGGTCTGCTTGGTCTGCAACCCCACCAGCGCTTGAGCGTTGCGGTTGTCCGAGGATGCTGCGCCGGTCAGGTTGATCGTGAAACTTTCACCGGACGCCGGGGTGGCACCGACTGTGGTCTCGACGGTGAAGGTCTTCTGCACCGGCGGAGCAACGCTGTTGTCCATGACCGGAGCGCCAGTGGAGTCGACCATCCCCACTTTCAGGCTCAGGGTGTTGCTCTGGCCTGGAACAATGGTGCCGGTACCGATCGAGTTGCCTTTGGCATCGACCATGTTGTAGCTCTGGCTACCGCCGCTCGCGGCACCAAACACCAGTTTGACCGGTGTCGAATACTTGAGCGCGGTCTGCATTTCTGCCTGGGCCGCCGGGTTGTAGATGTCGATGGTGCTGGTCAGCGTCGGCTGGGTGTAAGTGCCGGTGTTATTGGCAGTCGTCACGCCAGTCAACGGTGCGGCGGCAGCGATTTTTTTCGGGTCGGTGAGGACAGCCTGAATGTTGCTCGCTGCGCCACGGGTCGGGGTCACCTTGAACGAGTCACCAGCACTCAATGCACCGCCGTTGAGATTCAGGCTGAACCCGTCGATCACCGGAGGCGGCGTGGTCGTGGTGCTGAAGCTGCCCATGTCGGTGCCGTCAGAACGCTTGACGCTGTAGTTGGTCGCGCTGGTGAACGTCACCTGGTAGTCGCTGGTGGTCAGTTTGCCGGTGTCTTTGATGGTGACATCCAGGTTGCCGGAACCGGTGCTGTTGCCCGCCTGGGCAATGCTGCGCTGACTGATCAGGGCGGCACTGTTGATGTTATTGAAAATCGCCGCGCCGAAGTCGCCGTTCTTGTCGATGCCTTGGGCTTGTTGACGGTTGATCTGATCAGCTACCACCAACGCCACACGTCCCAGCTCATTGAGCGACGGGTCGAGGACTTCCTTGCGGTAAGACAGCAGACCACCGATTTCGCCACCACTGATTACCGACGTGATGTCGATGGTGCTGGAGCCACGGTTCATCTGCAGCGCCATGCGCGACGGATCGTCCTTGCTCGGCACAGCTTCCAGGGTATTGGTGGTGTTGCCGATAACCAGCGGCTGGCCGGTACCGACGTAGATGTCGTAGCTGTTGCCACGCTCCACGACTTGCGCGCCGACCAGTTCGGACAATTGACGCACCGCTTCGTTACGGCTGTCGAGCAGATCGTTGGGCTGGTTGGTGCCGGTGGAGAGCTCGGCAATTTTCTGGTTGAGGCCGGCAATCGAATTGGCGAGCTTGTTGACCTGCGCCGCCATGTCCGACAGGTTGCCGTTGAGGGTCGTGTTCTGGTCGTTCAACTGCTTGGCGATGGCATTGAAGCGACTGGCCAGCCCCTGGGCACCGGTGATTACCGATTGACGAGACGTGTCATCCGTAGCCGATGTCGCTACGCCCTGCATGGACGTGAAGAACTTCTGCAGTACGGCGGTCAAACCCGTGTTGGTGTCTGACAGCGTGGCATCCAGCGGCGTGACCTGAGCGCCATAGCTGGACGCTTCACTGTTGAGCGAAGTCGCCGTGCGCAGCTGCGAATCGAGATAGGAGTTGTACACCCGACGCACATCGGCCAGCGTCGTGCCGGTGCCGATGAACACGTTGCCGTACTGAATCGAGCCCTTGGTGCTCTGCACGGTTTGCTGGCGCGAGTACCCAGCGGTGTCGACGTTGGCAATGTTGTTGCCGGTAGTCACCAACGAAGAATGGCCAGCAGCCAGTCCCGACATCCCGATGTTTAGCAAACTCATGGTTCAGACCTTAATCCTTGTGCCTATAAAGGCGTGGTGGAAGCGCCCGCCGCAGCGTAGTTCTGGTAACTCGTCATCTGCCTGGCTATCTGCGAAATCTTGCTTGCGTAGTCCGGGTCGGTTGCGTAACCGGCCTTTTGCAACTCGCGTACAAACTGTTCCGGGTTATCGGCCGACTTCACGACATCTTGATAGCGATTATTGGTCTGCAGCAAAGTCACAAGGTCATGGAAACTGTCCTTGTAGGAGCCGTAGGAGCGGAACTCGGCCGTCTCCCTGACCATCGCGCCATTCCTGAATTCGCTGGTAATCGCCCGCGCCGAATCACCCTGCCAACTGCTGCCAGCCTTGATGCCGAACAGGTTATGACTGCTGCTGCCATCCTGGGCGCGCATGACCGACTTGCCCCATCCGGTTTCCAGCGCAGCCTGGGCCACCAGGTAACGCGGATCAACGCCAATGCGGTCGGCGGCTTCCTTGGCCATCGGCAACATGGTGTTGACAAATTCGTCGGCGGAACTGAAGGCTTTTTTCGCCGGCGCCAACGGAATTTGCGCCATGGCGCGACCGTAAACCTGCATGCTTCCAGTGGATGCCTGCTGCGCGCTCGCCAGCCAGTCGCCGTTGTACAGCGGCCCCGCGCCGGTGGTCGTCGTACGCTCAGGCAACGGTGTCTTGTTGACCATCGTCGTGGCCGCAGTCGTCGCCGAAGGCACCAGTCCCGCCAGCAACCGATCAGCCAGTTTCGGTGGCAATGCCAGGCGTCGCTGATTGATCAGTGCCATGTCATTGCGATGCGCGCTCTCGCCCGTCGGCGCCTTGACCGACCGCGAAGCCCACAACGGACGCTCGCCGTTGACCCGCGACAGCGGTCCGTTGGTGGCAATAGTTCCGGCAGCCACCGGTGTTTGGACCGCTGCTTTCGCGGCCTCCTGCTTGGCGGCCGACGCGGCGGCCGCTTCACCCGGAGCCAGCGGTTTGTTCTTCGACATTTGCCGCATCAGCACGTCCGCCAGACCAATACCACCGCCCTCGCGGGACATGGAAACGGCCAACTGCTGGTCGTACATTTCCTGGTATTGCTTGGCCGCGGGCGTGTTCAGCGGGTTGTCCTGTCCCAACGCGTCGGTGGCCGAGCGCATGGACTTGAGCATTTCACCGAGAAACAGCGATTCGAATTCCTGCGCGACCTTGCGCAGGTTGCCATCGCTGTTCTTGTCGCCGACCTTGAGTTGGTTCAGGCGATTGAGGTCCGAATACGATCCCGAATCGCTACTGCTGACCAGACCGCTCTTGCGCATATCCATGCTCGCTATCCTCAGATCACGATCAGGTCGGCTTGCAAGGCGCCGGCCTGTTTCAGTGCTTCGAGGATGGCCATCAAGTCACCCGGTGCCGCGCCGACCTGGTTCACCGCACGGACGATTTCGTCGAGGGTGGTGCCCGGGCCGAACTTGAACATTGGCTTGGCTTCCTGCTCGGCGTTGACCCGCGAGCGTGGCACGACCGCTGTCTGACCGTTGGACAACGGGCCTGGCTGACTGACGATCGGGTCTTCGGTGATGGTGACGGTCAGGCTGCCGTGGGTCACGGCGGCCGGTGAAACCTTGACGTTCTGACCGATCACGATGGTGCCGGTTCGGGAGTTGATGATGACTTTCGCCACCGCTTGACCTGGATCGATTTCGAGGTTTTCCAGGATCGACAGGTAGTCGACACGCTGGCTCGGATCCAGCGGCGCGCTGACGCGAATCGAACCGCCATCGATGGCCTGGGCCACGCCAGGGCCGAGCATGTTGTTGATCTTGTCGACGATGCGCTTGGCCGTGGTGAAGTCGGAACGGTTGAGGTTCAAGGTCAGGCTGTTGCCCTGGTTGAAACCGCTCGGCACCGCTCGCTCGACCGACGCACCGCCCGGAATGCGACCGGCCGACGGAACGTTGACGGTAATCTTCGAACCGTCACGACCTTCGGCATCGAAACCGCCAACCACCAGGTTGCCCTGGGCGACCGCGTAGACGTTGCCGTCAATACCCTTGAGCGGCGTCAGCAGCAACGTACCGCCGCGCAGGCTCTTGGAGTTACCGATCGACGATACGGTGATGTCGACTTGCTGACCCGGTTTGGCGAATGGCGGCAAATCGGCACTGATCGACACCGCCGCGACGTTCTTCAACTGCACGTTGCCCGAGCCCGGCGGCACCTTGATGCCGAACTGCGAGAGCATGTTGTTGAAGGTCTGCAGGGTGAACGGGGTTTGCGTCGTCTGGTCGCCGGTACCGTTAAGCCCGACCACCAGGCCGTAACCGATCAATTGGTTGGAACGCACGCCGGAAATACTGGCGATGTCCTTCAGCCGCTCGGCTTGAGCGTTGAAGGCTGCGCACAGCATCAGGGCGGCCACCATAAGGTGTTTGAAGTTCAACATGCTCAACTGGAAAGCCACCTAGAAAGGGAACAGCGGGCTGAGGAAGAAACGGTCGAACCAGCCTGGCTGACTCGCATCGGCAAACGAACCGGTGCCCGAATAGGTGATGCGCGCATCGGCGACACGGGTCGACGACACGGTGTTGTCGGTGGCGATGTCATCCGCGCGAACCAGGCCAGCAATCCGTACCAGTTCGTCGCCGGTATTGAGCGTCAGCCACTTCTCGCCGCGCACGGCGATGATGCCGTTGGGCAAGACGTCGGCAACCGTCACCGTGATCGAACCGGTCAGGCTGTTGCCCTGCCCGGCCTTGCTGTCACCCTTGGTCGCGCGGTCGCCTTCATAACTCGCACTCAAGCTCAGGTCATTGCTGCCAAACGGGTTGTTGGTGGTGGCGCTGCTGCCAAACAGCGAAGTCAGCCCAATGCCGGTCTTGCTGGTCTTGTCGATCTGCGAGTTGGCGTTTTTGCTGGCCTGGGTCTTCTCGTTCAGGGTGATGGTAATGATGTCACCGACCCGGAACGCCTTGCGGTCGCTGTAGAGGTTCTGTTCGAAACCGGCCTGGTAGATCGAGCCGTTATTCGCGGCAGCCGGCAGCGGCGTGCGCGGCAACACCGGGGCGTAGTAAGGATCATTGGGCTTGGGCGTCACAGGCACGCAGCCTGCGAGCGCGGTGATCCCACTCAGTGCCAGAACAGAAACGAAGCGATTCATGACCCTACCTCACGGTGTTGCAGGCGACCTCATGGCCACCTCATAGACTTGATTACAGATTCTGCGTTACGAACGAGAGCATCTGGTCGGCGGTGGAGATCACCTTGGAGTTCATCTCGTAGGCGCGCTGAGTGGTGATCATGTTGACCATCTCTTCAACGGTGCTGACGTTGGAAGTTTCCAGGGTGTTCTGCAGCGTGGTACCGAAACCGGCCAGGCCAGGCGTGCCGACTTGCGGCGCACCGCTGGCGGCGGTTTCCAGGAACAGGTTGTTGCCCACGGCTTGCAGGCCGGCCGGGTTGATGAAGTCGGCGGTTTGCAGGTTGCCGATCACCTGGGACGCCGGGTTGCCGGCAACGGTGATGGACACAGTGCCGTCGCGACCGACCGTGAAGGTCTGCGCGTCGTTCGGAATCACAATCGCCGGTTCCAGGGCGAAGCCGCTGGCGTTGACGATCTGGCCGTTGGAGTCCAGGTGGAATGTACCGTCACGGGTGTAGGACGTGGTGCCGTCCGGTTGCAGGATCTGGAAGAAACCGCGACCGTCGATGGCCATGTCCAGTGGCTGCTCGGTGGTTTGCAGGCTGCCGGCGCTGAAGTTTTTCTGGGTGCCGACAATGCGCACACCGGTACCCAATTGCAGACCCGACGGCAGTTCGCTGTCCTGGGTCGACTGGGCGCCTGGCTGGCGTTTGATCTGGTAGAGCAAGTCCTGGAACTCGGCGCGGTCACGTTTGAAACCCGTGGTCGAGACGTTGGCCAGGTTGTTGGAAATGGTGGTCAGGTTGGTGTCCTGGGCGGACAGACCGGTTTTGGCAACCCATAGAGCCGGAAGCATTCGATTCTCCTCGTGCGCCTGTTTTACGGCGCGACGTTCTGATAATTAGCTGATCTGCAAGACCCGAGCCATGGCCTGGTCATCGTCTTTGGCGGTGTTCATCATCTTGATGTGCAGCTCAAACTGCTTGGCCAGGGCCAGCACCGAGGTCATCTCGTCCACGGCGTTGACGTTGCTCGACTCAAGGAACCCGGACACCAGCTTGACGTTGGCATCGGCTTGCGCCGGCTGGCCATCCTTGGTGTGAATCGAACCGTCCAGGCCTTTGGTCATGTTCTTGATGTCAGGGTTGACCAGCTTGATGCGATCGACTTCCGCCATGACGCGAGGCCCTTCGCCCATCGCACGAATGCTGATGGTGCCGTCCTCACCCACTTCAATCTGTTGCTCGGGCGGCACGGCAATCGGTCCGCCGTTGCCAATCACCGGCATGCCGTTGCCGGCGCGCAGCACACCCAGGGCGTCAACCACCAGGCTGCCGGTGCGCACGTAGCTTTCACCGCCATCCGGGTTCTGCACTGCCAGCCAGCCGTTGCCTTGCACGGCGACATCAAGGTCGCGACCGGTTTCTACCAGGCTGCCAGGGGAAAAGTCGGTGGCCGGGCGTTCAGACATGGCAAACGCACGCGCCGGAAAGCTGTCACCGAACACCGGCATCGAACGAGCCTGCTCCAGGTCTTTCTGAAAGCCGTTGGTGGAGATGTTCGCGAGGTTGTTGGCATGAGCCTTTTGCGCCAGTGCATTCTGGCTGGCGCCGGTCATTGCCACATAAAGGTACTTGTCCACAATCTTTCCTCTGCCTGCCGGACGTTTGCCGCCCACTGCTGTACTGACGAGGCATAAGCAATTTGCAGACCAACTTGTTTTTGGCCGCGCTGGGCCCGGTAAACAAAGGACTTGGGAGATTGAGGGGGTGTAGAGGATTTGTATCAGAGACGAAAAACCGGCGGTGTTATGCCGTTAAGTGGCAAGGCTTGACCTGTTGCAGCAACACAAACACCTGTGGCGAGGGAGCTTGCTCCCGCTGGGCTGCAAAGCAGCCCCAAAATGGCTGACCGAATTTCAACTGGCAGATCGCGCAGGCTCTCTTTGCGGCCGCTTCGCGCCCGAGCGGGAGCAAGCTCCCTCACCACAGGGTCAAGTGCTGTCCTTGCCCACCTCATAATCGCGCAGCTTATTGGCAATGGTCGTATGCGAAACCCCCAACCGCTTACCCAGTTGCCGACTGCTAGGATGTTCGGAATACAAGCGCTCCAGCACCGCTTTCTCGAAGCGCCCGACGATTTCGTCCAATCTACCCTCCAGGGAAAAATCGCCAAGCGGCTGACGCACGCCGTAGTCCGGCAATCGAATGTGCTCGGCCTTGACCGTCCCGCCCTCACACAGTGAAACCGCCTGGAACAGCACGTTCTCAAGCTGCCGCACGTTGCCCGGCCAATGGTAATGACTGAGCCGGTCCATGGCCGCCGGTGCAAGTTTCGGCAGCGGGCAACCGATCTGCCGACTGGCCTGATCGAGGAAGTGCCCCACCAGCGGCGTCAACCCGTCGAGGCATTCGCGCAGCGGCGGGATGTGCAGCGACAACACGTTCAAGCGGTGATACAGATCCTGGCGAAACTCGCCACGGGCGCACAACTCGGACAGATCGACCTGGGTCGCGCAGATCACCCGAACATCCAGATAAACCTCTTCATCACTGCCTACACGACGGAAGCAGCCGTCCTGCAAGAAGCGCAGCAATTTCACCTGCAAGCGCGGGCTCATTTCCCCGACGCCATCGAGAAACAGCGTACCGCCCGCCGTCAGCTCCAGCAGCCCGAGCTTGCCTTCAGCCCGCGCCCCTTCGAAGGCGCCCGGGCCGTAGCCGAACAGTTCAGTCTCGGCCATGGACTCCGGCAAGCCGGCGCAATTGAGCGCCATCAACGGTGACTGCCCACGCGGACTGGCCAAGTGGCAGGCTCGCGCCAACAGCTCTTTACCGGTGCCGGTTTCGCCTTCTATCAATAGTGGCGCGTCGAGCGGGGCCATGCGCCGTGCTTCACGGACCACCGCCGCCATCACTTTCGAACTCTGGAAGATGCTGTCGAATCCGCGCAATTCCTGCTTGCGTACGTTATAGATGCGCTCGCCCACGCGGTCGGCGCGATGCAGCGTCAGCACCGCGCCGGCCATGGCTTCGCTGTCGTCATGCTCCGATTGCAGAGGGGCGATATCGGCCAGAAACACGTCGCCCTTGACCTTGACCCGCAGCCCGTTGATCCGCGATTTGTTGGCACGGACCAATTCCGGCAAGTCGAAATCCTCGGCGTACCGCGACAGCGGAATCCCCGGCACTTCATCGACCCGAACACCCAGCAACTGCGCCGCCGCACGGTTGGCCGCGACGATGGAGCCCCCCATGTCGATCGACAGCACCGGAAACTCCAGTGCGCCGAGCAAGGCGTTGAGCTCCATATGCCGACGCTCGCTGGGCATGAGTCCTACGCGCTTGACGCCAAAGACTCCGGTAATTGCCTCGAATTTCGGACGCAACGCTTGGAACTGAATGTTGATCAGGTTCGGACAGTGGAGGTAAATCGCATTGCCATGCTCGCCGCCCACCTCGCCACGCGCGACGTTGATGCCGTATTCCACCAGCAGGTTGAGAATGTCGCGCAGGATGCCGATGCGGTTCTGGCAGTGGACTTTGATACGCATATGAAACACCTGATAAACGATGATTGACCTGTGGGAGCCGGCCTGCTGGCGATGACGTCGCATCAGTCGATGTTGATGTCGAATGACACACCGCTATCGCCAGCAGGCTGGCTCCCACAGGGTTAGCGCTCGACTTTTCTGATTAAGCGCTCAGATAGTCGTCAAGATTATGTGACAGCCATAGCGCTTTTCAAACCCGCAAATCTCAGCAACCACGCGACGGCTGCCGATTCGTAACGAAAACTTTACGAATATCGTGGATTTTTCCTACGCGTTGCGCGTACCGCTTGCTGCAACACTGCAATCCTTGGGTTATTTCTAGGTCCATAGCAGCACATAACAAGAACGAAATCCCTTAGCAGGAGAGCAGCATGAAGCAGACGCAATACGTGGCTCGCGAGCCCGATGCGCAAGGTTTTATCGACTACCCCGCCGAAGAACACGCGGTGTGGAACACGCTGATCACTCGCCAACTGAAAGTGATCGAAGGGCGTGCGTGCCAGGAGTACCTGGACGGTATCGAAAAACTCGGTCTGCCCCACGACCGCATTCCGCAACTGGGCGAGATCAACAAGGTCCTCGGTGAAACCACCGGTTGGCAGGTCGCCCGCGTGCCGGCGCTGATCCCCTTCCAGACCTTTTTTGAATTGCTCGCCAGCAAGCAGTTTCCAGTAGCCACCTTTATTCGTACCCGCGAAGAGCTGGATTACCTGCAAGAGCCGGATATTTTCCACGAGATCTTCGGCCACTGTCCGCTGCTGACCAACCCTTGGTTCGCCGAATTTACCCACACCTACGGCAAACTTGGCCTACAGGCTTCCAAGGAAGAACGCGTGTATCTGGCGCGCCTGTACTGGATGACCATCGAGTTCGGCCTGGTCGATACCCCGCAAGGCCAGCGCATCTACGGCGGCGGCATTCTGTCTTCACCGAAAGAAACCGTTTATTGCCTGTCGGATGAGCCTGAACATCAAGCATTCGATCCGCTGGAATGCATGCGCACGCCGTACCGCATCGACATCCTGCAACCCCTGTATTTCGCGCTGCCGAACCTCAAGCGCCTGTTCGACCTGGCCCACGAAGACATCATGGGCATGGTCAAGCAAGCGATGCAGATGGGTCTGCACACACCCAAGTTTCCGCCAAAACCAAAAGCAGCGTGATCCGCGACTTTTAAGATCAAGTGAGTCTGTCAGGAACCATCGCTTTGCTTTAGCGTGGTGCCACTGACGGCCGATTTCCATTTATTCGATTTCAGGAATTCATCATGTCCACATTGAACCAAGCCCACTGCGAAGCCTGCCGCGCCGATGCTCCACAAGTCAGCGACGAAGAGCTGCCGGTACTGATCAAGCAGATCCCGGACTGGAACATCGAAGTTCGCGACAGCATCATGCAGCTGGAAAAAGTCTTCCTGTTCAAAAACTTCAAGCACGCCCTGGCGTTCACCAACGCCGTCGGTGAAATCTCCGAGGCCGAAGGTCACCACCCAGGCCTGCTGACCGAGTGGGGCAAAGTCACCGTGACCTGGTGGAGCCACTCGATCAAGGGCCTGCACCGCAACGACTTCATCATGGCCGCGCGCACTGACGAAGTGGCCAAGGACGCCGAGGGCCGCAAGTAATGCATTTCGACGCCATCGGCCGGGTGCCCGGCGACCCGATCCTCGGCCTGATGGAGGCCTATGCGCAGGACCCGAACCCGCGCAAATTCGACCTCGGCGTGGGTGTCTATAAAGACGCCCAAGGGCTGACTTCGATTCCCCAGGCGGTGAAACTCGCCGAGGCGCGACTGGTGGATCGTCAGACCACCAAGACCTACATCGGCGGTCATGGCGACGCGGCTTTCGGTAAGGTCATCAGTGAGCTGGTGCTCGGCGCCGACTCGAAGCTGATCAGCGAACAACGCGCAGGCGCCACCCAGACTCCGGGCGGCACTGGCGCGTTGCGCCTCAGCGCGGACTTCATCGCCCAGTGCCTGCCGGGCCGTGGCGTGTGGTTGAGCAACCCGACCTGGCCAATCCACGAAACCATTTTCGCGGCAGCCAAGGTCAAGGTCAGCCACTACCCGTACGTGGGCAGTGACAACCGCCTCGACGTCGAAGCGATGCTCGCGGTGCTCAATGAAGCCCCCAAGGGCGACGTGGTGTTGTTGCACGCCTGCTGCCACAACCCGACCGGTTTCGATCTGTCCCACGACGATTGGCGCCGGGTACTGGACGTGGTGCGTCAGCGTGAACTCTTGCCACTGATCGACTTCGCCTACCAGGGCTTCGGCGATGGCCTGGAACAGGACGCCTGGTCGACCCGGTTGTTCGCCGCCGAGTTGCCGGAAGTATTGATCACCAGTTCCTGCTCGAAAAACTTCGGCCTCTACCGCGACCGCACCGGCGCGCTGATTGTCTGCGCGAAAAGCGCCGACAAGCTGACCGACATCCGCAGCCAACTGGCCAACATCGCCCGTAACCTGTGGTCGACACCACCGGATCACGGCGCCGCCGTGGTGGCAACCATCCTCGGCGACCCGGAGCTGAAAAGCCTTTGGGCCGACGAAGTGGAAACCATGCGTCTGCGCATCGCCCAACTGCGCAGCGGTTTGGTGGAAGCGCTGGAGCCTCACGGTTTGCGCGAGCGTTTTGCGCATATTGGAGTACAACGCGGAATGTTTTCCTACACCGGGCTGACGCCGGAGCAAGTGAAAAACCTGCGGGACCACCACAGCGTGTACATGGTCAGCTCCGGCCGGGCAAACGTGGCGGGGATTGACGCGACGCGCCTGGATTTGTTGGCCGAGGCGATTGCCGAAGTCTGCAAATAACCAGCAGCACCACTCCCCTGTAGGAGCAAGCTTGCTCGCGATAGCGGTTCATCAGTCGACATCAACGTCGAATGACACTCCGCTTAAAAGATCGCAGCCTGCGGCAGCTCCTACAGGATTAACACCGATCCCATGTAGGAGCTGCCGCAGGCAGCGATCTTTGCTTTTCTGCAACAAACCTGTCTATACAACCCCATCCGTCGAAACAAATGGATATAAAAGTCTATTTGTCATTTCTCCTGCTGTATCCTGCCCAGGCTTTTTTAAAGCGCGGATCTACCAGATCTATCAACAGACTTAGCGAGGAGCGCGACTATGCACGAGATTCCTAATCTCCCCTTCCCAAGCCTGCACGAACCTGAGCAGACGACCACGCAACAAGCCGGCGCCCAACAGCCCGAGCCCAAAGAAGCACCTGACAGCCGCCAGGCTGACAGCGAAGACTGAAACACCTGCCGTACAGACCGTGTGGAAAGCGCTAACATGCGCTTTCCACACCGCCTGAACCGGGAGCCCACCCCATGACCGATGACTTCACTGAAACACAAGCCAGCGTCCTGATCGGCACCGCCGAGAAAATGATCGAGATCTGGAACCGCCTCTCCCCCGAGAAACAAGCCGCTTTACTGGCGCGCTTTGGCAGTGAAGAAAATGCGTTGGCCGCTCTGGTCACCACGCAACTGGTCGCCCCTGCCAAGCCCTGACTGATTCCGTCCGGCAAATAGTTTTACTTTTTCACAACCCACCCGCGTTCACGCCGTTATCATAAGCAGCCTATCTATCCTGCTTTCCCGTGGACCTTTACCCATGTCTGAAAACCAGCGCCCCCTGGCGGTCACGCTGCAAGTTGTTTCCATCGTTCTGTTTACCTTCATCGGCTACCTGAATATCGGCATTCCCCTGGCGGTGCTGCCGGGCTACGTCCACAGCGAACTCGGATTTGGTGCGGTGATCGCCGGGCTGGTGATCAGCGTGCAATACCTCGCCACCCTGCTCAGCCGCCCGTACGCCGGGAAAATCATCGACAACAAGGGCAGCAAACTGGCGGTGATGTATGGCCTGGCCGGTTGCGGCTTGAGCGGTGTGTTCATGCTGATTTCGGCCTGGACCCAAAGCCTGCCGATGCTGAGCCTGATCAGCTTGTTGATCGGCCGTCTGGTGCTTGGCAGCGCGGAAAGCCTGGTGGGCTCCGGCTCGATTGGCTGGGGCATCGGCCGGGTTGGTGCAGCGAACACTGCCAAGGTCATCTCGTGGAACGGCATCGCCAGTTACGGCGCGCTGGCGGTCGGTGCGCCGCTGGGCGTGCTGCTGGTCAGTCAGATGGGCTTGTGGAGCATGGGCGTCAGCATTGTGCTGCTGGCCGCTTTAGGTTTGCTGCTGGCCTGGCCGAATACCGCCGCGCCGATTGTGGTGGGTGAGCGCTTGCCGTTCATGCACGTGCTTGGGCGGGTGCTGCCCCACGGCTGCGGACTGGCGTTGGGTTCCATCGGTTTCGGCACCATCGCCACCTTCATCACCCTGTATTACGCCACCCAGCACTGGGACAACGCCGTGCTGTGCCTGAGCCTGTTCGGCGCCAGTTTCATTGGTGCGCGGCTGTTGTTCGGCAACCTGATCAACCGCCTCGGCGGCTTTCGCGTAGCGATCGCCTGCCTGTCGGTGGAAACCCTGGGATTGTTGCTGCTGTGGCTGGCGCCGGACGCGCATTGGGCGCTGGCGGGTGCGGCGCTCAGTGGGTTCGGCTTCTCGCTGGTGTTTCCGGCGCTTGGCGTTGAAGCGGTCAATCTGGTTCCGGCTTCGAGCCGTGGCGCGGCGGTTGGCGCCTATTCGCTGTTCATTGATTTGTCGCTGGGGATCACCGGGCCATTGGCGGGAGCGGTTGCATCAGGCTTTGGCTTTGCGTCGATTTTCCTGTTCGCCGCGCTGGCTGCCGTCAGCAGCTTGATCCTCTGCATCTACCTTTACCGCCAGGCTCCGAAACACCGCGAAGCCAGGCAAACCCGTTAGAAATCCACCTTGCCGCGCCCGGCCTTGATGTTGCCGCGTTTGCTTTTGGATTCGAGTCGACGGGTCTTTGAGCCGAGCGTCGGTTTGGTCGGGCGGCGTTTCTTTTCGACCTTGGTGGCGCTGAGGATCAGCTCGGTCAGACGTTCCAGCGCATCGGCACGATTCTGTTCCTGGGTCCGATACTGCTGGGCCTTGATGATCAGCACGCCTTCGCTGGTGATGCGGCTGTCGCGCAGCGCCAGCAGCCGTTCCTTGTAGAAGTCGGGCAAGGACGAGGCCGGAATGTCGAAGCGCAGGTGCACAGCGCTGGAAACCTTGTTGACGTTCTGCCCACCGGCGCCCTGGGCGCGAATGGCAGTCAACTCGATCTCGGCATCCGGCAGATGCACGTTGTTGGAAATCACCAGCATGGAAAAGCGTCCGTATTCAGAGCGTGCAGGATACCGCGAATGATGGACCTAAATACGGACTCACAACTGTAGGAGCTGCCGAAGGCTGCGATCTTTTGATCTTGCTTTTTAAGATCAAGATCAAAAGATCGCAGCCTTCGGCAGCTCCTACAGGGGGTGGTGTGTAAAACAACAAACCCGGCACTTGGCCGGGTTTGTTGATTCTGCGTGAAGTTATTCCACTGCTGGCTGCAAGGCGCGTTGTGCACTGCGCTTGTTCTTGATGCCATAGCAAACCCACATGAACACGACCCACACCGGAATCGCGTACACCGAGATCTGGATCCCCGGAATCAACAGCATCACGCCAAGGATAAACACCACGAACGCCAGGCAAACGTAGTTCCCGTAGGGGTACCACAGGGCCTTGAACAGCGGCGTCTGCTTGGTCTTGTTCATGTGCTGGCGGAACTTGAAGTGCGAGAAGCTGATCATCGCCCAGTTGATCACCAGGGTGGCCACGACCAGCGACATCAACAGTTCCAGCGCGTGTTGCGGGATCAGGTAGTTCAGCAGTACCGCGATCAGTGTCACGGCAGCCGAGGCCAGGATCGAACGCACCGGCACGCCGCGCTTGTCGATCTTCGCCAGCGCTTTCGGCGCATCACCCTGTTCGGCCATGCCCAGCAGCATACGGCTGTTGCAGTAGGTGCCGCTGTTGTACACCGACAACGCCGCCGTCAGGACCACGAAGTTAAGGATATGCGCGGCGGTGTTGCTGCCGAGCATCGAGAACACTTGCACGAACGGGCTGCCGCTGTAGGAGTCGCCGGAGGCGTTCAACGTGGTCAGCAGGCTGTCCCATGGGGTCAACGACAGCAGGATCACCAGGGCGCCGATGTAGAAAATCAGGATCCGGTAGATCACCTGGTTGATCGCTTTCGGGATCACGGTTTTCGGCTTGTCGGCTTCAGCTGCGGTGAAACCGAGCATTTCCAGGCCGCCGAAGGAGAACATGATGATCGCCATGGCCATCACCAGACCGCTGACACCGTTCGGGAAAAAGCCGCCGTGGGTCCACAGGTTGCTGACCGCCGCTTGCGGGCCGCCATTGCCGCTGACCAGAAGGTAGCTACCCAGGCCAATCATCCCGACAATCGCCACGACCTTGATGATCGCGAACCAGAACTCCGCTTCGCCAAACACTTTGACGTTGGCCAGGTTGATCGCGTTGATCAGCACGAAGAACGCAGCGGCGCTGGCCCAGGTCGGGATGTCCGGCGCCCAGTAGTGGATGTACTTGCCGACTGCGGTCAGCTCGGACATGCCCACCAGAATGTACAAAATCCAGCAGTTCCAGCCCGACAGGAAACCGGCGAAACCACCCCAGTATTTGTGCGCGAAGTGGCTGAAGGAACCGGCCACTGGCTCTTCGACGATCATTTCGCCCAGTTGGCGCATGATCATGAAGGCAATGAAGCCGCAAATGGCGTAGCCGAGGATCATCGACGGGCCGGCGGATTTCAGTACCCCGGCCGAGCCGAGGAACAAACCGGTACCAATCGCGCCACCGAGGGCGATCAATTGAATGTGGCGATTTTTCAGGCCGCGTTTCAGCTCGCCTGAATGCGAGTTTTGTCCACTCATGAAAAGGGTCTCACGCAAGGTTTGATGATGTTCAGTAGACGTTGCTGCTTGGAAACGGCATTAAGCGGCACCGATCAAACCCCAGCGCAGGCACCAGGAGTTCAGCGTATTTACAACGGTCATGCGTCACCTGCTTGTTTTTATCTGTGACGAAATCGAACCCGACACGCTCGTGACGCGGCGGAGTGAACAAGGCGGATAGCCTTGAGTTTATTGGCCTTGGGCAATCGAACTGAATGCTGGAAGCAAACGAGTCATGACAGCCGACAGGCGCAAAATGCGCGGATACGCAGTTGAGTCACAGTTAAAACGCCGCGCATTGTACACCCGTAACCGCCTGCTGCCAGACATCGCTTGATCAGCGCGGATAGCGCAGCGTCAGGCCGGGGCTTGCAAGAAGGTGTTCAATAGCGGCAAAGGAATGGACAGACCCGCAGGGGTTGTCACTGAAGGCGAAGTCGATGTCGCCTCGGAGAAAGTCAGTCACGGCGTTCATTGCGCCTCCTTGTTGTTAGGGCCTGCACGACAGGCATGGGCGCATAACACCCTCACCCGCCCTGCGAAACAACCGGGAAAGAGCCTCGCAATCAGCAATGACGGCGCGAATTCGGCAGGATTTCCTTACGGGGCTAAAGGTCCATCGACTCCATGGGTGAAAAGCGGGAAATTCGTAAATATTTTTTTACGAAGCGGAACATAAAATTTCCGCTGCAGATGAGCCGAAAGATGAGGGGCGTTGCTCAATACCCGTATATTTGATGTACAAAGGCCAGCCCCAGAACCGCGGCCCAGCCTTGCCCAATAACACTGGCATCAAGCTCCTTCGAAGCATCCTGCCATACCAGCCTTAACTTACGCGCTTCAAGAAACCATCAGGCGCCACGCTGATCTGGAGTTTATGATCAATTTTTTTGTCGATTTCAAATTCAGCATGTTGCTTCAAGTATTCTTTAACTGCGCTTTTCGGGCTGTTCCCTGGACCCCATGGACGCTCCTGGATCAGATCGACAGGCATGTCTTCGATCAAGGTATCAAACACCACGCAATAACTGTCAACGCTGACAAGATCGGCATAAGCCTCAAGCTCCGCCAACACATGATCATGGGTATGGTTTGAATCCAGGCAGACCAAGATGCGCTTGTAGTCTTTGGCAAACTCCCGGACTTTTGAAATCGTATTATTATCGATACTCGAGCCCTGAACCATTTCAATCATATGCGACATCGGATGAGCTTTAATCGCATCATGGTTATGCTGACGGATATCGATATCGATACCAAGTACACGGCGCTTACTTGCACGCGGATCGAGGCTCTTGCCTTGTTCAACAGCCTCGCAATAGTCGAGCATCGCCAGCATCGAAGCACTAAAAATCAATGACCCGCCGTGGGCGATGCCGGTCTCGATGATCAGATCCGGTTTGATGTCCCAGATCAGTTCCTGCATTGCCCAAGTGTCGTTAGGGAATTGAATCGCTGGACGACCGAACCAGGAAAAGTTATAGGCCCATTTGTGCCGGCTGATCTCGCGAACCCAAACACGAGACAACGCTTGCAGATCGGTGTCAGCCCCCAGCGCTTCAATGTTTTCTGCGACTTCCTGACGAAACTGCTCATGCGGATTCATTTTTAAAGCTTCTCCAATCTGTAGTTCCAGAATTTATAAACTCAAGCCCGAGCTTGCCACAGTTCGCCACCAGATCCAGGGCGGAAACATAGGGCGTAAAATCGCCATGGGCTTGGGGGTAAGGCGTGCAGTTATAGGCCATATATTCGACGGCAACGTCCGAACGCTCGAATAACTCGTGATCGAGGTAACGTCCGGCGCCATGACCGGTGATGTATTTGTCCCCTTCCAGGCGCTTCACGACTGAAAGGACACGATCACTGCTACTTCCCGGAACATCCAGCGACTGCACATCGATAAAACGACAGTTGATATCCAAGCCAAAATACTCGACCAGCGCCATCAACGACGCACGAGCCAGCGCTCCGACATTTTCATAATCGCCAGCATAGACATTCGCAACGAGTTCAAGGGCATCCTGACGAAATGGAGTGCTCGCAAAGCTGTTTTCCAGCAACGCCATGTGTGTTTCTCGCCATGTCGAAGTGGGAGGTACCTGAACTTCATTTATCTTTTGACCCAGATGCAGGTCCACTAAAGGGACCGTCATCCAACGCATACCCTGAGGTGTCTTGATTTGTACGCGATTGACAAAGCTGCCTTTGGAAAACTGTACGTCATCGTAATGAACAAAAACGTTGGCCAGGCGTACTTGTTCCAGGAGGCCTACCCATGGAAAAAGCATCGATTGTGAAATGACGATATTCATAATTCACTTAACTCAAAAAGAGTTCCATAAGCGCTACATCATGCCAAGCCCCTGAAATGAATACGTGACTCGAGAGCTTTCCACAGTGCTTGAAGCCAGCTTTTTCATAACACTTTATTGCTGCAGTATTGTCATCTCTGACTTTCAGCCAAACTTTGCCTAGCCCCCAAGTATCACGCATATACGCGCAGGCCAGGGCAAGCACCTCTACGCCGATACCACGCCCTTGGGCACTGGAAGCCAAGCAGATACCCAGCTCTGTATTTCGACTGACAAAATCGGTGTTTTTAAACTGTAAAAACCCCAAGGCCGTGTCATCGGCAGGATCCGCCAGAATGAAAATGAAACTATCGGAGGCCGCCGAAAAACTTTTCAGCCATTCACGCACCTGGTTTTCATCGCTGCCCCGCGGGCGTGCCAGCAACTGAGCTTGCAACGAAACGTCATTACGCATGTTCCGGAGTAGCGCGAGATCGCCCTCTTTCCAGCTACGTAGCAGAACGTTTTCCCCAGTGATCATACAAGCTGCTCATCAAGGAACACCAAGGAGATGTCTCGGTCTTGCAGCCAGTGCATGTCATCCATGACGGTGCGAGCAATGCTGGGGTTCAAGCCCACGTAAAGTACCTTCACGTCTTGCGGAAGCGACTGAGGAGAAAGTATCGGCTTGCCAAGCAGCTCTTTTCCTTGCTGGAAAGGACTAGCGTCCAAAAAGCAGGCAACACCATCAAAGTCATTCATTGCGCTGGCGATATAGGCGCCATAGAAGCCAGAGCCGTAAATGGCCTTGGTGACACCTGCATAAGCTAGCGAAGTATGGGAGATACGCTGGTTAACAGCCTCCCAATAACGAGCCAGTTCTTCTGATCGTGCGATGGTTTCGGCTACGTTGAACCCTGCTGAGCTCTGAACGCCTTTACGAGCGGTAAATACAAGAGCGCCGCGGTGTACGGCATCGTCGATCTGAATATCGGTGAACCCGGCAGTATCAAGCAGGTAAGCTAGTGAAGGAGCAGTGAAGTGGTTGACATGGTCAATCACTACAAAGTCCGCAACGTTGCCGAAGGTATCGGGAACAATGCCATAAAACACACCATCGTCCTTGAGCAAGGCATGAACCTTTTTCACGGTATCGATCGGCTCAGGGATATGCTCGAGGGCGAAGAAGGAGGTCAGGACGTCAAAGCTGGATGCCCAGGATTCAGGTGTGGTGTGAATCGCGTACTTATCGGCACTGACGAATTTATTCCAATACTCTTTGTACATGGAACTGACATCGAATAAATGGATATTCAAATCAGTACGTACCGCGCCCAACTTCTTGAGGGTAGAGGCCTTGGCGCAGCCATAGTCCAAAACCGTAGCGCCAGCGGGCAAATTCAATTTATGCAGCAAAGTTGTTATCTGATGATCCGTCCGATAGACAATCTCACCTTCTTTTACTTCGTAAATCTGATCTTCTTCTTCGTCACTCAGAAGAATCTTGTAATCGGACTCATAATAAGCAACGGTGTCGGCGAAGGCCTCGCTACGCAGATGCGAGCACACCGGGCACGACCACACATTCACTTGTCCATCGCGAAGTTCACACAGCGAAGTCAGGGACTGATTCGAGTTAGCCACATAGACAGGCTTCTCGATTTCAGTGAGACAAACATTGCAGTGCATCATTTTTTACTCCGCGTGAAATAACTCTGGATGTACGGCGCGAAAATCAACGCCGGCTGCATACGACCCTTTCCAGCCGTGTGAACGGCCGACGGGATCTGCAAAATTGAAGTATCTGAACTGCATGGACCAGCGCGCCCGATCACTCTTGTTATAACCAGAGCAATGCAAAAGCATGAAATCGATGATGACCAGATCACCCGGAGAAGTCAGAGGCGCGATTTTGCTGTACTTTTCCAGGTACCGTTGCTCGTCTTTAATCATCAACGCGTAAGCACCGGAACGCCCTGCGCCCTCGGGGTCGGCATTACAAACAGGCAACGGTCCCAGCTTATGCGACTCAGGGCAGAACACTACCGGCCCCAGCGCCTCGGTCACATCGAGTAGTGGGCTCCAGAAAACCAGGCCATCCACACTTCGCAGCTGAGCGGGGTATTCCTGATGCCACATCGCACGGTATTTGTCCTCGAAAGGGCAATCGATACGAATACCGTATCCCCCCGCCGCAATACCTGGAATAGACCCTAGCCTCAGTTCCGAAAATAACGACTCGTGCCGAGGATGTGCAACCAGTCGCATGAAGGCAGGAATTTGTTTCACCGCATCATAGATCTCGCCGCCCCAGCAGCGATTTATTTTGATCAGGTCCAGATAACCCTTGTCGAACTCCAACGGGTTATAAGCGCCTCTCAGATCGGCAATACCGTACTTGAACATGACCTGACCAATGACATCGTGGATTCCGCGCTGAACCGCCCCAATGTCGAACTCGTTATAAAAATTCCGAATAATTAAAACGCCATTGCGTTCAAACTCGGTAATCTGCTCTGGCCTCAAGTATTTATTCATGGCGCGCTCTGGATCAGGGTCTACGAATACTCGACCAATTTGAAGACATTACAATGTCGAAAAAACCGAACACACCCGCTCTAGTTCAACAGCGGTCAGGTCGTGATAACTCGGCAGATTCATTGCACGACGCACAATGGAATAAGCGTTCACATTCTCAGCCCGCGGTTCGAACATCGGTAAGCTGGACAGCGGGTGAAAAAATACCCGAGCGTCGATATTGGCTGCCTGAAAAGCCGCCTGCAAACGCTCACGGGTCATCCCGGTATGCTCTGCAAATACGACTGTTGGCATCCACGCGCCAATAATCACTCCTTCAGGCTGCGCATTGAGTGCAATGCCCGAGTAGGCCTTCAACCCTTCCCGATAGAGACTCATGATCTCCTGCTTGCGCCGGATCAAGTCGTCAATGCGCTCCGTTTGCGCACATCCGATCGCCGCCTGAATATTCGACATCTTGTATTTGAAGCCAACTACGTCCGGCCAGAACTGCTTGGTCTGCCCTCTGGCCCTGCCATGGTTCGAAAGTGTCAGTACTTTCTCGTAGAGGGTGGCATCGTTGGTGACGAACATGCCACCTTCGCCCGTCGTCAGGGTTTTGGTGCCATGGAAAGAAAAGCTGCCAAAAGCCCCCATGCTGCCAGCCCGCTTGCCGTGATACTGAGAACCGATCGCCTCGGCCGCGTCCTCGATCACGGGAATACCATGACGCTCGCCGATCTCCAGCAGGCGATCCATATCGCAGAGATTACCGTACAGGTGTACCGCGACAATGGCTTTGGTTTTAGCGGTGATGGCTGATTCGACCTGCTCGGGGTCAAGGCACCAGGTGTCGGGAAGAATATCGACGAATACGGGCGTAGCACCCAGATGCTCGACCGGGGAAACGGTGGCGATCCAGTTGGTGTCCGCCATGATCACTTCGTCACCTGGCCCTATGCCCAAGGCCGCCATGCCCATGTGCAGGGCCCCCGTACAGCTCGATGTGGCAATCGCATACTCAACGCCGAGGTGGGCCTTGAATGCATTCTCGAAACGCACAATATATTCGTAGCACTTGTCGCCCCAACCATTTCTGGCCGCGTCAGTGGCGTACTCGACTTCCAGTTCGGTAATCGAAGGCTTGGTGTAGAAAATCCGCTCGCTCATTCGACCTCCAGCGCGGGAACAGCTTTGACAAACTGTCCGCCCCATTCTCTGACGTAGCCGTGATGCCTGATCACTTCGTCGGCGATGTTCCAGGGCAGAATCACCACGGTGTCGGGTTGGGTTTCTTTCAGTTTCTGTGGCGAGTAAACCGGGATATGGCTCCCGGGAAGGTATTTACCTTGCTTGGACGGCGCAGCATCACACACATAGGCCAGGAGATCTGGTTTGACGCCTGCATAGTTCAACAGCGTGTTGCCCTTGGCAGCAGCACCATACGCCACGACCTGCTTGCCCGCGCGCTTCTGCTCGATCAGGAAACTGAGCAGACCATTCTTGACTTCATCGGCCCTCACTTGAAAACCTCGATAAACCTCGAGATCCCGCAGCCCGAACTCTAACTCGGCATTCAGAAGACGAGCAACGCCAGGGCCGTCACTGCGACTGTCCTCAGCATGGCAGCCGTAGACACGCAGGCTACCCCCATGGGTCGGCAACTCTTCAACATCACCGACCCGCAGACCAGCCTGCGCAAAAATCCGGTTTACCGTGTAGAGCGACAAATAGGAAAAGTGCTCGTGATACACAGTGTCGAACTGGGTATGCTGGATCAGACGCATGAGATGCGGGAACTCAAGCGTAATGGTTCCCCCCGGTTTCAGAGCCGCTTTCAAGCCACGAGTGAAGTCATTGATATCCGGCACATGGGCAAAAACATTGTTGCCGGCAATCAGATCGGCCTGTCGGCCCTCTTTCCCCAGCCGCTTGCCCAGTTCCTCACCGAAAAACTCACGCAACACTGGAATACCGATTTTTTCCGCAGCAGCGGCCGTGCTGGCGGTTGGCTCAACACCAAGGCACGGGATATCGGCGGCCAGAAAATTCTTCAGCAGGTAACCGTCATTTGAAGCCACTTCAATGACGAAGCTGTCAGTTCCGAGGCCCAAGCGCTCGATCATAGCCTTCGAATAAGCAGCCGCATGTTCGAGCCAACTGGTCGAAGTGGACGAGAAGTAGGCGTAATCCTTGGAAAAAAACAGATCTGCCTGAGCGTAATCCTCGGTCTGCACCAACCAGCAGTTCTCGCACACTTTCAATTTGAGTGGAAAGTAGATCTCCGGGGCGCTCAACTCCGCCTCGCTGAGGTACGAATTGGACGGTGGAGCATAACCCAGGTCCAGAAAAGTACGCTGCAGCGGCTCACAACAGTGGCGACATTTCATACATGAAGTCCAGCGAATTCGTTAGATAACAAAGCGTGATTTTTGTCGCGCTCGGAAAGATCGGTGACAGGCAATGGCCAGGTGATTCCCAATCGAGGGTCATCATAACGAACAGCCCCTTCGGCCGCCGGCTCGTAGAAAGCGGTGTGCAGATAGAGCAGTTCGCTCTCGGCTTCCAACACTTGAAAACCGTGCGCGCAGCCTTGAGGAATCACTAACATATGATCGGCTTGCGGGCTCAGTTCTTGAGCGTGCCACTGCAAAAAAGTCGGGGAGCCTGCGCGCAGGTCAACGGCCACATCCCACACGCGCCCTTTCAGGCAGCGGACCATTTTCATCTCAGCATGAGGGGCACGCTGAAAATGCAGTCCTCGCACGGCACCCACGGTGGATGTACGAGAATGGTTGATCTGTACAATATGTTGCG
The DNA here is from genome assembly GCF_000802965.1 of Pseudomonas fluorescens. Lineage (GTDB taxonomy): Bacteria > Pseudomonadota > Gammaproteobacteria > Pseudomonadales > Pseudomonadaceae > Aquipseudomonas > Aquipseudomonas fluorescens_A. The sequence continues at coordinate 140,983 of NZ_JSAK01000001.1, read as the reverse complement.
AACCTAAAGCCTGAGTCAGGCTTTTTTCGCAGAACAAGCGACTAAAAGCACCACGGTGGTCCTGGTAAGGCTGGGCTTCAACCACCAGGACTCCGTTAATAGCTGTAGGCCGGATAATCATGAGCCAATCCAGACACAGCCAGCTTGTGCTGCTGCGTCGATATACCTCGCCAGTTGTTCACGGGTGATCGCCTGACCTGTGGAGGATTGGTGACGGTACCAGTCAGCCGTCATTTCCAGGCTTTGCTCCAGGCTCCAGACCGGCTGCCAACCCAGACGAGCTTTCGCCTGTGCACAGTCGAGGTACAGCAGGTTGGCTTCGTGTGGCTGCGGAGCCGATGTGGTATGCCAGGCGAGTTCGGGCCAATATTTCTGCAGTACTGTTAATACCTCTGCAACCGTACGGTTGTCGTGGGGCGCGGGACCAAAGTTCCATCCCACCGCAGCAGCCTTATTGAGTGTCAGAAGATGCTGCCCAAGCAAAAGATAACCGGACAGGCATTCAAGTACATGCTGCCAAGGTCGGGTCGATTGGGGAGAACGGATTTCCAGGGACTCGCCGGCGTGAACGGCCCTGACAAGGTCAGAGATCAGACGATCTTCGGACCAGTCGCCACCACCAATGACATTACCGGCACGTGCCGAGGCGACCAGCGGTGCACCATCACTGCCCCAGAAAGCCTTTCGATAGCTGTCGACAACCAGTTCGCTGGCTGCTTTGGAAGCACTGTAGGGGTCATGGCCGCCGAGGCGGTCATTTTCACGATACCCCCAAGACCACTCATTGTTGGCGTATACCTTGTCCGTCGTGACGACGACTACCGCCCGCACACTAGGCGTTAGCCTGCAGGCCTCAAGCACATTGGCAGTGCCCATCACATTGGTCGACCAGCTTTCCAGCGGATCGCGGTAGGAACGACGCACCAGCGCCTGGGCCGCAAGGTGAAAAACGATTTCCGGCTGCGCTTGCTCGAATGCATCCCGAACCACCGCCGAATCGCGAATGTCACCGCGTAAATCAATCGATAGGTTGTTCAGCAGATCCCAGTGAGCCGGATCACTTTCAGGCGCCAGACCCAGACCGGTCACTTGCGCTCCGAGTTCGCAGAGCCAGGTCGCCAACCAACTGCCCTTAAAACCCGTATGCCCGGTGAGCAAGACCTTGCGGCCCCGATAGAGATCGCCGAACTGTCTCATGCCCACCGCTTCCAGGGCGCATTACCCTTGCTCCACAAATCTTCGAGATGATTTTTGTCCCGCAAAGTATCCATCGCCTGCCAAAAACCACTGTGCTGATAAGCCATGAGATTACCCTCAACAGCCAATTGCATCAGCGGCTCGGCTTCCCAGCTGGATTGATCGTCAGTAATGTAATCAATGACCGACGGATCAAGTACAAAGTAACCGCCATTGATCCACGCGCCATCACCGGCCGGTTTTTCCTGGAAGCTGTTAACCTGACTGCCTTGCATATTCAAAGCGCCGTACCTTCCCGGTGGCTGAATAGCAGTGACCGTAGCAAGCTTGCCATGCGCATCGTGAAAATCGATCAATTCGCGGATATTCACATCCGACACACCGTCACCATAGGTAAAACAGAACGGCTCATTGTCCAAGTGCTCGCGGACGCGCTTCAGGCGCCCCCCGGTCAAGGTATCTTCACCCGTATTTACCAGTGTCACACGCCACGGCTCGACGTAGCGTTGATGAACTTCCATGGTGTTATTGGACATATCGAAGGTAACATCGGACATATGTAAGAAGTAGTTGGCGAAGTACTCCTTGATCACATAGCCCTTGTAGCCACAGCAAATCACGAAATCATTAATTCCGTAAGAAGAGTAGAGCTTCATGATATGCCAGAGAATCGGTTTTCCACCAATTTCGATCATTGGCTTGGGGCGCAGATGAGACTCTTCAGAAATACGCGTGCCCAGCCCACCCGCCAGAATTACCGCCTTCATGGAAAACCTTACCTGCAAATGACTATAAAAACGCTCAATCCATATGGAGGGGCGCGGTAATGCCCCCTTGTTGCGCGAACGCTACAGTCGGATTGGCAAACATCGGATTTTTAGCATGAACTCGATGTAATGAACAGCCCTTGCTCCCGCGCCGGCTCTTAAATCCACATATAAAAAAGGCGTCCAGTTGGATAACTCCAATCAGTTAAGCTGCCACTTTTATTTCTGATCGGATATTTCGGGGATTTAAGCCTGATGGGGCGGGGATAACTACATTCTTCTCGTCGATGAGGCAGGACCCAGTGCCGTGACTAAGGCAGGAAGCTCGGCCAGGTACACGCGGTAAAGCTCATTTCGCGAGGATTAGTATCTAGACGCCGCCTAATCCTCTTCCTGTTCGTCAGGCCAGCATTAATGAGATGGTTAGCCCGGCCCGAGACATCGGGAAAGTCTTCAAGGGCGGGGAAGCGCAACTGCCCAACATGATCCCGGATACATTAGCGCAAGCATGCTCTTGCGCTCATCGTCCATGGTTGCAGAAGATGGGCTGACCATACATTTGCCTCGGACATCCTGCAGATCCGCGGTCGCCCGCGACACCCTTGCTCCGGCTAACACTTCCCCTTGCGGGGGGGTGTAGAGGACTTTCACCTCCTGGTCACCAGCGTGGCCACCACAGCAAAACTGGTTGAGCTCACGCTCAACGCAATGCTGTGGCGCGCGTGCCCCCCCCCCCCAAAAAATGCCAACCTTGTTTGCAGCTTACCGCTTACTCAGGCTTGCGACGGCCAAAGCCTGGACGCTGACCGGAGCCGGCCGGTGCGCCGCGGCGCTTGCCCGACGGCTTGTCACCCTCGACCAGTTTGATCCCCGGACGCTTCGGCGCAGGCTTGGCCGGGCGCTTGGTGTCGGCTGGGCGATCAGCTACCGGTGTACCGCGGCCTTCGCCACGCTCGGTACGTCCATTGGCCGGACGCGGAGTACGCGGGCCGCGCTCACCGTCCTGACGCGCAACAGGTTTGCGGCCTGGACGCTCGCCTTCGATATGCGGCTCGCGGCTTGCACGTGGAGCAGCGGGTGCACCCGGCGCAGCAGCGGCTGGACGCAGGGTACGCACGCGCTCGGTCTTGGCCATCGGCCGCGACGATTTACGCTGCATCCGGTCAAGCTTGTCTTTGCTCTTGGCGTTCATCTGCGGCATCGCGACCGGCGTCAGGCCGACCTCGGCACTCAGGATGTCGACTTCGTACTGGCTCATTTCGCGCCAGCGGCCCATCGGCAGGTCGGAGTTCAAGAACACCGGACCGAAACGCACGCGCTTCAGACGGCTGACCACCAGGCCCTGGGATTCCCACAGACGACGAACTTCGCGGTTGCGACCTTCCATCACCACGCAGTGGTACCAGTGGTTGAAACCTTCGCCACCCGGTGCCTGCTTGATGTCGGTGAACTTGGCCGGGCCGTCTTCAAGGACAACACCAGCCTTCAGGCGCTCGATCATCTCGTCATCGACTTCGCCACGCACACGTACCGCGTATTCACGGTCCATTTCGTAGGAAGGGTGCATCAGGCGGTTGGCCAGCTCACCGTCGGTGGTGAACATCAGCAGACCGGTGGTGTTGATGTCGAGGCGACCGATGTTGATCCAGCGGCCTTCTTTCGGCTTCGGCATCTTGTCGAACACGGTCGGACGACCTTCCGGGTCAACACGGGTGCAAATCTCGCCATCGGGCTTGTTGTACATGATCACGCGGCGGACCGACTCGGCAGCCTCTTCGCGCTTGATCACCTTGCCATCGATGGTGATGGCGTCGTGCATGTCGACGCGCTGGCCAAGGGTGGCGTCTTTGCCGTTGACCTTGATGCGGCCGTGACTGATCCAGGCTTCCACGTCACGGCGCGAGCCGACGCCGATACGGGCGAGGACTTTCTGCAGTTTTTCGCCTGCTGGGCCGATTTCCTGGTCGTCTTTCTGGTCTTTGATACTCATCTGGGCACCTCCCGGTGTGTTCTGAAAACTGGGTACTTGGGCGAAGGGATCGCCGAAGGGTCGCGAATCATACGCTCATGCGGGCGTTCGCGCATCAGAGACTAGCTGATGAATGCAAGGTTATTGGCTTTTCCGCCGGCCGGTGATAGCGGGGGTGCCGACCTTCTGTAGGAGCTGGCTTGCTAGCGATGCGGTCAACGCGGTGTATCTGAGTGACCGCGGTGATGCGATCGCCAGCAAGCCGGCTCCTACGGGATCCAGGTCAGTCTTCGAACTCGCGGCGCTCGGCTTGCCGGCGATCCTGGTTTTTCCGCCGATCGGTGGTGCGGACGCTGTAGGCCTTCTGTAGGAGCTGGCTTGCTAGCGATGCGGTCAACGCGGTGTATCTGAGTGAACGCGGTGATGCGATCGCCAGCAAGCCGGCTCCTACGGGATCTAGGTCAGTCTTCGAACTCGCGGCGTTCGGCTTCGATGGCTTCGGCCAGGGCCAGCGCTTCGGCTTCTTCGTCACTGAGCTCGGGTTTCGGATGTTCCAGGGCAGCGACGGCAGCGAGGAGTTTTTCGCGCGCTTCGGCAACGCCGAGGATGTCGTCTTCCTGCTCAGGTTCGATTTCTGGCTCAGACTCCGCTTCGATCTGCACGACTTCGGTCTCCGGCTGAACGTCAGCGAATTCCGCATCAGGCTCGGACGCCTCACCATCGCGCAACAAGTCATCGAAGTCAGTCTTGAGCCCCTCCTCCATGGTGTCCAGTTCCAGCAACAGCGTATGGAAACTGGTCTCTTCCTTGGGTTCTTCCGGCTCGGCGCTGGCGTCCGCCAGTTCTTGCAAGCCTGGTGGCACCGGCGCGTCGTCGAAATCGAGTACCGGATCGGGCTCCAGTTCGCGCAGTTCGGCCAGTGGCGGCAGATCGTCGAGGTTTTTCAGGTTGAAGTGATCGAGAAACGCCTTGGTGGTGGCGAACATCGCCGGCTTGCCCGGCACGTCGCGGTAACCGACGATGCGGATCCACTCGCGCTCCATCAGCGTTTTGACGATCTGACTGTTGACCGCCACGCCCCGCACGTCCTCGATCTCGCCCCGGGTGATCGGCTGGCGATAGGCGATCAGGGCGATGGTTTCGAGCATTGCGCGGGAATAACGTTGCGGGCGCTCTTCCCACAAACGACCGACCCACGGCGAAAACTTTTCGCGGATTTGCAGGCGATAGCCCGAGGCAACCTCCTTGAGTTCGAAGGCGCGGCCATCGCAGGACTTGGCGAGAATCGTCAGTGCTTTCTTGAAAACCGGCGGCTCGGGCCGTTCGCCCTCTTCGAAGAGTTCATACAGGCGCTCCAGGGATTGCGGTTTTCCCGAGGCCAACAGAAAGGCTTCGAGCAAAGGTGCCAGCTCGCGGGGTTCACTCAGGTTCATGATTCGACTCGTTATTCGGCTCGGGCTCGCACGTGGATCGCCGCGAACGGCTCATTCTGCACCAGCTCGACCAAAGATTCCTTGACCAGTTCGAGGATGGCCATGAAGGTCACCACCACCCCCAGGCGCCCTTCTTCAGCGGTGAACAGCTCGACAAACGGCACGAATCCGCCGCCCTTGAGCCGTTCCAGCACATCACTCATGCGCTCGCGGGTGGACAGCGCCTCGCGGCTGACCTGGTGGCTTTCGAACATGTCGCCACGGCGCAGCACCTCGGCCATGGACAACAGCAACTCGGACAGACGCACGTCCGGCAACAGCTTGCGCGCACGCGCTTCCGGGGCATCGAGCTTGGGCACCACCACGTCACGACCGACACGGCTCAGGCCGTCGATGCCTTCGGCGGCCGCCTTGAAGCGCTCGTATTCCTGCAAGCGGCGGATCAGTTCGGCGCGCGGGTCGTCTTCTTCGTCTTCGACGGTTTCGGCGCGCGGCAACAGCATCCGTGACTTGATCTCGGCCAGCATCGCGGCCATCACCAGGTACTCGGCGGCCAGTTCCAGGCGCACCGACTGCATCAACTCGACGTAGCCCATGTACTGGCGGGTGATTTCCGCCACCGGGATGTCGAGGATGTTGATGTTCTGTTTGCGGATCAGGTACAGCAGCAGGTCGAGCGGGCCTTCGAAGGCTTCGAGAAACACCTCCAGCGCATCCGGCGGGATGTACAAGTCCAGCGGCATTTCCAGAACCGCCTGGCCATAGACCATGGCGAAGGGCAGCTCTTGCTGGGCTCCGGCCTGACTGTCGACGGGTTCGACTGCGGACATCTAGGCCTCGGCCATGAACGGCGTGGGGTCGCCGCAACCGACGCGAATCACTTCCGGCTCGCCATCGGCGAGGTTGATCACGGTAGACGCCTTGATCCCGCCGAAACCGCCGTCGATGATCAGGTCGACTTGATGCTCGAGCAACTGGCGCATTTCATAGGGATCGGTCAACGGATCAGTATCGCCGGGCAAAATCAGGGTCACGCTCATCAGCGGTTCGCCGAGCTCTTCCAATAAGGCCAGGGCAATTGGATGGCTGGGCACCCGCAGGCCGATGGTGCGTTTTTTCGGGTGCAACAACAGCCGCGGGACTTCGCGGGTGGCGTTGAGAATAAAGGTGTACGGCCCAGGCAAGTGCGCCTTGAGCAAGCGGAACAGACCGGTGTCGATCTTGGCGAAAAGCCCCAGTTGCGACAGGTCGCTGCAAATCAGCGCGAAGTTGTGCTTGTCATCCAGCCCGCGCAAACGGCGCACGCGCTCCACGGCGTTCTTGTCGCCGATCTGGCAACCAATGGCGTAGGACGAGTCTGTGGGATAAATCACCACCCCGCCGTTGCGGATGATTTCGACAGCCTGTTTGATCAGGCGCGCTTGCGGGTTTTCCGGATGAATCTGGAAAAATTGACTCACATTCTCTACCTGTTCAGACGGCGGCAATAATTGGGTCATGTTTGAATCGACACCACAGGGGTGGCAGATCCTCCGGAATCGGGCGGTACTCACCGATCTCAGACCAGCCTCCAGGGCCATGAAAATCACTGCCGGCGCTGACCAGCAGACCGAACTCGCGGGCCAGAATGGCCAGGCTGCCCACTTGCTCGGCAGGCTGAAAGCCATTGACCACCTCGATTGCGTGGCCCCCTGCTTGAATATAGTCGGCAATCAGGCGCCGACGTTTGCTTCGGGTGAATTCATAGTGCCAAGGGTGGGCCAGACTGACCCAGGCCTTGGCCGCGCGCAGGGTTTCGACGGTATCTTCCAGGGTCGGCCAGTGTTGCTTGACGTCGCCCAGCTTGCCGGCACCCAGCCATTTGCGGAACGCTTCGGCGCGATCCTTGACGAAACCTTCGCGCACCATCCAGTCGGCGAAGTGCGGACGGGCCGGCGCGTTGCCGCTGTCGCCCAGTTCCTTCTGGATTTCCCGGGCGCCTTCCAGCGCGCCGGGCATGCCTTTCAGCGCCAGTTTGCGGCCGATTTCTTCGGAGCGCAGCCAGCGTCCCTCGTGCAATTTGGCAATCGCCTCGACCAACGGTGGGGCGTTGACGTCGAAACCGTAGCCCAGCACGTGAATGGTCGCGCCACCCCAGGTGCAGGACAACTCGACACCGTTGACCAGTTGCATGCCCAGCGAATTCGCCGTGCTGCGCGCCTCTTCGAGGCCTTCAAGGGTGTCGTGATCGGTCAACGCCAGGACTCGCACGCCGTTCTCGAACGCACGCGTGACTAGAACCGCAGGCGCCAGGGCGCCATCGGAGGCCGTGCTATGGCAGTGCAAATCAACATTCACAGGGCTTTGTAACCTCAAATCAGCTGGCGCTATCGCGCGCCCATATGTTTGTTATTATGCCGCCACATCCTGCTTCTGGCTGCCACTGTGAAACAATTCATCGATTTCATCCCGCTCCTGCTGTTTTTCATCGTCTTCAAAATCGATCCACGGGTCGTCGACATCGCCGGCCACGAGGTAACTGTAGGCGGTATTTACAGCGCCACCGCGATGCTGATCATCAGCTCCCTGGTGGTCTACGGCACGCTGTTCATCAAACAGCGCAAGCTGGAGAAGAGCCAGTGGCTGACCCTCATCGCCTGCCTGGTCTTCGGCAGCCTGACTCTGGCCTTCCATAGCGAAACCTTCCTGAAATGGAAAGCCCCGGTGGTGAACTGGCTGTTCGCACTGGCGTTCATTGGCAGTCATTTCATTGGTGAACAACTGCTGATCAAACGCATCATGGGCCACGCACTGACGCTGCCTGATGCTGTATGGACGCGCCTGAACATCGCCTGGATCGCGTTTTTCCTGTTTTGCGGCGCCGCCAATCTGTTCGTCGCGTTCACTTTCCAGAGCTACTGGGTCGACTTCAAGGTCTTCGGCAGCCTGGGCATGACTTTGCTGTTCCTGGTCGGCCAGGGCATCTACCTGTCCCGCCATCTGCACGACGCCGATACCACAACGCCGAAAACCGAGGACTGACATGCTTTACGCAATCATTGCCACAGACGTCGCCAACTCCCTGGAAGCCCGCCTGGCCGCACGGCCTGCTCACCTTGAGCGCCTGCAAGTGCTCAAGGGCGAAGGTCGTATCGTATTGGCCGGCCCGCACCCGGCGGTCGACAGCAATGATCCGGGCGCGGCGGGTTTCACCGGCAGCCTGATCGTTGCCGAATTCGACTCCCTGAGCGCCGCCCAGGCCTGGGCCGACGCCGATCCGTACATCGCCGCCGGCGTCTACGCCAACGTTTCGGTCAAGCCGTTCAAGCAAGTCCTGCCGTAATTTCCTCTCTGCGCGGTGAACCTTGTCGGTTCATCGCGCTCTCAATCGCTCATTATTCTCGTTTGCCGGCCGACAACTTCCCCAATACTCGTATTGGAACCAGGAGTCGCGATGCGCAAAGGTCCGTTGTGTCTGATGTTGGTCACGTTGTCGATCGTGGCCCCCGCCCACGGTGAAGAACACGCCGAGGGCGCAAGCTCGACGCCGCTGTCCCTGAGCGCCGGCACCCAGATTAACGAGTTGCAGCAACGCTTGAAGGAAAGCGAGCGGCAACGGGAAGAGCTGAACAAACAATTGCAAACAGCCGATGGTGAACGCGAAAGCGCCCAACTGGTCCGGTTGCGCCAGGAGAACCAGCGTCTGAAGCTGCAACTCAAGGAAGTGCAGGCCGGCAGTTCGATACCGCGCTTGTTGACTGATCAGCAGCAGTGGTTTGTCATCGGCGCCGGAGTAGCGCTATTGGCCCTGCTCTGCGGTATCTTCGCCAGTGGGGCAAGTCGAAAACGTCGACAATGGCTAAATTGAGTGAGTCATGAGCGAGCTGTTACTAATTGATGATGACCAGGAGCTGTGCGAGCTCCTGAGCAGTTGGCTGAGCCAGGAAGGGTTTCAGGTCCGCGCCTGTCACGATGGCCAGAGCGCTCGTCGGGCGCTGGCCGAAACCTCCCCGGCGGCCGTGGTGCTGGATGTGATGTTGCCCGATGGCAGCGGCCTGGAATTGCTCAAGCAGTTGCGCAGCGATCATCCGGACTTGCCGGTGCTGATGCTGTCGGCCCGCGGCGAACCGCTGGACCGCATCCTCGGCCTGGAACTCGGCGCCGACGATTACCTGGCCAAACCCTGCGACCCTCGGGAACTGACCGCCCGCCTGCGCGCCGTATTGCGCCGCAGCCACCCGGCGGCGGTGTCCAGCCAGGTGGAACTGGGCGACCTGTGTTTCAGCCCGGTGCGTGGCGTGGTCAGCATCGATGAACAGGAATTCACCCTCACCGTTTCCGAAAGCCGTCTGTTGGAAGCCTTGCTCAAGCAGCCCGGCGAGCCACTGGACAAACAGGAACTGGCGCAAATCGCCCTCGGCCGCAAGCTGACCCTGTACGACCGCAGCCTCGACATGCACGTCAGCAACCTGCGCAAGAAGATCGGCCCGCACCCCGATGGCCGTCCGCGCATCGTTGCGCTGCGTAGCCGCGGTTATTACTACAGCCTCTGACACACCGCGTCGCCTGGATCGCCAGCAAGCCGGCTTTTACACGGTCCCCGTAGGAGCTGCCGAAGTCTGCGATCTTTTGATCTTGATCTTGAAAAACAAAATCAAAAGATCGCAGCCTTCGGCAGCTCCTACGGGGTTGATGTTTGTCAGGTCGGCGGAAAACCATCTTTACCCAAGCTTTACGTACCGCTGACCGCCACTGACCTTGATCTGCGTAATCTGAACTCATCCGGAACGTACCGGGAATGAGACAAGGAGATTCACCATGCGCAAGACTCTTATCGCTCTGATGTTCGCCGCCGCTCTGCCGACCGTTGCCATGGCCATGCCTGAAGGCGCCGGCCCGATGGGTGGCCCGATGGACGGTTCGCGCCACGGCGGTCAGATGCACGGCATGCACGGCAAAGGCCCGTACAGCCAACTGGACCTGAGCCGCGAACAGCGTGAACAGATCCGCAAGATCATGGGCGAGCAGATGCACGAGCGTAAGCAAGTGGTCGACAAGTACCTGGAAAAACTCTCGCCAGCCGATCAGAAAGCCATGAAAGACGAAATGGCTGCCAACCACAAAAAAGCTGAAGCCGACGTACGCGCCTTGCTGAAGCCGGATCAACAGAAGCAATTCGACGAGATCCAGAAGAAACAAGCTGAGCGTCGCGCCGAATGGGCCGAGTTCAAGGCCTGGAAAGCGCAACAGGCACAAAAAGCGCAATAATGCGCTAACCCCAGGCCCAACGGTTGAACACCGTTGGGCCTCATTGCTTTTGATCTACTGTAGGAGCGAGCCTGCTCGCGAAAAGCGCATAGACAACACCTGTTGCCTGATCCCCCGCGTTATCGTTGACGTCCATCGCGAGCAGGCTCGCTCCTACATGGATTTATGTTTGTTTGAGGATTTTCTGTGCGCTCATTGTTCTGGCGGATTCTGGCCAGCTTCTGGCTGGCCATCGCTCTGGTTGCAGGGCTCTCCATTCTGCTCGGGCACATGCTCAACCAGGACGCGTGGATACTCAGTCGCCATCCGGGCCTTAACACGCTGGCCGAGCAATGGACGCAGACCTACGAAACCCAGGGCGAAGATGCAGCCCAGGACATTCTTGAGCAGCGCAAACGCCAATATCATATCGACGTCCAGGTGCTCAACGAGAGCGGCGACCCGGTGGTGCGCGGCACCTTCCCAAGGCGCGCGGCGGCGTTTGAGGCGCGGCAGAACAACGATGATCGTCGCCTGCCGTGGCGGCGCCTCACCGATGAGTTCACCAGCGACAAAAGTGGTGACACCTACCTGTTCATCTACCGCATTCCACACCCGGAACTCGACGCCTGGCATCGCGAAAGCTTGCTGTGGCCGTTGAGTGCGCTAGGTATCGCCCTTGTGGTATTGACCCTGTTCAGCCTGCTGGTGACCTTTTCCATCACCCGCCCGCTCAGCCGATTGCGCGGCGCGGTGCATGACCTTGGGCAAACCACTTACCAGCAAAACAGCCTGGTCAAACTGGCCAACCGCCGCGACGAATTCGGCGTGCTGGCCAACGACTTCAACCGCATGGGCGCACGCCTGCAAAGCCTGATCGGCAGCCAACGGCAATTGCTGCGGGACGTGTCTCACGAACTGCGCTCCCCGCTTGCCCGGCTGCGCATTGCGCTGGCGTTGGCCGAGCGGGCCAATCCGGAAGAGCGGGAAAAACTCTGGCCGCGCCTGACTCGCGAATGCGACCGGCTCGAAGCGCTGATCAGTGAAATCCTGGTGCTGGCGCGGGTCGATGCCGACAACGCCAGCGCTGAAGACGTGGATCTCAACGCTTTGCTCAACACCCTGCAAAAAGATGCGCAACTGGGTTCACCGGATCAACTCGTCCATCTCGAGGCCGAGACGCAACTAAGTCTGAAAGGCTGGCCGACCATGATCGAGCGCGCCGTCGACAACCTGCTGCGTAACGCCCAACGCTTCAATCCGGTGGGCGGCCTGCCGATTGAAATGCAGGCGTTGCGTCACGGGGAGCGGATTGTGGTGACCGTGCGCGACCATGGGCCGGGGGTCGATTCGGCGCATTTGAATCAGCTCGGTGAGCCGTTCTTCCGAGCGCCGGGGCAGACAGCGGCGGGGCATGGTTTGGGATTGGCCATTGCACGCCGAGCGGCGGAGCGCCACGGCGGGAGTCTGGTGCTGGCCAATCATCCGGAGGGTGGGTTTATTGCCAGTCTGGAATTGCCGTTGGTGCCGGGGGCCGTCGTCCAACCTTGAACCCCTGTGGGAGCGAGCCTGCTCGCGATAGCGGTCTATCAGTCACTTCAGTGTTGAAGCTTCTGCCGCCATCGCGAGCAAGCTTGCTCCTACAGGTTTTGCGGTGTCAGGCTTTACCGGGCCAGGCGCTGACAAACTCCGCCAGATCAACCTTCTCCGCTACCCGAGGTTCTTTCTGCGGCGTGCCAAGGTAAAGAAACGCAATCACCTCCTCCCCTTCCGCCAGGCCCAACCCCTTGGCCACATGCGGCGAGTAAGCCAGATCACCCGTACGCCACACCGCGCCAATCCCTTGCGCATAGGCCGCCAACAAAATCCCGTGCGCCGCACAACCCGCCGCCAGCAACTGCTCGGACTTCGGATATTTGACGTGATCCTGCACACGCGCAATCACCACGACCACCAGCGGTGCACGCAGTGGACCGTTGCGCGCCTTGTCGATCGCCGCTTCAGTGACTTCGCCGTCCTGCTGCTTCGCCGCTTCAGCCAGCAACTCGCCCATTTGCTCACGCGCCGCGCCTTCGACAGTCAGGAAACGCCAAGGCTGCAAATGACCGTGATCCGGAGCCCGCATGGCGGCGCCAAACAGCGCTTCGCGCTGTTCCTGGGTAGGGGCCGGCTCGATCAGTCGCGGGACGGAAACACGGTTGAGCAAAACGTCGAGAGCCTGCATCGGCCACCTCCTGAAAAAAATGTTTGGCTATTCTAGCGGTATCCACCTTCAGAGTGCCGGTTTACATGCCCTGCCCCGCAGGTAGAATGGCGCCCTTCCTTATTTCAGCCGAGCGGAATTCATGGCGTTGCCGACCTTACGTCTCATTGGTTTCATCATCGGCATCTTCCTGATAACCCTGGCTATCGCCATGGTCGTGCCCATGGCCACGCTGGTGATCTTCGATCGCACCGGCGACCTGCCTTCGTTTCTCTGGGCCAGCATGATCACCTTTGTCGCCGGCCTGGCGATGGTCGTTCCCGGACGCCCCGAGCACGTACACCTGCGACCACGGGACATGTACCTGCTGACCGTCAGCAGTTGGCTGGTGGTGTGCATCTTTGCCGCACTGCCGTTTTTGTTGACCCAACACATCAGCTATACCGACTCGTTCTTCGAAAGCATGTCCGGCATCACTGCCACCGGTTCGACAGTCCTTAATCACCTGGACGACATGTCCCCCGGCATCCTGATGTGGCGCTCATTGCTGCACTGGATCGGCGGCATCGGCTTTATCGGCATGGCGGTTGCAATTCTGCCACTGCTGCGCATCGGTGGCATGAGGCTGTTTCAGACCGAGTCGTCAGACCGTTCCGAAAAAGTCATGCCCCGTTCGCACATGGTGGCGCGATTGATCGTAGCGGCCTACGTCGGCATTACCATTTTCGGCAGCCTGGCGTTCTGGTGGGCTGGGATGAGCCCGTTCGATGCGATCAACCATGCGATGTCGGCGATTTCCACCGGCGGTTTCTCCACCTCGGACCAATCCCTGGCCAAGTGGACGCAACCGGCGGTGCACTGGGTTGCAATCGTCATCATGATTCTCGGCAGCCTGCCGTTCACCCTGTACGTGGCGACCCTGCGCGGTAACCGCCGCGCGTTGATCAAGGATCAACAGGTTCAAGGTTTGCTCGGCATGTTGCTGGTGACCTGGCTGGTGTTGGGCACCTGGTACTGGTGGACCACCAAGCTGCATTGGCTGGAAGCGCTGCGACATGTGGCGCTGAACGTGACGTCAGTGGTAACGACCACCGGTTTCGCACTGGGGGACTACAGCCTGTGGGGAAATTTCTCGCTGATGCTGTTCTTCTATCTGGGCTTTGTTGGCGGCTGTTCCGGTTCGACGGCGGGCGGGATCAAGATTTTCCGTTTCCAGGTCGCCTACATCCTGCTCAAGGCCAACCTTAACCAGTTGATTCACCCCCGCGCGGTGATCAAGCAGAAGTACAACGGTCACCGACTCGACGAAGAGATTGTGCGGTCGATCCTGACCTTTTCGTTCTTCTTTGCCATCACCATCTGCGTGATCGCGCTGCTGCTGTCGCTGCTCGGTGTGGACTGGATGACCGCCCTCACCGGCGCGGCCAGTACCGTTTCCGGCGTCGGCCCGGGACTGGGCGAGACCATCGGCCCGGCAGGTAACTTCGCTTCCCTGCCGGACGCGGCCAAGTGGATTCTCTCGTTCGGCATGCTCTTGGGCCGACTGGAGATCATTACGGTGTTTGTGCTGTGTATTCCGGCGTTCTGGCGTCACTGACCGGCGCAGGCGTTTCCAGCAACCGCGCCCGGTACTCGCCGGGAGTGGCGTCGAACCAGCGGCGGAAGGCGCGGAAGAAGTTGCTCGGATCGGCGAACCCCAGCAGGTAGGCAATTTCCAGCAGGGTCATGGTCGGTTGCGCCAGATACTGCTCGGCCAGCTCACGACGGGTATCGTCGAGCAACGTCTGAAAACTTGTGCCCTCCTCCTGTAAACGCCGCTGCAAGGTGCGTTGCGACAGGTGCAGCGTCTGCGCCACCGCATCGCGTTTGGGTTCGCCCTGGGGCAGCAATCGGCATAATACCTGCCGCGCCTTGTGCGTGACACGACTCTCGGAGAACCGCGCCAGGTATTCGCCGGCAAAGCGGTCATGCAACAGCGCCATGGCCTCGTTGGCGGTCGGCAGCGGCGCTTCCATGTCCGCGCGTTCAAAAATCAATGCATCGTACGGCGCGTTGAACACCAGCGGCGCATGGAAAGCTTGCTTGTAAGGTTCGAGATTGGCCGGTTGATCGCCCTGCACCAGCACTTTGCGCGGCTGCAGCGTGCGCCCGGTCAGCCAGCCGCACAGCGCCAGGGCGCAGGCCAGCGAGGCTTCAGCGCTTTGCCGGGTTGGCGGCAGATGATCGCCGTGCACGGTCAGGATCAACGCGTAGCCCTCATCCAGCAGGCGGAAACTCAGATCAGCGCTTTCGGCAATGATCCGCTGGTAGCGCACCAGTCGCTTGAAGCCTTCGGCCAGGGTCTGACTGGACATCAAGGCGTAGCCGGTCACATGAAACTGTGCCGGTCGCACCACTTTGCCCATGTTGAGGCCGATCGCCGGGTTGCCGGACAGCTCAACCGCACGTTGCCACAGTCGTGTCATGGAATCTTGCGGGAAGCGGGCATCCGGATCATCCAGTGCCGCGAAGTCAAGCCCCAGCTGTTTGAACAGAGCCCGGCAATCCAGGCCGTCCATTTCCAGTGCTTTGACAATCCCCATTGCCCAGCTTGCAGAAGTCGTTCTTTCGCTCATGGCGTTTACTGTCTTGGTGAGCCGTCTGTCGCGGCGAATTTACCGAAGGATACTAAAGTGGCGCCTATTGTCACTGGCTGGCGCCAATGATCACTCTAGACTCAAATAAGCTACCCGCAGAACAACTTGCAGCCAGAACAATAACCACAGAGACCGCGGTCGTGGAAAACATCAAGCGTTTCAACAGCTTCGCTGAGTTTTACCCGTATTACCTCAGCGAACACAGCAACAGCACTTGCCGACGACTGCACTTCATCGGGACCACGCTGGTTATTTTCATTTTGGCGCTGACCATCGGTCGTGGTGCCTGGATGTTGTTGTGGGTGTTGCCGGTCGCAGGTTACAGCTTCGCCTGGGTCGGACATTTCTTCTTTGAGAAGAATCGTCCTGCAACCTTTCAGCACCCTTTCTACAGCCTGCTCGGCGATTTCGTCATGTATCGGGACATGATTCTGGGACGCGTGCCGTTCTAGATCACAAGAGGATTGCCGATGAATGCCAATGCCCGTTTCACCCATATGAAAGATGGCACGCAGGAAGACTGGGCGATCATCGCCGCGGATTTCAGTGCCTACGCCCGTCAATTGCCGAGCCGGATCGTGGCGCACCTGAAGCTGCTGGAGGGTGATTTTGGCGGTTTCCCGGTGGATCGCCTGACCCACTCGCTGCAAACCGCCACCCGTGCCTGGCGTGATGGCCGCGATGAAGAATATGTGGTCTGCGCCCTGCTCCACGACATCGGCGACACCCTGGGCTCCTACAACCATCCGGACATCGCTGCGGCGATCCTCAAGCCGTTCGTCAGTGCCGAGAATTTATGGATGGTGGAGAAGCACGGGATTTTCCAGGGCTACTACTTCTTCCATCACCTGGGCATGGACCGGCACCTGCGCGAGCAATTCAGCGACCACCCGCAATACCAGACGACCATTGAGTTTTGTGCCAAGTACGATGCGGCAGCGTTTGACCCGGCGTATGACACCCTGCCGCTGAGTTTCTTTGAACCGATGATGGCGCGGTTGTTTGCGCAGCCGAAGAACTCGATTTACAAGGCGGCGATGGAAGAGCATTCGACTGCCTGAAGATCGCAGCCTGCGGCAGCTCCTACAGAGGAATGCATTTCCCTGTAGGAGCTGCCGCAGGCTGCGATCTTTTGATTTTGCTCTTCATGCCGGCTCGGCAATTTTCAATGACTTCAACACTGCCTCCCGCGCCTGGGCATCCGCCAACCGATACAACTCGATCGTGCCATCCCAATGCTCGATCAGCGCCGTGCACGACTCCACCCAATCGCCGCAGTTGAGGTAGTCCACCTCGCCCACCTTGCGAATCTCGGCATGGTGAATGTGCCCGCACACCACGCCATGCAGTTCGCGCTTGACGCACTCATGGGCGATGGCTTCTTCGAAGTCGCTGATGAAGCTGACCGCAGTTTTCACTTTGTGTTTGAGGTACGCCGACAGCGACCAATAACCGTAACCATAACGGGCGCGCCAATGGTTGAGCCAGCGGTTGAGGGTCAGGGTGAATTCGTAGGCCGAGTCGCCGAGAAACGCCAGCCAGCGGTGATAGCGGGTAATGACGTCGAACTGATCGCCATGGATCACCAGCAGATGCCGACCATCGGCGGTCACATGCACCGCTTCGTCCACCAACTGGATGTTGCCCAGAATGAGCTTCGAATAGCGGCGCAGGAATTCGTCGTGGTTGCCCGTGACGTAGATCACTTCGGTGCCACGCTTGGCCATGGTCAGCAACCGTCGGATCACGTTGGTGTGCGCCTGGGGCCAGTACATGCCGCCGCGCAGCTTCCAGCCATCGATGATGTCGCCGACCAGGTAGATTTTGTCCGCGTGATAGCCCTTGAGAAACTGCGACAAATGCTCGGCCTGGCAATCGCGAGTGCCCAAGTGCACATCGGAAATCCACAAGGTCCGCACACGTTGCTTACGACTGGGTTTGGCGAGCTCGGCGCTGGTCATGGGCAACCCTCAGGACAAGTTTTGGCAAGCTTGCGCCGGTCGAGTTAATGGTCCATGACAACGGCAAGTCAGTCTTGTGACAGCGCTCACGGGCCTGCCCCGGTGTAGACTGGCGCCCTGACACGGGAGACCTGCGATGAGACCGATCCTCACCCTTCGCCAATACACCCACGACCTGATCGTCCACAGCCACGAGCATGCACAACTGGTGTTCGGGCTCTCGGGTGCGCTGGATTTCGAGGTCGACGGGCGTGGCAGTCAGGTGGTTCAGCAGAGTTTCGCGGTAGTGCCGTCCGGCGCGCATCATGCCTGTGGCAGCGCCAATGGCAGTCGTTGCCTGGTGCTGGACATTCCCGGGGACCAATGGGTGTGCCAATCGCTGGGTGACCATGCCGACGCGAGCCGACGCTTGCTCGATAACGCCGGTCGGTTGTCACTGGATGCCGGGCAAAGCCAATTAGTCCAATGGCTGGCGAACAGTCCTGTCGACGATCCGCTGATTGCGCAACAGGGCGCGGTGCTGTTGTTGGCCAGCCTCAATAGCGCCAGGCCTGACAGCGTAGTCGCTCGACGCCTGCCATATGCCGCGCTGAATGCGCACATCGACCAATACGCGGCCTATCCGTTACAGGTCGCCGATCTGGCCCGCGTGGCCGGCCTTTCCAATGCTCGCTTGCATGCACGGTTCGTCGCCGAATGCGGGCAGACGCCGATGGATTACATTCGAAGTCGTCGGCTGCACAAGGCTGTGGGATTGTTGCGAGAGTCAACTTTAGCCATTGGCGAAATTGCCTCGCGGGTGGGTTACAGCTCCCAGAGTGCCTTTGCCGCTGCTGTACTGCGGGAGTTCGGCGTATCACCCGGAAAATTACGGCGCGAGGCTGGCGACAAAGAACGATAGTTTGCCGACAGACATAACGAGCATTTCCACGTTCAATGTAGGAGCTGCCGCAGGCTGCGATCTTTTGATCTTGATATTAAAAAAACAGGATCAAAAGATCGCAGCCTGCGGCAACTCCTACAGGGGCCGGTGTTGTTGGCTCGATCGATACGTTTACCAAGGATTGCAATGACTCCCCGTACCGCCCTTGGCGCCCTGCATATTGGCGCACTGATGTTCGGCCTGACCGGCGTGTTCGGCAAACTCGCCGCCGCGTCGCCGGCGATCATCGTATTCGGCCGCGCGGCGTTCGCGGTGTTGGCGCTGACCTTTTTTGCACGATTTGCCAGCCAGACCCGTTGGCACAAACTCGCCGCCGTGGACTGGCGTCGCCTGTTGCTCAGTGGCTTGTTGCTGGCCGGGCACTGGGTGAGCTTTTTCATTTCAGTGAAGATCGCCGGCGTGGCCATCGCGACCTTGGGGTTTGCCAGTTTCCCGGCTTTTACCGTGATCCTCGAAGGACTGATTTTCCGCGAGCGGATTCGCCTCAACGAGATCCTTTTGGTAACGCTGGTCACCATCGGGTTGGTCCTGGTGACACCAGAGTTCAATCTGGCCAGCGACGCCACCACCGGCCTGCTGTGGTCAGTCGCTTCCGGCTTGCTGTTCTCGTTGTTGTCATTGACCAACCGCGCCAGCTCCGGACGTATTCCGCCAGTGCAGGCCGCACTGTGCCAGAACGTGGTCGTTGCCCTGTGCCTGCTGCCGGTGGCGGCACCCCAGTTGAGCGAAGTTCGCGCCATCGACTGGTTGTGGATCGGCCTGCTCGGCGTGTTCTGCACCGGCGTCGCCCACAGCCTGTTCGTCGCCAGCCTCGCCGTGATCAAGGCACGAACCGCCGCCGTGGTGTTTGCCCTGGAGCCGGTCTACGGCATCACCATGGCGTGGCTGTTGTTCGACGAAAACCCGACCCTGCGCATGTTGCTGGGCGGTGCGTTGATCATCGTTGCGATTGTGGTGTCCAGCCGGCTTTCCACCGGTTCAAACAAGAACGCCGTTGCAGCGGAAGCCACGTCTCACTGAGTGCGGTCGTTGTGACCCAGATCGCGGTCCGGATCGATCTGATCGCGGACCCGCTGTTTGAGCACCTTGGCCTCGGGAAAACCGCCGTCAGCCTTGCGCTCCCAGATCTGCGCATCGTCACAGAAAATATGAAAGACCCCACCAGTGCCGGGCACCAGGGACACTTTGCCCAAGTCGTCGCCAAAGGTGCTGAGCAGTTCCTGGGCCAGCCAGGCCGCGCGCAACAGCCACTGGCACTGGGTGCAGTAGGTGATGATGATTTCGGGTTTGTTTGCGGTCATGAAACGCATGATCCCTGTGTAATGTTTGAATGCCGTCAGCTTAACACCCGTGGCGAGGGAGCTTGCTCCCGCTGGGCTGCGAAGCGGCCCAAGTCCAGCAACCACGTAAATTCAGGCACACCGCGTTGAGCGGTTTTACGACTGCTTCGCAGTCGAGCGGGAGCAAGCTCCCTCGCCGCACTGGACCTCGATCGACAAAATTATCGGATACCGGCCAACAAGGTTCGGGCTGTCTGCTTGAGCGGCTCATCAGCTTCCTTGAGCAACTCGTTCAGCAATTCAATGGCACTGTCGACGTCACCATCATCGATGCAGGTCTGGGCTTGTTCCAGCTTGCCAGCGTTGCTCGGCTCGGTCGGTTCCAGATTCAGCGGCTCAAGTTGCAGCAACCGCACGGGCTCAGTGAATTCGGCGAGAAAGGCGTCGTCGAGGGGTTGAGAGTCAGGTTCGGCGACCCATTCGATCTCGGCTTCCAGCGTTGATGGCGGGTTTTCAAATGGACTGGTCAGGTCCCAGGAGGCGTCCATCGACAGATCATCGAGGTTCAACTGGAACTCATCGGCGGGCGCTATCGCTGAAGCCCCCACGGCGACCGGAGTGACGACGCTCAGTTTTGGGTGCCTAGCGCGGATATCGTGGAGTTTTTGTGCGTTTAACCCGCTGTGTCGCAGGCTGGCTTCCTGCGCTTCGTACGCTGCAAGATCACCTTGCTTGCCCAACACCTCCAACAACTTTTCCGCCAGATCGGTGCGCTGAGGTTCCTTGACCATCGCCTCGCGCAACAAGCCTTCCGCCTCGGTTAATCGGCCGTAGCTGAGATAGATGTCGACCGCTTCCAGCACATCGCCCGCCGCGGTCTCTTCAGGATCTGCGTGTGTCACGGACGGCGGCATGCGAGGTTCCACCGCTCGCTCCAACATAGGCTCCTGTTTTGAAGAGGATTCAGGGGCGTCCTCAATCAGCTGACGCCGACGCCGGACAAACCACCCGAGCACCACTAACGCCATCACTGTTAGAAACCCGAAAATCAAAGGCCAGCGAGACCCGGACTCCTCTGCAACCATGGATTCTGGCGTCGCAACGGCGGGTGCAGCGGGTTGGACCGCTGCCTGCTGAACTTCCGCTAACCGGGTTTGCAACTCACTGACCTGTTTTTTATCGGCAGCGATCTGTTCGTCCTGCGCCTGAAGCTTCGCCTTGAGTTCATCGACGGCTGCCTGCAATTGCTGATTTTGCAGCTCGCTGGCGGCCAGTTGTTCCGCGACAGGATCAATCATCGGGGCTGCGGCAAGCTTGGGCGCTTCCTTGCGTGCAGGGAGCGGTGCGACGGCCGGCTGAACATTCGGGAATGCGGAAGGTGAGGGTATCGCCGCCGGTTCATCGGTGGCAGGCACAATTTCCGGTGAGCCCGGTGGATCGATCAGCACCGTGTACTCACGCAGCAATTGGCCATTGGGCTGATTGAGTTGAACGAGGAAATTCAGGAACGGTTCATTGACCGCTTTATTGGAGCTGACACGGATGAAGCTGTGGTTACCCTTCAGGACGGGGGTGAACTTCAGGTCGTTGAGGAAGACCACCCGCTCGACACCGGCTCGGCTGAACTCGTCTGCCGTCGCCAGGCTGACCGACAACTCACCCTCTTCCAGACCACCGGCATCTACCAGGGCAATGTCGGCGCGAAGCGGCTGGTTCAGTGCCGAATGCACGGTGATGTCACCCAGGCCCAGCGCCGGAGCTAATGCCGAGTAAGTGACAGCAGCACCGATGAGCAACAACCTGACACAACCGCGAACAACCAATAGCCGACTTTCAAGCATGAGCATCCCTTAGATAACCAGAACCAACCTGCACGTGTTCGCACATCCGGTACGAACACGATATTGCCGAGTAGTTCTTATAGTCCTCGCAACAAGGGATCTCAAAAGTCTGGGTCGGCGTTATGCCTCAAGATTTTTCAAGGTTGGCCAGGATGTGCCCGTGAACCCGCATGCAGATCCGCAAATCCGCCTCATCCACGCCTTCGAAGAGTTCGTGGCGCAGCTGGGTGGCAATCGTTTCAATTTGTTCGATCAGGGGGTGAGCCGGGGCACAGAGGACGATTTTTTTCGCCCGACGGTCTTCCAGCACTGCCTGGCGCTGCACCAGGCCCTGGCTTTCCAGGCTGTCGAGCAGGCGGGCCAGGGTCGGTCCTTCGACGGCGACGCTTTGCGCCAGTTCACGTTGGGTCGGCGGTTCTTCGAAACGTGCCAGGTGCAGCAGCACCAGCCAGCGCGCCTGGGATAGCCCCAAACCCGCCAGACGGCGGTCCAGTTCGGCACGCCAGCCACGTGACATCTGGGCCAACTGCATGCCAAAACGGTGTTGATCGGTTAACGGCATAAAACACTCATGATCAGGCTGAAAATAGAGAAATACTAATTATTAGTCAGCTAAGCATGAGCCTCGCTTTCAGGCAAGGCTTGATCTGTAGTGAATCGTTACATCAGTGAAACCGGCCGCTCAAATCTCGAATTCGGATTGCAGCGCGGCCCGGACGCAGTACAAAACACCTTCCGGCACTCGTCCCGCAAACAATGCGGAAATCTCCGACACTGGCGGTAATTCGCCTTCACCGTCGAGGAACGCATCCTGGACTTCGCCCATCAGATCTTCGGGCAGATCCAGCGCTTGTTCCAGCGATAACTGTTGCTTGCCAATGGCTTCGGCGAGCATGGCGTAGACGTTCTTTTCCGAGCATTGCAGCTGACCGGCGATTTGCAGCGGCGTCATGCCGGCACGCGCCAATGTGATGAGTTCATGGCGTACGTCGGCCACTGCTTTCGGTGCCTCGACCTGACCGCCGAGCACTTCGAGGAAGGCCTCGCCGTAACGCTCGAGTTTGCGTGCGCCGACGCCACTGACCGTGGCCATTTCCGCGAGCGTGGTCGGTTGGCTGCGGAGCATTTCCAGCAAGGTTGAATCCGGGAAAATGACGTATGGCGGCACGCCATGCTCTTCGGCGAGTTTGCGCCGCAGCGCGCGCAAGGCTTCCCACTGTTCGCGCTCTTCGCCACGTACCAGTTGGCTCGCCTGGCTCTTGCTGCTTTTCGCCGTGGTTTGTGGCTTGAGGTCGCGGCGCAGTTCCAGGGTCACTTCGCCCTTGAGCAGTGGTCGGCAAGTGTCACTCAGGCGCAGGCCGCCGTAACCTTCCAGATCGATGTCGGCCAGCCCACGGGCAACCAGCTGCCGGAAGAGCGAACGCCATTCGCCCTCGGCCATTGCTTTGCCGACGCCGTAAACCGAGAGGTGCTGATGCCCGAAGCTGCGGATTTTTTCGTTGTCCTTGCCCAGCAAGACATCCACCAGATGCCCGACGCCGTAGCGCTGGCCGGTGCGATAGATTGCTGAAAGTGCCTGACGCGCCGGCTCGGTGGCGTCCCAGGTTTGCACGCCATCGACACAGTTGTCGCAATGGCCGCAGGGCTCGGGCATGTCTTCGTCGAAGTAGGCCAGCAAGGTCTGGCGGCGGCAGCGGGTTTCTTCGCACAGCGACAGCATGGCGTCGAGCTTGTGCTGCTCCAGACGCTTGTGGCGTTCGTCGCCTTCGGAGTTTTGCAGCATCTGCTTGAGCATCACCACGTCTTGCAGGCCGTAGGCCATCCAGGCATCGGCCGGCAAGCCGTCACGGCCGCCGCGCCCGGTTTCCTGGTAGTAGGCTTCCAAGGATTTCGGCAAATCGAGGTGCGCGACAAACCGCACGTTGGGTTTGTCGATACCCATGCCGAACGCCACGGTGGCGACCATGATCAGCCCTTCCTCGTTGAGGAAGCGCTTCTGGTGATAGGCGCGCAAATCGTTGGGCAGACCCGCGTGGTACGGCAGCGCCGGGAAGCCTTGCTCGCTGAGGAACGCAGCCACTTCCTCGACCTTTTTGCGCGACAGGCAATAGACGATGCCGGCATCACTGCGTCGTTCGGCGAGGAACGCCAGCAACTGCTTGCGCGGCTGTTCCTTGGGCACAATGCGATAAAAGATGTTCGGACGGTCGAAGCTCGACAGGAAACGCTCGGCGTTTTGCAAATGCAGGCGGGTGACGATTTCTTCCCGAGTGCGCTTGTCAGCGGTGGCGGTCAGGGCGATGCGCGGCACGTCGGGGAACATTTCCGCCAACTGGCCCAGTTGCAGGTATTCCGGGCGGAAGTCATGGCCCCATTGCGATACGCAATGCGCTTCGTCGATGGCGAACAGGGCAATGTTCAGCCCTTGCAGGAAGTTCAGCATGCGCGGCTGAACCAGGCGTTCCGGGGCGAGGTAAAGCATTTTCACTTCGCCGCGCTTGATCCGTGCTGCCAGGTCACGCTGTTGCTCGGCGCTGAGGGTTGAGTTCAACGCTGCTGCGGCAACGCCCAGTTCTTCGAGGGTCGCGACCTGGTCGTCCATCAAGGCGATCAACGGCGATACCACCACCGCCAAGCCTTCGCGCAACAGCGCTGGCACCTGGAAGCACAGGGATTTGCCGCCACCGGTAGGCATCAGGACCAGGGCATCGCCGCCACTGGCCACGCGCTCAATGATTGCACCCTGGCGGCCACGGAAACTGTCGTAGCCGAAGATGTCCTTGAGGACGCGTTGAGCCTGTTCGAGCATAGAAACTCCAAAAATCACCGAAACATCCCTGCAAGGCTGGTTCAGAAACTGCCGTGCTGCACCGACAAATCGTAAGGGCGCATTGCATGACGCTTCACATTTCAGCCGCGATGCCAGCAGGGCATCACAAAACGCGCGAGTATACCCGAGCACTGTCCGGCAAAGGGTGCCGCTGATAAGAGCGATGAAGATGACCTTTGTAGGAGCTGCCGCAGGCTGCGATCTTTTGATTTTTTTAAAGACAAGGTCAAAAGATCGCAGCCTGCGGCAGCTCCTACAGGGAATGCGTTGTTCAAATATGCCGCGCGGCTGGCCCAAGCGCTCAAGAAGGCCTAGAATTCCCGCATCGAATATTCCCCAAGGTAGCCCTTTAATGTCCTTCGCTGAGCAACTAACCCGCCTGCAAGTCTTCCTCGACGCCGATGAACTGCATGACGAGGCGCTGGACTACGTGGCCGCTCACGGCTACCTCACCGCGCTGTCCATCTGTTCCGAGGTCGTTCCTGATCGTGAGTGGATCGACGCCCTCTTCGCCGAAGAGCCGCACTACGCCGACGACACCGAGCGTGAAGCGATCGAATCCACGCTGCTGGCCCTCAAGGCCCACATCGCCCGTCAACTGGCCTCCGATGAAGAGTTCGAGTTGCCTTGCGACCTGGACCTGGGCGAAGACCCGGACGATTCCGACTTGCGCGGCTGGTGCATCGGCTTCATGGAAGGCGTGTTCCTGCGCGAAGAAGCCTGGTTTGAAACCGCCGAAGACGAAGTCAGCGAAATGCTGCTGCCGATCATGGTCGGTTCGGGCCTGTTCGACGAGCAACCGGAGTTCTCCGACATTGCCGCCGATGCCAACCTGATGGACGACATGATCGTGCAGATCCCGGAAGCCCTGACTGCGCTGTACCTGCTGTGCAACGCACCAGACGAAAAACCGGCGATCCTCAAGCCACGTCACCACTAAGGTTCTGCCTATGGACAACCCCATAGGCAACCGCTCCCTGATGTTGCGCTACGTGCTGCTGGCCATTGGCTGGCTGAGCGTAGTGCTGGGGGTGATCGGTATTTTCCTGCCGGTACTGCCCACTACTCCTTTCCTGTTGCTGGCAGCCGCGTGCTTCGCTCGCAGTTCTCCGCGTTTTTACCATTGGCTGGTAGATCATCCCCGGCTTGGGCCTTGGATCCGCGATTACCTCGAAGGTAATGGCATCCCGCTCAAGGGCAAGGTCTACGCCATCGGCCTGATGTGGGCGAGCATCCTGTTTTCCTGCTACCTGGTGCCCCTGCCCTGGGCACGCGGGTTCATGTTGACCAGTGCCGTGCTGGTGACGACTTACATCCTGCGGCAGAAAACCCTGCGCAAGTCCTGAACCTCAATTTTTTTTGTGCCGAGGGAGCTTGCTCCCGCTCGACTGCGCAGCAGTCGCAACAGTAATTGGGGTCGCTTCGCAACCCAGCGGGAGCAAGCTCCCTCGCCACAAAAACGATTATGCGTAAGTTCTTCGTCCAACGACCTGCCCGCCATTCATCAAACACCACCTAGACTGATTCCATCCGTCCCTCCAGCGGCCAGTCTGCGTCATCCAGCATGGCTAACGCTGTAACGTCGGTCCGGCGGATTCCTGCTTTCCTATTGGCTGGATTGAATTGCGTCCGGGCCAGCCGCAAGTATGTGCAGACGCCGCAAGGAGCACTCCATGAAACTGCGCAATCAGTTGTTTCTCGCTATTTGCCTGTTCTTGCTGGTGGCCTTCAGCGGCAGTTTTTTTGTCAGCCTGGAAAGCTCTCGCGAGCAGATGCTCGGCCAATTGCGCTCCCACGCCCAGGACGCCGCCACCGCCCTGGGCTTGTCGTTGACGACGCAGATCGATGACCCGGCGATGATGGAGCTGATGGTCAGCTCGATTTTCGACAGTGGCTATTTCAGCAACATCCGCATCGTCGATGTCGAGGGTCAGCAGGTCTTGGTGGAGCGCAGCGCTGCGGCGCGAATCGAGGGCGTGCCCGGTTGGTTTGTCCGTCTGGTCAACCTGCGCCATGAAGGGGGCGACGCGTTGATCATGCGCGGATGGGAGCAAGCAGCACGGGTCGAAGTGCTGAGCAATCCGCAGTTCGCCCTGGCCAAACTCTGGGACAGCACCGTTGGCAGCCTGATCTGGTTGCTGATCTGCGGATTGCTTAGCGCCGTGTTTGGCGGCTGGCTGTTACGTCGCCAGTTGCGGCCGCTCGACAAAATGGTCAAACAAGCTGAAGCCATCAGCAAACGCGAGTTTTTAAGCCTGCCGAAACTGCCGCGCACTCCGGAGTTGAAGCGCGTGGTGCTGGCGATGAACCAGATGGTCGAAAAGCTCAAGGCGTTGTTCAACGAAGAGGCGGCGCGCAGTGATCGATTGCGCAAGGAGTCCTATCAAGACAGCCTGACCGGGTTGGCGAACCGACGACTGCTCGATGAGCAACTGGCCGACCGTTTGCTGGTCGCCGAGCAAAACGGCGACGGCCATTTGTTGATGTTGCGCCTCAATGACCTCGCCGGGCTTAACCAGCGTCTTGGCGGCCAGCGCACCGATGCCTTGATCAGCACGGTCGGCGAACTGCTCAAGCGTCTGACTGGTCTGCCGGAACGGCGAAACTGGTTGGCGGCGCGCAATCGCGGGGGCGAATTCAGCTTGCTGACTCAAGGCCTGAGTACCGAGGATGCCGCACGTCTGGCCGCCGAGATCAGCGCCACGCTGGAAAACCTGCGCATGACCGGCGCCAGTGATTGCACGCCCGTGGCGCAGTTGGGGATCGTTGCTTACCATCCCGGCGAGTCGCCTGGCGATGTACTGATGCGCCTTGATCAAGCGTTGAGCGAGGCCAGCCAACATCCCGAGCGCCCGTGGATTTTGCTGAGCCATCGCGAGGCTACACAGCACCTGTCTCAATACGACTGGCGCACCTGGATTGATGACGCCCTGACTGAAGGCAAGTTACTGCTGTATTTTCAACCGGTGGTGCAATGCGCCGACACCAGTCAACTACTGCACCACAAAGTCCTCGCGCGCCTGCTCGACCCGCAGGGTGAAGCGATTGCTGCCAGGCAGTTCCTGCCTTGGATCGAGCGCCTCGGCTGGTCGGCGCGGTTTGACCTGGCCATGCTCGAAGCGACCCTCGATTACCTGGCCGTCAATCGCTGGCCCCTGGCGCTGAGCCTGTCCGGCAGCACCCTGCGCGATCCGGAGCACCTGAAGCTGATTTTCGAGATGCTCGATTCCCTGCCAGAACTCGCGCCACTGCTGACCCTGGAAATCGACGAATGCCAACTGCCGCCGCCGGCCGAATTGCAGCGTCTGAGCCACAGCCTGCTCGACACCGGTTACCGCATCGGCCTGCAGCATTTTGGCGGCAGCTTCAGCCAGATCGGCAACCTGACCCAATTGGGCCTGGCTTATCTGAAAATCGACGGGGCTTACATACGGCACATCGATGAGCAGCGAGACAAACGGCTGTTTATCGAAGCGATCTTCAGAGCGACCAACAGCATTGATTTGCCGTTGATTGCGGAGATGGTCGAGACCCGGGGGGAGTTGGAGGCGATCCGGGAACTGGGGGTGTTCGGGGTGATGGGGAGATTGATCGGACCACCTGAGCCGATGTAAATGCCAGGCTTGCCAATAGCCATGAAGGACCTTGATCCTTCTTCGCAGACAAAACAAGCTCCTCTACTTACAAAAAACATTGCCGGACTTTGTTGGCTCGGCTGATACAGACTCATTCATAAAGCGCCTTGTTCGCGTCGACCACTCATCGGCTTTCAGTCAAACCTGACATTTCTGACAGTAGTCAATAGTGCCAAAGGAGAAAACAATAAAAAGTACACGCCGAAATCATCAATGGGCGTTCGCTCAACGAGGTGTACTTACCGTGCTATTTGAAAAAAAACCCTTACCCAATACTGCCCCCCAACTTCCCAAGCCGGAAGTCCCTGAAGCCGACGATGACAATGTACTTGACCTGACTACGCATCAAGGCAAGATATCTGCCATTGTTGAAAAATGGACGCCTTCGCAAATATGGTTGAGATTAGCTAGCCAGACCGAGCTATATCCACCCCTAACAACAAACATACTCGAAGATCATGAAGTTTCCGCGTTGCAGTTTGATAATCGCTTACTTGAACGAATCCCCGGAAGCCAACTGACTGCACTATCTTACAACTCAACGGCCACATTAGAAGACCTTATTACCTACTACGGTAGCTCAGACATATCAACCGCCACAGCATTTCCGTCATTAACAACCCCCATCAAAACCCAACTTAATGATCTCGATGAACTCACAGACTTCAACGACAATACATTGGGAGGATGGACAAAGGGGCAGGGAGCAAGAGATATTCAGTTTGTTGAAGACATTAGCGGTGGTTTTTATCTATCCAATGATACATCCGCCCCTGGCGACAACCATGACGGCATGATTTTAGAAAAAACATTCTCCGTAATACCTGGAATGACCTATCAATTTACGATCGATACAAGGACCAACAATATAGCAGGACGAGACCCTAACCCACCCCAACTTATTCTTGCATTTGACGGCATAGGTCCAATCTATTCAATTTCTAACACTTCCTGGAAAAGCATCGCATCTAATAGAGCAGTCGCCCAATCAGCCACGGTTAGAGTAAGCCTCAGAAATCTCACTCGCCAATGGAAAGGCAATGATTTTTCAATCGACAATTTCAGAGTAAGACGCGTCGAGTAAAATCGAGTAATCCCTTCGCACCCTATTAAATGCCAGGAGATTCAATCATGGCAACGCAAGCAACCCCACAACTGCCTGAGTTTCACATCCCTGAAATATCAAACGGGTACTGAAAATCGGCGAGAGCAGCTCTCAGACATACACGATCAACAACATGAACTGAAGCACGCACTCATTCACCGCCACAGCAGAGTCGAGTTGGAACGGTAACGATTACAGCATGGATAATTTCAGAGCTAGATCTTTACCGTAACCCACACAACATGATCATCAAGCCACCGCCATTCCTGAGAACAGGAATGGCGGTTTTATTCTTCAAATCACACCGTATCCACCTTCAACGAATGGTCATTTAGCATGCCGTTGATGATGGTGGCTGTATCCGCACCGCCAATCACCCCGCCCGCCCCCGGCGTCACACCGTAATGACTGGCCAGGTTGACACCCGCCAGATCGATCGTCTGGTTCGGTGCCGCGCCGGCCATGGCGCTGACATCGATGCTGGTCATCACTGACGCGCCGCTGCCGCTGACGGTGAAGTGCAGGTAGTCATCCAGTGACGCCGTCGTGCCGTTTTCCCCTTGCAGCAGTTGCGACAGGTCGAGCTTGTCGGTGCCGGGTGCGAAGTCGGTGATGACGTCGTGACCGCTGTTGCCCTTGAGCCACTCGAAGGTGTCGGCACCGCTGCCGCCGGTGAGGGTGTTGTTGCCCAGGCCACCGATCAGGAAGTCATCGCCGCCGCCACCGTTGAGCACGTCGTTGCCCAGGCCACCGGTGATGACGTTGCTGTTGTTGTCACCAGTGAGGGTGTCGTTGAAGTTGGAGCCGGTGAGGTTTTCGATCCCCGTCAGGGTGTCGGTCCCGGCACCGAGGGTGTTCTGCCCGGTGAGCAGGCTCAGGTCGACTTTGACCCCGGCCGTGGCATGGGCGTAGCTGGCGGTGTCGCTGCCAGTGCCGCCGTCGAGCAGGTCGTTGCCCAAGCCGCTGTACAGCAAGTCTTTGCCGGCGCCGCCGTGCAACTCATTGTTGCCGTTGCCTGCGGTGAGGATGTCGTTGCCGTCACCGGCATTGAGGATGTTGTTGCCTTCGCCCGCGATCAGCGTGTCATTGTCCGCCGTCCCGGTGAGGGTGTGGCCGTCCTGATAGCTGATATTGACGTTGGCACTGTCACTGCCGCCATGGGTGTCATTGGCAGTGTAGGTGCCGTGGTAGTCCGGCGTGACGTCGTGACCACCGGCATAGTTGAGGTTCATGGTCAGCTGGTAGTTTTCCGCCGCATTGGGGTTGCTGCCACTGGTGTTGGCGATGTTGGTGATGTGGACCTGGTAAGTCCCATCCGCCAATGCCGTCAGGGTTTGGCCGTCCGCGAGGTTGATCCACGACCCGCCGTTGAGCGAATACTCCATGGCCACATGCCCGGCATCAAGGTTGTGATTCAGGGTCAGGGTTTCACCCTGCTTCAGGTTGACGGAGAAGCGGTCCTCATCGTTGATGTTGGATTGGGCGTTGCTGGCCGACCCCAGGTAACCGCTGACCACCAAAACGGCGGTCATGGTCGCGGCATTGGCCGCGAACGCGCTGCGTACGTTGCCCAGAGTCTGATTGGCCGCTACGTTTGAACTGGTGCCATTGAAGGTGATGGCGCCAGTGCCGGTGAAGTCCGCAGCCTTGGAAATCCAGCCGGTGTTGAAGCTGGTCGACGACGGGCTAAGCGAATCGCTATTGGAATCAGTGTCGTTGGCCAGCAACAATTCGCCCGGCACCGTCACATTGTTCGAGAGCACGTTGGTGATGATGTGATCATCGACCGCCAGCGGTGCCGCATTCGGAACGACTTTCACTACCAGATTCGAACTGGCGAGATCGCCATCCTTGTCACTGACCGTGAACCCGATGTTTTCGGTGATCAACACCGACGTGGCTTTCTGCGAAACGTAGCTGTACTCGCCGGTATCCAGGTTCACCACCAGGGTGCCCTTGCCATTAGTGGCGATGCTCAGCGAGTTGTTAACCGTGTTGAAGGTGCCGTGATTGGTACCACCGGTGGAAATCAGCGAACCCTGGTTGCTAAGGCCTTTGGGGTCATAGGTGTAGGTGGTGCCGTCGACAGTGATGGTTTTGATGAAACCGCCATCGGCACCGAACGTACCGCCCTCGCCCAGCAGCGAACCGGTCACCGGTGCGCCGACCACGGTGCCCGACAGCACCGAGTTCAGTTGATTGAGATCGGTGACGACCACCGCGTTGGTATTGGTCTTGGTGCTGCCGTCATAAGCCACTGGATCGAGGTTGCTGTTGCTGACACCGCTACCCAGGCCAATCGCGTAGTTCTTGATGGCATTGGTCTCGAGGAAGGCTTTCCAGGACGCTTCGTCCTGTGTCCCGATATCCCCTTCGTTGGGCTTCCCGTCAGAGAAGAAATAACCGACGTTCTGCGCCCCGGTGAGTTTGCCACTGGTGGCGAACGCCGTTTTCGCCATCGCCACGGCGTCGTCGTAGTCGGTGTTACCACCCGCCGTCAGACCGGAGATGATCGACTTGGCCGTCGCGACATCGACCCAGATCGGGGTCTTGTCGGTGGCGCCGCTGCTGAAGGTGACGATCTGCACTTTGACATCGCCGAGGTCGTCGTACTTGTCGAGCAAGGCACTGATCGCCTGCTTGGCCAGCGCCAATCGCGACAGGCCCGGTACGCCAGAGGCGTCGCCCATACTGCCGGACACGTCGATCACCAGCAGCAGGTTGGAATCGATCTCCACGGCGGACACTGAACGCTCGGAAGCCACGGCTTTGGGCACGTCATCGACGATGTTGACCACGATGGTGCTGGTGGTGCTGTTGCCCAGTGCATCGGTGGCTTTGTAAGTGAAGCTTTCGCTCAGGGTATTGGCGCCATCGTTGGCACCCGGCGCGGTTTTCGGTGCCGAGGTCAGGGTGTAGGTGTAAGTGCCGTCGGCGCTCAACAGGATCTGACCGTAAGTACCGGTGGCGCTGCCGATCAGGGTATAGGTGACGGCGCCGCTGGCACCGAAGACTGACCCGACCAGTGTGCCGCTGGCGGTTTCGCCGGTATGACCCGGCTCGCTGCCGGTGACGCTGCCGGCGGCCAGATCCTGGCCGTCCTTGCTCAGGTCGAGCGCTTTTTCGTAGACGGTCACGTCGGTGTCGCTGACCGCGCGGATGCAGTTGTTGTTCACGTCGATGGTGATGGTGGTGGTGCTTTCATCACCGTCGGCGTCGCGCAGGGTATAGGTGAAGACATCGCTCGCACCGGGGCCGCTTACGCCGTTCGGGTAGCTGTGGTACTCGGCGTTGCCGTGAGAATCAAGCGTCAGGTAGCCGTAGGTGCCATTGATCGGGTTGTTGAGACCGCCAAGTGCCGGGGTCGAGGTGTCGGAGCCGGCGCGCACTCCGACCACGCCACCGCCCGCCGCCGGGCCATCGGCGCCGCCGACGTCGTTCCACAACACGTTTCCGGTGACCACGCCACCCTCAGTAACCGGAATCGCGTCAGCGTGTGCTGTGGGCACGTCGTCGACAATGTTGATTACGATGGTACTGGTGACGCTGTTGCCCAGCGCGTCGGTGGCCTGATAGGTGAAAGACTCGCTCAGGGTATTGGCGCCATCGTTCGCGTGCGGCGTGGTGTTGACCGGGTTGGTCAGGGTGTAGGTGTAGGTGCCGTTGGGGTTGAGCAGGATCTGTCCGTAGTTGCCGAACGTGCCGCCGACCAGGGTGTAGGTGACGTTACCGCTGCCACCGAAGACCGAACCCACCAGCGTGCCGCTGGCGGTTTCGCCGGTATGCCCTGGTTCGCTACCGAGGGCGTAGCCAGCCGACAGATCCTGGCCGTCCTTGACGATGTCGAGGGCTTTTTCATAGACCGTCACGTCGCTGTCGCTGAACGCGCGGATGCAGCTGTTGTTCACGTCGATGGTAAGGGTGCTGGTGCTTTCGTCACCGTCGGCATCGCGCAAGGTGTAGGTGAACACGTCGCTCGCACCGGGGCCGCTCACGCCGTTCGGGTAGCTGTGGTACTCGGCGTTGCCTTGGGCGTCCAGTGTCAGGTAACCGTAGGTGCCGTTGATTTGGCTGTTGAGGCCGCCAATGACCGGGGTCGATGTGTCGGAGCCGACGCGCACGCCGACCACGCCACCGCCCGCCGCCGGGCCATCGGCGCCGCCGACGTCGTTCCACAGCACGTTGCCGGTGACTACGCCGCCCTCTGCGACAGAGACTGCGTCGGGGTTGGCGGTCGGAAGGTCGTCAATGATATTGACGTTGATCTGCCCGGTCGCGGTGCTGCCGTCGGTGTCGGTGGCAACGACGTTGAAGTTCTCGCTGACGCTGTTGGCGCCGTCAGCGTTGGGATGCTCGCGGTCGGCGTAGTTCAGGGTGTAGCTGTAGCTCACCACACCGGTGTCGGCGTTGTAATCGGTGATGGTGAAAGTGGCGCCGTAATAGGTGTCAGTCGATTGCGGGAACCCCGCCGCCACGCCACCGCTGACCACGGAGATACCGCCCACGGCCAGGGTTTGCAGGCCATCCAGCGCGGTCACGGTGAAGGTGCCGCTCTGAGTCAGCGCCGGTGCATCCGGGTCGCTGCCGTAGGTGAGATTTTTTTCGTAGACCGTCAGCTCGCCGCCTGGCACTTCGAGGCCGTTGAGCGTCACGCCGTCATCGTTGTTGTGGATGTTCAGCACCAGGTTGGCGGTGCTGGTGTCGCCGTCGGCATCGGTCAGGGTGTAGGTGAAGGTTTCCGTGCCGTTGCCATTGCCGTGCAGGGCTTTGAAATCAGCATCACTGGTATTGAGGGTGTAGGTGTAGGTGCCGTTGGCGTTCAGCACCAGGTTGCCGTAGGTGCCGACAAAAGTCCCGGGAGTGATCGGGCCGCTGTTGGGACCGCTCGCTACGACATCGGCGCCTTGCACGTCATTGCTCAGCACGTTGCCGGTGAGGCTCAGCTGGGTTTCCGCCGCGGTCAACTCGTTGCTGTCGTGCACGGCTTTCGGCACGTCATCGACGATGTTGACCACGATGGTGCTGGTAACGCTGTTGCCCAGCGCATCGGTGGCCTGATAGGTGAAGGTTTCGCTCAGGGTGTTGGCGCCGTCGTCCGCGTGCGGCGTGGTGCTGGCCGGGGAAGTCAGGGTGTAGGTGTAGGTGCCGTTGGAGTTGAGCTGGAGCTGACCGAAATTGCCGGTGGCGCTACCGACCAGGGTGTAGGTGACGGCGCCGTTGGCACCGAAGACCGAACCGACCAAGGTGCCGCTGGCGGTTTCGCCGGTGTGGCCTGGGTCGCTGCCGGTGACGGTGCCGGGAGCCAGGTCCTGACCACCCTGGTTCAGGTCGAGGGCTTTTTCGTAAACAGTCACGTCGGTGTCGCTGACCGCGCGGATGCAACTGTTGTTCACGTCGATGGTGAGCGTGCTGGTGCTTTCGTCACCGTCGGCATCGCGCAAGGTGTAGGTGAACACGTCGGTCGCACCGGGACCGCTCACCGCGTTCGGGTAGCTGTGATACTCGGCGTTGCCTTGGGCGTCCAGCGTCAGGTAGCCGTAGGTGCCGTTGATCTGATTAGTGAGGTTGCCATAAGCCGGGTTCGACGTGTCGGAGCCGGCGCGCACGCCGACCACGCCACCGCCCGCCGCCGGGCCATCGGCGCCGCCGACGTCGTTCCACAGCACGTTGCCGGTGACCACGCCACCTTCTGCGACCGAGACCGCGTCGGGGTTGGCGGTCGGCAGGTCGTCGACGATGTTGACGTTGATCTGCCCGCTCGCTGTGCTGCCGTCGGCGTCGGTGGCGACGACGTCAAAGTTCTCGCTGACGCTGTTGGCGCCGTCGGCGTTGGGGTGGTCACGGTCGGTGAAGTTCAGGGTGTAGCTGTAGCTCACCACGCCGGTGGTCGAATCAAAACCGGTGATGGTGAAGGTCGCGCCGGTGCCGGTAGTAGTGTGTTGCGGGAACCCCGCCGCCACGCCACCGCTGACCACCGCGATACCGCCCACGGTCAGGGTTTGCAGGCCATCCGGCGCATTGACGGTGAAGGTGCCGTTCTGGGTCAGCGCCGGAGCATCCGGGTCGCTGCCATAGGTGAGGTTTTTCTCGTAGACCGTCAGCTCGCCGCCGGACACGTCGAGGCCGTTGAGCGTCACGCCGTCATCGTTGTTGTGGATGTTCAGCACCAGGTTGGCGGTGCTGGTATCGCCGTCGGCATCGGTCAGGGTGTAGGTGAAGGTTTCCGTGCCGTTGCCATTGCCGTGCAGGGCCTTGAAGTCGGCGTCGCTGGTGTTGAGGGTGTAGGTGTAGGTGCCGTTGGCGTTCAGCACCAGAGTGCCGTAAGTACCGGTGAAGGTGCCGGGGGTGATCGGGCCACTGTTCGGGCCGATGGCCACACGGTCGGCGCCTTGCACGTCGTTGGTCAGCACGTTGCCGTTCAGCGTCGGCAGGGTTTCCGAAGCGGTGGAGGCGTTGTTGTCGTCGATCGCTTGAGGCACGTCGTCGGTGATGTTGACGTCCAGGCTGCCATTGGCGGTGGTGCCGTTGTCGTCAACCACGGTGACGGCGAATTGTTCAGGGAGCGTGTTGGTCCCGTTGGCGTTCGCGTGAGTTTCGGGGTCTGCCAGGGTGTAGCTGTAACTGACCACGCCAGTCGTGGCGTCGTAGCCGGTGATGGTCAGCGTGCTGCCCAGCGGGGTGGTAACCGATTGCGGGAAGCCTGCGCTCACACCACCAGTGACCACGGCGATACCGCCGACGGTCAGGGTCTGCACACTGTCGAGGGCGGTGATGGTGAAGGTGCCGCTTTGAGTCAGCGCCGGTGCATCCGGGCTGCTGCCATCGCCGAGGTTTTTCTCATAAATCGTGAGTTCGCCACCCTCGATGTTCAGCCCATCGATCGTGACCGGGTCGTCGTTGTTGTGGATCTGCAAAACCAGGTTCGCGGTGCTGGTATCGCCGTCGGCATCGGTCAGGGTGTAGGTGAAGGTTTCGGTGCCATCGCCACCGCCGTGCAGGGCTTTGAAATCGGCGTCGCTGGTGTTGAGGGTGTAGGTGTAGGTGCCGTTGGCGTTCAGCACCAGAGTGCCGTAAGTACCGGTGAAGGTGCCGGGGGTGATCGGGCCACTGTTCGGGCCGATGGCCACACGGTCGGCGCCTTGCACGTCGTTGGTCAGCACGTTGCCGTTCAGCGTCGGCAGGGTTTCCGACGCCGTCGAGGCGTTGTTGTCGTCGATCGCTTGAGGCACGTCGTCGGTGATGTTGACGTCCAGGCTGCCACTGGCGGTGGTGCCGTTGTCGTCAACCACGGTGACGGCGAACTGTTCTGGGAGCGTGTTGGTCCCGTTGGCGTTCGCGTGAGTTTCGGGGTCTGCCAGGGTGTAGCTGTAACTGACCACGCCAGTCGTGGCGTCGTAGCCGGTGATGGTCAGCGTGCTGCCCAGCGGAGTCGTAACCGATTGCGGGAAGCCTGCGCTCACACCGCCAGTGACCACGGCGATACCGCCGACGGTCAGGGTCTGCACACCGTCGAGGGCGGTGATGGTGAAAGTGCCGCTCTGGGTCAGGGCCGGGGCATCCGGGGTGCTGCCGTCGCCGAGATTTTTCTCATAAATTGTGAGTTCGCCACCCTCGATGTTCAGCCCATCGATGGTGACCGGGTCGTCGTTGTTGTGGATCTGCAAAACCAGGTTCGCGGTGCTGGTATCACCGTCGGCATCGGTCAGGGTGTAGGTGAAGGTTTCGGTGCCGTTACCATTGCCGTGCAGAGCTTTGAAATCGGCATCGCTGGTGTTGAGGGTGTAGGTGTAAGTGCCGTTGGCGTTAAGCACCAGGGTGCCGTAAGTACCGGTGAAGGTGCCGGGGGTGATCGGGCCGCTGTTCGGGCCGATCGCCACACGGTCGGCGCCTTGCACGTCGTTGGTCAGCACGTTGCCGTTCAGCGTCGGCAGGGTTTCCGAGGCCGTCGAGGCGTTGTTGTCGTCGATCGCTTGAGGCACGTCGTCGGTGATGTTGACGTCCAGGCTGCCACTGGCGGTGGTGCCGTTGTCGTCAACCACGGTGACGGCGAACTGTTCTGGGAGCGTGTTGGTCCCGTTGGCGTTCGCGTGAGTTTCGGGGTCTGCCAGGGTGTAGCTGTAACTGACCACGCCAGTCGTGGCGTCGTAGCCGGTGATGGTCAGCGTGCTGCCCAGCGGAGTCGTAACCGATTGCGGGAAGCCTGCGCTCACACCGCCAGTGACCACGGCGATACCGCCGACGGTCAGGGTCTGCACACCGTCGAGGGCGGTGATGGTGAAAGTGCCGCTCTGGGTCAGGGCCGGGGCATCCGGGGTGCTGCCGTCGCCGAGATTTTTCTCATAAATTGTGAGTTCGCCACCCTCGATGTTCAGCCCATCGATCGTGACCGGGTCGTCGTTGTTGTGTATCTGCAAAACCAGGTTGGCGGTGCTGGTATCGCCGTCGGCATCGGTCAGGGTGTAGGTGAAGGTTTCGGTGCCATCGCCACCGCCGTGCAGGGCCTTGAAGTCGGCGTCGCTGGTGTTGAGGGTGTAGGTGTAAGTGCCGTTGGCATTCAACACCAAGGTGCCGTAAGTACCGGTGAAGGTGCCGGGGGTGATCGGGCCGCTGTTCGGGCCGATGGCCACACGGTCGGCGCCTTGCACGTCGTTGGTCAGCACGTTGCCGTTCAGCGTCGGCAGGGTTTCCGACGACGTCGAGGCGTTGTTGTCGTCGATCGCTTGAGGCACGTCGTCGGTGATGTTGACGTCCAGCGAACCAGTCGCCGTATCGCCGTTGCTATCGCCCACCACCACGGGGAATTGTTCACTGACACCGGTGCCATCACCGGCCGAATGCGTTTCGCTGCCGTTGAGCGTGTAGCTGTAACTCACCACGCCCGTGGCCGGGTTGTAACCGGTGATGGTCA
Organism: Pseudomonas fluorescens; assembly: GCF_000802965.1. Classification (GTDB taxonomy): domain Bacteria; phylum Pseudomonadota; class Gammaproteobacteria; order Pseudomonadales; family Pseudomonadaceae; genus Aquipseudomonas; species Aquipseudomonas fluorescens_A. The sequence continues at coordinate 103,049 of NZ_JSAK01000001.1, read as the reverse complement.
GTGTGCTGCCCAGCGCAGTGGTGATCGATTGTGGGAAACCCGCGGCCACACCACCACTGATCACGCTGATCCCGCCGATGCTCAGACTGGTCAGCCCGTCGGGTGCGTTGACGGTGAACGTACCGTTTTGGGTCAGTGCACCAGGATTGCTCGCTGAACCGTCGGCAAGGTTGGCTTCCTTGATCGTCAGTTCGCCGCCCTCGATCGACAGACCGTTGAGGGTGACCGGGTTGTTGACGGGAGGTGTAACGTCAGGAGGCGTGATGACCGGGGGCGTGACAACTGCCGCCGGGGTGCCGTCGCCGTTGTTATCGCCGTCGCGCCGTGCTTCGGGAAATTCGGGAATGCCGTTGAAACCGGCGGTTGGAAAACCGATGTTCGGATCGACCCGCCCGCCCACTTCTTCGAGCATGACAAAACTGTGGCCGCCACCGGCCGTCCCATCAGCGGGCCCGGTCGAACCCGGACCAGCCGCCGTGGCTTCAGCGGTCTGCGTCGGGTCATCGCCGGCCGCAATGGCTTTTTGCAGCTGCTCGACGTCAGTCAGTTGTTCCTGGCTTGGCGCGACTGTTTCTGCGGTGTCCACATGGGGCGATTGATTCGCCAGTAACTGCGGGGTCATTTGCAGGCTGCTGCCACGCCCCAGCGTCAGTTCCTGGCCATTTTGCAGATGCACCGCCACCGCGCCTTCGGCTCCGGTATTCAGTTGATCACCGGCAAACAACCGGTCCCCCTCGACCAGTGCGCGTCGGGTGCCATCGCTCCCCACCGCGAATACCTGACCGATGACCTTACTGACGATACCGATGAGCGTAGCCATGTGCATTTCCTCCGCTGCCAACCGCTGTCGGCACCTGTTTTGTTGCGGAGATCATGCTCATGGCTCAAGCGGGTTGCCTGGCGGATCGTCTAGGCCGGTCAGCGGGGTTATTTGCATTAACCGCTTCCCTGGCGACGATCTCGCCTAGCGTATTGCTCACGGGCCTCATTTACGGTGCGAGATAAAAACCCTTTGCAATCAAAGACAACGGGTTAACGACCGAAATTACGAGCCCTGCGAGCGATGCGTAACGGTTCTGAACCATCCGGGTGACAAAAAACCGTCACCACAGACCGCTTCGCTTCCCTCCCCTCCAGCACTTCTCCGCTTTTTTTCGATGAATGAATTGGAACTTTTTTTCTGCCCCGACGAGCACCCTAAAGCTCATAATACAAGGGCTTCCGAGGAGAACAATGTGCCGGAATTAGAATACCGCATAAGTTTTTTTTGGCATAAGCTTTATGAGAAATAGTTCTTAGGTTTTCTGTAGAATGTTCTTAGCTCTGTTGTTAAAACCATGAAACGGAATACCTATAAAAGTCGTCAAATAATTGGCGACAAATAAAGCACCATTAGGAAATCAGGGAGATGCACCCATGCGCCTTTTAACCCCGCTCTGCAGCGCAATACTATTGGCCATGGCCTGCACTTCTCAGGCCCAAGCCATGTCGTTGACCGATGCGATCCAGAGCACCATCACGACCCACCCGGAGCTGGCGTCGCGGGTGGACAGCCGTCTGTCGGCTGATGAAGACGTAAAGGTCGCCAAGGGCGGTTTTTATCCATCGGTTGACCTGAATGCCGCGTACGGGCGCGGGTACAGCGATAACACCAACACCCGTGCGTTGGGCAATCACCACACCGAAATTCTCAACTACACGCAATCGGAACTGCGTCTGCGGCAGATGCTGTTCGACGGCTTCAACACCGCCAACGAAGTCGAGCGCACCAAAGGCGTCGTCAACTCCCGCGCCTATTACGCTCAGGGCACCGCCCAGGACCTGGCCCTGCGCACCACCGAGGTTTACCTCGAAGTGCTCAAGCGTCGCGAACTGGTGACGCTGGCCAAGAACAACCTGCAAGCACACTTGCGAGTCAACGATCAGATCGGCCTGCGCACCGAGCGTGGGATCGGCAGCAACGCCGACGCCGACCAGTCCACCGCTCGTCGGGCACTGGCGGAAAACAACCTAGACACCGCTGAAGTCGATCTGGCCGACGCCGAGTCGAACTTCGCCGCTGTCGTCGGGCGCCTGCCTGATGAACTCGAAGCCCCACCGTCGATCCGTGGCGAACTGCCGGCCTCGCTGACAGAAGCCCAGCAAAGCATGGTCGACAACAACCCGTACCTGAAATCCGCCCAGGCCGACGTGCAATCGGCCGAGAGCCAGTACGAAGTCGCCAAATCGCCGTTCTACCCGCGCTTCGACGCCGAAGCCGCGGTGGGCGCGAACAACAACATTGCCGGCGAAGAAGGCCATGACAACGAGTGGCGCGTCGGCGTGGTGATGAACTACAACCTGTTCCGCGGCGGCAGCGACAAGGCGCGCCTGCAGTCCGATGCGCACAAGATCAATCAGGCAATGGACATCCGCAACAACGCCCTGCGTCAGCTCAACGAAAACATTCACCTGGCCTGGAACGCCATGGTCAACGCCAAGAAACAAACCCCGACCGCCCGTGAATACGCGGACACCAGCAAACGCGTACGCATCGCCTATCAGGATCAGTTCGGCCTCGGCCAACGCACCCTGCTCGACCTGCTGGACAGTGAAAACGAGCTCTACAACGCCAACCGTCGCTACACCGAAGTCCGATACACCGAGGAATATTCGATGTACCGTGTGCTGGCGAACATGGGCCAGTTGTTGAGCAAACAACGCGTGGTACTTCCCGCTGATGCCGTCGCCCAGACCGAAGTGAAAAACGAAGCCCGTTTGCCTGAACTGAAGTAGTGCCTGGAGCGTTCAATGTGACAAGCATGGAAACCGCCAACAGCGGTGTCGATCCACGCCTGAGCTTCGATGACCCGTTACTGGATGGTCTGTTGATTCTCTGCAAACTCCACGGCGCGTCCGTCAGTCGCGCCAGCCTGAGTGCCGGGCTACCGATGGCAAACCAACGCCTGAGCCTGGACCTGCTGCCCCGCGCAGCGGCCCGGGCCGGTTTGCAGGCGCGTTTGCTGCGCCGCGATCTCAAAGATATTTCTACGCTCAACCTGCCCGTGTTGTTGTTGCTCGACAACGGTCGCACCGCTGTTCTGCGCCGCTACGGTGACGACGGCCGGGTGCTGATCCTGCCGAGCGAAGCCGATGGCGGCGAACAATGGATCAGCCCGGAAGAGCTGGCCGAGCACTACACGGGCCAGGCGCTGTTCGCCCGACCGCGGCATGAACTCGAAGACCTGCGCTCGCCGCTGGTGCCGCGCGTCCAGGCGTGGTTTCGCGACACCCTGAAGCTGTCGAAGTGGCTGTACAGCGATGCGATTCTGGCGAGTTTCCTGATCAACCTGCTGGGTTTGATGGTGCCGCTGTTCGTGATGCAGACCTACGACCGCGTGGTGCCGAACCAGGCCACGTCGACCCTGTGGGTGTTGTCCATCGGACTGCTGATCGGCACCGGTTTCGAACTGGTGTTGCGAGTGGTGCGCGCGCACTTGCTGGACACGGCTGGGAAGAAAACCGACGTGATCCTGTCGGCGACCCTGTTCGAACGCATCACCGGCATGGCAATGAAAGCACGCCCGGCCACCATCGGCGGATTTGCCCAGAGCATTCACGACTTCCAGGGCCTGCGGGAATTCCTCACCGCCGTGACCCTCACCAGCCTGATCGACCTGCCCTTCGCGCTGCTGATGCTGGTGGTCATTGGTCTGCTTGGCGGCTGGCTGGTGGTGATTCCGGTGCTGGCGTTCCCGATCACGATCATCTTCGCCATGGTGATTCAGGCGCGCCTGCGCGACACCGTACAGAAGAGCCTCAGCCTCGGCGCCGAACGCCAGGCGCTGCTGATCGAAACCCTCGGAGGCCTGGAAACCCTCAAGGCTTGCAGCGCCGAAAGCGAGCGTCAGCACAAATGGGAAAGCACTCACGGCGCCCTCACCCGCCTCGACAGCCATGCCCGCAACCTCTCGGCAATGGCCACTAACGGCACGCTGTTCATCCAGCAGTTTTCCGGCATGGCGACCATCGTCGCCGGGGTGTACAGCATCATCGCCGGCAACCTCAGCGTTGGCGCCCTGGTGGCGACCTACATGCTCGGCAGCCGCGTGCTTGCGCCACTGGGACAGATTGCTGGATTGATCACCCGCTACCAGCAAGCACAACTGACCATGAAAAGCACCGATGCGTTGATGTCGCTGCCGCAAGAGCGCGATGCCAAACAACGGCCGCTGGAACGCACGCAGTTGCAAGGCGCGCTGGACGTTGTCGGCGTGACCTTCCATTACAAAGGCCAAAGCACCCCGGCACTGGCCAATGTCAGTTTCACTGTGAAACCCGGCGAGCGGATCGGCATCATCGGTCGCAGCGGTTCCGGCAAAAGCACCCTGGGACGGCTGGTGATGGGTTTCTACGAACCGGAGGAAGGCCAGTTGTTGCTCGACGGCCTGGACCTGCGGCAACTGGACGTCGCCGACCTGCGCCATCAAATCGGCTACGTCGCCCATGACCTGCCGCTGCTGGCCGGAAGCCTGCGCGACAACCTGACCCTTGGCGCGCGCTACATCAGCGACGCACGCATGCTCGAAGTGGCGGAACTCACCGGCGTCACCGAACTGGCCCGACAACACCCGCAAGGCTTCGACCGGCCCGTGGGCGAGCGCGGGCAATTGCTGTCCGGCGGCCAACGCCAGGCTGTATTGCTGGCCCGCGCCTTGTTGCTCGACCCGCCGATCATGCTGCTCGACGAACCCACCAGCGCCATGGACAACAGCAGTGAAGACGTCCTGCGGCAAAAACTCCACGGCTGGGTCCAGGGCAAAACCGTGCTGCTGGTCACCCACCGTACGTCGATGCTGAGCCTGGTGGATCGGTTGGTGGTGCTGGACAACGGGAGGATCGTCGCCGACGGGCCGAAAGAAGCAGTCATCGATGCATTGCGCAAGGGCCGTGTCGGCTCTGCGGCTGTCTAGGAGTAGCCCACTCGATGCCAGTACACAACCTGTGGCGAGGGAGCTTGCTCCCGCTGGGTTGCGCAGCAGCCCCGAAACCAACCACCTCGATGTGCCGGCAGAACTGCATCGGTAGATTTTGCGACGGCTTCGCCGCCGAGCGGGAGCGAGCTCCCTCGCCACAGATTTGTTTTCGGCATTATTTCTCTTAACTAACGGGTATCGCCCATGTCTGCTCCAACGCCGGACTCCGCGTCCCGTGGCTACTTCAACAGCTTCGGTAAAAGCGCCGAAGTCGAATTCATGCCGGAAACCGCCGGCGCTTCATTGCAGGACTCGCCACGCCTGTCGCGCGTTACCGTGTGGCTGGCGGCAGCGCTGCTGATCAGCGCATTGGTCTGGGCCAAGTTCGCCGTGCTGCAGGAAGTCACCATGGGCGAAGGCAAGGCGATTCCGTCGAGCAAGGTTCAGGTCATCCAGAATCTTGAAGGTGGCATTGTCACCGAGATCTTCGTACGCGAAGGGCAAATGGTGAACAAGGGCGACACCTTGTTGCGTCTGGATGACACACGCTACCTGTCGAACAAGGGTGAAAGCGAGGCTGATCGATACGCGCTGACCGCGCAGGTCGAGCGCTTGTCCGCCGAGGCCGAGGGCCGGCCGTTCAAGCTGTCGGACGAGGTCATTGCCAAGGCACCGCAAGTGGCCGAAGACGAGCGTTCGCTGTACGAACAACGGCAACGTCGACTGGCCAGCGAGCAACGCACGCTGAGCGAACAACTTCGGCAAAAAACCCAGGAACTGGCGGAATTCCGCTCGAAACAGGGGCAATACAGTTCGAGCCTGGCGCTGGTCAACCAGGAGATGGGCATGTCCGAGCCGCTGGTCAAGACCGGTGCCGTGTCGCCGGTTGAGATCCTTCGGCTCAAGCGCAGCGCGGTGGAAATTCGTGGCTCGCTGAACGCCACCACTTTGGCGATTCCCCGGGCGGAATCGGCGATTGCCGAGATCCGGAGCAAGATCGACGAATCGGAGCAAACCTTCCGCTCGGAGGCGGCTAAGGAGCTGAACGAGAAACGCACCGACCTGTCGAAAATCACTGCTTCGAGCATCGCCATCGACGACCGCGTGACCCGCACCACTGTGGTCTCGCCCGTTCACGGGATTATCAAGGTACTGAAGGTCAACACCATTGGCGGCGTGGTCCAGCCGGGCAGCGACATGGTGGAAATCGTGCCGCTGGAAGACAATCTGCTGATCGAAGCCAAGGTCCGGCCACAAGACGTGGCGTTCCTGCATCCGGGCCAGAAAGCCATGGTCAAGTTCAGTGCTTACGACTACACGATCTACGGCGGCCTGAGTGCGAAACTGGAGCTGATCGGCGCCGACACGATCACCGATGACAAGGGCAACAGTTTCTATCTGATTCAGGTGCGAACCGATAAAAACCATTTGGGTGGGGATGTGAAACCGCTGCTGATCATTCCGGGGATGGTGGCGACGGTGGATATCATTACCGGTGAGAAGAGTGTGTTGGATTACTTGCTCAAGCCGGTGCTGAAAGCTCGGACTGAGGCGATGCGCGAAAGGTAGGCCTGTCTCTTTCCTTTGTGGCGAGGGAGCTTGCTCCCGCTGGGCTGCGAAGCAGCCCCTAAACATACACCCCGGTGGGTCAGGGACATTGAGTTGACCGGTTTTGGGAGCGCTTCGCACTCCAGCGGGAGCAAGCTCCCTCGCCACAAGTGATCATCCACCGTGGTTTTTCAGGTAAGTTTCCTCCCCCATCGCCGCAATCTGCCCCTCGATCAACGCTTCAAACGGTTTCAGCAACCGTGCAAACGTTGCCGGCGCTTCAAGCGCTTCCAACGCCTGCACAATCGCCTCCACCGTCGACAACGCCCCGGGCCCTGGTGCCTTGCGCAATCGATAACGGGACACGCCGCCTTCGGCCAGCGTCACCCTCGGCAATGCCGCCAGCAACGGATTGAGGTGCAGCATCTTGCGTGCCTTGCGCCAGGTGCCGTCCGGTACCACCAGCAAGAGCGGTTCATCGCTATCGGCATAGGCTTGCATCGGTTGCGCGTCGTCACTGGGAAACAACAACCGCGCGCGAAACCCTGGCCGATCCAACAGCGCCGGCAAATCCTCGAACACCTCACCGACAATCAGCTCAGCGTTGTTTAGCCCCAATGCGGCCAGTCGCGCAGTGTTCAGTGCATGACTCACTTCACTCGGATGCTGCAACAGCAACACCCGCGTGCGACTGTCGAGACTCGGGATCAGCGCACACAAGCAATGGCTTTGCGGGCGCAGGCAACGTGGACATTGAATTCTGGACATCGTTTTACGCCTGATTCAGTTGTGCTTTGAGCAGATCGCGGAAGGTCTGGATCAACGGTTCGCGGCTGCGGCCACGGCGCACGATCATCGAGAATGGCGCCTGATAGCCGAAAGTCGCCGGTAGCAGCACACGCAAGTCGCCCTTGTCGGCCCAGGCCTGGGCGTAATGCTCCGGCAGGTAACCGATGTAGGCGCCGGACAGCACCAGAATCAGCTGTGCCTCCATACTCTCCACGGTAGCGGCGCTGTGCTTGAAGCCGTGCCGCGCCAGTTCGGCCTGGCTCCAGTAGCCGCGCCCCACCATGCGTTGCTGGGTAATGACCTGCTCGGGAATGCGCCGTTCGTTGAACAATGGATGCCGCGTGCTGCAATACAACCAGTGTTGTTCGCGGTAGAGCGGCATGTACACGAGACCACTCATGCGCGTGGAAAACGCGCCGATGGCCAGGTCGAGACGGTTGTCCTGCACGCCCAGTTGCAGCTCGTACGGGCTCATGACCGACAAATGCAAATGCACCGCCGGGTGTTCCTGGCTGTAGGCACCGATGGCTTCGGCGAACGGCAAAGCCTTGTCGCTGACGGTGGAATCGATCACCCCAAGATTCAACGTGCCGCGCAACTCGCCCTTGAGTGCGGCGGCGTATTGTTCGAAACCTTCCAGCTCACCCAACAAACGCAGGGTTTCCTGATGGAACAACTCGCCTTTGCTGGTCAGGCTGAAACCGCCGCGACCACGATGACACAGCACCAGGCCTAGCGCCGCTTCGAGCTGGCTCATATAAGTGCTGATGGCCGACGTCGAGAGATTGAGCTCTTGCTGGGCATTGGCGAATCCCTGATGGCGCACCACGCTGACGAAGATGCGCAATAGTTTCAGGTCGGGTAAAGCGTTGGCCATGGGGGCTCCGAATACAAGCTAATACATGCTGCTCTGTGGCGAGGGAGCTTGCTCCCGCTCGGCTTCGCAGCAGTCGTCAACCCGTCTCATGTGGTCTGCCTGATGCAACCGGATTGAATGGTTTTGGGGCCGCTTCGCAGCCCAGTGGGAGCAAGCTCCCTCGCCAGGGGTTCTGTGCAGAGACAGAAGTTTATCTGCCCATCCGACATTAGTTTAGAAAAATCTGAACTAAGTATTTGCCCGTAGCGATTCTTCCCGGTCACTACATTTCGCAGAATCGGCCCTCAGTGGTGCCCGTCTCTTCCGTGAACGGCGTAACCAAAATAAATAAAACAACGACGATGAGGCCCTACCCGTGGACAAGATTCTTCACCAACCACTGGGCGGCAACGAAATGCCGCGCTTCGGCGGCATCGCCACCATGCTCCGACTCCCCCACGTACCTACCGCTGCCGGCCTCGACGCTGCTTTCGTCGGCGTGCCTTTGGACATCGGTACTTCGCTGCGCCCCGGCACCCGCTTCGGACCGCGTGACATCCGCGCCGAATCGGTGATGATCCGCCCTTACAACATGGCCACCGGCGCAGCACCGTTCGACTCGCTGTCGGTTGCCGACATCGGCGACGTGGCGATCAACACCTTCAACCTGCTGGATGCCGTGCGGATCATCGAAGAATCCTACGACAACATCCTCGAACACGATGTGATCCCGCTGACCCTGGGTGGCGACCACACCATCACCCTGCCGATCCTGCGTGCCATCCATAAAAAGCACGGCAAGGTCGGCCTGGTGCACATCGACGCCCACGCCGATGTGAACGATCACATGTTCGGCGAGAAAATCGCCCACGGCACCACTTTCCGTCGCGCCGTCGAAGAAGGCCTGATTGACCCGGACCGCGTTGTGCAAATCGGTCTGCGCGCCCAGGGCTACACCGCTGACGACTTCAACTGGAGCCGCAACCAGGGTTTCCGTGTGGTCCAGGCCGAAGAGTGCTGGCACAAATCCCTGACGCCGCTGATGGCCGAAGTTCGCGAGAAAGTCGGCGGTGGTCCGGTGTACCTGAGCTTCGACATCGACGGCATCGACCCGGCTTGGGCTCCAGGCACCGGCACCCCGGAAATCGGTGGTCTGACGACCATTCAGGCAATCGAGATCGTTCGTGGCTGCCAAGGCCTCGACCTGATCGGTTGCGATCTGGTAGAAGTCTCGCCCGCTTACGACACCACCGGCAACACCTCGCTGCTGGCCGCCAACCTGCTGTACGAAATGCTCTGCGTACTGCCTGGCGTGGTCCATCGCTGAGGATTGGTCATGAACGAACGTGATCAGGTTTTGAAAGCGGCTGCCGACCTGGTATCCGCCTTCGCCCGTAACGATCGCGAAGCCTACTTCGGCGCGTTCAGCGCCGATGCCAGCTTCGTCTTCCACACCCTCGAACAGCCGCTGCTGTCGCGCGATGCCTATCAGGCGTTGTGGGACAACTGGCGCGACGAGGATGGCTTCGAGGTGCTTGCGTGCACGTCGAGCAACGCTTTCGTCAGCCTGCAGGGTGACGTGGCGATTTTCATTCATGACGTGGCCACCGAGCTGCGCATGCAAGGGGAGCAACACTTCAGCCAGGAGCGCGAGACGATTGTTTTCAAGAAACAAGCGTCTGGCCAAGAACAACAAGGCCTATGGCTGGCCTGCCACGAACATTTATCCGCAATGCCGGAAGGGCTGCCACCCCCTTAGCCAAACAGGTGACGCTCACACACGATGAGCGCGCCTTTATGATCGGAGCAGATCATGAATAACAACAACAACGAAAAAAGCCTTAGCAGCATCGAAACAAACGGGGTCGAACAGATCCCGGACAATGAGCGCACCGCCCGGCCCAGCGACCTGTTTCGCTTGATCTTCGGCGGCGCCAATACCTTTGCCACCGCTGTGCTCGGCAGCTTCCCGGTACTGTTCGGCCTGTCCTTTCAGGCAGGCGTCTGGGCGATCGTGCTGGGCGTGGTGCTCGGTGCGCTGATCCTCGCGCCGATGGGCCTGTTCGGCCCGATCAACGGCACCAACAATGCCGTGTCTTCCGGCGCACACTTCGGCGTGCACGGGCGGATCGTCGGTTCTTTCCTGTCGCTGTTGACCGCTATTGCGTTCTTCTCGCTCTCCGTCTGGAGTTCGGGCGACGCACTGGTGGGCGGCGCCAAACGCCTGATCGACCTGCCGGAAACCGACCTGACCCTCGGCCTGGCCTACGGTCTGTTCGCGTTGTTGGTTCTGACGGTGTGCATCTACGGCTTCCGTATCATGTTGTGGGTCAACCGCATCGCGGTGTGGGCGGCCAGCCTGTTGTTCCTGCTGGGCATCTTCGCTTTCGCCCCGGCGTTCGACAGCCAGTACGCCGGCACCGTGGTCATGGGTCAGGCCGGCTTCTGGGCGGCGTTCATCGGCGCAGCATTGGTAGCCATGAGCAACCCGATTTCCTTCGGCGCGTTCCTTGGTGACTGGTCGCGCTACATCCCGCGTGAAACGCCGAAGGGCCGGATCATGGTCTCGGTGATCGCCGCGCAACTGGCGACGCTGATTCCGTTCCTGTTCGGCCTCGCCACCGCGACCATCGTGGCGATCAAGGCTCCGGATTACATCGCGGCCAACAACTATGTCGGCGGCTTGCTGGCGGTTTCGCCCACCTGGTTCTTCCTGCCGGTATGCCTGATTGCGGTGATCGGCGGCATGTCCACCGGCACCACCTCGCTGTATGGCACCGGGCTGGACATGTCCAGCGTGTTTCCTCGGGTGCTGTCGCGGGTCAAGGCCACGCTGCTGATCGGTGTGATGTCGATTGCCTTCATCTTCATCGGTCGCTTCGCGGCGAACCTGGTGCAGAGCGTGTCGACCTTCGCCGTGCTGATCATCACCTGCACCACGCCATGGATGGTGATCATGATCATCGGCCTGCTGGTGCGTCGCGGCTTCTACTGCCCGGATGACCTGCAAGTGTTCACCCGTGGCGAGAAAGGTGGCCGCTACTGGTTCACCCACGGCTGGAACTGGCGTGGCATGGGCGCCTGGATCCCGAGCGCGGCTGTCGGCCTGTGCTTCGTGAACCTGCCAGGGCAGTTTGTCGGACCACTGGGCGAAATGGCCGGCGGTATCGACGTCAGTCTGCCGGTGACCCTGGGCCTGGCCTCGGTGGTGTATCTGGTGTTGCTCAAGATGTTCCCGGAAGCGAACGCGGTGTTCGGCCCGAAAGATTCACGCAGCAAGAGCACGGACCCGCTCGTTAAACCGGCGATGCTACCAGTCGCCTGATAAACAAAGTGCTGAGGTAATCACTGTGGCGAGGGAGCTTGCTCCCGCTCGACTGCGCAGCAGTCGCACAACAGGCAATTGAGTTTCTCCTGAAGAAATCCGGTTGCAGGATCTGGGTCTGCTTCGCAGCCTAGCGGGACGGTGCGGCGATCCGACAAGCTCCCTCGCCACAAAAGCCTCCTCACAGCAATGCAATTCAGCCTCACATAAAAAAGACAATCGGAGACACGCCATCATGGCTTTGGATTTATTCGTCGTACTCATCTACGCCGCCGCGATGCTGATACTCGGCTACTACGGCATGCGCAAGGCCAAGACCAACGAAGACTTTTTGGTCGCCGGTCGTAACCTCGGTCCGAGCCTGTACATGGGCACCATGGCCGCCACCGTCCTCGGCGGCGCATCCACCGTTGGCACCGTGCGTCTGGGTTACGTGCATGGCATCTCCGGTTTCTGGCTGTGCGCGGCCCTCGGTTGCGGGATCGTGGCGTTGAACCTGTTCCTCGCCAAACCGCTGCTCAAACTGAAGATCTACACCGTTACCCAGGTGCTGGAAAAACGCTACAACCCGATGGCCCGCTCCGCGAGCGCGGTGATCATGCTGGCGTATGCACTGATGATCGGCGTCACCTCGATCCTGGCGATCGGCACCGTGCTGCAAGTGCTGTTCGGCCTGCCGTTCTGGATTTCGGTAGTGCTCGGCGGTGGCGTGGTGGTGGTCTATTCGGCGATCGGCGGCATGTGGTCGCTGACCCTGACCGACATCGTCCAGTTCGTGATCAAGACCGTCGGCCTGATGTTCATCCTGTTGCCGATCTGCCTGTACCGCGTCGGCGGTTGGGATGAGTTGGTGTTGAAACTGCCGGCGGCGAGCTTCAGCTTCACCACCATCGGTTGGGACACCATCATCACCTACTTCATGATCTACTTCTTCGGCATCCTGATTGGCCAGGACATCTGGCAACGGGTGTTCACCGTCAAGACTGCCAAAGTGGCTCAGGTCGCTGGCACCGCCGCGGGCATCTACTGCATCCTCTACGGCCTGGCCTGCGCCCTGATCGGCATGGCCGCTCACGTGCTGATCCCGGACCTGGACAACGTCAACAACGCTTTCGCCGCCATCGTGAAGCTGTCCCTGCCGGACGGTATCCGTGGCCTGGTGATCGCTGCCGCTCTGGCCGCCATGATGTCCACCGCCAGCGCCGGCCTGCTCGCCGCTGCCACCACCCTGACCGAAGACCTGCTGCCGAAACTGCGTGGCGGTAAACAGTCGAGCCTGGGGCTGAACCGCCTGGTCACCATGCTGACCGGAATCGTGGTACTGGGTATCGCCCTGGTGGTGAACGACGTCATCAGCGCCCTGACCCTGGCTTATAACCTGCTGGTCGGCGGCATGTTGATCCCACTGATCGGCGCGATCTTCTGGAAACGCGCCACCACCGCCGGCGCCATCGCCAGCATGGGCCTGGGCTTCGCCACCGCCCTGCTGTTCATGTTCAAGGACGGTCTGGACGCCAACACCCCGATCTACTACAGCCTCGGCGTAGGCCTGGTGAGCTTCGTGTTGGTCAGCCTGATGTCCCGTCGCCCGGCAACGCTGGCCAGCGCCGCCTAAGCTGAACATAACGACTTGATGCTTTCTTCGACGGGTGTGGCGTCGGTTGCCACACCCGTTTTTTTTCGTCTGGAGAAAACTGCTTATGAAAATCGTCAGCCGCGATCAGTGGTTCGAGGTGAAGCACCTCAGCGACGGCATCCGCCTGATTCACGAGCCGTACATCCGTCCTTTTTATCGCTGCAACCTTTGGCACATTCAGGGGCGCGACAAGGATCTGCTGCTGGACAGCGGCTCGGGGCTGGTCAGTCTGCGCGAGCAACTCCCCTGGATCACCGAGCGGCCATTGGTGGCGGTGGCCAGCCACTGCCATTTCGACCATATTGCCGGGCATCATGAGTTTGCCGAGCGCCTGGTGCATCCGGCCGAAGCGCAGATACTTGCCGCCCCGGACGGCGAGAACGATTTGAGTCGGGCGTTTGTCGGTGACGATATGTTCGAAGCGCACCCCGACTGTCCGTTGTGCTACGCCGAATACCGGGTCAAAGCCGCCCCTGCCACCGGTTTTATCGAAGAAGGCGACGTGCTGGATCTGGGCGATCGGGTGCTGCAAGTGCTGCATACACCGGGCCATTCGCCGGGCGGCATCAGCCTGTTCGAGGCGGCGACCGAGACGCTTTTCAGCGGTGACATCATCTATGACGGGCCGTTGATCGAAGACGCCTACCACTCCAACCTCGACGACTACGCACACAGCCTGCAACGCTTGCGCAACTTGCCGATCCGCACGGTGCATGGCGGGCATTTCGGCAGTTTTTCCGGGGAGCATTTGCGCAACATGATTGACGAGTGGCAGCGCTCTCACGGCTGAAGCCTGCTGTACTCATCCCAGGGCCAACAACAATAATGCCCTCTCGAAGAACGATCATGAAAAAAGCTGCCGCTCGTGCCGCCGTGCATCGCTTCATCAGCCGCCTGCTGGAGGGTCAGGATGACTTCGACGACAACGCCAGCCTGGCGCAGTTGGGATTGGATAAAGCGGATATCGAGGATCTGATCTTCCATCTGGAAGATGAGTTCGGCTTGACGGCATTCACCGCCGAGGAAGACCGAATGCTCAAGACAGCCAGGACGGCGAGTGACTTGAGCCGGTTTTTGCTGGAAATTAGTCGGCACTGAAATTGATCGCAATCACCCACTTTGTGGCGAGGGAGCTTGCTCCCGCTCGACTGCGAAGCAGTCGCAAAAACTGCAATCGAATTACGTCTGACACACACTCAATCGTGGCTGTTTGGGGCCGCTTCGCGGCCCAGCGGGAGCAAGCTCCCTCGCCACAGCAAGCTCCCTAGCCATAGCAAGTCCGCTTGCCAACTCCCTACATCAGCCGTTATCGGCGACGCTGCTGGCGTCGGCGTTGTTCGTCGTCAGTGCGAATTGGCACGGGTTGCAGAGGCGGTTCGATCAAACCGAGTGCGACACCCAGGTCGTGCAGCCAGTTTTGAATTTTCTCTTTCATGGTGCCCCCTTCAGGGTAGTGCCGAGCGGCCGGAATTCTGTAGCCCCTTCGCACTGATAATAGTCTGAAGTCATGCGCAATGCTCGTCCAAAGTGGCAATGATCTGTTACTGAATCGATCACAATTGACCGGCATCAAATCATGCAATCGCTCAAGCCAGCGTCTGCTCCGACGGATAGCCCGTTTGGCCGGGTCCTGTCACTGTTGACCAAGGGCCCTGCGCAACCGCCGCCGCACCCACTGCTCCGCGCTGACAAACGTTATGCCCAACAGCACCAGCACCGCACCAATGACAAAATTGAGGCTTAGCTCTTCACCCAGCAAGACCACGCCGAATGTCACGCCAAACAACGGCGTCATGAATGAAAAAACTGCCAGATTCGCCGCCAGATAACGGCGCAACAACCAGAACCACACCAGATAACTGAAGAACGACACCACCACGCCTTGAAACAGCACACTGGCCACCGCCACAGTCGTCAGGCTGACGTGGGTGATCTGACCGCTCAGCAACGCGATCAGCAGCAGGCCGACGAAGCCGACGATCAATTGATAGAACAAGGTCAGGGTCACCGGCGCTTCCGACAGTCGCGAGGCACGCACCACCACCGTGGTCGCGCCCCAGCACGCGCCGGCCAGCACGCCCAGTGCATCGCCGATCAACATGCGGTGGTCTAGGTTGTCCCAGGACATTCCACCGGCAAACGCGATGGCGATACCGACAAAGGCGAGGAAAATCCCCAGCCATTGCAGCGGCCGCAAACGCTCGCTCGGCAACAACCAATGCACACCCAGGGCGGTGAAAATCGGCGCGGTATAGAGAAACACCGACATATGCGCCGCGGTGGTCAGTTGCAGGCCTTCGGAAATGAAGAAGAATTCCAGTCCAAACAAGGCGCCGGCCAATAAACCGCCGCGCCAGGTATGACCGACCTGTTCCCAACCGCCCTTCCAGCAGATTAACAATCCTACAAGCAACGCGGACATGCCTGACCGTGCAGCGGCCTGCATGACCGGCGCAATATCAGGCGCCGCCCATTTGATCATCACCTGCTGGACGCCCCAGATGAGGCATAAGCCCAGCATGACTTGCAGGGCAAATCCGTCGGCGCTGCGCCGGGTGGCGTTCACCGTAAAACCTCGACAACATGCAACATGGCAGTGACTCGACAGTAAAAAGCAAAGCCCCGGCCAGTTTGTTGAACAAACCGCGCCGGGGCGAAAATTATGCTGTCGATTATTAACCAGATGGACAGAAATTGCCGTCTGTCCGAGACATTTACGTCTCCAGGCGCGTCATTCTTAAGGAGCTGCCGAAGGCTGCGATCTTTGCTTTTAAAAGATTGCGGCCTGCGGCAGCTCCTACAAGGTCGGTCAGCTCAACTCAATGCGATCGGCATGAATGACGATCTGACCGTTCTTGTACAGCGCACCAATGGCCTTTTTGAAGTTGCCTTTGCTGACACCGAACATGCTGCTGATCAACGTCGGATCGCTCTTGTCACTGACCGGCAGGCTGCCATTGTTCTCGCGCAACTTGGCGAGGATCTTCGAATTCAGGCTGCTGGCTGCTTCTACGCCCACCGGTTGCAGGCTCAAACTGATCTTGCCGTCGGCGCGAACTTCCTTGATGAAGCCCTTCTCTTCTTTCCCGGCGCGCATGAACTTGAAAATTTCGTTCTTGTGAATCAGGCCCCAGTGCTTGTTGTTGATGATCGCCTTGAAACCCATGTCAGTGGCTTCGGCAACCAGCAAGTCAACTTCCTGGCCTGGCGTGTAACTCGCCGGAGTCTTGTCCAGATAACGATCCAGACGCGCCGTCGCGGTGATGCGGCGGGTGTGCTTGTCGAGATAGACATGCACCACGGCGTATTCGCCGGCCGTCATCTGACGTTTTTCTTCGGAATAGGGCAGCAACAAGTCCTTCGGCAATCCCCAGTCCAGGAACACGCCGATACTGTTGACTTCAACAACTTTCAAACTGGCGAATTCACCCACCTGAACTTTCGGTTTTTCTGTCGTGGCAATGAGTTTGTCATCGCTATCCAGATAAACAAAAACATTGAGCCAGTCTTCATCTTCGCTTGGAATATCTTTTGGAATATAACGATTAGGCAGAAGTATTTCCCCATCCGCGCCACCGTCCAGATATAAACCGAAGTTAGTATGTTTAACCACTTGCAAACTGTTGTAACGCCCGACTAAAGCCATGTCCAATACCCTCATTGCGTGGGCGGCATTCTACCCGGTTTTACCGGCCGCGTTCGGCGCTCGGCTCGGCGGCTGCAGAAATTCCTTTGAAGACCTTAATTTTCCTGGGTTTTGCCCTTCATGCCTGGCCGCTCGTCAGGTCGACCTGGCACGCCGCATCGCAGCCAGGCGAGCGTAAAGCGTTACTTTCCACACCGATGTTCTTATCTAAAACAGCGGGTTAGGGGCTTATTTCAAATAATAACCTGCTATTAATTGCGCCGCCTCTTGCTGCCCTTCATGGGATATTTGCCAAGCAAATATCTGGTTAATCCTGTACGATGCCTGGCCAAGTTAATTTTCTACAGGTTAATGGCCGCCATGCGCGTAAAAGCATCCAACAGCAAAGCAAAGCCAGCTCCAGCCGTCGAAACCAGCGAATCGATCAACAGCCAGATCGCTGCGTTCCTTAAATCCGGCGGTGAAATCCAGCAAATTGCCAAAGGCGTCAGCGGCCAGACGTTCGGCCCGTCCAAGCAGATTACGCTCGGCAAAAAGTAAGACCCTCCGCGTCATCTGGTCCACAAGCGCTTTGAGCATCGAAGCGCTTGGACTGGAACCTCCGAACACCCTCCTCGCCAATCAATCAATCTTGTACAAATCGACGAACGGCCCTCGCTGCCGATCATTCGCCGGTATCCTTGCACGCGTCTAGATCAAGCATTCCAGGTCATTCAGCCTGCCCTCGCTGTCAAGGAGTGACGCATGCTCAAGCCTTCCGTTTTATTACTCGTATTCAGCAGCCTCCTGGCGTGTTCGCTGGCGCAGGCTCAAATCTTCCAGCGCGAACTGGGTGATTTCGATCTTAAGCTCGGCACCAGCCCCAGTCGCAGCATGGCCCAAGGCCTCGTCAAGCCTTCGGCGATTGGCTCGTTTCATGGTGGCCTGGACCTGACTCACGACAGCGGCTTCTACTTTGGCCAATGGTCGCCGAGCATGGGCATTACGCCGGGGAAGAATCTCGAGATCGATTCCTACGTGGGTTTTAAACAACCCTTCGACCAAACCCTTGGCTACGAAGTGGGCATGATTCATTACAGCTATCCCGAAGTCGACACCCTCGACAGCCAGGAGTTGTTCGGTGGTCTAACCTTGCTGGGCAGCCGTTTCGGCGCAGCCTTGAGCCACGATCCGGACACACAGAACAGCACGCTGTTCGCCGACCTGGGTGGCAATCAGCCGTTCGGCATCGGGATCAGCATGAAATACACCACGCACCAACTGAACACGCCGGTCGCGGTGGACGGCGGCTATGTAGGCAGTTTTACCGATTGGTCGGTGAAATTGTCCCGACCGTTCATGGGCGTCGATCTCGATCTGATCTACAGCGATTCCAGCCTCAGCGGCAGCTATTGCTCGGCCTATTCCGGTCACAACAGCCAGTGTGACGGGCTCGTCACCCTCAAGGCCGAACGCGCGTTCTATTGATCGGCTGAACTGCCGGGTTCATCCTGCGATCAGATAGTCATCAGCTCCCGAAGCCAGGCTTTCGCAAGGACTCGCCCATGTCTCGCTGGTTAAAACACATCGCCTTTGTACTCGCCGTTTCTCTTGCCCTCAGTGCGTGCAGCCGCATGGGGCTGGCTTACCGCAACCTCGACGTGATCATTCCCTGGACGCTCAGCGATTACCTGGACATGAACGGTGAGCAAAAAAGTTGGCTCGACGAACGGCTGAAGGAACACCTGACGTGGCATTGCACGACACAAATGCCGGGGTATCTCGACTGGCTGGATCGCTTGCAGACAATGGTCGCGACCAACCAAGTGACCGACGCTGCGCTGCAGGCTCGTACGGCGGAAGCCGAAAAAGCGATTGCCGAGACCGCCCGGGAAATCACGCCGTCAGCCGTCGAATTGCTGCAAGGCCTGGATGACAAACAGGTCGCCGAAATGAACGAGGCGTTCGTCAAGGACCAGCGCAAGCGACAGGAACAATACCTGAAACCGTCGCTGGACCAGCAGATCAAGCAACGCGCCGAGCGCATGGAGAAACGCCTGAATGAATGGCTTGGGCCACTCAGCGCCTCACAGCAACAACGAGTGATGGCATGGTCGACTGCCTTGGGCGACCAGAATACGCAGTGGATCGCTAACCGCGTGCACTGGCAGAAACAGTTCAGTGCCGCCGTGGCACAGCGCCAGTCGCCACAATTCCCCCAACGAATCGAGACGCTTCTGGTCAATCGCGAGAGTTTATGGACACCGGAATACCGCCAGGCTTTCGCCAAGACGGAAGCTCAGGCGCGGGCATTGTTTGTGGACTTGATGGCGGAAAGTACGCCGGTTCAGCGTGAACGGTTGCTGAAGAAGATTGAGGGCGTCAGGAAGGATTTCAGTGATTTGAAGTGTCTGAAAGCGGCGAAGCAGGGTTAAAAGATCAAAAGATCGCAGCCTTCGGCAGCATCCAGTAGGAGCTGCCGAAGGCTGCGATCTTTTGATTCAGGCGATCTGCGCCTTCGAAGCCACTTCATCGAACGTCAGTTCATCCAGTGCGTCTTCCTGTTCATCCAGCACCTGCCGCGGGTGGTCATTGCCCGGAATGCTACTGTCGATCAGGCTCAACAAACTTGAACCACGCGGCGTCAAAATATAATTCGAACCGGTGCCACCCTGCTCCTCGGGTCGAGGTTCGATATATCCGCGCTCCAGCAATAACTTTTCATACTCGCCGGCCACCGCTTTCAAGTGGTCGAGGTTTTCCGACTGCTCACCTTCCGATGCTTTCTCAGCAGCGTACTGCTCGGCGTAGGGCCTTGGCGTGAAGCTGGGCTCACCGTTCTGCACTTCGTGCAGCAAGCGTTCAATCAAATCCCAGTTATAAGTCGTCATCCTGATTCAACCTCCGGTACCCATGAGTGAGAGGGCCTTCATAGGTTGTGACCGACGCGGTCGATAGCCGTTCAGCAGAGATTTTTACTGCGACCGACCGGCGGTCTGTCGAATTGCTGGCACGTCAAACGACTAGGCTGTGTAAGCCACCTCCCAGCATCCCGCAGGAGAAATCTCAATGAACATTCAGAATCATTCCGTCGTGTCGCGAGAAGAATGGCTCGCCGCCCGCAAGCAACACCTTGCCCACGAAAAAGCCTTCACCAAGGAGCGGGACAAACTCAGCGCCGAACGCCGCGCCTTGCCTTGGGTGAAGATCGACAAGGACTATCACTTTCAGGGCCCCAATGGAGAACTGAAACTGGCAGACCTGTTTGGCGGCCGCAGTCAGTTGGTCATTTATCACTTCATGTTCGCCGACGGTTGGGACGAAGGCTGTCCAGGGTGCTCATTCCTATCCGATCACATTGATGGCGCCAATCAGCACCTGGCCCACCATGACGTGGCCGTGGTGGCGGTTTCCCACGCGCCGTTTGCCGAATTCCAGGCGTTCAAGCGCCGTATGGGCTGGAAATTCGACTGGGTGTCGTCAGAAGGCTGCGATTTCAACTATGACTTCGGTGTATCGGCCCGAGCCGAAGACGTCGCCGCCGGCAAGGCCACCTACAACTACGAAAAAACGGATGGTTCGGAAGAAGAACTCCCCGGTCTGAGCGTGTTTTATCGCAACGAGGCTGGGGAGATTTTCCACACTTACTCGACTTATGCCCGCGGGCTGGATCTGTTGGTAGGGACTTATAACTACCTCGACCTGATGCCTAAGGGCCGCAACGAAGACGAAATCATGGACTGGGTGCGGCATCATGATCGCTATGAGGATAAGGCACCGGCTAGCTGCTGCCATGGGGGGTGAGTCTTCTGGAACGAGTCGCGAACATCGCCAGCAAGCCGGCACCTACAGGGGTTTGTGGTGGTTGGTGAGTGAACTTTTTCCATCCGAGTGCCCTCAACCGGTTAACTCGCCTTAACCGGAACAGAGGCTCGACTTATGAAAACCCTGCTCAAACTCACCCTCGCCGCCACCCTCGCCTGCGCGCTGCCTGTCTGGGCTTGCACGCCGGAAGAGGCCACCCTCAAGCGTGAGCAGTTAGCCAAGGAAGTCACCCGACTCACCGAACAGAATCCGGCCAAGGCCAAGGAAATCAATGACGAGCTACAGAAAATGGATCTGGGGACCGCGGCCAAGGATTTGCCGGATAAGTGCCAGTTGATTGATCAGCGTTTGAAGGAGTTGGGGACAGCGGAGAAAAAAGCCGAGAGCTAGAAGCAAGATCAAAAGATCGCAGCCTTCGGCAGCGCCTGCAGGTTGTTACGTGTGGGCGTCCGAAGGTTGCGATCTTTTGATGGAAAAAAACCCGGACAATGTCCGGGTTTTTCTTGAAAGCGACGCTGCTTTACTCGGCAGCTGGCGCTTCCGGCTTGCGGCGTTTGAGCGGGGCCATGCCGTCCTTGCTCACCAGCGAATCGCTTTTCGGGCGATTGGCGCTCTTGCGCTTGGTCGGAGTCTTGGCGGCGACTTTTTTCTTGTCGCCCTTGGCGTCGGTCTTTTTCTTCTTCACGCCGACGGCTTTGCCCGAGGCCTTGACCTTTTTCGGTCCGCCGTAGGTGCCTTTGACTTCCTTGATGGTACGGCGCTCGAAGCTCTGCTTGAGGTAGCGCTCGATGCTCGACATCAGGTTCCAGTCGCCGTGGCAGATCAGCGAGATCGCCAGGCCATCGTTGCCGGCGCGGCCGGTACGACCGATGCGGTGCACGTATTCGTCGCCGCTGCGTGGCATGTCGAAGTTGATCACCAGGTCCAGGCCGTCCACGTCCAAACCGCGAGCGGCGACGTCGGTGGCAACCAGAATTTTCACACCGCCCTGTTTCAGACGGTCGATCGCCAGTTTGCGATCCTTCTGGTCTTTCTCGCCGTGCAGCACGAACGCTTTGTATTCCTGCGCCACCAGACGACCGTAGATGCGGTCGGCCATGGCCCGGGTGTTGGTGAACACGATGGCCTTCTGATAGGTCTCGTTGGCCAGCAGCCAGTTAACGATTTGCTCTTTGTGCTGGTTGTGGTCAGCGGTGATGATTTGCTGACGGGTGGTTTCGTTCAGCTGGCTGACCGCGTTCAGCTGCAAGTGCTCCGGGTTGTTCAGGACCTTGGCGATCATCTCGCGCAGGCCGGAACCACCGGTGGTGGCGGAGAACAGCATGGTCTGCTGACGGTTGGTGCACTCGTCGACCAGACGCTGCACGTCATCGGCAAAACCCATGTCGAGCATGCGGTCAGCTTCGTCGAGCACCAGCACTTCGACTTCTTTCAAGTCGAGGTTGCCCGCGTTCAGTTGCTCGATCATCCGGCCCGGTGTACCGATCAGGATGTCCGGCACCTTGCGCAGCATGGCGGCCTGGACCTTGAAGTCTTCGCCGCCGGTGATCAGGCCGGACTTGATGAAGGTGAACTGCGAGAAGCGTTCAACTTCTTTCAAGGTCTGCTGGGCCAACTCGCGGGTCGGCAGCAAGATCAGGGTCTTGATGCTGACGCGGATCTTGGCCGGGCCGATCAGGCGGTTGAGGATCGGCAGAACGAATGCAGCGGTTTTGCCGCTGCCGGTTTGCGCTGTCACCCGCAGGTCACGCCCTTGGAGCGCCAGCGGAATGGCCGCTGCTTGCACAGGCGTTGGCTCGACAAATTTAAGCTCGGCCACGGCTTTGAGCAGGCGTTCGTGCAAGGCGAATTCGGAAAACACGGGTGCTACCTCGAAGAAATGCAAAAAAACAGCTGCATAGGGTACCGGTTTCGAGCGCGTAGGCCGAGTTTCTTTATGCAATCGACCGTAAACAGTGGCTTTTTTGTTGCCTGATTTGTCCCCGAACGTAATACAAAGCGTCTTAAATGCTCTAATCGCCCCTCGCGTCTTACAGAAGAATCGGTTTTGCCCATGGATATCAAACAGCTCTGGCTCAATGCCCAAGACCTTTGGGGTGCCCTTGATCAGCACCCGCTCGTGCATGCCAGCCTGGCACTGTTGGTTTTGTTGTTCATTGCACTGGCCCTCGGACGAGTGGCGCGCTACTTGATCCTGCACGCCAGCAGAATGCTCGGTCGCCAGCCCGCGCTGCACTGGGTCAACGATTTGCGCCAGAACAAGGTGTTTCAACGTCTGGCGCAAATGACACCGTCACTGGTGATCCAGTTTGGCCTGCACCTGGTGCCGGAGCTGAGTAAAACCGCGATGGTGTTCCTCGGCAATGTCGCGCTGGCGTTCACCATCCTGTTCCTGCTGCTGTCCGTCACCGCCCTGCTCAATGCCCTCCTGGACATCTACGCCCGCACCGAACACGCACGCACCCGCTCGATCAAAGGCTACGTGCAACTGGCGAAGATGGTGTTGTACGTGTTTGGCGCGATCATCATCGTCGCCACGCTGATCGACCGTTCGCCGCTGTTGCTGCTCTCGGGTCTGGGTGCGATGTCGGCGGTGATTCTGTTGGTCTACAAGGACACCTTGCTGTCGTTCGTCGCCAGCGTGCAATTGACCAGCAACGACATGCTGCGGGTCGGCGACTGGATCGAGATGCCGCAAGTCGGCGCCGATGGCGATGTGGTGGACATCACGCTGCACACGGTCAAGGTGCAGGGTTCGACAAGACCATTGTTTCGATTCCAACCTGGCGCCTGATGTCCGAGTCATTCAAGAACTGGCGCGGCATGCAGCAGTCCGGTGGACGGCGGATCAAGCGCAGCCTGTTCATCGATGCCAGCGGGGTGCGGTTCGTCCGCGACGATGAGGAGTCGAGACTGTCGCAGGTTCATCTGCTGACCGATTACATCAGTCGCAAACAAGCCGAACTCAAGGCCTGGAACGAAGCCCAGGGCAATGTCGCGGCGATGTCGGCCAATCGCCGGCGCATGACCAATATCGGGACTTTCCGTGCCTACGCACTGGCTTACCTGAAGAGCCACCCGGAGATCCAGCCGAACATGACGTGCATGGTCCGGCAGATGCAGACCACCGCTCAGGGCATTCCGCTGGAAATCTACTGCTTCACCCGCACCACCGCGTGGGCCGATTACGAGCGGATTCAGGGAGACATTTTCGATTTTCTGCTGGCGGTCCTGCCGGAGTTTGGTTTGAGCCTGTATCAGCAGCCGAGCGGGACGGATCTACGTGCCGGGCTGTTGCCGGCAGTGCTGGGTGCGAGCCACATTCCCGAAGCTGAAAAACGCAGGGTGTAACACCCAAAAACCTGTGGGGTTTGTGTGGCGAGGGAGCTTGCTCCCGCTGGACAGCGAAGCTGTCCCAATGATTGCAGTCCGGTTCCTTCAGGCAACCACAGTCGGCTGGTACTACGACTGCTGCGCAGCCGAGCGGGAGCAAGCTCCCTCGCCACAAGAGCTTGCTCCCACAAGGATTACGTCGTTTCAGAATTTGCGGGTTACTTGACCTGCCGCTGCGGTGCCTTGTGCACCATGGTGTAAGCGTAATCCACGCCCATGCCGTACGCGCCGCTGTGCTCCAGCACCAGTTCCATCACCGCTTCGTAAGTATCCTTGTGCGCCCAGTCACGCTGGTATTCGAGCAACACTTGCTGCCAGGTCACCGGCACCGCGCCGGCCTGAATCATCCGTTGCACCGACATGTCGTGGGCTTCCTTGGTAGTGCCGCCGGAAGCGTCGGTGACGATGTACACCTCGTACCCTTCAGCCAGCGCTTCCAGTGCCGGGAACGTCAGGCAGACCTCGGTCCACAGCGCGGCAATGATCAGCTTCTTGCGACCGGTGGCTTTCACCGCGTCTACCAATGCCTTGTCTTCCCAGGAGTTCATCGAGGTGCGCTCGATCGGCTTTTGATCCGGGTGCACTGCCAGCAATTCCGGCCAGATGTAACCGCTGAAGCTTTCGGTTTCGACCGAGGTGTAGATGGTCGGCACGTTGAAGATCTTCGCCGCCTTGGCCAAGCCAACGGTGTTGTTCTTCAGGGTCTGACGATCGATGGACTGAACGCCGAATGCCATTTGCGGCTGGTGGTCGATCAGGATCAGGGCGGAATTGGTTGGGTTGAGCAGTTCACGAATAGACATGGCGCGTTCCTTTTGATGTCGATACTTCGAATGGGTAAAGGGTTAGTCGACGTTGCCGTCAGCGGCGTTGTTGTCGGCTTGGATGTCACTTTAGGGGCTAGCGATAAAGGGGACAATTACCTAAAATCGAGAATCATTGATTCTAAAAAAGGGACAATATGGATCGCATCGAATGCATGCGCGCCTTCGTCGTCACGGTGGGCGAGAACGGTTTCGCCGCAGCCGCCCGGGCCATGGACGTGCCGCGCTCGAAAGTCAGTAAACAGATTCAGGCACTGGAAGAAGCCATCGGTGTGCAATTGCTGCAACGCACCACCCGCAGCCTGCACCTGACCGAGGCCGGAGCCGAGTATTTCGATGCAGCACGGGAGGTGTTGGCGGCACTGGACGAGGCCGAGCAACGCGCCCGTGACGGCATCGGCGAGTTACGCGGTGTGCTGCGGGTCAATGCGCCGATGTCGTTTGGTCTTCGGCGATTGGGGCCGTTGATTCCGCTGTTTCATGAACAGCACCCGAACATCGAGCTGCAACTGGTGCTCAGCGACCAACAGGTCGATCCCGTGAGGGGTGGGTTTAATGTGACCATCCGCATCGCCAGCATGCCCGATTCGACGATGATCGCCCGGAAACTGGCGCCCGCACCGCGCATCATGGTGGCGTCCCCGGCTTATCTCGAGCGCGCGGGTACTCCGCAGACTCCGCAAGACCTGCGCGCCCATCAATGCCTGAACTACGGGTATCTGCAGAGCGGCGTCAGCCTGCAACTGTGCAATGGCAAGGAAACCCAGCGGGTGAATGTCACCGGCCCACTGCACGCCAACAACGGCGACCTGCTCGCCCAGGCCGCCGAAGCCGGCATGGGCATCGCCCTGCTGCCCGATTTCATCGTCGAGGATGCGCTGGCTACCGGACGACTGGTGCCGGTGCTGTGCGAATGGCAGGCTCCGGCGATCACCATCAATGCGGTGTATTCGTCGGCGCGGCGGGTGCCGCAGAAGACCCGGGCGTTTATCGAGTTTCTGCTGGGCCAACTGGCGCCAAAGTGATTTTTTTGAAATTACATAATCCCTTGTAGGAGCGAGCCTGCTCGCGATGAGGTCATGTCAGTCGACGTAGATGTCGGCTGACATTCAGTCATCGCGAGCAGGCTCGCTCCTACAAGGTTTAGTGGACGGCCAAAGGCTTGCGTATACCCAACCGGCTGATCCACACCGCCATCAGAATCACGCTGCCGCCGAGCATCAAACGTCCCAGTTCCTCATGCTGATTCCAGATCAGCAGGTTGATCAGCAACCCCACCGGCACATGCAGGTTGTTCATCACCGCCAGCGTCCCGCCGTTGACCATGCACGCGCCTTTGTTCCACCAGTACAAACCGAGCGCGGTCGAGACCAGGCCGAGGAACAGCAGCACGCCCCATTGCAGCGGTGCTTCGGGCAGGAAGTTCGATTTGCCGAACAACAGGAACGCCGGCAGCGCCACCGCCAATGCGCCCAGGTAGAAATACCCGAAGCGTCGGTAATGCGGCAGATCGCTCGGATGACGAGCCACCAGGTGTTTGTAGAGCACCTGCCCGGCGGCGTACGTGAAGTTGGCCAGTTGCAGCAGCAGGAAACCCACGAAGAAGTCCGGGTTGATCCGGTCAAAACGAATCACCGCGGCCCCCGCTACCGCCACCAATGCTGCGATCAGTGCCCAGGGATTGAAGCGGCGGTTCAGCGCGTCTTCGATCAAGGTCACGTGCAGCGGCGTAAGGATGGTGAACAGGAGGACTTCCGGTACCGTCAACACGCGGAAGCTCAGGTACAGGCAGACGTAGGTCACGCCGAACTGCAACGCCCCGATCAGCAACATGCCGCGCATGAACGCAGGTTCCACCGAGCGCCAGCGGGTCAGCGGAATGAACACCAGACCGGCCAGCAACACGCGCACCAGCACAGCGAAGTAACTGTCGACATGACCGGCCAGGTATTCACCGATCAGACTGAAGGAAAACGCCTGGATCAGCGTGACAAAAAGTAGATAGCCCATGCTCGCCTCGTTTTGAATGGCGGCGAAGATAGCGGGTTTTGCCGGTGATCGCACCTTGTAGGAGCCGGCTTGCTGGCGATGGCGTTGTCTCATTCAACAATGATGTTTGCTGATGAACCGCTATCGCCAGCAAGCCGGCTCCTACAGAGGTATGCGCGAACCAACCAAAACGCAGGCAAAAAAAAGCCCGATCTCGCTAAAGCGTTCAATCGGGCGGCAGCACTCAGGAGCAACAAGTGCAAAGGGAGGTCGATGCGCGTACAGGCTTTAAGGGTTGCGCCAGGTCACTAGACCATCGAGCGATTATCTGGCGATTAACGGGTTAGGCCACTTGGGCCAGCTTGGCGTTCGCCTGGTTCAGGCCTTTCTCCTGGAAGTCGCCACCCAGGTTCATGCCTTCGGCGTGAATGAACGTCACGTCGTGGATGCCAATGAAACCCATGACCTGACGCAGGTAGGGTTCCTGGTGATCCGCAGTGCTACCGGCGTAGATTCCGCCGCGAGCCGTCAACACGTAAGCACGCTTGCCGCTGAGCAAACCTTGCGGACCGGTTTCGGTGTACTTGAAGGTCACGCCGGCACGCAGCACGTGGTCGAGCCAGGCTTTGAGGGTGCTCGGGATGGCGAAGTTGTACATCGGTGCAGCCATGACCAACACGTCGGCGGCGAGCAATTCGTCGGTCAGTTGGTTAGAGCGCTCCAGGGAAATCTGTTCGATGTCGCTGCGCTGTTCAGCAGGCTTCATCCAGCCACCCAGCAGGTTGATGTCCAGATGCGGCACCGGGTTGACGGCCAGGTCACGAACGGTGATCTGGTCGTTCGGGTGTGCAGCTTGCCATTGGCTGATGAAGGTCTGGGTCAGTTGACGGGAAACCGAGTCTTGCTGACGGGCACTGCTTTCGATGATCAGAACGCGGGACATGGGATGTAGCCTCCATCTGAGAATGCTGTAAGTCGATGGAGTGAAGGTTAAACAGAGCTGTATCGATGAAAAAGCGCAAATAACTGCTATAACCGATCAATTAATTCGTTTATAAGCGGAGCATGGCCGTCAGGTTTGCTCCGTTTGATTTTATTTCGGGGTGCAGCTCAGCTCGATACGCAGCTTGATGATGTTGCGGCTGAATTTGGCGGTGGCGTTTTTGTATTTGCCGGCCGGTACATCGATCTTTCGGGTTCGTGGTGCTTCGGGGCCATTGCTGAAAACCGCCTTGCAGCTCGCATCGACATCGCCATAGTTGGCCACTCGAATGGAGCCGATATCGTTATCGGTGTCGAAGGTTTCGTAATCGATCTTCAGGCCGTTGAGGTCTTTTTTTACATCGATCGGGTACGCCATCGCCGTCAGAGGCAGCAGCGCCAGTAACACAAAATAGAATTTTTTCATTCAGCAGTCTCCAAAAAGGACTGCGCAGCTTAGGACAAGAGGAGCTCAACATGAAAGCGCCCCGCGTGACCCTTGATCAATGGCGAACGTTGCAGGCCGTGGTCGATCACGGTGGTTTCGCCCAGGCCGCCGAAGCGCTGCACCGCTCGCAATCGTCCGTCAGCTACACCGTGGCGCGCATGCAGGACCAACTCGGCGTGCCATTGCTGCGCATCGATGGCCGCAAAGCGGTGCTCACTGAAGCCGGTGGCGTGCTGTTGCGCCGTTCCCGGCAACTGGTGAAACAGGCCAGTCAGCTGGAAGACCTGGCCCACCACATGGAACAAGGTTGGGAAGCCGAAGTGCGATTGGTGGTCGATGCCGCTTACCCGAGCGCCCGCCTCGTCCGCGCCTTGACCGCGTTCATGCCACAAAGCCGTGGCTGCCGGGTGCGGTTGCGCGAAGAGGTGTTGTCGGGGGTAGAGGAAGTGCTGCTCGAAGGCGTGGCCGACCTGGCGATTACCGGATTCAGCATTCCCGGTTACCTGGGCGCAGAACTGAGCGACGTTGAATTCGTTGCGGTCGCCCACCCCGATCATCCGTTGCATCGACTGAACCGCGAGCTTAACTTTCAGGATCTGGAAAGCCAGATGCAAGTGGTGATCCGCGACTCTGGTCGCCAGCAACCACGGGACGTCGGCTGGCTCGGCGCCGAACAACGCTGGACCGTCGGTAGCCTGGCCACCGCCGCGACTTTCGTCAGCAGCGGCCTGGGGTTTGCCTGGCTGCCAAGGCACATGATCGAACGGGAACTCAAGGAAGGCACGCTCAAGCTGCTACCGTTGGACCAGGGCGGCAGTCGTAATCCGAGCTTTTACCTGTATTCGAACAAGGACAAACCGCTCGGCCCGGCAACGCAGATTCTGATCGAGCTGCTGCGCACGTTCGACACCGCACCACTGGACGCACCGTTCGCCGCCCCTGAACAAGCCTGACATGGAGGTAACGCATGGCCTATTTCGAACACGATGGTTGCAACCTGCACTATGAGGAATACGGCCACGGCACGCCGTTGCTGCTGGTCCACGGACTAGGGTCCAGCACCCTGGACTGGGAAAAACAGATCCCCGCACTCGCCGCCCGCTACCGGGTGATCGTCCCGGACGTGCGCGGCCATGGTCGCTCCGACAAACCCCGCGAGCGCTACAGCATCGCGGGATTCAGCGCCGACCTGGTGGCGCTGATCGAGCATTTGAACCTCGGCCCGACACATTATGTCGGGCTTTCCATGGGCGGCATGATCGGCTTCCAACTGGCTGTGGATCAGCCGCAACTGCTCAAAAGCCTGTGCATCGTCAACAGCGCGCCCGAGGTCAAATTGCGCAGCCGCGACGACTATTGGCAGTGGTTTAAACGCTGGAGCCTGATGCGAGTCTTGAGTCTACGGACCATCGGCAAGGCCTTGGGCGGCAAGTTGTTCCCCAAGCCCGAGCAGGCAGATTTGCGACAAAAGATGGCCGAACGCTGGGCAAAAAACGACAAACATGCTTATCTCGCCAGCTTCGATGCCATTGTGGGTTGGGGTGTTCAGGAACGACTGTCGAAGGTGTCCTGTCCAACCCTCATCGTCAGCGCCGACCGTGACTACACGCCGGTCGCGCTGAAGGAGAACTACGTAAAACTGCTGCCCGACGCGCGGCTGGTAGTGATCGCCGATTCGCGTCACGCTACCCCGCTGGACCAGCCCGAACACTTCAACCAGACGCTGCTCGAATTTCTCACCGCAGTCGACACCACCACACTCAGGATCACTGACCCATGCTGAAAAAAATCGCCCTCGCTGCTGGCTCCGTTCTGTTTGCCGCCAACCTGATGGCGGCAACGCCTGCCAAGGCGCCGCATGTTCTGCTGGAAACCACCAACGGCCAGATCGAAATCGAGCTGGACCCGGTCAAGGCGCCGATCAGTACCAAGAACTTCCTTGAGTACGTCGACAGCGGCTTCTACAACAACACGATTTTCCACCGTGTGATTCCGGGCTTCATGGTCCAGGGCGGCGGTTTCACCCAACAAATGTCGCAGAAAGAAACCAAGGCCCCGATCAAGAACGAGCACAACAACGGACTGGTCAACGTTCGTGGCACCTTGTCCATGGCGCGCACTTCTGATCCTCATTCGGCCACCAGCCAGTTCTTCATTAACGTCAAGGACAACGACTTCCTCGACAGCGGTGACGGTTATGCCGTGTTCGGCAAAGTGGTCAAAGGCATGGACGTGGTCGACATCATCGTCAATTCGCCAACCACCACCCGTGGTGGCATGAAAGACGTGCCGGCCGACCCGGTGTTCATCAAGTCGGCCAAGCGCATCGACTGAGACTAAGCTGGACAAGGACGTCCGAGCGGTTGCCGGTACAGCCGGCGACGCTCAAACCGTTAAAAGGAGAGCCCGTACGCGGGCAAAAAACCGATGCTTTATCGCCGTTTTGAAAAACTGATCGACATATTTCGCGACGCCCCGACAGCCGCTCCGCCGGATCGGGTTCTGCCCTTCTATACCTATTACCTCAAGCAGGTTTGGCCGAGCTTTGCGGCCCTGCTGATTGTCGGCCTGTTCGGCGCCTTGATCGAAGTGGCGTTGTTCAGTTACCTGAGCCGCATCATCGACTTGGCCCAAGGCACGCCCAATGCCGATTTCTTCAAGGAACACGGCCTCGAACTGACCTGGATGGTGGTGGTTGCGCTGGTCCTGCGTCCGGTGTTCGTTGGCTTGCATGACTTGCTGGTGCACCAGACCCTGAGCCCGAGCATGACCAGCCTGATCCGCTGGCAAAACCACAGTTACGTGCTCAAGCAGAGCCTGAATTTTTTCCAGAACGACTTCGCCGGGCGCATCGCCCAACGCATCATGCAAACCGGCAACTCGTTGCGCGATTCGGCGGTGCAAGCGGTCGACGCTTTGTGGCACGTGCTGATCTACGCGATCAGTGCGCTGGTGCTGTTCGCCGAAGCCGACTGGCGCCTGATGATTCCGTTGCTGACCTGGATAGTGGCATTCATCAGCGCCCTGTATTTCTTCGTGCCAAGGGTCAAGGAACGTTCGGTCGTGTCTTCCGATGCGCGCTCGAAACTTATGGGACGGATCGTCGATGGCTACACCAACATCACCACCCTGAAACTGTTCGCCCATACCAATTTCGAGCAGCAATACGCCCGCGAAGCGATCAAGGAACAGACCGAAAAAGCCCAACTGGCCGGCCGCGTGGTCACCAGCATGGATGTGGTCATCACCAGCATGAACGGTTTGCTGATTGTCGGCACCACAGGCCTGGCCTTGTGGCTGTGGACGCAGTCGCTGATCACCGTGGGCGCCATCGCCCTGGCCACCGGGCTGGTGATCCGCATCGTCAACATGTCCGGCTGGATCATGTGGGTGGTCACCGGCATCTTCGAAAACATCGGCATGGTTCAGGACGGTTTGCAGAGCATTTCGCAGCCAGTCAGCGTAACCGACCGCGACCAGGCCAAACCATTGGCCGTTGCCCGTGGCGAGGTGCGTTTCGACAACGTGGACTTCCACTACGGCAAGCAGAGCGGGATCATCGGAGGCCTCAACCTGACCATCAAACCCGGTGAAAAAATCGGCCTGATCGGTCCGTCCGGTGCCGGCAAGTCAACCCTGGTGAATCTGCTGTTGCGCCTCTACGACGTGGAAGGCGGGAAGATTCTCATCGATGGCCAGAACATCGCCGACGTCAGCCAGGAAAGCCTGCGCGAACGTATCGGCATGATCACCCAGGACACTTCCCTGCTGCATCGTTCGATCCGCGACAATCTGCTTTACGGCAAGCCCGACGCCACCGATGCGGAACTCTGGGAGGCGGTGCACAAGGCCCGGGCCGACGGGTTCATCCCCTCGTTGTCGGACGCCGAAGGCCGCATCGGTTTCGATGCCCACGTCGGTGAGCGCGGCGTGAAGCTCTCCGGCGGTCAACGCCAGCGCATCGCCATCGCCCGCGTGCTGCTCAAGGACGCGCCGATCCTGATCATGGACGAGGCCACGTCGGCACTGGATTCGGAGGTCGAAGCGGCCATCCAGGAAAGCCTCGAAACCCTGATGCAGGGCAAAACCGTGATCGCCATCGCCCACCGGCTCTCGACCATCGCCCGGATGGACCGCTTGGTGGTGCTGGAGAACGGCAAGATCGCCGAGACCGGCAGCCACGCAGAATTGTTGGCCCACGGCGGTTTGTACGCGCGGTTATGGGCGCACCAGACGGGTGGGTTTGTCGGAATCGATTAAGCCTTCAACCCGGTAAAAAACCGCCACGCCCACTACCACGGGCGCTGGCGGTTTTTTTATGTCCACTGGAACTTTAGAAAAACAGTGCTGTACTCACCCAAGGTTCTGGAGGTGGTTCTGCAGTCCATCTGCTGGATGCACAAGGCAGCAAAATCTCGAAAGGACACTCTCTCATGTCTCTGTTCAAACGTTCGGCTACTGAGTTGGTAGGCACCTTCTGGCTGGTGTTGGGTGGTTGCGGCAGTGCGGTGCTGGCCGCTGCGTTTCCGGATGTCGGAATCGGTTTGCTGGGGGTATCCCTGGCGTTTGGCTTGACGGTGCTGACCATGGCGTTCGCCATTGGCCACATATCCGGTTGTCACCTCAATCCGGCGGTATCGCTGGGGCTGGTGGTCGGCGGACGGTTTCCGGCCAGCGAACTGCCGGCCTACATCATCGCCCAGGTCATTGGCGGGGTGATTGCAGCCGGTCTGCTGTACTTCATTGCCAGTGGCAAACCTGGTTTTGAACTGGCGTCGGGCCTGGCGTCCAACGGCTACGGCGAACACTCGCCTGGCGGCTATTCGATGGCGGCGGGGTTTGTTTGTGAGCTGGTGATGACCGCCATGTTCATCCTGATCATCCTCGGCGCCACCGACAAACGTGCACCAGCAGGGCTTGCGCCAATCGCCATCGGCCTGGCATTGACCCTGATCCACCTGATCTCGATTCCGGTCACCAATACCTCGGTCAACCCGGCACGCAGCACCGGCCCGGCGCTGATCGTGGGTGGTTGGGCGATCCAGCAATTGTGGATGTTCTGGGTCGCGCCGCTAATCGGCGCGGTAGTCGGAGGTGTGCTGTATCGCTGGCTGGGCAAAGAAGAGATCTGACCCCCTGAGGATTAGCCTTGCCGATAAGGCAAGGCAGTCTTCGCCTCGTCTGCGTAGGCCAATACGCCGATCCGCTCTTGTTGCAAAAAATCCTTCACGGCCGCTTTCAAACCCGGATGGCGCAAGTAGTGCCAGGAATGTGTGATGACTGGCTCGAACCCGCGAATCAGCTTGTGCTCACCCTGGGCGCCAGCATCAAAACGCTGAAAGCCATTGGCAATGGCGTAGTCCATGCCTTGATAGAAACACGTCTCGAAGTGCAGGCGATCGAACTCCGCCAGACAACCCCAGTAACGCCCGTAAAAACTGTCGCCCCCAACCAGGCTGAACGCCATTGCCACCGGTCGTGAACCTTGCTTGGCCAGCACCACGCGAATGGACTGCGGCATGCGCTCGGCCAACAGGCTGAAAAATGCTCGCGTCAGATAGGGTCGTTGCCGACGCACCGCGTAGGTGTTGGCGTAGCAGGCGTAGACAAAATCCCACAGCGACTCGGTTAATTCCCGGCCTTCAAGCCATTCAAAATCGATCCCCTGCCCCGCCACCTGTTCGCGCTCCTTGCGCATCTGCTTGCGTTTGCGCGAGCTCAGGGCATCGAGAAAGTCTTGAAAGTCACGATAGCCGCGGTTCTGCCAGTGGTACTGACAGCCGATGCGTTGCAACCAGCCGGGCTGCTCGGCCAACGCGGCGTCGGTGAATGGATCAGTGAAATTGATGTGGGCGCTGGAGAGTTGTTCGATCTCGAGATAGCCCGGTAGGCTGTTCAACAACTCGAACCCGTCCTCCACGTTCGCCGCCAACAAACGCGGTCCGCTGACCGGGCTGAACGGTACCGCGGTCAATAACTTGGGGTAGTAATCAATGCCGGCTCGTTCGCAGGCGTCAGCCCAGGCGTGATCGAACACGTACTCGCCGTAGGAATGCCATTTGCGGTAACTGGGCAATGCGGCGATCAGCCGGTCGCCTTCAACGTGCAGCAAATGCTCGGGTTGCCAGCCGGAATGGGGGCCGACGCTGCCGCTGTCTTCCAGCGCCCCCAGAAACCCGTGACTCAGAAATGGCTGAGTCTTGGGCACCAAGGCGTCCCACTTTTGCGGGGAGATTTCCGACAGACTTTGCAGACGTTGCAACGGCATCACCATCCTCACTCATTCATGGCGTGAAAGCCCCGCGAGTATCGCCTATCGCCATGCATTGCACATGAAAAATCCGATGACAGCGCTCTAGATCAACCGTTCGCGACGAATATGTATCGTCATCGACATGCCATCACATTGCCACTGCACTGTAATAAACCATCGCGATACTGGCGCCTGTTTTTAGAGCGCCGGGCTATAAGGCCGGCCACTGTTTTCCGTCCTTTCAACGGTCGGTTGTGTCCTGGATGGCTCAGTCATCCACTCTCATCTTCGGAGATTGATATGCGTCTTGCTTCCACGAAAACTGCGGCAGCCCTTTGCGGTGGCTTGCTGCTGGCCATGAGTGTTCCTGCCAGCGCCGCAGTCGACGCCAAACTGCTCGACATGCTTAAAGCTAACGGCTCGATTACCAACGCGCAGTACGCCGAACTGCAAGCCGAGCTGGCCAGGGATCAGAAAGACCAGCAAATCGCCCGTCAGGCTCAACAAGAGACCAACGAGCAGATCGCAGCCACTGCGAAGAAAACCAATGAACTGAGCACCTTCGACCAGAAACTGGCGTGGGCTGCCAAGACCCAATTCAAGGGTGATGTGCGTTTCCGTCAGGAAACCGTCCATAACGATGGCGTTTCCAACAATAAAGACCAGGATCGTCAGCGCATTCGCGCCCGCCTGGGTGCCTACAGCGAAATCAACCCGCAAGTCGACACCGGCATCCGTATCGCCACCGGCAACAACGACGACCCCCGCTCCACCAACCAGAGTCTGGACAACTACTTCGACAAGAAGCAGATCTGGCTGGACCAGGGTTACGTCGACTACCACCCCGATGCCATCAAGTACCTGCACATCGTTGGCGGCAAGATGCCACAGCAATGGGTAAACATGGGCGACGTCATCTGGGATAGCGACATCAGCCCGGAAGGTCTGTCGCTGTCTTACAAATACCCACTGGGTGCCAGCACCGAACTGTTCGGTAGCGCCGGCCACTACACCCTCAAGGACAACGTCGACGGCGACGGTGTGCAGTTCAAGCACGATCTGCGCCTGTACGCTGGCCAGTTGGGCGCGCGCTTCGCCCTCACCGACAACCTGAAACTGACCCTGGGTGGCAGCGTCTACGGCTACGACAATGATGACGACATCACCCCGGTTGCCGGCGTTATCCCAGGACAGCTGGCGATCAACGGCAACAGCCCGGGCGAACAGTTCAAGCTGTACGAAGGCTTTGGTCAACTCGACATCGGCGGCCTGCCAATGCCGCTCTCGCTGTACGGTCAGTACGTCAACAACCAGGATGCCAGTAACGATCAGGACACTGCCTGGCTGGCCGGCGTGAAGACCAAGTTCTATGGCATCGCCGTGGACTACAACTACCGCGATGTGCAGCGTAACTCCGTAGTGGGCGCCTTCACCGACTCCGACTTCGCCAACGGTTTCACCGGCTCACGCGGCAGCAAGTTGAAAGTGAGTTACGAGCTGGACAAGAACTTCGCCCTTGGCGCGACGTACTTCATGGCCAACTCGGACTACACCAACGCCACCCTCAAGGATTCGGACATCAACACCCTGCAACTGGATGCTGAAGCGAAGTTCTGATTCCCGCTACACGACTCGGGCAAGGAAGCCCGAGCCGCCTTTACAGCCTGGCGTTGGTCTGACGGTCCCCATCATCCGTCCGCCAGATCGACGCGAGTCTGTGCTCCCCTCGCCTGAGTAACCTCTCCTGAAATCAGCGGCGATCTTCTGCCCGCGCGTGGCTCTTGCTCCAGTCGGTCAGCAAGCTGTAGGCCACCGCCAGTAACGTCGGACCGATGAACAGGCCGATGAAGCCGAACGCGATCAATCCGCCAAACACACCCAGCAACACGATCACCAGCGGCAGGTTGCCGCCGCGACTGATCAGGTACGGCTTGAGCACGTTGTCCACGCCACTGATGATGAAGGTGCCCCAGATCCCGAGGAATACCGCCATTCCGTAATCACCTTTCCATATCAGCCACGCGGTGGACGGAATCCATACCAGCGGCGGGCCCATGGGGATCAGGCTGAGCAGGAAGGTCACGATGCCGAGTACCAAGGCCCCCGGTACCCCGGCAATCAGGAATCCGATCAGTGCCAGCACCGCTTGGGCTGCCGCCGTGCCGATCACCCCGTTCACCACCCGCTGCACCGTGCCCGCCACCAGTTCGATGTAATACCCGGCCCGCTTGCCGATCAGGCGCTCCAGCAAGCCATGGACAAATGCCGCCAGGCGAGGCCCGTCGCGGTAGAAAAAGAACACGAAGACAATGCTCAGGGTCAGTTCGAGAATGCCGCCGCCGATCTGCGCACTGCGCGCCAGCAACCAGTTACCCACCTGCCCCAGGTAAGGTTTGAGCGACACCATCATCGCCGCGCCCTGCTGGTCGATGCTGTCCCAGATGCCCAACAGACGCCCGCCCACGAAGGGAATATTGCCCAGCCAGGTCGGCGCTTCCGGCAAGCCATCGACCTGCACATCCTTGATGAATGCCACGGCATCCCGCACATGGTCCGCCAGGTTGAATCCCAGCCACACTAACGGCACCGCCACCAGCAACATCCAGCCCACGGTCAGCAACGCTGCCGCCAGCGACTCGCGGCCATTGAGCCAACGGGTCAGCAGACGCATCAACGGCCAACTGGCAAACGCCAGTACCGCCCCCCAGAACAATGCAGACCAGAACGGCGCCATCACCCAGAAGCTCGCGCCAAACAGCACCAGGAGCAGGATCTGCACCAACAGCCGATCGTTATTGATCATCCCAGTCTCAAAAATAGTCAGTTCGCAAAAGAATAGGCGAACGCGCAGAACGCGTTCACCTGATACAGCTTATCGCAGCAGCTGGAAATGCAGGCCAGAGCCTTCGGCGCTGCCGGCTTCCATGCGAGCGGCGCGCACGCCCTGCCCGATCAACGCCTGACG
The DNA here is from genome assembly GCF_000802965.1 of Pseudomonas fluorescens. GTDB lineage: Bacteria > Pseudomonadota > Gammaproteobacteria > Pseudomonadales > Pseudomonadaceae > Aquipseudomonas > Aquipseudomonas fluorescens_A. The sequence continues at coordinate 65,637 of NZ_JSAK01000001.1, read as the reverse complement.
CCAGGCTTCGGCATTGGCCCCGGAAATACTGACCCGCAAGGTTGCGTCCAGGTTCAGGCCACGGGAGATCAAGCGCAGCCAGGTGTCATCCGGTGCATCGGTCAGTTTGGGGAAATCGAGTTCGCCGGTGCTTTTGAGCTCGCGCAGCAAGGTTGCGGAGGTCGGCAACAAATCGCCCAGCGGTGCGCTGGCTTCGAACTGTTCGACGTGCAGATAGGCTTTGCGATTGCCGCGCGTGATGCTGTACAGCGCTACCAACGTGTTGTCGCGGGGTGCAGCGAGGCGCAATAGCAAATACGCCTGCTCATTGTCGGAGCCATACAACTTGGCGTTACCGAACACCTCGTTGGCCCACAGGCTGCTTTCACCGCAATCACGGGCCTGGCACCAGAACAGCAGCTGCGCGTCCTGCTTCTGCAGGGCTTCGCGGGCGGCGGTGAATGCATCGGTTGCAGAATGCTCCGGGGGCAATTCGTAGGTCACCGAGGTGGCGTTGCCGCGGGCGCTGACCTGACCGTCGAAGCGCAACTGGCCGCTGATCTTGCGGATCGAACCGAGCGGGTAGATCCGCTCAAGCTCAACCGGCGGGCGATAGTCGACGATCTGCGCATCGGCCATGCGCGGCACGATCGGCAAGTCCTGACTGCCCGGAACATCGGCGGCAAATAAAAGAGGACTGAAAGTACACAGCGCCAGCAGAGTGAGGGAACGCATCGATACACTCATCGGATCAGCATGGCCTGGGCACCCTTGAGGACATCGGTGCGTTTGAAAACCAGCAACCCGGGGTAGATTTTGAGGAAGTCCGCGGACCTGTGTTCCTTTCGGTCGTAACTTGCAGCGGTGTAGAGATCTATCATGGTTGTCTCCCATTTCAACCCGCCCAGCCTCGACAGTTGCCCGGCGCAAGTCAAGGAACGGCGAAGAACCGATTGAAACAGTCTGCGACAAGATCGGCACCGGCCTCGTCATTCAGGTGTAAATGATGGCCACCCGGCAGCTGTTCACGGCTAAAGGGTAGACGCTCCAGCAGCTCGGGATGCTTGGCAAGCATGCCGTCGGCAGCCACCACCAGTTTTGCAGGACAACTGATGCGCTGGACGAAGGCCATGGCCTGTTCGGTGGTAAGACGCAGCGGCGACGGCAGCGTGAGGCGGCTGTCGGTGCGCCAGGTGTAGCCGCCCGGCACCGGCATCAAGCCACGCTGAGCCAGCAGTTCGGCCGCTTCGCGACTGACCGCCACCATACCTTTCATGCGCGCTTCGATGGCGCGATCGAGGGTGTGGTAGACCGGTTTGCGTTTTTCCCGCAGATCCAGCTGCGCTTGCAGGGCCATGCCCATGCGCTCGGCAGCATTTTCGCCTTTGTCTGTAGGAGGAATGACGCCGTCGATCAACGCCAGATGGGTCACCCGCTCCGGCAGCGACCCGGCGATGATCAACGAAGCAATCGCGCCCATTGAGTGCCCCAACAGGGCAAAGCGCTTCAACCCAAGCTGCTCGGCGACTTGCAGCACATCGTGGGCGTAGTCCCACATGGCGTAACCGGCACCGGCCGGGCGATGCCCGGAGTGACCGTGGCCGGCCATGTCCAGGGCGATGATGCGCAAGCCTTTAAGCTTCGGCGCGAGTCGGGCAAAGCTGTTGGCGTTGTCCAGCCAGCCATGCAGGGCGATCACCGGTAAACCGTCTTCGGGGCCGAACAGGTGCGCCGCCAGCTCAATGTGCGGCAGGCTCAGGCGGACCTCTTCGACGACGTTGCTCATGCGCAATCCTGTTGGCCGCGACCGTCCCAGCGGCTGAAAAGGTTCTTCAGCAGCGTGGCGGTGTCCTGCGGACGTTCGAGGGGAAACATGTGGCCACCGGGCATGCTCAGGGACTCGCCTTGCGGCATGCGCCCGACCGAACTGGCGTGATGCCGCATCACCACCTTGCTCTTGTGCCCGCGAACCACCGCCAGTGGCACCTTCAATTGCCGCGTACGGCCCGGGCTGGTGTGCGGCACCCCACGGTAGATGCTGATTTCCGTGGCCGGATCGAAACGCAGGCGCAGCTTGTCGCCGACCTTGTGCAAACCATGTTGCAGGTAGGCGTCGAAGCACTCTGGATCGAAGCTGCGAAACAGGGTTTTGCCAGCGAAATAGCGGCGGGCGCTGTCGAGGTCGGCGAATTCTTCCCGTCGCCCCAATGTGCGACCAGCCGGGGTCAGGCGATCAATGAAACCGAAACGCTTGGCCGCACGGATGACCCACTGATCGGTCCGGGTCAGCACCGGCGAATCGAGCATTACCACCCCGCGATACAGCTCGGGGCATCGCAACGCCGCGTGCAGGTGCAATACGCCGCCGAACGAATGGCCGACGCCCCACACCGGTTCCGGCTGTTGTTCGAGGTGATGGATCAGCTCATCCACCAGGTTGTACCAATTGTCGTCCGCCGGGAAACGCGGGTCATGGGCGTGCTGCTCCAGATGCGTCACCTGATACTCGGGCGCCAGCGCCGCGAACAACTTGCCGTAGGTGCCCGAAGGAAACCCGTTGGCGTGGGCGAAAAATATCTGTTGCGACATACCGGTGATCCATCAACGAAAACAAAGCCCGATTGTCCGCAAGACCGCGTTCTTGAGCAATGACCGTAACTGACAGGAATGATGACAGTCCGGCCATGTCCATGGACCACTGCACCTGTGGCGAGCGAGCTCGCTCGCGTCCGACTGCGCAGCAGTCGTCAATCCGTCGGTTCTGGTTGTGGGCCGCTTCGCGACCCAGCGGGAGCAAGCTCCCTCGCCACGGGGGAATTCATTTGCCGTGAAACTTCATTCAACGCGCCGGCGGGTTCTCACCCAGCGGCACCACTGCCATGGTCAACCGCGACACGCAACTGGCCTTGCCTTCATCGCTGGTCAAGCGAATGTCCCAGACGTGGGTCGTGCGGCCGATGTGAATCGGTCTGGCCACCGCCGTCACCCGCCCGCTGCGCAGGCCGCGCAAATGGTTGGCGTTGATTTCCAGGCCCACGCAGTAAAATTTGCTGGCGTCGATGCACAGGTAACTGGCCATGGAGCCGACGCTTTCCGCCAGCACCACCGAGGCACCGCCGTGCAGCAAACCGTACGGCTGATGGGTGCGATGGTCGATGACCATGCTCGCGGTCAGCGACTCTTCATCAAAGGCTTCGAAGCGAATATCCAGCACTTCGCCGATGGTGTTTTTCTGGATCGCGTTCAACTGTTCAATGTTGGGAGTGGTGCGCCACAGACTCATCGCAAATATTCCTTGTTGGTTTTATTCGTGACTCAATCCTGCCACAGCACCGCCTCGCTGCGCTCGCTCCATTCTTCGAAGCGGGCACCGTAGGCGGCTTCGATCACATTGCGCTTGATCTTCAGGGTCGGCGTGAGGAAACCGTTTTCCACCGCCCAGCTGTCCTTGACCACCACCAGACGGCGCAAGCGTTCGTGTTTATCGAGGGCGCCGTTGACCTCTTCGAGCAGTTTTTCCAGGCTCGAATGCAATCCTGCACGCGCCTCCTGTTGCCCGACCGCCGAGAGTACGCACAGGCCCAGCGGCGCAAGCAAACCATCGCCGACCACGCACACCTGTTCGATGCGCGAATGCACCGCCAGGCGATTTTCGATGGGTGCCGGGGCGACGTATTTGCCCTTGCTGGTCTTGAAGATTTCCTTCAGCCGCCCGGTCAGGCGCAGGTTGCCCTCGGCGTCTTCCTCGCCCTTGTCGCCGGTGCGCAGGAAGCCGTCCTCGGTGATGGTGTCGGCGGTTTTCTGCGGTTCCTTGAAATACCCGAGCATGGTCGCACCACTGCGCACCAACACCTCGCCCGACTCGTCAATCCGTACTTCGACCTCCGGGCAAGGCTTGCCGATCCAGCCCGGTTTGTTCTGGCCCGGTAGGCAAATGTGCGAGTAGCCGCAGCTCTCGGTCATGCCGTAGACCTCCAGCACATCCAGACCGAGCTTGCGATACCACAGCAGCAACGTCTGCGGCACCGGTGCGGCGCCGGACAGCGCCACGCGCAAAGCGTCGAGCCCCAGCCCGGCAAGGACTTTGTGCCCTACCCGCTTGCCGATGATGGGCAGCCCGAGCAGGAAGTCGAGGCGCTTTGCCGGGATCTTGCTGTAGACGCCCATCTGGAATTTGGTCCAGATCCGCGGTACGCCAAACAAAGCAGTCGGTCGCGCGCGTTTCAAGTCGGTCAAAAAAGTATCGAGGCTCTCGGCAAAGAACACGGTTTGCCCGGTGTAGATCGACGCCAGTTCGACGAACATCCGCTCGGCAACATGACACAGCGGCAGGTACGACAGCAGTCGGTCCGACTCATTGAGGCCAAACAATTGCGTGCCGCGGGTGGTGGCAAACCCCAGGTTGCCGAAGCTGTGCATCACGCCTTTGGGCATGCCGGTGGTGCCGGAGGTGTAGATGATGGTCGCCAGTTGATCGGCGCCGGGTTTCGGATCGTCCTGGATCGGCGAACTCGTTTGCAGGTCGGCCCAGCTGTAATCAAAAGTACCCGGCGGATGCAGCGGCAGGCTGATGGTCGGCAACTCCGCGCTAACCCCAAGGGACATGCTCGGCCAGTCGTCGAGTTTGCCGATGAACACCAGGGCCGCTTCCGAATGCCCAAGCACTTGGGCCACCGATTCGGCGGTGAGATTGGGATAGAGCGGCACGGAGACATGCCCGGCCATCCAGATCGCCAGATCGGCAATGATCCAGTGGGCACAGTTTTTGGAAATGAGGGCGATGTGGCTGCCTTGGGGCAATTCCCGCGCACGCAGCCAATGCGCAGCGCAACGGGCTTGATGGCCGACGTCGGCCCAGGTCAGGGTCTCGACTTCCCCGCCGCCGATGGGCTGGACCAGAAAGCGCTGGCGTGGATGACGGGCTTCCCGCTCGTAGAAGACGTCCAGCGGCAAACGAAAAGCAGCAGACATGCGACTCGCTCCTTATTTTTGTTCTGGAGCAAGCGTAGTCAACCAAGCAAGTGCTTGGTTATTTATTTGTAAGTAAAAATAAGATCAACAGATCGCAGCCTTTGGCAGCTCCTACAGGTGGATGCGAACCCTGTAGGAGCTGCCGAAGGCTGCGATCTTTGCTTTTATGGATGCTTGATGCTGTCGAGCTTCATTGACCCGACCAGCAGTTCATCACCTTTGAGCTCCGCCAGTCCGGCGGTACTGACCCGCTCCGGCGGATGGCCGGCGCCATGTTGCAGGTAGCTCAGAAGATTCCCCACCAGCGGGTTGTGACTGACCAGCAGCACATCGCTCACCGCGACCATCTGCTCGGCCACCTTGTCCGGATCGGTGTCCGGAGTGAGCCATTCGACGGTGCGGATTTCCGGCTCGAAACCCAACGCTTCGCGCACCAGCTGCGCCGTTTGCTGTGCCCGCAGGTACGGGCTGGCATAGATGGCCGTCAGCGGTTGTCCGATCAACTTTGCGGCGCTGCTCAGCACTTCTTTTCGACCGTGCTCCGTCAGCTCCCGCTCGGAATCGTGGGGACGGGAGCCGTGTGGTACGGCTTCACCATGACGCAATACCCAGAGTTTCATAGCTTGGGTTCCTCATCTCGGGCCGGATGCGGGGCTGGCGGCACGGTGTGCGGCGCTTCACCTTCCGGCGTACGCGGCGTTGGCCAATCGGCGAACGGCCAGGGTTTCTGGTCGCTGTGAAAACTGCCGAAACGACCGATCTGCGCCAGAAACTGGCTGAGACTGTCGCCGAAATTCATCAGGCTGGCGCTCGGCGCGCCATAAATCAAACGATAGATCAACTGCAACAGCACCACAGCGCCAAGGATGAACTGCGCCACTTGCCAGACCAGCACGAACACGATCATCCACAGCACCCGCAGCAGGATGGATTCGTATTTGGCTTCTACTTTTTGATCGCTCATGTCTTGCTCCGTTCCAGATAAGTAGAGGGCTCAGTTGAAACCGCTGGTGGAAATGAAATCGACATCGGTTTTCGGCTCGCCCCGCATCAGCAGGCCGATCACCTGCTCCAGCGTGCGCCCTTCGAACAGAATCGCGTGCAGCCCGGCGACCAGCGGCATATACACGCCGACTTCCTGAGACTTGGCCTTGAGCACCTTGAGGGTGTTCACGCCTTCGGCGACTTCACCCAGGCGATTGACCGCCTCGTCCAGGCTCAGGCCTTGGCCGAGGGCGAACCCGACCTGATAGTTGCGGCTTTTCGGCGAGGAGCAGGTGACGATCAAATCACCCACGCCCGCCAGGCCGAGGAACGTCATCGGGTTGGCACCCTGATTGACCGCAAAGCGGGTCATTTCCGCCAGCGCCCGAGTGATCAACATGCTCTTGGTGTTTTCGCCCATCTCCAGCGCCACGGCCATGCCGGCGATGATCGCGTAGACGTTTTTCAGCGCACCGCCCAACTCCACGCCGAAACGGTCGGCGCTGGCGTACACACGAAAGGTGCGACCGTGCAGCACTGCCTGGACCTGCTCACAGAGCTCTTCGTCTTCACTGGCGACCACCGTCGCCGTCAGCGCATGCTCGGCGATCTCACGCGCCAGGTTTGGCCCGGACAACACGCCGATGCGCGCCTGCGGGGCGATCTCTTCGAGGATTTGGCTCATCAGTTTGAAGGTATGGGCTTCAATGCCTTTGGTCAGGCTCACCAACATTTTGCCGCTCAGAAGTTCGGCATGCGGGGCCAGCACCGAGCGCAACGCGCTGGAGGGTAGCGCGACGAAACTCAGGTCGCAGGTTTCCAGAGTCGCTTGCAGATCGGTGACCGGCGTCACACCCGGCAGAATTTTGATGCCTTTGAGGTAGCGCGGGTTCTCGCGATTGACCCGAATGGCCTCGGCCTGTTCGGGATCACGCATCCACTGCAGGACCTGATGCCCGTTTTCGGCCAGCAGGTTTGCCACGGCGGTACCAAAACTTCCGCCTCCCAGGACCGCAATCGGGCGCTGTTCAGTCATATGTAATCCGTTAATCCATAGCAGTGGCGATGTCGGCATTATACGGAGCGGCCCAGTGGCGGCCAGCCCCCGCGTCAATTAGCGGCGTATTAGTAAACAAGCACCATAAAACCTGGGAAAACGCAGAGATCGTGACTGGAAAAGTCACCGCGCTCGGTTAACATGCGCGCCACCAATCGTTAACAAGGATGTGTTGTGTCTCTGGCTGCTCCGTCACCCCGATCGCCTTTGGTACTGGCGCTGGTCTTCAGTTCGCCGTTGCTGGCCGATGACTTGTTCCTCGACAGCGAACCGCTGCCGCAGGTGCTGACGGCCACGCGCCTGAAGCAGTCGCCGGCCGCCGTGCCGGGAAGCATGACGGTGATCGACAGCGCCCTGATCAACGCCAGCGGTGCGCGGGACATCAGCGAAGTGTTGCGACTGGTGCCGGGCATGATGGTTGGCAACATTACCGGCAATCAGGCGGCGGTGAACTATCACGGCACCGATGCCACACAAGCGCGGCGCATGCAGGTGTTGATCGATGGCCGCTCGGTGTACCGCGCCGGCCTGGCCACGGTGGACTGGAGCGACATTCCGGTGGCCATGGAAGACATCGAGCGCATCGAAGTTTTCCGTGGCCCGAATACCGTCAGCTACGGCGCCAATGCGCTGATGGCGGTGGTCAATGTCATCACCCGCCACCCGGCCGAAACCCACGGCACGCGGATGAAAGTCACCCGCGGCCAGCGTGGCATCAACGACTTCTACGCCAGCCAGGGTGTCGGCTGGGATGACGGCGACTTGCGCCTGTCGCTATCCGGCCAGCAAGACGACGGCTTCGACACCGACCGAACAGGCGCTGATTACCATGACAGTCGTCGCCTCAAGCGCTTCAATCTCGCCGTCAGCCAGAGCCTCGACGAACGGCAAAGCCTCGATTGGCAATTGAATGCCAAGGACGGCACCAACCAGCGGCCCTATACCTACCGGCCGGTGTTCCCGGGGATTACCCGCGCGGGCGACGACGCCGACGTTAACGCCAAGGACTACGCCGGGTTATTGCGCTGGAATCTGGACATCAATCCTGACCACAGCCTTTATATCCAGGGTTCGGCCCAACATTGGGATCGCCAGCAAACATGGCGCGCCTGCGACGCCGAAGTTTCGTTCAGCCCGCAACTGACCGAACTCTGGCAAATGAACCCGAACTACACCGAACGTCTGGCCCGCAACATCACGCGTTTCACCGGTCCTGGTGCACCGGCCGGCACCCCCGCCGAGCAGTCGCTGGCCAATCAGGTGCTCGATCAATGGCGTGACGGCGCAAGTCAGACCGTGTGCGGCGACATCGACCAGAGCACCCGGGAAACGCGCTACGATCTTGAGGTGCAGGACACCCTGAGCCTGTCCGATAGCCTGCGGCTGGTCAGCGGCATGAACTATCGTTACGACCGGGCAGATTCCGAGACTTACTTCAATGGCACGCTTGATGACACCACCTGGCGGACCTTCGGCCAACTCGAGTGGCGCGCCACCGAACACTGGCTGCTGCAGGGCGGAGCCATGTATGAAGACACGCAGTTGATCGGCAGCTCGCTGACCCCGCGGGTCGCGATCAATTACCTGATCAACCCGCGCCACGGGTTGCGGGCGGTGTACTCGGAAGCCATCCGTTCGCCGGACATGTTCGAGAACAGCGTCAACTGGAGTTACCGGGTCACCAAGTTGCAGCCCGCCGCCTATGGTCAGTCCAGTGCCCGCTATTTCGTCAGGACCCGTGGCCCCGGCGATCTCGATCAAGAACACATGCGTTCCCGGGAACTGGGCTACAACGGCTACTTTGCCGAGGTGGGACTGGCGGTCGATGTGAAGCTGTTCTACGACGAAATCACCGGCATGGTCAGCGAGCCGCTGCGCAACAATCAGTTCATCGCCAGTAACAGCAACACCGCACGCTTTTCCGGCGCGGAAACCCAACTTGACTGGCGAGTCGGCAGTACAGACCGGTTGCGCCTGACCTATGCCTACGTCGATGCCGACGCGAGCAATCCGCAGGATGCGCAACAGACTGCGCGCAACAGCGGCTCCGCCGGTTGGATGCGCGACTGGGGTCAGGGCTGGAACAGCGCACTCTTCTATTATGGGGACGACGCGCTCAACGGTTACCGTTTCGAACGGGTCGACACTCGCATCGCCAAACGCATTCGCCTGGGCAAGGCCAACCTGGAACTGGCTGGCGTGCTCCAGCAACGCCTGGACAATCAGCCCACCACCTTCGTCGACAACAACTACGACGAGCGTCGAGTGATGTATTTCAGCGCGGAGCTGGCGTTTTAAGATGCGACACAGTCCGCCACGCAAGCCGCCAACCTTTGGCCATCTGCTGGCCATGCTGTGCCTGTTGGTCAGCGGATGGCTGGCGAGCGTGACCACCAACGCCGCGGACATTTTGCTGACCGGCGTCGAAGACAGCGCCGGCGTGCAATCTTTCACCGAGGCGCTGCGCGAGTTGCGACCCGCTGATCGCGTGCGCTTCCGGCCACTGGCCGATATGCCGCTGCCAGGCAAACTGCCCGGCGATACCCGTTTGATTTTGCTCGACCTGCCGAGCCTCGACTGGCGCCTGCAAGACGCCCAGGGCCCGGCGACGCTGGTATTGCGCCTCAGCCGCCTGCAAGCACGAGAACACCTGGGCGAAGCACTGCCCCCGCACCTCAGCTTGCTCTGGAGCGATCCACCTCTGGACCGCCAATTGCGTCTGATCCGAATCCTCCTGCCCCAGGCCAGACGGATCGGCGTGCTGTACGACCGCCACAGCGAGTTCCTCTTGAAGGATTTACGCCTGGCCGCCCGGCCGCTGGGTCTTGAGTTGGTCACCGAGCGCTGGGACAACACCCACGACAGCCGTCCATTACAGACGTTGCTGAAAAACAGCGATGTGCTGCTGGGCCTCGATGACCCCGATCTGTACAACTCGAAAACCGCGAAGAATTTGCTACTGAGCAGCTATTCCCGACAACTGGCGCTGATCGGCCCCAATGCCGGGTTCGTCAGGGCTGGAAGCTTGGCCAGCACCTACAGCGATCAGAGCGATTGGCTGGCGATTCTCGACAAGCTGCTCGACCAGCCACCGGCCTCTTGGCCACGGGCGCATTACCCGCCGCTCTTCAAAGTCTCAAGCAACCCGCAAGTGGCTCGTTCATTAGGTATGGAACAGATAGACGAAGCGTCTGTCGCAACCCTGTTGGCTGAAGGAGAACGCCGCCCATGACCTTCCGTCGCCGTTGGGATATCAACACCCGGACCCAGCTCATCAGTCTGGGCCCGGCCTTGCTGTTGACGTTGTTGCTGATCAGCTTCTTCACCTTCGTGCGGATCCAGGATCTGCGCCAGGAGCTCAACCACACCGGCCAGTTGATCGCCAACCAACTGGCTCCGGCCACCGAGTACGGGGTGATTTCGGGCAATAACGAGGTGCTTGAAAGTCTGCTCAAGGCCACGCTGGCCACCCCCAACGTGCGGTTTCTGGAGATTCAGGACAGCGCCAACCGGATTCTCGTGTACGTCGAGCAACCGTCGACAAACCACAATCGTCCCCATCAGGTGGAAGTGTTCCAGGCGCCCGTGCGCTTGCAACGGATCCCGTTGCACAATGACTTTTTTCAGGACAGCAAGACCGCCACCACTGCCCTCGCCGAAGATTACCTGGGCCGGGTGATCGTCGGCCTGTCCAACGATGCATTCAGCCAGCGCCAGCAGGAGATCCTGCTCAAGGCCGGCATTCTGGCGCTATTCGCCCTGCTGTTTACCTTCCTGCTCGCACGACGCCTGGCGGGAAGCCTGTCGCAGCCGATCCGCGACATCGGCAACGCGGTCAAGGCGATCCAGGAAGGCGACTACAAAACACCTTTGCCCATCGTCGACGACACCGAATTGGGCGCACTGTCACAACACATCAACAACCTCGCCAGCGGACTCGAACAGGCCAGCCGTGAGCAGCATCAGGCCATGGCGCAACTGATCCAGACCCGCGAAGAAGCGGAAAAGGCCAACAACGCCAAGTCCGACTTCCTCGCCATGATGAGCCACGAACTGCGCACGCCAATGAACGGCGTGCTGGGCATGCTGCAGTTGCTGGAAACCACTGACATGACCGAGGAACAAGTGGAGTACGCGGCGCTGGCCTCGGAGTCCACTGAACACCTGCTTAAAGTCATCAACGACATTCTGGATTTCTCGCGTATCGAACGTTCGGAACTGGAGCTGGAACACATTCCGTTCAACCTCGCGGACCTGATTGGCAGTTGCGCCCAGTCATTCCAGCACAGCGCCGCACAGCGCGGACTGGATCTGCAATTGCTGATCCCCGAGGACATGCGTGCGTTGCAGGTTCAGGGCGATCCGACGAGGATTCGGCAGATTCTGGTCAACCTGGTCGGCAATGCACTGAAGTTCACCGAGCAGGGTCGCGTTTCCATCGAACCGCAGTGGCAATCGCTGGATCACGAATTGTTGTGGTTCACTTGCACCGTGCGCGACAGCGGGATCGGGATTCCGGCCGAAAGCCTGGAACTGATGTTCAACGCGTTCCAGCAGGCCGATAGCTCCATTTCAAGGCGTTACGGTGGCACCGGCCTGGGCCTGCCGATTGCCCGCACACTTGCCGAACGCATGGGCGGCACCTTGCGCGCCCAGAGCGAAGAAGGTCGAGGCTCGGTGTTCACTCTGGAAATCCCGCTGGCGCTCCATCAGCAGCCGTTGCCGGTGCTGACACCCCGCGCGCATAGCGGCAACGGTGATGGTGAAGGGCGCAATGTGTTGCTGGTCGAGGACAACCCGGTCAACCAGACCGTCATTGAGGCAATGTTGCGCAGTCTGGGCTTTACTGTCAGCGTCGCTGTTGATGGCGCGCAGGCCGTGCGCAGTGCCGAGAGTCTGATTTTCGAAGCGATCCTGATGGACTGCCGACTGCCAATCATCGACGGCTACGAGGCCACTCGACTGATCCGCCAACTGCCCGGCTGCACCGACTTGCCGATCATCGCCCTGACCGCCAATGCCTTGCAGGGCGATCGCGAAGCCTGCTTGTCGGCGGGAATGAACGATTACCTGGCCAAGCCTTTCAAACGCAATGATCTGCAGCAAATTCTGCAACGCTGGGTGCAGTAGTACAGGCCTTTCGAGCATCTGCGACTGGCGTGAAAGGCGAAAGTGCGGCAGTCTTAGGCACCCGAACAGGCCCGAAAAGGGGCTTGAATAAAAATTTCAGTGCACAAGTGTACATTCATGTCCTTGGTGCTGTGACTTTCACCACAACGCAATAGTCTATGAGTAGGCTGCCGGTTCGAGGCATGAACGCTTCGATCGGCCGGGAAGATTTGCCCCACCTGCCGCATGGGACTATTGAGGAGCTCGCATGACCAAACAAAACGCCTTTACCCGGGAAGACCTGCTGCGCTGCAGTCGCGGTGAGCTGTTCGGCCCAGGTAACGCGCAACTGCCCGCCCCGAACATGCTGATGGTTGATCGCATCACCCTGATCAGCGAAGAAGGTGGCAAGTACGGCAAAGGTGAATTGGTCGCCGAGCTGGATATCACTCCGGACCTGTGGTTCTTCGCCTGCCACTTCGAAGGCGATCCGGTGATGCCGGGCTGCCTGGGCCTCGACGCCATGTGGCAACTGGTCGGCTTCTTCCTGGGCTGGCAAGGCCTGCCGGGCCGCGGCCGTGCGCTGGGTTCGGGCGAAGTGAAATTCTTCGGCCAGGTTCTGCCGACCGCCAAGAAAGTCACCTATAACATCCATATCAAGCGCGTCCTGAAAGGCAAGCTGAACCTGGCCATCGCCGACGGTTCGGTCACTGTCGACGGTCGCGAAATCTACACCGCCGAAGGCCTCCGGGTCGGCGTTTTCACCTCCACTGACAACTTCTAAGGGTTATTCGCATGCGCCGCGTCGTTATCACTGGTCTGGGCATTGTTTCGTGCCTGGGCAATGACAAAGAGACCGTCTCCGCTAACCTGCGTGCAAGCCGCCCTGGCATCCGGTTCAACCCGGAATATGCCGAAATGGGTCTGCGTAGCCAGGTTTCCGGCTCCATTGACCTCAACCTTGAAGAACTGATCGATCGCAAGATCTATCGCTTCGTCGGCCACGCGGCGGCTTACGCCTACCTGGCCATGAAAGACGCTATTGCTGACTCCGGCCTGACCGAAGAGCAAGTGTCCAACCCGCGTACCGGCCTGATCGCCGGTTCCGGTGGCGCCTCCACGCTGAACCAGATGGAAGCGCTGGACATCCTGCGCGAGAAAGGCGTCAAGCGCGTCGGCCCATACCGCGTAACGCGGACCATGAGCAGCACCGTTTCCGCTTGCCTGGCCACTCCGTTCAAGATCAAGGGCCTGAACTACTCCATCGCGTCTGCCTGCGCCACCAGTGCTCACTGCATCGGTACCGCCATGGAACAGATCCAGATGGGCAAGCAGGACATCGTGTTCGCCGGCGGCGGTGAAGAAGAGCATTGGAGCCAGTCGTTCCTGTTCGACGCCATGGGCGCACTGTCCAGCAAGCGCAACGACACCCCGGAGCAAGCCTCCCGTGCCTACGACGCTGACCGTGACGGTTTCGTCATCGCCGGCGGTGGCGGCATGGTCGTGGTTGAAGAGCTGGAACACGCTCTCGCTCGTGGCGCGAAGATCTACGCGGAAATCGTTGGCTACGGCGCGACTTCCGACGGCTACGACATGGTCGCCCCAAGCGGCGAAGGCGCGATCCGCTGCATGCAGCAGGCGCTGTCCACCGTCGACACTCCGATCGACTACCTGAACACCCACGGCACTTCGACTCCGGTCGGCGACGTCGCGGAAATGAAGGGTGTGCGTGAAGTGTTCGGCGACAAGGCTCCGGCCATCAGCTCCACCAAGAGCCTGTCCGGTCACTCCCTGGGCGCCGCCGGCGTTCACGAAGCGATCTACTGCATGCTGATGATGGAAGGCAACTTCATTGCCGGTTCCGCCAACATCGACGAGCTGGACCCAGAAGTGGCTGACCTGCCGGTGCTGACCAAGACCCGCGAAAACGCCACCATCAACACCGTGATGAGCAACAGCTTCGGCTTCGGTGGCACCAACGCCACGCTGGTACTGAAGCGCTGGGAAGGTAAGTAATTCCCCGCAGCTGAGCCGCACATGAAAACGCCCCGACTGGTTCGGGGCGTTTTTTTTTGCCCAGAAAATCGCTGACGGATTTGATAGGCCGCCCTGATTCCACGGATGTACCCCATCCCACGGTAGGAGCCGGCTTGCTGGCGATGGTGTCCTCGAGATCGCCATCGCCAGCAAGCCGGCTCCTACAGGTATGCATTTCAAGCCAGGATTTTTAGCACTAAACATGAAGCTTTTGTCATGAAACTTAAGGCCCTGCGACCGAATGCCGCGCCCTGCAAGGCCTGCGCGTTTTTTTCAGTTTTTGCAAAAGTCCGTTACGGAAATGCGTCATTTACTTAGCAAGCTACCAAACTCTATAACAGAGTCCTGCACACGCCTTGCTGCAGATAACAGAGATTGGAGCTAGCAGATGACTGTAAAAGTAACTGAACGCGACGATTCACACATGTCCCACGAAGGCGTAGCCGCCGGTATCCGGATCTGGGACGTGCATCAACAAGACCTGCTGGTAGGTATGTTTCATTCCGAGAGCGATGCGCATAACTACAAGGCCGAACTGGAAATGCTCGAGCGCAAACGCGAACTCGCCACCAGTTGAGGATAACCTTCAGTCTTGCAGCTTGCCCCCCACGCAGGGGCAGGCTGCAACCGGGGCCATCTGGCTCAGGTAATGTGAATGGCCGACAGATGAAGGGTGTCGTCGACCACCACCGCAGGGACAATACTGACGATCCGCCCCGCTTCAAGTTTCACCACTTCGCATTCACCGTCGCCCATGCCGTCATTACGGATCGCGTACTGGACGGAAGACGGATGCAGTTTGCCGTAGTTGAAGTCCATGCCACAGGCAATCAGAAAATCGATCTTCGCCCCCGCCAGTTCAATTTCCCTGTCCCGCTCACCGTCTTTCAACATTGCATAATCGAGACATAAGTTGATCCCGAAGGGGCAGCCTGGAACCAGACTATTGATAAACTTCCCTTCATATCCACCGAAATAACTGTGCTCGGCCTGCACACTACTGACGTCCTTTACCCTGACTACAACTTCGTCAAACAACTTGAATAACCAATAGCCGTCTTCAGCACCTACATGTTTACCAAAATCAATGCCTGATACATAGCGCTTCGGCCACATCGACATTAATGGAATATCTGCCTCATATTCCTTGTTGGTGATTGTCAGCACATAATTGATGACATCGTAGTAGCTCGCCTCACCCTCTCCGACCTTGATAAGGGTCGCGCAGCTACCCGCCAGCAAAACGATCTTGCCGTATTGCTCCACTGGCAGCTCGCTGATCAACAACGCCACACACTCAGGTACCTTCTCCAGGTAAGCAGAGCACAGCTCGTGCAGTTCATCTTCACTGCGAACCTGATGCCAGGGAATGTTCCAGAAAAACTCAGGCAGGGTAAAGAAAACACACGCAGCCTCACCATGCTTCTCCCGGACGGCCTTTGCAGCATTCTTGATTTTTCGGCGCACCAGGTAAGCGCGCTCGGCCAGTTCATCGTCCAGATAATCGAGGATGGATTGTTCGGGCATTCGCGGGTGCGATAACTGCGATTTAAATGTTGGTTGGCGTAACGAAGCGATACTTAGCAGCATTGAAGATATCCTTATCCATTAAATTTATTCCATTTATTTTCTCCGCAAGAATTAATCAGTCATTAAAGATTAATTAATCCAAGTAAAAGAAAACCCGAAAGATCGTATCGACACAATCTTTCGGGTTCAATTAATCAATCAACCAATGTACTAACAAACATGTAAACCAGAGTAGCAATTACCACATCAGATCATCCGGGATCTGATAGGCCGCGTACGGATCGTCCTCGGCAGCGACTTCTTCGGTCTGCACATTCAGCTGCACGATACGCTGTGGATCGCGCTCCTGGATCTTCAGGGCCGCTTCACGCGGGATGACTTCGTAGCCGCCGGCGTGGTGCACGATCGCCAGCGAACCGTTGCTGAGTTTGTTGCGCATCAGGGTGTTGACCGAGATGCGCTTGACCTTCTTGTCATCGACGAAGTTGTAGTAGTCCTCGGTCGTCAGCTTCGGCAGGCGCGTCACTTCGACCAATTGCTTGACCTGTGCGGCGCGGGCCTTGGCTTCGACCTTCTCCTGCTGCTGGCGATTGAGTTCCTGATCGCGCTTGACCTTCTCGGCCATGGCTTCCTGAGCCGCACGCTGCTGGGAATCATCGAGTTCGATCTGGCCTTTGTGGGCCAGACGTTGCTGCTTCTGTTTGTCTTTGCTGACCTGCTTGGCCTGCTTCTGGTTGACCAGCCCTGCTTTGAGCAACTGGTCGCGAAGGGAAATGCTCATGGTGCTTATTACTCACTTAGGCAACTGCTCAACCGCAGCTGGGCAAATTCTTTTCCTGACGTTTGGCTTCGCCCCACAGGGCGTCCAACTCTTCGAGGGTGCAATCTTCTATGGGACGCAGGGTATCGCGCAATGCCTGTTCGATAAAACGGAAACGTCTTTCGAATTTGCTGTTGGCGCCACGCAGTGCGGTTTCCGGATCGACCTTGAGATGACGCGCCAGATTGACCACGGAAAACAGCAGATCGCCGATCTCATCGGCCACTGCCACGGGATCATTTTCCGACATGGCTTCAAGCACTTCATCAAGCTCTTCACGGACCTTGTCCAACACCGGCAACGCGTCCGGCCAGTCGAAACCGACCTGTCCTGCACGCTTCTGCAATTTTGCCGAACGGGACAGCGCCGGCAACGCGGAGGGGACGTCATCGAGCAAGGACAGTTGTTGCGGTGCGCTGGATTTCTCCGCGCGCTCTTCAGCCTTGATCTCTTCCCAGCGCTGTTTGACCTGCTCTTCATTCAAACGCGGGACATCCAGCGGTGCGTACAGATCGCCGGTGGGGAACACGTGGGGATGTCGACGGATCAACTTGCGGGTGATGCTGTCGACCACGCCGGCAAATTCGAAGCGCCCTTCTTCCTTGGCCAGTTGGCTGTAATAAACCACCTGGAACAGCAGATCGCCCAACTCACCCTGCAAGTGATCGAAGTCTCCGCGCTCGATGGCGTCAGCGACTTCGTAGGCTTCTTCAAGGGTGTGCGGGACGATGGTGGCGTAGGTTTGCTTGATGTCCCACGGGCAACCGAACTGCGGATCGCGCAAGCGGTTCATCAGGTGCAGCAGGTCTTCAAGGCTGTATGTCATTTTTCTGTCTCACCACAAAACCTGTGGGAGCTGGCTTGCCAGCGATGGCATCACCTCGATGCTCCAGAGAGACCGAGCTGTCTGCATCGCTGGCAAGCCAGCTCCCACAATGGATCGAAGTCACCTTCAAGGCGTACGGTTACGCCGGGTTTCGATGATGTTCGGCAATTGGGAAATCCTGCCCAACAACCGCCCCAGTGCATCCAGCCCCGGAATCTCGATGGTCAGCGACATCAATGCCGTGTTGTCTTCCTTGTTCGAGCGGGTGTTGACCGCCAGCACGTTGATCCGCTCGTTGAGCAGTACCTGAGAAACGTCACGCAGCAATCCGGAACGGTCGTAAGCGCGAATGACGATGTCCACCGGGTAGGTGAGCACCGGCACCGGCCCCCAGCTGACCTGGATGATTCGTTCCGGCTCGCGCCCGCCCAGTTGCAGCACCGAAGCACAGTCCTGGCGGTGAATGCTCACGCCACGGCCCTGGGTGATGTAACCGACGATCGCATCCCCCGGCAAAGGCTGGCAGCAACCTGCCATCTGGGTCATCAGGTTGCCGACGCCCTGGATCTGGATGTCGCCACGCTTGCCCGGTTTGTAACCGGTGGCCTTGCGCGGAATCAGTTCCAGTTGCTCGTTGCCGCGCTCTGGCTCGACCAGTTGCTGCGCCAGGTTGACCAGTTGCGCCAGGCGCAAATCGCCGGCACCGAGGGCGGCAAACAGGTCTTCGGCGGTTTTCATGTTGGCTTTGTCGGCCAGCTTTTCGAAATCCACGGCCGGCAGACCGAGACGATTGAGTTCGCGCTCGAGCAGGGTTTTACCGGCGGCGACGTTCTGATCGCGAGCCTGCAATTTAAACCAGTGGACGATCTTCGCCCGCGCTCGCGATGTGGTGACGTAACCCAGGTTCGGGTTCAGCCAGTCACGGCTCGGCGTGCCGTGCTTGCTGGTGATGATCTCGACCTGTTCACCGGTTTGCAGGCTGTAGTTGAGCGGGACGATGCGCCCGTTGATCTTGGCGCCGCGGCAGTTGTGACCGATTTCGGTGTGCACGCGGTAAGCGAAGTCCAGCGGCGTCGCGCCTTTGGGCAGGTCGATGGCGTGACCGTCCGGGGTGAAGATGTAAACCCGATCAGGTTCGATATCGACCCGCAATTGCTCCGCCAACCCGCCGATGTCACCCAGCTCTTCGTGCCACTCGAGCACCTGACGCAGCCAGGAGATTTTCTCTTCGTAGTGATTGGAGCCGGATTTGACGTCGGTGCCTTTGTACTTCCAGTGGGCACAAACCCCCAGCTCGGCCTCTTCGTGCATGGCGTGAGTGCGGATCTGCACTTCCAGCACCTTGCCCTCAGGCCCGATTACTGCGGTATGCAGCGAGCGGTAGCCGTTTTCCTTGGGGTTGGCGATGTAGTCGTCAAACTCTTTCGGAATGTGCCGCCACAAGGTGTGGACGATGCCGAGCGCGGTGTAGCAGTCGCGCATTTCCGGCACCAGCACGCGAACGGCGCGCACGTCGTAGATCTGGCTGAACTCCAGACCCTTGCGCTGCATTTTGCGCCAGATCGAATAGATGTGTTTGGCCCGGCCGCTGATGTCGGCATCGACACCGGTAGCCTGCAATTCGTTTTTCAGCTGGCTCATCACGTCGCTGATGAAGCGCTCGCGATCCAGTCGCCGCTCGTGGAGCAACTTGGCGATCTGTTTGTACTGGTCCGGCTCCAGATAACGGAAGGACAAGTCCTCCAGTTCCCACTTGATGTGACCGATACCGAGCCGATGGGCGAGCGGCGCGTAGATGTCGAAGACTTCACGGGCGACGCGATTGCGCTTCTCGTCGTCGGCGGTTTTCACCGCCCGGATCGCGCAGGTGCGTTCGGCCAGTTTGATCAAAGCGACACGTACGTCGTCAACCATGGCCACCAGCATTTTGCGCAGGTTTTCGACCTGGCCCTGGGTGCCCATCACCATGGATTTACGCGGGCTCAGGCTGTCGCTGATCGCCGCCATGCGTTGCACGCCGTCGATGAGTTTGGCCACCAGCGGACCGAAGCGCTGACTGACCGCCGGCAACTGAATCTGGCCTTCACGCACACCACGGTACAACACCGCAGCGACCAGCGAGTCCTGATCGAGTTTGAGGTCGGCCAGAATCTCCGCGATCTCAAGGCCGGTGCGGAAACTCGAGTTGCCTTCCGACCACAAATTCTTCGCCGCATTGGCTTGTTGTTCAGCCTCGCGAGCGTACTCGCAGGCTTCTTTCAAGGCTTCGCGATCCAGTGCCAGATCGACACTGACCGCGTGATCGAGCCAAGCCTCGAGATTGATACTGCCGTCGGTGTTGATCGGCTGGTGTGCTCTCACCTGTACCATCTTGCTTACCTTCCCTACGACGCAGATTCAATGCGTCAAAATCGCTGACCTTCGTTGCCTGTGAGCCCACGTCGGGCTGGTGCGCGGCTGCACGGGCGGGCCAGTCGGACCAGACGAGCATCCTAGCTCGCTTCAAATAACGCCATGGCTTCGACATGTGCCGTTTGAGGAAACATATCGAGAATCCCGGCACGTTTTAACCGGTAGCCCTGCTTGATCAATTCAACGGTATCGCGCGCCAGCGTTGCAGGGTTGCACGACACATACACCAACCGTTCGGCGCCCAGGGACTTCAGCTTGCGCACGACCTCGAAAGCACCGTCTCGCGGTGGGTCCAAGAGTACCGCACAAAAGCCTTCGCGCGCCCATTCGGCGTCGGACAAAGGCTGGGATAAATCGGCCTGAAAAAACGTCGCGTTATGCAGATTATTGCTAGCGGCGTTCGCGGCAGCGCGATCGACCATCACCTGCACACCTTCCACTGCCACGACCTCGCGAACGGCTTTGGCCAGCGGCAGGGCAAAGTTACCCAACCCACAGAATAGATCTAGAACGCGCTCATCGGCTTGCGGCTTCAACCAGTCCAGCGCCTGGGCCACCATCGCTTCGTTGACCCCGGCATTGACCTGAATGAAATCCCCCGGCCGGTACGCCAATTCCAGATCCCACTGTTCCAGGCGATAGCCCAACGACTGCTCGGCATTGACCGGGTATGGCTCACCATCACCGTGCAGCCACAACTGGGCTTCATGGAACGCGCAGAAATCCTTGAGGATGGTCATGTCACTGTCGGACAACGGCGCCATGTGCCGCAGCAAAACCGCCAGAGACGAACCGCTGAACAATTCAACGTGACCAAGCGCCTGAGGTTTGCTCAAACGCCGAAGCATCTCGGGCAAGCGGCTCATGATCGGTTGCAAGGGTTGGACCAGCACCGGGCATTCATCGATGCCAACGATGTCCTGGCTGCCGGCGGCGCGGAAACCGACTTCGAGTTTCTTCGCCTTCATGTCCCAGCGCACGGCCACACGGGCGCGACGGCGGTAGGCGAATTCCGGACCGCTCAATGGTGCGGCCCATTCTTCAGGCTCGACACCGGCGACCTTGGACAATTGCTCGGTGAGCATGCGCTGTTTCAGGGCGAGTTGTTCGTTGTGAGGCAGATGCTGCACGCTGCAACCGCCGCAGCGGCCGGCATGAGGACAAGGTGCCGGGCGGCGCAGTTCGCTGGTCTTGAACACGCGCTCGGTACGCGCCTCAACCACTTTGCCGTGGGCGCCGAGCACGCGCGCCTCGATTTCTTCACCGGCCAAAGCGCCGATGACGAACCAGGTACGGCCTTCGAAAAACGCGATACCGCGACCGTCATTCGCCAGGCGCTCGATGGTCAGGCGCTGCTTTTTGCCGGTCGGGATTTGCGGGGCCTTGCTTCCGCCGGTGGGCTGGAAGCGCAGGCCTCTCTCGTGCTTGGCCATCAGTTGGGCGCGTCGAAAATGCCGGTCGACAGGTAACGGTCGCCACGGTCGCAGATGATCGCGACGATCACCGCGTTTTCAACTTCTTTGGACAAACGCAGCATCGCCGCCACGGCACCGCCTGACGACACACCGCAGAAAATACCTTCTTCGCGCGCCAGGCGTCGGGTCACGTCCTCGGCTTCGCTTTGCGCCATGTCGACGATGCGGTCTACGCGATCAGCCTGGTAGATCTTCGGCAGGTATTCCTGAGGCCAGCGACGGATGCCCGGAATCGCCGAGCCTTCCATCGGTTGCAGGCCGACGATCTGCACGTTCTCGTTCTGCTCTTTCAAGTAGCGCGAGACGCCCATGATGGTGCCAGTGGTGCCCATGGAACTGACGAAATGGGTGATGGTACCTTCAGTCTGGCGCCAGATTTCCGGGCCGGTGGTGGTGTAGTGCGCTTGCGGGTTGTCACCGTTGGCGAACTGATCCAGCACCTTGCCGCGGCCTTCGGCTTCCATACGCTGAGCGAGGTCGCGGGCGCCTTCCATGCCCTCTTCCTGGCTGACCAGAATCAGCTCGGAACCGTAGGCGGTCATGGCCGCCTTGCGTTCGGCACTGGAATTGTCCGGCATGATCAGGATCATCTTGTAACCCTTGATCGCGGCGGCCATGGCCAGCGCGATGCCGGTATTACCCGAAGTCGCTTCGATCAGCGTATCGCCGGCGTGGATCTGCCCGCGCAGTTCGGCGCGGGTGATCATCGACAGCGCCGGACGGTCCTTGACCGAACCCGCCGGGTTGTTCCCTTCGAGCTTGAGCAAAAGGGTGTTGCTGGTGGCGCCGGGCAGGCGCTGCAAACGGACCAGCGGAGTGTTGCCGACGCAATCGGCGATGGTTGGGTACTGCAAGGTCATGGCGTATTCGCAATCCAGACTGCGGGGGCGCCTATCATACCGGCAAACGTTCGCAGGCCATATCACGCAAAGTGTGATGCTTATGGCTTATGGGAATAAGCCCCTGAATCAGCAGTCTTCTGCTTGTGCAACGTTCAAGGCATAGAACTCATGAAGCTTGGCCTGCAATAAGTGTTTGTCCGGTAGCTGGACCTGGTATTCAGCGATCAGCGCTGGCGACAGGCTGCGGTTAAGCGCGTACTCGACCACTTCGTCCTCCTTGCTGGCACAGAGCAGTACGCCAATGGCCGGATTTTCGCGGGGCTTGCGCTCATCGCGATCGAGCGCTTCCAGATAAAAGTCGAGCTTGCCCAAATACTCCGGTTCAAAACGGCCGACCTTGAGTTCGATGACCACCAGACAATTAAGTCCACGATGAAAAAACAGCAGATCCAGGGCAAAGTCACGCCCGCCGACTTGTATGGGGTATTGGGAACCGACGAAGCAGAAGTCGCGGCCCAGCTCAATCAGGAACTCCTTGAGGCGCGCTAACAACCCTTTGTGCAAATCAGTTTCGGCATGACTGCCAGGAAGGCCGAGAAACTCGACCATGTAAGCGTCGCGGAATATATCCAGCGCTGCTGGGTGGGTTTGTTTCAACGCGGCTGAGACTTTCGCTGGCTGGGTCACGCTGCGCTCGAACAGTGCTGCTTTGAATTGGCGCTCCAGTTCACGTTTCGACCACTTCTCCTGAACCGACATACGCAGGTAAAACTCGCGCTCTTCCGGGTGTTTGCTCTGGCCAAAGATGATCAGGTTGTGCGACCAAGATAATTGTCGCGCCAGTGGTGCGACTTTTTCTTCAGCCCGATAGATCTCATAGAATTGGCGCATGCGGAACAAATTCGAACGGGTAAAACCACGCAGCCCGGGCTGAGTTTGAGCCAGATGCTCAGCCAGTTGACCGATCACGGCATCGCCCCATTCGGCCTGTTCCAGCTTGCGACTGATATAGGCTCCGACCTGCCAGTACAACTCAATCAGTTGCGTATTGACTGCTTGAATGGCCTTTTGTCTGGAACTGTAAATCAGCGCAAGCACTTCGTCGAAACGGTCAACGCTTGCGCTATCGACAACACTGGATGCATTCATGTCCAACTCCCTCGATAGTCAAAGCGCGAGCTTAAACCGTCAGAGCTGCTTTAAATTACCGACTATACCCTTTAGGAAAAGTCGCACAAAAACACCAGAAGGCTCCGGCAAAAACACAAAACAAAGTGGCAGCGTGCGACGTACGAGATGACTGGATTTCAATGCAATTGCACCCCTAAATATACACACTGCCTTTGTATCAAAAAATGCTCTATCAGAAATTTCCCGCAAAGCATGGCGACATGCATGAACTAGTACACAGCAAGTGACAGGCATAGTCTTTTGTAACGCGAAATATGCGTTTCCCGCTATTCCGCCATTATCGCCAAATTGGCTATCACCACAAATGGATACATATATGAAGATTTTAACCGCGTTTTCTCTGGCAGGGATGCTCTTTGCCATCAACCACGCTTCTGCGGCTTGCACAAATATTCGCGATACTTATAGCGGTACTGTACCAGCCAATTCGACTGCCATTGCATATGGGCCATTTAATATTTCCAGTGCAAATGGTTGTCGACAGGCCAATATTCAGTCCACCATTACTGCCGTCGGCGCTGGCTCCCCTCCGAAGTTATACATAGACAGACTAACAGGTTCTACCTGGACCCAAGTCGCCGGTGGCACTGGCAATACTGCTTCAATCCTTGGACAGCTGGGGACCTACAGAATCCGGCACAAGAACGAATCTTCCATCGATAAACAATACTCAGGCACGACACGTTATTCCCGATAAACAATTCAGTTGCCGGTGCCCGATCATATTTTTTCGGGCACCGGTTGATTCAGGCTCTGATACTGACTGACAGGTCATTTCCATCTGAATTGGCAAAATAAAAAAGCGCATTGATGGCCTTGTTTGCCCCCACCAGCCCTTTGGTCACGATCCTGAACGATTCTTGCTGAGCATACATAGGCCATTCGCGGACTAGAGCTCGGTTATCGCCCAACATTTGATTGAACATTGCGATCGCATTAAATTTGACGTCCTTTTGCGTCTGATGTCCATTTTTATCAAATGCCATATTTCCGGACGTAAAAAAAGACATTGCATGCTCATCTAGCAATTCAACTTCATGAAGCTTCAAACCGATCCTCGCGAGCTCATTCGAACTTATCGATGTAAAATCGTACCCCCTTATCAACTCTTTCAAATCACCAATCAAACCCTCACCCTTCAACCTCAACACATCAGCAGCATCCTTGGCGCTGGTTACTGTAAAAGCGTTTTTTGTCTCCAGAGGGTTCTTGATAAAATAAGCATCCGCCTGCATCGATAAAGCTGGCGTTCTAATTGTAATGTTCACGGACGATTCTCCTTGGTTTTTTAGCACAAGTTAAATATCGACCATCACTGAAGAGCCTTGAGAGCACACTACAATTTTCGGAAACTTCCTACTGATACCCATTTCACTATGTAGGAAGCATCTGACAAAGATGTGTGAATTAATCTAGAGCATTACAATTTCCAATTAAACAGGCGCTTAATGAGCCAGTAAGCGCATATTCAAACGCAGTCCTTTATCGCCATTCTCCGCACTGAGACTGCCACCCTGCCGGCGCACCGCATTCCTGGCAATGCTCAACCCCAAGCCAAATCCACCATCCCCCGGTCTCGAGCCGTCGAGTCGGGTAAACGGCAGGAAAATTCGCTCCAGATCGGCTTCAGCTACGCCACCGCCCTGATCCTCCAGCCACAGATGCCAATAGTCGCCATCCCGTCGTCCGCCAAGATGGACAACGCCGCCCTTGGGTGAATGGCGAATCGCGTTACGCAGCATGTTTTCCAATGCCTGGGCCAGCGTGTTGAGATGCCCGCGCACCCAGCAAGACGCATCCACCGAGCACTGCAATTGCCCCTCTGGCCAGCAACTTTCATAGCAGGCGTTTTCCGTGAGCATTTCCCACAATGCCTCGACCTGAATCGCTTCGTCGGGCAATCGGGTGCGTTCGGTATCAAGCCAGGCCAGTTGCAACGTGTCTTCGACGAGCCGCTGCATACCATCGACCTCACGACCAATTCGCTCGCGCAACGCGTCCAGGCCTTGCTCGCTTTCACTGGCCACGCGCAGGCGACTCAGTGGCGTACGTAATTCGTGGGACAGGTCGCGCAGCAATTGTTGTTGCAACGCCACCGTGGTTTGCAGGCGTTCGGACATGTGATCGAACGCCCTGCCCAATTCGCCCAACTCGTCCGAACGATTGGTGGTGCGACGCGAAAGGCGCACGTTGAGCTGGTCGGCACGCCAGGCATTGGCCTGTTCGCGCAGGGTATTGAGCGGGACCACCAGCAAGCGATACAAACCCACGCACAACAACAAGGTGAACAGCCCGGGAATCACGCCGTTGGTTATCACGCGCCAGAACACCCGGTACTGTCCGGGCACAAAGCGTTTGGGCAGTTCGATGACCAGGCTGCCGACGGAAGTGTCGCGGGGGAAAGGCACGCGCATCCAAGGCTGGCCTTTCTTGTGGATGGGCCAATCCAGGCCACGCAGGAAGGTCAGGCGTTCGATTTCCTTGTCCGTCAGCGTTTGATTGCTCAGGGACTGCAAATCCCCGCCGATGACACCGACCCAGCCTTTTTCCCGCTGATGCATACCCTGCAGCCAGTCATCGATGCCGGCGCTCTGGCGCTGCTGCCAGGCCTGTTCGGCTTCGGCGGCGTAGCGCGTCAGCGTGCCTCGGGCCTCATCCGACAGGAACTGGTTGCGCTCTTCCATGTAGCGGCCCCAGGACCAGCTCAGCCAGATCATCAGCAGACAGAACGCCACCAACAGGCATGCCAGCTTCCAGAACAGCGAATGCCAGCCCGGCAAGTTACATTTCATCGACAGCGCTCAAGATGTAACCCTTGCCCCACACCGTGCGCACTTCCCGCTCGGTGTAGTCGATGGCTTTGAGCTTGCGGCGAATCTGGCTGATATGCATGTCCAGGCTGCGGTCATGGGCCGCGTAGCCGCGTTGCAGCACATGTTGATAAAGGAAGGCTTTGCTCAGCACTTCGTCGTCGTTGCGGTTCAGGGTTTCCAGCAATCGATACTCGCTGCGAGTCAGGCCGGCAGCCTGCCCTGCGTAAATCACGTCAAAGCATTCATCGTCGAAACGCAGGCTGTCCGCCGCCGGAACCATCGCGGCCGTTGTTGGCCGACGGTCGAGCGCGACCCGGCGCAGGATCGCTTCGATGCGCACCCGCAACTCAACCATGCTGAAAGGCTTGGGCAGGTAATCGTCGGCCCCCAGTTGAAAACCGCTGACACGATCCGCCTCGGCACCGAGCGCCGACATCAGCAGCACCGGCGTCGAATGACTCTGGCGCAATTGCGTCAGCACCGACAGCCCGTCAAGTCCCGGCAGCAGAATATCCATCAGTACCACATCGAAGGCCTGCTGGCGGGCAGCGGCCAGTCCTTCCTGGCCGTTCTGGCACCAGGTCACCTGAAAACCGCTACGGCCCAAATGCTCATGCACATAGGCACCGAGTACGAGGTCGTCTTCGATGGAGAGGATGCGGGGATGGCCGGCAGCGATGGGAGTCATATCTATCTGCAACTAATTCTCAGTTAATGATTATTAAAGATTGCGTCTCCTGGGGCAACCCACGCTTTGCAAAGTACGGAAAAGTGCCGGATTGGCCGACGAATGACGACATCAATTTTACGAAGATTGACCGCATGCAAATCGCTACACTGCGCAAGTGATGCGTGCCGCACGCTAGTGCAGGCCTATAGATAGCTGGATGCAGGAGAAAGGCGTGCTCAAGAAACTGGGAATCAAAGGCCGCGTGTTGTTGCTGACCCTGCTGCCGACCAGCCTGATGGCGTTGGTCTTGGGCGGCTATTTCACCTGGATGCAGCAATCCGACCTGCAAACCCAACTCATGCAGCGCGGCGAAATGATCGCCGAGCAACTGGCCCCTTTGGTTGCGCCAGCCATGGGGCATAAAAACAGCGATTTGCTGGAGCGCATTGCCACCCAGTCACTCGAACAACCGGATGTGCGCGCCGTGACTTTCCTCGCCCCGGACCGCACGCCACTGGCCCACGCCGGGCCCACCATGCTCAATCAGCCACCGTTGGGTGACGATTCACAGATGCTGCATCGAAGCGGCAGTGATGCGACGCGCTACCTGCTGCCGGTATTCGGCAAGCATCGCAATCTGGCCGGTGACGTGATTCCCGATGAATCCGACCGCCTGCTGGGTTGGGTCGAACTCGAACTGTCCCACAACGGCATGCTGCTGCGCGGTTACCGCAGCCTGTTTGCCAGCCTGTTGATGATTGCCGCGGGATTGGGCGGCGCGGCGCTGCTGGCATTGCGCATGGGGCGCACGATCAATCGCCCGCTGAGCCAGATCAAGCAAGCCGTGGCCCAACTCAAGGACGGCCATCTGGAAACCCGCCTGCCACCGCTGGGCAGCCAGGAACTGGACGAATTGGCGTCCGGCATCAACCGTATGGCCGGCACCCTGCAAAATGCCCAGGAAGAGTTGCAGCACAGCATCGACCAGGCCACCGAAGACGTGCGCCAGAACCTCGAAACCATCGAAATCCAGAACATCGAACTCGACCTGGCGCGCAAGGAAGCGCTGGAGGCGAGCCGGATCAAATCCGAATTCCTCGCCAACATGAGCCATGAAATTCGCACGCCGCTAAACGGCATTCTCGGCTTTACCCACCTGCTGCAAAAAAGCGAGTTGACCCCGCGCCAGCTCGATTATCTGGGCACCATCGAAAAGTCCGCCGACAGCTTGCTCGGGATCATCAACGAGATTCTCGACTTCTCGAAAATCGAGGCCGGCAAACTGGTGCTCGACCATATTCCATTCAACCTGCGCGACCTGCTCCAGGACACCCTGACCATCCTCGCCCCGGCAGCCCACGCCAAACAGCTGGAGCTGGTCAGCCTGGTGTATCGCGACACGCCGTTGTCGCTGGTGGGCGATCCGCTGCGCCTCAAGCAGATCCTCACCAACCTGGTGAGCAACGCGATCAAGTTCACCCGCGAAGGCACCATCGTCGCCCGAGCCATGCTCGAAGATGAACAAGAAGACAGCGTGCAATTGCGCATCAGCATCCAGGACACCGGCATCGGTCTGTCCAGCCAGGACGTGCGCACCCTGTTCCAGGCCTTCAGCCAGGCCGACAACTCGCTGTCCCGGCAACCCGGCGGCACCGGCCTTGGGCTGGTGATTTCCAAGCGTTTGATTGAGCAAATGGGCGGCGAAATCGGTGTCGACAGTACGCCGGGCGAAGGTTCGGAATTCTGGATCAGCCTGAGCCTGCCGAAAACCCGCGACGACGCCGAAGACCTGCCCGGCCCGCCTCTATTCGGCCGTCGCGTGGCAGTACTGGAAAATCACGAACTGGCGCGCCAGGCGTTACAGCATCAATTGGAAGACTGCGGCCTCGCCGTCACGCCGTTCAATACGCTGGAAAGCCTGACCAATGGGGTGACCGTTGCCCATCAGACGGATCAGGCGATTGACTTGGCGGTACTGGGCGTAACCAGTAACGACATGCCGCCGGAGCGTCTGAATCAGTACATCTGGGACCTCGAACACCTGGGCTGCAAAGTACTGGTGCTGTGTCCGACGACGGAGCAGACGCTGTTTCACCTCTCGGTCCCCAATCCCCACAGCCAGCTCCAGGCCAAGCCGGCCTGTACCCGCAAGTTGCGACGTTCCCTGTCCGATCTGGTCAACCCGCGCCAGCCACGCAGTGAACCTGGCGAACCGGTTTCCAGCCGTGCACCGAAAGTGCTTTGCGTCGACGACAACCCGGCCAACCTGCTGCTGGTGCAAACCCTGCTCGAAGACATGGGCGCCAAGGTGCTGGCGGTGGAAAGCGGTTACGCCGCGGTTAAAGCGGTGCAGAACGAGACCTTCGATCTGGTGCTGATGGATGTGCAAATGCCGGGCATGGACGGACGCCAGAGCACCGAAGCGATCCGCCAGTGGGAGAGCGAACGGCATTGCACGCCGCTGCCGATCGTCGCCCTCACCGCCCACGCCATGGCCAACGAAAAACGCGCCTTGCTGCAAAGCGGCATGGATGACTACCTGACCAAACCAATCAGCGAGCGGCAACTGGCGCAAGTGGTGCTGAAATGGAGTGGCCTGGCGCTGCGCAACCAGCGTGCGGAACGATCCGGCGACAGCCACGCTGGCGCCTACGAGTTGCAGGTCCTCGATCACGAAGAAGGCTTGCGCCTGGCCGCCGGCAAGGCTGATTTGGCGGCGGACATGTTGGCGATGTTGCTGGCCTCACTGGAAGCCGACCGCGAAGCGATCCGCCAGGCCCAGCAAAGCAACGACCACAATGCCTTGATTGAACGGGTTCATCGCTTGCACGGCGCCACCCGCTATTGCGGCGTTCCGCAACTGCGCGCCGCCTGCCAACGCAGCGAAACCCTGCTCAAGCAACAGGACCCGAAAGCCTTCGGCGCACTCGAAGAACTCGACCGGGCGATCAATCGCCTGGCGGCCCAGGCGCGGATCAATGCATGACGCAGCGCAATCACCCTGTACACATAGAGCGCTAAGCTCACCGCAAGCAGTGTAGGAGCTGGCTTGCCAGCGATGGGGATCTCAAATTTGCGTTGCCTTTGAGGCCGTCATCGCTGGCAAGCCAGCTCCTACAGGAAAGGGACAAGGAGCGATTAATGCGCACAATACTTTTCAGCAGCCAGAACTACGACCGTGACAGTTTTCTCGCCGCCGACCTACCGACCGGCATTGAGCTGCACTTCCAGTCGGCGCGCTTGAGCCTCGATACGGCACCGCTGGCGGAGCATCACGAAGTCGTCTGCGCCTTTATCAACGACGACCTCAGCGCCCCGGTGCTCGAACGCTTGGCCACCGGCGGCACCCGCCTGATCGCCCTGCGCTCGGCCGGTTTCAACCATGTCGACCTGGCGGCGGCGAAACGCTTGGGAATAACGATTGTGCGCGTCCCGGCCTACTCGCCCCATGCCGTGGCCGAGCACGCGGTGGCGTTGATCCTGGCGCTCAACCGCCGTTTGCACCGCGCCTACAACCGCACCCGTGAAGGCGATTTCAGCCTGCACGGCTTGACCGGTTTTGATCTGGTGGGCAAGACCGTCGGCGTGGTCGGCACCGGTCAGATTGGCGCGACCTTCGCGAAAATCATGAACGGCTTCGGCTGCCAATTGCTCGCCTACGACCCGTATCCCAACCCTCAAGTCGAAGCCTTGGGCGCGCGCTATGTGGATTTGC
This sequence comes from Pseudomonas fluorescens, assembly GCF_000802965.1. GTDB lineage: Bacteria > Pseudomonadota > Gammaproteobacteria > Pseudomonadales > Pseudomonadaceae > Aquipseudomonas > Aquipseudomonas fluorescens_A. Next base: position 35,206 of record NZ_JSAK01000001.1, on the reverse strand, counting down.
CGCAGCTGTTGGGCGAGTCGCAGATCATCAGTCTGCACTGCCCGCTCAACGCGCAGAGCAAGCATTTGATCAACGCCGAATCACTCGCGCACATGCAACCGGGGGCGATGTTGATCAACACCGGCCGTGGCGGTCTGGTGGATACGCCGGCGCTGATTGACGCCTTGAAGAACGGTCAGCTCGGTTACCTGGGGCTGGACGTGTATGAAGAGGAGGCACAGCTGTTCTTCGAGGATCGCTCCGACCAGCCTCTGCAGGACGATGTCCTGGCGCGGTTGCTGACCTTTCCAAACGTGATAATCACCGCCCACCAGGCCTTCCTGACCCGCGAAGCCCTGGGCGCGATTGCCGCGACCACCTTGCACAACATCGCGGCCTGGGCGGCCGGGACAGCAGAGAATCGGGTCGAGGGCGACTGAACCTGATCGAAGGTCATCTCCCCGCGCCATGCTGCGCGTATGCCCGTGCTAGCATATCGCGCATATTTGGAGGACCCATGGTCGAACACGATTTCCGCTACAACCTGATGAACCCGCAACACACCCTCACCGAATGCCGCGCCCTGGTGCCGGGGCGTTATCAAGTCACCGGCAACGGCGGCTCGATTCGTAATAACGACGTGTTGGTAGTGACCCTCAAGGGTGCCAAGGACTTGTCCATGCGCCTGACCGTCGAAACGGTTCGCCACTTGATCAACCCGCCGGGCCAATGGGTCGCGGTGGCCAGTGGTCCGGTGTTCGGCGAACTGGCGATCCACACTTGGCAAGTGAACTGCGACAGCTGCGCCAAAGAGCTGAGCTTCGAGTTCGCGGTCGATGCCAAACTGGGCAACAAGGCTGAAAAGCCTGCCGCCACTGCGCGGATTGCCGAGTTGGGCTGGAAGTCGATTGGCGAGAAGCACCTGTGCCCGAAATGCCAGGAGCCTGCGTGATGAAACGCCTCGCTCTGACCGCAATGGTCGGCGCCAGCCTGCTGGGCTGCGCCGCCGAGCCGGTGCAACTGCAACAAAACCGCAGCTACATCCTGGAGTGGATCGGCGAACGGCCGTTGATGGATTACAGCCACCTGACCATCACCTTGGGTGAAGACGGCCGGGCCTACGGTAACGGCGGCTGCAACCACTGGTTCGCGCCGTACACCCTGGAAGGCGACAAGCTGAGCTTCGGCAAAGTCGGCAGCACCCGCAAACTCTGCGCACCGGCGCTGATGGAGCAGGAAAAGCGTTTCCTCCAGGCGCTGGAGCAAGTGCAACGCTGGGACGTTTCGTCGGTCGACCAGATGCGCTTCTGGCCGGCTGAAGGCAAGCCGTTGCGCTGGTGGCTTGAAGAGGGTTGATCCCTTACCCCAATTGACACCTGTGGCGAGGGAGCTTGCTCCCGCTGGGCTGCGAAGCAGCCCTAAACCCGGTCACCTCATTTGTCAGGCTCACCGTGCAAAACGGTTCTGCGACTGCTTCGCAGTCGAGCGGGAGCAAGCTCCCTCGCCACAAAAAAAAGTAGCATCAGCCCTTTTTCCTAAATCAATTCTTCGCCTGCAACGCTTCCAGCTTCGCCATCACCCCCGCCGCCGTCTGCTCGCCCATCAACTGTTCGCGCACCTTGCCCTTGTTATCGATGATGTAAGTCACCGGCAACGCTTCGCTACGCGGCAGTTCGAATAGCTCGGAAGGGTCCTGCGCCAATACGGTGAACTTGATCCCGAGTTTTTCGCTGGCACTTTTCAGCTCTTCGCCCTGCACGTTGTCGAAATTGACCCCGAACACACCGATCTTCTTATCCTTGAGTTGCTCGGCCAACGTGTTCAACTCCGGAATCTCGGTCCGGCACGGGCCGCACCATTCGGCCCAGTAGTTGAGCACCAGCCATTTGCCATCCAGACGTTCGGCGGCGACCTTCTGCCCGTTCTGGTCGATGCCATAGTCGTTACCGCAGCCCCCCAACATCAACGCTCCAATGATCGCCAATGCTGCTGCCAGTCGCCTTGTCATGTCGTGTTCCTTGTCAAAAATTGAATGCGCCTGCGACCCATCGCCTCCCAAGGTTCTGGATTACGCACTGCACAGTTAGAATAGCCGCCACCTTACGCAAGATGCGACCCGCTCATGACCGATCTGACGCTTTATCACAACCCGCGCTGCTCGAAATCCCGCGGTGCGCTCGAATTGCTCGAAGCCCGTGGCCTGGCCCCGACCGTGGTCCGCTACCTGGAAACCCCGCTGGACGCCGCACAAATCCAGAGCCTGCTGGGCAAACTCGGGATCAGCGCCCGGCAACTGCTGCGCACCGGCGAGGATGAGTACAAGACTCTCAACCTCGCCGACGCCAGCCTGAGCGAGGCGCAATTGATCGCCGCCATCGCCGCCAATCCAAAACTCATGGAGCGACCGATTCTCGAAGTCGGCGACAAAGCCGTCATTGGCCGTCCTCCGGAGCAAATCCTGGAGTTGCTGCCGTGAGCGCGCCGTACATTCTGGTCCTCTATTACAGCCGCAGCGGCTCGACCAATGAAATGGCCCGGCAGATTGCCCGGGGCGTCGAACAGGCTGGGCTTGAAGCGCGGCTACGCACCGTGCCGGCGATTTCTACCGAATGCGAAGCCGTGTCGCCGGACATTCCGGACGAAGGCGCGCTCTACGCCAGCCTCGACGACCTGAAGAACTGTGCCGGCCTGGCGCTGGGCAGTCCGACCCGTTTCGGCAACATGGCGGCGCCGCTCAAGTATTTCCTCGATGGCACCAGCAACCTGTGGCTGACCGGCGCGCTGGTGGGCAAACCCGCCGGTGTGTTCACCTCCACCGCGAGCCTGCACGGCGGCCAGGAAACCACCCTGCTGTCGATGATGTTGCCGTTGCTGCACCACGGCATGTTGATCACCGGCCTGCCGTACAGTGAGTCGGCGTTGCTGGAAACCCAGGGCGGCGGTACGCCATACGGCGCCAGCCACCACGCCGGGGCCGATGGCAAAAGTGGTTTGGACACACACGAAATCGCGTTGTGCCGCGCGCTGGGCCTGCGCCTGGCCAAGACCGCTCAGAAGCTGGAGGGCTAAGGGTGGCCAAGAAGCCGAAGATTCTGCCCGCCATCGAATGGCTGGAACCCCGCGTACGGGCCATGCGGGTCATCAGTCTGTTGTGTTTTTTCGGTCTGGTGGGGCTGCTGTGCGCCTACTACCTGGTGTTCGCCGACCTGCACGGCGCCCGGCCTTGGGTGATCCTGCTGATCGAACTGGTGCCGCTGCTGTTGCTGGCTCCAGGGATGATTGTCGGCAGTCCGCGTGGGCATTCGTGGATGTGTTTTGTGGTGAACCTGTATTTCATCAAGGGCGCATTGGCTGCGTATGACCCGAACCGGCAGATTTTCGGGTTGCTGGAGATGGGCGCGAGTCTGGCGGTGTTCTGTTCGGCGTTACTGTATGTGCGCTGGAGGTATCAGTTGAATCGCAAATTGGCGGGTGAAGGCGAGATTTCCGTCGCCTGATCGGCCTCATCGCTGGCAAGCCAGCTCCCACAGTGACCGGGGTTGTTCACAAACCCTGTGTTCAACCCCAATACCTGTGGGAGCTGGCTTGCCAGCGATTGGGACGACTCGGTCTCAATGATTGACGGTGTAAGCCAACATCATCGAAATCTGGCTCATCGCCCGTCCGCCACTTTGTTCATGCCACTGGTTGAACACATCCTGCACCAACGCCAGATCCCGCTGGCTGCTCGGCACCTTGTCGACGATCTTCTGCGCATTCAACGCCGCCACCACGTCGTAGCTCGGCACGAACGTATCCTTGCCGACCATCCGCAAGAAGCGCGGCGCCGACAGCCCGCCCAATTGATGGCCGCGTTTTTTCAGGAAGGTCCAGAGCCCGACGATATCGGTCACCGGCCAATCGGCGATCAGCGCGCCGAAGCTGCCCTTCTCATGGGCCACGTCCAGTATGAACTGCGCATTGCGCGGCACGCTCTTGAGCTTGCCGAGGTGGCGGATGATCCGCGCGTCCTGCATCAGGCGCTCCAGATGTTCGGCGCTCATCAGCACGACTTTTTCCGGGTCGAACTTGAAGAACACTTCTTCGAAGGCCGGCCATTTGGCATCCACGAGGCTATGCTTGAGCCCGGCGCGGAACACGCGCAATGCCATGGTCGAGAGGTAACGATCGTCGCTGATCTTGCGCAATTGCGCCGGGGTCTTGGGGACGGGCAGATGGGCTTCCAGTTCAGCCGCCGAACCGAAGCGGTTCAAGCAGTATTCGTTCAGCCACTTGTAGTCGCGCATGCCCTCTCCTGAGGATTGAAACAAAAAACCATTGTAGGAGTGAGCCTGCTCGCGATAGCGGTGTGTCAGACACTTCAGTGTTGACTGACACTACGCCATCGCGAGCTGGCTCACTCCTGCAGTTTTTGATTAGAGGTTGACCACGTTGACGAAGCGCGAAGCCGCCGTCTCGTCGATCTTGAGGCTGGTGAAGTCAAACAGATTGCGGTCCGCCAGTTGCGACGGGATCACGTTCTGCAGGCTGCGGAAAATGCTTTCGGTGCGTCCTGGGGTCTTGCGCTCCCAGTCCAGCAGCATGTCCTTGACCACCTGACGTTGCAGGTTCTCCTGGGAACCGCAGAGGTTGCACGGGATGATCGGGAATTGCTTGAGGTCCGAGTAAGCCTGGATGTCTTTTTCGTTGCAGTAGGCCAGCGGGCGGATCACCACGTTGCGCCCGTCGTCGGCGCGCAGTTTCGGCGGCATGGCTTTGAGCGAACCATTGAAGAACATATTCAGGAAGAACGTCTCGACGATGTCGTCACGGTGGTGACCGAGGGCCATCTTGGTCGCGCCGATTTCGTCGGCAAAGGTGTAGAGCGTGCCGCGACGCAGGCGCGAGCACAGCGAACAGGTGGTTTTGCCTTCCGGAATCAGTTCCTTGACCACCGAGTAAGTGTCTTTCTCGACGATGTGGTACTCGATGCCCAGCTCTTTGAGATAAGCCGGCAGGACGTGCTCAGGGAAGCCAGGCTGCTTCTGGTCCATGTTCACGGCCACGATCTCGAACTTGATCGGCGCGACCTTCTGCAAGTGCATCAACACGTCGAGCATGGTGTAGCTGTCCTTGCCGCCGGACAGGCAGACCATGACCTTGTCGCCGTCTTCAATCATGTTGAAATCAGCGACAGCCTCACCGGCCTGGCGGCGAAGGCGCTTTTGCAGTTTGTTCTGGTTGACCGTAAGAGTGCCCATGACGCGAAATCCGTGAGGTGTGACGAAAGGCCGGCATTTTACGCAAAAACACCTTGGGGGCGAAGTGCCCACTATCGCCACTGTCCTCTGTGGCGAGGGAGCTTGCTCCCGCTGGGGTGCGAAGCAGCCCTGAGCTGTATCAGACAATGGGTGCCAACCGGGCTTGCGACTGCTGCGCCGCCGAGCGGGAGCAAGCTCCCTCGCCACATATTCATCGTTCACAGACCCTTCAGCGATTACCCCACCGCTTTACAGCGCAATTTGCTCTAAGCCACGGCTCCTGCGGGGTAAACAACTTCCTATACTGCGTCATAAGGTCGCACACACATCAAGACCTATTACTTGCTTGGCCGCATTGGCCCGTAGGCGCTCCACTGGGGGGCGACGGCAAAACAAGAGGAGTGACTGGCATGATCCATCACGTAGTGGGGCTCTTCACCCACCCTGACCAAGAATGGAAAGAGATTCGTGGCGATCAGGAGGAAAGCATCAGCCACATGTATCTGACCCACACGCTGATTCTGGCGGCTATCCCTGCAGTGTCTGCCTTTATCGGCACGACGCAGGTCGGCTGGGTCATCGGCAATCGAGCGCCGGTGATGCTGACCCAGGAAAGCGCATTATGGATGACGATCATGTCGTACCTGGCAATGCTGGGCGGCGTTGCGGTGATGGGCGCGTTCATCCACTGGATGGCCCGCACCTATGACGCCAATCCAAGCCTGGCGCGCTGCGTGGCGTTTGCGACCTACACCGCGACCCCGCTGTTCATCGGCGGCCTTGCGGCGCTGTATCCGCACATGTGGCTGGGGATGGTCGTCGGCACCGCGGCGATCTGCTACACGGTCTACCTGCTGTATGTCGGGCTACCGACGTTCATGAACATTCCATCTGACGAGGGCTTTCTGTTTTCCAGTTCGGTACTTGCGGTAGGCCTGGTGGTGCTGGTAGCCATCATGGCGTTTACAGTCATCGTATGGGGACTCGGCGTGGGGCCGGTCTACACTAATTAGCGACATACCACCCAAAAAAACTAGATCTGCCAACACAGGCCGCCGCAAGGCGGCCTTTTAATGCCTCCAGTACAGATAACGGCAACAACCATTCGGCGCTTCGACGATTCGCAAGGCCCGAGGGTTGCGGCATACTCGACACCTCTGGAGATCCATCAAGCATGCCCGAGCAACTCAATTCCCGCGTCGAAGACTGTTTCCAACAAGCCGAATCTTTTTTCAAACGACCTTTCAAACGCCCCGTGGTGAGCCTCAAGCTGCGCGGGCAAAAAGCCGGTGTCGCGCATTTGCACGAGAACCTGCTGCGCTTCAATCCGCAGCTGTACCGGGAAAACACCGAAGACTTCCTCAAGCAGACCGTGGCCCACGAAGTGGCACACCTGATCGCCCATCAGCTGTTCGGCGACCGCATCCAGCCCCACGGCGAAGAGTGGCAACTGATCATGCGCGGGGTGTACGAACTGCCGCCCAACCGTTGCCACACCTATGACGTCAAACGCCGCAGCGTGACCCGCTACATCTATAAATGCCCGTGTGCCGACAGCGATTTCCCGTTTTCGGCGCAGCGCCATGGATTGGTGCGGCAGGGGCGGCGGTATTTGTGCCGGCGGTGTCGGAGTACGTTGGTGTTCAGTGGCGAGATGCGGGTCGAGTAGTTGTTTGGGTGCCTTTGCTGGCCTCATCGCGGGCAAGCCCGCTCCCACAGGTATTGATGTTGACCACTGATTTTGTGAACAACTCGGACCACTGTGGGAGCCGGGCTTGCCCGCGATGAGGCCAGCAAAGGCGCTAGATAATGACCTTGGCCCGACGCAACTCGGCAACCCGCTCAGCGCTATACCCCAACTCCCCCAACACCTGATCCGTATGCTGCCCGAGCGACGCGCCAATATGCCTCGGCTCCGGCAACCCACCAGAAAACTTCAACGGGCAAGCCATCTGCGCCTGACTCGAGCCATCCCCCCGTGGCACCTCGGTCACCAACTCTCGCGCCTGCATATGCGGATGTTGCACCGCCTCACCCAGACTCAAGACCGGTTCGACGCAAGCATCCAGCTCGGCAAACAACGCACACAGCTCGGCAAAGTCATGCTTCTCGAATTCGACTTTCAGCGCGTCCTTGAGCTTTTTTTGCTGCGCCGGTTTCATAGACAAACCATGGCTCGCCAACGCCTCCAACCCCAGCGCCCCACACAATCGCTTCATGAAATCCGGTTCAAGGCTGCCCACCGACAACCAGCGTCCATCCCGCGAGCGGTAATAGTCGTAGAAGCTGCCGCCATTGAGCATCTGATCTTCCCTGCCGGGCTCGACGCCACAAGCGAGATACCCGGCCCCGGCCATGGCATTCAGGCTGAATGCGCAATCAGTCATGCTCACATCCAGATGCTGCCCCTGCCCCGTTTGCTGGCGAGCGATCACCGCCGCCAGCAGGCCGATCACCCCGTGCAGCGAACCTCCCGCGATGTCCGCCACCTGCGCGCTCAGGGGCAGCGGGCCACTGTCGGCGCGGCCGGTGTAGCTCGCCAGTCCGGCCAGCGCCAGGTAGTTGATGTCGTGACCGGCGCGGTCCCTGTAGGGCCCGGTCTGGCCGTAACCGGTGATCGACACATAAATCAGCTTCGGGTTGATCGCCTTCAAGGCTTCATAACCCAGTCCCAAGCGCTCCATGACACCGGGACGGAACTGCTCCAGGACGATGTCGTAGTCCCGCAGCAACTGCTTGATCACCTCCAGCGCCTCCGGTTGCTTGAGGTCCAGCGCCAGGCTGCGCTTGTTGCGATTGAGGTAGGCGTGGCTGGCGGAAACGCCCTGATCGTGCGGCGGCAGCACCCGCAGAAGGTCCATGCGGGTCGGCGATTCGATGCGCAACACCTCGGCGCCCATGTCCGCCAGCAACAACGAGGCGAACGGCCCCGGCAGCAGTGTCGAGAAATCCAGAACCTTGAGTGATGCCAGTGGACCGAGCATGAGTGTTCTCCCTAAACGGATGCCCCAGCCTAGGCAGCCGAGCGCATGGCGGCAATCACCTTATGCGCCAGGATCGATGACCGTTACGCTCAAATCTCGGGCATGAAAAAACCCGCCGAAGCGGGTTTTTCAATACAACAAGGCTTACTTGGCGTTCGTCGGGGTTACCGCTTCGACGTGGCCCAGAACATCTTCTTTAGGCTCGTCGGCAATGCCGCGACCGCCCGAGGCCAGCTCGGCTTGCAACACGTCGGTGTCCAGCTCCTTGACCCACTTGGCCACGACAATGGTCGCCACCGCGTTACCGACCAGGTTGGTCAGGGCACGGGCTTCGGACATGAAGCGGTCGATACCGAGGATCAGCGCCAGGCCGGCAACCGGCAAATGGCCCACGGCGGACAGAGTGGCCGCCAGCACGATGAAGCCCGAACCGGTCACGCCCGCAGCGCCTTTGGAGGACAGCAGCAACACCACCAGCAAGGTGATCTGGTGCGTGATGTCCATGTGGGTGTCGGTCGCCTGGGCGATGAACACGGCCGCCATGGTCAGGTAGATCGCAGTACCGTCGAGGTTGAACGAGTAACCGGTCGGGATCACCAGACCCACTACGGATTTCTGCGCACCCAGACGCTCCATCTTGATCAGCATGCGTGGCAGTACCGACTCCGAAGAGGAAGTACCCAGCACGATCAGCAGTTCTTCACGGATGTAGCGAATCATTTTCAGAACGCTGAAACCGTGAGCGCGGGCGATGCCGCCCAGCACGATCAGGATGAACAGCAGGCAAGTGATGTAGAAGCAGGCCATCAGTTGACCCAGTTGCACCAGCGAACCGACACCGTAGGCACCGATGGTGAACGCCATGGCACCGAAGGCACCGATTGGCGCGAGCTTCATGATCATGTTGATGATGTTGAACATCACGTGGGCGAAGCGATCGATGAAGTCCAGCAGCGGCTTGCCGTAGGCACCGAGGCGATGCAGGGCGAAACCGAAGATCACCGAGAACATCAGCACTTGCAGGATGTCGCCCGTGGCGAACGCGCCGACGATGGTGCTCGGGATCACGTTAAGCAGGAAGCCAATGACGCTTTGATCCGCACCGGCCGCAACGTAGGTAGCGATTTTGGAGGCATCCAGCGTGGTCACGTCGATGTGCATGCCGGCACCTGGCTGCACGATGTTGACCACGACCAGGCCCACCAGCAACGCGATGGTCGAAACGATTTCAAAGTACAGCAGCGCGTAACCGCCGGTCTTGCCGACCGATTTCATGTCCTGCATGCCCGCGATACCGCTGACGACGGTGCAGAAGATGATAGGGGCGATGATCATTTTGATCAGTTTGATGAACCCGTCACCCAACGGTTTAACGGCCACACCAAGCTGTGGGTAGTAGTGACCGAGCAAAATACCGATGACAATTGCAACGATCACCTGGAAATACAGGGATTTGTACAGTGGCTGACGAGTCGTCATTGCAAAGTTCCTCAAGGGGGCCCGGTTTCAACATCCATCTGTTGCCCGCGACACCTGAATTGCGAACCCTCCTGCACTGGAGGGATTTGTTTTTTCGAGCTGCTCGACGGCAGGCTTCTACTCGTTCTATCGCAAGGCCCGTGCCACCTTTGGTGAAATCCCTGCAACCTTATGACATCAAGGGCTACAGACTTTTTCATGTCTGCTGACGGACATGACGCGGTGGCGGATTTCCGCCCTTCGGTCAAATCGCCTCCTACAAATTGGCGGATATCCGCCTTGTCCATCAGCAAAGTTCGCAGCTACCATCCGTCGCTCAATGGATGGACCTGCCTGTTATGCGCGAACGCACCATCGCCAGTCATTTCGCCCGTGCCGCCCTCGGTGGTGCGCAACGGTGTGGCTACGATTACTCGGGACTGTTACAGCAATTGGGGATCAGCCCTGAATTGCTCGACGAGCCGCGGGCGCGAATCGCGCCGGAGCAGTTCACCCGACTGATCCAGGCACTGTGGCTGGCACTGGACGACGAATACCTCGGTTTCGGACAAGCGCCAAGCAAACCGGGCAGCTTCGCGATGATGTGTCACGCCGTGATCCACTGCCGCAATCTGGATAAGGCGCTCAATCGCGGCTTATTGTTTTATAGCCTATTCCCCGGCGCCCCGCGTCTGAGCCTGACGCGCGAAGACGAGATGATCCGCCTGAGCCTGGACGATTCGCACCTGTGGGACCCGGACCATTTTCTCACCGAGAGCCTGCTGGTGATCTGGCACCGCTTCGGCAGTTGGCTGATCGGCCAGCGCATTCGCCTGGAACAAGCCACGTTCAGCTACCCGCGACCGGAGCACGGGGCCGAATACGATCTGCTGTTTTCCTGCCCGCTGGAATTTTCCACAGCGAACAGCACGACCACCCAAAGCAGCCTGCTGTTTCACAGTCGCTACCTGAACATGCCGTTGTTGCAGGATGAGCGGACGCTCAAGCATTTCCTCGAACGCTCACCCGCCGATCTGCTGTCGCGTCCGGACGATGGCGACAGCTTGAGCAGCCAGTTGCGGCGCTTGCTCAGCCGCGACAGTTCACGCTGGCCGGATCTGGAAGCCGTGGCCGCGCACTTGCACATCAGCCCGCAGACGTTGCGCCGACATTTGCGTGAGGAAGGCAGCAGTTTTCAGGAGTTGAAGGATCAGTTGCGTCGCGACATTGCGATTTATCACTTGGGGCGTGCGGATCTGTCGTTGCAACAGATTGCCGAGCAATTGGGATTTTCCGAGCCTTCGGCGTTTCATCGGGCGTTCAAGAAGTGGACCGGGCTGACACCGGGGGCGTACCGCGCCCAAGAGAATTGAACGCAAAACCTGCAGGAGCCGGCTTGCTGGCGATGGCGATTTCAAGGACGCAATCGCCATCGCCAGCAAGCCGGCTCCTACAAGAAAGGATCAAATCACCGGAAAATGGATCCTGAACGCCGCCCCGCCCAACGGTGAATCACCCAGGGTCAGTTTGGCGCTGTAGCTTTCGATGATGTCTTTCACCACCGCCAGGCCAATACCCTGCCCCGGATGCTGGCGATCCAGGCGTTCGCCACGCTGCAGGATGCGCGCACGCTGATCCGCTGGTACGCCGGGGCCGTCGTCCTCGACGCACAACTCAATGCCGCCCATCGTCTGACGCGCGCTGATGCGCACTTCGCCCAGGCACAGGCGATAAGCGTTCTCCAGCAGGTTGCCGAGCATTTCCAGCAAAGCACCCTGCTCGATCGGCACGTAGCAGGCTTCCGGCAAATCGAAGGCGACCTTTACGCGTTTGTCGCGGTAGACCTTGTCCAGCGTGTCGCAGAGACTTTTCAGCACCGGTCGCAGTCGCACCTGATGACGCACCAGTCCGCTTTTGCGCAGGCTGGCCCGTTGCAATTGATAGCTGATCTGCTGGCTCATGCGCTCGATCTGGGTCTGCAGGACCCAGGCCTGATCGCGATTTTCAGGCCGTTGCGCCATGTCCTCGCTGACGCCTTGCAGCACCGCCAACGGGGTTTTCAGGCTGTGGGCCAGATCGTCCAGGGAATCGCGGTAACGGCTGCGTTGCTCGCGTTCACTGTGCAGCAAGCGGTTCAGCGAGCCGGTCAGGCGCAGCAGTTCGCGCGGGTGTTGTTCGCTGAGGCTTTCGCGGGAACCGCCTTCGATTTCATCCAGCTCCTGACTCAGCCGGCGCAACGCCCGCAAGCCCCAGGTCAGGCCAATCCACAGCAACGCCAGCAGCACCAGCAACGCGGCGCCGAAGCCCAGGTAGAGGTTTTCCCGCAGGCCTTCGAGGGTGACTTCGTACTCGCGCACCGGTTGCAGCGCGACGATGCTGAACGCCGCACTTTTGCCACCCAGCAGCTTGATTTCGACGTCGTAGACGAAAAACTCTTCGCCATTGGCCTGGCGAATCCGCGCGAATTCGTTCCCGCGTCCGTCATAACGCGGCGTGTAGTTGAGGTTCTCTTCCTGGATGGCCTTCGAACGCCAGACCAGATGACCTTCGCGGTCGTAAATGTAACCGAGCAGGCGGAAGTCGGAGAGATTGAAGCGCTCGTCGGGCAATTGCGCCGGCATCTGCAAGTGGTTGTTCTCCACCCGCGCGGCGGAGATCAGCGTGGTGACGTCCGACGCCAGCCGCTGCTCGATGGAATCCTGCAAGGCAAGGCTGAACGCGCCCTGCATCGCCGGTAACAACGCCAGCATGAACAACACCGCCAGCAGAGTGGCGGCGAGCATCAAGCGAACACGAAGGGAACGAATCAAGTGCAGCGCTCATTGAACAGGTAGCCGAGGCCACGCACCGTGTCGATCGGCTTGAACCCGGCCGGGCCTTCGAGTTTGCGGCGCAGACGGCCGACCAGCACTTCGATCACGTTCGGATCGCGCTCGTCGTCGTCCGGGTACAGCTGTTCCATGAGGCGATCTTTCGCCACCACTTGCTGGTGATGGCGCATCAGGTACTCAAGGATGCGGTATTCATAGGCGGTCAGCGCCAGCGGCTGCTCGTCGAGGGTCGCCTGCTTGCGATTGAGATCGAGCAATAACGGCCCGGCGACGATGGTCGACTGGGTGAATCCGCTGGAGCGGCGCAGCAAGGCATTCAGCCGAGCGTCCAGTTCCTCGAACTGGAACGGCTTGACCACGTAATCGTCGGCCCCCGCGGCGAGGCCTTCGACCTTGTCCTGCCAGTTGCCGCGCGCGGTGAGGATCAGGATCGGAAAAGTCTTGCCCCGCGAGCGCAGCTGGCGGATCAGGTCGAGGCCGCCCATGCCCGGCAGGCCGAGGTCGATCACTGCCAAATCATGGTTGAACTGCTCGGTCTGATACAACGCCTCCTCGGCATTGGCCACCGACTCGACCACGTGGCCGCTGTCAGTCAGGCGGGTTTGCAGGTGATGGCGCAACAGCGCTTCATCTTCGACAACCAGCAATTTCATAACGCGCTCCCGGGCAAATCAACATCTCCAGAGGTACAAACTTGCACCTCGCTGGCTAACATGACAACGGCCTGCTGATACCCACTGGATAAGACAAATCGTAGCGGCCCATGAGATCCTCGTGGCGAAGTTTAATGCCATTGTGCGAGACCGACACATCGGCGTAGGTGGCGTAATAACCGGACTGGTTGTTTTGTTGACCCAGACTCGCGCCCCAGGCACTGCTGCTACCCGGCACAACGTCAACGCTTGAACGGCTCAGCACACGGGACTTTTTGACCTTGCCGCCGGTCTCTCCCAAGGTAAGGCTGGCGAAGTTATCGTCGGCAGCATGGGCGGCAGCACTGGCGCCCAGAACGGTGAACGCCAGAAGCAGATTTTTAAAGCCAGTCATAGGGAGTTTCCTCATGCGCTGTTCGCTTTTTGGGTACGGGCAAGATTACCCACCCCGCCCTGAACTCCCCCTGAACGCAGACTGAACCTAAGCTGAATCAACTCGACCCGAGTGTTTCCATGTTTGAACAGGAGATTCGACCATGCGCATGTTCCTCGCTTTCCTCTTGCTGGCCTTGAGCGGGCTGAGTCAGGCCGCCATCAAGACCCAGGAAATCCCCTACCAAAGTGCCGACGGCACGAAGTTGGTCGGCTACTACGCCTACGACGATGCCATCCAAGGCAAACGCCCCGGTGTCGTGGTGGTGCATGAATGGTGGGGGCTCAACGACTACACGAAGCGCCGCGCCCGCGACCTCGCCGGTCTGGGCTACAGCGCTTTGGCCATCGATATGTATGGCGATGGCAAAAACACCGAACATCCCAAGGACGCCATGGCGTTCATGCAAGCTGCACTGAAAGACAGTTCTGCGTCCAATGCGCGGTTTCAGGCCGGGCTGGAATTGCTGAAGAGTCAGGCGCAAACCGACCCGAATAAAATCGCCGCCATTGGTTACTGCTTCGGTGGCGCCGTGGTGCTGAATGCGGCACGTCAAGGTGTGCCGCTGGCCGGCGTGGTGAGCTTTCACGGCGCGCTCGCGACCACTACACCCGCGACGCCCGGCAAGGTGAAAGCGAAAATCCTCGTCGAGCATGGCGCACTGGACAGTATGGTGACAGCGGATAACGTCACTGCCTTCAAGGCAGAAATGGACAAGGCCGGCGCCGATTACCAATTCGTCAGCCTCGATGGCGCCAAGCACGGCTTCAGCAATCCTGATGCCGATCGCTTGGGTCATGGCGATCATGGTGGGCCGGACATCGGTTACAACAAGGCCGCCGATGAAAAGTCGTGGGCGGATATGCAGGCGTTTCTCAAGAAGATCTTTAGCTAGCAGTACCCTTGTGGCGAGGGAGCTTGCTTTTGCTCGGCTGCGCAGCAGTCGCAAGCCCTGCAAAAGCGTTCGCCGGATTTGGGGCCGCTTCGCGGCCCAGCGGGAGCAAGCTCCCTCGCCACAAAAGCCCGACACTACTACCCAGCTACAAGGCAACCCGGCAAAATGCCCCACATGAATTCCCTCCCCGCCCTCCCCGATTTCTGTACGCCCCTGGATCCCCACTGGCCGCTGCCCTTCGTGTTGCCCGATGCGGTGCTGTTGAGTACCCACTTCGATACTTCGCAACTGGCCTACGATGATTTCCAGCGCAGCGCCATCGAAGCGCCGGCGACCATCCAACGCTCCGTCGCCAAACGGCAGGCTGAGTTTCTTGCCGGGCGGGTCTGCGCGCGGGCCGCGTTGCAGCAATTGGAAGGCTTGAATTTCAGCCCGGCCATCGGCGAAGACCGCGCGCCGGTCTGGCCGGCGCATATCAGTGGCTCGATCACCCACAGCACCGGCCGGGCAGCGGCCATCGTCGCGCAGAAAAACCATTGGCGCGGTTTGGGCATGGACCTGGAAAACCTGCTCAATGCCGAACGCGCCGAACGCCTGGCCGGGGAAATTCTCACCGCGCCGGAATTAAAGCGCATGGCCGCAGGGCCGAGAGATCAATTGGCGTTGCTGGTGACCCTGACTTTTTCGGTGAAAGAAAGTCTGTTCAAGGCGCTCTATCCGATCGTTCAGCAGCGTTTTTATTTTGAACACGCTGAAGTGCTGGAATGGACTGAGGCAGGTGAAGTACGGCTGCGACTGTTGACCGATCTGTCCGGCGAATGGCGCAACGGCACCGAGCTGGATGCGCAGTTCGGGGTCAAGGATGGGCAGTTGTTGAGTCTGGTCAGTATCAAGGCCTGAGGACGCCATCGCCAGCAAGCCGGCTCCTGCAATCTGTAGGAGCCGGCTTGCTGGCGATGGCGGCTAATCGTTCACCACGCATCTCACCGCTTCTCCTGATTCCTCGGCCAACTCAAACTGAAACACGCCCCGCCCAGGCTTTTGCTCTTGCCGATCAACGCCCGCCCGTCATGCCAATGGATGATGCGGCGCACAATCGACAGCCCCAACCCATGCCCGCCCGACGCCCGGGTGCGGCTGTCATCCAGGCGCAGGAACGGCGTGAATATTTTTTCCCAGGCCAGTTCCGGCACGCCCGGCCCGTCATCCTCGACATCCACCCGACAACGCTGCTGCCCCACCTGATAACTGATGGTGACCCGTGATTGCGCGTGTCGCATGGCGTTGCTCACCAGGTTCTGCAAGGCGCGATGCAAGTAACGCGGCTCGGCCTCGACCCAGGCGTCGTCGCAATCGGCCGCCGACAGGCACAACCCACGCTGCACCGTGACATCGGCGCGCAACGGTGCCAGCTCCTCGATCACCTGATTGACCAGCGCATCCAGATCGATGCGCTGGAAATTCAGTGCCGGCGAACCTTGCTCCAGCCGTGCATAGGTCAGCATCTCGTCCACCAATCGGTCGAGATCTTCGATGTCGTGGTCCATGCCTTCGCAGTATTTTTCCAGGGCTTGCGGCGTGGTGGCAGAACCGATCATCTCCAGCCCGAAACGCAGGCGCGCCACCGGTGTACGCAACTCGTGAGACACGGCGCGTACCAGTTCACGCTGGATCGCCAGCAGTTGTTGCAAGTGCTCGGCCATACCATTGAACGCCGATGCCAGACGCCCCACCGAGTCTGCACCGCGCGCCGGCACCCGGGTTTCCAGACTGCCCTTGGCAATTCGCGTGGCGGCGGCTTCCAACCCGCGCAAGCGACGCTCCAGTTGCCGCACCAGCAAATAGACGATCAAACCGATCAGGGTCAGGCCCAGTGCAGCAATCAGCACCAGCCACTCAGGCGGATATGGATTCATCTGATACAGCGGGCCGATTTCCAGTACCCACGGCGTGCCAACCATGCCGGCGAACACCCGGATCGAATCGCCGCCCTTGCCCAGCGCCATGACCGTATCGCCTTCGGACACCCGACGACTCTGGTCTTCGTCCATGTCGGCGTCTTCGACCGTGACCAGGCGCAAGTCGAAACCGAACCCCTTGTCCTGCTTCAATTGCGCCAACCGTACGGGTTGCTCGCCGACCGGGTATCGCACCAGTTCGTCAGTCAGCAGGTAAATGGTGGCCCGCGCCAGCTGCTCGCTGATCTGCTGGACTTCGCCCGTGAGCACCAGCTGTTCCTTGTCGCTGACCAGCCGGTAAACCTTCGCCGCATGCGGACCGGTCTGCTCAACCAGCGCCTGGCCGCGCAGCACGCGCGTGCGCTGCGTGAGGTCGAGGTCGGTCTGGTTAAAGGTTTTCAGCGCCAGCGGAATACCCAGCAAACGCTCCCACACCAGCAAGGCGCGGTGGCGTTCGGTCTGGTTCATCGGTTGCAGATTGTCGGCCATCAGCGAAAACGTGCCGTGGGCCAGGCGCTCGCGGTACTGCTCGCTGCGCACCTGGTTGAGCATGTGCAACGCCAGCACGCCCAATACCGCCACCAGAATCAGCGCGGCGCACATGCCGCCATAAATACGCAGGAAGATCGAGTTCACAGGGTTGGGTCTACGCAGGCCTCGGGAACGAACAGGTAACCTTTGCTGCGCACGGTCTTGATCAGCCGTGGGTGATCCGGGTCGTCGCCAATTTTTGGACGGATGCGCGAGATACGCACGTCGATGGAACGGTCCTGGCCGTCATAGCCGATGCCGCGCAGCGCGGTGAAGATTTCTTCCCGGGACAGAATGCGTCCAGCGTTGGACACCAACAGCCAGAGCAGATCGAACTCGGCACTGGTCAGCTCGATACCGTTGTCATTCAGCCAGGCTTCGCGCAATGCGTTGTCCACCACCAGCGGGCCGAATTGCAAGCGCCGTTGTTTTTCCGGGGCCGCCTCGGGCGCTTCGCTGCGTCGCAGCAACGCCTGGATACGCGCCAACAAAAGACGCGGGCGCACGGGTTTGCAGACATAGTCGTCGGCGCCCAGGTCGAGTCCGAGGATCTGGTCGGTGTCGTCGGTGCGGGCGGTGAGCATCAGGATCGGGCCGTCATAGCGATCACGCACCTTGCGGCAGATGCTCAGGCCATCTTCGCCGGGAAGCATCAGATCAAGGATCACCAGGTCTGGCTGCTCCTTGATGATGCGCGCCGCGGCCAGGGCGCCATTGCCCTCGATCGACACACGCAGGCCGTTGGCTTCCAGGTAATCTCGGGTCAGTTCGGCCAGACGCTGGTCGTCTTCCACAATCAATACCTGCCACGCTTGCTGCTCCACGGGTGACCTCTTCTTGCCAATAACACTAATAAGGAAGGATCCGCCCGTCTTTTTGTAATGATTGGGGAGGATAAAGTGCATACATGCTGGCCGATTGTATAAACGTCGCCCGCGCAGAACACAAGCCGCTAAATGCGTTCGGACACGGCAGATTTTTGTGATAGGGTTCGCGCCCTTAAAAATCTGCCCGGCCGTTTTCGCTCGTTGAAAATCGATGAAAAAAGGTCCGGTCCAGCAGCATCGCGGCCTACACGCCGATTCCATCTTTCACACACAATTTACGCACAGGTTTATCCACAGGTAGTACGTTGCAATGCCCCCCCAAAACGCATTATCTTGTACCCCGGCGTGAAAAAAACCCTAGATGTAGGGTTTTACGCAAAAAACCAAACACAAACCAGACACCAATTTCAAGCGCTTTTATTGCCTCTGTCCGGTTGAACCAAACGTATTTTCGAAAGACCAAACCGCGCGTGCGGATGGCTACTGTATTTCGGCCCAAAAGGGTGAAAACGGTACGGGTGTTGCAGTCCCCAACTGTCACCTCAAAGGACCCCGGTCTTGCGCCTCTGGCGTGAGACCAAAGACTTCGGCATGGAAGCGGCGCCCATATAGCACCCTTCCTACTGTCCCGAAGTTGTTATGCCCGGCACTCGCCGGTTGTAGTGCTTCAGGACGGAACGGTGGGCACCGTGATGGTGCCCAAACAAACATAGAGAACGTGGAGACACCCATGCAAACCGACACAACTCGCGAGAACCCGCAGGGCACCTTGCCGCAGGCCGCTGATTCGAATTCGGATCTGTCCGCCACCGCGCCGGGCCAGCTTCGCGTGATCAAGCGTAACGGCACTGTCGTTCCTTACACCGATGACAAAATCACCGTCGCTATCACCAAGGCGTTTCTCGCAGTTGAAGGCGGCACCGCTGCCGCTTCGTCGCGAATCCACGACACCGTTGCCCGCCTGACCGAACAGGTCACCGCCACCTTCAAGCGTCGCATGCCATCGGGCGGCACCATCCACATCGAAGAAATCCAGGACCAGGTTGAACTGGCCCTGATGCGTGCCGGCGAGCAGAAAGTCGCCCGCGACTACGTGATCTACCGTGACGGTCGTTCCAAAGAACGCGCTGCCCACGCCCCGGCCGAGGAAGCGGTCAACGCTCACCCGTCGATCCGCATTACCCGCACCGACGGTAGCCTGGCACCGCTGGACATGGGTCGCCTGAACACCATCGTCACCGAAGCGTGCGAAGGCCTGGAAGAAGTCGATGGCGACCTGATCCAGCGCGAAACCCTGAAAAACCTGTACGACGGCGTGGCCCTGACCGACGTCAACACCGCCCTGGTGATGACCGCCCGTACCCTGGTCGAGCGTGAGCCGAACTACTCGTTCGTGACCGCCCGCCTGCTGATGGACACCCTGCGTGCCGAAGGCCTGGGCTTCCTCGGTGTCGCCGAGAGCGCGACCCACCACGAAATGGTCGACCTGTACGCCAAGGCCCTGCCGGCCTACATCGCCAAGGGTATCGAATTCGAATTGCTGAACCCGATCCTGGCCACTTTCGACCTGGAAAAACTGGGCAAGGCGATCAATCACGAGCGCGACCAGCAGTTCACTTACCTGGGCCTGCAAACCCTGTACGACCGTTACTTCATCCACAAGGATGGCGTGCGTTTCGAACTGCCACAGATCTTCTTCATGCGCGTGGCCATGGGCCTGGCGATCGAAGAGAAGCAGAAAGAAGACCGTGCGATCGAGTTCTACAACCTGTTGTCGTCCTTCGACTACATGTCGTCGACCCCAACCCTGTTCAACGCCGGTACCCTGCGTCCACAGCTGTCCAGCTGCTACCTGACCACCGTGCCGGACGACCTGTCGGGCATCTACCACGCGATCCACGACAACGCCATGTTGTCGAAATTCGCTGGCGGCCTGGGCAACGACTGGACGCCGGTTCGTGCGCTGGGTTCGTACATCAAGGGCACCAACGGCAAATCCCAGGGCGTCGTACCGTTCCTCAAAGTAGTGAACGACACCGCCGTTGCCGTTAACCAGGGTGGCAAGCGCAAAGGCGCTGTGTGTGCCTACCTGGAAACCTGGCACATGGACATCGAAGAGTTCATCGAGCTGCGCAAGAACACCGGTGATGATCGCCGTCGTACCCACGACATGAACACCGCCAACTGGATCCCTGACCTGTTCATGAAGCGCGTCTTCGATGACGGCAAATGGACCCTGTTCTCGCCGTCTGAAGTTCCAGACCTGCACGACCTGACCGGCAAGGCCTTCGAAGAGCGTTACGAGTACTACGAAGCCCTGACCGAGTACCCGGGCAAGGTCAAGCTGTTCAAGACCATCCAGGCCAAAGACCTGTGGCGCAAAATGCTGTCCATGCTGTTTGAAACCGGCCACCCATGGCTGACCTTCAAAGACCCGTGCAACCTGCGTAGCCCGCAGCAGCACGTCGGCGTGGTCCACAGCTCGAACCTGTGCACCGAGATCACCTTGAACACCAACAAGGACGAGATCGCCGTTTGCAACCTGGGTTCGATCAACCTGCCGAACCACATCGTCAACGGCAAGCTCGACACCGCCAAGCTGGAACGCACCGTGAACACCGCCGTGCGCATGCTCGATAACGTGATCGACATCAACTACTACTCGGTGCCGCAAGCGAAGAACTCCAACTTCAAGCACCGTCCGGTCGGCCTGGGCATCATGGGCTTCCAGGACGCGTTGTACCTGCAGCACATCCCTTACGGTTCCGACGCTGCCGTCGAGTTCGCCGACAAGTCGATGGAAGCGGTCAGCTACTTCGCGATCCAGGCTTCCTGCGACCTGGCTGACGAGCGTGGCGCCTACGAGACGTTCCAGGGTTCGCTGTGGTCCAAGGGCATCCTGCCGCTGGATTCGCAACAGATCCTGATCGAAGCCCGTGGCCAGAAGTACATCGACGTTGACCTGAACGAAACCCTGGACTGGGCACCGGTTCGCGCCCGTGTACAAAAAGGTATTCGCAACTCCAACATCATGGCCATCGCACCGACCGCGACCATCGCCAACATCACTGGCGTATCGCAGTCGATCGAACCGACCTACCAGAACCTCTATGTGAAATCGAACCTGTCGGGCGAATTCACCGTGATCAACCCGTACCTGGTTCGCGACCTCAAGGCTCGCGGTCTGTGGGACTCGGTCATGATCAACGACCTGAAGTACTACGACGGTTCGGTGCAGCAGATCGAGCGCATCCCGCAAGAACTCAAAGAGCTCTACGCGACTGCGTTCGAAGTGGACACCAAGTGGATCGTTGACGCGGCAAGCCGTCGTCAGAAGTGGATCGACCAGGCTCAGTCGCTGAACCTGTACATCGCTGGCGCTTCGGGCAAGAAACTGGACGTGACCTACCGCATGGCCTGGTACCGTGGTCTGAAAACCACTTACTACCTCCGCGCCCTGGCCGCGACCAGCACCGAGAAGTCGACCATCAACACCGGCAAGCTGAACGCTGTTTCCAGCGGCGGCAACCACGGTGACGATTCGGTCCTGGCTGCTCCAGCCGGTCCTGCTCCAGTGCCGAAGGCTTGCGCCATCGACGAGCCGGATTGCGAAGCTTGCCAATAAGCTGAGCCGGTAGGCGCCGCAAGGCGCTTATCTAAAACCCCCGATCAGTCCTCTGGATTATCGGGGGTTTTCTTTTTGTAGGAGCCGGCTTGCTGGCGATCCAGACGCCGCGGTCATTCAGGCAGACAGCGTCATCGTTTATCGCCAGCAAGCCGGCTCCTACACATTTCAGGGCATGTGATGTAAGCGCCGTATTGTGCTCACCTGAAACCCCCGATGAGCTTCTGGCTGATCGGGGGGTTTCTTTTGCCTTCTCTTTAAGATCAAAGGATCGCAGCCTGCGGCAGCTCCTACATTGAAATGCGATCCACCTGTAGGAGCTGCCGCAGGCTGCGATCCTTTGATCTATCACCCACAAAAAAGCCCCTCTTGCGAGGGGCTCCTTGTGCAGCGTTTTCAACTAACCCGCATCAGGTCATCTGAATGATGGTCTGCATGATGGTGCTTTGGGTGGAGATGGTCTTGGCGTTCGCCTGGTAGTTGCTCTGCGCCTTGATCAAATCGACCAGCTCGTTGGTCAGGTTGACGTTGGACTCTTCCAGGGAGTTGGAAACGATCTGACCCAAGGATCCGGTTTCCGGTGCGTCGTAACCAGGAATGCCCGATGCGTAGGTTTCCTTCCAGCTGGTACCGCCTACTTGCTGCAAACCTTGCTCGTTGGTGAAACTGGCCAACGAAATCTGGCCGATTGGCTTGGTCTGGTAGTTGCTGAAGTTGGCCAACAACACACCGCTGCCGTCGATGGTCAGGCTGGTGATCTGGCCAGTGGCATAGCCGTTCTGCGCCGGAATCGAACGTGCAGTGTCGGCGTTGAATTGCGTGGTGTTGGCCATCGAAATGGTTACACCCGCCGGGTCGGCGCTTGCACCATTGGCGGTCCAGACACCATCAGTGACGGAGCCCGGAGTCCAGTTGGTGATTTTCAAGTCGCTACTGATAATCGGCGCAGGCGTCGGAACGGTCGGCGGAACGGTTGGCGGAACCGGCGTGCTGACCGAAACCAGTTTGCCGCTCGAATCGAACGACATGGTCGAAGGAATCGGAGCAGTCACGGCAGGGTCGCTGCCATCCGGGTTGCGACCATCGATCAGGGTGTAGGTTTGCCAAGTGTTCGGACCCGTCTTGACCATGTACTGGTCCATGTCGTGCTGGTTACCCTGGGTATCGAAAACCGGGGTAGTGAACTGCTTGGTGTAAGTGGCTGGCTTGCTCGGGTCGAACTTGTTCGTGGCAACCGTCTGGTCAATTACCTCAGCCGTGGAGTTCAGGTTGATCGTCGACGACACGCTGTTGGTGGCCTTTGGGGCCAGGTTAGAGGTATCGATGCGCAGGTCAGTCAACACGCCATTGAGAATCTTGCCATTGGCATCCACGCCGTAGCCCTGCAAACGCGCAGTGCCGTCGGTGTTGGTGACGTAACCTTCCTTGTCGGTCTTGAAAGTACCGGCACGGGTGTACGTCAGCGCGCCGTTGTTGCTCAGCACGAAGAAACCCGAACCCTGGATACCCATGTCGAGCACGTTGCCGGTGCTGTTCACGTCACCCTGGCTAAACTGTTGGGAAACGTTGGCCAGACGCACGCCGTTACCGACGGTCTTGCTGCCGGTACCCAGTTTGGTCGCTGAGTACACGTCTTCGAATTCTGTACGGGACGACTTGAAACCTGTGGTCGCGACGTTGGCGATGTTGTTGCCGGTCACGTCCAGTTGTTTGTTGGCTGCATAGAGACCGCTAAGGCCGATGTTGAAAGACATATTCCACTCCTTTATGCCGTGCTAGTCGGCTCTATATACCAATGGTTTGCACTTTGGACAGGGCGATGCTGCCCAGTCCGGCCAGATTGAGCATCAACTCACCGCCGGTCTGGCTGATGGTCACGCTGTTGACGGTCGCTGGCAGGTTGGTGATCAGCGATACGGCCTGACTGTCGATGGTGGTCGAAGCGGCAAAGGTGTAAGTGCCCGAGGCTGCAACCTCACCCGCGTCGTTCTTGCCATCCCAGGTGAAGTCGGCGTTGCCGGCACTTTGGGAGCCCATGTCGATGGTGCGTACCACCTTGCCATCCGCGTCGGTGATCTTCAGCGTGGCGCTCGACACCGCCGACGGCATTGCGACCGTACCCTTGAGGGGCTTGGAAGTGTCGACCACCGCCTTGTCGCCTGGAGCAATGACCGTACGCCCAACCAGCGACGAGGCCTGCAATGCCTGGGACGAGTTGTAGTTACTGGCGATACCCGTAACGGTGTCATTGAGGGTGGTGATCCCTTCCAGGCTACTGAATTGAGCCAACTGCGCCACAAACTCGCCGTTGTCCTGGGGCTCCAGCGGGTTCTGGTTTTTCAGCTGCGTTACCAGCAACTGCAGGAACGCGTCCTTGCCCAGGGCTTGTTTGCCCGTGGCGCTGCCGGTTGCCCCTGCCAGACCGTCCGTCGTGGTGTTGGTCTTGACCGAAGAGTTGGCCAGGATGTCGTTGAGGCTCAAACCGCTGGTGGTATCGGTAACACTCATCTGAGTCGCCCCTTATCACTGACCGAGGGTCAGGACTTTCTGCATCATGGTTTTGGCGGTGTTCATCATTTCGGCATTGGTCTGGAACGAACGGCTCGCGGAAATCATGTCGGCCATTTCCTCAACCACGTTGACGTTCGGGTAGTAGACGTAACCCTTGGCATCGGCCGCCGGATGGTTCGGCTCATAACGCGCTTCAAGATTGCTCTGATCTTCGACCACGCCCATGACCTGCACACCTTGGCCGGCCGCGTCCTGGTTCTGGAACAGCGAATCGCTACCGCCACTCTGGCCACCCTGGAACATGGTGGCGAACACCGGGTGACGCGCACGGTAGGTCTGATCGATGCTCGACGAGACCGTCTCGGCGTTGGCAATGTTCGAAGCAACGGTGTTCAAGCGAGTGGTCTGCGCACTCATGCCGCTACCGGCAATGTTGAAAACACTGGATAGAGACATGACTTACTCTCCGCGCAGGGCTGACACCAGCCCTTTGAATTTGCTGTTGAGCAGGGTGAAGCTGGCCTGGAAGCCGACGGCGTTTTCCGCGTAGTTCGACTGTTCCAGTTGGGCGTCCACGGTGTTCTGGTCGATCGACGGTTGCATCGGCGTGCGATACATCAGCGACTCATCGCCATTGCCCAGGCCTTCGGCTTCGATGTGACGGCTGTTGGTCATGTTCAAGGCGAACGTGCCGTTCTTGGCCTTATCGTTCTGCGCCTCGAGCACTTTCGAGAATTCCAGATCCCGCGCCTTGTAGTTCGGGGTATCGGCGTTGGCGATGTTGTTGGCCAGGACTTCGGCACGCTGGGCGCGGAAGCCCAGTGCCTTTTCGTGAATGCCGAGCGCTTTATCGAAGCTGATGCTCATGTCGGGAAACCTTCGGGTGACCTGATTTTTCGTACGATGAACATAGCAAGCGTCATGCCAATTCAAAAAAGCCCATAAACCGGGGCTTTGCGGGCAGTGGCAACGCGGCAATGCCAGAAAAGCGGCAACCGGCTTCCGCTGGATGCCGCTTTTCTGCCGCTTGGCCTCACCCTGTAGGAGCCGGCTTGCTGGCGATGAACGATGACGCGGTCTGTCTGGATGACTGCGGCGCCTGGATCGCCAGCAAGCCGGCTCCTACATGCGGTGTCAGTTGGAAATCATCGGGCAAAAAAAACGGGAGTCTTTGAGGACTCCCGTTTTTGATGACACCGAATGAATCATTTCGCCTGGTAGATAATCCCCGGGCTGCACTGGACCATCTGGTAATGATCGGGCAATCCGTTCAGCGCTTCGGAAGCACCGAGGAACAGATAACCGCCGGGCTTCAACGTGCTGTGGATACGCAACAGGATGTCCTTCTTAACCTCGGCGGAGAAGTAGATCAGCACGTTGCGGCAGAACACGATGTCAAACTTGCCGAGGCTCGCGTAGCTGTCCAGCAGGTTGAACGAACGAAACTCCACTCGACTCTTGATCGGCGCCTTGATAGCCCAGCGACCCGGCCCTTTCGGATCAAAGTAACGCTGCAACCGCTCCGGCGACAGACCACGACCGATGGCCAGGCTGTCGTACTCGCCGGTCTTGCAGTTGTTCAGCATGGTACCGGACAGATCAGTGGCAACGATCTGCACGCCCATCCTCAACTGGCCCATGTTGACCCGCTCGAACTCGTCGATGGACATCGACAGCGAGTACGGCTCCTGACCCGACGAACAGGCCGCCGACCAAATCCGCAAGCGCTGGCCGGGACTGGCCTTGATCGCCTCGGGCAGCACTTTGTTCTTCAGGACTTCAAATGGATAGGTGTCACGAAACCACAGGGTTTCGTTGGTGGTCATGGCATCCACTACCTGCTCACGCAAACCGCTGCGCGGCTGGGTTTGCATGCGCTGGACAAGCTCACCCAACGACTTGATGCCTTGCTGTTCCATCAGCTTGTTGAGACGGCTCGAGACCAGATACTGCTTGTTTTCACCGAGCAAAATGCCACAGGCTTTTTCCAGGAATACCCGGAACTGTTCGAAATCCAAATTACCCGTAGACAATGCTGCCGCCTCTAAAATCGTGTTGACTGCCAGGGACCGAACGCCCCTAGTTGATGTCTGCTGCTTTAATCCGGTCGACTACCCGGGATGCCAGGTCATCAGGTCGGAATTTGGCAAGGAAGTCATCGGCACCGACCTTCTTGACCATCGCCTGATTGAACACACCCGACAACGAAGTATGCAGGATGATATGAAGCTTTTGCATGCGAGGGTCGTTGCGGATCTCGGCCGTCAGCGTGTATCCGTCCATCTCCGGCATCTCGATGTCGGAGATCATCATCAGGAACTCTTCTTCCGGCTTCTTCCCCTCGTCGACCAGTTTGCGCAGGTAATCCAGCGCTTGCCGGCCGTCGTTCAACGCCACCACTTCGACACCGACCGTTTGCAGGCAACGCGTGACCTGCTTGCGCGCCACCGACGAGTCATCGACCGTCAGCACGCGCAAGGACAGCGCCTTGTGCTGGGTTTCGACATCGACCACACCCACGGAAATCGCTTCCGGCGTCGGCGCCACTTCCGCCAGCACCTTCTCGACGTCGATGATTTCGACTAACTGATTGTCGACCCGAGTCACTGCCGTGAGGTAGTGATCGCGCCCGGTGCCCTTGGGTGGCGGATGAATCTCTTCCCAGTTCATGTTCACAATGCGCTCCACCGAACGCACCAGGAAACCCTGGGTCTTGGTGTTGTACTCCGTGATGATCACGAAAGGATTGTTCTTGTCCTTCAACGCACCGGAGCCGGTTGCCATCGCCAGATCCAGGATCGGAATGGTCGCCCCCCGAATGTTCGCCACGCCGCACACGACAGGACTGGACTTGGGCATCAACGTCAATTTCGGGCATTGCAGCACCTCCCGCACCTTGAACACGTTGATCCCATACAGCTGCTGGCCGTCGAGACGGAACAACAACAGCTCAAGGCGATTCTGCCCCACCAGTTGCGTGCGCTGGTTCACCGAATCCATTACACCAGCCATGCCCAGACTCCTAAACCAACGCTAAGTGTTGTTGCGACGCACATTCATCACTAAACGGCACGGCGCTTGCTTTTTATCTCTTCATGAACACAGAACCGACATTTTCCCGACGCCTGACCACGCTCTACCGCAAATGCCTCGGCGTGTTGGCGGCTGTGTGCCTGTTCAACGCTGGCAGCCCTGCCCTTGCTGACGCGGTTACCTTGCCTGACATGCTTATCGGCGTCACCCAGGGCTTTCTTGAATTCACCGTAGAGGACTATCTGGCAACCAGTCAAACGGAAGGTCGCTATGAAATCCAGGTCAACCAGCTCGATCCACGCATGCACATGCCAATGTGCG
The DNA here is from genome assembly GCF_000802965.1 of Pseudomonas fluorescens. Taxonomy (GTDB): domain Bacteria; phylum Pseudomonadota; class Gammaproteobacteria; order Pseudomonadales; family Pseudomonadaceae; genus Aquipseudomonas; species Aquipseudomonas fluorescens_A. The sequence continues at coordinate 7,927 of NZ_JSAK01000001.1, read as the reverse complement.
ACAAGGAATTGACAGCCACGCTGGAGAGCCCGGCCAAGCCGTTGGGGCGCGTCACGGTCAAGGTTCGCTGTGAGGGTTCGTCCCCCTGGACGGTCTTCGTACCCGCTCAAGTGCGCCTGTTTCGCGACGTTGTGACCACCGCCCGACCGCTGCGGCGCGCGGGTATCGTCGAGCCTGCAGATGTCCTTCTGCGCGAGCGCGATATCAGTCTGATCAGCCAGGGCTACCTGACCTCCGTGGATCAGGCGATCGGGCAACGACTTACCCGACCAATGGTCGCTGATCAGGTGATTACCTTGGTGAATCTCGAACAGGCGGAAGTGATCCGCAAGGGCGATCAGGTGGTGATTACCGCCCGCAGTGGTACGCTCAGCGTGCGCATGCCGGGCGAAGCGCTGGCCAACGGCGGCATGAGCGAACAGATCCGAGTGAAAAACCTCAACTCCAAGCGAGTGATCAAGGCGCAAGTGACCGCGCCGGGCCAGGTGGAAGTGTCCATGTAGGAACCTCTTTTGGTGAAGCTGTGGCGCTGACCGAGGCTGTTCCCTAAACTGTGTCCCATGCCGGGCAAACGCTGACGCGCGCACGCTCATTGATAAATGGGCCTAAAGTTTTTCAGGGAAGGGCCGAAAACATGGCAAGCGTCCAAATTCCCAGAGGTTTTTTATCATGGTCATTGATTTCAGCCGTTTGAACAGCTCCTCGTCACTTACGGGCAGTACACGTACCAGCGCCACCAAGGAAACCGCCGAAGCTGGCAACTCCGCGCCGCTGAATACCCCGGCCGAACAGGCCGGTACCGTCAAAAGCGGGGAATCGGTACATCTCAGCAATGAGGCTCAGCAGTTGCAAAAGGTCACTGATACGCTGCGCGATCAGCCTGTCGTCGACAACGCCCGCGTGGCCGAGTTGAAAGCAGCGATTGCCGATGGCAGCTACAAAGTCGACAGCAACCGTGTAGCCAGCAAACTGCTCAACTTCGAAGCCCAGCGCTAGGCCACGGCCGGCGCCAGGCTTTTGGACGCTTAAAACCCAAGGCCAGCCATGCACGACACTAATTTATTGCAACTGATCACCGACGACTTTGCTCCAGCGCAACATTTGCTCGAGCTGCTGCAGACCGAGTCCCTCGCCTTGCATGGCCGCGACATGCCTCTACTTGAAGATGTTCTCGCGCAGAAACAGGCGCTGATCATTTTGCTCGAACAGCATGGCCGCAAGCGCAGTGAAATTCTTGCCAGCCTCAACCTGCCGACCAACCGTAGCGGTTTGGAGCAACTGGCAAGCCAGTCGAGCGTTGGTGAGGCGTTGCTTACGCAAAGCGATGTACTGACCGATCTCCTGGCCCAGTGCCAAGCCACCAATGCCAGCAATGGCCAGTCAATCCTGGTGCAGCAAGCTGCCACGGCTACCCAGCTGAAAATCCTCACCGGCGGCGAACCTCCCGCGCTCTACGATGCCAGCGGATCATTCTCCAAGCTTGTGAAACCGCGCCCGCTCAGTCAGGCTTAAGCCGGTCGATGAGCCCCCTCTATCAAGTCGCGAAACATGCTGGCAATATGCTGGCTCGCCGTAGTCAAATTTTGTCTGGAGATTGATTAACCGTGTCCAATGCCTTAAGTGCGGAAGATTCTCCGCAGCCACCCAAGGTGCTCAGCACGCCTCTGGAAATCTCCAGCAACCTGCGCCAGTTGCACGAAAGTCATGACCCGCTAATCATCACCTTCAACGAGCGCAGCCAGCGCTTCCAGACCTATCTGGTGGCCGTTGACCGTGACAGCAACATGATTGCCATGGACGAGATGATTCCGCGTGACGGCGAACGCTTTTTGATGGCCGGCGAGCCGTTCAAGATCGAAGGCTTCCACGAAGGCGTGCGAATTGCCTGGGAAAGCAACGGTCCGATGACCCTCGACGAATCCAGTGGTAGTCGCTGCTACCGTGGCACCCTGCCCGACGAGGTGGTCTACCACCAGCGTCGCAATGCGTTCCGTGCTGCCTTGAAGCTGGCCCAATTGGTCGATGTCGATCTGGATGGCGAGAAACTCAAGACGCCGATCAGTGGCAAACTGCTGGACATCTCGGCCACCGGTTGCAAACTGCGCTTCGCCGGCGACATCACTGGCAGTCTGCAATTAGGTCAGGTCTACGACCGCTTCATGGCCGCCCTGCCTTTCGGCAATATGACGGCGCCGGTCGAACTGCGTTATCTGCATTTCGAAGAAAAGATCTCCACTACTTTCGCCGGTGTACGCTTCCATAACATGAGCGGGCTGGTACAGCGCCAGGTCGAGCGATTCGTCTACCAGTTGCAACGCGAAGCGCGGCGCTTCGACAAAGACGATTTCTGATACAGCAGTAAAAATAAAAAACGGGCAGTCCCTTGCGGTGACTGCCCGTTTTTTATGCCTGGATTTTAAGGCCGGGCTTCAGTGAAGCTTTGCTCTCGACCCGCGTCAGGGTCTTTCGGTTGAGGATCGCTTTCAGGTTCGGCCTCCGATTCAGGAGTCATCTCCGGATCGACCGGGTTCTGCATCTGATCCTGTACCACCTGCTCATCGACCCGCGGATCGAGGCAAGCCACCAGCGGCGAGCTCGACATACTGTCCGGCATGGCGACGTGATGCAGCGGCGCGTCGTCCACCTGATGCAGATTGGTCACCGCTTTCGGGCGGATTCGCCACACCAGCACCAACGCGAAGAAGCTGAAAAATGCATAGAGCATCTGGCTGCCGAACAGCTTCATCAGCACGCCAGCGGCCAGCGGACCGATGCTGGCACCAACGCCGTAGGTCACCAGCAACATTGCCGTCAGTGATACCCGACGGTCCGCCTCAACGTGGTCATTGGAGAACGCTACCGCCAGCGGATAAAGGCAGAACTTCACCAGCGAGCAGAGGAACCCGGCGATAAACAACACCTCAAGTGGCACCTGTTTCAAAATCGCCAACGGCAACGCGGCAAGGGCCAGTATCAGCGCAAAACAGCGGATCAACAGCGCCCGGTCATAACGGTCGGACAACCAGCCCAACGGCCACTGCACCAGCAGACCGGCAAAAATGCAGCTACCCATGAACAGACCGACCTGCTCCGTGGACAACCCTTGCTGCGAGGCATACAGCGGCGCCAGACCGTAGAACGAACCGATGATCAGCCCCGCGCCCAGCACAGTGCTCAGCGACTGCGGCACGCGCTTGATGAAGAACCGCGGCTCCATCGGCGCCGGATGCAATGGCGCCGGGTGAATTCGCCGGGTCAGGGCGACAGGCACCAGACACAGGGCAAAGCACAGCGCGACCAGCATCAACAGTTCCAAACCCAGCCCTGGGTGCATGACCAGAATCAACTGACCCAGCACCAGCCCCAGGTACGAGGCGATCATGTAGCCGCTGAACACCGCACCACGCTGCGAAGCTTCGGCCTGCTCATTGAGCCAGCTCTCGATGACCATGTACTGGCACATCATGCCAAGGCCGACGATGACCCGCAGGAATAGCCAGGCGGGCAACCAGTCGACCAACCCATGACCGAGCACCGCCGCGCCGACGATCCCGGCGCAGGCGGAATAGGCCCGGATATGCCCGACCCGGGCAATCAGGCGATGGCCGATCTTGCCGCCCAGCACCAGGCCGAAATAGTTGGCCGCCATCAACGCACCGACCCACAAACTGTCGACATTATCAGCCGCCAGGCGCAAGCCCAGGTAAGTACTCAGCAAGCCGGAGCCGATCAACATCATCAGCGAGGCGAAATACAGCGCTCGAAAGGGTTTCCAGATTTGGCGCATCGGCGTTCCGAGCGGCTCCTTGCAGTGAGAATCGGGCTACCGAAAAGATAGCCCCATATAGACGGTGCGTCAGGCCTGGGCTGCTAGAACACGCCGTTCCCAGGGAGTAATTTCATCATAGAAACTGGTCAACTCCATGGTCTTCGAAGCGATGTAGCCTTCGATGAACTCCTCGCCGAACAGTTCCTTCGCCAATTGGCTACGTTTCAGACGTTCAAGTGCTGCATGCAAGGTACAGGGTAACGAAAGATTGTCCGGCACTTCGAATTCGCCCTGGATCGGCTCACTCGGCTCCAGTCGGTGCTCAATGCCATGCAACCCCGCGGCCAGACTCGCCGCGATCGCCAGATACGGGTTGGCATCAGCCCCAGGCAATCGGTTTTCGACCCGACGAGCGACCGGCGAACTGGCCGGAATGCGCAACCCGGCCGCCCGATTGTCATGGGACCAGCAGGCATTATTCGGTGATGCGAAGGGATGGCACAAGCGCTGATACGAGTTCACGTTCGGTGCAAACAGCGCGGTGAAGTCCGCCATTGCGGCCTGCTGGCCGGCGATGAAATGACGGAACGTCGCCGTCGCCTGACCGGCCTCGTCACTGAACACGTTTTGTCCGGTGCCGATATCGACGATGCTCTGGTGAATATGCATCGAACTGCCTGGCGTATGCGCCAATGGTTTGGCCATGCAAACCACGATCAAACCGTGCTTGAGCGCAATTTCTTTCAGCAAATGTTTGAACAGGAATGTCTGGTCGGCCAGCAGCAGCGGATCGCCATGCAGCAGGTTGATCTCGAACTGACTGACACCCATTTCGTGCATGAAGGTATCGCGAGGCAGGCCCAACGCGGCCATGGCTTCATAGACCTCACTGAAGAAAGGCCGCAATCCGTTAATGGAACTGACACTGAACGCCGAATGCCCCTCCTCACGACGGCCATCCAGGCCCACTGGCGGCAGGAAGGGTTGAGTCGGGTCGGTGTTGGAAGCAAAGACAAAAAACTCCACTTCGGTCGCCACCACCGGCGCCAAGCCAAGAGTCGCGTACCGAGCGATGACTGATTTGAGCAGGCCACGCGTCGAGAGACTGGAACTTGCGCCGGTCAACTCGTCCGCATCACAAATGGCGAATGCGCGCGGTTGCGTGCTCCAGGGCAATCGATGGATCTGCGCTGGGTCTGGAACCAGCGCCAGGTCACCATCATCACTACCGTAAAAACGCGCTGGCGGGTATCCGCCCATGATGCATTGCAGCAGTACACCCCGCGCCATCTGCAAACGCCGTCCTGCAAGGAAACCCTCGGAGGTCATCACCTTGCCCCGTGGCACGCCATTCAAATCCGGCGTGACACATTCAATCTCATCAATGCCCGTCAATCGCTGAGCGAGTGAACCCAGGCCATCGGTTGTCATGACGCAATCCTTGTTGTTGTACGGGCCGCGAACGGCGACCCGTACAAAATAGGCTCCGCGTGTTCAGAATATCAAGCAGGTCGAGAACAAAATGTAGAAGCTGCGTTTTTTCAGGGCAGGTAGAGATTGAAGACGCCACCACCCAAGGGGCCGCCGTTGCTGATTTCGGTGCGCCCGCCGACACCATTACGCTGATGCAACGCTGCAATCCGGCCGGCAAAATACAGACCCAACCCGGTACTGCCGCTGCTGTGATTAATGCCTTGTACGTAATCGGCCTGACGCTCAATCATCTCGGCTGGATAACCTTCGCCATCGTCGTTGATGGTCAGCACCAGTTGCCCGGCCTCGTCACTGACGCTGACCAACACCGCATGACGCGCAAAACGAATGGCATTGTTGATGCTGTTGGCCAGCACCGAAGCGATCAATTCACGATCGAAGAAACCCAGCGGGCTCAACGGATCGACTTCGTAGGTCGCGGCAATACCACGGCTCGCGAAGACATCTTGATGACACGCCAATTGTGCTTCGATGAAGTCGTCCAGTTCGTGATAGGCAGGTTGCAGGGGCATCTGGTTGACACCCAGTTTGTAGAGGCCCAGCAACTGCACCAACAATCCGTTGAGGTGAGCGAACTCGAATTCGATCACGCCCTGTTCCGGGGTGACGCGCGCAGGGTCGGGCAGTTTCGCCAGCCATTGGCTGTGGGCCTGCATCAGCATGGCCAAAGAATTCTTCATGTCGTGCACGGTGGAAGCAATCACCGTGGAGAAATCCAGTGCCTGCTGATTGTCGTTCATTCGCCAAATGCCTTGCTTTTCAGCTTTTGATAACGTGGGTAACGTGCGTCGCTATCAGGCATCAAACCGACCATTTTCAGGCAGGTTCGACATTCTTCGAGCTCGGCCGAGGGCGCACTGGTATCGGTGCGATGCAAGAGTGCCTGCGCCATGTTCAACGCGATACTGATGTTCTTTGGCTGCAGCGCCAGGGCTTTGCGGAAGACATCCCGCGCCTCAACGAGATTGCCGGTCTTGTAGACCCGTACGCCTTGACGGTTGAGATCAGCCGCGGCATTGCCGGAATTGAGGATCGTCGGGTCATCGGTGAGCTTGGCGATGTCTTTCATGACCGCCGGATCGTCGCCGTAAATTTCCGCACAGTTTTTCAGCATCGAGGCGCCCGCTTGCGGCTTCCCGAGCATTTGCAGTTGCTTGGCCACCAATAGCGCCGCTTCGGCACTCATGAACTGCTCCATGCCGTCGAGACGCATCATGGCTTGCTCGGTGAGCTTCTCTGCGGTTTCGCCGTCATTAAGCAGCAGACTGGTGGCTTTCATCAGCCGCGCACGAATTTGCAGGCCAGGATCGGTGGGGTTCTCTTTGGCCACGGCACTCAATGTCGTATTGATTTCCAGCCGGGTCCGGGTATCCAGACCTCTTTCGCTGCCTTTGCTGATCAAGGCGTGGGCCAGCCCAAGATTACTTTCCGCATCCTTGAAGCGTGACTGGGCACCTTGCGAAACTGCCTGGCGGTAGGCTCTGGAGGCGGTGTCAAAATCTTCGTTGGTCATCGCCAACTTACCCAGTAGCGCTTGCCGACGCACCGCCAGCGGTGACAATCGAATGGCTTCCTCCAGCACGTTTTGGGCTGCCTTGGTGTCCCCTTCGGCGACCAGCACATCGGCCATCCCGTCATAGAGCGCCGGCATCATCGGGAACACCTTAAGGGCTTTTTCGTAGACACCCTTGGCTTGCTTGACCTGCCCCCGCTTGAACAGCAACTGCCCCAGACCGGCAAATGCCCACGGCAGAGGACGATCAGCAATAATGCTGTCGTACAGGCGTTCCAACGCTTCATTCTGATTCAGGTCACGCAAGGCATCAGCCCGGTATCGCAGGCACAACGGCGAATAGCGGATATCTTGCTTGCACAGGGCGATGCAGGCATTGAGCACCTCAACCGGCTTAGCCCGATCAAGCGCTTGCAGTATCGGCTTGAGCAGAGTCTTGCGCTGCACCAAACGCTCCAGGCGCTGGGCTAGTCCGGCGCGATTGAAAGGCTTGGTCAGGTAGGCATCGGGTTCGTGCTCCAGAGCACTGAGCACCATGGCCTGGCTGGTTTCAGCAGTGACCATGACGAAAACACTTTCGTGGCTGATCAACTTCTCGATCATCAAATCTTCGAGAACCTGCTGACCGTTCTTCTTGCCATCGCCCAGATGGAAATCCTGCAGGATAAAGTCGTAAGACTTCTGCGAACACATTTTCAGCGCCTGTTCGCCCGTGTCGGCAGTGTCCACATCCTTGACGCCTAGCTCCCGCAGCATGGACCTGACCGAGCTACGGAAATCCGAGAAATCATCGACGATCAAAAAACTCTTTTGGTGATACGACAGCATCGAAGATTTCCAGGCAATTTAAGAAGAAGAACCGAAGGCAATAAACAAACAGGATCAGCTTCACCTGCCCATTCCGGCGCGCAGATGATAGCCAGTAGCCATAACCTATCAAGCGATTTTTCTTAAACTGCATTTTCAAAATGAAGGCAAGAAGAAGTGAAGATCGCTGTACCAAATGGTTATCGGCCGCTAGTAGCGTTCTCTTGAAGCGACAGGCGCGCATTCGCTCCGCTGAGTATCGAAACGTCGGATAGATGACGGCGTGGAAACCAGGACTGTTGCGCCACCCACTTTCCTGCGGGCAAAACAAAACCCCAACTGCT